>NZ_JARIXW010000001.1:0-1783919 GCF_029269325.1 Mesorhizobium sp. XAP4 | reverse complement strand
AGAGGTTCGTCTTTCTCGACAGGCAGGACGGGCACTGGCGGCATTCGGGCGTATAGAGCGGGATGACGTGGTCGCCCTTCTTGAGCGAGGTGACACCCTTGCCGACATCGACGACGACGCCGGCGCCCTCATGGCCGAGGATGGCCGGAAACAGACCTTCCGGATCGGCGCCCGACAGCGTGAATTCATCGGTGTGGCAAATGCCTGTCGCCTTGATCTCGACCAGCACTTCGCCCTCGCGCGGGCCCTCGAGGTCGACCTCCATGATCTCCAGCGGCTTTCCGGCGGCAACAGCGACAGCGGCGCGGGTTTTCATCAGGCGTCCTCCAATGCGAATTTTTTTCCAAGGTTTCAGGTTTTGCCGACACGATCAACTGGCAGCTGGCTCCCCGACTGGGCCACAGCGATGAATTGGAATCGCAAGTCGATTGAAAGGCAGTGAATTGCATGGTCGGCTTGACCCTGCAAGCACAGGCCATAAAAGGAACGGCCGACCCGAGGGATGACATTTCGCATGTTCACCAAGATCCTGATCGCCAATCGCGGCGAAATTGCCTGCCGCGTCATCAAGACGGCGCGCAAGATGGGCATTGCCACGGTCGCGGTCTATTCCGATGCCGATCGCGACGCCGTGCATGTCGAGATGGCCGACGAGGCGGTGCATATCGGGCCTTCGCCAGCCGCGCTGAGCTATCTCGTCCCTGAAAAGATCATCGCCGCGTGCAAGGAGACGGGAGCCCAGGCCGTGCACCCCGGCTACGGATTCCTGTCCGAGCGGGCGGCCTTCTGTGAGGCGCTGGAAGCGGAAGGCATCATTTTCATCGGCCCGAAGCCCAAGGCGATCAAGGCGATGGGCGACAAGATCGAATCGAAGAAGTTCGCCAACGCCGCCAAGGTTTCCACCGTGCCCGGCTGGCTCGGCGTCATCGAGAATGCCGATCATGCCGAAAAGATCGCCGGCGAAATCGGTTATCCCGTGATGATCAAGGCTTCGGCCGGCGGCGGCGGCAAGGGCATGCGCATCGCCTGGAGCGAAGCCGAAGTGCGCGATGGCTTCGACCGCGCGCGCTCGGAAGCCAAGAGTTCGTTCGGCGACGATCGTCTCTTCATCGAGAAATTCGTCGTCGATCCGCGCCACATCGAAATCCAGGTGCTGGCCGACGCGCATGGCAACGCGCTCTATCTCGGCGAGCGCGAATGCTCGATCCAGCGACGCAACCAGAAGGTCGCCGAAGAGGCGCCGTCGCCATTCCTGGACGCAGCGACACGCAAGGCCATGGGCGAGCAGTCTGTGGCGCTGGCCAAGGCCGTCGACTACCAGAGCGCCGGCACGGTCGAATTCATCGTCGACAATGACAAGAACTTCTATTTCCTTGAAATGAATACACGATTGCAGGTCGAGCACCCGGTGACGGAGCTCATCACCGGCATCGATCTGGTCGAGCAGATGATCCGCGTCGCCGCCGGCGAAAAGCTTGGCCTGAAGCAAAGCGACATCGAGCTGAACGGCTGGGCGGTGGAAAGCCGGCTCTATGCCGAAGACCCTTACCGCAATTTCCTGCCTTCGATCGGCCGGCTGACGCGCTACCGGCCGCCGGAGGAAGGACAATTCGGCGATGTCGTCATCCGCAACGACACCGGCGTCACCGAAGGCTCCGAAATCTCGATGTTCTACGATCCGATGCTCGCCAAGCTGTGCACCTGGGCGCCGACGCGTCTGGAAGCCATCGATGCCATGTCGGAAGCGCTCGACAGCTTCGTCGTCGACGGAATCGAGCACAACATTCCGTTCCTGGCTGCCTTGATGCAGCATCAGCGTTGGCGGGAAGGGCGGATATCGACCGCTTTCATATCGGAGGAATATCCCGACGGTTTCGCGCCGGTCGTGCCGAACGACGACGAGAAAGCGGTGCTGGCGTCGATCGCGACCGCAGTGGAACTGCTGCGACGTGATCGGCTTGACCGGCTGGGCGGGCGCCTGGCGCCGCATTCGGGAGCGCTGAAGCGCGGCTGGGTCGTGAAGATCGATGATGACTATCTGTCGGCGTCCATCATCGAGGGCATGATTTCCATTCCGATGGAAGTCGATCTGTCGATCGCGGGCGGCAAGGCGCTGACCGTTGCATCCGACTGGCGGCCGGGCGATCTGGTCTGGCGCGGTACGGTCGGCAAGCGCAAGGTTACGGCTCAGGTCAGGCCGGTCGCCAATGGCTTTCGCATCGCCTGGAAAGGCATGTCGGTGACCGCGCGCGCCATGCTGCCGCGCACCGCCGAACTGGAAAGGCTGATGCCCGAAAAGGTGGCGCCGGACACGTCGAAGCTGCTGCTTTGCCCGATGCCCGGCCTTGTCGTGTCGATTGCCGTTGCCGAAGGCCAGGAGGTCAAGGCAGGCGAGACATTGGCTGTGGTCGAAGCGATGAAGATGGAAAACGTGCTGCGTGCCGAACGCGACCTTGTCGTCTCCAAACTCAACGCCAAGCCTGGCGACAGCCTGGCTGTCGACGCTGTGATCATGGAGTTTGCTTAGGGCCAGCCGGGCAGGCAGCCTGTGATCAGCAGTGGTTTGTACTGGACTGGCATCGCGCGGTCCCGGACAATACATCTCCATCGACTCAAGGACCTTCACGCAGCACCATGGCCGACGAAAAACTCCCCCGCGATCCCTTGAAGCGAGAAGCGGCGATTGCTTTGGCGCGGCCGGAGGCGCCGGCGCGGCCCTTCGTCCATTTGCGCGTGCATTCGGCCTATTCGCTGCTGGAAGGCGCCTTGCAGATCGGCAAGGTGGTGGCTCATGCGGTCAAGGACGAAGCCCCGGCCATCGCCGTTACCGACACCAACAACCTGTTTGGCGCGCTCGAATTCGCGCAGAAGGCGGTGAAGGACGGCATCCAGCCGATCATCGGCTGCCAGACGGCGCTCGCCTTTTCCGGCGAAAACAGCGATGGCCAGCGCGACCGCCGACGGCAAGGTCCCGATATGCGGCCGGTCGTCCTGCTTGCCGCGACCGAGGCGGGCTATTCCAATCTGGTCAGGCTGGTCAGCCGCGTCTACCTCGAAACGCCGCCGGGCGAAGCCGTGCACCTGACCACCGAAATGATGGAAAGCTATTGTGACGGGTTGATCTGCCTCAGCGGCGGACCGCGCGGACCGATCGGCACCGCGCTCAAGGAAGATCGCCGCGATCTGGCCGAAGCCCGGCTTTTGACTCTCAAGGAGATGTTCGGCGACCGGCTCTATGTCGAGCTTGACCGGGTTTCCGGCTACGATCGCCTGATCGAAAAATCCTCGATCGATCTGGCCTATGCCCATGAACTGCCGCTGGTCGCCACCAACGAGGCGTTCTTTTCCTCTCGCGACGACTATGACGCACATGACGCGCTGATTGCCATTGCCGAGGGATCGGTCGTCGCCGCCGACAACCGTCGCCGGCTGTCGCCCGACAATTTCCTGCGCAGCCAGGCCGATATGGCAAGGCTCTTTGCCGACCTGCCGGAGGCGATCGACAACACTGTCGAGATCGCGCTGCGCTGCTCCTATTACCCGAAGAACCGCAATCCGATCCTGCCGCGCTTCACCGGCGGCGATGTCGCCGACAATGACGCCGCCGTGCAGGCGGAAGCCGACGAACTGGCCCGCCAGGCCCATGAGGGGCTCGACGCGCGCCTTGCCATGCATGGCCCGACCGCGGGCTATACGGTCGAGCAATACCGCGAGCGGTTGAACTTCGAGCTTGGCATTATCACCAAGATGAAGTTTCCCGGCTACTTCCTGATCGTTGCCGACTTCATCAAATGGGCCAAGGCGCAAGGCATTCCGGTCGGGCCTGGCCGCGGTTCGGGCGCAGGCTCGCTGGTCGCCTATTCGACCACCATCACCGACATTGATCCGCTGCGCTTCTCGCTGCTGTTCGAGCGCTTTCTCAATCCCGACCGCGTGTCGATGCCCGACTTCGACATCGACTTCTGTCAGGATCGGCGCGAGGAGGTCATCCGCTACGTCCAGCAGAAATACGGCCGCGACCAGGTCGGCCAGATCATCACCTTCGGTACGCTGCAGGCGCGCGCCGTGCTGCGCGACGTCGGCCGCGTCCTGCAAATGCCCTATGGCCAGGTCGACAAGCTCTCCAAGATGGTGCCGCAGAATCCGGCCAATCCGGTCAAGCTCGCCGACGCCATCGCCAACGAGCCGCGCTTTGCCGAAGAGGCCGAGAGGGAGCCGATCGTCCAGACGCTGCTCGACATGGCGCAGAAGCTGGAAGGCCTCTACCGCCATGCCTCGACGCACGCCGCCGGCATCGTCATCGGCGACCGGCCGCTCTCGGAGCTGGTGCCGATGTACCGCGATCCGCGCTCGGACATGCCCGTCACCCAGTTCAACATGAAATATGTCGAGCAGGCCGGGTTGGTGAAGTTCGATTTCCTCGGCCTGAAGACGCTGACCGTGCTGGAGACGGCGGTGAAGCTGATCCGCCGGCGCGGCATCGAGATCGACCTGGCAACCATCCCGCTCGACGATCCCGAGACCTACGCCATGCTGTCGCGCGGCGAAGTGGTCGGCGTGTTCCAGGTGGAAAGTGCCGGCATGCGCAAGGCGCTGATCGGCATGCGGCCCGACTGCATCGAGGACATCATCGCGCTGGTCGCACTGTATCGACCCGGCCCGATGGAAAACATCCCGACTTATAACGCCCGCAAGCATGGCGAGGAGGAGATGGCCTCGATCCATCCCAAGATCGACCATCTGGTGAAGGAGACGCAAGGCGTCATCGTCTACCAGGAACAGGTGATGCAGATCGCGCAGGAGCTGTCGGGCTACTCGCTCGGCGAAGCCGATCTGCTGCGCCGCGCCATGGGCAAGAAGATTCGCGCCGAGATGGACAAGCAGCGCGAGCGCTTCGTCTCCGGCGCGGTCGAGCGTGGCGTCGGCAAGCCGCAAGCCGACTTCATTTTCGACCTGCTGGCCAAGTTCGCCGACTATGGTTTCAACAAATCGCACGCCGCCGCCTATGCGGTGGTTTCATACCAGACCGCCTATCTCAAGGCGCATTATCCGGTCGAGTTCCTGGCGGCGTCGATGACGCTCGACATGGGCAACACCGACAAGCTCGCCGATTTCCGCCAGGACGCGCTGCGCCTCGGCATCGAGGTGCTGGCGCCGTCCGTGACATCGAGCTTTCGCCCCTTCGAGGTCGGTGAGAACCGCATCTATTATTCGCTGGCAGCGCTCAAGGGCGTCGGCGACGCGGCGGTCGAGCACATCGTTGCCCAGCGTGGCGAAAAGCCGTTCAAGAGCCTCGCCGATTTCTGCGAGCGGGTCGATCCCAAGATCGTCGGCAAGCGCGTCTTCGAAAGCCTGATCATGGCCGGCGCGCTCGACTGCTTCGGCCACGACCGCGCGTCGATGATGGCGGGCGTGGAACGCATGATGGGACTGGCGTCGCTGGCGCAGCAGAACGCGGTTTCCGGACAGCACGACATCTTCGGCGCCTCGCTCGGCGCCCAGTCGCAGGCACTCAATCTGCCGGCGACAGAGCCGTGGCTCGCCGCCGACCGGCTGCATCGTGAATTCCAGGTGGTCGGCTTCTACCTCTCGGCCCACCCGCTCGACGAGTACAAGGCGGCCCTGCAGAAGATGCGGGTGCAGACGTGGGCCGAGTTCTCGGCGGCCGTCAAACGCGGTGCCGCCGCCGGCCGTCTGGCCGGCACGGTGACATCCAAGCAGGAACGCAAGACGCGCACCGGCAACAAGATGGGCGTCATCGCCTTTTCGGATACGTCAGGCCAGTACGAAGCCGTGCTGTTTTCGGAAGGACTGGCACAGTATCGCGACCTGCTCGAGGCCGGCCGCTCCGTCGTCATCACCGTTGCGGCCGAGGACAGGCCGGAAGGCGTCAATCTGCGCATCAACTCGGTGCAGTCGCTGGAGGATGAGGCAAGTCGCATCCAGAAGGCGCTGCGTATCTTCGTGCGCAACGCCACGCCGATCAACACGCTGGCCGGCCAACTGACCGTCAGGGGCGAAGGCCAGGTCAGTTTCGTGCTGATCAAGGAAGAAGGCGAGGGTGAAATCGAGATAGAGCTGCCGAACCGCTACCGTATCTCGCCGCAGATCGCCTCGGCGATGCGCGCGGTGCCGGGCGTGGTCGAAGTGGAATTGGTGTGACCCCCGCTCTTTTCGGCGCGCGGCAATCAGCCGGGCGGTCGCTGCCGCCAACGCCGGCGCAGTCAGCATGAAGCCGGCGCAGAGGAATGGGTCGCAGGCGGTTTCAGTCTTGGCGCGGCTGCGTGACCGGCTGCGCAGGCTTTATCATGGGCGCACGCCGGCCGCTTTCCGGTTCCAACTGGTGGCCATCGTCATCGACCTCGCCATCATCGCCTTCTTCATCGCGACGCCGGTTCTCCAGGACAAGCCGTCATTCCTCTGGCTCGACTATTCGGCGGCCGCGCTGGTTGCCGCGGACCTCGCTGCCCGCCTGCTTGCCTCCAAGAACATGCTGCGGCTGATGAAGCAGCCGACCTCGTGGGTCGATGTCTTCATCCTCTTGACGCTGCTGATGCCAACGGCGTTCGCCAATCTCGCCTTCCTGCGCATCCTGCGGCTGTGGTCGCTGTCACGCAGCGGTTCGCTCTGGCGGCATTTCGAGATGCGAGGACTGCGGCCGTGGCGAGAGGCTAGCCACGCGGTCATCAACCTTTTGACCTTCCTGTTCGTCATCACGGGCTTCGTCTACACGTTCTTCTTTCGCACTGGCGCCGGTCTGGAAAACTATATCGACGCGCTTTATTTCACTGTCGCCACGGTGACGACGACCGGCTTCGGCGACATCGTGCTGCCGGGCATGGCCGGCAAGCTGACGGCAATCGTCACCATGATCATCGGCATATCGCTGTTTGTCAGACTGGCTCAGGCGATCTTCCGGCCAGCCAAGGTGTTGTTTCCCTGTCCGCAGTGCGGCTTGCGGCGGCACGAGCCGGACGCCGTGCATTGCAAGGCCTGCGGCCATCTTCTCAACATACCCGACGAAGGGAACTGACGGCCGGCGGGACTACGACGCCGCCACTTCGGCCGGCTTTATCTGCCTGCGCTGCAGATTGAGCAGATTGCCCATCAGGATCAGCAGCGCGCCGCCGGCGGTGAAGGCGTCGATCTGCTCGCTATAGAGCAGCCAGCCGATCAGTGCCGATAGCGGCACGCGTAGAAAATCCATCGGCGAGACGATGGTCGCGTCGGCATAGCCAAGCGCTCGGGCCATACAGAAATGCGACGACATGCCGGTGAAGGCGATCAGCACGATCCATGGCCATAGCTCCAGTGGCGGGTTGCGCCACGCATAGAGCGCCGGGATGAGACCGACCACCGACTGGACAATCAGCATCCAGCAGATGATGCGTACGACGCTGTCCGTCCGGGTCAGCGACTTGACGGTGACCACCGAGATGCCGAAGCAGGCCGCGGCGCCCAGCACGACCAGATGTCCAGGATCGACCGAACCGACACCGGGGCGCACGATGATCACCACGCCTATCAGCCCCAGCGCGATCGCTGCCAACTTGGGCCGGTTCAGCCTTTCGCCCAGAAAGATCACCGCCAGGATAGCTGTCCAGATCGGAGTGGTGAATTCGATCGAGATCAACACGGCCAGCGGAATCAAGGTGAGGGCGTAGAGCCATGCCGCCTGGCCCGTGTAATGGATGACGTTGCGGGCGATATGGGCAACCGGGCGCTGCGTGCGCATGGCTTGAAAGCCGCCACTCATCATCACCAGCGGCAGCAGGATGAAGAAGCCGATCACGGAGCGCAACTCCAGCACTTGGAAGACGTTGAGCTCCGCTGTCGTGGCCCGGCCGGCGACCGTCATGCCAAGGAACGAGGCGATAGACAGCGCCATCCAGAACGCGGCCTTGGGGATCGAGGGGGTGGGTGCCATTCGCGCTATGTCGCAGGCCAGCACCTCTGCCGCAACCGCTAGCCAAGGCATTCTTCTGGGCCAGTCGCGACTGGCTCGATGTTGTAAAACAGTCATGTGGCGGACGGAACCTGAAACGGTAGGTGGCGTTGAGTCCCGATGGTCAGCCGTGCTCGTGGATCGCCCCGCCTTTTTTCGAAACGACAAGGAGAGCTTCGATGAGATCCTTCGCGCAATTCGCGCTTACCGGCGGTCTATTGGTTGCGGCAGGCGCAGCACATGCCGACGAGACCCAATTTCTCCAGTCGTTCAAGGGCAATTTCGCCGGCAAGGGCACTGTCCAGGTAACCACGGATGCTCCGAACGTCAGCGTATCGTGCAGCTTCAAGTCGAATGCGACCTCAACCTCGCTATCGCTGGATGGAAATTGCCGCGGTCTCATTGTGGTGTCGCGGGCCATCAGCGCCAATCTGAAAGTTACAGGTGCCAAATACAGCGGCACCTATGTCGGCTCTCGCACGGGACCGGCGCAACTCAACGGCAGCCGTTCGGGCAATGCGATCAACCTGGGCATTCGCTGGGCCAAGGAGGTCAATGGCGACCGAAGGGCGCAGATGAAGGTCGAGAAACGCGGCGAGAACGGCATGCGGCTGACCGTCATCGACACCGACCCGAAAACCGGCAAGAGCGTGGTGACGAGCAGGATAGACTTGCAGCGCACCTGACGAAAATCAATCTTCGAGCGGCTCCGGCGGATGGGCATCGCGGCCCTTGCCGAATGTGTAGCCGGTTTCCACCGCTTTGCGGCCGAACTTGTCGCGCAAGGCATCGATGGCGCCTTCAGCCATGGCGCGCTTGCGCGACTGGATGTCGACCAGATCGGGCGGGTCGGCCTTGTCATCGTCCGAGAGGTCGCTGACGCCGATGCCGAGCAGCCGATACTTCGTGCCGTCGGTTTCCTTGCGCAGAAGCTCCACCCCAGTCTGAAAGATGCGGTCGGCGAGCCGGGTCGGGTCGCCGAGCTGGCGATTGCGCGTGCGCAGCTTGAAATCCTGGCTCTTCAGTTTCAGCACCACGGTGCGCCCGGCAATGCCTGACTTTTTCAGCCGTGCCGAAACCTTTTCCGAAAGCCCCCTGAGAACCGCGATCAGTTCCTCCAGCGACGCGATGTCGGTGTCGAAGGTGGTTTCGGCCGATACGCTCTTGGCGTCCTGATCGGGATCGACGCGGCGGACATCCTCGCCGCGCGAAAGGTGGTAGAGCCGGTCGCCCATCGTGCCATAGCGGCGCATGAGGTCGCCGCGATCCATCTGCTGCAGCTGGCCGATGGTGCGGATGCCGTCACGCTCCAGCGTTGCGTTGAACGCCTTGCCGACACCCCAGATCATGGTCACCGGCTGCGCCGCCAGGAAGCCGACCGCCTCGGCTTCGCCGATGACCGAGAAGCCGCGCGGTTTACGGAAGTCCGACGCTATCTTGGCGAGGAACTTGCAGTAGGACAGGCCGGCCGAAACGGTGATGCCGATCTCCTTCTCGACCGCCAGCGCAAAGCGCGCCAGCACCACAGCGGGTGGCAGGCCGTGCAGCCGTTCGGTGCCGGCGAGGTCGAGAAACGCCTCGTCGATCGACAGCGGCTCGACCAGCGGCGTCAGCGCCTGCATCATGGCGCGCACCTCGCGGCCGACGCGGACGAATTTCTCCATGTTGGGGCTGATGACCACCGCCTCCGGGCAGGCTTCGAGCGCCTTGAACATCGGCATGGCCGAGCGGACGCCCTGGATGCGGGCGATGTAGCATGCGGTGGAGACCACGCCGCGCTTGCCGCCGCCGATGATCAGCGGCTTGTCCTTGAGCACCGGATTGTCGCGCTTTTCGATTGCCGCATAGAAGGCGTCGCAATCGATATGGGCCAGATGCAGCCGGTAAAGCTCGGGATGACGCGCAAGCCGGGGGCTGCCGCAGCGCTCGCAGCGGCTCGTCTGGCTGCGCTGAAACGTCAGGCAGTCGCGGCAAAAACCGTGATCGGGATTGTTGACAGAGGCCGCCATCGCTGCGAACATAAAGAGAACAGAGGCAATGGTACGACAGTGCAAGGCCAGCGACAAGGCTGGCCTGGGGAGAACGCATGAGCACGACCATAGCGCCGCTTGCGCCCGAGCTTAGGGCTGAATTCGAGGACCTCTTCGGCAAGCAAGGTGCCTGCTACGGCTGCTGGTGCACGCATTTCCGGCTGGCGCCGGCGACGCGCCGCGAGAGCAGCCGGGAACGCAACAAGGACCACATCAAGGCACGCATCGAGGCCGGCCCGCCGCCGGGCCTGCTGGCATTCGAGGACGGTCAGGCGGTTGGCTGGATGCAGATCGGACCGCGCGCCGACGTGCCCGAGTGGAACAACCAGGGCAGGGGGTCGGCACCGGTCGATCCTGCCGACGCCACGGATCCGGCCGTCTGGGCGATCTCCTGCTTCTTCATCCGCGGCAAGGCGCGCGGCAGGGGCATCACGCATCGCCTCGTCGAAGGCGGCATCGATTTTGCCCGCCAGAACGGTGCACGGCTGCTCGAGGCTTGTCCGATAGATCTGTCTCGCGATTCGCGTTCGATCGGCCTGTTCGTCGGCTCGTCGCGGGTCTTCGAGAAGGCTGGTTTCGAGAGGCTGTTGGAACGCAAGGCCGGTCGGCCGCTGATGCGGCTGGTGCTTTGATCGAGATTGCCTGCCCGGATGCCGTTGTCGATCTCACCTTGCGGTTGGAGCGGTAATTTCATACCAGACGGACAAAGCCTTTCTTCTCGGTCAAACGGAGAATTCGCGTGAACCGTGCCCTGCCATTCGTGTTCCTTCTTGCGTTGAGTGCCCCTGCTCTCAGTCAGACCGTCGACAGTCAGGGTGCGAAGCAATTGTCCGACGACTTGTCCCGCTATGTCGGCAAGCAGGCCATCGACAAAGGCATTTTGAAGGTTTCGCTGGAAGGTGGTGCCTACAAGATCCTGTTCGATTTCAAGGCACTTGCCGCATCATTTCCGGACCAGAAACTGCTGAAGTTCGACTTTGCGCCCTATGCCCTGATGGTCAAGCCGCGCAGCGACGGATCCTGGGATGTCTCGATGGATTTCTCCCAGAGCGCCTCCTTCGAGTTCAACGGACCCGAAGGGCTGCAAAGCACTCAGTTTTCGATCAAGGACGGCAAGGGCTCGGGCGTCTACGATCCAAATCTGGCGGCCTTCACCAGCGGCACCAGTTCGATGGCCGGCATGACGATGACGTCGAAGGATGCCAAGCAGCACATGGAGGCCAGCGCCGGCGCTGGCATCGCGACCGTTGCCGCGACCAAGTCGGCGACCGGGGGCGTCGATTTCACAACCTCGCAGAAGGTGTCGAGTTTTGTCGAAGCGATCAATTTCGATGACCCCGAGAGCGGGCTGAAATTCCCGGTCACCGTCAGGTCGCCGGAATTGTCGGTCGAAGCCAGCGGCAAGGGCGTGCAGACCAAGCCATTGCTCGATCTCCTGGCATTTGCTGTGGCCAACGAGGACGAGGCGACGCTGAAGGCCAACCAGGCGCAGCTCAAATCGCTTTTGTTCGCCGCCTTACCGCTTTGGCAGCGTATCGACGGGACCTATGGTTTCAAGGATTTCGCGGTGGAAAGCCCGGTCGGCAATTTCGGCGCCACCCAGCTCAGCACCGTGTTCGGCTCCGACGGCGTCGCCCAAAATGGCACGATCACCTACGGCATCAAGGCATCGGGACTGACCGTGCCGACCCAGCTTCTCCCGAGCTGGAGCGTGGGGTTGTTGCCCACCGATGTCGATTTGAACTTTGGCGGCGCCAATATCGATCTCGACAGCATGGCGAAGAAGGCGATCGAAGCCTTTGATCTCAATAAGAATCCGCCGCTGTCTGCCGAATTCGGCGAGCAGCTTAAGGCCGACTTCATGGCCAAAACGCCGAAGGTCGTGCTTGGCCACAGCACCGTGAAGAACAAGGATACGGAGATCGCCCTGGAAGGCGAGATGACATTCCCAGGCGAAAAGCCCGAAGGTAGCGTGACCGTCGATGTCGCCGGCTTCGACAAGCTTGTCGAAAGCCTGCAGGAAGCGGCAAAGTCGGAACCGGAGGTGGCCCAATACGTGCCAGTCGCTCTCATGGCGAAGGGCTTCGGCAAGACGCTGCCCGATGGCCGGCTGGAATGGATCGTCAACGCCAAGGCCGACGGTTCGGTCACCGTCAATGGCGTCATGCTGAAGCCTGCCGATCCGGCCGTGGACGACAGCGTGGACGATGGTGACGGCGACGATGACAGCGGGGACGACAGCGGCGGCGCAGGTGCGAAACTGAACCCCTGAAGGCTGGAGTTTAGAGCCTCAGCGCGCTTGCGATCTTCGGTGCGGCTTCGTGCCAGTCCTGGACGACGACCACATCGTCCGTCACCGGGGGCAGGAATGCGCGCAGCGAATTATCGGCCATCAGGTGGAACAGTTCGGCGTCGGCGACCGATTCCCGCACCGACGCCAGATTGTGCGGCTGATCGTCGACGAAGACCACCGGTCGGCCGGCCTTGCCGCGAAGCTTGGCCACTGCCGGTCCTTTGGCCATTTCAGTGGTCAGAAGCGGGTAGCTCAGTCCAAGCGCGTCGAGATGGACACGACGCACGGCACGGTGTTTGTGCGGCATGGCCGTCAGCAAGATGATTTCCGCGCGGCCGCCAAGTCCTGCCAGGGCCTCTGCCGCGCCGTCCGTAATGTTTTGCCAATCGGCTTGCGTGTCAAAGAAATCGCCCAGCAGTGCCGTGACTTCGGGCTGTTCGATCAGGCGGCCGCTGGCCGTCTCTGCGATGTTGCCGGTCAGCCGGAACGAGGCCAGCGTCAGGCCATAGCCACGCGTCTTGAGGAAATTCGGAAACGGGCGGATGAATTCGAGCACGACATCGTCGACATCGAGCACCAGCAACGGCCGGTTGTCGGCTGCCAGTTCTTCGATCTGGCGCGCTGTTTCTGGATCATCGCTCATATGGAATGCTCGTGATTGTCATCGCCCAGCGGCAGCGACCGCAGGGCCTTGCCGACAGCAGCCGGCGGGGTGCCTGTTTCCTCGGCAAAGCGCATCAGCGTCGGCTCGTGGGCGAGGATGAATTGCAGGACACCAGCCAGGAAACCTGGCTCACTGGCGGCTTTGCGGATCGAATGGACCTCTATGCCGGTGATAGCCAGAAAGCGCGGCAAAAGCTCCGGATCGGAGGCGACAAAGCCCAGGGCCTTCACGGCAATCGATTCCGCTTCTTCGCGCATTGACGCTGCGTTTGCCATCACTACCTTCGGTGTGTGGAATGAGTCTCTCCCGCAGTAATGGCAAGAGTTGCTTGCGGCAAGCCATTAGAGCGTGGCGCGCCCTTTGGACGCGTAGGCGACGAGGTGGAATTCGCGCTGTTTTCCAGCCGCGGATTTCCGTTTCGTCAATCATATTGCCGTAAAGTGAAGCAGGGTTTGGTGCGTTCAGACATGGGCGCATGACGGTCGCCTTCGAAGCGGAAGGGCGGCCGGGACGGGATATCGATGCCGAAGAAGGTTATGATCGTCGAGGACAATGAGCTCAACATGAAGCTCTTTCGGGACCTCATCGAGGCAAGCGGTTACGAGACCGTGCGCACCCGCAACGGTCTGGAAGCGCTCGATCTGGCACGCCAGCACCGGCCGGATCTCATCTTGATGGATATCCAGTTGCCTGAGGTGTCGGGGCTTGAAGTGACCAAATGGCTGAAGGAGGACGACGAACTGCACGTCATCCCCGTCATCGCCGTGACCGCCTTCGCCATGAAAGGCGACGAGGAACGTATCCGCCAGGGTGGCTGCGAGGCTTATATCTCGAAGCCGATTTCGGTGCCGCGTTTCATCGAAACCATCAAATCCTATCTGGGCGATGCGTGATGTGCCCCTTCAGCCGAGTCGGAGCGTTATGAAATGACTGCGCGGATCCTCGTCGTCGACGATATCCCTGCCAATGTGCGGCTGCTGGAAGTGCGGCTGCTGGCCGAATATTTCGAAGTGTTGACCGCCACCAACGGGCCGGATGCGATCGAGACCTGCGAGAACGGCAAGGTCGATGTCGTGCTGCTCGATGTGATGATGCCTGATATGGACGGCTTCGAGGTCTGTCGGCGGCTGAAGAGCGATCCGGCGACATCGCACATTCCGGTGGTGATGATCACCGCGCTTGACCAGGTTTCCGACCGCGTCCGCGGGCTTGAGGCCGGCGCCGACGACTTCCTGACCAAGCCGGTCAACGACCTGCAGCTGATGACGCGCGTCAAGAGCCTGGTTCGGCTGAAGTCGCTGACCGACGAGTTGCGGCTGCGCGCCTCGACGACGCGCAATATCGGCATCGAGGAGTTGCTCAGCCGCAATTTCGCATCCGAGGACACGACGCCGAAAGTGCTTTTGATCGACGAGCGCAAAACATCCGTCGAGCGCATCCAGAAGATGCTGCGTGATCGGGCCGACCTCGACGTCACACATGATCCGCATGCCGGTTTCTTCCAGGCCGCCGAGACATCCTATGAATGCGTGATGATCTCGACCGCGTTCGCCGATTTCGATCCGCTGAGGCTCTGTTCGCAGTTGCGCTCGCTCGATCGCACCCGCTTCGTGCCGATTATCCTGCTGGCGGAGGAGGGCGAGGAGGAACGTATCATTCGCGGCCTGGAACTCGGCATCAACGACTATCTCATGCGGCCGATCGACCAGCAGGAACTGACGGCACGGCTGCGCACGCAGGTGCGCCGTAAGCGCTACAACGACCAGCTACGGGCCAGCGTCACCCAGACAATCGAAATGGCGGTGACCGACGGTCTGACCGGGCTGCACAATCGCCGCTATCTGGACAGCCATCTGCAGACGCTGTTCGATCGCGCCGTGGCACGGCGCCGGCCGCTGTCGGTGATGATCACCGACCTCGATCGCTTCAAGGCGATCAACGACGCGCACGGTCATGATGGCGGCGACGAGGTGCTGCGGGAATTCGCACGGCGGCTGCGCAAGAATGTCAGGGGTATCGACCTTGCCTGCCGTTTTGGCGGCGAGGAGTTCGTCGTGGTGATGCCGGATACCGACGGCGCGGTGGCCGAGAAGGTGGCCGAGCGCATTCGCGCCGAAATCGCCCAGGCGGCTTTCGCCATCGGCCAGGACGGCAAGGCGATCGAAGTCACGGTCAGCGTCGGCGTGTCGTCGGTGCTGAAGGGCGTGGACACGGTGGCGGCGCTGATGAAGCGTGCCGATCTCGCGCTCTACGAAGCCAAAAGCGGCGGCCGCAATCGGGTCGTCGCCAAGGCGGCGTAGTGATCCAGCCCCGATTATCCAGTCAACCCGACAGGGTTACCCGTTTACCTTAATCCAAGCGATTCGCGAGCCTTGGTTAAGAAACTGTTGATTTTCATAAGCTCTTGCGCGACTGTGCAGGCCAAGACGAAGCCGGCACGAGGATAGACCGCCGGCTCCGGTCCCTGGGAATACCCCATGATGCTCAGGTCCGCCGCATCTCCTGGGTCCGTGGGGTCGGCCGGCCGGCGCTGGCACATAGTGGCCTCCTCGTACCGCTGCCAAACGCCGACCGGCCCCCTTCTTTCCAATGAACATCAGAGCTCCGTGCCAAAGCACGGAAGACTCTGGGTTTTTGCGCCTGAAAATCTGGATATCGTTACGGGAAATTGCCCCGAGCGCTTGTTCCGCGGCAACCAACAGGGGGAACAATACCGTTCCCTTCCATTTCATTCATATGGCGCACAAGGGGCTTGCGGCAAGACCCGGCTCCTCCCGTAAAACCGACCCGAACCAAGGTGCGGAAAACGGGAGTGATGATAATGGTTTCAGATCATGCGGTGGTGATCGCCGGGGGTGGTCCGACGGGATTGATGCTGGCGGGCGAACTGGCGCTAGCAGGCGTCGACGTTGCCATTGTCGAAAGGCGGCCGGATCAGAAACTTGCCGGCCTGCGCGCAGGCGGCCTCCATGCACGCACCATCGAGGTGCTCGACCAGCGCGGAATTGCCGATCGGTTCTTCTCCCAGGGCCAAGTGAGCCCGGCCGTAGGTTTTCACATGATCCGCCTGGACATCAGCGATTTCCCAACCCGGCACAATTACCTGTTGGCGCTGCGGCAGAACCACATCGAGCGCATCCTGGCCGACTGGGTCGGCGAGTTGAAGGTGCCGATCTATCGTGAACACGAGGTTGCGGGGTTTATCCAGGACGACAGCGGCGTCGACGTCGAACTGTCCACCGGTCACCGCCTGAGGGCCGCATATCTGGTCGGCTGCGACGGAGGCCGCAGCACCATTCGCAAGGCGGCCGGTATCGAGTTCGCCGGATGGGATCCGACGATGAGCTGGATGATTGCCGAGGTCGAAATGTCGGAAGAACCGGCATGGGGCTTCCGCAGCAACGCCTCCGGAATTCATGCCCTGGGTAAGATCGAGGACGGCAAGAAGGTTGGCGTCGTGCTGACGGAGCCCCGCCTGGAGGCGCGCGGCGAACCGACGCTACGCGAGCTCAGCGAGGCGCTGGCTGCCATCTATGGCACCGATTTCGGGGTCCACAGCCCGACCTGGCTCTCCCGCTTCACCGACATGACGCGCCAGGCTGCCGCATATCGCGACAGACGCGTGCTCCTGGCCGGCGATGCCGCCCACGTCCATCCGCCGATGGGTGGACAGGGCCTCAACATCGGCGTGCAGGATGCGGTGAACCTTGGATGGAAGCTTGCCCAGGTCATCAAGGGGATATCGCCGGAAAGCCTTCTCGACAGCTATCATGCCGAGCGCCATCCGGTTGCCGCCCGCGTGTTGCGTAACACGATGGCGCAGGTCGCGCTTCGCCGCACGGATGACCGCAGCAAGGCCTTGGCCGACACCGTTGCCGAGTTGCTCGGCATGGATGAACCCCGCAAAAAGATCGCAGCCGAGATGTCCGGCCTGTGTGTCCACTACGACCTCGGCGAGGGGCACCCGCTGCTTGGGCGGCGAATGCCCGATCTCGATCTGACCACCGCCGGCGGACCGTTGCGGGTCTTCACCTTGCTGCACGACGCGCGGCCCGTGCTGCTCAACCTCGGTGAGCCCGGCAGACTGGACATCGCGCCCTGGGCAGAACGGGTTCGGCAGATCGACGCCGGTTACGCCGGTATCTGGGACCTGCCGGCTCTCGGGAGTGTCGTTGCGCCCGACGCGGTCTTGATCCGGCCCGATGGTTATGCGGCTTGGGCCGGGGCGGGAACCCAACGGGGCCTTGTGGACGCGCTGACCACCTGGTTCGGGCCGCCTGCTGCCGCAGGTTAGCAGACGCGATCGCGCGACCGCCTTGAGAATATTGCTTCGCTTCCTCCGACAGTGCTCCTGACAGTTGGTTGACAGGAGTTTTCAACTGTGCAGAATTGGTTGGACCATTGGACCACTCGGAGGAAATGTGGACCAGAACAGCCTGCCACCCATTCAAATCACGGCGCGCGACGACGCCGTGTTGAAGGCGTTGGTGGGATTTGTTCGCGCCGAAGCCCTGCAGCTGGGCGACAGACTCCCAACCGAACGCATTCTCGCCGAGCGGCTGAAGGTCAGCCGCAACACCGTGCGCGAGGCTCTGACACGCTGGGAAGGGCTCGGCCTCGTCGAACGCCGGCAAGGCAGCGGCACCTATCTCAAGGCGGCTGTTTCGCCTGATATGCTGCACATGCCGCTGACACTGGCCGGCGGCAATGATTTCACCAGCCTGATGCAGACGCTGGAGATCCGCCGCGCGCTGGAGGCGGAGGCAGCAGCCCTTTGCGCCGAACGCGCCAGCCAAGCCGATATTGCCGAGATCGCACGCAAGCTCGACATCATGGAACAGGCGTTCCGCACGCGCGAGGGCATGTCGTCGGAAGAGGATTGGGAGTTCCACCAGGCGATCTACCGGGTCTCGGGCAATCCGCTGTTCGAGCAGATCATCGCCGCCATGCATGAGCTGTTTCACCGCTTCTGGGAGCATCCGCTCGGCGTGCGTGACTTCGGCCACGCCAGCTTTCCCTACCACCGGACCATCTACGAACGCATTGCTGCCCGCGATCCGCAGGGCGCTCGCGCCGAGGCGCTCAAGCTGATCGCCACCGTCGAGGACGACCTCAAGCGCGGCGCGGCCAAACTCAAACTCTCGAGCCAGACATGAACGAGCATCCATCAGGTTTCGATTACGACTATCTCGCCGAAGCGGCGACGCTTTTGGCGCATGACGAACCGTTCCCCGGCGGTGCGGTGGTGCCGCCGATCTACCAGACCTCGCTGTTCACCTTCGCCAACTATGCCGAGATGGCCGATACCTTTGCCGGCAAACGAAGGCAGCCGATCTACTCGCGCGGCGACAATCCCACGGTGATGGAGTTCGAGGCGCGCGTGGCAGCGCTCGAGGGCGCAGAAGCCGCGCGCGGCTTTTCCAGTGGTATGGCGGCGATCAGCGCCACGGTGCTTGCGTTCGTCGGTGCGGGCGAGCGCATCGTGGCGGTGCGCAATTGCTATGGCGATGCCTACCGTTTGTTCGAGCGGCTATTGCCGCGGCTCAACATCAAGGTCGATTATGTCGACGGCTCCGACCCGGATGCGGTCGCGGCGGCACTTCCCGGCGCCAAGCTGCTTTATCTGGAAAGCCCGACCTCGATGATGTTCGAGCTGCAGGACATCGCGCATCTGACACGGTTGGCCAAGGAACAGGGCATCGTCACCACGATCGACAATTCCTGGGCGACGCCGGTGTTCCAGAAGCCGATCACGCATGGCGTCGACCTGGTGCTGCATTCGGCCTCGAAATACCTTGGCGGCCACAGCGATACGGTCGCGGGCGTCGTGGCGGGTTCGGCTGCCCACATCAAGCACATCAACGAGCAGACCTATTCCTATCTCGGCGGCAAGCTGTCACCGTTCGAGGCGTGGCTTTTGCTGCGCGGCCTGCGCACGCTGCCGCTGCGCCTGCCGCACCACATGAAGAGCGGCCTGACCATCGCCGAACGCCTGAAGGCGCATGCCGCTGTCGAGCGGGTCAACCATCCCGTCTATTCGAACCACCCGGGCAAGGCGACGCTGGCCGGCTATGCCGGGCTGTTCTCTTTCGAGGTTACGGACGAGATCGACATCCCCGTCTTCGTCGACGCGCTGAAATATTTCCGCATCGGCGTCAGTTGGGGCGGGCATGAAAGCCTGGTCGTGCCGGCCAAGGCGTCGCTGGAGCAGACGCCGGGCCTGAATTCGATGGCGCGCTTCGGCGTCAGCCCCCGAACCATCCGCTTCAATGTCGGATTGGAGAGTGTCGAAGACCTGTGGGCGGATGTCGCCCAAGCCTTCGAAAAAGCCAGAAAATAACAAGCGGGTTCAAAATGGGAGTCTTGAACATGAAAAAACTGACCGTCATGCTTGCCACCGTTGCGGGACTGGCGATTTCCGCCGGAAATGCTGTGGCCGATTCGACCCTGAAAATGGTCGAAGTCATCACCAGCCCGCCACGCACCGAATTCCTGAAGAAGCAGATCGCCGAGTTCGAAACGGCCAATCCAGGCATCAAGGTCGAGCTGATCTCGCTGCCCTGGGGGCAGGCGTTCGAGAAATTCCTGACCATGGTGCAGGCCGGCGATACGCCCGACGTGGTCGAGATGCCGGAGCGCTGGATGGGCCTCTATGCCAACAATGCCCAACTCGAGGATCTCGGCCCGTATATGGCCAAATGGGATGACGCCAAGACGCTTGGCGACCGCGCCAAACAGTTCGGCTCGACCGTCAACAACACCCAGTTCATGATCCCCTACGGCTACTATGTGAACGCGCTGTTCTGGAACAAGAAACTGTTCAAGGAGGCCGGCCTCGATGGCCCGCCGGCGACGCTTGAAGATTTCGTCGCCGATTCCAAGAAGATTTCCGCGCTCCCGGGCAAGTACGGCTACTGCCTGCGCGGCGGGCCGGGCGCCTTCAATGGCATGCACATGTTCATGAACATCGCCGCCGGCAAGGGCGGTTACTTCAACGAGGACGGCACTTCGACGATCAACGAGGAGGGCTCGGTCAAGGGCCTGCAGATGCTGGCCGACATGTACAAGGACGGACTGGCGCCGAAGGATGCGGTGAGCTGGGGTTTCAACGAAACGGTCACCGGCTTCTATTCCGGCACCTGCGCCATGCTCAACCAGGATCCGGACGCGCTGCTCGGCATCGCCGACAAGATGAGCGCCGACGATTTCGCGGTAGCGCCATTGCCGGTCGGGCCGAGCGGCAAATCCTATCCGACACTCGGCTATGCCGGTTGGGCCATGTTCGCCAACTCGCAGCACAAGGACGACGCCTGGAAGCTGATGGCGACCCTTTTGTCGCCGAAGGACAATCTGGAATGGGCCAAGGAAGTCGGCGTCGTCCCGATCCACAACGGTGCCGACCAGGATCCCCATTTCAAGACCGAGCAGTTCAAGGGCTGGTTCACGGAGCTCAGCGACAGCTCCAAATATGAAATGGTCACCCCGCCGACGCATCTGGAGAACCTCGGCAATTTCGTCGACCAGGTGGCGATCAAGAATTTTCAGGAAGTGCTGCTTGGCCAGAAGACGGCCAAGGACGTCGCCGACCAGTGGGCTGCCTTCCTGACCAAGGAACAGCAGGACTGGCTGGCGAAGAACAAGAAGTAGTTTTTCTTCCCTTCTCGCCGTTCAAGGGGAGAAGGTGTCACGAAGTGACGGATGAGGGGCGGCGCTATGCCTCGATAGGTTCGCGCTGCCCCTCATCTGCCTGCCCGTCTTCCGCAGCAGCTGCGGAGGGTGGACCGGCATCTTCTCCCGGTGAACGGGGAGAAGGACGCTGTCCCCGACGCCGTTCCAGGAGCGCCCCCGAGCCAATGACCTACGCCGTGTCCGAAATACGATCCGTCGGCAAGCCGCGTCGCAAGCGGCTATCCCATGCCGCTATCGAGCCATGGCTCTATCTCAGCCCGGCGATCATCCTGCTGGTCGTGGTGCTTCTGGTGCCGCTGGTCATCGGCATCAGCTACTCCTTCCGCAAGTTCTCCGCCTTCAAGTCCGAATATGTCGGGCTCGGCCAGTATCAGGCGATGCTGTCGGATCAGGTGCTGGGCCAGGCGCTGGTCAACACGTTGTGGTGGACGGTCGCCAGCCTTTTCTTCCAGTTCTTCCTCGGCCTTGGCCTGGCGCTTCTGCTCGACAAGCCGTTTCGCGGCCGCAAGGCTGTACAAGCCCTGGTGTTCCTGCCCTGGGCGGTGCCGTCCTTCCTGTCGGGCCTGACCTGGGCCTGGCTGTTCAATCCGATCATCGGCCCGCTGCCGCACTGGCTGTTTGCATTGGGGCTGAAGGCCGGGCCGACCAATGTGCTGTCCGATCCGTCAACCGCCATGTGGGGGCCGATCGTCGCCAATATCTGGTTCGGCATTCCTTTCTTTGCCATCACGCTCTTGGCGGCGCTGAAGTCGATCCCGTCGGAACTGCATGAGGCGGCGGCGATCGACGGCGCTTCGCCCTGGCAGCGCTTCACCAAGGTGACGCTGCCGTTTCTGGCGCCGACCATCGCCATCACCGTGATGTTGCGCACCATCTGGATCGCCACCTTCGCCGACCTGATCTTCGTCATGACCGAAGGCGGACCGGCCGGCTCGACCAACACGGTGCCGGTCTACATCTATGTCAGCGCCTTCAAATCGCTGGACAAAGGCTATGCCTCGGCGGTGGCCGTGCTGCTATTGGTCCTGCTCATTGCCTATGCGATTGCGCTGATCGGTATCCGCCGCACCCTGGTGAGGCACGTCTGATGATCGCAGGACGCACAGCCTCGCAGCGCTTCTTCGGCGGCATCGGCCTCTACGCGGCAATCGCGGCTTACGTGCTCTTTGCCTTGTTCCCGATCTACTGGACGCTGAAGATCTCGGTCACGCCGGAGCGGCTGCTTTATTCCGAAGGCATCACCTTCTGGCCGTCGCACATGACGCTGCAGAACTTCGTCACCGTGCTCGAGGCCACCGATTTCCCGCGCTATTTCCTCAACAGCGTCATCGTCTCGGTATCGACGGCGGCACTGGTGACAATCATCGCCACGCTTGCCGGTTATGCCATGTCGCGCTTCACCTTTCGCGGCAAGGCAGCACTGGCGCTGATGTTGCTTTTGACCCAGACCTTTCCGCTGGTGATGGTCATTCCGCCGATCTACCGCGTGATGGGTCAGATCGGACTGATCAACAGCCTGACCGGGCTGATCATCATCTACACCGCCTTCAACACGGCTTTTGCCACCTTCCTCATGCAGTCCTTTTTCGACGGCATCCCCAAGGATCTGGAGGAAGCGGCGATGATCGACGGCTGCACGCGTGCGCAGGCGATGCGCAAGGTGATTGTACCGCTGACGCTGCCCGGTATGGGCGCCACGCTCGGTTTCGTCTTCACCGCCGCCTGGAGCGAGCTTCTGTTCGCGCTAATGCTGATTTCCAGCGACGACCAGAAGACCTTCGCCGTCGGCTTGCTCACCTTCATCGGCAAGTTCGCCGTCGATTGGGGACAGATGATGGCGGCATCCATCCTGGCGCTGATCCCGGTCTGCATCTTCTTCGCCTTCCTGCAACGCTATCTCGTCACCGGCCTGACCGCCGGCGCCGTCAAAGGATAGATCGATGGCCTCTGTTACGCTCGAGAAGGTCCGCAAGGACTATGGCGCCGTCCGCGTCCTGCACGCGGTCGACCTTGAAATCGCCGATGGCGAGTTCGTCGTCCTGGTTGGGCCGTCGGGCTGCGGCAAGTCCACGCTTTTGCGCATGATCGCCGGGCTGGAGGAGGCTTCCGGCGGCGAGATCCGCATTGGCGAGCGGCTGGTCAATGACGTAGCACCCAAGGACCGCGACATCGCCATGGTGTTCCAGTCCTACGCGCTTTATCCGCATATGGACGTGTCGAAGAACATGGGCTTCAGCCTGCTCCTGAAGAAGGCGGAGAAGGCGACGATCGACGCCAGGGTGGACGGCGCCGCCAAGCGGCTCGGGCTCGACACCTTCCTGCAGCGCCTGCCGCGGCAATTGTCCGGCGGCCAGCGCCAGCGCGTCGCCATGGGCCGGGCGATCGTGCGCGACCCCAAGGTCTTCCTGTTCGACGAGCCGCTGTCGAACCTCGACGCCAAGCTGCGCGTCCATATGCGCGCCGAGATCAAGGCGCTGCACCAGCAACTGAAGACGACATCGGTCTATGTCACGCACGACCAGATCGAGGCGATGACCATGGCCGACCGGATCGTCGTCATGCATGACGGGCTGATCCAGCAGGTCGGCGCGCCGCTCGATCTCTACGACCGGCCGGCCAACATGTTCGTTGCAGGTTTCATCGGTTCGCCTGGCATGAATTTTCTGCCGGCGACGGTTCGCAAGGGCGCTACGTTGGAGGCCGTACTGGCCGACGGCCAGGCGCTGCGGCTGCCGGAAGGCTTGCCACTGACCCACGGTGACGCCATCACCGTCGGTTTGCGGCCCGAGCATATCAAGCTGGCGGACGAGGGTGCGTTGAAGGGCGAGGTGGGTGTGGTCGAGCCGCTCGGCCTTTCGACGCAGTTCTACGTCAAGCTAGCCAGCCAGCAGCTGTGCGTCTTTGCCATGGGCCGTGCCGGCGTCAAGTCCGGCGACGTGGTGCGGTTGGCGGCCGAACCGGACCAGCTGCATCTGTTCGATGCGAAAAGCGGCGAGCGCATCGGCTGAGGGGACGCAGCCGGGTCGGATGCGGGCAGCCGGATCAGGCGCCGCTATCGAGCGGGACATACACGGTAACGCTACATTTCAATTGGATAAAATAGCGGAACGTCCAAGAGACATTTCCGGAACCTAACAGGATCGCTCGGACCTTTGCGTCTAGGGCGCAAGACCTTAGTCCCGCCGTCTTCTCAAAAGAACGGAGGTCATTTCGCCGCGAACTAGGCCACCGTCGGAGTTAGTCAACACCGACGGTGGCACCTGCAATATGGGCGAGTGGGTTGTGTGCGGATATGGTGTGATCGCGGAAGGCGATTGTAGACCGCTAACCGCGAGGGGTTCTTTTGGACAGCGGCGAGCTGTCCAACGGGTTTTCAGCCGATTTGGCCGATCGCCGCTCCTTCAGCCACAGGGACTTCTTTCTCCTTGCCAGGTTCTCGTCTCGAACGCTGTCTTCGGCGGTCACTCCGCCATGCATCGCGGCAATCACGTAGTCGGCTCTGTTGGTTCGAAAGTCGCCTTTTTGTACGGACATCGTTTTCTCCCAGTGCGAGGCATTTCCCCCCTTTTTGCCTGACGCTGAAACTAACTACTTATCCGTGGTGCAAGTCTACCAATTGGCGATTGTATTAAAACGATACACTCAGATGGCGCGATCGCACGAGAGGAGCCCATCCTGGCGAGGCTTCTTCATTGACCCTGTTGTGATCCTTGCGGGGGTGCCGCGGCGGGAGGTGTCGGAGCCTGCGGTGCGGGTTCCGTGGAAGGCGTGGCGGGGCTGTCAGGCTGAGGTGCAGGCGGTGCGGCCTCTTCCTCAGTCAGAACCTGGTCAGTCCTGGCCTTGATCTCATCGGCCGTCTGCTGGCTTATCAGCCCGTTGCTGACGGCAAAGCCAGCAGCCAGAGCGACAAGGGCTGCAATGATTGCAGCTTTCAACTTCTTCGACATCCATAGGCGCCTTATTCGTGACACCCAACCCACGGCCAAGGGTGCCGCAACCATGGCTAAGGGTCAATCCTTTGGCTGGAGTCTCTGCTCGGATGCAACGAAATCAACTGTTACAAACGAAAAACGCCGCCCATTGGGCGGCGTTTCGGCATTGCGGCGGGAAACCCGGATTACTTGATCTTGGTTTCCTTGAACTCGACGTGCTTCTTGGCGACCGGGTCGTACTTGCGGAACGACAGCTTGTCGGTCTTGGTGCGGCTGTTCTTGCTGGTCACGTAGAAGAAACCGGTGTCGGCGGTCGACAGAAGCTTGATCTTGATGTTTGCGGCTTTGGCCATGATATCAGTCCGTTTGTTCGTGGGGTTTTGGCCGCTGGAGCACGGGGAAACACCCGGACGCGGGAAACTTGGCGCGACACATAAAGAACGCGCCCGGAAAGTCAAGCCCGGTAGGCCTTGTGCGACCCGCCAGAGCCGGCTCGGGAGCGGAAATCATGCGGTTTCCGTCGCCGATGCCGCAACCTTCTTCCAGTCTCCGGTCGTGTTCCACCAGCGATTCGGATTGGCGCGGTCGTCCAGCCCCTTGGAACGGCTGGCGAGAATCGGCTGAATGCGGATCACCGGTTCCTGGTAGGAGTGCGCCTGGAAAATCGCCTCGACGACGCGGGCGGCCAGCGCCTGGTCGTCCGGCAGTTCGAAGGAAACCTCGACCGTGCCGGGGCGCCGCCGCAATTCGGTTTCGGCGCCGGCGGCCGCACCGTCAAGCGGCCTGTAGCGTTCGATGCCGTGCGCCGACTGATAGGCATTGCGGTCATATTTGCCCATGGCCAGCGGCGCGATCGCCACCACGGCATCCATGATGCGGTCGACGTCGGCGGCCGGAGCCTGGAAGGTCACGAGCAGAAGCAGTGTCATTCGTAGCGATGTGGTTTCAAAGCCGCTGTCGATCATGGAAGTGTCCTCAAGTGTTTTGGGACACCTTTTTAGCCCTGTGCTCCTGACACGGTTCTGTCAGCAGCCTGTCACCGTGCCGTGCCAAATGCATGGCAGGCCGCAGTCGCGCTACAGCAGGATCTTGCGAACCAACCTGACGGCGACCAAAGCGATATAGGCGGCGAAGAACAGGCCGAGCGACCAGCCGAAGCCGGACGGGCCGAACGCATCCATGCCGATGCCGATCGCCTGCGGGCCGAGCACCATGCCGACGCCGTAGCACAGCACGAAGGCGGCATTGGCCGACGCCAGTTCATGGCCGGAAAGCTGCGAGCCGAGATGGGCAAGGCCGATCGTGTACATGGCAGCGACGACGCCGCCCCAGACGAACAGAAGCGCGGCCATCAAATGCCAATTCTGGGCGAAGAAGGGCATGAACACGGTGCCGATAAGACCAACCGTCGCGCAGGCAATCAGCAGGTAGCGGCGATCGCTGACGCGGTCGCTGATCATGCCGATCGGGATCTGCAACAACACATTGCCAAGGCCGATCATGGTCAGCAGAAGGGCCGCATCGGCCTCGGAATAGCCGATTCGGCTGCCGTAGATCGGGAACAGCGCAAAGCCGCCGGTTTCCACCGCGCCGAACACCAGCACGGCAGCGGTCGCCGACGGCACCAGCCAGATGTAGCGCAGGAAATTGCTGGTTTCGCCATCCGAGGCGATCGACGGGCTCTCGTTGCGTGCTGCCAGCACGGGTATGGCCGCCAGCGTCACCAACGCAATGATGACGCCGAACGGCCTGAAGCCGGAACTGCCGAGATGAGCGAACAGCCACGGTCCGGCGGCAAAGCCGAGCGACAGGACAGTGGCGTAGATGCCAAGGACAAGGCCGCGCCGGTGCGGCGGCGCCGAGGTGCTGATCCAGAATTCAGACAGGATGAACAGCACCGTCAGCGCAATGTGCAGCACGACGCGCAGTGGAAACCACATCCAGAAATCGGGTGCGAAATGGAAGCCGACAAAGGCCAGCGCGCCGGCGGCGATCATGGCGATCATGGTCCAGGCAACGCCGAAGCGCATGGCGAGCGGGGTCGCCAGCGGCGCGCCGGCGATCGAGGCGAGGCCGGCGACGGCGGTGTTGAGGCCGATCATCGAAGCCGAGTGGCCGCGTGTTTCAAGGATGACGCTGAGCAGCGGCATGCCGAGGCCGATGGCGATGCCGACGACGCTGATCGACGAGATCGCCGCCACCATCGGCAGCCAGTGTACGCGCTCGTCGCCCTTTGGTTGGGTATCGACCGTCATGGATGCTGAATACTCTGTCTGTTTGATCTTACGCAATTCGGACGGAAAACCGCGTCACACTTTCCTGGAATTGCTCTAGAGAAGTTCGCGGATGAAGCGGCTGCGGACAAGCCGGTAGAAGGGCACGGGACCGCCTGGACGCAACAGTGGATCATGGGCGAGGCGCTTTTCCAGCTCGTCCAGGATCATTCGGGTGATGTCGGGTATGTCGGCTTCCCTGGCCTTGGCAAGCGGCAGCCAGACCAGCTCTTCCAGTTCGTTGGTCGGACCGCCACCGGGCAGCTCGACCGCGACGTCGTCACGCCAGGCGCTGAAGAAGCGGGTGTCGAAGCGGCGCACCCGGTTGGGCGGCGTGATGGCGCGCGCGACAAAGCGCAGCATGTCGAGAGAGGGTTGCACGCCGTGTTCGGCAAAGCCTTGCCAGTCGGATCTGGGGGTTGCGAAAGCACCCTTGCGGCCGATCAGCAGCCCGGCTTCCTCATAGGTCTCTCGGATGGCCGACAGGGCGATGGCGCGGGCTCGTGCGGCGCTTGTGCGCCCCGGCCCGGCGATCAGCTTGGCTTCCTGCTTCGGGTGCAGGGCGGCGACGACCGGTATGCGGCTATCGGCCGGATCGGTGCGGCCGCCGGGAAAGACGAACTTGCCCGGCATGAAGGCGTGGCCGGCATGGCGGCGACCCATCAGAACCAGTACGTCGTCGTCCTTGCGGTCGAGCAGGATGAGGGTTGCCGCGTCGCGCGGGCGAATTGGCCGGTCGCTATGAGCGATCATGCTCCGCTCGATCCTGTCGACTTCCGCCTTGGTCATACCGTCCATGCGCAGGACCTAGCGGAAACTTCTGGCAAGCGAAAGTGGCCTTTCACGGTCGGTATGTTGCGCCAGGCAGCATTCTTGGCTGCGGCCTAGGCTCCGGGATGCGGCTCGATCACGTCGTGCTCGCCGCCGAAGCCGTGCATATAGAAGGCCCATTGCAGTCCGATGACGGCACCCTTGACCGGCTGCAGCAGCGCAACCGACAAAAGGATGGTCAGCGGCACCCAGATGGCGATGTGCTGCCATATGGACAAAGTCGACGTCGCCTCAACGCCCATGAAGGCGCCCAGCACCATGTGGCCGACGATGACGATGACGAGGTAGGCCGGCAGGTCGTCGGCCCGGTGGTGATGCAATTCCTCGCCGCAGACGCCGCATGTGTCGACGGTCTTGGTAAAAGCGCGAAACAGCTTGCCTTCGCCGCAATGCGGGCAGCGGCCGAGCAGGCCGCGCTTCATCGCCGTCCACAGCGGGCGTGCGGCCCGGCCCGAGTGATGTTCTCCGCCGAAAACCTGTTCTTCCATGGCTGTTGTCATCATCGTCTCCTGCCGCGCGAACCCGGTCGCGATTGCGACGCGCGGGCGCGGCCCTTGGCCTTGTGAAACGACCGCTTGGAGCCCGGCAGAGGCTTTGGGTCGGTCAACATCTCGAAGCGCATTGCGCCGGCCATCGGCGCCACCTCGACAAGCCGGACCTCGACGCGGTCCGCGAGTTGGTAGCCTTTGCCAGAGCGTTCTCCGAACAGGGAGCGAGCCGTTTCATCGTATATATAGTAATCGCCGCCCAGAGTTGACACCGGGATGAAACCATCCGCGCCGTACTGCGGCAATTGGACAAATAGTCCTGATTTGGTGACGCCGGAGATGCGGGCATCGAACCGGTCATCGACGCGTTCGGCGAGATAGGCGGCGATCAGACGGTCGACCGTGTCCCGCTCGGCCGCCATTGCGCGGCGTTCCGTGCCGGAGATCAGCACCGCGACATCTTCGAGCCGTGCCGCTTCGTCCTGCGTCAGCCCGCCTGGACCCAGTCCGAGTGCGGCAATAAGTCCGCGATGCACGATCAAATCGGCATAGCGGCGGATCGGCGAGGTGAAATGGGCGTAGCGGCGGAGGTTGAGACCGAAATGGCCGATGTTCTTTGGCGAGTATTCGGCCTGGCTCTGCGAGCGCAGCACCACTTCGTTGACAAGGCCTTCATTGTCGGCGCCGCGCACGCGCTCCAAAATGCCGTTGAACTGGCTTGGCTGCATCTGCGCGCCGCGCGCCAGTGACAGGCCCAATGTCTGCAGGAACTCGCGCAGCGATTCCTGCTTGGCGAGCGACGGCGCGTCGTGGACGCGATAGACCAGCTCCTGCTTCTTCGCCTCCAGCGTCTCGGCCGCGGCGACATTGGCCTGGATCATGAATTCTTCGATGAGCTTGTGGGCATCGAGCCGCTCCGGCACGATGACGCGGTCGACGGTGCCGTCCGGCTTGAGTACGATCTTGCGCTCCGGCAGATCGAGTTCGAGCGGCTGGCGGCCATCGCGGCCGCGCTTCAGGATCGCATAGGCGTCCCACAGTGGCTTCAGCACGGTTTCGAGGATCGGGCCTGTCTTGTCGTCCGGCGCGCCGTCGATCGCCGCCTGAGCCTGTTGGTAGGCGAGCTTTGCCGCCGACTTCATCATGACGCGATGGAAGGTGTGCCTGAGCTTGCGGCCCTCGGCCGAAAAGATCATGCGCACCGCCAATGCCGGCCGGTCCTGGCCCTCGCGCAGCGAGCAGAGATCGTTGGAGATGCGCTCGGGCAGCATCGGCACGACACGATCCGGGAAATAGACCGAGTTGCCGCGCTTCAGCGCTTCGCGGTCGAATGCAGTGCCATAGCGCACATAGGCGGCGACGTCGGCGATCGCCACGGTGGCGACCACGCCGCCCGGGTTCTTCTCGTCGAGGTCCGGCGCGGCGAAGACGGCGTCGTCATGGTCCTTGGCGTCGGCCGGATCGATGGTGACCAGCGGCAGGTCGCGCCAATCCTCGCGGTGATCCAGCGTCGCCGGCTTGACCGCTTCGGATTCTGCGATGACGTCGGCCGGGAAAATATGCGGAATGTCGTGCGCATGGATGGCGATCATAGAGACCGCCTTTTCGCTGGTTAGAGAGCCCAGCACGTTGAGCACCTTGGCTCTCGGCAAGCCGAAACGGGAGGCTCGCGCCGGCTCGACCTCGACCAGGTCGCCATTCTTGGCGCCGTTCTGGAATTCCTTGTCGACGATCAGTTCGGGCTGGCGCCGTTCCACCGGTTCGATGCGGAAGGTGCCGTCCTGCAGGATGCGAAAGATACCGAGCACGGCATCGGTACGTTTTTCGAAAATCTTCACCACCCGCCCGGTGTAGGCGGGGCCGCCCAGGGCGACGTTCGTGTCGTCGGCCGGAAAGGTCTTGGCCAGCACGCGGTCGCCAATGCCGGGCGCCGGTCCACTGCCACTGCGCGACAGGCGGATGGAAACGATGGGCGGCGGCCCATTGGCTGTGTGTTCGGTTGGGCGCGCCAAGAGCACGCCATCGGCATCGCGGTCGAAAATATCGAGGACCGTGACATGGGGCAGGGCACCGACGCGGGCCAGCCCCTTGCGCTCCTTGGTGAGGACGCCTTCGTCCTGCAGGTCGCGCAAAATGTCCTTCAGCCAGATGCGGTCGTCGCCGCGCAGCGCGAACGCCTTGGCGATGTCGCGCTTGCCGGCGCGATCGGGATTTTCGGCAATGTAGCGCAGGATTTCGTCACGCGACGGCCGATAGTCGTCCTTGACCTTGGCCCTGGTGTCGGCGGTGCGCGGATCGCCGTGGGTTCTGCCGGTGATCTTGCGCGCCACGCTGTCCTACCCTTTTTTCTTCGCGGCCGGCTTCTTCGCAGCCGGCTTCTTGGCGGCTACTTTCTTGGTTGCCGGAGCTTTGGCCGCGGCCGCCTTGCGGAACGGCTTCTTGCCGCCGCCGCCCTTGGCTTCCTTCTCGGCAATCAGCGCCAGCGCATCCTCCATCGTCACCGACTGGGGATCCTTGCCCTTGGGCAGCGTAGCATTGACCTTGCCGAAATTCACGTAAGGCCCGTATTTGCCGTCGCGCACGACGATCTTGCCGCCGCCATCGGGGTGGTCGCCGAGCTCCTTGAGCGCAGCGGCCGTGCCGCCATTGCGGCCACCCTTGCCCTTCAGCTGCTTCTCGGCGATCACCGACACGGCGCGGTTGAGGCCGATCGAGAACACGTCCTCGATGCTTTCGAGATTGGCATAGGTGCCGTCATGCAGCACGAACGGGCCGTAACGGCCGAGCCCGGCCGAGATCATCTTGGCCGTTTCCGGATGCTGGCCGACATCGCGCGGCAATGACAGCAGCGCCAGCGCCTTTTCGTGGTCGATCGACTCTGCCGTCCAGCCCTTGGGCAGGCTGGAGCGCTTGGCTTCCTTGCCGTCGCCGCGTTGCAGATAGGGGCCGAAGCGGCCGCTGCGCAGCGTGATTTCCTCTGACGTATAGGGGTCCTTGCCGATGACCTTGGTGCCGTCTTCGCCGCCGCCATTCTCACCATTGGGGTTGGCGGCGTCGCCGAGCTGACGGGTGAAGGAGCATTCGGGATAGTTGGAGCAGCCGACAAAGGCGCCGAACTTGCCGAGCTTCAGCGACAGATTGCCGGTGCCGCATTTCGGGCAGATGCGCGGATTCGAACCGTCTTCGCGCGCGGGGAACACCAGCGGCGCCAACTCCTCATTCAGCGCGTCGAGCACGTCGGTGACGCGCAGTTCCTTGATATCGGCGACGGCGCCGGAAAAATCCTTCCAGAAATCGCGCAGCACGTCCTTCCAGGCGAGCTTGCCGTCCGAAATCTCGTCGAGCTTTTCCTCGAGGGACGCGGTGAAGTCGTACTCGACATAGCGCTTGAAGAAGCTTTCGAGGAAAGCCGACAGCAGCCGGCCCTTGGCCTGCGGCACCAGCCGGCGCTTGTCGATGGTGACATAGTCGCGGTCCTCGAGCGTCTTCAGGATCGCCGTATAGGTAGAAGGCCGGCCGATGCCGAGCTCTTCCAGCTTCTTGATCAGCGACGCCTCGGAATAGCGCGGCGGCGGCTCGGTGGTGTGCTGGGTGGCGTTGATCGCCTGGCGGGCAAGCTGCTCGCCGGCACGGATCTCGGGCAGGCGACGATTTTCCTCGTCTTCCGCATCGTCGTCCTTCTGGTCGGTGTATGCGGCGATGAAACCGTCGAACCGAACGACCGAACCGATGGCACGCAGCTCCGCGGTGCGCGATCCATTGACCGCCTCGATCTCGGCGGTGGTGCGCTCGATTTCGGCCGGCTGCATCTGGCTGGCGATGGCGCGCTTCCAGATCAGCTCATAGAGCCGCATCTGGTCGGAATCGAGATACTGCCTGACCGATGCCGGGGTGCGCATGAAATCCGTCGGGCGGATCGCTTCGTGCGCTTCCTGGGCGTTCTTGGCTTTGGCCGTATATTGGCGCGGCTTTTCCGGCAGGTATTTCGGACCGAATTCCTTGGCAATGGCATCGCGTGCGGCGTCGATCGCCTCGGGTGCCATCTGCACGCCGTCGGTTCGCATATAGGTGATCAGACCGGTGGTCTCGCCGCCGATCTCCATGCCTTCATAGAGGCGTTGCGCCACCTGCATGGTGCGGCTGGCCGAGAAGCCGAGACCCGACGAGGCGGCCTGCTGCAGCGTCGAGGTGGTGAAGGGCGGGCCGGGATTGCGCTTGGTCGGCTTGGCTTCCACCGACACCGCCTTAAAGGTTGCGCCTTCGAGCATCGACTTGATGTCGTCGGCCTGCGCCTTGTTGGAAATGTCGAGCTTTTGCAGCTTCTTGCGATCGAAGGCGGTCAGCCGCGCTTCGAAATTCTCGTTGCGCGGCGTGCCCAGCAGTGCAGCGATCTGCCAGTATTCCTCGCGGATGAAGCGCTCGATCTCGGATTCGCGGTCGCAGACGAGACGCAGCGCAACCGACTGGACGCGTCCGGCCGAACGGGCGCCCGGCAGTTTGCGCCACAGCACCGGCGACAGCGTGAAGCCGACGAGATAATCCAGCGCCCGGCGGGCGAGATAGGCATCGACCAGCGGCGCATCGATCTGGCGCGGATTGGCCATCGCTTCCAGCACCGACGATTTGGTGATGGCGTTGAAGACGACGCGGCTGACCGGCTTGTCCTTCAGCGCGCGCTTCTGCTTCAGAACTTCCAGCACATGCCAGGAAATCGCTTCGCCTTCGCGATCCGGATCGGTGGCGAGGATCAGGCCGTCGGCGTCCTTGACCGCCTTGGCGATGTCGGCGAGGCGCTTGCCGGAGGCGGTGTCGACCGCCCAGGACATGGCGAAATCCTCACCCGGACGCACCGAGCCATCCTTGGCCGGCAAGTCCCTGATATGGCCGAACGAGGCCAGAACCTTGTAGTTCTTGCCGAGGTATTTGTTGATTGTCTTCGCCTTGGCCGGCGATTCGACGACGACGACGTCCATGAGGTCTCATATCAGCTGTGGTGCGGCAGAAGAATTCCGCTGCGCGCGACGAAATCTCGTTCTATTTGTCGCTCACATGGCCGCGCTTTTGCATCCGGTCAAGGGGAAGCGCCCAAATTGCGGGCCGGTCCGCAGCAATACACTCTTAGAGTGTATGGAGAAAATCACAGAATTTGGGAAAGGCAGATGGTGGGCCTGAGTCAGCGGAAACGACCCGATTCATTTTTCCGCCGAGTCGTTGAAATGCTGCCCAAACCGGGACGGGCGACATTATAACGGGCTGTTCGATGCCGGTCGCCGGTGGCATGGAGATGCCCGGCGACCAGCCCTTGTCCCGCCAGCAGCGGGAATGGCGTGCTTAGTCGGCCTTGACGATATGCCAGACTTCGCCGACGCCGTCGCCGGTCACATCGCCGGGCTTCTTGTCCTTTATGAAGGTGTAGACCGGCTTGCCGTCATAGGCCCACATCTTGGTGCCGTCGGTGCGGTCGACGACGCTCCACTCGTCATCCGCCTTGGCGCCGGCTTCGGCTTTCAGCGGCGGCCAGTTGGTGGCGCATTTGTCGTAGCAGTTGCTCTTGCCCTTCTCGTCCTTGTCATAGGTGTAAAGCGTCATGCCGTTGGCGTCGGTGTAGATCTTGGCGCCATTGACCTCGGCTTCCTTCCACGCGTCGGCAGCGAAGGATGCGGCGGTGCTGAGCAGAAGCGCTGCCAGTCCTGCGGTTATGGTTTTCATGGAAATCTCCTGACTGATATCTGGAGACGCGCGGGAAATCGCGGCCTCACCGCGTCAACGCCTGCGGGCTGTCGTTTCTTCCTGGCAAGTGCGTCGGGCAATGGATGATCTTGCCAACACAATGGTGATTGGTGGACAAGGCTGCGCGTCGCTATATCGGCGTCACGACATTGGAGTTCTTGGAAATGGCATTGGACATCGGCTATGTCAGCGCGGTCGGGGCTGGGGCGATTTCGTTCCTGTCGCCTTGCGTGCTGCCGCTGGTGCCGCCTTATCTCTGTTATATGGCCGGCGTCTCGGTCGACGATTTCCGTGGCAATGCGGGTGCGACAGCGCGTGAAGGCGCACGCGGCGCGCTGATCTATTCTTCGATCGCCTTCGTGCTCGGCTTCTCGACCGTCTTTGTCGCGCTCGGCGCCGGCGCCTCGACCATCGGCCGGCTGCTACGCGTCTGGCAGGAGCCGCTGGCCATGGGCGCAGGCGTGCTGATCATCCTGATGGGCCTGAATTTCCTCGGCGTCCTGCGCATTCCGCTGCTGTCACGCGAGGCGCGCTTCCAGTCACAGGGAAAGCCGGCAAGTGCGGTCGCGGCCTATGTCATGGGGCTGGCTTTCGCCTTTGGCTGGACGCCCTGCATCGGCCCGGTTCTGGGACCGATCCTGACGCTGGCCGGCGGCCGTGAAACGGTGGGCGAGGGCGCGCTGCTGCTCGCCGCCTATTCGCTCGGGCTGGGCATCCCGTTCCTGATCGCAGCGCTGTTTTCCGGCGCCTTCATGCGCTTCCTCGGCAAATTCCGCGTCCATCTCGGCCGCGTCGAAAAGGCCATCGGCGCGCTGCTGGTGATCGCCGGTGTGTTTTTTCTGACTGGTGGCGTGCAGACCGTGTCGTATTGGCTGCTGGAGAATTTTCCAGTGCTGGGGCGGCTGGGGTAGTCTCCCCCCCGCACGGGAACGATGCACACCAGCCCGCATTTGCAGTGCCGTTGACCAACACTTTTTCGAGCCGGGAGGCGAGAATGGTAGCCAAGGCGGATGTGCGAAAATTCTTCAAGGCCTATGAGGAAATCTACAATGACGCGATCGCCGACACCGCCGATCTCAACGACGTCGCGGACATGTATTCGGCGGGTTTTGTCTCGGTGACGCCGGCGGCGGTCATGGTTGGCGAGAATGGCGAGCAGTTGAAGGCCATTATGACAAAGGGTTTTGAGGCCTATCGTGCCCTCGGCAGCAAGAGAATGACCTGCGTCGATGTCTCGGTGATGCCAATCGATCAGGACCATTGCGTGGCTGAGGTAAACTGGTCCGGTGACTATGAACGCAAGGATGGGAGTCTCGTGACCATCGACTTTGCGATCAACTATCTCGTCGAAAAGCGCGATGGCAAGCTGAAGGTGTTTGGCTGGATATCGGGTGACGAGCAGGCGGAATTCAGGAAACACGGCCTGTTGTAGGGGGGCTGACTGCCGAATTCTGTCCTAAGACCCGCTGATTAAGAGTCAGCTGCTCCGCCATCTCACCGGAATTTAACCGCATTGGTGAAGCATGGGCCCACTGCTATCCTGTCTTGATTCCCAACCCTTTCATATGGTTGCCCATCCATGAGCCAGAGATCCTGCCTGTCCGTCATCCTCGCCGCCGGCGAAGGCACGCGCATGAAGAGCGTGCTGCCGAAGGTGCTGCACCAGATTGCCGGCCTGCCGATGGTCGCCCATGTGGTGAAGGCAGCGGAAGAGGCGGGTGCCGGCAGCCAGGCGCTGGTGATCGGCCATGGCGCCGACGAGATGCGCAAGGCCGCGGCAAAGTTCGCGCCCAAGGCCGAGACTTTCGTGCAGGAAAAGCGCCTTGGCACCGCGCACGCCGTGCTTGCCGCGCGCGATGCAATATCAAAGGGTTATGACGATATCCTGGTCATGTTCGGGGACACGCCGCTGATCGATGCAGATGCGCTGACCGTGGCGCGGCTGAAACTGGCTGAAGGCGCTGCCGTCGTCGTGATCGGCTTCCGCCCGCCCAGTCCGACTGGTTATGGCCGGTTGATCGAAAAGGACGGCAAGCTGACCGCCATCCGCGAGGAGAAGGACTGCTCCGAGGAGGAGAGGAAAATAACCTTCTGCAATGCCGGCATGATGGCGGTGGCCGGCGCCCATGCGCTGGCGCTGCTCGATCGGGTCGGCAACAAAAATGCAAAGGGCGAGTATTATCTCACCGATATTGTCGAGATCGCCAGTGCGCGAGGCCTCAATGTCGTGGCCACCGAAGCCAGTTTCGAAAGCGCGCTCGGCATCAACAACCGCGCCGAACTGGCGCAAGCCGAAGCCATCTGGCAGGCGCGCCGGCGGCATGAGGCGATGCTGTCGGGCGTGACGCTGATCGCGCCGGAGACCGTGTATTTCTCGCATGACACCGAGATTGGCACTGATACCATCGTCGAGCCCAATGTCTGGTTCGGTCCGGGTGTGAAGATTGCCACGGGCGCCAAGATCCATGCGTTCAGCCATATCGAGGGCGCCACCATTGCGTCCAATTGCGATGTCGGGCCGTACGCGCGGCTGCGGCCGGGTGCCGATCTCAGGAACAAGGCCAAGGTCGGCAATTTCTGCGAGGTCAAGCAGGCGGTTATCGAAGAGGGCGCCAAGGTCAACCATTTGACCTATATCGGCGACGCCCGTGTTGGTGCTGGGGCCAATATCGGCGCCGGCACCATTACCTGCAATTATGACGGCTATTCGAAATTCTTCACCGACATCGGCGAGGGCGCTTTTGTCGGCTCCAATTCGTCGCTGGTGGCGCCTGTCACCATCGGCAAGGGCGGCTACATCGCCTCAGGCAGCGTGATCACCGAAAGCGTGCCCGACGACGCGCTGGCCTTCGGCCGCGCCCGCCAGAAGACCATTCCAGGCAAGGGCAAGGAGTTGCGCGAGCGCTTTGCTTCGGCGGCGGCGGCGAAGAAAAAGTAAGACCAGCCCGCAAACCGAACGATTGCAGTAACCGGATTGCAAGAGCGGCCTGTCATGGTGCATCGACAGAATGAGCGTTCCGTTATACGGGACGAAATGCAATGTGACTTTCCACGGCAGGCTGGCCATCCCTAAATAGCGCTGGTTTTCCGGGGAATCGGGGGCTTTCTGCATGTGCGGTATCGTTGGAATCGTCGGCCACTCGCAGGTTGCGCCGCTCATCGTCGATGCGCTGAAGCGGTTGGAGTACCGTGGCTATGATTCGGCCGGCGTCGCGACCATCGAGCGTGGCGAACTCGCCCGCCGCCGCGCCGAAGGCAAGTTGATCAACCTGGAGCGCCGGCTCAAGGACGAGCCGCTCGATGGCACGATCGGCATCGGCCACACGCGCTGGGCGACGCATGGCGTGCCCAACGAGACCAATGCGCATCCGCATTTTTCCGACGGCGTCGCCATCGTCCACAACGGCATCATCGAGAATTTCGCCGAACTGCGCGACGAACTGGTCCGCGACGGCTATTCTTTTTCGTCGCAGACCGACACCGAGGTCGTGGCGCATCTGGTGGCCCGCGAACTCGCCAAGGGGCTGAATCCGGTCGAAGCCGCGCACCAGGCGCTGAAGCGGCTGGAAGGCGCCTTTGCGCTGGCGATCATGTTCAAAGGCGACGAGGATTTGATCGTCGGCGCCCGCAACGGTCCGCCTTTGGCCGTCGGCCATGGCGATGGCGAGATGTTCCTGGGCTCCGACGCCATCGCGCTCGCCCCGTTCACCAATTCGATCACCTATCTGGAAGATGGCGACTGGGCGGTGGTGCGCTGTGGCGGTGTCACCATCTTCGACATTGACGGCACAAAGGTCGACCGCAAACGCCAGCAGTCGCTGTCGACCAGCTTCATGGTCGACAAGGGCAACCGACGCCATTTCATGGAAAAGGAAATCCATGAGCAGCCCGAGGTGATCTCGCACACCTTGGCGCATTACGTGGATTTCGTCTCCGGAGTGTCGAAGCCGCTCGACCTGCCGTTCGACTTCGCCAAAATTGGTCGGCTGGCGATCTCGGCCTGCGGCACGGCGTATCTGGCCGGCCTGATCGGCAAGTACTGGTTCGAACGCTACGCGCGCCTGCCCGTCGACATCGATGTCGCCTCCGAATTCCGTTACCGCGAAATGCCGCTGTCGAAGAACGATGCGGCGTTTTTCATCTCGCAATCGGGCGAGACCGCCGACACGCTGGCCTCGCTGCGTTATTGCCGCAAAGCCGGCATGAAGATCGGCGCGATCGTCAATGTGCGCGAATCGACCATGGCGCGCGAATCCGACGTCGTGCTGCCGACGCTTGCCGGACCCGAGATCGGCGTCGCCTCGACCAAGGCCTTCACCTGCCAGCTTTCCGTGCTGGCCGCGCTTGCGGTGCGCGCCGGCGTGGCGCGCGGTATGATTTCGAAGGAACAGGAGAAAACCCTGGTGCGCGCGCTTTCGGAAGCGCCGCGCTACGCCAACCAGGTGCTCAAGCTTGAAGAGCAGATCGAGCGGATCGCGCGCGAACTCTCGCGCTACAAGGACGTGCTCTATCTCGGCCGCGACACCAACTTCCCGCTGGCCATGGAAGGCGCGTTGAAACTCAAGGAAATCTCCTACATCCACGCCGAAGGCTATGCAGCCGGCGAACTGAAGCATGGGCCGATCGCGCTGATCGACGAGAATATGCCGGTCATCGTCATCGCGCCGCATGACCGGATCTTCGAGAAAACCGTTTCCAACATGCAGGAAGTGGCGGCGCGCGGCGGCAAGATCATCCTGATCACCGACAGCAAGGGCGCGGCGCAGGTGAGCGTGAAGACGATGGAAACAATCGTGCTGCCGGATGTGCCCGAAATCATCTCGCCGATCATCTATGCGCTGCCGATACAGATGCTGGCCTATTTCACCGCCGTGTTCATGGGCACCGACGTCGACCAGCCACGCAATCTGGCGAAATCGGTGACGGTGGAATAGGTTTTGCCTTCCAGACCGGAGGTTGAGCCGAATGGCATCGAAGTTCGCACGTCCAGTTCATCCTGGAGAATTCCTGCGTGAAGAATATCTCGTCCCGCTCGGCATGAGTGTAGGCGCGCTGGCGAAAAAGCTCAACCTTCCGCGCACCCGTATCGAACGCATTGCCAAGGAAGAGATCGGCCTGACTCCCGATACCGCTCTTCGCCTCGCCAGATTTTTCAACACCACGCCCGAATTCTGGATGAATTTTCAACAGGCCTATGAGCTTGAAACCGAAGCCAGAAAGCTGGCGCCGGAGCTCGAGAAGATTGAGCCGTTGGAAGTAGCGGCATAATCGGCTCTTTAAAAACTTCGCAGTTCCAAAGCTTCGTCCGGTTCACTAATGTTGCGCTGCAACCCGCGCTCCGGTGAACCATGTCCGACGCTCCCAAGACCTCCGGCATGACCCGGCTGAGGAACTATTTCCTCACGGGCTTCATCGTCTGCGCGCCCTTGGCGATCACCGCCTACATTGCCTGGTCGTTCATCGGCTGGGTCGATTCCTGGGTGAAGCCTTATATTCCGGCCCGCTACAGCCCTGACACCTACCTGTCGTTTCCGGTGCCGGGGTTCGGACTGATCGTGGCGCTTATCCTGATCACGCTGATCGGTTTCCTGACGGCAAACATCGTCGGCCGCGCCATCGTCAATTTCGGCGAGCGCCTGCTTGGCCGCATGCCGCTGGTGCGAGGCATCTACGGCTCGCTGAAACAGATTTTCGAGACCGTGCTGTCGAACAAGGGCGACATGTTCCGCCAGGTCGGGCTGGTCGAATATCCGCGCAAGGGCGTGTGGTCGCTGGTGTTCGTCGCCAGTGAAAAGGAAACCGAGATCAACCAGAAGCTCGACCAGGAAGGCGATCCGCTGATCGCCGTATTCATGCCGTGCACGCCAAACCCGACCACGGGCTTCCTGATGTATGTGCCGAAGTCGGACATCGTGCCGCTCGACATGACGATCGAGGATGGCGCCAAGCTGATCGTCTCCGCCGGTCTGGTGGCGCCCGAAGTAAAGCAAATGGTTGTCGTGAATGGCGAGCCGATCGAAGGGATGCTCGCCAACCCTTCGGTTGCCGCCCTGGCTCAGCCGGCGCGCAGAAGCCGCACGGCTTCGTCGCGACCGAACAAGTAAAGCAGCAGGCGCAACGCCTCACCACGCTGCGATTGCAGCTCCGGATCGCGTGACAGGATCAGCCTGGCATCGTCGCGGGCGGCCTCCAGAAGGTCGGCATGCGCCTCGATGCGAGCCACCTGGAAGCCCGGCGTGCCCGACTGGCGGGTGCCCAGCAATTCGCCTTCGCCGCGCAGCTTCAGGTCCTCCTCGGCGATCAGGAACCCATCCTCGGTCTCGCGCATCACCGACAGCCGGCGTTTTGCGGTCTCGCCGAGCGGGTCCTTGTAGAGCAGCACGCATGAGGAGGGCTTGTCACCGCGTCCGACCCGGCCGCGCAGCTGGTGCAACTGGGCCAGGCCGAAGCGCTCTGCATGCTCGATGACCATGACGGTGGCGTCCGGCACATCGACGCCGACCTCGATGACGGTGGTGGCGATCAGGATGCGTGTCTCGCCCTGCTTGAAGGCGCGCATCGCCTCGTCCTTCTCGGCACCCTTCATGCGGCCGTGAACGAGACCGATGCGATCGCCGAACAATGGTTTCAGCGAGGCGAAGCGGTCTTCGGCCGACATCAGTTTGATCTCTTCGGATTCCTCGACCAGCGGACAGATCCAGTAGATCTTCTGGCCGCCGGCGACGGCGTCCACCATGCGGGCGACCAGTTCGTCGAGCCGCTCGAGCGGCAGCGTAACGGTACGGATCGGCTGGCGGCCGGCCGGTTTTTCCGTCAGTTTCGACACGTCCATGTCACCGAAAGCGGTCAGCACCAGGGTGCGCGGGATAGGAGTGGCCGTCATCACCAACATGTCTGGCGCGTCGCCCTTGGCGGTGATGGCAAGCCGCTGATGGACGCCGAAACGATGCTGCTCGTCGATGACGGCGAAGACGAGGTCTTTGAAGGTGACGGTCTCCTGGAACAGCGCGTGGGTGCCGACGACGATGTCGATCTCGCCGGTTGCCAGGCCGACCAGCGTATCCGCGCGTTCGCGGCCCTTCTCGCGACCGGTGAGGATGGCGATGCGAAGCCCTACCTTGGCGGCAAGCGGCGTGATGGTCGCAAGATGCTGGCGCGCCAGGATTTCGGTCGGTGCCATCAAGGCTGCCTGGCCGCCGGCCTCGACGGCACGCGCCATGGCCAGCAGCGCGACGACAGTCTTGCCGGAACCGACATCGCCCTGCAGAAGCCGCAGCATGCGCTCTGGGTCGGCGAGGTCGGCATTGATTTCGGCCAGCGCAAACTCCTGGCTTGATGTCAGCGAATAGGACAGTGCGGCCCGCAGTTTTTCGACGATGCGGCCGTCGCCGACCAGGGGTCGCCCGGACAGCCTGCGGACTTTCGCTCGCACCAGCGCCAGCGAGACCTGGCCCGCCAGCAACTCGTCATAGGCGAGCCGCCGCCAGGCGGCACCATCGATGGAGACGTCAATCGGGTCGGCCGGATTGTGGATGCGGGCAAGCGCATCGCCAAAGGCCGCAAAGGTGTGCCGCCGCATGAAGGCGCCGTCCTGCCATTCGGGAAATTCAGGCACGCGCGTCAGCGCCTGGCCGATCGCCCGGCGCAGCACCTTGCCCGAGAGCCCGGCTGTCAGAGGATAGACCGGTTCGACCAGCGGCAGGTTTTCCGCTTCGCTGGCCAGCGCAATATGGTCGGGGTGGACCATGCTCGGGCGGCCGTTGAACCATTCCATGCGGCCCGAGACCACGACATGCTCGCCCTCGGGCATCGCCTTTTCGAGATAGGAGGCGTGAGCATGGAAGAAGGTCAGCGCGATCTCTCCGGTATCGTCATGGGCGAAGACCCGGTAGGGCACCGACCTGTTGCCACGCGGTGGCGGCTGGTGGCGGTCGATGCGCACATCGAGCGTGACGATCTGGCCTTCCGCGGATCCCGCGATACCAGGCCGACTGCGCCGGTCGATGACGGTGTGCGGCAGCACGAACAGAAGATCGCCGGCACGCGCCGCGCGGTCGCCGAGATCGGCCGGAACAACCTTCTCGATCAGCGCGCCGACTTTCGGTCCGACGCCTGCAAGCGACGTAATCGGGACAAACAAGGGATCGAGGATGGTCGGGCGCATGATGTCAGCTTATGTTGCGACGGCGGCAGCGCAAGGCTGACAGCCCCTTCTATCCACGCTATATGCGCCGCAGCAAGCAAGGATGCGGTACGATGACCGGAACGACGAGATCAAGCGAGGGGCTGGACGTGCGCCGCCGCAAGCTTCTGTTTCGCTCCTGGCATCGCGGCATGCGCGAGATGGACCTGATCCTCGGCACTTTCGCCGACGCTGAGATCGGCGTCTTGACCAACGAGGAAATCGACCAATATGAGAGGCTCCTCGACATTCCCGATACCGAATTCCTGCCCATGGTCACCGGCGAACGCCCGGTTCCGGCCGATATCGATTGTGCCGTCCTGCGAAAGATCCTGGCTTTCCGCCGCTCTCTGACATTCTGAACACAAGCAATTCCAGGAAAAGTACGAAGCGGTTTTCCGTTCGGAATTGCGATAAAACAAGACCGTGATTTCATGAGCCTCATTCCCACCATCGGTCTGCCGAAAGGCCGCGCCGGTCAGTTCATCGTCGATGGCGTCGCCGACGGCTACGAAGCCTTTGCGCTGGTGCAGGCGGCGCTCGAGATCGCGCCCGACAAGCCGGTTCTGTTCGTCGCGCGCGACGGTCAGCGCCTGCCGGCGATCATCGAGGCATTGTCCTTCGCGGCCCCCGGCCTGCCGGTGCTGGAACTGCCGGCCTGGGATTGCTTGCCCTACGACCGCGTCTCGCCCGGCTCCGATGCGGCCGCCAAGCGCCTCGATGCGCTGACCGCCATGATCGCTCTGGCGAAGAAGCCGCACCGCGCCGTCATCCTCACCACCGCCAATGCGCTGCTGCAGCGCATTCCGCCGTCCGAGTTGGTCGAGGCGCAGACTTTTCATGCCAGGCCCGGCAACCAGATCGACATGAACGCACTGGTCTCGCGGCTGGAAACGTCCGGTTTCGAGCGTGTGCCGACAGTGCGCGGCATCGGCGAGTTCGCGGTGCGCGGCGGCATTCTCGACCTGTTCGCTCCCGGCTGGACCGAGGCGCTCAGGCTCGATTTCTTCGGCGACACGCTGGAATCGATCCGTGTGTTCGACGCCGCCACGCAGCGCACCACCGGTCAACGCAAGTCGATGGCGCTGCAAGCGATGAGCGAGGTGGCGCTGACGCCGGAAACCATCAGCCGCTTCCGCCGCTCCTATATCGAAGCCTTCGGCGCACCGCAGCGCGACGACGGGCTCTATGCGGCGGTCAGCGAAGGGCGTCGCTTCGCTGGCATGGAGCACTGGCTGCCGTTCTTTTACGAACGGCTGGAGACGGTGTTCGACTATCTGCCTGACACGCCCGTCATCTTCGACCATCTGGCGCATGAGGCGCTGGCCGAGCGCCACACGCTGATCCTCGATCACTACGAGGCGCGCAGGAAGCAGGCCGACGGCGCGCTGAAGGATGCGGTGCCCTATAAGCCAGTCGCGCCGGACCTGCTCTATCTCTCCCCGGAAAACCTGATCACCTCGCTCGGGCCGCGCGAAGCGATCGACTTTACGCCATTCGACGCGCCCGACGTTGGCGCCAAGAAGGTCTATCACGCCGGTTCGCGCCACGGCCGCAGCTTCGTCGAGGAGCGCGCCGATCCGAACGCCAACGTGTTCGATGTCGTCGTCAAACACATCGCCGATGAGCGCGCGGCGCGCCGCCGCGTCGTCATCGCCGGCTGGACCGAAGGCTCGCTCGACCGGCTTGGCCAGATCCTCGCCGAACACCATCTCGGCAACCTCAAGCAGGTCGTGACGCTGGCGGAAGCCGAAAAGCTCGAGCCGGGGCAGGCGGCCCTGGCCGTGCTGCCGCTCGAATCCGGCTTCGAGACCGAAAAACTGGTCGTCGTCGCCGAACAGGACATTTTGGGCGACCGGCTGATCCGGCGCTCGAAACGCAAGAAGCGTCCCTCGGATTTCATTGCCGAGGCCTCGGCGCTGTCGGCCGGCGACATTGTCGTCCATGCCGACCACGGCATTGGCCGTTTCATTGGCCTGCGCACCATCGAAGCGGTCGGCGCACCGCATGACTGCCTGGAAATCCACTATGCCGGCGACGACCGGCTGTTCCTGCCGGTGGAAAACATCGAACTCCTGTCGCGCTACGGTTCTGACACGGCCGAGGCGACGCTGGACAAGCTTGGCGGCGGCGCCTGGCAGTCGCGCAAAGCGCGGCTGAGGAAGCGCCTGCTCGACATGGCCGGTCAATTGATCCGCATCGCCGCCGAGCGGCAGATGCGCTCGGCGCCGCCACTGGTGCCGGCAGAAGGCCTCTATGGCGAGTTCGCCGCCCGCTTTCCCTATGAAGAGACCGACGACCAACAGACGGCCATCGATTCGGTGCGCGACGATCTTGCTGCCGGCAAGCCGATGGACCGGCTGATCTGCGGCGATGTCGGTTTCGGCAAGACCGAAGTGGCGCTGCGTGCCGCCTTCATCGCGGCGATGGAAGGCTTTCAGGTGGCGGTGGTGGTGCCGACGACATTGCTGTCACGCCAGCATTTCAAGACGTTTTCGCAGCGGTTTTCCGGCCTGCCGATCCGCGTCGCCCAGGCGTCGCGGCTGGTCGGCGCCAAGGAACTGACCGAGACCAAGAAAGGCATCGCCGAAGGCCAGGTCGACATCGTCATCGGCACGCACGCGCTGCTCGGTTCCGCGATCTCGTTCAAGAACCTTGGTCTGCTGATCATCGACGAAGAGCAGCATTTTGGCGTCAAGCACAAGGAACGGCTGAAGGACCTGAAGACCGACGTGCACGTGCTGACGCTGTCGGCGACGCCGATCCCGCGAACGCTGCAACTGGCGTTGACCGGGGTGCGCGAGCTGTCGCTGATCGCCACGCCGCCGGTCGATCGCATGGCGGTGCGCACCTTCATATCGCCCTTCGATCCGCTGGTGATCCGCGAGACGCTGCTGCGCGAACGCTATCGCGGTGGCCATTCCTTCTATGTGGTGCCGCGCATCAGCGATCTCTCGGAAATACATGATTTCCTGAAGGAATCCGTGCCGGAGTTGAAGGTGGCGGTGGCTCATGGCCAGATGCCGCCGGGCGAACTCGACGACATCATGAATGCCTTTTATGACGGCCAGTACGACGTGCTGTTGTCGACCACCATCGTCGAATCCGGCCTTGATATTCCGACCGCCAACACGCTGATCATCCACCGCGCCGACATGTTCGGCCTGTCGCAGCTCTACCAATTGCGCGGCCGCGTCGGCCGTTCGAAGGTGCGGGCCTACGCGCTGTTCACGCTGCCAGCCAACCGCAAGCTGACGGACACCGCCGAGCGGAGGCTCAAGGTGCTGCAATCGCTCGACACTCTGGGCGCCGGCTTCCAACTGGCCAGCCACGACCTCGATATCAGAGGCGCCGGCAATCTTCTCGGCGAGGAGCAGTCCGGACACATCAAGGAGGTCGGCTTCGAACTCTACCAGCAGATGCTGGAAGAAGCCGTCGCCGAGGTGAAGGATTCGGGCGAGGTGCAGGATGGCGGCTGGTCGCCGCAGATTGCCGTCGGCACGGCGGTGATGATCCCGGAAAGCTATGTTCCGGACCTGCAGCTCCGGCTGGCGCTTTATCGCCGTCTCGGCGATCTCGAAAACACCGAGGAAATCGACGCTTTCGGCGCCGAGCTGATCGACCGCTTCGGCCCGCTGCCGGAGGAGGTGAAGCATCTGTTGAAGATCGTCTTCATCAAGGCGCTCTGCCGCAAGGCCAATGTCGAAAAACTCGACGCCGGGCCGAAGGGCGTCGTCATCCATTTCCGCAAGCGCGAATTCTCCAACCCGGTCGGGCTGGTCAAGTTCATTGGCGAACAGGGATCGTTGGCCAAGATCCGGCCGGACCACAGTGTCGTCTTCGTGCGCGACTGGCCGACAGCCGAGAAGAGGCTGGCGGGCTCGGCGGTCGTCATGACGCAGTTGGCACGGCTGGTGGAGAAGGCGGCGTAGCTAGCCTCGGACCATTCGCCAGCGCTGAAATTCCGGTCTAGAATAGGAAATCGGCTTCGTGTATGGAGCCGCGATCCCCAATTGGGGCGGGAATGGCGGAGTATAGGCCGCTGGAAAGAGCGTTGGGTGCAGCGATGACGAAATGGTCGCCGAATTCGTGGAGAGCAAAGCCGATCAAGCAGGTTCCTGCTTATCCGGACCTCGCCGCGCTGAAGAACACGGAAGCCCAGCTCGCAACCTTTCCGCCGCTGGTTTTTGCCGGTGAGGCGCGCAAGCTCAAGAAGCAGCTCGCTTCGGTCGCTGCCGGTGACGCATTCCTCCTTCAGGGTGGCGATTGCGCCGAGAGCTTCGCCGAGCACGGCGCAGACAACATCCGCGACTTCTTCCGCGTCTTCCTGCAGATGTCGGTGGTGCTGACCTTCGCCGGCGCGCAGCCGGTGGTCAAGGTCGGCCGCGTTGCCGGCCAGTTCGCCAAGCCGCGCTCGTCCGACAACGAGACCAAGGGCGAGGTGACGCTGCCCAGCTATCGCGGCGACATCATCAACGGCATCGAATTCGACCCGAAGTCGCGCATTCCGGATCCCGCTCGCCAGGAGATGGCGTACCGCCAGTCGGCGGCGACGCTCAACCTTCTGCGCGCCTTCGCGCAAGGCGGCTATGCCAGCCTGGAGAATGTGCACCGCTGGATGCTCGGCTTCGTGTCCGACAGCCCGCAGGGCGAGAAATACGAGTCGCTCGCCAACCGCATCACCGAGACGATGGACTTCATGAAGGCCGTCGGCATCACTTCGGAAACCAACTACGCGCTGCGCGAGACCGATTTCTATACCAGCCATGAGGCGCTGCTGCTCGGCTACGAGGAGGCGCTGACGCGTGTCGATTCGACCTCCGGCGACTGGTACGCTACCTCGGGCCATATGATCTGGATCGGCGACCGCACCCGCCAGCCCGACCATGCGCATGTCGAATATTGCCGCGGCATCAAGAACCCGCTCGGCCTGAAATGCGGTCCGTCGCTGACGCCGGACGGCTTGCTGGAACTGATCGACTTGCTCAACCCCGAAAATGAACCCGGCCGGCTGACGCTGATTGCACGTTTCGGCTCCGACAAGGTCGCCGACCATCTGCCGAAGCTGGTTCGCGCGGTGCAGAAGGAAGGCCGCTCCGTGGTGTGGTCGTCGGACCCGATGCACGGCAACACGATCGAGGCCGCCGGCTACAAGACGCGGCCGTTCGACCGCATCCTGAAGGAGGTTCAGACCTTCTTCGAAGTGCACCGCGCCGAAGGCACGCATCCGGGCGGCATCCATGTCGAGATGACCGGCAAGAACGTCACCGAATGCACCGGTGGCGCGCGCGCCATCACCGCCGAGGAGTTGCAGGACCGCTACCACACCCATTGCGACCCGCGCCTCAACGCCGACCAGGCGATCGAACTGGCGTTCCTGGTGTCAGACCTGCTCAAGAAGAGCCACCCGGTGCAGCACAAGCAGGTTGCGAACGGTTAAGCTCGATTTCGGCCTGAACGGCTGACGGAAAAAGCGCTGGAGAAATCCGGCGCTTTTCTTTTGGTTGGTTCAGTGCCCGCGTTCCCAGCGCAGGCCGGCGAGTCTGGGGTCAGCAAACGCCGTCCTTGAAAACTCGATGCGCTTTTCCGGAAACTCGCAGATCGCCTGCACGCCGAACGCCCCAAGCCGGATGCGCCAGGTCCGCGGCTCCAGCGGCTTTGCCTTGGCAAAGCCGCGGCAGGTCAGCAGCGCAATGTTGGCGCCCTTGGGATCGCGCGCCGAGCGGTAGCGGATCGCCTCCAGCCCGGCCTCGCGGGCAGTATCGGCAATGGCCTGGCAAGCGGCATAGTCGGTCGGATGCGTCCATGCCGTTGCGTTACGATCGAGCGGCGGCCGGGTGAGATCGATCACCTTGGCGCATTTGATCGCGGCCGCAAAGGCCGTGTATTCGGCGGCGTCGCTTGGCCAGGGTGTTTTGGGCGACTCGGCAAAGAACAGCAGCCGGTAGAAGGCCATTTCGGCCACCGCGGTCATCATGGTCTCGGCCGCATAGTAGACGCCCTTGGTCCTGCCGGCACGGCGGAAGCGCGAACCGTGCGGATAGACCGAGCCGTAGCGGAAGGGCGTCGCCAGGAGATAGTGGAGATGGCGGCATTCAATTGGGATCTGCGGCTTAGTTTCCTCGATCAGGTCTTCCAGCATCGCCTGTTCGTCGAGCGTGTCGACGATTTTCAGCGTCGAGACATGGTGCTGCGCTTCGACCATGCGCCAGTACTTGCTGTCGATGCCGACGGTCTCAGACGAGAGCGCGTCGGGAGTCCAGATAGGCAATGACATCGACGAGCCCGGTGATGGTGAGGATCTTTTCAAGCGGAGCAGCGTCGAACGCCGTGTTGGCGTTCTTCAGCCATGCCCGGGCGACGACCGCGTCGCCGCCGACAATGGCGTCGAGCGAGCGGAACAGCCTGACGAACAACACGGCAAGCTCGAATGGCTTGGTGCCGCGCTCGAGCACGAATTCGTTCCTGCGCATGCGCGAAACCGTGGCCTCCGAAACTCCGATCACCGAGGCCAGCATTCTGGCGGTGATGTCCAGCAGATCGGCCGCGCGCACCGTTGCCTTGGTCAGGACTGCATTCTCGGCTGTCTTGGCAGCGGTTTGAGATTGCATTACGACGCCTTCCTGTTTCTGTGGAAAATATAGGCCACAAAAATTCATATGGAAAGGGGCGGGACGCAAAACAATCTGCAAACGGGAGTCTCAATCCTTCTTGTAGAGCAGCCAGCTCTTGCCTGCTCGGCCAGCCATCGTCGAGTGCCTGGTGACGCGGTTGCGGCCGCTGACCTTCGAGCGATAGAGCGCCCGGTCGGCCTTGGTGTAGAGATCTTCGGGTCCTTCGGCTTCGGACGCCATGCAGATACCCATCGAGACGGTGACGGTGCCGTAATTCGTGCCCGTCTGGCTGCTGGTGAACGGCGTCTGCTCGATCAGGGCACGAATACGCTCTGCAACGTCATAGGTGGCGTCCTCGCTGGCGCCCTCGACGATCAGCGCGAACTCCTCGCCGCCGGTGCGAGCAACGAACATGTCGCCGCGAATGCTGGTCTGGAAGATATCGGCGATGCTCTGGATGATCTTGTCGCCGACCGGGTGGCCGAAGCGGTCGTTGATGTCCTTGAAGCGGTCGATGTCGGCAAGGACCAGGGCGTTGAACAGGATACCCCTGTTGCTGTTGTAGATCCTGGTGATTTCCTTGTCGAAGGCGCGGCGATTCCAGATGTGGGTCAAGGGATCGGTGTCGGCCAACCGTTTGTATTCCTCGAGCTTCGATTTGACGGTCTCGAGTTCGGCCGTCTTGTCGCTGAGCGTCGAGGCCACCTGCCGGCCGTGATCGATCGTCGAATTGGTGGCGACCGCCATGGCGTTGGCGATCTTGTGCAAAAGATCCTGGGAGAGGAGGCTGCGGCCGTTGAGGCCGCTCGATGTCTCATCGAGGATCCTGCCGTATTTCTCGATATGGCTGCGCTCGCTCCGCAGCAGTGAAGCAACCTCCTCGAGCTCCCTGGCAATGACGTCTCGGGCATGCTCGACGATGCCAGGACCATGGTTGTGGGCAAAGAAAGTGCGCCCGATCTGATCCAGTTCATCCTGTGTCGGCCGGCTGCTCAGCGAAACGACGGCCAGGCTGAGTTCGCGATTGGTGCCGCTCAGGGCCTCATAGAAGATCTCGTAATTGCGCGGCAGGCCGAGCACGCCCAACTGGCGCATTGTCGCGACAACAGTGGCTGCGATGTCGGTGCGTTCGGTCGGGACAGCTGCCGGCTGCATTCTGGTTCTTCCCCCGGATGATCCGCGGAATTCGCGGGTCCCCTTTTGTCGCCGAACCCTGGGGAATGCGACCGACGCTTCGGAACAACTTGCGAAGGGATGCGTCCCCACCCACGGCCTTCACTTGCAGGGTGACCATAAATGCGCTGTCGCTAAAGTTCTCTTAACTGGCGAAGGTTCCGCGGGTTTCTCTGTCTGCGGGCTGTAAAAGCTCTGGTTCGCGCGTCCAACAGTTGGAAACAACGCCGGTGCAGCGGCCTGAATTCGCGATTCGCGCATCGCACGTTTCAAAATGAAACCGAATTTCGGATTCTCCACGCCAGTACATGTCGCATTTGCTTGCGTGCGTGCGCCGCAAAGCTGGAATCCTGAAGGTGATGCTAGGCACTTTTCTTTCAAGGAGGATCGACGTGAGTGGTGGTCACCAGGGATCGTGTCTGTGTGGAGCCGTCCGCTTCAGAACGAACGGAGCGTTGCGTGGCGTCGTCTATTGTCATTGCTCGCAATGCCGCAAGCAGAGCGGACATTTCTATGCCGCGACCAATGTTGCCAATGTCGACATCGTGATCGAAGGCGTGGAAAGTATCACCTGGTACGAAGCCTCTACCTTCGCCAGGCGTGGGTTCTGCAAGGCATGCGGGTCGGTGCTGTTCTGGAAGCCGCGAGACCAGGACTACGTTTCAGTCATGGCGGGATCGTTCGACAAGCCGACAGGTCTTGAGGGGGAATGCCATATTTTCGTCGGTGACAAGGGCGACTATTATTCGATCGACGACGGGCTGCCGCAGTTTGAAAAGTCGACACCGTCCATACCGGTTGCTGAATGAATCTTGGACAAGTCACCTTATTCCATTGATCTGGCCAGCCATTGCATTATCCCGTGCCGGTGATTCGCAAAGGGGTTTGGCATGCAGCGGCTGATCGACGCTTATTTCAATTCGGTGCGGGCGTTTCGCAAGCTGGCCGCCAGCGAGAAGGCTTTCCAGCAGGAGCTGATGCTGCTGGCGCTGGCACTGCCGCTCGGCTGGTTCGTTTCGATCTCGTGGCGCGGTTATGCCTTGCTGATCGGCGCGGTGCTGCTCTTGATCATGGTCGAGGTGCTTAACACCGGCATCGAGGCGGCATGCGACGCTTTCAGCCGCGAGTTCAATGTCGACATCCAGTTGGCCAAGGATTGCGGTTCGCTGGCGGTGCTGATTTCGGTGCTCATCGTCGCCGGTGTCTGGGGCATCGCCATTATCGAGCGGATCACTGGGCTACCGATCTAGCCTTTCGATGCCTATATGCCAGTCACCAAAGGAGACTGTCATGGCCGGGGCCGCCAATTTTCTGCTTCTCGAACGCGTGGGCCTGCCAGACGATCTGCGCTGGCTCGTCGAAAAATACCCGCGTGAAAACTGGCAGGACCATGCCAACGTCCACGGCATCGCCAATATGTGGCTGCAGCGGCACGACATGTTCCGCGAACTTGGCGGCATGCTGGCCAACGGCATTGACGACTTCCGTGAGGGACGGCTGACGGCGCCTGATTTCGCGCGCTGGTTCGCGCCGCGCCTCAATCATTTTCTTGGGCATCTCGACGGTCACCACAATGTCGAGGATTATCAATATTTCCCGGTATTCGCCAAGGCCGAGCCCCGTTTGAAGCGCGGCTTCGAGATTCTCGATGCCGACCACCACACCATCCATGAAGGGCTGGAGCGCAATGCCGAGGCGGCCAATGCCTTCATCAAGACGCTGCAGGAGAGCGAAGACAGACAGCGCTTTGCAGCCGACGCCTATGCCGACGAAAACAGCCGGCTGATCGCCATGCTGACAAGACATCTTGCCGACGAGGAAGACCTGATCGTCCCGCTTATCCTCGATCGGGGGGATCAGGCGCTCGGCGTGGATTGACGATCAGCCTTCCCTGGCGCGTTCCCTCCTGGCGATGTGACGGGCGACGAGCCATGCCACAACGGCCACGGTCAGGCCTATGCCAAGACCGATCAGCAACCGTTCGTGATGCATCAGCGCCTGGCCGATGAAGTGCTCTGCGCCAAGTCCAAAGACATAACCGATCGTACCGAACAGCACCGCCCAGACCGCCGATGAAAGCGCGTTGAGGATGACGAAGCGCGGCGCTGTGATATTGGAGAGCCCGGCTGCAATGCCGCCGACGAGACGCATGCCGTAGATATAGCGGTTCGACAGCACGAAAATGTCGGGATGGGTGTTGAGCAGGCGAAAGGCGCGGCGAAAGCCGGGCCGCTTGCGCAATCTGACGACATAGGGATGGTCGGCAAAGCTTCGTCCGAGGATGAAGAAGAAAGTGTCGCCGACAAAGGCGCCGAGGCCGGCCGCAAGGACGGCGTGCCACAGCACGAAGACCTGCTGGTGGGCGAAGAAGCCGCCGAGAATGGCAGCACTTTCGCCCTCCGCGACGCAACCGACAAAGACCGCGAGCAGCCCGTATTGTTCGATGAAATGGTGGATCGCGTCGGTCATGAAGCCGACTGCTGCGAAGACAGCCTTTCGTCGATCCGCTTGATCATCTCGGTCAGTTGCACGATCTCGTCGCGCATGCCGAGAATCTGGCCGTGGCGCAGTTCATCCAGCTTTTCATGCAGCGCCATGATCTCGATCTCGGCTTTCAGGTTGACCTCGTAATCGTGGGCGGCGTCGATGCGGTCGCGTTCGGTCTGGCGGTTCTGCGCCATCATGATCACCGGCGCCTGCAAGGCGGCTACCATCGACAAAACGAGATTGAGGAAGATGAACGGGTAGGGATCGAAGGCGTCACGCGACAGGAGCCAGACATTGCCCGCCGTCCATAGGACCAGAAAGGCGATGAAGGTCAGGATGAAGGACCATGACCCGCCGATGCGGGCGATCGTATCGGCAAGCCGGTCGCCGAAGGTCTGGTGGAAGGCAACGGCCTTGTTGGTGTCGCGCGAGATGGTGGTGCGTTCGAGCGTCGATTGCAGCACCCGGCTTTCGAGCTGGCTGAGGCCGTCCGGCCGCCGCTTGAGCCAGCGGTTCGCCAGATCGTCGATCGTCTTGTTCATGGCCATCTCCAGGGTCTTAGGCTTGCCGTAAGAGGTAGAGGCTGCCGGCTCACACGGGAAGTGTTAGATTGATTCCAGTTGCCGAGGGACCAATGGCCGATTTCAAGAAAATTCGCGCTCGCGCCGCAAAACGTAAGGGCGGCGAAGAGGAGCTGACGTCGCTGCTTGGTCCGGCGCCTGACAATGCCGCCGTGGCTGACATCCCCGATGACCGCATTCTCTCCATTATGGCTGAGCGCGTCTTCGCCGCCGGTTTCGTCTGGCGCGTCACGTCCTAAACGTTTGGACATTGGGTAGGCTCTTGTAACCGTTTTGGGCATCCCCATATGGTGCCCAGAAGGAGCTAACCATATGAAAACAAATGATAAATCTATAGTGACCGCCGATCAAAACTTTGAATCTATCGTGGCCAAATCTCTGAACTTTGATTCCACAAAGGCAGGCGGTGAAAGTTTAGAGAAGGCGTTGACCACCGAGACGGCACCGGTGCCCTACATCGGACCCGTGGCGTACTCATACATTCGTTGGTCCACCGCTATTCAAGGTCAAGGCGATAGCTACAGGCGACAATATTCCTTGGCTGAAAAGTGGAGCATTGAAAACGCCATCCCGCTCGCCGATGACCGGGTGATGACGGATGCCGGGGTGTCTGCATTCAAGGGCAAGAACGTCGAAAGCGGTGCCCTTGGTGCGTTCCTGAAAGCCGCAGAGGCAGGCAAAATCAACCGGGGCTCCTACCTTTTGGTGGAGTCGATTGACCGGCTATCCCGTCAAGGCATGTTCGCCACCGCTGCCATCGTCCAAGAGCTTTGGAAGGCTGGCATCGTCATAGTCACACTCTCGGACGGCAAGACCTACCATCCCGACTGCAACGACATGGACGCATTGACAATCGTGTTGGTGGCCATGCGGGCAAAGGAAGAGTCGGCCACGAAGGGCAAGCGAGTCAAAGACAGTTATGTCAAGCGCAATGCCCGTGCCCAAAAGACAGGCGAAGTGGTGTCGGGCAACCTACCGGGATGGCTCTACAAAGACCCAGAGACAGGCAAAGCGAAGCTGAACGAAGACAAGGCAGAGATTGTCAGACGGATATTTGACATGTGCTTGAACGGGTGTGGCTTGCCCATGATCGCCAAGACCCTGAATGCGAATGGTATCAGACCATTCGCCATAGATAAGCGGAGGAAGGGCAGGGCAGAATATTGGACGATTGCGAACGTCCATTACATCCTGAAATCAAAGGCTACCTATGGGCTTTATCACCCGCCGAAGTCCGACCCGTGCATGATCTTCCCACCGGCCATCACGATAGAGGAGTACAACCGGGCACAGGCAGGCATGGCACAACGGCAGCGCACCGGCAAAGGAAGGAAGGGAAAGACCTATTCCAACCTGTTTGGTGGCATCGCCAAGTGTGCGTTCTGCAAAGAGCCCATGACCATCAGGAACCCTAAGCCGGGCAGGGCCATACAGTTTTATTGCAAAGGCTCACTGACCGGGAAATGTCATGAAGCGGCCCCATGGAACTATGAACGTTTCGAAGGGTCGTTTTTATCGTTTGCCGCTGAACTCGATCTACAGGAAATCATCCACGGCGGCACAGCGTCATCCCGCCAAGAGACCATCACCGAAAAAATTCAGCAGTTGGAAGGTGAGCGGCTAGGGCTGTTCAAATCCCAACAGGGCCATTTGAAAATGATTGAAGCCGATGAAATCCTTCGAGACTCGTTGAGAGAGGCCATGGTCAAGAACGCCACTCGGATCAAGGCGATTAACGAACAGATAGGGGCATTGGAGATCGAGCGGAACAAAGTCCAGTTAGAACGTGAGGCAGCCATAGACGGCAATAGGATTCGCTTTCCCAAGGTAGGAACCGGCAAAGGGCAAGTGAACATTGAAGAACTGTACCAGCTACGGGCAAAGGCGGCTGACCACATCAGGACAATTGTGGAGTCCATCGAACTGAACAGGAAGCATTGGGGCAAAGTGTATCGTAAAGCCGCCATGGAAGCCGACAACGAACTTGCAAGGCAGACTTGGTTGGATGCAGCCAGGCGTTGCGCACCGAAGAAGGAGGCTTTCGATTCCCGCTACATCATCAAATTCAAAGGCGGAGCCACACGCACGATCTACCCTGACAATCGAGACAAAGAGGGCAAGGAGGCCTTCCTTGTGCTGAACTTGGGGTTTGAAGGAGCTGACCCAAGCAAATTGCCCAAGGCCACTAGAACGGCAGAGGAATTCGCCAAGGCACGTGCTGAAAGGTGATTGGGATCATGGCAAAGAAGACGGACAAGGAAGCAATACGCTTCATGGATGCTTCGTTTGATATCCTGATGTTGGATTTCGGCATGTGGCAAGAGCCCAAGCGGGTGGTGATCGAAAAAATCAAAGGAACCCTTTATGAGGATTTCAATGGAGGCGAAGGGCCAGCCCGCCAAGCCGTGCGGGCAATGGCAGCAAGGAAAGGTTCCACATCTGTTGAAGTTGGTGTTCATTGGTTAGCAGAACAGATTTACCGATTCCAAGATCGCAATGATTGGCGGTGGAGGGGACATCTGCTTAACTCTTGATCGATGGCGCCCCACGGTGATTTGAAGCCGGCGGATCGAAACCCACCATAATGATTGTGTCGATTGGATAATCGTCATCGACATTCTTCAGCGCATATCGAGCGACGGCTTCCTTTGAATTCGCTCGTTCGACTTGGCATGTGATGGGAGCGCCAAAATGGCGCTTCCCTATCTTTGTCCAGAAGTCGTTCGAAGCCTGCCGGAATAGGCCCTCTTGGGCACAGGGAACGGCAAGGAGGCAATGATAGTGCAGGAAGGTACCATCGACACCGTTCTTCTTGATCGTCTCACAGACGCCCAATGCGGGCAGATTTCCCTTTGAACCAAACTTCCTGCGCATAGCTGAGAAATAAGCCTTCACCAGTCGCTCTCCTGTCGGACGATCCCGTTCGAACAAGGCGAACGGCTTTACTGGCACTTTGGCTTCATTGGTGCTTCCAGACAGACGCCGATAGGCGGCCTCCGGATCGTTCGCTGCCACGAACGAGATCGTGACGAACTGGGTCATGTCGTGGCTTTGCACCTCTTGAAGGATCAGTTCCTTAGCGATGCCGGTGCCGGCCTTGGCCAGATGGTCATTGAAGATTTTTCGGGCCAAGGCGCTGTTGTCGAGAAATGATCGCTTGGCAAGAATGCCCAGTGCGTCGTGAGTGGGCTGGTCGAGGCGGACACTAAACATATTGCTTCGGGTCCAGATTTGCGGATTGGAGGATATATAAGATCGAGAGGTTCATCTCGACCAAGAGCTGAGAAAATTTAAAGTTGGCGATTTGGTATCTATCATCGTCAACCGAAGTTATGAATTCCATATAGATCACTCGGTAGTCTTCCCTAAAGTTCTCCATAATTGTTTTAATTGATTTTGGTTTTGTCTCTCCGTCCATTGACGCAAGAAATTCATTTAAATCTTCAACTTCCAATTTATTTCCTTTTTATAGATATAGTTATAACGTTGGTGGCCCAATGCCTTTCAAAAATGTTCATGATAAAGCGCTTGGCGCTAGAATAAATCACGACGAGATTGGGGCTTAACGCCAGTCTGTACTACGATTTAACCTGTAGTATGTATCTCGAATCGCCGTGTAATATTGCGAAATATTATTGCTTTCTCATCTATTGAACAGGAATAAAATTTCGCCATTTTGTGAGATGCTCACGTAATTACAATGCCATCTTGAAATTACGCTTCACGGCGGACAAACCCGAATTGCCTGCCGTTCATGTAGTGCACATAGCGAAAATTCGTGGACCTGCCGTACCTTGCGATGAGGCGGCTATAAATTTCGTGCTTCCGGTCGTCGGTTGCCTCGAAATGGAAGCTGTATGGCTTTTCCCGCAGCACCCACCCGATTGTCAGAGACGCCACGTGCCGCAGAACAGGAAATCCATTCCGGAAATAGCCACTACCGGTGAACTGAACGCTGTCATCGTCCCAGTCTCCCCACGAGCCCCCGGAGGAGAAGGCCTTCAACGGTGTCTGCCCGCCGATTGCCCGAAAGGTGACCGGTCCGCCATGAGTCGCTGCGAATTCGAATAGCAGTCCTTCGATCTTGAACCGCTGACGGCAGCAGCGCTGTTCGGTGTCACGCTTTGGCAGCGAAACTATCCTCCAGTTCGTGGAGGTGGGCTTTGTGCTCTCGCTAGTGGCCTTTGAAGTTTTCAACCCCGGTCTCTTTGAGCAGTCTGTCGATCTCGGAACGAGCGAACAGAGGAAGGCTACCGAATCCACGCCCTGGCGTCGTTGGGCAGTTTATTCCAAAAGCAGCCCAATTGCCGTTTCTGCCATCAAGCAGCATCAGCCTCAGCCAAAATCCGATAGACTGATGAGCGGCCAACGCCGAGCGCCTTGGCAATGTCGGTTGGCTTCTTACCCGCCCGATGCATCGAGACGACATCGGAGCTTTGACGGCGAGCGGTCGGCGCACGACCACGAAACTTGTGCTGGGCCTTCGCTTTTGCGATGCCTTCACGCTGTCGAGCAATCATGATCTCACGCTCGAACTGGGCGATGGCACCGACAAGGTTCAAGAGAAGCCTACCCGTGGGCGAGGTTGTATCAATCGCCATATCAAGAATCTTCAGCCCAACCTTCTTTGCCTCCAAACGGCTGACAATCTGAAGGAGGTCACCGACAGAGCGTGCAAGGCGGTCCAGTCGGGTAACGACCAATACGTCACCCTCTCGAACAAACTCGACGGCCCTTTCAAGTTCGGCCCGCTTTGAATTGACTGAAGAAACCTGTTCGCTGAAAACCTTCTCGCATCCCTGCGATTGCAAATCCCGAAGCTGTGCCTCGTGGCCCGCTTGCTGCTCGACCGTGCTGGTTCTTGCGTATCCGACGTACATAAAGAATTTGTCCCATTAGCCTCCAAGAGATTGTGGGACAAACTTCCCAAAATGTCAATCGAACTCTTGTGGGAAGGAAACGAGCGGCTATGGTCTTTCCCGCAAGGGCAGGGTCCAATGGCACACCAGGGCCACCAAAGGGGGGCTGGATTATGAGTCTTGCAACTATTTTGGAAGTTGCCTTGGCGGCCGGAATTGCCTTGGTGATCGGGATCATTCTCTTACAAGTGCTGGCATCTAAGCTGGAGGCAAAGGCCAACAGTCGTCCGGAGACATTTTCGCAACTTCAAGATTGTTCCTCTTGCCTTCACGGGGTCCATATCCGCCAAAGAGCACCTTCTCGGACATATCCCGACGACCTCGGGCCATATAAGGTCACGGTCGATCTGCTCGACGACGGACAAAAAAAGCTCATTGAGCAACAGGTCAATCTTCTCAAGGCCAATAGATTTGTGGAATCGCTGCACGAAATCTTAGATAAATGGGTTTCTTCTTACAGTTCGCTCCAGATTCCAGACGGAAGACACTACATGGAGTTCGCAACTGATTCGTCTCGGCCACATTTCGGTGGAAAGTTCTTTTACGAAAGACATGGGTGGCCAACAAAGCCCGGCAATCACAAGAAGATTGTTATCAAGCTTGGCGAAAAGCTCTACTTTCTGGAAATGACGAGTGGATTTGTGGGAAAATTCGAGGACAGTCCAAGCTTTAGAGTATTAGGCATATGCTGTGATGGAGAAGTGGTCTTTCTCGGTCATTATTACGACGACAGGGGAGATAGAACCGAAAAATACACCGAGATTCGGGTGTCAAAATTGACAGACGATGTGATTATGTCGTTCAAAAGGCTGGCCACGCTAACTGCATTCGCAGAGTCGGTACAAAGAGCGAAGTCAGCCAAGCGGTACAAGCGCCAGCGTAAGTTAGAACTGGAAATCAAGAAAAAGGAGCAACTGTCAGCGTTTCAGCGATGACAGACCTGCGATGCCGACTGGATGCGGCTCGATCTTGTTGTCTATTGATTTAGCGGACGCTAATGTTGGCGCATAGCGAGAACAGGAAGGCGATATGGACCCTGTGACTGAAATCGAACTCCGGGCCATTCATGCGTTCGTTAAGGCCCGCATTCCTTACACATCTAGAGTCGCCAGGCTTATGCGCACCACCACAGAGGCTTTTCACTTCTCCGGACGGTATTTTGCGAGCACGCTCGCAAAGGGGATCAATCTGACGATAAGTCGCCGTGCGGCAGAGTTGATGGCTGTTTCCAATAGGGCAGAATTCAGCAGAGGGACCATATTGGAGCACATGCTTCCGCTGAAAGCGATGTATGCCGAAATGCTCACTTTGGGTAACCAGGTAAGCTTTGAGCAGATTGTGTCATACTTCACCGACACGCTCCAGAAGTGCCCCCTGGTCACGGTGACCAAGGAAGAAGACCGCCGGCTTCGCAACGACTTGCCGCACGCTGAGCGTTACCCTGCCGCCGACATCGAAATCGGAACTGTTGAGGCAATGACGTTTGGTTCGATGCCGAAGTGGACTCCTTTGAAACGGGTGGAGGAGATTCTGCCTGACAATCCCGATGTCGAGGGCAAAGCCGATTTGCATCTTGAGGAGCCAGGTCAGGTAGCTCGAAAAGGGCATCTGATCTGGGGTGCCGGAGACATCGAATTTCACTAATAAACCGACATAGGGGGGGGTATGTTAGGTTGGCTTTTTGGCAAAAGAAACAAGAACGTACAGCTGAATGCGTCTCTGCTGCGGTTGAGAGTATGTAATGAGTCTATGCAGAAAATCTATGAGGGGGCGGGTAACTACAAGACATCCGAAATACATTTCTTTTCAGTGACCTGCGTCAGCTTTTTCATGAGTCTAAAAAAGAGCGTAACGCCTGTCGAAGTTGAAGATTTCTGCAAATCATCTTTATATCAGGTGTCCGAAAAACTCGGAGTTGCACACCCGTTAGTATATGGGAGGTTTTTGGAGCGATATCAGGAGTATTTCCCTATGATTGCAGAGCGACTTCTCGGAGAAGAGGCGCTCGGGAGTTATTCTCTCGTTCAAACTCTTGACAGGCATATTCTCGGGCTGGGTCCGGATACTGATGAGGATTTGGACTTTGTGTCAATGATGCCCCGCTACCTCCAGATAGAGGCGCTAATTCAGTCGACGGGTGCCTCCATGGCTTACCCCTGAGCCATTCTAAAGCGCCCACATCGGGGCTGGGAAACAGTTTCGTCAGCGGCTAAGCGAGCCGAGCAGTTCTAAGGAATAGCCAGCGGCGAAGAACGCAACGATCATTCCGACAAACGCCGCCCATGAAAAGGCATGTGGGCTACCATCTACCCTGCCAGTTGCGGCCTGCGTTATCCCAGCGGCTACTAGGGACAATCCACCGCCGATGATTATCGAACTCGCAAACATGCCCACGACAATCAGCACGACATGCGCCCACAATGGCACTGAGATCGGCATTCTTGCGAACCAGTTGTAGTAGGCAAGGCCCACAAACCACCCGAAAATCACCATCCCTGACGCTTTGCCATTGATTTGATCGACGGTCATAAGCTTCCCCCTTCTATGTCCAGCCATGTCTAAGTGTCAGATCGGCGATTTGGAAGAGGCAATCATTAGAACCGGTGGATTTATCAACCCCGCTGGTCGCCATGGTTCGCAGATCAATCTTTAAATCCTCTATCCCTTGTCTTGCCCTAAACTACAGCTCTGGCAGAATGCAAAGCCTCATGGGTGGGGAGGGTAAAGTGGGCAGATTGTTCTGGTTTATTGCGGCAACGCTGTTGGTGGGACATGCGACTGCGGCAGTCATCGAAAAGGGACCTCAGGCAGCGGGTTCGCCGGACTTGATCACAATTACAGGCGTATTCGAGCCAAACGACGATCTCCAGTTTAATCAAGTCGCCGCCACGACCGGACAAGCGATTGTTGTTCTCAACAGCGAGGGCGGAGCCGTGTTGCCAGCCCTTGAGATTGGCCGAGCTATAAGGCTTAAGGGTTTTTCTACCGCTGTGGCGAGCGACACTCTCTGCGCCTCTGCGTGTGCTCTGACGTGGCTCGCTGGTGCGCCACGGTTGGCAGGCGAAAGCGCCAATATCGGCTTCCACGCCTCCTATGTCGTCAAAGACGGAACAGCTAGTGAAACCGGCGTCGGGAACGCCCTGATAGGCGCCTATCTGAATCAGCTCGGCCTTTCGCAGGATGCGATTGTCTTTGTCACCTCTGCGCCGCCTGAGGGAATGGCTTGGCTATCAGGAGACAAAGCGGGCGAACTGGGCCTGCAATTCGCTACATATCAAACGCAGGCCGGTTCGCCGGCGACAGTGGTGACGCAAACCGCCCCAGAGCCTTACGATCCTATGAGGGTCGCCGCTGCTTTCTACAATGCGCTGGCCAATGCCGATGGTGTCTCCGCAGCGGCTCTGGTGGTTCCCGAAAAGCGAGGCATTGGTCCGTTCAACGAAGCTTCCATTCATTCATATTTCGGAGGGCTTTCTTCTCCGCTGCAATTGGAATCCACTGCACGACATGGTGCAGATAAGGTCGCCGTCGCTTATAAGTACTCCCGAGCTGATGGCTCGGCCTGCGACGGCAAGGCCGAGGTGCAGACCACTTATAAGTACGGCAAGACGCTGATCAGCAAGATACGTGCGCTTAGTGGGTGCTGATGGCTCAGCCATGAACTGGCCGTACCATGATGATGGGGTAATCGGGTAATGAGCGCTGAGCAGACTCCATCGGACCTCCCTCGTCGGCCATGGCGTCGAACAATTGCAAATGCACGTGCCTTCTTTTTGAATGACTATGGGCAAACGCTCTTTCCGTTGAAAACCAATCGCTTTTTAGCGGAGCATGGTTTCGAACGATTGCTGGAATTTGGACTCTCGGCTGCTGCCGCTGAGAGCCAGGAATCACAGGCGTTCCTGCCGCAGCGGAGCGTATCGGCTCTAAAGGCCGGCTGGCATCAGCGTAGGACGGTGAAGTTGGACCCGGTGGCCGAGGTATTCGTCTATGATTTTATGTTCAGAAACCGCAACTTGATAAGAGGTGCAATTTCAAAGAAACGAGAGTGTTACGGCTACACCTTCAGGGAGGGAATTCCCTTCAGCCCTACGCTTTCGTATCGGGGATTCAAAGGGGCAAAAAGTGAATATGCCAGCACCTATCGGCACAGCCTATCGTTCGATATCGCCTCATATTTCAATTCGATCTATCATCACGATCTAACCGAGTGGGCCGAAGATCGCAGATTTTCTGCGGAAGACGTGGTGCTGTTCGGAAGGTTTTTGAGAGAAACAAAATCCGGCAGGAGTATTGATTGCTTGCCACAAGGTCTATTCCCGACGAAAATGATCGGGAATGACTTTTTAAAGTTTATAGATAATTCGGCAAGGCTTTCGTCGCCGCAACTGATCCGTTTCATGGATGATATAGTCATCTTCGGCGACAACAGGCAGGACATCGTGGCTGATTTCTACCTCATTCAGGACTTGCTTGGCCAGCGAGGTCTATCTATCAACTCTGCCAAAACAAAGACGTCTGAAGAGGAGCAGGACGTTGCAAGTGCCGTTGATGAGGTCAAGCAGGGGCTATTGAGAAAGCGACGCTCCGTCATTTCAAGGGATTATTCGCAAGGTGATGTCGAGGAAGCCGGCGATATCCACGACGTCGTGCGCAACCTTACAAAGAAGGAGGTTGCACGCCTCAAGGCGATGTTGAATGAGCCGCATTTGGAGGAGGAAGACGCAGAGCTTATCCTGACCCTGATGGGCGAAAACTCGGCCGACGTGTTAGGCCGGTTTGATGACCTCCTTGAGGATTTTCCTAACCTTTCCAAAAGCCTACATTCTTTTTGCCGCCACATAGTTGACCGAGAGGCTTTAGCCGAAACGATACTACAATACATCTCAAGGCCCGCTTTCGTGCCCGAATATCAACTTTTTTGGATCGGTATGATTCTGGATGACTATCTGCTCAGGACTAAAAAGGCAGGTGAAATAATCAGAAAACTTATCGCACATCCGCAATCAACCACGATCACAATCGCAAAAATCCTTGAAATCCCCACGTCGGATTTTGGGCTCCCGGAGTTTCGGATAGAGCATTTGCGGGAAGGGAAGTCAGATTGGCTTGCTTGGTCGGCAGCAGTGGGAAGCCGAGTTGCGCCAAAAGGCACAAGAAATCAGATGCTAAAGTACTATAAAAACGCCTCGCCGATTAACGCTGTTATAGCTGATATCGTGTCGTCGTTCGACGGAAGCGTATTTGATTAAAGCGAGTCCGGTTCTTGTTACAATGCCGATTGGCCTCTTTTTGCCAAGGCCTTTAGTTGCTCGATAGCGACCTTCAAATCGCTGTCAGTTAGACCTGAGAGTATCACGCCGGCTTGAATTTCGAGCATGGCTCGTTGCTCCGATTGAGCCATATCGCCTTCCTGAAAGAACACTCTTACGGGCACATCCAGGGCCTTGCCGAGGCGCACAAGGGTCTCGAAATTTGGCCAATAGAGCCCCCTTTCCCACTGGGAGACGGCATCCACCGACCGGTCTGTTCGGAGCGCTAAATCCTCTTGTGTAAGCTGCCGCAAGTTGCGGAGTTCTCTCAGAATCGTGCCGAAGTTTTTGGTCGCTGACATAGGGCAGCATTGCGCTGCCAGCTTCACGCCGTGAACCGAACAACATCCGGTGAAAACCCACTAAAGACGTAATAAGTTACGGAATATTCGTTGAAAATCCGAGCGCCCTTGGCTATTGAGTCAGATGGCGACGGATGGGTTTGGGGTAACAGAAATGAGCGCAGAAATTGCCGATGAATTAAGTCGTCTCTCTTCTCTCCGGGAGAGGGGGATTATCTCCGCAAAAGGATACGAGAGTACCAAGTCGCAGCTCGTTGGCGGCAAGCACCTCAGGATCGCCGAGGAAATCGAAAAGCTCTATGTGCTGCTGTCAGCCAAAACTCTGACCAAAAAGGAATTCGAGAAGGCAGTGTCGGCTTTGATGTTTCCTTCGAACGATGCGGGTGCTCGGGCACCCGAAGGCAAATTTGGCAAGAAATTTCTGGTCAGGCTCGTGGTTGGGGTTGGGGGGCTGTATCTGCTGCACCTCGCCATCAACCTCAATGATGGGTCGACCAAATTTGCGGCTGAGACCCAGACTGCCACCGGCACAGGCGAAGGAACCAACAACGCAAGCGCCCAGTCCAACCCTGTCCAGAACGCTCAATCTGATCCGATCATTCCTGATCAAGAAGCGAGGTTCGTCGCAATCAACGGCGAATTTCGGCAGAGATACAAGGGGTCACAAAACGACCTGCTGAAATCCACGCTTGTACAGGAGAGGGGTAAAAAGCTCGAAGCGTTCAGCCAAGACGGTTCAGTCTCGAACTGGGTAGGGAAGGTGTCCAAAGTTGATCGGGTGAGTGGCCGTTGGGCGTCGCTTTCCGTTGAGATCGGCGACGAAGTTAGAATTGGTTCGGGAGGCCTATTGGATAATCCGGATTCGATGGTGAGCGGAATTCTAAACCAGACCGCAGAAACACTTGGGTCGTCGGAAAGAACCGAGCCTGAGGACGGAAGCTTCATAACCGCTGACTCGAGCTTGTATCAAACTCTGTTGGGTTTAGAGGTCGGCCAAACGATTGTTTTCTCGGGGCATTTTTACCCATCGGATGTCAGCGGGCTTGCGGACTCCAATCTGCTGGAAGAGTCCTCAATGGTGAGTCCGCTCTATAAATTCAAGTTTGATTCTGTCGTGGCGAGATAGGTGACACTAAATCCCGCTGCCGCAGCGGGTAGCTGAGAAGGCGTCCTGCGGCCCGTCGCACAGCGTCCATCGTGGCGCAAGATCATGTTTAATTGACTCATTGGTAGTCATCGAGCAGAAATGGCCTGGCTTCGAGGAGGCGTTTCTGCGCTTCGAGCCGAAGCGGCTGTTGTTCCAGCCCGATGATTTCTGGCACGATCTGACGGCCGACCAGCGCATCGTACGCAACCCGCAGAAGATCAAATCCGTTCGCGACAATGCTGCCTTTGTCGAGCGTGTGTCGAAGGAATATGGCGGTTTCGGCAAATTCCTTGCGGAATGGCCCGATGATGACCAGGTCGGGCTGATGGCCTGGCTCGGCAAGCATGGCAGCCGGCTGGGCGGCAACACGGGCCAGTATTTCCTGCGCTGGCTGGGGTGGGATGCGTTCGTCATCTCGGGCGATATGGCCGCGGCGTTGCGCGACGCCGGCCTCGACATCGCCGAAAGCCCGACTTCGAGGAAGGATTTGGACAAGATCCAGAGGCAAATCAATCAATGGGCAGCGGAGACGCATCTGCCGCGCCGCCATATTTCACGCATCCTGGCGATGTCGATCGGCGAGAACCATTCGCCGCAAGCGCTGCGCGAATATATGGGCGACGACTGAAACGTGGTCGCTTGCCACGATCGGCATTCGTCGATCGGTCAACACGATCGAATCGATCGGTCCGGACACGAATGACATTCGTCATTTGCTCCGAATTGGTCCAAACGAACGCCATTGCCCGAGCAATTTTGCCGCGCTAAGTCAGCAGGCATGACCAAGAAGCTCGACATCCTGCGCATCGCCGTCGCCCAGCTCAATCCGACTGTCGGCGACATATCAGGCAATCTCGCCAAAGCCCGCGAGGCGAGGGCGGATGCCGCACGTCAGGGCGCCGATCTCGTGCTCTATACCGAGCTTTTCCTCGCCGGCTACCCGCCGGAGGATCTGGTGCTGAAGCCGGCCTTTTTGAAAGCCTGCGAAAAGGCGGCACAGGACTTTGCCGCCGACACCGCGGATGGCGGTCCCGGCGTCATCATCGGCACGCCGTTGAAGCGCAAGAGCGGCACGCACAATTCGATCATCTTCGCCGACGGCGGCAAGATCATCGCCGAACGCTACAAGCTCGATCTGCCGAACTACGGCGAGTTCGACGAGAAGCGCGTCTTCCAGGCCGGACCCGAGATCCAGGGGCCGGTCAATTTCCGCGGCGTGCGCATCGGAATTCCGATCTGCGAGGACATCTGGGGCGATGTCGATATCTGCGAGACGCTGGCCGAAAGCGGGGCGGAAATCCTGCTGGTGCCGAACGGCTCACCCTATTATCGCGCCAAGATCGATGTCCGCCACCAGGTCGTCATCCGCCAGGTCATCGAATGTGGGCTGCCGATGATCTATGCCAACCAGCTCGGCGGCCAGGACGAGCTGATCTTCGACGGCGCTTCGTTTGCCATTGGCGCCGACAAGACACTTGCCTTCCAGATGAGCCAGTTCGAGGAAGCGGTCGACGTCACCACCTGGAAGAGACAAGGCGATCACTGGGTCTGCTCGGAAGGGCCGATGTCGAAAATCCCGGACCGGGAGGAGGCTGACTATCGCGCCTGCATGCTGGGCCTGCGCGACTACGTCAACAAGAACGGCTTCAAGAACGTCGTGCTTGGTCTGTCCGGCGGCATCGATTCGGCGATCTGCGCGGCGCTGGCCGTCGATGCGCTCGGCGAGGAACGGCTGCGCGCGGTGATGATGCCCTACCACTATACCTCGAAGGATTCGCTCAAAGATGCCGAGGATTGCGCCCGCGCTCTCGGCTGCCGCTATGACATTGTGCCCATCTTCGAGCCGGTCGAGGGCTTCCTGCACGCACTGACGCAGATGTTCGAAGGCACCAAGGAAGGTATCACCGAGGAGAATTTGCAGAGCCGCGCACGCGGCACCATCCTGATGGCGATCTCCAACAAGTTCGGCTCGATGGTCGTCACCACCGGCAACAAGAGCGAGATGTCGGTCGGTTATGCCACGCTCTATGGCGACATGAATGGCGGCTTCAATCCGATCAAGGACCTCTACAAGATGCAGGTCTACGCGCTGTCGCGCTGGCGCAACAGCCACGTGCCGCCGGGTGCGCTGGGCCCCTCGGGCGAGGTGATCCCGAAAAACATCATCGACAAGGCACCGTCGGCGGAATTGCGCGAGAACCAGACCGATCAGGATTCGCTGCCGCCCTATCCGGTGCTGGACGATATCCTCGAATGCCTGGTCGAGAATGAGATGGGTGTCGACGACATCGTCGCGCGCGGCCATGACCGGGCGACGGTGACGCGCATCGAGCACCTGCTCTACATCGCAGAATACAAGCGACGGCAGGCGGCGCCAGGCGTGAAGATCACGAAAAAGAATTTTGGCCGCGACCGCCGCTACCCCATCACCAATCGTTTCAGGGATCGCAGCTAGGTACCGAAAGCGCACGCGGCGCGGCCGGAGACAACCATGCCCGATTGTGAGATCAGCTTCGACATATCACGGATCGATTTCCGTGCGACATCGGACCTGTTGATGGCAAGCTATTGGGGCGCCGGACGCACTGACGAAGTCCATCGCCGCGCCTTTGCCAATTCGCTTTGCGTCGGCGCCTATGTCGATGGCAGGCAAGTCGGCTTTGGCCGGGCGATCACCGACCGCACCGTATTCGCCTATCTCGCCGATCTCATCATCTGGCCGGAGAATCGCGGGCAGGGCATAGGAAGCCGGCTCGTCCAGGCCCTGATCGATCATCCGGAGGTCAGGACCGTTTTCCATTGGAGCCTGTCGACCAGCGATGCCCATGGCATGTATGAAAAGCTCGGGTTCAAGCCATCGACCGATGGCCGCTACATGCGCTTGGATCGCGTTCCTGAATGAGGCGCGGCTTGCCCGCCATTGTTGCAAAATAATCGCAGTGGTTGGACCAGATACGCTTTTGGCGTCAGCCCGTCTTGGCGGTGCATCGGAGCGTCTCTATAAGAACCGCTCCGCAATTGTCTTGCGGGAGGTCCGAATGGCAGTATTTCACATGGTAATGCGAGGCCGCGAAGCCTAGGTCTCATCCGGCGCTCCGCGAAGGTTTGCCCTTCGTGCCGATGCCGAATCGAGCACAGGCTTTTGCCGATGCCGGTCGCCGCCCGATTATGGGCGAGACGCCAAATATGCCACTCCGCTTTCCGGGCACTCATTGGCCCCCTGCGCGGCTTCTTCAATTTTCGACCTACTGGGATCGGGCTCGTTTGTGCCCGAATGACATCATGGCTCGTTTCAAGATCGATTTGCGCGCGAGCGCCTTTCGCAGCGTTCTCGGCTTCACGCTCACCCATTGGCGGCGCCAGCCGTGGCGGCTTTCGCTCATCATGGCCAGCTTCCTGCTGTCGACGCTGGCCGATGTGCTGACGCCGCTCTATTCCGGCCGGCTGGTCGACGCCGTCGCCAGCAGCGCCGGCGCCGACGCGATTGCCTGGAATGGCGCGCTGACGGCGTTCTCGATGTTGATGGCGCTGGCGCTGGCCGGCGTCGTGTTGCGCAACCTGGCGTTCATGGGCATCGTCGAGCTGACCTTGAAGATGATGGCCGACATCGCCGCCGATGCTTTCCATCGCGTTCAGCGCTTTTCCACCGACTGGCATGCCAACAGCTTTGCCGGCTCGACCGTCCGCAAGGTGACGCGCGGCATGTGGGCGCTCGACCTGCTCAACGACACCATCCTCATCGCGTTGCTGCCGTCGATCGTCATGCTGGTCGGGTCGACGTTGCTGCTCGGCTGGTTCTGGCCGTTGATGGGTGCGGTCGTTGCTGCCGGTTCGGTGCTGTTCATCACGGTGACGGCGCTGCTGTCACTTGGCTATGTCGCGCCGGCGGCAAGGCTCGCCAACACCTGGGATACCCGCCTCGGCGGCTCGCTGGCCGACGCGGTCAGCTGCAACGCCGTGGTCAAGGGCTTTGGCGCCGAGGAGCGCGAAGAACGCCGCCTGGCCGAGGTCGTCGCCAAATGGCGTGCGCGTACACGGCGCACCTGGGTGCGCGGCACCATCAACGGCACCACGCAAGGAGTGCTGCTGCTGGTCATGCGCGCTGCGGTGATCGGCCTGGCGCTGATGCTGTGGTCCTGGGGGCAGGCGAGCGCCGGCGACGTTGCGTTCGTGCTGACCTCGCTCTTTGTGCTGCAGGGCTATCTCAGGGACATCGGCACGCATATCCGCAACCTGCAGCGCTCCATCAACGATATGGAAGAGCTGGTCGATTTCCAGTCCGAACCGCTCGGCATCGAGGACCGGCCAGGTGCCAAGCCGATCCGGATCACCGAAGGACGGATCAGCTTCGACAACGTCACCTTTCACTATGGCCATCACCGATCCGCGCTTTACCGCGACTTTTCGGTCGATATCGCGCCGGGTGAGCGCGTCGGGCTGGTCGGCCATTCGGGGTCGGGCAAGACGACCTTCGTCAAGCTTATCCAGCGGCTCTATGACGTGAACGCGGGGAAAATCCTGGTCGACGGTCAGGACATCTCGCAGGTAGCGCAAGCCTCGCTGCGCGGGCAGATCGCCATCGTTCAGCAGGAACCGATCCTGTTCCACCGGTCGCTGGCCGAAAACATCGCCTATGCCAGGCCGAGTGCGTCGCAGGAGGAGATCGAGCATGCCGCGAAGCTGGCGAGTGCGCATGACTTCATCACCAACCTGCCAAAGGGCTACGCTACACTGGTCGGCGAACGCGGCGTGAAACTGTCGGGTGGCGAGCGTCAGCGCGTGGCGATCGCGCGCGCCTTCCTTGCCGATGCGCGCATCCTGATCCTCGACGAGGCGACATCGAGCCTCGATTCGGAATCGGAGGTGCTGATCCAGCAGGCGATGGAGCGGCTGATGGTCGGCCGCACCACGCTGGTCATCGCGCACCGGCTTTCGACAGTGCGGGCGCTCGACAGGCTGCTGGTCTTCGATCGCGGCAACATCGTCGAGGAAGGCTCGCATGACGAACTGATCCGGCTGAAAGGCGGCATCTACCGTCGCCTGTTCGAACGCCAGGCGCTCGAACTGACCAAGGGACTTGTCAGCTGACCTGAGGCGGCCTCCAGCTTCGGCCGGAGGCCGCCTCTGTCAGGCACGGTCAGCCCAGCGGGCTGGAGCAGGAGATGCGATCGCAGGGAGGCAGTCGACCCGTCGATCAGCGCCGTGATGCTGGCCGACTTGATTTGCCTGTGAAGTCCTGTCCGGATAGTAAGTCTAGGGACCTCTGTTCATCATATTGACCGAGATACGTTGTTTCTACCATTGGTTGATATATATCCGATGGAGGCAACCCACGGACGTTCTTCACGATGCATCTTTCTGCGAATGCCGAGGAAAAGTTGGCTGCGCCGTCAGTGCTGGAATCTCAGCATGGCTCGGTTCGGCCGCTTGCTGCCGAAGATCTCGAGCGCGTCGCCGCACTCTTCCTGACGAAGTTTCGCCGGCGGCACCGTCACCTCCTCGATCGCGCTATCGCCGAAACGGCCGCGTATATGAGAGAGATTTATCTCGACCCTGCCGGCCACTCCGGTGAAAGCAACGCTCTTGTCCAGATCAACCGGCAGGGCCGCCTGGGTGGGTTCCTCGGCGTTTTGAAAGCCCGCTACGAGCTCAATGGTGCGCCATTGAATGCGGCGATCATCGGGCCGCTCATGGCCGACCCCGGCACCGATGACGGCTCGGCCGGACCGCAATTGCTGCGGGCATTGCATCAAGGCGAATTCGATCTGCAGCTGACCGATTCGGCCAACCGGACATCCTTGGCCTTCGCGCGCCCGATGAAGTATCAACTCCTGCCGGTGCATTGTCTGGGATGGACATATGTCTTCCGGCCGGCGGGAATGGCCGCCGCCGCACTGCACCGTAAATGGCCCGGCCTGCCTCACCTTGTACTCGACCCCTTTGCGCGAGCATTCGATGCTCTTGCGAAAAGAAGGTTCGAGCCCCCCGTCCAGCATTCATCGTCGCATCGCACCCACCGTGAGCCGATCAATGCCGTGCAATTTGCCGAGGAACTGCCGACCCTCCTGTCTGGTTACGCTCTTCGGCCGAGTTGGAAGGATGGGGAGTTGCCACGGCTGCTTGCGCTGGCGGCCGAGAAGCGGGCCGACGGCCCCCTTCATTTCGGTGGGATCTACGACGAAACGGGCAAAATGCTCGGTTGTTATGCCTTCTATGGTCAAGCCGGCGACATGGCGAACCTGTTGCAAATCCAGGCATTCGGATCGCATTGGGGCGCGACGCTGGATGCGCTTGTCGCCGCCGCATGGGAGATGGGCTGCGTGGGCATCACCGGGCAGACGCAGACCAGATTCATATCCCAACTCTTTGGCTACAAGAATGTCTTCTTCCGCTATGCCGGGGGAACGATGGTCCGCTCGCGGATCGCCGAGGTCACGGAAGCGGTCCGCTCCGGCGACATCTTTATCGGTGGATTGGTGGGCGACCGCTGGACCCGCCTCAGTTCCGATGATTTCGGCCGCTGATCGCCTTCAACCGGTGGTCGGCCCCAGCGGCTGGCAGGGCTCGGTTACAAAGGCCGCCTGCGGACTGGGTGCCTCCTGAGGCGTCCAACGCCCGGTCTTTTCATTCCAGCCGCCATGTTCTATGTCTGCCGGGCAGCGCGGGGGCGCGTCTTGTCAATCGTAAAAGCATCCGGTACGCCCCGCTCATGACAGTTACCGTTCGTTTCGCCCCTTCGCCGACCGGCCGCATCCATATCGGCAATGCGCGCACGGCTCTGTTCAACTGGCTGTTCGCCGTGAACAACAAGGGTCGCTTCATCCAGCGCTTCGACGACACCGACATTGCGCGCTCGAAGCAGGAGTTTTCCGACGCCATCCTATACGACCTGCATTGGTTGGGCATTTTTCCCGACGCCACCGAGTACCAGTCGCGGCGCTTCGAAGTCTATGACGCGGCGGTCGAGAGGCTGAAGGCGGCAGGCGTTCTCTATGCCTGCTACGAAACGCCGGAGGAGCTGGATCTCAGGCGCAAGGTGCGCCGCACGCGCGGTCTGCCGCCCGTCTATGGCCGCGAGGCGTTGACCCTTACGCACGAACAGATCGCCGAATACCAGACCGATGGCCGCCGGCCGCACTGGCGTTTTCTCCTGCCCAATTTCTCAGACGATCCACAACAGCCGGAACGCACTGAAATCCACTGGAACGACTTGGTGCGCGGTGAGGAAACCGTCGATCTGGCCTCGCTTTCCGATCCGGTCCTGGTGCGCGAGGACGGCACCTATCTCTATACGCTGCCTTCCGTGGTCGACGACATCGAGATGGGCGTCAGCCATGTCATCCGCGGCGACGACCATGTCACCAACACCGGCGTGCAGATCGCCCTGTTCCAGGCACTGGCTGCCACGCCGCCAGTGTTCGGCCACCACAATCTCCTGACCACCGCATCGGGCGAGGGCTTGTCGAAGCGCACCGGCGCGCTCTCCATCGAAAGCCTGCGCGAGGACGGCATCGAGCCGATGGCCGTCGCATCATTGGCCGTCCTGGTAGGCACTTCGGAGAATGTCGCAGCGATGCCGACGATGGGCGAACTCGCCGAACGCTTCGATCCGGCGGCGACATCGAAATCCGCGGCCAAGTTCGATCCGGACGAGCTGTTCGTGCTCAACCGGTCGCTGCTGCACCACATGCCGTTCAGCGAGGCACAAGACCGTCTGATCGTGCTCGGCGTCTCCGGCGAGCAGGCCGAACCGTTCTGGCTGGCGGTGCGCGGCAATCTCGACAGGGTGGCCGATGCGGTCAACTGGTGGCGCATCCTGCGCGAAGGACCGCAGGAGAAGCCGGAATTTTCCGATGACGACCGCGACTTTCTTCGACAGGCATTCGACCTGCTGCCGGAGGAACCCTGGACCGCGACGATCTGGAAGGACTGGACGGGCAAGATCAGGGAAGCGACCGGCCGCAAGGGCAAGGCGTTGTTCATGCCGCTCAGGACAGCCCTTACCGGACTGCCTTCGGGGCCGGAGCTTGCAGATCTATTGCCGCTGATGGGTCGGGAAGGAACGTTGGCCCGACGACCCTGACCTTGCGCTGTTCCGGCGGCAGCGCGGACACGGGCGACGTCACCGGCCTGGCGGAAAGCCGCTTGATCGCCTCGCGGTCGAGCCCACCTTCCAGATTGGCCAGCGTTTCGGGATCGGCGCCCGGATCAGGTTTTGCAACCGGGACTGGAATGAATGATGACGCGTCTGTCTCTGGCTGCGATTGCACCGGATTCGGCGGATTGCCGGCAATGATCTGGAAACCCTGCGCAGCGGCGTTGCAGCCGCAAGCCGGCGGCCGCGACATGCCGGGCCGCTTGTAGAGATAGGCGGTCGGCAATTCGCTGTAAGGCCGGCCGGTGACAGATGACGTCATCGACGCCGAATCGTCGTCCATGCCGCGCGAATAGAAAACCTGCATCTCGGTTCCGGGGCAGCTCGATTCGCAATTCTTCTGGTCGCGTTCGAAATCGCCTGCCGAGGCCGAGTTCGACATAGGGAAAAAGTAGCCGTCGCAGGTGCGCACACAGGACGTGTGGAATTCGCCACCGACGCTCGGAAAATCCGGTACGCCGGGCTGGTTGAGCACACGGCGGACATTGCGCTCCTCGCTGGGATTGTCGGGCTGGTTGGGTTCATCAAGCATATCAAGCTGCTTGCTGTTGCCGCCGAAGAGCTGATCGAACAGGTTTGCGCTGCCGCCGTCGCGGTTCGCTTCCTGCAAAGGCGCACGCCGAGGCGCAACGGTGTCGTCGCGGCAGCCATTGGCGTCGAGCGCCGCCAGGATGCGTCCGCGATCGCGGCGAGAGCCACCGCCAGCCAGCCGCTCGCGCTTGTTTTGCAAGGCGTCGAGATTGGCATTCATGCGGTCGATGGTGGCGTTGAGCCCGGCGCATTGATTGAGGTTGCGGCCAAACAGCGAAAAACCGCACCCGGCCTGGCTCGCCTGGCTGCGAGCCTTCGAAATCTGCTCATGCTGCCTGGCAATCGCGGAATCGTATTTCCGGACTAGCGCCGGACCGCCACCGCCGCCGCGCGAGGACGCGGCAAGATCGGCTTCCAACTGGCGGCAGACCCGCGAAGCAGCCTGTGGCTCGGCTACTCCCCAGGTTGCGGACAACAGCAGGCCAAGCAGCACGGCAGCATGCGCCTGCTTCCACCCTCCGCTTGCCATCCGCCCAAACTCCGCCTTCCAAATCGGCTGTTAGCCCCGCAAGGCTACCGTGTTCGCGGTTAACTGCAGTTTACCGCGAAATCCGTGTTCAGCCCAGATTGACGACCGCTTGTGCCTTGTGGGCGGCTTCGACCACGGCAAGCGCCGTCATGTTGACGACGCCGCGCGAGGTGACAGACGGCGTCAATATATGCGCCGGCATGTCGGTGCCGAGCAGGATCGGCCCGACATGCAGCGCATCCGTCATGGTTCTGAGCGCCGTCAGCGTGATGTTGGCCGAATCGAGGTTGGGGAACACCAGCAAATTGGCTTCGCCCTTCAGTCTCGAATGGGGATAGACGCGCTGGCGCAGGTGCTCCGACAGAGCAGTGTCCGCATGCATCTCGCCATCGCATTCAAGGTCAGGCGCGATGCGCGCCAGGATCGCCGCTGCTTGCCGCATCTTCAGGGCGCTGGGCGAATCGCGCGAGCCGAAATCGGAATGCGACAAGAGTGCTGCCTTCGGCTCGATGCCGAAGCGCTGGATTTCTTCCGCCGCCAGCACCGTCATCTCGGCGATTTCTTCCGCCGTCGGGTCGACGGAGACGTGGGTGTCGGTCAGAAAGATGATGCCGCGCTGCGAGATCAGCATTGAAAGCGTCGACAGGTCGTGGTCCTTGATGCCGGCGCGGGGGCCGATGATCAAGGTGACGTTGCGCAGATGCCGCTCGAACCGACCTTCGAGGCCGCAGACCATGGCGTCGGCATCGCCGCGTTTCAGCGCAAGTGCTGCGATCACCGTGTTGTCGGTGCGCACCATGGTGCGCGCGGCCTCCGTCGTCACGCCACGCCGGCCGGCGTGTTCGATCAAAAGGTCGACATAGTGGCGGTAGCGCGGATCGTCTTCCGGGTTGATGAGGCCGAAATCGACGCCGGGCTTGATGCGCAGGCCGTAGCGCTTCAGGCGCACTTCGATGACGTGCGGGCGGCCGATCAGGATCGGCTCGGCGATGCCTTCTTCGAGCACCACCTGGGCAGCGCGCAGCACGCGCTCATCCTCGCCGTCGGCATAGATGACGCGCTTGGCGCTCGATGCCTTGGCGGACGAGAACACCGGCTTCATCACCAGGCCGGAGCGGAAGACGAAGCGGTTCAGCTTGTCGATATAGGCGGCAAAGTCGGTGATCGGCCGCGTCGCGACGCCGGTGTCGCAGGCTGCCTTGGCGACCGCGGGCGCTATGCGCAGGATCAGGCGCGGATCGAAGGGCGAAGGGATCAGGAATTCAGGGCCGAAGATCGGCGTCTCGCCGGAATAGGCGCGGGCAGCGACGTCCGAAGGTTCCTCGCGTGCGAGCGCTGCGATTGCCCGCACCGCCGCCATCTTCATCTCCTCATTGATGGCGCTGGCGCCGCAGTCGAGCGCACCGCGAAAAATGTAAGGAAAACACAGTACGTTGTTGACCTGATTGGGAAAATCGGACCGGCCGGTGCAGATCATCGCATCCGGGCGCGCTGCACGCGCTATTTCCGGCATGATCTCCGGATTGGGGTTGGCCAGCGCCAGGATCAGCGGCTTCGGCGCCATGTGCTGGAGCAGTTCCGGCTTCAGTACGCCTGCCGCCGACAGGCCGAGGAAGACGTCGGCGCCCGATATGACGTCGGCCAGCGTGCGCGCCTCGGTGTCCTTCACATAGGGGTCTTTCCAGCGATCCATCTCATCGGTGCGGCCCTTGTAGGCAACGCCGAAACGGTCGGTGACCCAGATGTTTTCGACCTTGGCGCCGAGCGAGACCAGCAGGTTGAGGCAGGCAAGGGCGGCAGCCCCGGCGCCGGAGGTGACGATCTTGATGTCCGATATGGTCTTGCCGGCGAACTCCAGCCCGTTGAGCACGGCGGCAGCGACGATGATGGCGGTGCCGTGCTGGTCGTCGTGGAACACCGGTATGCCCATGCGCGCCTTCAGCTGTTCCTCGACCTCGAAGCATTCCGGCGCCTTGATGTCCTCGAGATTGATGCCGCCGAAGGTCGGCTCGAGCGCCGAGATCGTCTCGACCATGCGCTCGATACCGGGCGCGTCGATCTCTATGTCGAAGACATCGATGCCGGCGAACTTCTTGAACAGGACGGCCTTGCCTTCCATGACCGGTTTGGAGGCCAGCGGGCCGATATTGCCGAGGCCGAGCACGGCCGATCCGTTTGTGACGACACCGACCAGATTGGCGCGTGCGGTGTAGTCGGCGGCGGTCGCCGGATCGTCGCGGATTTCCAGGCAGGGGGCGGCGACGCCGGGGGAATAGGCGAGCGCGAGGTCGCGCTGATTGCCGAGCGGCTTGGTCGCCTGTATCTCGAGCTTTCCCGGCCTTGGGTGCTTGTGGAAGTAGAGGGCGGCTTCGTCGAGGTCCGAACGTGCCGTCTTTTTGCTCTCGCCTTCCATGCGGCCACTCCCTCGAAATCTGGCTGGAGATTCCCTTTTAGCATGCAGCCGTGGCTTTTCGCGACGCTAATTGACGCGCCGGCGGCAATACCCGGCGGCGCGTAGAAAACCTTTAACAATCAAATACTTATGACGATTTCCTGACGGACGGCTCCGACCGTTTCACGGATAAGTTGATCAAAAGGCGCTGACGTAAAGACCACCATCGACCGGTATGTTCTGCCCGGTCAGATAGCCGGCATGGACCGAGCACAGGAAGGCGCAGATCTGGCCAAATTCCTCCGGCGTGCCGAGCCGCTTGGCCGGAACATCGGCGCTGATGCGGGTCTTGCGCGCGGCTGCGGCCTGAGGGCTTTCGACTGTGCCGGCCTCATGCGGGCCGCGCAGCCGGTCGGTGTCGAGCTTGCCCGGCAGAAGGCTGTTGATGGTGACGTTGCGGTCGACAACCGTTCTGGCCACGCCGGCAAGGAACGAGGTCAGGCCGGCACGCGCGCCGGACGACAGGTCGAGGCCGGGAATGGGCACATAGACCGACAGCGAGGTGATGTTGACGATGCGACCGAAGCCGCGCGCCGCCATGCCGTCCAGCACGGCCTGCACGAGCTCGATCGGAGTCACCATGTTCTGGGTAACGCCTTCGAGGATCTTTTCGCGATCGAGCGTGCGGAAGTCGCGAAGCGGCGGTCCGCCATTGTTGTTGACCAGGATGTCCGGCTCGGGGCAAGCCACGAGCAGCGCCTTCTGCACCTCCGGCTTCGAGACGTCGCCGACGACTTCCGTCACCGTGACGCCATAGCGCTCGCGCAACTCAGCGGCGGTTTTCGCCACCAACTCCGCATTGCGTCCGTTGACGACGATGTCGCAGCCGGCTTCCGCCAGCGCCATGGCGCAACCGCGCCCAAGTCCCTTGCTCGAAGCGCAGACGATGGCCTTCTTTCCGCGGATACCGAGATCCATGACGATTTCTCCTGTGATTTGGCCGGCAAGCTAGTCCTTCGGCTGGACCAATCGCAACCGTCATACGGTTGTTGCATGAATCGGGGCATAGGCTCGCGAAAGCAACGGTGAAATCGCGATGTCCGGCCAAGAGCCCCGCACTTTCCGCAGCATGTTCATTTCCGACGTCCATCTGGGCTCGAAGGCGGCCAAGGCCGAGTTCCTGATCGATTTCCTTCGATATCACGATGCCGATATCATCTATCTGGTGGGTGACATCGTTGATGGCTGGCGGCTGCGGCGGAGCTGGCATTGGCCGCAAAGCCATAATGACGTCGTGCAGAAACTGCTGCGCAAGGCGCGCAAGGGCGCCAACATCACCTACATCGCCGGCAACCATGACGAGTTCGCCCGCCAGTTCCAGGGCGTGCATTTCGGCGGCATCGTCGTTGCCGATCGCGCCATCCACGAGACCGCCGACGGCAAGCGGCTGCTCGTCATCCATGGCGACCAGTTCGACACCGTGGTCCACAATGCGCGCTGGCTCGCCTATCTCGGTGACCACGCCTATGACGCGGCCATGCTGGTCAACCGCGTGGTGACGCGGCTGCGCCAACTGCTCGGCCTGCCTTATTGGTCGTTTTCGTCCTGGGCCAAGCACAACGTCAAGAAGGCGGTGAACTTCATCGGCTCGTTCCAGACCATGCTTGCCGACGAGGCGCGCCGTTCGCATGTCGATGGCGTCATCTGCGGCCACATCCATCATGCCGTCATCGAAAATTTTGGCGATGTCCAGTACATCAACACCGGCGACTGGGTGGAAAGTTGTACGGCTGTGGTCGAGCATTTTGACGGCCGCATGGAAATCCTGACCTGGGCGCAGGTGCTGCCCGAGGTGCCGGACGAGCCCTTTATCCCGCTGCTCATCGAGGACCGGGTAGGGCAGGCGGCCTAGTCCGTAGTCCTTTCGGCTTCGGAATCAATCAATTAGTCCAACCGGTTTCGTCCGGTTTTCGTCCATGTTAAGGGATCGATACGCGTTGCCCTCCGGCCGAATACAGCGCGATTGGATCGATTCATGTCCCTGCCGCAGCTCTCGCCCGAACAACTCGTCAAGCCGCGCCATTTCGAACTGCGCATGAGCCTGATCTTCGCGACGCTTTTCGTGCCGCTCGGAACGCACTTGCCGTATTTTCCGCTGTGGCTGCAGGCCAAGGGTTTTCATGCCGAGCAGATCGCGGTCATTCTGGCGGCGCCGATGTTCCTGCGCGTGGTGACGACGCCGCTGCTGACCGCGCTGGCCGACCGTGCCAGGGACCGCGCCGATGTCTATGTCGCGCTGATGGCTGCGTCGCTGCTTTTGTCGGCAGGTTATTTCCTGACACCCACCTATGCGATGGTGCTGGCGGTCTCGCTGGCGCTGACCATCGTCTGGACGCCGCATTCGCCGATCGCCGATTCGCTGGCTCTTTCGGGTGTCCGCCGCTTCGGTTCGAACTACACAAGCATGCGCAAATGGGGCTCGATTTCCTATTTGTTCGCCAATATCGCCGGCGGCTTCATTCTGTCGGTAACCGGTTCACAAGCCGTTCCGGTTATCATTCTGGTGGCGTTTGCCGCCGCCCTTGCCGCCGGCCTGCTGGCGCCGCGCCTTGGCCGTCCGCGGCGCGCCTCGCCGCTGTCGGCCACCGACATCCAGCATTCAGCGCCGAAGCTTCTCAACCCGTATTTCCTGTATTTTTCCACGGGCGTCGGCGTCATCACCGCCAGCCACGCATTCCTCTACGGTTTCGTCTCCATCTACTGGAAGTCGATCGGCCTCGGTGATTCGGTAGTCGGTCTCTTATGGGCTTGGGGCGTGGTGTCGGAAGTCTGCATGTTCATGATGTTCACCCGCTTTTTCGACCGGTTCTCCGTCGTGTCGGTCATGGTGATGGCCGGAATCGGCTCCATCGTGCGCTGGATCGCCTTTCCGCTGGTCTGGCCGCTCGGCCTCGGCATTCCCGGCTTCTTCGCTGTCCAATCGCTGCACTCGGTCTCGGTGGCGCTGGGGCTGATCGGGCTGCAGAAGATGATCGGCGAAACGATCTCCGAGGAGCGGACAGGTGCCGCGCAAGGCATCGCCTATTTCTCCAACGGCTTCTTCATGGCGGTGGTGACGCTAGCGTCCGGCCCGCTCTACGACCGTCTCGGTGTCGACGGCTTCTTTGCCATGATCCCGATTGCGTTGATCGGACTGGCGCTGATCGGCCTTGCTGCGCGCTCAGCCCCAGAGCGCCGTATCGGGCGGTGACACCAGCGATCCCTGGTAGACAAGGCCCGGTACCCGGTCGCGGGCAAGCAGCAGCGGACCGTCGAGGTCGACGAAATCGGCATGCTGGGCAAGCAGCACCGCTGGCGCCATCGCCAATGAGGTGCCGACCATGCAGCCGACCATCACGCCGAAACCGAGTTCGCGGGCGCGATCGCGCAGCACCAGTGCCGCCGTCAGCCCGCCCGACTTGTCGAGCTTGATGTTGACGGCATCGTAAAGACCGACAAGCGCTTCGAGATTCTCGGCCTCGTGCACGCTTTCATCGGCGCAGATCGGCACCAGATGCGCGATATGGCGCAGGATCTCGTCATGACCGGCCGGCAGCGGCTGTTCGATCAGCGCGATGCTTTGTTCGGCGGCAAAGGCGAGGTTCGCAACGATGTTGTCGTCGCTCCAGCCCTCATTGGCGTCGAGGATGATGCGGCTGTCTGGCGCTGCCTGCCTGACCGCCCGGATGCGGGCAATGTCGTTGTCGCCGCCGATCTTGACCTTGAGCAGCGGCCGCGCCGCATTGGCGCGGGCCTGCGCCGCCATCGCCTCCGGCTCGCCCAGCGACAGCGTGTAGGCGGTTTCGAGCGCCTGCAAGGGAACAGCGCCTATCGCAACCGCCACCGATGTTCCGCTGAACTTCGCCTCCAGATCCCATAGGGCGCAGTCTATGGCGTTGCGGGCGGCTCCGGCCGGCATGGCATCGAGCAAGGCGCTGCGGCTGATGCCCTCGGCGATCCGGCCGCGCATGGCGTCGATCGCCTCGCGCACGCCCTCAATCGTCTCCCCATAGCGCTTGTAGGGGACGCATTCGCCGCGGCCGAAATGGCCGCCGTCGCTGATCGTGCAGGAGATCACTTCGGCTTCGGTCTTGGAACCGCGCGAAATGGTGAAGGTTCCGGCGATGGGAAAACGCTCGGCCTCGACCGAAATGACACGCGCCATATTTTTCTGCTCCTGCTGTGCGACAAGCGTTGTCGGCAAATCGACAGGTCAGACCCGTCAGGCTAAACAGGACGCCATGTTGACCATCGGCAAGCGCGACGCAAGCGGCACGACCGCAGGGGAGGCTGACCACGAACCGCGCGTGGCGACCGGCGAGGAGGACGGCGTTCTTGGCTGCGCTTTCTCCGGAATCTGGACGACAAGGACCGTTGCACTCGTCGACGCCGACATGCGCAAGATCGAAAAGCGAAGCGGCTTCAAAACCTTGGCGCTCGATGTTTCCAAGATCGAGAAGATGGACACTGCCGGCGCCTGGCTGATCGACCGGCTGGTCAGCGCCTTCGAGAAGAAGGGTGTCGAGATCCAGATGCAAGGCCAGAGCGAGATCGCTTCGATCCTGCTCGAAGCTGTCGGCGAGGCCGTGCGGCGCGAACCCGAATCCGGCCCGGTGCGACCGCCCAACATCGTCATTCGCGCGCTGGAGGCGGTTGGCCGCCGGGTCTACGAGATGCGCGACGATTTTCTGGCCTCGATGAACATCCTCGGCGCCACCATCCGTGGCGCGCAGATGAAGCTCGGCCGTGGCCATGCGGTCAACCCGGCGGCGATTTTCAACCAGATCGACCGTATGGGCGTCGGCGCCATTCCGGTGGTGGTGCTGATGTCGGCGATCGTCGGCGCCATCGTTGCCCAGCAGGGCGCCTATCAGCTCAGCTATTTCGGCGCCGATATCTTCGTCGTCGACCTCGTCGGCGTGCTGATCCTGCGCGAACTCGGCGTGCTGATGACGGCGATCATGATCGCCGGCCGCTCCGGCAGCGCGATCACCGCCGAGATCGGCTCGATGAAGATGCGCGAGGAGGTCGACGCGCTGAAGGTCATCGGACTCAACCCGATCGGCGTCCTGGTCTTTCCGCGCCTTGTGGCGCTGGTCATCGCCTTGCCGTGCCTGACCATCATCGCCAATTTCGCCGCACTCGGCGGCGGCATCCTGGCTGCCTGGCTCTATTCCGACATTCCACCCGCCGCCTTCATCGACCGGCTGCGTGTCGCCATTGATCTCAGCACCATCTTTGCCGGCCTGATCAAGGCGCCGTTCATGGCCATGATCATCGGCACGATTGCCTCGGTCGAAGGCATGAAGGTCGGCGGCAGCGCCGAATCGCTCGGCCAGCACGTCACCGCCTCTGTGGTGAAGTCGATCTTCGTCGTCATCATCCTCGACGGGCTTTTTGCCATGTTCTACGCAGCGATCGAGTTCTGAGATGAAGCTGCGAAACAGGAAAAGGGCGGGTGCATTGGCGGATGACGCGGGCGAGGGCGATATCGTGCTTTCCGCGCACGACATCAGCGTTTCCTTTGCCGACAAGCTTATCCTCGACAGACTGTCGCTCGACATAAGGCGCGGCGAAATCCTTGGATTTGTCGGCGCCTCGGGCGCTGGCAAATCCGTTCTACTGCGCACCATTCTCGGCCTGACGCGCAAGCAGTCGGGCACCATCAAGCTGTTCGGCGTCGATATCGAGAAGGCTGATGATGCCGAGCGTCTGCGCATCGACATGCGGCTTGGCGTGCTGTTCCAGCACGGCGCCCTGTTCTCGGCGCTGACGGTGCTGGAAAACGTCCAGGTGCCGATGCGCGAATATCTCGACCTGCCGCGAAAGCTGATGGACGAACTGGCGATGCTCAAGATCGAGCTGGTCGGGCTGCCGCCCGACGCGGCGCAAAAATTCCCATCCGAACTGTCCGGCGGCATGATCAAGCGCGCCGCACTGGCGCGGGCGCTGGCGCTCGATCCCGACATCGTCTTCCTCGACGAGCCGACATCGGGTCTCGATCCGATCAGCGCGGCGGAGTTCGACGAGCTGGTGGTCAAGCTGCGCGATACGATGGATCTGACCGTCTACATGGTGACGCATGACCTCGACACGCTGTTCACCGCTTGCGACCGGGTGGCCGTGCTCGGCAAGAAGAAAGTGCTGGTCGAAGGCACCATCGATGACATGCTGAAGAGCGAGGAACCGTGGGTAAAGTCCTATTTCCGCGGAAAACGCGCCCGGCAACTTGATCTTGCGGCGCGCGCATAGCCATAAGTGGGACAATGGAAACCAGAGCCAACTACGTCATTGTCGGCATCTTCACGCTGGCCGCGATCCTGGCGGCGTTTGCCTTCGTCTACTGGACGGCGGCGATCGGCGACAAGGGCGAGACGACGTTGCTGCGCGTGCGTATTCCGGGCTCGGCCTCCGGGCTCGGCCGCGGAAGTTTCGTGCTGTTCAACGGCGTCAAGGTCGGCGACGTCAAGCGCGTCTATATCGATGTCGACAATCCGACGGTTGCCATCGCCGATACCGAGATCGACCGCATGACGCCGATCACCAAATCGACGCAAGCCGATATCGGGCTTGCCGGCCTGACCGGGCAGGCCAACATCGAGCTCAAGGGCGCCGATCCCAAGGAGGTAAAGCTCCTCGACCAAGCAGAAAAGGAAGGCAAGGTCGCCGAGATCGTCGCCAACCCGTCGGCGGTGACCAACCTCTTGCAGACGGCGCAGAATATTTTTACCCGCGCCGACAAGGTGCTGACCGAGCTCGAAGGCTTCACCAAGGACGTTCGCGGGCCGCTGACGCAGACCGTCCAGAACGTCCAGACCTTCTCCGATGCGCTGGCCAAGAATTCGGACGGCATCGACAAGTTCCTGTCCGCGGCCAGCACGCTGGCCGATGAGCTGAAAGGCGTTTCCGGCAAACTCGACGGCACGCTGAAGGCGGCCGAAGGCCTTCTCAACGCGGTCGACAAGGACAAGATCAAGAGCATCGTCGCCAATGTCGACGCAGTAACCGGTAACCTCAAGGAGACGTCGAAGCAGCTCGACGGCGTGATCAAGAACGTCGATACAGCCGTGGGGTCGGTCAACGACTTCGCCAAACGGACGCAAGGCACGCTGGCCAAAGTCGACAACGTGCTCGACGGTATCGATCCCGCACAAGTGCGCTCGGCGCTCGCCAACATCCAAAAGGCCAGCGAGAGCGCCGACAAGGCCGCCGCCGACATCGCGGAGGTGACCCACAAGTTCGCCAACCGGGCCGACGACATCGACCAGACGATCAAGGACGCAAAGCAGCTCGCGCAACGGCTCAACGATGCCTCGGTGCGGGTCGATGGCATTCTAGCCAAGGTCGATACCTTGCTCGGGTCGGGGCAGGCCGACGGCGTGATGGCGGATGCGAGGGCGACGCTGAAGTCGTTCAAGCAGGTTGCCGACACGCTGAATGCCCGCCTTGGCGTCATCACCGACAATCTGGCGCGATTCTCGGGCCAGGGGCTTTCGAACGTCGAAGCGCTGGTGCAGGACAGCCGCCGTTCGATCAGCCGCATCGAGGAGGCGGTAACCGATCTCAGCCGCAATCCGCAGCGCATCCTGTCGGGTGGCGACGGCGAGGTTCGGCAATTCGATGGCAGGGCGCGGCGTTGACTTCGGCGCCGGCGCGCCCCAGAAACATGAGCCGCGAAAGCGGGTCGATCTTACGATCCGGGGACAACGGGGATCGCGCGTGAAGTCTGTGTGGGTGAAAACGGGCGGGTTGACATCGGCTGCGGCACTGCTTGCCTTGACGCTGGCCGGCTGTGCGGCGTTGGGCGGCAAGCCCGCGCCGCTCGATACGTTCGAGCTGTCGGCGCCGTCGGTCGACGCGCATGGCCACAGCCGCCGCCAGATCCTGATCGCGCAGCCGTCGGCGCTCAAGGCGCTGGACAGCCAGAACATCGTCATCAAACCGTCGGATCGTTCGATCCAGTATCTCAAGGGCGCGCAATGGGCCGACCGGCTGCCGCTGATCGTGCAGGCGCGGCTGGCCGAGACCTTCCAGCGCTCGGGCAGCTTTGCCGGCGTCGGCAAGCCGGGCGAGGGCCTGGCGATCGACTATCAGGTGATCGTCGAGATCCGCTCATTCGAGGTTCGGGTCGACGGCGGCGAACATGCCGAGGTCGATCTGTTCGTGCGGATCCTGAACGATCGCAACGGCGAGGTCCGTGCTTCCAAGAGCTTCACCGCAGCCGCACCCGTCTCGGGCAGCGGCAATCCTGCTTATGTCAGCGCACTCGACAAGGCGTTCGGCGACGCCGCCGGGCAGATCGTGCGCTGGACGGATTCGGTGATCTGAGCGCGACGCGCGCCGGAATCCCACCAGGCTCATCCCACCAGGCTCATCCCACCAGGCTTCTCTACCTACAAGTGGTCGAAGATCTCCGGCCGGAGCTTTCCGGTCTTCATCAGGTGCTGCAGGGTGTAGGTCACGGACAGCGCGTCATCGAGCGCATCGTGCCCCTGCAATGGCGGGTGCTTGACGCCGTAGTAATCCGCAAGCTTGTTGCTCGGCGTTCTCGCCAGATCCTCGATCGGCATTCCGGCTGCGATCAGCAGCTTGACGGTGTTGTCAAACCGGGTGGCCGGGATCGAAGGCTGAATGCCCGCGACATAGCAGCTGATGGCGATCATGTTCAATTCGTCCTTGCCCCAGGACCAGAATCGCGCCCCTTCGGAAAAACGATCGATGTCGGCGAGGGCATCCCCTAGTGCCACCCCTTTTGTCTCCAAATCTTCCTCGGTGATGCCGGTCAGTTTGGTGAAGAATGGGTCCAGGGCGTATCTCTGACCAAACCGGTCGACCGGTCTGATATAGGCCTTGTGTGTTCCGAGCAGGGGGAAGTCGCCTTCAAGTCCAAGCCTGACGGCGCCGATCTGTGCGATCACCGGGTCGGGATCGTAGGCCGCGCACCAGAATCTGCGTTGCGAGCCCTCCAGGCAAAGAAACTCGCAGTCGAATATGATTGCCGTCTTCACGATCACACCCTGCGAGCGTCAGGGCAGCGGTACTGTGGATGAATTATAGCGCCGTCGGGAGATCGACTTAGGGCGGATTCCGAAGGCATCGATAGTCTCACAAGACCTGTTGCGGGCAGGTTCAACGCGTGCCGGACGTTAGAGCTGGCACAGGCGGACCATGGCCCGCCTGTTCAATTCCCGTCTTAGTGCAGGCGGCCGCTCGCATGCGCCAGCATGGTGTAGACCTTGCCGGTGTCCGACGTCAGGTAGGTCTGCGCCATGATGTTGTCGCGGTCGTTGCGCGAGACATCCTTGAGCAGCTTCTCGAAATCGTCGCAGTAGCGGTCGACGGCGGCGCGGAACTCGGCCTCGGCCTGATACTTGCGACGGATCTCGTCGAACGTCTGCTGACCCTTCAGCGTGTAGAGCCGCCTTGTGAACACGTCACGCTCGCCGCGCCGGTAACGGTTCCACAGCTCGATCGAAGCATCGTGGTCGATGGCCCGCGCGATATCGACGGAGAGCGAGTTCAGCGATTCGACGACATGCAGGGGCGAGCGCTGGGCAGGCGTAGCGCGGGGCGCTTCCGCAGTCGCTGGGGGAGCTGCCGACCTGAGGTCCTCATCGTTCGATGCCGCGGTCAGCAGATCGCGCACCCAGCCACCCTGCGGCGTGCGGGCGTTGGCATCGCCGCGCGGACGCGGTGCCGCCTCGGTCGGACGGTCAAGGTCGAGCGTGCCGCGCAATGCAGGGCCGCCCAAGGGCGCCTGCGTGCGCAGGTCCGGCTGCGGTGCCGGTGCTCGGCGCGGCGGCTCGGCAGCGCGTGCGGCCGGCGCTTGCGGCGCCGGACGCAGGTTGCGTGGTTCGGACCCGTCACCGCCGCGGCCGGACTTGGCCACGATGTCCGAAAGCTCCTTCAGGGCGTTGATCTGCTCGGAAACGGCGCGGCGGATGGCCGAAGTCGATTCCTTGGCCTCTTCCGGCATTTCGATGACGCCCTTCTTGAGCTCGGCGCGGGTCAGGTCGAGCTCGCTCTTGATCGAACCCGCTGTGCGCCGCATCTCCTCGGTCGCATCGGCAAAGCGCTTGGTTGCCGAGTCGACCACGTCGGTGATGGCGTTGCGGATCTTGTCGGCCGACTCCATCGTCTTGCCTTCGGCGTTCTGCAGCGTCTGGCCGACGAGATTTTCGAACGAGCGCATGACCCTTTCGAGATCTTCCGACTTCTTGACCAGGCCGACGGCGAGGTCTTCGAGCGACGACTGCCGTTCGAGCGTGTGCTCGAGGTTGCTCTGGGCCGAGCTCAACAGGTCCGAAGCACTGGACAGCAGGCGGCTGTGCTCGTCGAACTTGGTGGCAATCGACGCGACCTCGCGCAAGGTGGACGACGACAGTTCCGTCAGCCTTGTCGTGTTCGAATCGACCAGACGTGCCGAGCTGGCAAAGGTCTGCGCGGCCTTCTCGGTGGTGGCGGCGAAGCTTTGCGTGCTGCCGCTCAGGCGTTCATCGACCTGGCCGAGATTGACCGCGGCCTGCTCGATCAACTGACCGAGCTGCGAACTGGACTTGGTCATCCGGCCGATGAGGTCGGCGACGCTGTCGGACAGCGACGAGCGGGCGCCCTCGACCGCCGACAAGGTTTCGGCGGTGCGGTTGGCGAGCGCGTCGACAAGTGCGGCATTCTCGCTGCGCAGCTTCTCGGTGGCGCGTTCTGTGACCTCTTCCATGCTCTTTTGCAGGTCCGAGCCGCCCTGGGCGAAGCGCTCGACCAAAGGCCGTGCGGTTTCGTCGAGGATCTTCGACATTTCGGCCGAACGCGCCGCGAGCATGGTGTTGAGTTCGCGGGTGTTGGCGCCGATCGTCTTGGCGGCATCGTTGGTGCTCTGGCCGATATGCTGGCCGACCGCGGTGAAGGTCTCGGCGATCACATTGGCGCGCGAGACGAGTTGCGCCTCGGCGTTCGACACCTGCTCGTTGAGCTTCTGGCCCATCGTCTCGGCCGTAAAGGCGAGGCGGTTCTCGACGCCCGAGACCTGCTCTTCGACACGGGCTGCCGCGGCTGCCGCGCTCGAGGCGAGCCGCTCGTCGGCGCCGGCAAGCGCCTGCTCGATTTCGCGGGCATGCACGGCCATTTCCTGGCCGGTCCGCCTTGCGCGTTCGGCAACCCGTTGCTCGGTATCGGCAAAGGCGCCGACGATCGTCTCGGCATGCTCGCCGATCGTGGTGGTGCTGCTGGCGATGCGCGACACCAGACGCTGATCCGCGTCGTCGAAGATACGGCCGATTTCCGAGGCGCGGCTCGACAGCGCTTCCGAACCCTCGGCGATGCGCGAGACGAGCTGCTGGTCGGCGGCATCGAAGATGCGGCCAAGGTCCGATGCGCGTGCGGCAAGCGCTTCGGCCGATTCGCCGATCCGCATACCGAGCCGCTGGTCGGCGCCTTCGAAGTTGCGCAGGATGTCGCCGGCGCGCGCGGCCAGCGACTGGGCCGTTTCGATGGCGCGGGCGACCAGCTTCTGGTCGGCGGCATCGAACGTGCCTGCAATTTCGCTTGCACGAGCTGCCAGATGGTCGGCGGTGTCCTGAGCCCGGGCGGTCAGCTGATCTGCGGTTTCCTGGGCGCGGGCGGCAAGCTTCTGGTCTGCCGCTTCGAAGGTGCCGGCGATCTGATTTGCGCGAGCGGCCAGCTGATCGGCGGTTTCATGGGCACGGGCCAGCAGCGAGCTGGACGTGTCGTCCGCGCGGGCAAGCAAGGCGTTCGACGTATCTTCTGCACGGGCGTGCAGGCGACGGTCGGCCTCCTCGAAGGTGCGGGCGATGTCTTCGGCCCGCGCCAGCAGGGCGGCGGAGGTCTGCTCGGCGCGCTCGGCGATCTTCCGGTCGGCGTCGCTGAACGCGGCACCGGCCTGCTCGTGCAGGGTGCTGGTGACTTCCAGCACCTTTTCGCGCAGGGCGCCGGCGACAAACACGGCGCTCTTCTCGAGCACGGCGCGGACGTTGTCGACGCCTGTCGAGAGCGCACGTTCCATGGTGCCGGCGCGCTCCTCGATGATGCCGGTCTGGCGACTGAACGCCTGCTCGATCTTCTCGACATCGGCAGCGATCGCGTCGGAAATGCCGGTGCTTCTGGCAGCGATCTGGTCGATATGGCCCGACAGCGAGCGGTCAACGTCCTTGCGGGTCTCGGCGAGCTTGCCGAGATCGTCTTCCAGCGCGCGGGTCAACATATTGCGGCCTTCGGACAGCTTGCCGACATGTCCGGCGATGACGTCGTCGATGTCGCTGCGGCTTTCGGTCAGCTTCTGCAGGTCGGCTTCGAGGGCGCGTTTGAGAATGTCGCGGCCCTCGGCCAGCTTCTCGACCTGGCCGGCAACCAGACCGTCGATGCTGGAGCGGCTTTCGGCCAGCTTGGCGAGATCGGCTTCCAGCGCGCGCTTGAGAACATCGCGACCTTCGGCGAGTTTCTCGACCTGGCCGGCGACCAGACCGTCGATGCTTGAGCGGCTCTCGGCCAGTTTGGCAAGATCGTCCTCGAGCGCCTTGGACAGGGTCGAGCGCTCCTGGACAAGCCTTTCCGCGTGGCTGTTAACGAGGCCACCGACGTTTTCGAGGTCGGCTTCAAGCGCTTTCGACAGCGTCGAACGATCCTGGACGAGCCTTTCGGAATGGCTGTTGACCAAGCCATTGACGCTTTCGAGGTCAGCCTCGAGTGCCCGGGCGAACTGTGCCCGGTCATCGACCAGTTTCTGCGACTGGTCGGCAATGGTCCCCTTGATCGCATTGAGGTCGGATTCCAGAGCGCGCCGCAGAATATCTCGGCCCTCGGACAACTTCTCGACCTGACCCGCAACCAGCCCGTCGATGCTGGAGCGGCTGTCGGCCAGCTTGGCGAGGTCGTCCTCAAGGGCCCTGGACAGGGCGGAGCGGTCTTGGACAAGCTTGTTCATGTGATCGGCGATGACGCTGTTCACATTCTGCAGGTCGGCTTCCAGGACCCGGGAAAGCTGACCGCGATCCTCGGCCAGCTTTTCCGACTGGCTTGAGATAACGCCCTTGATCGTGTTCAGGTCGGATTCCAGCGCGCGCTTGAGAATGTCGCGGCCTTCCGCCAGCTTCTCGACCTGACCGGCGACCAGACCGTCGATGCTCGAACGGCTTTCGGCCAGCTTGGCAAGGTCGGCTTCAAGGGTCTGCGACAGCAGGCTGCGGTCCTCGGCCAACCGTCCCGAATGGCTTTCGATCAGGCCGCGTATGCCGGACAGATCATTGTCGAGCGAATGGGAAAGCTGCGTGCGGTCTTCCGCCAGTTTGGCGGAATGGGTTTCGATGAGGCTCTTGATGCCGACGATGTCGTTTTCCAACGCCTTGGCGAGCACGGCGCGGCCTTCGGCGATTTTTTCCACCTGACCGGCGACCAGACCGTCGATGTCGGCGCGGCTGTCGGACAGTTTTCCGAGATCGGCTTCCAAAGCGCGCGACAGAATGTTGCGGCCCTCGGCGAGTTTTCCGACATGTCCGGCGACCATTTCATCAATGATCGTACGAGCTTGCACCAGCTTCCCGGAGTCTTCATTCAAGGCAATAGAGAGCCTGTTGCGACCTTCTTCCAGCCTTTCGAGATGGCTGCCGAGCGATGCATCGATGGCCGCCCGCGATTCATTGACCTTGCGCAGATCCTCTTCGAGAGCGCGCGAGATCAGGCTGCGGCCTTCGGCCAGCTTCTGCACCTGGTTGGTTACTGCCGCATCGATGGCGGCGCGGCCCTCGGCGAACTTCGCCAGGTCGGCCTCCATGGCCGCGGCCATGCGCTCGCGGCTTTCGGACAGTTTCCTGCTGTGGTTCTCGACAGCTTCCTCGATGCCGACGCGGGCGTCGGCGAGCCGCTGGATGTCACTGTCGAACGAACGCGACACGACGTGACGGGCGGCTTCCATGCGTCCGGCGAAGTCGCTGGCGCGGGCTTCGAGCATAGAGGAGGTCGAAGTGACGATGTCGGCCATGTCGGCGCCGATCTGGGTCTTGCCCTGATCGATCATCGCCGACAGCGTGTCCTTGCTCTCGGCGAAGGTGTGCGCGATTTCGCGGGCGCGCTCGACCAGCGTTTCATTGATCTGGCGGGCGCGGGCCTCGAGTGCCGCATTGAGCTTCTGCGTTCCGGTGTCGAGCGCCTCGGCGCGGGTCTGGAACTCGCTGATCAGCGCCTGGCCGCGTTCGGCGAGCGTGCGCTCGATGCCGTTGAGGCTGGCCTCGAATTCGGAATTGAGGGTGCGCGCGGCGCCGCCAAGCAGCGACACCATGCCGGTGGTGCGATCGTCGAGCAGATCGGTCAACGACCGCGTCAGTCCGTCCGTGGTGTCCGTCAGCTTGGCAATGCGGGTGTCGAGAAGGCTGGCGAAGGCCTCGCCCGAGGTCGACAGGCGGTCGGTGATCGAATCGAGCCGGCCTTCGACGGAATCGAAGATCGACATCGAGCTTTCGTTGATGCGGTCGATCAGCGTGTCGCCGGAATTGGTGATTGTCATCGACAATTTGGTCGATGCATTGAGGATCGAGTCGCGAATGATGTCGGAAGCCGCGCCGATCTCGTCCTTCAGCGTCTCATGCGCGCCGGTAATCGAGGCGCGGACGCGCTCGGCATGGGTGACGACGGCTTCGCGCTCGCTGCCGAGGCCGTCGACCAGCGAACGGATGCGGGATTCATTCTCGGAATAGGAGCGTTCGATCTGGTTGACTTCGCTGTGGACAAGCGTTTCCAGTTCGACGGCGCGGGCAAGCGTGCGTTCGATGCCTTCGCCCATCGCCGCGACCTCGCGACGAACGGCCTGGCCGATCATCATGACGCGATCCTGGGCAAGGTTTTCCGGCTCGGTCAGGCGGAAGGCCACTTCGGTCATCGACTGTGCGGCGATGCGCATTTCCTGGGCGCGGCGAATCATGGCGGCGAAGGCCCAGAACAGGATGACGGGCACGATGGCCGCGACGGCGAGGCCGATCAGTTCCGGACGGGCGAGGAACTGGTCGAGCGTGCGGATTCTCCAGATGCTCGGTCCGAAAAGCAGATTGGCCAAACCACCGGCACCGGCGAACCAGGCGAGCGAAACGAAGGCGACGACCCAGTAAATGGTGTTCGAGGCACGCCTGTTGAGGCTGTGCAGGAGCGTCTTGTAATCCTTCTGGCGATCGTCATTGGCCGGCGCGAAACCTGCGGGCTGGGCGCCATTGCGCGGTTCCACGGGGCGCAATTCGGCAGGTTTGGCCTTGGGCGCGGGTTTCGCGGCCTGGTTTTGGTTGACCACCGGCTCCGGGTTCTGTTCCGGCTTATGATTGCGTCCCTCGCGCGCCAGCTCGTCGGCCGCCTGGGATATCTGCGCTTCAAGATCCTCCATCGAAGCCGCGATATCGAGGTCGCCGCTGCCGATCTCATTGCTGAGGTCGAGATCGAGCGCCTTTTCCAGTTCCCTGGCCACTTCGCTGTCGAGAGTTCTCGTCGTCGGTTTCTTTGCCATGCCTTCGCTACCCTGTACTAGCTGCCGCGGGCTTATAATTCTGTTTGTCTTGCCCCGCGCAGGAGGCTGAAAATGGACCCCTCGTATCGTAATGACACAGGGGGGTAAAGAAAACATGCATTCCGCGGGATACGTAAAACTTTAAATATAAGGTTAACGGAACTGTGATTTGGACGCCGCTTTGGCAACATTTTTCCGGGCCATTCATTAACCCGTTGTCCATTGGATTCGCCTAGGTTTTTGGGCGAGTCGAAGAAACGGAGTTCGAGTTCATGCGTGGCGAAAGCGGCATCGCCTTCTCAATGCCCGGGGGAGATGTATCCGGACCAAGACGGTCACGGCCGGTCGATTTGGCACACCTTGCCCGCCAGACAATGGGTGACCGCAGCCTTGAGCAAGAGGTTCTGGCGCTATTTGTACAGCAGGCGCTGTCCGTGCGCGACAGAATAGTCGACGCCGATATCAAGGACCGGCTTCTGCTCGCCCATGGATTAAAGGGTTCGGCACGGGGCGTGGGCGCCTTTGCCATCGCCGATTGCGCCACCGAGATCGAGCACCGGCCGGAAGACGGCCAGACGCTCAAGCGGCTTGGTACGCTGATCGACGAAGTGCGCGATTTCATCGCCGCCATCAACCGCTGAATCCGCGCCGAATCCGATTTGCGGAAAAACGTCATCGGGCGGCGCTTTCATGCGGCAGTTGACTTGTCAGCCGGAGTGATTATCTCGGCTGCAACTCCCTTCAGGTGACAAATGACCAAGCTGACTTTCATTGCCCATGACGGCACGCATTTCGACATGGACGCCGAGAACGGCTCTACGGTCATGGAGAACGCGATCCGCAACGCCGTGCCCGGGATCGAAGCCGAATGCGGCGGTGCCTGCGCCTGTGCCACCTGTCACGTCTATGTCGACGAAGCCTGGACGGCTGAAGTCGGCGAGCCGGAAGCGATGGAAGAGGACATGCTGGACTTCGCCTACGACGTCCAGCCCAACTCGCGCCTGTCATGCCAGATCAAGGTCCGCGATGCGCTTGACGGCTTGGTCGTGCGGGTGCCTGCCCGCCAGGGATAAGCGCAACCTTTTTGCCAACTGATTTTTCCCGCTGTGGCTTGGCAGCGGGGCGATGGTCATGCAGTGTCCTGCTGTTTCACCACAGCGCCGCGCGTCCTCTTGGACGCGCAAAGGACGCTGTAGCACTTTTATTTGCGCGTGATCCTTTCCGAAAATCGATCCGATTTTCGGGGTCATGCGCAGCGAGGCACAGGCATGACCGACATCACCAGGACAGACGTGCTTATTGTCGGGGCAGGGCCGGTTGGCCTGTTTGCCGTGTTCGAGCTCGGCCTGTTCGACATGAAGTGCCACCTGATCGACATTCTCGATCGGCCGGGCGGCCAATGCGCGGAGCTCTATCCGGAAAAGCCGATCTACGACATTCCAGGCTGGCCTTCGATCTCGGCGCAGGGGCTGGTCGACAAATTGCTCGAGCAGATCGCGCCGTTCAAGCCCGATTTCAGCTACAACCGAATGGTTTCCAGCCTGGAAAAACTGGAGGACGGCAGTTTTCGCGTCACCACCGACGAAAACGAGGTGTTCGAGGCCAAGGTGGTGGTGATTGCCGCCGGCGGCGGCTCCTTCCAGCCCAAGCGTCCGCCGATCCCCGGCATCGAGCCCTATGAAGGCAAGAGCGTCTTCTATTCGGTGCGCCGGATGGAGGATTTTCGCGGCCACGACCTCGTCATTGTCGGCGGCGGCGACTCGGCGCTCGACTGGACGCTGAACCTGCAGCCGGTGGCAAAGAGCGTGACGCTGGTGCACCGGCGGCCTGAGTTCCGCGCCGCTCCCGACAGCGTCAACAAGATGTATGCCATGCAGGAGATGAAGCAGCTCGAATTCCAGGTCGGCCAGGTGACCGGATTGACCGGTGCCGACGGCCAGTTGTCATCGGCCACCATCAAGGGACCGGATGGCGACGTCGAGGTGCCTTGCACGCGCATGCTGCCGTTCTTCGGCCTGACCATGAAGCTCGGACCGATCGCGGAGTGGGGTCTCAACCTTCACGAGAACCTCATTCCGGTCGATACCGAAAAATTCCAGACATCGGTGCCCGGCATCTTCGCGGTCGGCGATATCAACTGGTATCCGGGCAAGCTGAAGCTGATCCTGTCGGGTTTCCACGAAGTGGCGCTGATGGCGCAGGCCGCCAAGCGCATCATCAGCCCCGGCGAGCGCATCGTTTTCCAGTACACGACCTCATCGACCAGCCTGCAGAAGAAGCTCGGCGTCTCCGGCTGAACTTTACTCGGCCAGCATCGGCGCCGCATTGTCGGCGTAGCCGCGAAGCTCCTTTTCGGGCATCAGCGTCAGCGTGATCAGCCCCAGCAGCAATGTAGCGGCGGCGACGGCAAAGATCATCACGAACGGCTCGATCGTCGCGCTATGGCCAGCGATCCGCACGCCTTCACCGGCAAGCGGCAAGCCGTAGCCCAGAGCGACCGCGCCGAGCATGGCGACCCCAAGCGCACTGCCAAGCGAACGCAGGAATGTCAGCACGCCCGTCGCGACGCCGAGATGCACGCGATCGACGGCGTTCTGGACCGACACGGTGGTGACCGGAAACGTCGTTCCGGTTCCAAACCCGATGCAAATCGTCAAGACCTCGACCTCCAGCAGCGTCGCATATCCTGCGACGACGGCCAGCAGGCAGAGGCACAGCATGCTGAAGACGACGCCCACCATCGCAATGCGCTTGTAGTGGGTGAAATGCGGGATCATACGCCCGCTGAATGCCGCGCCGCCGACGGTCCCCAGCAGAAGCCCAAGCATCGCGATGCCCGACTCCGCTGCCGACAAGCCGAGCACCGCCTGAAGATAGACGGGCAGGTACACAGCCATGCCGACGCTTGCGGCCTGAAGCAGGAACATCGAAAGCGTGCCCGCCAGAACGATTGGATTGCCAAGCACTTCGAGTGAGATGAGCGGCTCGGCGGCGCGCATGAGCCGCAAGGCAAAAGCGCTCCAGAAAATCGCCGAACCGCAGAGAACGCCGATGACTTCAAGCGAAGTCCAGGGATAGGCGCTGCCGCCCCAGTTCAAGGCGAGCAGCAGCAGCGCCGTGGCAATTATCAGAAGCAGCGCGCCCAGGCCGTCGATGCGATGGCGCTTTGCGGCAATGGGCAGTTTCTTGAGCGGCTTGTTGATGATCGCCATCGCAAGAAAACCAAGCGGAATGTTGATCCAGAAGATCAGTGACCAGTGCAGGTGCTCTGCGAAAGTGCCGCCGAGCAACGGACCGGCAATGCTGGCGACAGCCCATGTGCCGGAGAACCAGGCGGCATAGCGTGCCCGCTCGCGCGGCGGCACGAGATCCCCGACGACGGTCTGCGTCAAAGCGAACAAGCCGCCGCCACCGGCGCCCTGGATCGCCCGCCCGACAACCAGCACAAACATGTTGGGAGCCATCGCACTGACCACCGATCCCGCCAAAAAGATCAGGATCGCGGCATAGACGGTCGGCCGGCGGCCGTAGACATCGGAAATCTTGCCGTAGAGCGGAGCCACGGCTGTAGCGGTCAGGAGATAACCGGTGACGATCCATGGCAGATAGTGTGCGTTTCCGAGCGCATGCCCGATGGTCGGCATGGCCGGCGCGACAATGGTCTGATCGAGTGCCGCCAACAGCATCGACAACAGCACGCCGCCGATGATGGCGTTCTTTTCGCGCTCTGTTATCGGCGTGCCGGTTTCCGCCATCGTTTTCTCATCGACAGCCTGGTCCATGATCGTTCATCCATAAGCTTGCGATTTGACCGGCGCTGTTCAGCCGCTCCGGCTTCACGACCGTTTGGATCGCATTGGTGTTTTAAGCTCGTCTGGCGAGCCTGATATGTCGTCCCATATAGGCCGGTTTCGACGGCGGCTCGAAAGTTTTTCGAATCTGGCACTACGCTTCGGTGAATTTGGCTTTCAGTTCGGGTGCGTTCAGGCCGGCGGCAGTCGTCCGTTGCCGATGCGCTCCATGCGGTAGCGCAGCAGCCGCAAGATGCGGCTTTCGAAATTGACGCTTTCGACGCGGTCGAACTGAAGCTGGGCGCGGTCGTGCCTGGCCAGAACAGCCGCGGTGATCGCGGCCGCCTTGGCCTTGGCGGCGTCGCAGTTCTTTTGCGGGTAGGTGGCTTTCAAGGCCTCTTCGAGTTCGCCGCCATGGTTCTTGGCGATTTCGACATGGCGCTCCTCATGGCGCTTGATGTCGGCCGACAGCGTATCCCAGAACAGCCTGACATCGGCATCGGCCTTGCGCGGCCGGCGCCACTCGGGAAGGATCACCTTCACCTTGACGGTCACCACCGCGTCGGCAATCCGGCAGGAACTCGGTGTCTGCGCATAGCTGATGCGGGTGGTGAACGCCATTTGCGTGGCGCCCGGGTGCCGCGTGCCGGTGCTTTTCACCTCCGGCCCGCGTTTGGAGAGTTGTGCCTCGATGTCATCGAGCGTGCTGCCGCCAATGGCGAAATAGCTGTACGTCTTGACGAGATTGGCCGCCGCCGCCGGGTGCGACGTTATGGCGAGCAGCAGCGCGCAAGCCAAGGATTGTTTCACGCCCAAGGACTGTTTTTTCATGCCAAGCATGGATCGTTTCATCATGTTGCCTCTTTGACCACCTTGCTTTACGGCCGTTGCCGGCGCAATGAAATTGATCCGCCAGGGATCACACATGATTGATGAACTCCATGGTCGATGAGCAATGACGGCCAGGCGATGGCAGTTGGCGCATGGACGCCATCTCGACCTTGGCGGCAAGGCCGTGGTCGTCGGCATCCTCAATGTCACGCCCGACAGCTTTTCCGACGGCGGCCAGTTCGACGCCCCTGAAAAGGCGCTGGCCCAGGCGCGCCGCATGATCGGGGAAGGGGCACTGGTTGTCGATGTCGGGGGAGAATCGACGCGCCCAGGTGCTGCCGCGGTATCGGCCAGCCAGGAACAGGCCCGCATCCTGCCGGTGATCGAAGCGCTGGCGGGCGTGAACGAGGTGCTGATTTCGGTCGATACCTATCGCGCCGACACGGCGCGGCTGGCGGTCGCCGCCGGCGCGCATATCGTCAACGATGTCTGGGGTTTGCAGCGCGAGCCCGATATTGCTCGTGTCGCCGCCGATACCGGCGCCGGGCTTGTCATCATGCATACCGGGCGGGATCGCCAGAAGCTGCCGGACGCGATTGCCGATCAGTTGGCATTCCTGCGAAGGTCGCTGGAAATCGCCCGCCAGAACGGCATCGCCGATGATCACATCGTGCTCGATCCCGGTTTCGGATTCGCCAAGGAGACGGCGGAGGAAAATCTCGACCTGATGGCACGCTTTTCGGAATTGCATGCACTCGGCCTGCCGCTGATGGCCGGCACGTCGCGAAAACGCTTCATCGGCACGGTCACCGGCCGTGATGCCGCCGACAGAGGGGTCGGAACAGCGGCGACCAGCGTCATTTTGAGGCTCCAGGGCGCCGATCTGTTTCGCGTCCACGATATCGCATTCAACGTGGACGCATTGGCGCTCGCCGATGCTATGCTGGCGCGTCAAACCGACCGGGCGAGAAACTGACCGATGTATGTCATCCGCATGAAGAACTGCGCTTTCTTTGCCCGGCACGGCGTGCTGGACGAGGAGGAACGGCTCGGCCAGCGCTTCTATGTCGATGCCGTTCTGACCGTTGATCCAGGCCGGGCGCTTGCCGAAGATTCGATCGAGGATACAGTCCACTACGGCGTTGCATTCAGCGTCATTGAAAAGATCATCACCGGGCAGCGCCGTTTTCTGATCGAGTCGCTGGCGCTCGAAGTGGCCCGTGCGCTGACGGCGCGTTTTCCGCAGATAAAGAAAGCCGAGATCACGGTGCGCAAGCCGAACGCACCAGTGCCCGGCGTGCTCGATTATGTCGAGGTGACCGTTGTCTGGCCCGAATAGTACCGTTTATCTCAGCCTTGGCGGCAATCTTGGCGATCCGGCGAAATCCATGAGCGCGGCGCTGCGCATGCTGGATGCCGACGCGGATACGCGTGTCACCGGCGTCTCCTCGCTTTATCGCACACCGCCCTGGGGCAAGCTCGATCAGCCGGATTTTCTCAATGCGGCCGCCGAAATTTCCACCGTACTTGCACCGCGTGCCTTGCTCGACCTCTGCCTCGATGCGGAGCGCAAGCTGAAGCGGGTGCGCGAGGAGCGGTGGGGGCCGCGGCTGATCGACATCGACATTCTGGTGTTCGGTGACCGCGTCATCCACGAGACCGGGCTGGAGGTGCCGCATCCGCGCATGCTGGAGCGCGCCTTCGTGCTGGCGCCGCTGGCCGAGATCGCGCCCGGCCTGGTTGTCAGCGGTCGCAGCATCACCGATCGCCTGGTCGCCGTCGATACCTCAGGCATCGAGCGATTGTCATCCGGCCGGGATTGGTGGCTGGCCTAGGTGCGATGATATTCAGGTGATGCCGGCCTGCAAACGGCGCAGCGAGGCCTCTAACCCGAGAAGCCGCCACCATCCAGGAACGTCTGCTCCTGCGAGGTGGTTTCGCGGCCAAGCATCTTGTTTCGATGCGGAAAACGGCCGAATTGCTCAATGATATCACGATGTTCAACAGCATACTTCAGATAGGGCTCGGCCCTGGCCTGCGTCAGCTCGACCGAAATATCCTGGTCGGCCAGTAGCTCCGAATGCTCATAAGGCAGGTAGAGGAAAACGCGGAGTTCTTCCTCGAGTGCCAGGTCATGACCAGCCGCGATCGCCTTCTCTGCGAAATATCTGGCGAGCGGATCGGTCGCGTACATATGGCCGGTGCCGCGAAAGCAGTTCCGCGGAAACTGGTCGAGCAGGATCATCAGCGCCAGCGCGCCTTCGGCATGTTCCAGCCAGTCGTCGCATTCACGCCGCGCGGCGGCGTAGTGCAGGTCGAGAAAGCGGTCGCGGAACTCGGCATCGAATGCTTCGTTCTTCTCGAACCAGGCATCCTCGCCGGCATCGCGCCAGAATTTGGTGACCGACAGGGCTCTGCTGTCCAATTCCATACCTGATTCCTTGCTCAATCGGCGGGTTCGGACTTGTGCAGCACACCCGCGGTCTCTTCGTTGAGTGCCTGACCAGGCCGGCGCGGCGTCGAGAGCGGTGTCGGAATCGGCGTGCCGATATTGCCTCTCAGGAAGCGCTGTCCGGCGCGAATGCCTTCGGCGAGCTGGGTTTCGAAGCGGTCGGTGTCGCGGCGCCTGACATCTTCGATCGTTTCAGCCACGTCTTCGGGATCGACGCCCAGAGATTCCAGGGCCGAGCCGCCGAAAACAAGTGCGGATTCGAAGGTTTCGCGCAGTTGGTAGTCGACGCCGGCACGTATGAGCTGCAGCGCCGTTCCACGGTCGAATGCGCGGGCCAGCACGGTGAGCAGTGGGAATTCGGCCTTGATCAGCTGGGCGATGCGAACAGCCACATCGGCCTTGTCGACGCAGATCAGCACGGCGCGCGCCCGGCCGGCACCGGCGGCATGCAGGATGTCCAGCCGCGTGCCGTCGCCATAGTAGACCTTGAAGCCGAAATCGGCCGCCGCCTGGATCATTTCGACGTCATTGTCGATGATCGAGACGTCGATGCCGCGCAGCAGCAGCGGCTGGCTGGCGATCTGGCCGAAGCGGCCGAAGCCGATGATCAGCACGCTGCCGGTCAGGCCATCGGCGACGTCGACGCCGTCGAGCGACTGCTCGTCGCGCGGCGTCAGATAGCGCAAGGCGATGATGGCCAGCGGCGTCAGCACCATGGAGATGATGACGATCGCCGTCAGCGTCGCATTGGCGTTGCCGTCGATGATGCCGACCGCCGCGGCCGCCGAATAAAGGACAAAGGCGAACTCACCGCCTTGCGCCATGAAGACCGCGCGCTCAAGCGCCTCGCGGTGGCTGGTTTTCAGGATACGGGCGACGATGTAGATGCCGAATGCCTTCATCACCATGTAGGCGACGACATAGATGGCAATCAGCCGCCAGTTCGCCGCGACCACATGCAGGTCGAGCGACATGCCCACCGCGAGAAAGAACAGACCGAGCAGGATGCCGCGGAACGGTTCGATATCGGCTTCGAGCTGATGGCGGAAGGTCGATTCGGACAAAAGCACACCGGCCAGGAAGGCGCCCATCGCCATCGACAGGCCGCTGAGCTGCATGGCGAGCGCGGATCCGAGAACGACCAGAAGTGCCGCCGCCGTCATCACCTCGCGGGCACGGGCATCCGCCAGGATGCGGAAGAACGGATTGAGCAGATAACGGCCGGCCACAACCAGGCCGACGATCGCGGCGAGGCCGATGCCGACCTCGGTCAGCCGCTCCGATAGGCTGGTGTCGGCACCGCCGGGCGCCAGAAACGCGATCAGGGCCAGCAGCGGCACGATGGCAAGATCCTCGAGCAGCAGGACCGATACGATGCGCTGGCCTTTCGGCGCGGCGATTTCGCCGCGTTCCTCGAGAAGCTGCATGACGATCGCTGTCGAGGTCAGCACGAAGCCGGCGCCGGCGACGAAGGATTGCGCGATTGGAAACCCTCCAGCCATGCCGACCCCGGTCAGCAGGAGCGCGCAGACGCCGACCTGCAACGCACCGAGGCCAAAGATCTCGCGGCGCAGGCCCCAGAGCCGCGATGGCTGCATTTCCAGCCCGATGATGAACAGGAACATCACCACGCCGAGTTCGGCGACATGAAGAATGGCTTCCGATTCGGAAAAGACGCCGAGGCCGAACGGGCCGATCACCACGCCGGCAGCCAGATAGCCGAGGATCGAGCCGAGGCCCATGCGCTTGAAGATGGGAACGGCGACGACACCGGCAGCAAGCAGCGCCACCACCTGAACCAGATCACTGCCCGATGCTTCCGCCGCCATGCCTCTTGTCCCTGTGTCTTGCAGCACTCCTTGCATGCAGTTGGAGCGGGAGGCAAGGCGAGAAATCTGCCGGAAAGGGTAGGGTGCCGTTGCAGTGATTGACCTGGTGGAACAACGGTCCCCGCTTGCCTGCCGGACGTTCGGCATCTATATTGCGTATATGTTTGACCATTCGTCCCGGCCGTCCTCGCCGCCACATATCCCGATGGATGCGCTCAGCGAAGTTCTGCAAGACTTTCGCTTGAGTGGTGTCAACTATGGCCGCTGCGAACTCCGGCACCCATGGAGCATAGACTTTCCGCAACAACAGCTGCTTCGGTTTCACTTTGTCGGCCAGGGCCCATGCTGGATTCATACTGAATCGCAAGGTTGGCAGGAGCTGCGCGATGGCGATCTGGTGCTGCTGCCGCAAGGCATCGCCCATCGGCTGGCGAGCGCGCCGGACGTTGCAGGGGGCTCGCTCGAAGGTTGCCAGGTAATCAAGTTGGGGGGCAACGTCTGCGAAGTGGTACGGCAAGGAACGGGCGCGACGAGCACCCTTTTCTGCGGCTCCATGGCCTTGGACTCCTATGCGCTCAACCCATTGATCACGTTGATGCCGCCTGTCATCAAGGGTTGCGACGTGGCCGGCAATGACCCGGTCGTCGGTCCTTTGCTGGCGGCCATGACGGTGGAGGCCTCGCAGCCGCAGATGGGCAGCGCCACGATTCTGTCGCGTATGGCCGACTTGCTGACGGCCCGGCTCATACGCTGCTGGGTCAATTGCAACGGAGCCTCGACCACCGGTTGGCTCGCAGCCATCCGCGACCCCCATATAGGCCGCGCTTTGGCGGCCATGCACCGCGACCCCGGCCACAACTGGACGCTGGGAAGCCTGGCCGGCGTGGCAGGCCAATCGCGCTCGATTTTCGCCGAGCGTTTCAGTGCGGTATTGGGGGAGGGTGCCGCACACTATCTCGCCCGCCTGCGCATGCAGCTTGCCCGCGAATTGCTGGGCCAAAACGGCTTGTCGGTTGCCGAAGTCGCTACCCGTTTGGGCTATGATTCGGAGGCATCCTTCGCGCGCGCGTTCAAGCGCATCACCAATGTCTCGCCGGGCGTTGTGCGTCGCACAATTCCCGGACGAATGGATATGAATTTCGGATTCTAAGATACATATCATCCGAGCGGACTCGCCTATTTAAGACCTCCAAACTTTGGAGATCTTTCCGTGACTGACACAACATTACAGCTTGAAGACGCCGCGACTGGCCTTGATGCCGATGCACCAGCCGCGTGGAGCGCAGCCACCTGGTTCGCGGTCATTTCATTGGCGGCCACCAGCTTTGCCTTGGTGTCGGCCGAATTCCTGCCCGCAGGTCTGCTGACGCCAATGGCACGCGATCTCGGCATCAGCGAGGGGACGGCCGGACAGGTCGTCACCGCCACCGCTTCCGTCGGCGCCGTGACGGCCATGTTGAGCAATGTTCTCATCGGCCGCTTGAACCGCAAGGCGGTGCTGGTTGGTCTCAGTGCTCTTGCGGTCGGTTCCAATGTCCTGGCGGCGCTGGCGACCGATTTCTGGCTGTTGCTGTTGGGCCGGGCCGGGCTGGGCATCGCTCTCAGTGCTTTCTGGGCACTTTCGGTCGCCGTCGTGGCGAGGCTGGTTGGCGCCAGCGCGACGGGGCGGGGCATGGCGATCGTCACCCTGGGCGTCTCGCTCGCAACCATTGCCGCACCGTCGATGGGCGCGTTGATCAGTGACTGGATAGGGTGGCGCAGTGCCATGGCCATGACGGCGGGGCTGGCCGCGCTTGCCATGCTGCTGCAGTTTCTCAGCCTGCCGACCTTGCCCGCAACGGCAAGCAACAGCCTTGCAGATGTATTTCGGCTGACCCGGCGGCGCGGCATCCAACTCGGGATGCTGGCTATCCTTTTGCTGATGACGGGGCATTTTGCCGGCTCGGTCTATGTGCGTCCCTTCCTCGAACAGGTGACACTCCTTACAACCGGACCGATTGCCTTGGCTCTGCTCGGGTTTGGCGTCGCTGCCGTGATCGGTAATGTTGCCGGCGGCCGCATGGCCGACACCAACATCCACATGGCCCTCGCAGTCACCGCGGCGTTGATGGCGGTTGCGGCACTTACTTTGGTGCTTTGGGGCTCGCATATCGGCGTTGCCTTCGGTTTCGTTACGCTGTGGGGTTTCGCCTTTGGCATGGCGCCGGTGGTGCTGCCGACCAATATGTCGCGCGCGGCGCCTGATGCGCTGGAGGCAGCGGGCAGCCTGATGGTCACCTCTTTCCAAATTGCCATCACCATCGGCGCGGTTGTCGGCGGCTATGTCGTGGACACCTATGGCGCGACTGGGCCTTTGACTCTGACTGCTATCCTTGCCGCATCGACCGCCGTCTTGGCGCTGCTGCAGCCTCGCAGCTGAACTTTGCAGCCGCCGACACAGTAGCCTCAAATCCTGCCGCCAGCGATGTTGCAGGCGCGATACACAAGTTGAGGCCGGGAACACGTTGCATCTTGCCGCAATCGAAGGCTAAGGACGCTCGGCTTCGGCCATTGGAGGGTGATCGACGATCAAGTCGCGCCCTTTTTGAGGAGATGACTGACATGAAGAAGTTTTTGTTTGTTGCCGTCGGCCTGGCGGTGCTTGCCGGTTCGGCTTGCTCGAAGGCGCCTGAGTGCACGGCGGAGATCGCGACCAAGAAGGCGCAGGACATGGCTGCAGCACTTCAGGAGGCGATCACCAAGGACCCGGCCAAAGCGGCTGATCTGACCGCCAAGGTCCAGGCGGTGACAACCAAGTATCAGGGCGCCACGACATTGGCCGACGCCTGCAAGGCCTATGACGAAGTGACGGCCGCGATCAAGGGCTGACACCCTGATTTGAGATCAAGGCCTAAGCGCCTGATTCGATGGGCTCAAGTGAGAGGGCGGTGACCGTTGGGTCGCCGTCTTTTTCCTTGGTTTTTTCAGTTCGGCGCGATGGAGCCGACTTCGACTGCGTCGACGCGCTTCAGGCTCATGCCGATCACCGGCACCAATTGGTCGTTGACGCGCACGGCAATAGTCACCGTCATCGAATTATCGTCAGGGATGCGAGCCTGCATGACGCCGCGCAGCTGGTTGCGGTTGATGGTGAAGACCACCTTGCGGGGATCGACGACGTTGCCGCCGATGATGTCGAGGCCGGAACCGGTCGCGCCACCCATGAAGCTGCCCTTGTAGCCCTCGCGGCCCTTGCGCTCGATCTTGGCCGACATTGGCTGGGTGAACATACCGACCCGGCAGCCGCCGTCGAGCGACATGCCGACCTTGCCGTCGGGCGTCGAGCCGGTGAAGCTGCAGTTGAACTTGGTGCCCTTGTACTTGCCGGCGACGATTTCGCCGGGACCGATCCACTTGCCTTCGGCAGACTGGAAGAACTGCTTGTCCGGCTCCGCCGCAGAGGCCACTCCGGCAATGCCGACGACTGTCGTAATCACCGTTGCCAGGGACAGGACGCTGGATAGAATTACGCTTTTCATCGACGACACCCGGCAACAAAGATGCTGTTTGGAACCGGTCTGACCATGAACAAGATTGGTTAATGCTTCGTCACCGCGGGGCCGCCGCAGAGCAGTCCGGTAACGATTCCGAATGCCCGGACACTCCAGCCCGGCTCACTTGCCGGAGGGGGTCGTTGCACCGTCTTTCCTGGTTGCGAACGATGTCAGCGCCGAGAGGAAGTCGCCCAATCCGGGACGTTTGGCGGCGCTGAAGGGCAGGGGTCGAGCCGTCTCCATCGCGGCGATGCCGATGCGCGCCGTCATCATGCCGTTGACGACGCCCTCGCCAAGCTTGGCCGAAAGGCGCGCGGCCAGGCCGTGGCCAACGATCTGCTGGACGAAACTGTCGCCGACCGCGATCGAACCGGTGACCGCCAGATGCGCCAGAACGCTGCGCGCCAGGCGGAAGAAACCCAGCGTTCCCGGCCGTCCGCCATAGAGTTCCGACAGGCGTCGAATGAGCCGCCCGGCCTCGAACACGACATAGGCAACATCGACCAGTGCGCGTGGACTGACCGCCGTCACCAGCGAGACGCGTTTGGCAGCTTCGAGAATCATCACTTTCGCCCTGGCATCGAGTGGTCCGAGAATTTCAGCCTCCGCCAGACGCACGAGATTGCCGCCGTCGATGATTTCGCCGCGCAATTCGGCCAGCGCGCGCCGGCCGGCCGCGGTCTCGGGTTTGGCCGAGACAAAGGCCGATAGTTCGTCGACGACCGATCGTGCCGCCTTGGGATCGTCGCGGGCGATCGCATCGAGCGCCCGCTTCTGCAGCTTTTCGACCTCGGCGAGGCGGGCGATCGCCAGGAATTCGCGAATCAGGATCACCACAAGCGCCAGCACGGCGATGGCGGCCATGCCGGCCGCCAGCCAGCCCAGCCACTCAGCGCGCGCAAAGAGGTCGCGTATGAGCTGGTCGGTCCACAGGCCGACCGCCAGCGAAACCAGCACGCCGAAGGCGCCGAAGAAGATGTTGCCGAGCAGCGAGCGTTTCCTGGGGGCGACGGCTGGTGGCGGCTCCGCGGCAATGATGTCGGGCTCGTCGAAGACATCGACTTCCGCCGGTATGACCATCGCGACATCGGTTTTCATCGCGCGGGGTTTGCGTTGGGTGTCGGCCTGGATGTTGCGCGGCTCAGGGGCCGCTTGTCTCGGTGGGGCTTCCGGTTCGATGCGGAATGCCGCCGGCTTGCGGGGCGCGGTCATGCCAGATGATCTCCGATCAGGAACTGCAAGGCACGGTCGAGCCTGATATGCGGCAGCGACAGCGTGACGCCTTCGGCCGTGCGTTCGAGCTTTGGGGGACGGAAACGGACGAAGCGGATTGCAGGGTCCGCGGAGTCCTGCCTGTGATCGGCTCCCGAAACATCGAAAACCGCATCAATATTCTCCGGTAAGTCACCGGGAAATATGGCTGTTTCAGTTTTTCCATCGAAGGTTTCGCCGTTGATCTTCTCACCGGCTATCGGCGTGCCGATGATGACGGGAAGCGTCTCCCGGCCTTGCTTGACGGTGCCTTCGCGCGTCGCGCGCACCGCCGCCATGGCGACCACATCGACATCGGCGCCGGTGAAATTCGCCCGTGCCACGGCGCGGTCGGCAAGCCGCCGCACGATCGCCTGCAGCCGGTCATGGCTTTCGTGATGCAGATGGTCGGCTTTGGTCGCGGCAACCAGGATGCGGTCGATGCGCCGCGAGAACAGATCGGTGAGGAAGCTGCCCCGGCCGGGGCGAAAACAGCTGAGGATCTCGGTCACCGCGCGTTCCAGGTCGGCCATGGCGCCTGGGCCGGCGTTCAGCGCCTGCATAGCGTCGATCAGCACGATCTGGCGGTCGAGGCGGGTGATGTGTTCCCGGAAAAAGGGTTTGACGACATGCGTCTTGTAGGCCTCATAGCGCCTGTCCATCATGGCGCGCAGCGAGCCTGCGCGCGGACGGTTGTCGCCGATCGCGGCCAGTGGCGCGAAGGTCAGGGCCGGCGAGCCTTCGAGATCGCCCGGCATCAGGAAGCGGCCGGGCGGCAAGGTCGAAAGCGCCCGCTCGTCGAGCTTGCAGGCCTTCAGATAGGCGGCGAAACTCTCGGCCAGGCGGCGCGCCGTCATCTCGTCGGCATCGGCGTTCGGGTCGATCCCGGCCGATAGTGCCCGCCAGGCTTGCGACAGGTCCTCGCGCACCGGCAGAACGGCCATCTCAAAGGCTTCGTGGGAAAAATCGGCGAAGGATTTGCCGAGCAGCGGCAGATCGAGCAGCCATTCGCCGGGATAATCGACGATATCGACCGACAATCTGCCCGAGGAAAACATGCGGCTCCAGCCGGAGGCCGATTCATATTCGATGGTCAGCCGCAGCTCCGAAATGGCGCGCGTCGAATCGGGCCAGACGCGGTCGTTGACCAAGGCTGCGATGTGGTCCTCGTACTGGAAACGCGGCACCGCGTCGTCGGGCTGCTGCTCGAGGAAGGCGCGCGCGATGCGCCCCGATTTCTGCGCCTCGAACAGCGGCAGGCGCCCGCCATGGATCAAATTGTGGACAAGGGCCGATATGAACACCGTTTTGCCGGCGCGGGACAATCCGGTCACGCCGAGGCGCAGCGATGGGGAAAAAAGCCCGGTGGCGCGGCCCGATAGCGTGTCGAGGGCAATCCTCGCCTCGTCGGTGAAGGTGGTCAGCGATGATGCCAAAATATGCTCTCTCGAACTTCGGTCCGTCCGATATAGGCGCTGCAACAAGGCTTTGAAATGGCTTCAGAGATCGGCCGGCGTCAGGAACACTTCGAGATAGCCGGTGCCTTGGGCGGCGCTGGCAAGATCGCCGTCGAAGCGGACGACCGCCAGGCCCGCGGTCGGGAACCCATGGTTCAGTGTGGCCCGCGCAGCCTCGTCGCCGCCGCCCGAAACTGCCATGGCAAGGTCTTCCATCATCGGGTTGTGGCCGATGACCAGCAATGAGCCCGATCCGCCATTGTCCCTGATAAGGTTGAGGTAACCGGCCGCGTCGGCGCTGTAGAGCCCGTCGAAGAACAGGACCCGGCCGGTGTCGGTCTGGCCGGCCAAGCCTTCCAGCGTCTCTTTGGCGCGTTTGGCGTTGGAGCACAGCGTCCGGTCCGGAACATAGAGGCGGGAGCGCATGGCGGCGCCCATCATTTCGGCATCGGCGCGGCCGGACGCATCGAGCGGACGGTCGAAATCGCGCATGCCGGGCAATGCCCAGCCTGCCTTGGCATGTCGCAACAGATAAAGCCTGCTCACCCAACCTCCGAATGCCGAAGCCTTCCGGGATTAGCCACGAGAACGGCGTCGCGCACAATGGCCCGTGCTCTTCAAACACGGCGAATCAGCTAACGCTGGCTGCCGCAAAAGGCGCTTGCATATCGGCCCCGGGGGCACCGCGATCAGGGAAAATATGCGTCACCGGATCCAAAGTGTCGCGGCGGAGTTTGTACCAAAGCGACCGTACGCGGCTGCAAAGACGCGTGCCCGGGTACTTTAACAATTGCGTGAAACAGCGGCCGATTGCGCTTGTGCAGGCGTCGGACGACGAATATATAGGCGCCAAATTTGGGGCAGTTTGGGTGAGTCGAATGAACGACATCGTTACCGCCGATTACGTACCCTCCGAAGACGAGCCGTTCATGAACGAGCGGCAGAAATCCTACTTCCGCTCAAAGCTCGTCACCTGGAAGAATGACATATTGCGCGAAGCGCGCGAAACACTGGAAATCCTGCAGCAAGAAAACGCCAACCACCCCGATCTGGCCGATCGCGCCTCTTCGGAAACCGACCGTGCCATCGAACTCAGGGCCCGCGACCGTCAGCGCAAGCTCATTGCAAAGATCGATTCCGCCCTGCAACGCATCGACGAAGGCACCTACGGCTATTGCGAAGAAACCGGCGAGCCGATCGCGCTGAAGCGGCTCGATGCACGTCCGATCGCGACATTGTCGATCGAAGCGCAGGAGCGGCATGAGCGCCGCGAAAAAGTCTATCGCGACGACTGAAGCTCACGGCCGGCTGTCTCGAACGAACTCGATTCTGAAAATGGCCGGTTTTCCGGCCATTTTCATTGGTGCGGCATCCACCGCTCAGGGCGCGCGAAGATCGAAAACCCTCGGGGCTTCGGACGAGGTGGTTCGGCAGCCGGACCGGCGACGGTGTTTCGCGGGGATAGCGACCCGGCGGTCGCTCATTTCTTCTGGCTGGAGAGTTCACCGAGAAGCTTGGTCATCTCGTCGTCGAGCGACTGCGGCGCCGCCGGCTTGCCCACCTGGCCGCCCGAACGGGGCTGGTCCAGTGATACTTCAAGTTCTCTCATCAGCGTGTCGTCGATGCTGTCCTGCACCGGCTGCGGTGGTGGCGGGGCGTGCCGGGCGGTGTTGGCGTTGGCGGAGCCGTAGGCGGGCAACGGCGTGACATTGGTCGGCTGGTAGCTTTGCGTTGCCGGCTTCGGTGCAGGTGCCGGCGGCGCTGTCGGACGGGGGCGGGCGGGCGGCGTCGTATTCACCGGCTGTGGAGCGGGTGCCTGTCTCAGCGGCGGCGGAGCGGGTTGCGGCGGACGCGGCCTTGTCGGAGCGGCGGCCGGAACCGGCTGCAAGCCGCCATCTCCAGTCAATGCCGGCCGGCGCGGCGCCGAAAGCCGGATATCGCGCTCGACGACGACGTCGGTCGGACCGCCGATCAGAAGCAGATGTTCGATGTCGTCGCGGCGTATCAGCACCAATCTGCGATGGCTGTCGACGGCGGTGGCATCCATGACGGCCAGTCGCGTCTTGCGGTTCCGGCCGCCGGCGACGAAGGTTCCGAATGTCAGGTTGCGCACCAGCTTGACGATGACGAGAACGATGACCAGCAGGACGAGCGCTGCAAACGTCCACAACAATGCTGCGGCATAACCGGGACCTGCCACGCTATCGAGCCATTGCATTGGTTTCCCCTGATCGCCCCTTGGAAGTGATAAGACACTAGACCGTTGCAGCGGGCCACCGCAAGTTGCGTTTCACGCTGTTGAACAGCTTGAAAAACTCCGAAGGCCGGAAGACATCATTTTTATCCGACATTTGCCGCCCAGGCCTTTTCCGGACTAGGAGAATGTGATTCAACCCGGTACGGGGCGGGTGTCGGAACACCGGAATTCACGAGCAGGGGGCACATGGCCAAGGAAGCGCGCGGCGATTTCTATCCGGTACCGATCGTCGACCAGAATACGCGACCGGGCGCGGTTACCCGGCTTATCATTTTCATCGTCGTTCTGACGGGGGCGGCGATCGTCTTCGGTCTTTTCCGCGAGCGCCTCGGCGATCCTTTCCTGCTCGGCATGCTCGGCGTGCTGGCGATGATCGGCGTCGGCTTCCTGTTCGCGACGGCGATCGGCTTCGTGCAGGTCACGCCACGCTCGACAGGCGACGAACTGTCGAAATCCTTCGTCGATTCGATGTCGCAGGGGCTTCTCGTCACCGACACCAAAGGCCGCGTCGTCTATGCCAACCGCGCCTATGCGGATATGACCGGAGCATCGTCCGCTGCCGACCTGAAGACCGTCGAGGGATTGCTCTCGGATGTCCCCGAAGCCTCGGTGACGATCTATCGCCTGGCGTCCGGCCTTCGCGACGGCCAGCCGGGCGACGGCGAGTTTAGGCTCGCACAGTCCATTCGGCCCGGTGCCGAGCCGGGCGCCCGCTGGTACCGCGCGCGCGCCCGCGCCTTCAGCGTTCCGGGCCAGCGGCTGCCGATGCTGGCCTGGCAGCTTGCCGATATCTCGCAGGAGCGGGCCGAGCAGGAGCGCTTCTTCCTCGATCTGCAGAAGGCGATCGATCACCTCGACCACGCGCCGGCCGGCTTCTTTTCGGCCGACCAGGAGGGCCGCGTCACCTACATAAACGCCACGCTCGCCGAATGGCTGGGCATCGACCTCACCAGCTTCACGCCCGGCGCCGTGTCTCTGTCGGAGATCGTGGCCGGCGACGGCATGGCGCTGGTCCGCTCGGTCAAGGCCGACCCCGGCACGACACGCAACGCGGTGATCGATCTCGATTTGACGACCATGACGGGCGAAGCGCTGCCGGTGCGCTTTATGCACCGCGTTTCGGCCAGCCGCGAAGGATTGAATGGGCCGACACGCACGATCGTGCTCAACCGCACGCAAGGCGAGGATGCCTCTGCCGATTTGCGGGCTTCGGAAGTGCGCTTCACCCGCTTCTTCAACTCGACACCGATGGCAATCGCCGGCGTCGACCACAACGGACGCATCCTGCGCACCAATGCGCCGTTTTTGTCGTTGTTTTCGTCTGTCGTCGATCGCGACGCCGTCGACCGTCGCGTGCGGCTCGACACGGTAATCCACGAACGCGACCGGCCGGCCTTCGCGGCTGCCTTCGAGAAAGCGCAGCAGCGGCAGGCCGACATCGAGCCGATCGACACGCTTCTGCCCGGCAACGACGAACGGCACATCCGCTTCTACGTCAACGCCGTCGCCGACGGCACCGGCGGCGAGGGCGCCGAGGAGTCGGCCATCGTCTACGCCGTCGAGACAACGGAGCAGAAAGCGCTCGAAGGGCAGATGGCGCAAAGCCAGAAGATGCAGGCAGTCGGCCAGCTTGCCGGCGGCATCGCGCATGATTTCAACAATGTGCTGACCGCCATCATCATGGCGTCCGACCTTTTGTTGACCAATCACCGCCCGTCGGACCCGTCCTTCCCCGACATCATGAACATCAAGCAGAATGCCAACCGGGCGGCTTCGCTGGTGCGGCAGTTGCTGGCCTTCTCGCGCAAGCAGACATTGCGGCCGGAAGTGCTCAACCTGACCGACGTGCTCGCCGATCTCAGGATGCTGCTGGCCCGCCTTGTCGGCAACGACATCAAGCTGAAGGTCGACCATGGCCGCGACCTGTGGCCGGTCAAGGTCGATATCGGACAGTTCGAACAGGTGGTGGTCAACCTTGCGGTCAACGCGCGCGATGCTATGCCGGCGGGCGGCGATCTGACCGTGCGCACCCGCAATGTAACCGCCGAGGAGTGCAAGGCCTTTTCCTACCGCGAACTCGCCCCGGCGGACTATGTCGTGGTCGAAGTCGAGGACACCGGCAGCGGCATCGCGCCCGACGTGCTGAAGAAGATATTCGAGCCCTTTTTCACCACCAAGGAAGTCGGCAAAGGCACCGGCCTTGGCCTGTCGATGGTCTACGGCATCATCAAGCAGACCGGCGGCTTCATCTTCTGCGATTCCGAAGTCGGCAAAGGCTCGACTTTCCGCATTTTCCTGCCGCGTCACATCGCCGAAGCAAAAAAGGCAGGCGAGCCCGGCGATGCGCCGGCGGCGCCGGCAAAGGTCGCCGATCCGGCCAAGGATCTGTCGGGCTCGGCCACGGTGCTGCTCGTCGAGGACGAGGATGCCGTGCGCATGGGCGGCATGCGGGCGCTGACCTCGCGCGGCTACACCGTGCACGAGGCGTCGTCGGGCGTCGAGGCGCTGGAAGTGTTCGAGGCGCTGGGCGGCAAGGTCGATATCGTCGTTTCCGACGTGGTGATGCCGGAAATGGACGGGCCGACGCTGCTCGGCGAATTGCGCAAGCGCCAGCCCGACATCAAATTCGTCTTCGTGTCCGGCTATGCCGAGGACGCATTCGCCAGAAACCTGCCGGCAGATGCGCATTTCGGCTTCCTGCCCAAGCCGTTTTCGCTCAAGCAACTGGCCACGATCGTCAAGGACGTGCTGGAGTCCTAGAGCCTTCCCCATGTTCCTCCTTGCGCAACGCCGTGACAACGCCATGATTGAGGGGTGAACGGCAGGAAGGCTTAGGGGAGCAACCGGTGACGCCGCACAACGAAGCGGACAAGGACGACTATGCCGACACGGTGTTGTTGCCGGGCGACCCGCAGCGCGCCGAATGGATGGCGCAAACGTTCCTGGAAGCGCCGCGCTGCATCAATCGCCGACGCGGCACGCTTGGCTTCACCGGCTTGTTTCGTGGCAAGTCCATCAGCATTCAGGCGACGGGCATCGGCGTTTCATCGTTTCTGATCTATGCGCATGAACTGCTGGACCATTATGGCGCCCGGACGCTGATCCGTACCGGCACCTGCGGCAGCCTGACCGCAAGGGCAAAGCTGCGCAGCCTTGTCATCTCGCAATCGGCACAGGCGGAAAGCGCCCAGAGCGGCCAGGTTTTCGGCCTTTATGGACCGGCTGGCCCGGACCCGGCGCTCCTCGCATCGTCACGGGCCAAGGCGGTAGAATTTGGCATCGACCATCATGTCGGCCTGACGGTCTGCAGCGACATCTTCTATCACCCGGATGGGCGTGCCCGTTTTGCCGATGCACGGGCGCAAGGAGCCCTGGCCGTGGATATGGAAACCAGCGCGCTCTATGGCATATCGGAGCATTTCGGAGCACGTGCGTTGTCGATGTGTGTCGTGGTGGACAACATCGAGACCGGGGAACAGACCGACTATTCCGAGCGCCAGGCGCTTTTCACCGACATGAGCCGTCTGGCGCTGGCCGTCGCAGCCGAGAGCTAGAGTACGGGTCTACTGGGCCAATCCCTTGCGTACGGCGGCGACATCGCCGGACGAGACTGCAGGAGCCGCGTTGCCCCAACTGGCGCGCACATAGGTCAAGACGTCGGCGACCTCCTGGTCTTTCAGGCGCCAGGCCAGGGAAGGCATGGCGGGCGTCGTCGGTGCATCGGCCGTGTGCACGGCCTGGCTGCCGGCAAGGACGAGCCGTGCCAGTGTTTCGGAACTGCCCTGCGCGACGATCGAATTGCCGGCAAGGGAAGGGAAAAGCGCGCCTGACCCGGCACCATCTCCACCATGGCAGGCCGAGCAATTGTCGCGATAGATTGCCTCGCCCGCGGTCATCCGTGTTGCGTCAGGCTTTGCCGGTTGGGCGCTGTCGACATCCGAGCCCAGGCTCTTGAGGTAGACTGCAACCGCCTTGAGATCGGGATCGGTCATTTTCGACGTGGAGTTCTCGATGGCCTCCGCCATCGGACCGGAGGCAATCGAATGCGCATTGACGCCGGTCTTGAGGTATTTCACCAGATCCTCTTCCGACCATTTGCCCAGGCCCGATTGCGCATTGTTGGTGATGTCGGGGGCAAACCAGCCCTGCAGGGAGGCACCTTGCAGGAACTCGCTGTCCTTATCGGCACCAAGGAAAGATTTGGGCGAGTGGCAGGTGCCGCAATGGCCCGCGCCCTGGACGATATAAGCGCCGCGATTCCACTCCGCCGACTTGGAGGGATCCGGCTGAAAGCTTGCTTCGGTGAAGTTGAGGGCATTCCAGCCCAGCATCGCCAGCCGGATGTTCAACGGGAACGGCAGCTGATTGGCTTCGACCTTGTTCGATACCGGTTGAACCGTCGTCAGATAGGCCCACAAGTCGGAAATGTCCCGATCGTTCATCCTGGTATAGGCGGGGTAGGGCATTGCGGGGTAGAGCCGCACACCATTGTGGCCGATGCCTGACTTCATCATGCTGCGGAAGTCGGCTTCCGACCAACTGCCGATGCCCGTCTCGCGGTCAGGCGTTATGTTGGGCGGCACAAGCGCGCCGAACGGCGTTTCGAGCGGCAGGCCGCCGGCCAGCGGTTTGCCCTCGGCTCGCGTATGACAGCCTGCACAGTCGCCGAGCACCGCCTGATACTGTCCACGTATGATCTGGTCCGCCTGGTCGGCACTCCATGCCGGGCCGCCAGTGAGGGCCGCAGCACCGATGGCGAGCGTGAGAACGAGCTTGTTCATGCCTGCACCAGGGGTGCACCGGGATTGCGCAGATATTGATTGCGGATGGCATCGGCGGCGCGGAAAGCGAGCGCGCCGACCGTTCCTGTCGGATTTTTGCCGGCATTCTGCGGGAAGGCCGACGCACCGATGACAAAGACATTGGGGACGTCCCAGCTCTGGAGGAAGGTGTTGACCGCGCTCTTCTTCGGGTCCGTTCCCATGATGGCGCCGCCCGTATTGTGGGTGCTCTGGTAGGGGACGCTGTCCCAGCCTTTCTTGCGGCGGCTGACGGCGTACTGCTTTCCGCCGAGCGCCTTGGCGATTTCCTCCATCCGGTCGCAGACATAGTTCGACATGCGGATGTCGTTGTCGGGAAAATCGAACGTCATGCGCATCAGCGGCCGCCCGAAACGGTCCTTGTAGGTCGGGTCGAGGTCGAGGTAGTTGTTGCGCGTCGCGTAGCTGCTTCCCTGGGACGAGTAGCCAAGCGTGCTCTTGTAGCCCTCGACCGTTGCCTTCTTCCAGGCGCTGCCCCATTTCGGCGTGCCGGGCAAGGTCGGCCTGGTTCCGATCGGGCGCCCGTTGGTGGGAATGCAGTTGATGCCCGCACCGCCGACGAAGTCCAGCGCGCCGTGGTCGAACGCGTCACCATTGTAATCGTCGATCGTCTGGCCGAGCGCGCCTGCGGCGATGAACGGGTTGAAGTTCTTGTCGTCGAAGAACACCTGCACGCCGGCGTTTGTCTGGTAGCAGTAATTGCGCCCAACCGTTCCTTCGCCGCTGCCGGGGTCGTAGATCTTGCCGATGCCGGACAGCATCATCAGCCGGGCATTGTGCAGGCCGTAGGCGCACAGCAGCACCAGATCGGCCGGCTGGAAGTACTCCTCGCCTGAGGTATCGACGTAGGTCACGCCGCGCGCCGACTTGCCTCCGGGAGCCAGATCGACATGCAGTACCTCGCTGTCGGTGCGGACTTCGAAATTGGACTTCTTCATCAGCACCGGAAGGACGGTGGTCTGGGCGCTCGACTTCGAATAGTTGGCACAGCCGAAGCGTTCGCAGAATCCGCAATAGGTGCATTGACCCATGGCGATGCCGAGCGGGTTGACATAGGCCCGCGACATGTTGGCGGATGGGGTCGGGAAGGGATGCAGGCCGATCGACCGGCCGACCTCGGCGAACAGGGTTGGCGCGTAGGTCATCTGCATCGGCGGGTTCGGATAATCCCGCGACCTTGGATCCTCGAACGGATTGCCGCCTTCCTGCAACTGCCCCTTGATATTGCCGGCCTTGCCCGAGATGCCTGCCAGATACTCGAACTGGTCGTAATAGGGCTCCATCTCCGCGCCGGTCACGCCCCAGTCCTCGACCTGGAGATCGGCGATTCTCGATGCACCATATTTCTTGGTCAGATTGGTCTTTATCTGAAAGTCTGAATCCCAGAACCGCCAGGTGTGGCCGTTCCAGTGGACGCCGGCGCCGCCGACGCCGTTGCCGGGGAGGAAGGAGCCGAAATCGCGCATCGGCAGCGCCTTCTGCGACGGGTCGTTGCGCACCGTCATGGTTTCCACGGCGGGCTGCAGGAAGAGGTCGCGCCGGATGCTGTAGCGCAACTCATCCTGCGCGTAGCCGATGTTGAAATCGGTTGCCGTATCGCGCCAGGGGCCGCGTTCTATAGCCACCACGTCCAGGCCCTGATCGGTCAATTCGTGGGCCAGAATGGATCCCGTCCAGCCGAGGCCGACGATCACGACGTCTTTGCGAGGCAGTATCTTGGTCATGATCAGGCGCCTTTGCCGAGCCATTCGGGGCGCCCGATGATCGAGACAGGCGGCTGCGGATATGGCTGATTGTGTTTGCTGACATGGTCGCGGTAGTCGTAGCGGGCGCCTGGAAAACCAAGCATGCGCCACGAGACCATGTCCTTGTTGCCGCCATAGACGGGGTCGGCAAAGAACCCCTCCATGGTGTTCTGCAGCAGAAGCCCGAAGAAACCCGGCCCCTTGACGCCATTGGGCAGGTCGACCTTCCCGGCCTCCATAGCCGTCAGGAAGGCATCCTGTTCGGCCGGTGCGAGCTCGACGAATGTCTTGCCGTCCCGCTGTTTCAGGAAAGCGTCGATGGCGGCAAGCCCGGTGCGGTAACGCTGCGCCGGATTGGCCTCGCCCTGATAGCCCTGGGTGGGCAGTCCAGGCAGAAACGGGCCTTGCGTGTAAAGCCGGCTCGACGCACCGAACGCCCCCATCAACTGCCTGTCGATATAGACGGCGCAACCGGCTTCCTTGCCGCCCATGCTGAGTTCGTCGGCCGGAATGATGCGGTCGACGATCGCCTCGACTAGAGCTGCTTCCTGGGCCGAGAAAAAGTGCCAGCCGCCTGCCACGACCTGCGTCGGTGGATCGGATGTCATTGGCGTCCAGGGCAAAGTGCCCGAGAACGATCGCGCAAAACCGGCCGATGTCGCGGTTGCCGTAAACATTGCGACCGAGGACAGGAAAAGACGCCGATTCATTCGGACAGGGTTGCGACGGTTCATATTAGGAATCTCAAAAATAAGAGAGCGCGCTTGGGAAATGATGCCCAAGTATTCATGACAACGATAGTTAGGTTAAGCCGCAGATCGAATGCCGATAGACTGCGAGATGAAAATGACCTCGTCAACCACATCACAAAATCGTTAGCGAGGGTTTGGTCTACTGTCGACCAGGTCTGCTTGTGCTGTTGGAAGCCGGTTTTCGCCCGGAACTTGGGCTGCAGCGTCGCCTCTTGCAGAGCGTCCTGGCATACGCGGCCGGATACTGGACCGATAGAAACAGCATCGTGCCATCAGGCATGAATCAGGGACAGCCACAGACCGGCTGGCGTTCGAGGTAGTGGTCGACACCAGGGCGCCACCGCGACGCATCACGAGGCGTTCCGGACCCCTTGATCATACCTGCTCAGCTGGCACGCAGCCTAATGAGTTTACGACCTGGACGACGCCTTGTAGACTGAACACATGGCGCTCAAACGGATGGACAACATAGGAATCGTCGTCGATGACCTCGAAGAGACGATTGGTTTCTTTGGCGAGCTCGGCCTTGAGCTCGAAGGGCGGGCCACGATCGAAGGAGAATGGGCCGGACGTGTCACTGGACTGGGCGATCAACGCGTCGAGATTGCCATGATGCGGACGCCGGACGGCCACAGCCGGCTCGAACTGTCCCGCTTCCTCACGCCGCCTGTCGTCTCGGATCACCGCAACGCCCCGGTTAACGCCCTCGGCTACCTCCGCGTCATGTTCGCCGTGGACGACATTGACGGGACGCTTGAAAGGCTCCGCAATCGCGGTGCGCGGCTCGAAGGCGAAGTTGTCCAGTATAGAGACGTGTATCGGCTCTGCTACATTCGAGGGCCCGGAGGGCTTCTCATAGGGCTCGCGCAAGAACTAAGCTGAGCGCAATGCGCTAAGCGGCCTGCCGCTTCGGCACCATCTGCTCATCCATCCCCGGCCGATGGCCGCGCAGATAGAGCGCGCAGGTGGTGCGCAGCATCGACGCAAAGTTCGGGATGGCGCCGTTGATCTCTATGGCTTCGTCATAGAGCTTGGAGATGAATTTCGGCGTCGTCAGGTTCTGGTTTTCGGCGATCTCGTCAAGCAACGCCCAGAACGTCGCTTCGAGCTGGATGCTGGTCGAGTGACCGTCGATGCGAATCGAGCGGTTGATCTGGCGATAGCCTTCGGGGTCCTGGCCCGCAAACACCCTGCACATCCGACAAACCTCCCATGATTGTTGGTCTTGGGTGGACGGGCGTCCAGTTTGATACTGCTTGACCTGTCCCCACACGTATTCTCGGGCAAAATTGCCGGTCCGGCAATCGGACTTTCGTCCCGTTCGCGGCTGCGGGCGTGGTAACCGGCTGCCACCACCTTTTGTCCGCGCCGCGCATAATCGCCTCCACACCAGCGCGGAGACTAATTTGGCCAAGGCGATCCACAGTATGATCCGGGTTCTCGACGAGGCCCGATCGGTCGATTTCTACAGAAACGCCTTCGGGCTCAATGTCGCCGACAGGTTGGATTTCGAGACGTTCACGCTCCTTTACCTCAGCAATGCCGAGGCAGGGTTCGAGCTCGAACTGACCGTGAACAAGGATCGGCAGGAAGCTTACGGGCTCGGCGACGGCTACGGTCACTTCGCTGTCTCCGTCGCCGACCTCGACAGCGAACATGACCGTCTCGGTGCGCTTGGCCTGAATCCGAAGAAGATCGTCGAGTTCAACCGCGACGGATCGCTGATCGCCCGCTTTTTCTTCATCGAGGACCCCGACGGCTACAAGATCGAGGTTCTGCAGCGCGGAGGTCGCTTCCAATAGGAGAGATAGCAGTCGCGCCGGCAGGTGCGGCGCCAGCAAACGCACTCTCAACAGTGCACATAGCAAGCAGGGAGGAATAAAATGGTCACGATCTATGACGCGAAGCCCGGGCTTTCACGTCGCGAGCTTCTCAAACGCGGCGGCATCGGCGCGCTGCTCGTCATCTCCGGTAGCGCCGTCATCAGTCCTGAACATGCCTGGGGGCTCGAGACATCGGCACTCAAGCCCGAAACCATGGCGACGCTGATCCAGATGGCGCGTGACATTTATCCGCACGATCAGGTGCCGGACAAATACTACGCCATTGCCGTGAAAGGTCATGACGAGCAGGCCGGCAAGGACGCCGCCTACAAGGCGATGCTCGAGGATGGCATCGCCGACCTCGACAAGAAATCCGGTGACGGCGGCTATCGCGGCCTCGGCTGGGAAGACCAGCGCGTCGGCGTGCTGAAGCAGATCGAGGCGACGCCGTTTTTCCAGGCCATCAGAGGCGGCCTTGTGGTCGGCCTCTACAACCAGAAAGAGGTGTGGCCGATCTTCGGCTACGAGGGCGAGTCCTATTCCAAGGGCGGCTACATCGCGCGCGGTTTCGACGACATCGAGTGGCTCTGAACCCGTCGTTCCTGAACCCGCAAACAGAAATCATGGGAGGAAACCATGGCAGCTTCATTTGATCTGAACAACGACGGCGTGGTCGTCATCATCGGTTCGGGCGCCGGCGGCGGCACGCTCGGCAACGAACTTGCCCAGAAGGGTGTCGACGTCGTCATCCTGGAAGCCGGCGCGCGCCACGAATACGAGGATTTCGTCAATGACGAGTGGGGTTCGTTCGCCCAGCTCGCCTGGACCGACAAGCGCACCACGTCCGGCGACTGGCGCGTGGCAAAGGATTTTCCGAACCTGCCGGCCTGGATCGTCAAGTCGGTCGGCGGTTCGACCACGCATTGGGCGGGAGCCTCGCTGCGCTTCCAGGAGCACGAGTTCAAGACGCTCTCGACCTATGGCAAACTGGAAGGCGCCAACCTGCTCGATTGGCCGATCACGCTGGCCGAGATGGAGCCCTACTACGCCAAGGCCGAGGCCAAGATGGGCGTCACCGGCACCAATGACTGGCCGCGGCTGCCGGGCAACAACAATTTCAAGGTGTTGAAGGCCGGCGCCGACAAGCTCGGCTACAAGGAATGCCACACCGGCAACATGGCCATCAACTCGGTCGATCGCGACGATCGTAATTCCTGCCAGCAAACCGGCTTCTGCTTCCAGGGCTGTAAATGGGGCGCCAAATGGTCGACGCTCTACACCGAGATCCCCAAGGGCGAGGCGACAGGCCATCTCGAAGTCAGGCCGAATGCCATGGCGATCAAGATCAACCACGACGCCAGCGGAAAGGTGACCGGCGTCGTCTACGCCGACAAGGACGGCAAGCTGCAGGAGCAGAAGGCGCGCATCGTCGCGGTTGCCGGCAACTCGATCGAGAGCCCAAGGCTGCTGCTCAATTCGGCGTCGGGAAAATTCCCCGATGGGCTTGCCAACTCGTCGGGCCAGGTCGGCAAGAACTACATGCGCCACACCACCGGCTCGGTCTATGCCATCTTCGACAGGCCGGTGCATATGTATCGCGGCACCACCATGGCCGGCATCATCCGCGACGAGGCGCGGCATGATCCGTCGCGTGGGTTCGTGGGCGGCTACGAGTTCGAGACGCTGTCGCTCGGCCTGCCGTTCATGGCCGCATTCCTCGATCCGGGCGCCTGGGGGCGCTCGTTCACCACCGCACTCGATCACTACGACCACATGGCCGGCCTGTGGATCGTCGGTGAGGACATGCCGCGCGCGGAGAACCGCATCACGCTGCATGCAGACGAGAAGGACGCGCACGGCATGCCGATCGCCGACGTGCATTTCGACGACCATCCGAACGACACGGCGATGCGTAACCACGCCTACAAACAGGCTACGGCACTTTACGATGCGGTCGGCGCCACCCGTACCTTCCCGACGCCACCCTATCCGTCGACTCACAATCTCGGCACCAACCGGATGAGCGAGAAAGCGGAAGACGGCGTCGTCAACAAGCACGGCCAGGCGCACGACATCAAGAACCTGTTCGTGTCGGACGGCAGCCAGTTCACCACCGGGGCCGCCGAAAACCCGACCCTGACGATCGTGTCGCTGGCGATCCGCCAGGCCGACTACATCGCCGCGCAGATGTCGGCAAAGACGATCTAGTCACATCCTCCCGACAGGCTGCTGGCGCGGAACCCGCAAGGTTCCGCGCCTTTTTCTTGCCGCCTTATTGCTTGGTGCAGGTCGATGCGGTGAAAGCGCCGTCGGGTTGCTTCATGATGATGTCGAAGGAGGGCACGGTTTCGCCGTCCAGCGTCGCCTGGGTCAGCGACAGCGAGTTGCCGCCGGCGGTGTAGCCGCCCAGTGGTCCCAGCCAGGAAATCACGCCGTTCGCATCCATTTGGTAGTTGTACCCTTGCTGAGCGGGGCCGAAGACGCCGAGGCTGGTGTAGACAGGGCCGCTGTAGACGTTCCCCTTGATGGTGATGTCGCCGAGGCTGAGGAACATGCCAAGCAGGTACACTTCGCAATGATAGGTGCCGTCAGGCATCTTGCCATCGCTGAAATCGGCTCGCGCGGCTCCGGTTGCTGCGGCCAGAAGCAGTATGCCGATGAAAAAGCGTGAAATCCCTGAAATCATGACGTCGCTCGTTTGAAGAGCGAGCTTGCCCTATTTTTGCACCGCGCCGCAACATCGGTCGCCCAAGGCGCCGCTATTCAGATCAAAATCTAGGCAGCCTCAGAGAATGAGCGAAAATTAGGCAAAAACTGTGTAAGCTGCGCAAATTTCCCTCAATCGATTTCTGGCCGGCTCTCTTTTTTTTGGAAGCCCCTATATTCCAAGCCGCTGATATCTATGAACTATTTGCACCCTTTCAGGATCGCTGGAGCGGTTGGCATGGGGGTTGCATTGTAGTGTTGCGGTGCAATCAACTAGCTTGGGAGTCCGTAATATGAGGGGTAATTTCTCGACAATAACAAAAATGTTTTCGGCTGGTGCGGTCGCCGCCGGCCTGTTGATGTCGGCTCCGGCCAAGGCCGCCGACGACACGATCAAGGTCGGCATTCTTCATTCGCTCTCGGGGACCATGGCGATTTCGGAGACGACACTGAAGGACGCCATGCTGATGCTCATCGACGAGCAGAACGCCAAGGGCGGCCTGCTCGGCAAGAAGCTCGAGGCGGTGGTCGTCGATCCGGCTTCCAACTGGCCGCTGTTTGCCGAAAAGGCGCGCGAACTGATCTCCAAGGACAAGGTTGCGGCGGTGTTCGGCTGCTGGACCTCGGTGTCGCGCAAATCGGTGCTGCCGGTGTTCTCCGAACTCGACAACATCCTGTTCTATCCGGTCCAGTATGAGGGCGAGGAGAGCGAGCGCAACGTGTTCTACACGGGGGCGGCGCCGAACCAGCAGGCGATCCCGGCGGTCGACTATCTGATGAGCGAGGACGGCGGTTCGGTTAAGCGCTGGGTGCTGGAAGGCACCGACTACGTCTATCCGCGCACCACCAACAAGATCCTCGAGGCCTATCTGAAGGCCAAGGGCGTGGCGGCTGAAGACATCATGGTCAATTACACGCCGTTCGGCTTCTCCGACTGGCAGACCGAGGTTTCGGCGATCAAGAAGTTCGGTTCGGCCGGCAAGAAGACCGCCGTTGTCTCGACCGTCAACGGCGACGCCAACGTGCCGTTCTACAAGGAACTCGGCAACCAGGGCATCAAGGCCGAGGACATTCCGGTCATGGCCTTCTCGGTCGGCGAGGAAGAGCTTGCAGGTCTCGACACCGCGCCGCTGGTCGGCCATCTCGCCGCCTGGAACTATTTCGAGAGCATCGATACGCCCGAGAACAAGAAGTTCATCGCCGACTGGCACAAATTCATCAAGAACGACAAGCGCACCACCAACGACCCGATGGAGGCCCATTATATCGGCTTCAACATGTGGGTGAAGGCGGTCGAGAAGGCCGGCACCACCGATCCGGACAAGGTCATCGACGCCATGATCGGCGTGTCGGTGCCGAACCTGACCGGCGGCTATTCGACGATGATGCCGAACCACCACATCACCAAGCCGGTGCTGATCGGCGAAATCCAGGCCGACGGCCAGTTCGAGACCGTGTCGCGCACGCCGGGCCTGGTGATGGGCGACGAATGGTCCGACTATCTGCCTGATTCCAAGGACCTGATCTCGGATTGGCGCGCGCCTCTGTCCTGCGGCAACTTTAATGTTGCCACCGGCAAGTGCGGCGGCAAGGGCACGAACTGATCCCTCCCAGGGCTGACCCAGTCAGACCGCGCGCGTCCGGACGGCTTCCTCCGCCGTCCGGACGCCCACTTCAACCTTCAGGGGTTACCAGAAACCGATGACCTTAATCCGCACGGGTTTGATGCTGTTGTTCCTGCTGGCGACACTGTCGTCATCGGGCGCTGGCGAAACCGATCTGCGCGGCATCATCGCCAAATTCGCCACGGCCAAGGGCTTTTCCGAGATCGGAGCCGTCGTCCACGAACTGGCAGCCGCTGGCGACCCGGCGGTGGAGCGGCCGCTTGCGGCACTTGCCGACGGCAACCTCTATGTCCGCAAGGCCGATTCCCTGGTGTTTGTCGGCAAGGAAGCGGGCGAGAGCGTCCAGCTTTCCGACCCGTTGAGCGGGGAGGCCTCGGGTGAGGCGGCCAAGGACGGCATCACCAAGATCAAGGTCAACAACACGCTGCGTCGCGTCATCCGCGATGCGTTGGGCACGCTGACGCTCGGCGCCAAGGATCCGGCTGTTCGCATCGCCGCCGCCGACACCATGTTCAAGACACCTGACGCCGCAAATATCGCCCCCCTCGATACGGCGATCGCCGGTGAGGCCGTGGCCAGCGTCAAGGCTCTGCTCGAACAGGCCCGTGCCGCGTCAGTTCTTGTCTCGGATCGGCCCGAAGCCGACAAGCTCGCCGCCATCGCGCTTATCGGGGCACGGGGCGATCGCGATGCTGTTTCGCTGCTCACTTCGGTCGTGGCGAATTCCACCGACGCGGTTAGGCAAGCGGCGACAGCCGCGATCGCCAACATCAATTCGACGCTGGCCTTCTGGGACGCCGGGCAGAACGTCTGGTACGGCATCTCGCTGGGCTCGGTGCTGCTGCTGGCGGCAATCGGCCTCGCCATCACGTTCGGCGTCATGGGCGTCATCAACATGGCGCATGGCGAGATGGTCATGCTCGGCGCCTACACGACCTTCGTCGTCCAGCAGGTGATCCGTACATCCTTCCCGGACCTGTTCGACTGGTCGCTGGTCATCGCACTGCCGCTCGCGTTTCTCGTCGCGGCCCTGGTTGGCCTGATCATCGAGCGCGGTGTCATCCGCTTCCTCTATGGCCGGCCGCTTGAAACGCTGCTGGCGACATGGGGCGTCTCGCTGATCCTGCAACAGGCCGTGCGCTCAATCTTCGGGCCGACCAACCAGGAGGTCGGCAACCCATCCTGGATGTCGGGCTCGTTCAATGTCGGACAGTTGGCGATCACCTGGAACCGCCTGTGGATCCTGGTTTTCGCGCTCGCTGTCTTCGGCATCCTGCTCTACGTGATGAAGCGCACGCCCTGGGGCCTGCAGATGCGCGCCGTCACCGCCAACCGGCGCATGGCTGCCTCGATGGGCATCAGGACGCCGTGGGTCGACGCGCTGACCTTCGCGCTCGGCTCCGGCATTGCCGGCATTGCCGGCGTCGCGCTGAGCCAGATCGACAACGTCTCGCCCAATCTCGGCCGCGGGTACATCATCGACAGCTTCATGGTCGTTGTCTTCGGCGGCGTCGGTAATCTGTGGGGCACGCTGGTCGGCGCCTTCTCGCTCGGCATCGTCAACAAGTTCCTCGAGCCTTATGCGGGCGCGGTGCTCGGCAAGATCGTCGTGCTGGTGCTGATCATCCTGTTCATCCAGAAACGCCCGCGCGGCCTGTTCGCGCTCAAGGGGAGGGCGGTGGAAGCATGATCACGGGACGCTTCTTTGCCGCCGGCGCGGACCGCCGCATCGCCATTACGATCTCTATCCTGCTGGCGGTGGCCGTCATCGTGCCGTTGCTCAACCTTGCGGTGTCTCCTACCAGCGCCTTCTACATCCCATCCTACATCGTCGCGCTGACCGGCAAATATCTCTGCTATGCGCTGCTTGCCTTGGCGCTCGACCTGGTCTGGGGCTATTGCGGCATCCTTTCGCTCGGCCACGGCGCCTTCTTCGCGCTCGGCGGCTATGCAATGGGCATGTATCTGATGCGTCAGATCGGCTCGCGCGGCGTCTATGGCAATCCCATCCTGCCCGACTTCATGGTGTTCCTGAACTACAAGGAACTGCCATGGTTCTGGTATGGCTTCGACCATTTCTGGTTCGCCGGCCTCATGGTGCTCGCGGTGCCTGGCCTGCTGGCTTTCGTCTTCGGCTGGTTCGCCTTCCGCAGCCGCGTCACCGGCGTTTATCTCTCCATCATTACCCAGGCGATGACGTATGCGCTGCTGCTTGCCTTTTTCCGCAACGACATGGGTTTCGGCGGCAACAACGGCCTGACCGATTTCAAGGATATTCTGGGCTTCAACGTGCAGGCCGACGCGACGCGCTCGGCGCTGTTTGCCGCCAGCGCGGTGATGCTGGCACTTGCCGTCTTCGTCACCTGGGCGATCGTCGGCTCAAAATACGGCAAGCTCTTGATGGCGGTACGCGATGCCGAGAGCCGCACGCGCTTTCTCGGCTGGCGGGCGGAGAACGTGAAACTGTTCGCCTTCACCGTCTCGGCCGTCATGGCCGGCATAGCCGGCGCGCTCTACGTGCCGCAGGTCGGCATCATCAATCCGGGTGAATTCGAGCCGGCCAATTCGATTGAAGTCGTCGTCTGGGCGGCTGTCGGCGGGCGCGGCACCATTGTCGGGCCGATCATCGGTGCGTTGCTGGTCAATGCCGGAAAATCCTGGTTCACCGGCGTACTGCCGGAGTTCTGGCTGTTTGCACTGGGTGGACTGTTCGTCGCCGTCACGCTTTTGCTGCCCAAGGGCATCATCGGCATGTGGGACAGCTGGCGCGGCAACGCCAAGGCGTTGCGAGCTGCTTCGATTGCCGAGGAAGCCGGCACCGATGCCGATGTCTCGCCGCCGGCGAAAATCGTGCGCAGTGAAGCAAGAAAGCCAGGTGACTGGTCCGCCAGCAACCCCGAACCACAGCCGGCGGAGTGAGCGACCATGTCAAAGTCGAACACGATCCTTTATCTCGACGGCGTCTCGGTCTCCTTCGACGGCTTTCGCGCCATCAACAATCTGTCGCTGGTGCTCGACAAGGGCGAGATGCGCGCCATCATCGGCCCCAACGGCGCCGGCAAGACGACGATGATGGACATCGTCACCGGCAAGACGCGGCCCGACGAGGGCGAAGTGTTCTTCGACGGCCAAGTCGATCTGACCAAGCACGACGAGGCCGAGATCGCCATGATGGGCATTGGCCGTAAATTCCAGAAGCCGACCGTCTTCGAAAGCCACACGATCGAGGAAAACCTGATGCTGGCGCTGAAGGGTCCTCGCTCGATCTTCCCGGCGCTGTTTCACCGCCGCTCGGCCGCCGAGACGCGGCAGATCGATGACATCCTCGGCATCATCCGGCTTGGCGACAAGCGTGACGAACTGGCGGCCAATCTCAGCCATGGGCAAAAGCAGTGGCTGGAGATCGGCATGCTCTTGGCGCAGGACCCGAAACTGCTTCTGGTTGACGAGCCGGTCGCCGGCATGACCGATGCCGAGACCGAGGAAACCGCGCGGCTGCTCAAGGATATCGCCCGCGACCATTCGGTCATCGTCGTCGAGCACGACATGCATTTCGTGCGCGAGCTCGGCGTCAAGGTCACCTGCCTGCACGAGGGCTCGGTGCTCTCGGAAGGCACACTCGATTTCGTGTCGGCCGACGAGCGTGTCGTCGAAGTCTATCTGGGGAGATGAGCATGGTCTGGCGGGTTCAGTTCCATCACTTCGATCTGTCGTTTCTCAGGTTCTGGAGACGGCGCTGACATGCTCGAAGTTTCCAATGCCACGCTGCACTACGGCGCCGCCCAGGCGCTGCGCGGCGTATCGCTGAAGGCGGGCGCCGGCAAGATCACCTGCGTGCTCGGCCGCAACGGCGTCGGCAAGACCAGTTTGATGAGATCGATCGTCGGCCACCACCGGCTGACGAGCGGAAGCGTTGCCTTCGAGGGGAAGGCGCTCGACCGGAGCGCGGCGTATGACCGCGCCCGGTCGGGCATCGCATTCGTACCGCAGGGCAGGGAGGTCTTTCCGCTGCTCACCGTGCGGGAGAACCTGGAATCAGGCTTTGCGCCGCTGAGGCGAGCCGACCGCAACATTCCGGCGCATGTCTTCGAATTGTTCCCTGTGCTGAAGCAGATGCTCGGCCGTCGCGGCGGCGATCTTTCCGGCGGCCAGCAGCAACAGCTCGCCATCGGGCGGGCGCTGGTGATGCGGCCGAAACTGCTCGTGCTCGATGAACCGACCGAGGGCATACAGCCGTCGATCATTAAGGACATCGGCCGCGCCATCCGCTATCTACGCGACCAGGCGGGCATCGCCGTGCTTTTGGTCGAACAATATCTCGATTTCTGCCGCGAGCTCGCCGACGAGGTCAACATCATGGACCGGGGCGTGATCGTCCATACCGGCCCGGCTGAAGATTTAGACCGGGCTGATGTGCGGAAGTTCCTTACCGTCTAGCATTGGCGGTGAACTTCAGTTGGCGATCCGAAGTTCTTGCCAAGTCCAATATTTCTCCATCCGATCACCTGCGTCTCTGGCACGCTCAATATCGCGTGCTAGTCTTTTCCATGGCTTTGTGAGTCGGCCGCTTCCGTATCAGTCTGGTTATCGCAGATCGAGGACCACGGCCAATGCCGGGCAAGTTTCACGCAAGCAAGGCTGCCTAGCTTCCCTCCTGCGATCTCTGTCGTTCAAACGCGTTTGGGCACACAGGCTAAGGGACAGCCATGGAACGTTACGTCGAGGATTACCAGAAGCGGCGGCTTACCGAACGCGTCGACATCATCGCTGCCATCAATATCTTGAGATCACAGGGCTGCGACTACGACGATCTGATCGAGGAGATCACCAAGGTCTTCTATGTCGATCTCGATACCTTCAATGAGATTGTCATGGCGGCCTAGGAGCCGCATTCGTCTCCCCACGATCAGAGGCCGGTGTTGCGCGATTAGCTTGCGCGCCTGAACGGAGACGCGGTGACGCGGTTACGGCCTCCGCGCTTGGCGTCGTAGAGCGCCTTGTCGGCGGCGTTGAGCACCTTGTCGAAGCCGAGGCCTTCCTTGGTGCCGAAAGCAAATCCGGCACTGACGGTGCATATCAGCGAGCCTGTCTCGGTTTCGATGCGGTGCGCGGCGAAAGCTGCCCGTATGGCCTCGGCGGTGGCCTCCACCGTTTCGGGCAAGGTCCGCTTCAGCACCAGCGCGAACTCCTCGCCGCCCATGCGCGCGGCGACGTCGGCCGGGCGGCGATTGCTGGCGAGTTCCCGTGCAAACACCCTCAGCACTTCATCACCGGCGGCGTGGCCGAATTCGTCGTTGATGGCCTTGAAGTTGTCGAGATCGAAGACGACCACCGCCGTGAAGGCGCCGACCGGCGCATCGCCGTGCAGGTCGAACAGGGCGCGGCGGTTGAGCAGGCCGGTCAGCGGGTCGGTCAGGGCATTGTGGCGGTGATGCCGGGCCAAGCGTCCCTGATTCAGGGCCAGGGAAAGCGCTCCAATCCCGGTCATGCTGGCGATGACGATGATGAGGCTCAGTTCCTCGGCCCAGTTGCTTGGCGCATGTCCAAGGATCAGCTTTCCATCCAAGGCTAAAACCATGGCGCAGAGAGCGAAGGATGCGGCCGTGGCAGAATAGAGCGCGGTGATACCGATCGTCAGGGCAGGGGCTTCGTCGCGGCCCTTCCAGTATTCGACCGCCGTTGCGAACAGAAGCAAGGCGGCGAAGGCATTTTCGAACATGAAGCCCAGCCCATCATAACCTAGGGCCATGGGAGGCAACGTCACGGCCAGCGAAATGGCGCTGCCAAGTACAGTTCGGGGCACTGGCGAGCCGCCGGTTCTGAACTGGTAGGCCGCGCCTAGCATTGTCGAGAAACCGAGCAGGAGGAAAGCCAGCGTGGCGATGCCCAGCAGGCGCCCGGGCATGTCGATATAGGCGTCATAGACAAAAATATCGCCGACCACGAACACCAGGCTGATCGCCCATGTCAGCAGGAATTTCTCCGAGCGAGCGGTCAGCCACATGCCGAACAATGTCAGGCTCAGGCAGGCCGCGGAAAAACCGACAGCCAGGAGAAGTGAAGTGTAGTCGAGCGACATGCCCCTCGTCCTTGCCCGTGGCGGCCCAGATCTGCGACTGGTCTGGCTGAATTCATGCAGCAAGGAGGTATCGATAAGGTTACGACGGTGGCGAAGATGCCATGATTCCGCTGCGTCAGGGAACCGGTTGACCCTGGTCCACTCGCTTCATCAGTGCCATGGCGCCGAACGGCGCGCGCACCTTGCCCTCGGTGATGAAGTAAACGAACACGTCGCGCGGCTTGACCGGCGCATCGGTGGCGGGGTCGGCGCGCCGCAGGTCGGCCGGCTGCTTGCCTTGCGCCCAGGTCTTTACCCGCGCGGCCCATTCATCGAGGCCTTTCGGCGTATAGCAGTCGGGATTGTCATCGCTGCCGGTCTGCAGTCGGGCGTAGACGAAATCGGCGGTGATGTCGGCGATATCAGGATATTTGGCATGGTCGGCGTAGACGATCGCGGCCTTGTATTTTCGGGCAAGTGCTGCGAATTCCGGCACGACAAAACTGTCGTTGCGGACTTCGAGCGCATGGCGCAGCGCAACGCCGTCCTGCTTTTCCGGTAGCAGCTTCAGGAAGGCTTCGAAATCGTCCGGATCGAATTTCTTGGTCGGCGCGAACTGCCACAGGATCGGCCCGAGCTTTTCGCCGAGCGCCGCCACGCCGGAGCCAAGAAAGCGCATCATCGATTCGCCGGCCTCGCCCAGCACGCGCCGGTTGGTAACGAAGCGGTTGCCCTTCAGCGAATAGACAAAGCCGTCCGGCGCTTCGCTGGCCCATTTGACGAAGGTCGGCTCCTTGAAGCTGGAATAGTAGGTGCCGTTGACCTCGATGCTCGGCACCTGGCGAGTGGCGTAGTTCAACTGCTTGGCCTTGGAAAGCTTGTCGGGATAGAAGGACGTATCCCAGGGTTCGAAGGTCCAGCCGCCCATGCCGGCGCGGATTGTTCCCGATGTGCTCATTGTCATCCTCCCAATGCAGAAAAAGATCAGGCCGCGGTAATCTCATCGACGGTTTTGATCATGTCGACGAGCACCCATCCTGGCCGGTAGGGATTGGGCCGGCGACCCGTTTCGTGGAAACCATAGGCAAGATAGAGCGCAATGTTCCGCTCCATCCTGGCGTTGGTGTAGAGCCGCACTTCTGGCAGACCCCAGAGATGGGTCTGCTCATCCGCGTGTTTCAGCAGCGCAATGCCGAAGCCCTTGCCTTGAAAGTCGGGGGAGACCGCGACGGAGAAGATCATCGCGTGGTCGTCATGTCGCTCCAGCGCGATCAGCCCGGCAAGCTCGCCGCCACTTTCCAGCAACCAGACCTCGCCGCGCGCGATGCGCGGCGCATAGTCCTCGGTGACCGGGATCGGCGGCGCGCCGAACAGCGCGATGTAAGGTGCATAGGCCGCTTCCGTCAGCGAGACGACGGTTTGGAGATCACCGGCAAGCGCTCTTCTGATTGTCATTCAAAAGCTCTCCAGAGCTCTCCAGGCGCCAACCGGTCGATCACTCCGCCGCTTCGCGTTTGCCTCCGGGACGTCGCTCCAGAAGCTCCTTGAGGAACTGGCCGGTGTAGCTGCGTTTTTCGCGCACGATGGCTTCCGGCGTGCCGGAGGCGACCAGTTCGCCGCCGCCGTCGCCGCCTTCGGGGCCGAGGTCGAGCACCCAGTCCGCGGTTTTTATCACTTCGAGATTGTGCTCGATGACCACCACCGTGTTGCCCTGGTCTACCAGTTCGTGCAGCACTTCCAGCAGTTTGGCAACGTCGTGGAAATGCAGGCCAGTGGTCGGCTCATCCAGGATGTAGAGCGTCTTGCCGGTCGCCTTGCGCGACAGTTCCTTGGCGAGCTTGATGCGCTGCGCCTCGCCGCCGGACAGCGTTGTCGCCTGCTGGCCGATATGGATGTAGCCGAGGCCGACCTGCTTCAGCGTGTCGAGCTTGTCGCGCACGCCGGGCACGGCGGCGAAGAAATCGACGCCTTCCTCGACCGTCATGTCGAGCACGTCGGCGATCGACTTGCCCTTGAACAGGACATCGAGCGTCTCGCGGTTATAACGCTTGCCGTGACAGACGTCGCAGGTGACGTAGACGTCGGGCAGGAAGTGCATCTCGATCTTGATGACGCCGTCGCCCTGGCAGGCCTCGCAGCGGCCGCCCTTGACGTTGAACGAGAAGCGTCCCGGCTGATAGCCGCGCGCCTTGGCCTCCGGCAGGCCAGCGAACCAGTCGCGGATCGGCGTGAAGGCGCCGGTATAGGTGGCCGGGTTTGAACGCGGTGTGCGGCCGATCGGCGACTGGTCGATGTCGATGACTTTGTCGAGGAATTCGAGGCCCTCGATGCGGTCGTGGTCGGCCGGATGTTCGCGCGAGCCCATGATGCGTCTCGAGGCGGCCTTGAACAGCGTCTCGATCAGGAAGGTCGACTTGCCGCCGCCGGACACGCCAGTGACGGCGGTGAAGGTGCCGAGCGGGATTTCGGCGGTGACGTTCTTCAGATTGTTGCCGCGCGCGCCGACGATCTTTATGCGGCGGTTCTTCTTCGCTTCACGCCGCACGCCGGGCGTCGCCACTTCGAGCGCGCCCGACAGATATTTGCCGGTGATCGAATTGGGATTGGCCATGACCTGCTGCGGCGTGCCCTGGGCGATGATCTCGCCGCCATGGATGCCGGCGGCCGGGCCCATGTCGACGACATAGTCGGCATGCAGGATGGCGTCCTCGTCATGCTCGACGACGATCACCGTGTTGCCGATGTCGCGCAGGTGCTTCAGCGTATCGAGCAGGCGCGCATTGTCGCGCTGGTGCAGGCCGATCGACGGCTCGTCCAGCACATAGAGCACGCCGGTCAGGCCGGAGCCGATCTGCGATGCCAGCCGGATGCGCTGGCTCTCGCCGCCCGACAGCGTGCCGGAATTGCGCGACAACGTCAGATAGTCGAGCCCGACATCGTTGAGGAAGCGCAGCCGTTCACGGATTTCCTTGAGCACACGCACCGCGATTTCGTTCTGCTTGTCGTTGAGCGACGCGGGCAGGTCGGTGAACCACTGGTCGGCCTTGCGGATGGAAAGCTCGGTGACTTCGCCGATGTGCCTGCCGGCGATCTTCACCGCCAGCGACTCGGGCTTCAGCCGATAGCCCTTGCAGACCGGGCAGGGTGTGGCCGACATGAAGCGCTCGATCTCCTCGCGCATCCAGGCGGATTCGGTCTCTTTCCAGCGCCGCTCGAGATTGGGGATGACGCCTTCGAAAGTCTTCGTCGTCTTGTAGGAGCGCAGGCCGTCATCATACTGGAAGGTGATCTCGCGCTCGCCGGTGCCGCGCAGGATGGCTTCCTTGGCCTCTTCGGTTAGATCCTTGAACTTGTCGCCGAGCTTGAAGCCATAGGCCTTGCCCAATGCCTCCAGCGTCTGCGCGTAATAGGGCGAGGTCGACTTCGCCCACGGGCTGACGGCGCCGTCGCGCAGCGAGATGTTTTCATCCGGCACGATCAGATTGCCGTCGATGGCGCGCTGGCTGCCGAGACCGTCGCAGGTCGGGCAGGCGCCGAACGGATTGTTGAACGAAAACAGCCGCGGTTCGATTTCCGGAATGGTGAAGCCGGAGACCGGGCAAGCGAACTTTTCCGAGAACAGGATGCGCTCATGCGTCTCGTTCTTCGACTTGTTGACCGAATCCTCGCCGGTCTGGCTGGAATCGAGCGGCTTGTCGGCGAATTCGGCGACCGCCAGCCCATCGGCCAGCTTCAGCGCCGTTTCGATGGAATCGGCAAGCCGAGTCGCGAGATCGCCGCGCACGACGATGCGGTCGACGACGACATCGAGGTCATGCTTGTACTTCTTGTCCAGCGCCGGCACGTCGGCGATCTCATAGAAGACGCCGTCGACCTTGACGCGCTGAAAGCCCTTCTTCTGCAGTTCCAGCAATTCCTTGCGGTACTCGCCTTTGCGGCCGCGCACCATCGGCGCCAGGATGAACAGGCGCGTGCCTTCCTCGATCGCCAGCACGCGGTCGACCATCTGCGAAACCGTCTGGCTCTCGATCGGCAGGCCGGTGGCCGGCGAATAGGGGATGCCGACGCGCGCAAAAAGCAGGCGCATATAGTCGTAGATCTCGGTGACGGTGCCGACCGTCGAACGCGGGTTCTTCGATGTGGTCTTCTGCTCGATGGAAATGGCAGGCGACAGGCCGTCGATCTGGTCGACGTCAGGCTTCTGCATCATTTCGAGGAATTGCCGCGCGTAGGCCGACAGGCTTTCGACGTAGCGGCGCTGGCCCTCGGCATAGATCGTGTCGAAGGCAAGCGATGACTTGCCGGACCCCGACAGGCCGGTCATGACGATCAGGCTGTCACGCGGCAGGTCGAGATCGACATTCTTCAGATTGTGTTCGCGCGCCCCGCGAATGGAAAGATATTTATGGTCGGCCATAGCCGGTCGCCGCCTCAGAATCTGGAATTTCCTGGAATGGCGGGTTTTCCCGGCCATCCCCTATGTAGGTAGTTTTGCCGCCACGTCGAGAGACGCCACAATTCCCGACAAAAGCGTTTAAGCGTCTTTCGCGTGAACGGGCAAGCGGAAAGAACAAAGGCCGAACACGCTCCTGACAAAGCTGTGCAAAACTGACTTGTACGTAACCTCCCGACGATCACGTTTTTCGGTAACCGGCTATTGATAGTTGACGCGGGCAACCCAGGAGCGCAGTCTCCGGAAGTCAACGAAGCCGGCCGTCTTTCGATGGCCTCGCCGCCCAAAGGCGGCCTGTGAGACGCCGCAGGCATTTGCGATTTGTGCTTCGAATTGACAACAATCGCAACGGACAGAGGAGCGGAGCTATGACGCCACCGGATCGTCCCCTAGGGTTCCAGTTGTCACTGGAGCCGCGGCAGGCATAAGTGCCAGGGTTTAGCGTCTGCGCCACCCGGCAAACCGTGACCTGCCATATCCCCTAAAAATCAGAGACTGCTAGTCGGATCGTCGGCCGAACGCCGCGGTGCATCCGAAATCAAACGCCGGCAGTACACTCCCGGCAAAGTTGGATTTGAGATCCAGAAGGCCCCGTCCGTTTGCCCAAGGCACGGCGGGGCCGTTTTATGTGGGGAACGCTCATTTCCGCGCGCACTCAGTGACGCGTCCGCGCGCACTCAGTGACGCGGCGGCCCGATCGAGCCGGCGCCGACATCGACGGTGATGCTGCCGGAAATCCTGACATCCGTATCGCCGATCTTGAATGTGCCGTTCTCGCCGGCCGGCAGCGCATCGTCCGGCTCGCGAGCCGGCTTGGCGATGCGGTAGTCGCCGGTCACGCCGGGCAGGGCGCTTTTTTGCGTCGACGGCGAACTGTCCTCTGCAAGAGCCGCGCCGCTCAGGAGGCTGGCAAATGCGAGCACCACGACGGCGATGACGGGGCGCAGTGGTCTGGAAGGATGAGTGTCGGCCATCCCAGGACTATAGTGGCGCGCCGCCGATGGAACCAGACCGGCATCGTCAAATCTTCGGCAGCCGGCCGGACTCCGCTCCGGCCCTGGCTTACGCCGCCTTTTTGCGCGTGTCGAAAACATGGTCGACGATGCCCCATGCCTGCGCCTCGCGGGCGGTCATGAAGTGGTCGCGGTCCAGCGTGCGCTCGACCTCTTCATAGGTACGGCCGCAATGCTGCGCGTAGAGCTCGGTCATGTGCCGTTTCGTCCTGCCGATGCGCTCGGCATGTCGCTGGATGTCGGAGGCCTGACCCTGGAACCCGCCCAGCGGCTGATGCAGCAGGATGGTGGCGTTCGGCAGGGAAATCCGGCGCCCCGGTGTGCCTGCCATCAGCAGGAACGAGCCCATCGAAGCGGCAAAGCCCATGCATACGGTCGACACCGGACAGCTGATATATTGCATCGTGTCGTAGATGGCGAAACCACTGGTCACCACGCCGCCCGGCGAGTTGATGTAGAGCGAGATCTCCTTGTCCGGATTGTCCGATTCCAGCGACAAAAGCTGCGCGCAGACCAGCGCCGAGATGTCGTCGTTGATCTCGCCGTTGATGAAGATGATGCGCTCGCGCAGCAGCCGCGAAAAGATGTCGAAGGCGCGTTCGCCGCGGCTCGATTGCTCGATGACCATCGGCACCAGACTGGCAACACCGCTCATTTTTCTTCTCCGATTTTCTATTATGCCGCGCGCAGAAGGCGCGGGGCGTTCGCGGCGATGGGCTTTCCAATTGCGCGCAAACCGAGCGAAAGACGGCAGCCGGCGCTTGCCATGGCGATGGCAGGCATGGCCTTGCGGGCAAAGCCGTCATGGACGACACGCAGATGCGTGCCGCCGGAAACGGTCCGGGCAAGTGTGAAGGTGACGGTACTGTCGAGCGGATCCTGCCTGGCTGCGTCGCCCGGCTGCTCCCGCCAGGAATAGCGCAGCAACTTCTCGGGTTCGGCGTCGAGGATTTCGCATTCGATCGGCGCGCCCGTCCCGGCGAAGGCAAAACGGTTGCCGATCTCGGGTCTCATGTCGTTGGGCATCATCCAGGCGGCGAGCAATTCCGGTACGGTCAGGGCCCGCCAGACCTTTTCCGGCGGCTCGGCAAGGTCGTACTCGAACTCGAGCGCATCCGGAGAGACTTCGCGATGGCTTTCGTCGGCCATTGATCCCCTGTCGTTCATTGATCCATGTCCTTCAAAACCGCCTTCAGCCTTTCGATGCGTTCCGGCCAGAAAGTCCGGTAGCGTTCGATCCAGGAGAGCAAGGGAGCGAGCCCCTGCGGATCGGCGCGGTAATAGGCGTTGCGGCCGGCTCGCCGCTCGACCACCAGGCCTGCGCCACGCAGGACGGCCAAATGCTGCGACACCGCGGGCTGCGACACCGTCATACCGGTGCGCAATTCCGACACGCTCATCTCGCCTGCGGCTAGCCGCTCAAAGACGGCGCGGCGCGTCGGGTCGGCCAGTGCGCGAAAAATCTCTGCTTCGATCATGTCAAAAGCATAAGTGAATACTTATTGATTTGGCAAGCACTGTTTTACGAGATTGTCGGAAGCCAGCGTCTCACCATTCCGGCAGGCCCATCGAACGTCGCCTCGAAAATCGGCGACGCAAGGACGGCGTGGATGTGAAGCGTTCCAGTGCCGGCGTTCTTGAACCCGTGTTTCCTGTTCGCGGGGACAACGAGAGACTGGCCCGATGTCACGACTGTATGCTCATCGTCGATCCACATCTCAGCCCTACCGGCGATAACGGTCAGCACTTCCTCCACGGGATGCCAATGCGTTGGGGCGCCGACCGTGGGCTTGACCCATTGCTCGAATATGCAAAGTTGCGATGCACCATTGCTGGCCGACACATGCATGCGTGTTTCCACACCTGCTCGCCATTGCTCGCGCTGCTGGTCCTCATGTGCGACAGACTTCATTTGATCGCCCCCGGTCAGATCCGATTTCATGGAAATTTCCGGCCGGGACACTACATCTTGCTGACAAACATTGACAGAACGTCATCTGCACCATAGAACGAACAGGGAACAAAAACCTTGTGGGTAAAGGCAGCCACGGCAAGCGGCTGACGCCTGCAGCCTGTAAGGTGCTGCGACAAAAAAATTTGTCTCGGATGAGCGCGGAGAAATATCATGGCGGGTAGCGTCAACAAGGTCATTTTGGTCGGCAACCTCGGCGCGGATCCCGAAATCCGTCGCCTCAACTCGGGCGAGCCGGTCGTCAACATTCGCATTGCGACGTCGGAAAGCTGGCGTGACAAGAATTCCGGCGAGCGCAAGGAAAAGACCGAATGGCACAACGTCGTCATCTTCAATGAGGGCATCGCCAAGGTGGCGGAGCAGTATTTGAAGAAGGGCATGAAGGTCTATGTAGAGGGCCAGCTGCAGACGCGCAAATGGCAGGACCAGACCGGCGCCGACAAGTACACGACGGAAGTCGTGCTGCAGAAATTCCGCGGTGAGCTGCAGATGCTCGACGCGCGCGGGCAGGGTGAAGGCGGCCAAGTCGGCGGCTATGCCGGTGGCGGCAGCAGCCGTGGTTCCGATTTCGGCCAGTCCAGCCCGAGCGAAGGCTTCAATCGCGGTGGTGGCGGTGCCAAGAGCGGCGGCGGTGGCGGTTCGTCGCGCGAACTGGACGACGAAATCCCGTTCTGATCGCAACAGCAGATGTTGTTTTTGGCTTAAGTCAAACATTGCGCCCCGAGAGTCCCTCATGGACTTTCGGGGTTTTGCATTGTCGAACTGAACGCCGACATGGCGATCAACGAAATATGGCGAAGGACGAGTTCGATGAAAGCACGCGTAAAATGGGTCGAGGAACGCACCTTCGTCGGCGAGTCCGGTAGCGGCCACAAACTGGTGCTGGGAACCGTGCCCGGACCGGAAGGCAGGACGCCGGGACCGAGCCCGATGGAGCTGGTGCTGATCGGCACCGGCGGCTGTTCGGCCTATGATGTCGTGCACATCCTCGAAAAGGGGCGCGAGGCGGTCGAGGACTGCGTCGTCGAGCTCGAGGCCGACCGGGCGGAAACCGAACCCAGAGTGTTCACCCGCATTCATATGCATTTCGTCGTCAAGGGCAGGCAACTCTCCAGCGACAAGGTGAAACGCGCGATCGACCTTTCGATCGAAAAATATTGCTCGGCCTCCGCGATGCTTGCCAAGACCGCCACGATTACCCACGATTTCGAGGTCGTCGACACGACGGCGAGATAGAGCCGGCTTCGAGATTCTCGCCGCGTCAGCCTGTCAGCCCGCTATCAGCGCCTTGATGCCGTCGGCGACGAATTGCACGGCCAGTGCTGCCAGGATGACGCCGAGCAGGCGGGTCAGGATCGAGCGGCCGGTCTGGCCGAGGATGCGGTCTATGCGTTCCGACAGCACGAACACCAGATAGGTGATGGCAAGGCAGACGAAGATGATGCCGACCAGCGCCGCCTGCGCCGCAAAGCCTTGAAAGGAACCTGAGAGCAGCACAGTTGCCGAAATGGCGCCGGGACCCGCGATCAGCGGGATTGCCAGCGGGAAGGCGGCGATGTTGTGGATCATGTCCTTGGTGATGGCGACGTCGCCGATCTTCTCCTTGCGGTCCTGCCGGCGCTCGAACACCATTTCGAAGGCGATGAAGAACAGCAGGAAGCCGCCGGCGACGCGGAAAGCCGGCAGCGTGATGCCGAACACCGACAGGATCGAGGCGCCTGCAACCGCAAACAGCGCCATCACCAGGAAACCGATGATCGACGCGCGGACGGAAACCTGCTGACGCTCCTCGCGATTCATGCCGCGCGTCACGGCGAGGAACAGCGGCGCCAGGCCGGGCGGATCGATGGTCACGAGAATGGTGACGAAGGCGTTGAACAGGCTGTCGAAACTCGGCATCTCTGACCCTCCCGCCGGGCCGTGCCCGTACCAGGATAATTGGTAGAGCAAAGCCCGTTCGGTGGGAACTGTTCGTGAGAAAGTGGTTGATGCCGGCGGGACAGCGGAGGGCGCAAAGGGTCGCGACGCCTTTATTCCGGGCTGCTGCATTCTTCGGCGATCAAACCGCTCGGCGCGCCAGGAACTCGACCTCCAGCCGCCATGTCGCGCCATTGTCGTGCGAGCGCTCGCCCAGCCATCGGAAAGAGTTTTCGGTGATGCGTGAAAAGCCCCAGCGTACTGAGCTGCCGGTGCCGTCGGCGCCCACTTGCACGATCGTGTCACCCTCGGCGCGGCCGAGCTGGCGGCTGAAATACTGGTTGGGCGGGTCGCTCCAGAAGATGTGCCAGGCATCCGCGCCGGGATCATAGACGCGCAGCGTCGTGCCATAAAAAGTCCATTTGCCGAGCGAGGGCTGGGAACCAGTGTCCCGCGCGGGCAGGATCCAGACGTCCTGGATCGCCCGGCCTTCCAGTACCCAGCCGAAATGCACCTCGCCACGCCCTGTCAGCACCGTGCCGTCCTCGAGGTGGCGCGAGGCGTCGAAAGTCCAGGCGCCGACGAAGCGGCCGTAAAGGCTCAGTTTTTCGGCAAGGCCTTCGATCGGTCCAGGGCTATGCAGGGCATCGGCAAACGAAGATTGATCGAACATGGTTGTGGCCTCTTCTTGTCAGGAGACTGGGAGGGAATAGGCGGTTACGAGGTTCTGGGCTTGGGAAAAATTGCTATATTCCGGTCATGACAGCGACCACGCATACGCTCGCATCCGGACCCGGCTGGCATGTGGCGGATGTGATCTGCACGGCTAGCGCCGGCGACCGGCCGTTCGAGGAAGCGCATCAGGATTTCTGTGTCGCCGCGGTCACTAGCGGCACGTTTCGCTACCGTGCCCAGCAAGGCACGGCGATGCTGGCGCCTGGCGCGCTCCTGCTCGGCAATCCCGGCACATGTTACGAATGCGGGCACGAGCATGGCAGCGGCGACCGTTGCCTCTCGTTCCATTTCCGGCCGTCCTACATGGAACGGATCGCGGCTGGCGTGCCGGGCGCCAGGAAGCTGGCCTTCGAGGCGGCGCGCCTGCTGCCTTTGCCGGTCCTGGCGCCACTCCTGGCCGAGGCGGAAACCGCTCGCGAGATGGCCGACATCGACGCTTTCGAGGAACTTTCCCTGCGCATGGCCGGTGCTGCCGTAGCTACAGCCTCCGGCGCTACGCATGTCAGGCGCGCGCCGAGCCGCCGCGATCAAAAACGGGTTGCCGAAGCTGTGCGGCGCATCGAACTCGATGCAGACGGGCCGATCTCGCTTTCAGCACTTGCCGATGAGACGGCGACCAGTCCGTATCATTTCCTGCGCATCTTCCGACAGGTCGCGGGCATGACGCCCTACCAATTCCTGCTCAAGACGCGATTGCACAGGGCTGCGGTGCGGCTGCGCATGTCTGACAATGCGGTCTCTGCGATAGCCTTCGAGGTCGGCTTCAACGATCTGTCGACCTTCAATCGTCGTTTTCGGCGGATCATGGGGCAGACGCCAAGCCAGTATCGCAGCCGCCCTGGCGCATAGGTCGTTTCTGCTTGGTGAATCGGCCCGGTGCACCGCAAGGCAGACACGCAGGCTTTTGCGTCAGGGCGGTGAAAACCGCCTTGGCCATATCGTCGCAATCATCGGTATCCATTTGAAATTACCATCAAAAATGACACTGGAAAAGTGCCGTGAAGGTTGGAGTTTCGGGCTTGCTTCCTATATAAGCACCAAGTGATTCCTGATTAGATTGTGATCCGATTTGACCGACCAGAAGACACCGCGCGGCGCCGACGGCGGCCCCACCGGCATCGAGCCGATATCCATCGTCGAGGAGATGCAGCGCTCCTATCTCGATTACGCCATGAGCGTGATCGTCAGCCGTGCGCTGCCGGACGTGCGCGACGGCCTGAAGCCGGTGCATCGCCGCATTCTCTTCGCCGCCCATGAGAGCGGCTACCATTGGAACCGCAAATATGTGAAGTCGGCGCGTCCTGTCGCCGACGTGATGGGTAAATACCATCCGCATGGCGATGCTTCCATCTATGACGCCTTGGTGCGCATGGCGCAGGACTGGTCGTTGCGCGTTCCGTTGATCGACGGGCAGGGCAATTTCGGCTCCATCGACGGCGATCCGCCTGCGGCGATGCGCTACACGGAAGCGCGGCTGACCAAGGTCGCGCACGAGCTCCTGGAGGATATCGACAAGGATACCGTCGATTTCCAGGACACGTATGATGCTTCCGGCAGCGAACCCAAGGTTCTGCCGGCACGTTTTCCCAACCTTCTGGTCAATGGCTCGGGCGGCATCGCCGTCGGCATGGCGACCAACATCCCGCCGCACAATCTCGGTGAAGTCTGCAATGGCGCCATCGCCATCATCGACAATCCGGCGATCGACCTGCCGGCGCTGATGGAGATCATTCCTGGCCCTGATTTTCCGACCGGTGGCATCGTGCTTGGCCGTTCGGGCATCTACAGCGCCTATTCGACCGGCCGCGGCTCCATCGTCATGCGCGGGCGCGTCAACATCGAACAGCGCGGCAACGACCGCGAGTCCATCATCATCACCGAAGTTCCCTACCAGGTGAACAAGTCGTCGATGATCGAGAAGATGGCTGAGCTGGTGCGCGACAAGCGCATCGAGGGCATTTCCGATATCCGCGACGAGAGCGACCGCCAGGGCTACCGGGTCGTCATCGAGCTGAAGCGCGACGCCGTTGCCGACGTCATCCTCAATCAGCTCTACCGCTTCACGCCGCTGCAGACCTCTTTCGGCGCCAATATGGTGGCGCTGAATGGCGGCAAGCCGGAAGTGATGAACCTGACCGATATGCTGAAGGCTTTCGTCGCCTTCCGCGAGGAGGTGATCACAAGGCGGACGAAGTTCCTGCTGCGCAAGGCGCGCGATCGCGCCCATGTGCTGGTCGGTCTCGCTATCGCAGTCGCCAACATCGACGAAGTCATCAAGCTGATCCGCACCGCGCCGGATCCGCAGACGGCGCGTGAGCAGTTGATGGAGCGGCGCTGGCCCTCTGGCGACGTGGAATCTCTGATCCTCCTGATCGATGACCCACGCCACCGGATCAACGAGGACGGTACCTACAATCTGTCCGAGGAGCAGGCGCGCGCCATCCTCGAGCTGCGCCTGCAGCGCCTGACCGCGCTCGGCCGCGACGAGATCGCCGACGAGTTGAACACGATCGGCGCCGAAATCATCGATTATCTGGACATTTTGTCTTCCCGCGCGCGCGTCCAGCAGATCGTCAAGGACGAGCTTGCCGCCGTGCGCGACGAGTTCGGCACGCCGCGCCGCACCGAGCTTACCGACGGCGGTTCGGACATGGAAGACGAGGATCTGATCCAGCGCGAAGACATGGTCGTGACGGTGAGCCATTCCGGCTACATCAAGCGCGTGCCGCTGTCGCTCTACCGGGCGCAGCGCCGCGGCGGCAAAGGCCGCTCCGGCATGTCGACCAAGGAAGAGGATTTCGTCACCCGGCTGTTCGTCGCCAACACCCATACGCCGGTGCTGTTCTTCTCCTCGCGCGGCATCGTCTACAAGGAAAAGGTCTGGCGGCTGCCGATCGGCAATCCGCAGTCACGCGGCAAGGCGCTGATCAACATGCTGCCGCTGGAGCAGGGCGAGCGCATCACCACCATCATGCCGCTGCCCGAGGACGAGGCCAGCTGGGGCGAACTCTACGTCATGTTCGCCACCACGCGTGGCACCGTGCGCCGCAACGATCTATCCGACTTCGTCCAGGTCAACCGCAACGGCAAGATCGCCATGAAGCTGGAGGAAGAAGGCGACGAGATCCTCGGCGTCGAAACCTGCACCGACAACGACGACGTGCTGCTGACCGCCAGTTCCGGCCAGTGCATACGCTTCTCCGTCGGCGACGTGCGCGTCTTCCAGAGCCGCAATTCGGTCGGTGTGCGAGGCATAACCATGGCCGAGACCGACCGCATCATCTCGATGTCGGTGATCGAGCATGTCGATGCTTCGCCGGCGGAACGCGCCGCTTACCTGAAGCGCGCGGCGGCGGAGCGGCGGCTTGCCACGGAAACGGCCGGAGAAGAGGAAGAGATCGCGCTGACCAATGAGGAGATCGGCGAGGAGACAGAGCTTTCCGACAGCCGATACGAAGAACTCAAGGCGCACGAACAGTACGTGCTGACGGTGACCGAATTCGGCTACGGCAAGCGTTCGTCGTCCTATGATTTCCGGCTGACCGGACGCGGCGGCAAGGGCATCCGCGCCACCGACGTGTCGAAGGCGGCCGAGATTGGCAGGCTGGTGGCGACCTTCCCGGTCGGCAATGACGACCAGATCATGCTGGTGTCGGACGGCGGCACCGTCATCCGGGTGCCGGTCAACGGTATTCGTTTCGCCAGCCGCGCCACCAAGGGCGTGACCATCTTCAACACGGCTGAAGGCGAAAAGGTGGTTTCGGTCGAGCGAATCTCTGAACCGCAAGCGGACGAAGAAAGCGAAGAGACCGTCGAGGGCGGTGCCGATGCCGCTGCGGCGTCTGACGCCGGTCCGGAGGGTGCGGACTAAGTCCGGCACCCAGGTTTTGACATGGCAACGCCGGCCAGCTGGCCGGCGCGGCAGCAAGTTCAGGCTTTATCAGTAGTGGCGATATGGCTTACGCGGGCCGAAGCCTTCGAAGCGCTTGGTGTTTGCCTTGACGCGGATGCGTTGTGCCTCCTGATGCAGCCCAAATACGGTGGCGATCAGCATGGCGACGGTCATTGCGGTGGCGAGCATGTAGATCAGCATGTGCGTGTTCTCCTGCGCCTAACAACGGATAGATGGGATTTTGGTTTCATCTAATTAAGGTGCAACCTAGTGAACGCTGCGTGAAGGCTTCGTGATCAGCGTGTTCATCTGTCGTTCATGTGCCGGAAAAGGTTCACGGCCGGCGCGCCGATCGGATTTGCCTTTGCGAGAGAGGCTCGCTAGAGCCTGTTCCATCTTGATGGACGGAAGATGGAACAGGCTCTAGCTTTCATTTGAGCATGATCTCTAGGACAAACGAAAAACCGTTTGTCCGCAAAAACCGGTTTCCACTTTTTGGGATCATGCATTAGAAGCACCTGCCATGACCGAACGCATCGCCCTCTATGCCGGCTCCTTCGACCCGCTGACCAACGGCCATCTCGATGTGCTGAAGGCATCGCTGGCCGTGGCCGACATCGTCTACGCGGCGATCGGCCTCCATCCGGGCAAGCAGCCGCTGTTTTCCTTCGAGGAGCGGGTGAAGCTGATCGAGACGGCGACGAAGACGGAATTCGGCAGCGATGGTGCCCGTATCAAGGTCGTCGCCTTCGACGGGCTGGTCATCGACGCCGCCAGGAAGCACGGCGCCTCGATCATGATCCGCGGCCTGCGCGACGGCACCGACCTCGACTATGAGATGCAGATGGCCGGCATGAACGAGACTATGGCACCTGAGTTGCAGACGGTTTTTCTGCCCGCCAGCCCGTCCGTGCGCACCATTACCGCCACACTTGTCCGCCAGATTGCCTCTATGGGAGGCAACATCCGCCCCTTCGTGCCGGCGGCGGTTGCCGGTGCGCTCACCGCCAAATTCGCGAAATAAGATTCCGGAGATAGATATGCAGCTGAAAAAGCTCGCCTCGTTCCTCGTTGTGCTTGCCGGCCTTGTGACCGCATCGGTCTCGGCCTTCGCCGCCGACCCGGAAAACACCATGATCATCACGCTGAAGGACGGAGACGTCACCATTGCGCTTCGGCCCGATCTGGCGCCAAAGCATGTCGAGCAGATCAAGAAGCTAGTGCGCCAAGGCGCCTATGACAACGTCGCCTTCCACCGCGTCATAGACGGCTTCATGGCGCAGACCGGCGACGTCAAGTTCGGCAATATGAAAAAAGGTTTCAGCGCCGAGGCCGTCGGCACTGGCGGTTCCGACCTGCCCGACCTGCCGGCCGAATTCTCGCAGACCGAACATTACAAGCGCGGCGTGGTCGGCATGGCCCGCTCGCAGGACCCCAATTCGGCCAATTCGCAGTTCTTCATCATGTTCGCTCCGGCACCGCCGCTCGACGGCCAGTACACCATCGTCGGCAATGTCGTCAGCGGCATGGAACTGGTGGATCACATCAAGAAGGGCGACCAGGCGGATAACGGCACGGTCTCCGACCCCGACCGGATGATCAAGGTGCGCATCGCCGCAGACAAGTAAAATTGCCAAATAACTCTGTTTTCTCAAAAGGATATCTGACATGGCCGAAATCAAGGACCGCGAGAACGCGCTCATCATGGAAACGACCAAGGGCACGGTCGTCATCGAACTTTTCCCCGACCTGGCGCCGGGCCACGTCTCCCGCATCAAGGAACTGGCTAGGGAAGGCGCCTATGACGGCGTGGTCTTCCACCGCGTCATCGAAGGCTTCATGGCCCAGACCGGCGACGTCAAGTTCGGCAATTCGAGCAAGCCTTCCTTCGCGCCGTCCCGCGCGGGCATGGGCGGCTCTGAGAAGCCGGACCTGAAGGCCGAATTTTCCAACGCCAACCATGGCCGCGGCACCTGCTCGATGGCCCGTTCGCAGAACCCGAACTCGGCCAATTCGCAGTTCTTCATCTGCTTCGACGATGCCGCCTTCCTCAACCGCCAGTACACGGTCTGGGGCCAGGTCATCGAAGGCATGGACAATGTCGACAAGATCAAGCGCGGCGAGCCGGTGCAGGATCCCGACAAGATCGTGTCGCTGAAGGTCGCGGCCGACGTCAAGTAAGGGCAAACGACAATGATGGGCGTCGTCTGGTCGCTTCTCGGCATCCTGTCCGGCGCCTTCATTGCCATTCAGGCGCCGATCAATTCGCAGCTGGCGCGCGGCCTGGGTCTCCCGGTCGCGGCGGCTGCGTTTTCGTTCCTGTCGGGCGCGATCGTGCTCGGCATCATCTCCGTTACGGTGGTGAAGCTGCAAGGCATCTCGCTCGACTGGAAAGCGCCGGCGCCCTGGCTGTTCGTGGCCGGCGGCATGCTCGGCGGTTTCTATGTCACGCTGTCGACGATCCTGACGCCACGCATAGGTGCTGCCGCGCTGATGGCGTTTCTGGTCGCCGGCCAGTTGCTGGCCGGCATGCTCATCGACCGCGTCGGCTTCCTCGGCGTCGCGGTGCGTGAAATCTCGCTGGGACGCGTTGCCGGCGCGGTGCTGCTCTTGGCCGGAGCGCTGCTCGTCCGGCTCTACTGATGCGCGTCGATCTCTTTGACTTCGACTTGCCGGAGGAGCGCATCGCGCTCCGCCCGGCGCAGCCGCGTGACAGCGCCAAGATGCTTCTGGTCAAGCCCGGCGAAGGGCTCGAGGACCGGACGGTTGGCGACCTGCCGTCCTTGCTCAGTGCCGGCGACGTGCTGGTGTTCAACGACACCAAGGTCATTCCGGCGCAACTCAAAGGCATAAGGCGGCGGGGCGAGGCGACGGCGCAGGTCGAAGCCACGCTGCATATGCGCATGGCGCCGGACCGCTGGCTGGCCTTCATGCGGCCGGGCAAGCGCATTGCCGCCGGCGACCGCATCCATTTCGGCCATGACGGCAATTCCTGTTTCCTCGGTCAGCTCGACGCCACGGTGATCGAGAAAGGCGAGGGCGGCGAGGCGCTGCTTGGCTTCGATCTGTCGGGGCCGTTCCTCGACGAGGCGCTGCACGCGGTAGGCCATATTCCGCTGCCACCCTATATCGCCTCGAAACGCGACGACGACGAACGCGACCGGGCCGATTACCAGACCATCTATGCAAGCGAGGAGGGCGCCGTCGCGGCTCCGACAGCGGGCCTGCATTTCACGCCGGAGCTTTTTGCAGCGCTTGACGCCAAAGGCGTCGAACGCCGCTTCGTCACCTTGCATGTCGGCGCCGGTACGTTCCTGCCGGTGAAGGCGGACGACACCGCCGACCACAAGATGCATGCCGAGACCGGGTCGGTCAGCGAAGCCACTGCGGACGCCCTGAATGCCGCAAGAGCAAGGGGCGGGCGCATCGTTGCTGTCGGCACGACCTCGCTGCGTCTGCTGGAGAGTGCGGCGCGTGAGGACGGTACTCTGGCTGCGTGGTCCGGCCCGACCGATATCTTCATCACGCCCGGCTACCGTTTTCGCACCGCCGACATGCTGATGACCAATTTCCATCTGCCGCGCTCGACGCTGTTCATGCTGGTTTCGGCCTTCAGTGGCCTCGACACGATGCGTGCGGCCTATGCCCATGCGATCGAGAACCGTTACAGATTCTATTCCTATGGCGACGCAAGCCTGCTTTTCCGAGCGGAGACGAGCGATGGACGATGATCTGCAAGCCTTTGACCGCGATGCGCTGATCGCGGAAGTGAAAAAACTGCGCGCCGGCATTCGCCAGCACCGCGATTCCACCGGCCATGAATTGTGCTGGCATCACCCCGATCTGTGGGACCTGCTGCCGGAAAAAACCGAACCATCGATCGCCGTGCCGCCCTGGCCAAAATTCATGCGCGGCTGCATCCACTACCGCCAGTCGCTCGACAAGCAGGCGCCGGACGCCCCGGTCCACGACAAGGAATTCAATGGCTAAGCAGTTCAGCTTCAAGGTTCTGGCAATCGACGGCAAGGCGCGGCGCGGCGTGATCGACATGCCGCGCGGCGAAATCCGCACGCCGGCCTTCATGCCGGTCGGCACCGGCGGTACCGTCAAGACGATGTATATGGACCAGGTGCGCGGCGTCGGCGCCGACATCATCCTTGGCAACACCTACCATCTGATGCTGCGGCCAGGCGCCGAGCGTGTGGCGCGGCTCGGCGGCTTGCATGAATTCGCCCGCTGGCCGCATCCGATCCTGACCGACAGTGGCGGCTTCCAGGTCATGTCGCTGTCGAAGCTGAGAAAGCTGACGGAAAAGGGCGTCACCTTCCGCTCGCATATCGATGGCGCCGCCTACGAGATGTCGCCGGAGCGGTCCATCGAGATCCAGGGACTGCTCGATTCCGATATCCAGATGCAGCTCGACGAATGCACGGCGCTGCCGGCCGAAATGAAGGAGATCGAGCGCGCCATGGAGCTGTCGCTGCGCTGGGCCGAGCGCTGCAAGACGGCGTTCGGCGACCAGCCGGGCAAGGCGATGTTCGGCATCGTGCAAGGCGGCGACAACGCAGCGCTGCGGGTGCGATCGGCGCAGGCGCTGAGCGCGATGGAGTTGAAGGGCTATGCGGTCGGCGGCCTGGCCGTCGGCGAACCGCAAGCGGTGATGCTCGAGATGCTCGACATCACCTGTCCGGAGCTGCCGGCGGACAAACCGCGCTATCTGATGGGCGTCGGCACGCCTGACGATATCCTGAAATCCGTGGCGCGCGGCATCGACATGTTCGACTGCGTGATGCCGACACGGGCCGGCCGCCACGGCCTCGCCTATACAAGGCGCGGCAAGGTCAATCTGCGCAACGCCCGCCATGCTGACGATCCGCGCCCACTGGACGAGGAAAGCGACTGCCCGGCCGCCCGGGACTACTCACGCGCTTATCTGCATCATCTGGTGCGCTCGCAGGAAGCGCTCGGCGCCATGCTTTTGACGTGGAACAACCTGTCCTACTACCAGAAACTGATGCAGGACATCCGCGCTGCGATCGAGGCTGGCACCTTCGAGGCGCGCGGCGCCGAAATCACCGAAGGCTGGGCGAGGGGCGATATCCCGTTGCTGTAAGGCCTCAAGTGCTGAGCGAATTCGAGGCGCGCAGGCTGCAGCCGGTGATCTGGAACGTGCCGTCGGGCTGCTGCTGCAGCGTATAGACCGCCTCGTAATCCTTGCCATCGGGGCCGACGATCAGCACCTGCTGGACGATCGAACCCGGACCGGTCTCCTCGACCTTGCCGAAGGAATAAGTCTGCGGCTTGCGCACCGGCGGATAGCCGTTGGTCACCATGTTCATGAAGGCATCGACGGTCGGGAAGATCCGCTTCACATTCGGGGCGGCGAAGCTGTAGGCGGTGGCGCCGTCATTGGCGATGAGGGCCTTTAGCTGACCGTCGATGACGGACTGGCCTGCCTTGATCTCGGCATCGCCGGCCAATGCCGACGACACCCAGAGGAATGGAACGACTGCGAATGCGAAAAAGGCGCGGCGCATGGCCTGTCTCCGTTGTCCCGCGAAACATCTTCCCTTGAAATGGTGCTGTCCGAAGACGCATCATAACATACGCTTGGCAGCGCATCGCGGTTTCAGCGATCGCGAATAATCGCTGGCGCTCGGCGGCAGGTTGCATGCTGGCGGAGAGCTGCGGCAGGTCGCAGCCCAGGCCTGGGCCGGCAGAGTACGGATTCCAGCGCTTGAAAGCCCGCCTCCAGTCTGCCAGAAGGGCCGCTGGACTTGGACGTTTAGCGGGACGAAGCCATGAAGGCGTTTTTCGTGCAGATCAAATGCGAGCTCGGCAAATCCTATGAGGTTGCCAGCGCGCTTGCCGATGCCGAGATCGCCTCGGAAATCTACTCCACCGCCGGCAACTACGATCTGCTCGCCAAATTCTATGTCGACGACGAGGAAGACGTCGGCCATTTCGTCAACGAAAAGGTGCAGATTCTCCCCGGCATCAAGGACACGTTCACCGTCGTCACGTTCCGTGCTTTCTAGCTGGTAAACGCATTTGCCCGGGCACGAGGCAAAGGCTGATCAAGGTCATATTTCAGCTGCCTCAATTTTAGGCAGGCGCAACATACTGATCGCCCGTACCTCCCAAATCACCGATTGCGCTTGATTTTCTCCGGCGACGCCAGTGAAATGGCGTCACAGGGGAGTATGCGATTGGCAGCGTTCGATGAAATGCTTCCGGAAGTCTCCGGATTGAGAAGACCGTATTCGGCGTATGATCGCTGGCTGAAGGAGCAGGATCCAGCCAGGCTGACCGAGAAGATGCAGGACGCTGAGCGCGTCTTCCGCAAGACCGGCATCACCTTCGCCGTCTATGGTGAGCAAGAAGCCTCCGAGCGGCTGATCCCGTTCGACATCGTTCCCCGCATCATTTCAGGCAATGAATGGCGGCGCCTCACGCAGGGCATCGAGCAGCGCGTGCAGGCGCTGAACGCCTTCCTCGACGACATCTATCATCGCCAGGAAATCCTGCGGGCAGGGCGCGTCCCCAGGGAATTGATCGCCAGGAATGAGGCATTCCTGCCGGAGATGATCGGGGTCAGGCCGCCGGCCGGCGTCTATACCCACATCATCGGCGTCGACATCGTCCGCATCTCGGAGGACGAGTTCTACGTGCTGGAGGACAATGCGCGCACGCCGTCCGGCGTCTCCTACATGCTGGAGAACCGCGAGACGATGATGCAGCTGTTCCCCGAACTGTTCCAGAAGATCAAGGTGCGGCCGGTGGAAAACTACCCGCAGCTTCTGCGTCAGTCGCTGGCGGCGGTGCGGCCGCAAAGCACCAAAGGTGCGCCGACCATTGCGGTGCTGACGCCCGGCAGCTTTAACTCCGCCTATTTCGAACACGCCTTCCTTGCCGACCAGATGGGCGTGCAGTTGGTCGAAGGCCAGGACCTGCGCGTGGTCGACGGCCATGTCGCGATGCGCACGACGGAAGGCTACAAGCAGATCGATGTGCTCTACCGCCGCGTCGATGATTCTTTCCTGGACCCGTTGACGTTCCGTCCGGATTCCGCACTTGGCATACCCGGCATCATGGATGTCTATCGCGCCGGCAACATCACCATCGCCAATGCGCCGGGCACCGGCATAGCCGACGACAAGGCGATCTATTCCTACATGCCCGAGATCATCGAGTTCTACACCGGTCGCAAGGCAATCCTGGGCAACATTCCGACCTGGCGCTGCTCGGAGCCCGACAGCCTGAAATACGTGCTCGAACACATCGACGAGCTGGTGATCAAGGAAGTGCACGGTTCCGGCGGCTACGGCATGCTGGTCGGGCCTGCGGCAACCAAGAAGGAATGCGAGACCTTCGCCAAGAAGTTGGCGGCCAAGCCATCGAATTATATTGCCCAGCCGACGCTGGCGCTGTCGACATGCCCGATCCTGACGGAAAAAGGGCTGGCGCCGCGCCACGTCGATCTCAGGCCCTATGTGCTGGTCTCCGACCGCATCCAGATCGTGCCTGGGGGCCTCACACGCGTCGCGTTGAAGGAAGGTTCGCTGGTTGTGAACTCGTCGCAGGGCGGCGGGACGAAAGATACTTGGGTGTTGGATGATTGAGACGAGTGAGTAAGGAATAGTCAGTAGTCAGTAGCGGAAATAGAGGGACAGGAAATGCCATATTTCATTGAGATTCAATTGCTTAATATTCACTACTCACTATTCGCTACTCACTAGCCCGAAGGGCCACTTCATGCTTTTAGGCCGCACCGCAAACGGGCTCTATTGGATGAACCGCTATATCGAGCGGGCGGAAAACATGGCGCGCTTGGTCGATGCCGGCCTGCGCATGGCGCTGACCCGCACCCAAAGCGCCTCGGAAGAGTGGAATTCGGTGCTGCTCAGCGCTGGTTCCGACGTCACCTTCAGCCAGAAATATTCCGACTATACCGCCGCCAATGTCGCCGACTTCCTGTTGCGCGACACGTCGAACCCATCGAGCACGATGTCGTCCATCGAGACAGCCCGCAACAATGCCCGCATGGTGCGCACCGCGCTGACGCGCGAGACCTGGGAAAGCATCAACGAAGCCTGGATGGCGCTGAAGCGGATGCTGGCCAAGCCGATCGACGAGCGCGACCTGCCAAGCGTGCTCGACGCCATCAAGCGCGAGACGGCGCTGATCCGCGGCTCGTTCTACGGCACCATGCTGCGCAACGAGATCTTCGACTTCTCGCAACTCGGCACTTACGTCGAGCGCGCCGACAACACGGCGCGCATCCTCGACGTGAAATATTATGTGCTGCTGCCGTCGATCTCCTGGGTTGGCTCGACGCTCGACAATTATCAGTGGGAATCGATCCTGCGTTCGGTCTCGGCGCATCGCTCCTATCGCTGGGTCTACGATGCTGATTACAAGCCGACCAACATTGCCGACTATCTGATCCTCAATGTCCGCATGCCGCGTTCGCTGATGTTCTGCTATCGCTTCCTGTCGGAGCATCTGAAATTCCTCGGCGACGATTACGGCGAGCGCCATGCCTGCCACGCAACGGCCGAGAAGACGCAGACAATGCTGAGAGCCGGGTCGATCAAGGATATCTTCGATACCGGGCTGCATGAATTCCTGGCCAATTTCATTCGCGACAACACCAAGCTGGGCGACGAAATCGCACAAGATTATCGGTTCAATTGAGCATGGTCCCGAAAGGTGGAGCCGGTTTTCTTAGACAAACGGAAACCGTTTGTCCGGAGATCGCGCTCACAAACGGAATAGAAGCATGCGGCTGAAGATTACCCACCGAACTGAGTACCGTTACGATACGCCGGTGCACTATCTGTTGCAGCGGCTGCGGCTGCTTCCGGTCAGCGGGTCGACGCAGACCGTTCTGTCCTGGGCTCTGGCGATCGAAGGCGCGCGCGAAGAGGTCCGCTTTGTCGACCATTTCGGCAACGACACAAGGCTGTTGAGCGTCGAGGGCGAGCGCGACTTCATCACGGTGGAGGCGTCGGGCGAAGTGGTGACGCGCGACACCGCGGGCGTCTCGGGGCCACACCAGGGCTTCACGCCGCTCTGGCTGTACAGCCATGAGACACCATTGACGGTGATCGGCAGCGGTATCCGCGAACTCGCCGCATCGGTTGGTAAGGGCAGCGACATCGAACGGCTGCACCGGCTGATGGCTGTCATCGGAGAGCGCGTCGCCTACACGCCCGGCACGACCAATGCGACGACGCCGGCGGAGGAAGCCTTGGCGCTCAAGACCGGGGTCTGCCAGGATCATACCCATATCTTTGCCGCCGCCGCCCGTGCCATGGGCTTTCCGGCCCGCTATGTCAGCGGCTATCTGATGCTGGATGCGACGGTCGAGCAGGCGGCCAGCCATGCCTGGGCCGAAGCGCATGTTTCGGGTCTCGGCTGGGTTGCCTTCGATGCCGCCAATGGCATCTCGCCCGACGAGCGCTATGTAAAGGTGGCGACGGGCCGCGATTACCGCGACGCCACGCCGGTGTCGGGAATTCGGCTGGGACAGGCGGAAGAACAGCTTGCGGTCACCGTCACGGTGGAGCAGTAATCCTCCGCAAGATTGCTGCCGAGCGATTCATCGTTTCAAGGAAACGCCGAACCGCTCTATCCCCTTGTTTTAACGCAATTCCGGACGGAAAACCGCTTCACACTTTTCCTGGAATTGCTCTAGAAGAGATTCCATGACCTATTGCGTTGGCCTGAAGATCGACCGCGGGCTCGTGTTCATGTCCGACACGCGCACCAATGCAGGCATGGATTCCATCTCCACCTTTCGCAAGATGCATGTCTGGGAAGAGCCGGGCGAACGCGTCATCGTTTTGATGTCGGCGGGCAATCTGGCGACGACGCAGGCCGTGGTCAGCCTGCTTGACGAGCGCACCAAGGCAATCTCCGAAAGACATTCCACACTGCTCGAAACGCCGTCGATGTACCAAACGGTCCGCATTGTTGGCGACACGGTCAAGGAGGTCATCGCCAATTCGTCACCCGCTGGCGAGAAGGCGGATTCCTATTTCAATGCGTCCTTCATCCTCGGCGGTCAGATCAAGGGCAGCGAGCCGCGCCTGTTCATGATCTATCCCGAAGGCAATTTCATCGAATCGACCGATGACACGCCGTTCTTCCAGATAGGCGAGACCAAATACGGCAAGCCGATCATCATCCGCGCCTACGAAAAGACGATGAGCCTCGCCGAGACGGTGAAGCTGCTTTTGGTGTCGTTCGATTCGACGTTGAAGTCGAACCTGTCTGTCGGCTTGCCGCTCGACCTGCTCTTCCTGGAGAAGGACGCTTTCAAGGTCGGATTGAAGAAGCGGATCGGCCAGGACGACCAGTATTACCGCACGATCTCCGATGGCTGGTCGAATGCGCTGAAGACGGCTTTTGCCAGCCTGCCGGATTTCCCTGGCTGAGGCGTGCGGCATCTCTTGCTGGTTGCATATATTTCACGCGTTAATTAATAAGAGACCAACCGCGACGGATGGTAGCGATGGATCATGTCGGGAGGACAGGATGAACAATGATGATTTCCGGCAATGGTCGCGGCGGGCCGCCGACTGGGGCGCTGACTATCGCAACAATCTGCGCGACCGCCCCGTGCGGCCACTGGTAGAACCCGGCGCCATTTCTAGAAACATCGAGGTTTCGCCGCCCGAAGACGCCGAACCGATGGACCGGATCTTCGCCGACTTCGAAGAGAAGATCCTGCCGGGAATGACGCATTGGCAGCATCCTCGCTTCTTCGCCTATTTCCCGGCCAATGCGGCGCCGGTTTCGGTGGTGGCGGAATATCTGGTTTCGGCGATGGCCGCGCAATGCATGCTGTGGCAGACGTCGCCGGCGGCGACCGAACTCGAAACGCGCACCGTCGACTGGATGCGCCAGGCGCTCGGTCTGCCGGAAGGCTTCTCGGGCGTAATCCAGGATTCAGCCTCATCGGCGACGTTGGCCGCGGTGCTGACCATGCGCGAACGGGCACTCGACTGGCAAGGCAACAAACAGGGCCTGGCAGGGCAGGCGCGGCTGCGCATCTACTCCTCCGACCAGGTGCACACTTCGATCGACCGGGCGATCTGGGTGTCCGGCATCGGCGAGGACAATCTCGTGCGCATTCCCGTCAGCGGCCGCTTTCGCGCCATGGACACGGCCGTGCTCGAGGCGGCAATCGTCGCCGACCGGGAAGCCGGCATGCTGCCGGCGGGCATCATCGCTTGCGTCGGCGGCACCAGCACTGGCGGCACCGACGACATTGCTGCGGTTGCCGAGGTGGCACGGCGGCATGGGCTTTATCTCCATGTCGATGCCGCCTGGGCGGGATCGGCGATGATCTGTCCGGAATATCGGCATTTCTGGACAGGCGTCGAAGGCGCCGATTCGATCGTTTTCAATCCGCACAAATGGCTGGGTGCTCAGTTCGACTGCTCGATCCAGTTCCTGCGCGACCCTGAAAGCCATGTCAGGACGCTGGCCATCAAGCCGGATTATCTGAAGACGCACGGTCATGACGGCATCATCAACTATTCCGAATGGTCGGTACCGCTCGGCAGGCGATTTCGCGCGTTGAAATTATGGTTCCTGCTGCGCGCCCATGGCCTGGAACGCCTGCGCACGATGATCCGCAATCATGTCGCGTGGAGCGAAGGGCTGGCGGCGCGGCTGGCAAGGGAGCCGGATTTCGAGATCGTCAGCGAACCGATGCTGTCGTTGTTCTCGTTCCGGCACAAGACCGCAACCGACGGGGACGAGCACAATCTGCGCCTTGTCAATGCGATCAACGACGATGGCCGCATCTACCTGACGCAGACGAAGGTTGATGGACTGATCGCAATCCGGTTCCAGGTCGGACAGTTCGAGGCGACCGCCGCCGATGTCGAAACGGCTTTTGTGGTGATTACTGAAATCGCACGTGGCCTGGGTCGCTGATTTCGTTAGCCGGCTTCTGCCTTTTCATCGGTTTCGTTTTCGACTATAGACAAGAAAAACGAAAACGGGAGGTTGCCCATGTATCTGTCGCCGCGCCATGCCGAGATTATCCAGATGGCCAAGGATCACGGCCGCGTGCTGGTCGATGATCTGGCCAACCACTTCAATGTGACGCCGCAGACCATACGCAAGGACCTCAACGATTTGTGCGACCAGCGGCTGCTCTCGCGCATCCATGGCGGCGCGCTGTACCCCTCCGGCATCGAGAACATGGAGTATGAGGCGAGACGCAAGATTGCCGCCGACGAGAAGGAGGCGATCGGCCGTGCGGCAGCCAGGCTGATCCCCGACAACGCCTCGCTGTTCATCAACATCGGCACCACGACCGAGTCGGTCAGCAAGGCGTTGCTCGATCACAACGGTCTCATGGTCATCACCAATAACATCAATGTTGCCAATAGGATGCGGATATATCCGTCGATCGAAGTGGTGATCGCCGGTGGTGTCGTGCGCGGTTCCGATGGCGGTGTGGTCGGCGAGGCGGCGGTCGATTTCATCAGGCAGTTCAAGGTCGATTACGCGGTGATCGGCGCATCCGCCATCGACCATGACGGCGCCTTGCTCGACTTCGATTTTCGCGAGGTCAAGGTGGCGCAGGCGATCATCGCCAATGCAAGGCATGTCATCCTGGTTTCCGACCAGACCAAATTCGAGCGAACCGCACCGGTGCGCATCGGCCATCTGTCGCAGGTCAACACCTTCATCACCGACCGCTGCGACATCCCCTCGGTGCGCAAGATCTGCCAGGAGGCCGAGGTTCAGCTGATCGAGACGTCGCTCGCCTAGGCGGTTTTCAGCTGATATCACGCGCCCGTGATATTTCGTTTGACATTCGTTATCATTTCGAAATAATTCCGACACGGTTTCGTAAAAGCCCAAAAATGGTGCAATGCGAAATCGCTGGAGGAATTTGTGGACGCATCTCCGATCCGTGACATTTTCGTCATAGGCGGCGGCATCAATGGCTGCGGTATCGCCCGCGACGCCGTCGGGCGTGGCTTTTCCGTCTTTCTCGCCGAGATGAACGACCTCGCCAGCGGGACCTCCTCGGGCTCGACCAAATTGATCCATGGCGGCCTGCGCTACCTCGAATTCTACGAATTCCGCCTGGTGCGCGAAGCGCTGATGGAGCGCGAGGTTCTTTGGAAGAACGCGCCGCACATCATCTGGCCGATGCGCTTCGTGCTGCCCTATGCCAAGGGCCTGCGCCCGGCCTGGCTGATCAGGCTCGGTCTCTTCCTCTACGACCACATTGGCGGGCGCAAATTGCTGCCGGCGACCCGGACGCTGGACATGGCCAGGGATCCGGCCGGCAAGCCTTTGAAGCCGCTATTCAAGAAGGCCTTCGAATATTCGGATGGCTGGGTCAATGATGCGCGGCTGGTGGCGCTGAATGCACGTGATGCGGCCGACCGCGGCGCAACGGTCCGCACCCGCACGAAAGTGACCGGCGCGCGCCGCGAAAACGGCTTGTGGACGGTCCAGGTCGAGGATCTGCAGACCGGCGAGACCGAGGAGATCAAGGCGCGCCTGCTGGTCAATGCCGCCGGCCCCTGGGTCGATCATGTGCTTTCCGGCGTCGTCGGCCTCAACGATGTGCACAATGTCCGCCTCGTGCAGGGCAGCCACATCGTCATCGCCAGGAAGTTCGACGATCCGCGCGCCTATTTCTTCCAGAACAGGGATGGTCGCATCATCTTCGCCATTCCCTACGAAGAAGAGTTCACCCTGATCGGCACCACGGACCAGGATTACCCCGGCGATCCGCATGACGTGAGGATCAGCGACACCGAGATCGACTACCTCTGCGCCGCGGCAAGCGAATATTTCGCTGAAGCCGTCAAGCGTTCGGACATCGTCTGGACCTATTCGGCCGTCCGTCCGCTCTATGATGACGGAGCCTCCAAGGCGCAGGAAGCGACGCGCGACTATGTGCTCAAGGCCGATGGCGGCGAGGGTGCCGCCCCGATCGTCAACGCCTTCGGCGGCAAGATCACCACCTATCGCCGGCTGTCGGAATCGATGCTGGAAAAGATCGAGGGTTTTCTGGGTAAACGCGGCAAGCCGTGGACGGCAAACGCGCCGTTGCCGGGCGGCGATTTCCCGGCCACCGGTTTCGATGCCGAAGTGGCGAAACTGAAGACTGCCTATCCGTTCCTCGACGCGCGCCTGGCTCGCCGGCTGACCCGGCTCTATGGCACCCGCGCAAGGATGCTGCTGGGGCTGGCCAAATCGAACGTCGATCTCGGCCGCAACTTCGGCGCCGATCTCTACGAGGCCGAGGTGCGCTATCTCGTTCAAAACGAATGGGCCGTCACATCGGAAGATGTATTGTGGCGCCGTACCAAGCGCGGTCTGCATCTCAGCCGCGAGCAGGTGGCGGCTCTCGATGAATTCATGCACGGCATAAGCCGGCGCCATGTCGCGGCTGCCGAATGAAGAGGGGTTTGAGCTGATGCGGAAGGCCTGGGAGGAGGCGTCATGCTGGAACTGAGAAACGTCACCAAGACGGTCGGTGCTGTCGCGCATATAAGCGATGTGTCGCTGACGCTCCAGCACGGCTCGCTCAATGTCCTGCTCGGACCGACGCTTTCGGGCAAGACCAGCCTGATGCGGCTGATGGCCGGCCTCGACGTGCCAACCTCCGGTTCGATCTGGTTCGACGGCCAGAATGTCACCGGCGTGCCGGTGCAGAAGCGCAAGATCGCCATGGTCTACCAGCAGTTCATCAACTATCCGGCGATGACCGTCTACGAGAACATCGCCTCGCCGCTCAGGGTGGCGGGAACCGATCAGGCGAAGATCGACAAGGAAGTGCGCCATGCCGCAGCACTTCTCAAGCTGACGCCCTATCTCGACCGCACGCCGCTGAGCCTGTCCGGTGGCCAGCAGCAGCGCACCGCACTGGCGCGCGCCATCGTCAAGAACGCCAGCCTGGTGCTGCTCGACGAACCGCTCGCCAATCTCGACTACAAATTGCGCGAGGAACTGCGCGCCGAATTGCCCAGGATCTTCGCCGCCGCCGGCACCATCTTCGTCTACGCCACGACCGAGCCGCACGAAGCGCTGCTGCTCGGCGGCAACACGGCGACGCTTTCCGAAGGGCGCATCACCCAGTTCGGACCGACCATCGACGTGTTCCGCAAACCGGTCGATCTGGTGACGGCCAAGACTTTCGCCGACCCGCCGCTCAACACCATCGTGCTGGCCAAGAAAGGTGGGGATTTCCTGCTCGAAGGTGGGGTCAAACTGCCGGTGCCCGCCGATCTCGCCGGCATTGCCGATGCCATGTACACGGTCGGTTTTCAGCCGCATCACCTGTCGCTCGATCGGCCCAATGCCACCGCTGTGCCGGTGCGCGCCAAGGTGACGATCACCGAAATCACCGGCTCGGAAAGCTTCATCCATCTCGATTTCGCGGATGCACGCTGGGTGATGCTGAGCCACGGCATCCGCGACTTCGAACCCGACGCCGAGATCGAGGTGTTCATCGATCCGCGCCACATCATGGTCTTCGACGAGCACGGCCGTGCCGTGGCCGCGCCGAAGCTGGCGGCTTGAGGGGAAAGATATGGCACGCATAGACGTCAACCATGTCAGGCATTCCTATCTGCCGAACCCTCGGAAGGATGCCGATTTCGCGCTCAGGGAAGTGCACCACACCTTCGAGGACGGCGGCGCCTATGCGCTGCTCGGGCCATCGGGCTGCGGCAAGACCACGCTGCTCAACATCATTTCGGGATTGCTGCACCCGTCGCACGGTCAGTTGCTGTTCAACGGCAAGGACGTGACCAATTTGTCGACGCAGGAGCGCAATATCGCGCAGGTGTTCCAGTTCCCGGTCATCTACGACACCATGACCGTCTACGACAATCTGGCCTTCCCGCTGCGCAATCGCGGCGTGCCGGAAGCCGATGTCGACCGCAAGGTGCGCGAGACGCTGGAGATGATCGACCTGGCGTCCTGGGCGAAGAAGAAGGCGAGGGGCCTGACCGCCGACCAGAAGCAGAAGATCTCGCTCGGCCGCGGGCTGGTGCGCTCCGACGTCAACGCCATCCTGTTCGACGAGCCGCTGACCGTCATCGACCCGCATATGAAATGGGTGCTGCGCTCGCAGCTGAAGCAGCTGCACCGCCGCTTCGGCTACACCATGGTCTATGTGACCCACGACCAGACCGAGGCGCTGACCTTCGCCGACCAGGTCGTGGTCATGTATGACGGCGGCATCGTCCAGATCGGCACGCCGGCCGAACTGTTCGAACGGCCACGCCATACCTTTGTCGGTTATTTCATCGGCTCGCCCGGCATGAACGTCATGCCGGTGGCCATCGACGGCAAGACGGCGACGCTCGGCTCGCAGCGCATCGAACTGCCGGGCGCGCCAAAAGCGGGCAGCGGCGCCATCGAACTCGGCATCCGTCCCGAATATGTCCGGCTTGGCCGCGACGGCATGGCCGTGCAGGTGAGCAAGGTCGAGGATCTCGGCCGCCACAAGGTGGTCCGCGCCAAGCTCGAAGGCCGCGAGATTGCGGCCGTCATCGGCGAGGACGAGACCGTGCCGGCCGATCCGAAGGTGCGGTTCGAGCCGGCCGGCATCAACATCTATGCCGATTCCTGGCGCGTCGAGATGGGGGCATAGATGGAAAAGACCTGGAACAACAAGGCCTGGTTCCTGGTGCTGCCGGTGCTGGTGCTGGTGGCGTTCTCGGCGGTCATCCCGCTGATGACCGTCGTCAACTATTCGGTGCAGGACACGTTCGGCAACAACGTCTTCTTCTGGGCCGGCACCGAGTGGTTCGAGGAACTGCTGTCTTCCAGCCGCTTCTGGGAAGCGATGGTCCGCAACCTGATCTTCTCCTTCATCATCCTGGCGATCGAAGTGCCGCTCGGCATCTTCATTGCGCTCAACATGCCGAAAAAGGGCTGGGGCGTGCCGGTCTGCCTGGTCCTGATGGCGCTGCCGCTGCTGATTCCGTGGAACGTCGTCGGCACCATCTGGCAGGTCTTCGGCCGCAACGACATCGGCCTGCTCGGCTACTACGTCAACGCGCTCGGCATCGACTACAACTATGTGCAGGACCCGTTCGATGCCTGGGTCACCGTCATCATCATGGATGTCTGGCACTGGACCAGCCTCGTCGTGCTGCTCTGCTATGCCGGCCTGGTCTCCATTCCGGATGCCTTCTATCAGGCGGCCAAGATCGATGGCGCCTCGCGCTGGGCGGTGTTCCGCTACATCCAGCTGCCGAAGATGAACAGGGTGCTGCTGATCGCCGTGCTGCTTCGCTTCATGGACTCATTCATGATATATACCGAACCCTTCGTGGTGACCGGCGGCGGTCCCGGCAACTCGACGACATTCCTGTCGATCGACCTCGTCAAGACCGCGCTCGGCCAGTTCGACCTCGGTCCGGCCGCAGCCATGTCGCTGGTCTACTTCCTCATCGTCCTTCTGCTGTCATGGGTCTTCTACACCGTGATGACCAACTACGACGCGGAGCGCTGAGATGACCGGCGCCAACGAAAGAGCCGATAGAGTGAGCGAGACCACAGCAGCGGGCAAACTGGCGAGCACACTGTCGCAGGATCAGGTCGCCCGGCTGATGCGCAAACGCGGCGAGGAATCGCGCTGGTGGTGGATCGTGCCGACGATCTACATCGTCGTGCTTTTGCTGCCGATCTACTGGCTCATCAACATGAGCTTCAAGACCAATGCCGAGATCGTCTCCTCGCTGACGCTCTATCCGCACCAGCCGACGCTCGCCAACTACGTCACCATCTTCACCGACGCCTCCTGGTACTCGGGCTACATCAACTCGATCACCTATGTGGTGATGAATATGGTGATTTCGGTGGCTGCCGCGCTGCCGGCAGCCTACGCCTTCTCGCGCTACCGCTTCCTCGGCGACAAGCACCTGTTCTTCTGGCTGCTGACCAACCGCATGGCGCCGCCGGCGGTGTTCGCGCTGCCGTTCTTCCAGCTCTATTCGGCCTTCGGCCTGATCGACACGCACATTGCGGTGGCGCTGGCGCACTGCCTGTTCAACGTGCCGCTGGCGGTGTGGATCCTCGAAGGCTTCATGTCGGGTGTGCCGAAGGAAATCGACGAAACCGCCTATATCGACGGCTATTCGTTCCCGCGCTTCTTCGTCAGAATCTTCATGCCCCTGATCGCCAGCGGCATCGGCGTGGCCTGCTTCTTCTGCTTCATGTTCTCGTGGGTGGAACTGCTTATCGCCCGTACGCTGACCACCACCGACGCCAAGCCGATCGCCGCCACCATGACCCGCACGGTTTCGGCCGCTGGCATGGACTGGGGTCTGCTCGCCGCCGCCGGTGTGCTGACGTTGATCCCCGGCGCGCTCGTCATCTGGTTTGTGCGCAATTATATCGCCAAGGGCTTCGCCCTGGGGAGGGTTTGACGATGAATTTCGACCTCACCTGGATGGCGTGGACGTGGCCGACGGCGGCCTTTTTCGGGACCATCCTTCTGCTGCTGTGCGGCATGGCGGCGTGGGAATGCGCCTCGCCGGGCGGCAATCCGCGCGTCGGCGTGCTGCGCTTCGAGACAACGCGCGGCGACCGTCTTTTCCTGTCGCTGCTTGGCAGCGCCTTTATCCATCTCGCTTGGTTGGGTCTTGTCGGATCCAACCTGTGGTGGGCTCTCGCTCTCTCCGTGGTCTACGCCATTGGCGTGTTCCGCTACGTATAGAGGGGGAAACTGTTGGAGCGACCGCGTGCCGGCGGCCGCTCCAGATCGCACTTGAACCTTAAAACTGTGGAGGAAACACATGCGAAGGCAATTTTTAACATCAACGACGGCCCTTGTCCTGTTGCTGGGCGTGGGCAATGCCTATGCCGGGATGGACGAGGCAAAGGCTTTCCTGGACAAGGAAATCGGCCCGCTCTCGACGCTCGACCGCGCTGGCCAGGAAGCCGAAATGCAGTGGTTCATCGATGCCGCGAAGCCTTTCGCCGGCATGGACATCAAGGTCGTTTCGGAAACCATCGCCACGCACCAGTATGAATCGCAGGTGCTGGCGCCGGCCTTTACCGCCATCACCGGCATCAAGATCACGCATGACGTCATCCAGGAAGGCGACGTCGTCGAGAAGATCCAGACCCAGATGCAGACGGGCCAGAACCTTTATGACGGCTGGGTCAACGATTCCGACCTGATCGGCACCCACTGGCGCTACCAGCAGGTGCGCAATTTGACCGACTGGATGGCGGGCGAGGGCAAGGATGTCACCAACCCGAACCTCGACCTGAAGGATTTTATCGGCACCTCGTTCACGACCGCTCCGGACAAGAAGCTCTATCAGCTTCCCGACCAGCAGTTCGCGAACCTCTACTGGTTCCGTTACGACTGGTTCAACGACGAGAAGAACAAGGCGGACTTCAAGGCCAAGTACGGCTACGACCTTGGCGTTCCCGTCAACTGGTCTGCCTATGAGGACATCGCCGAGTTCTTCACCGGCCGCGAGATCGACGGCAAGAAGGTCTATGGCCACATGGACTACGGCAAGAAGGACCCGTCGCTCGGCTGGCGGTTCACCGACGCCTGGCTGTCGATGGCCGGCAATGGCGACAAGGGCCTGCCGAACGGTCTGCCGGTCGATGAGTGGGGCATTAAGGTCGACGAGAATTCGCGTCCGGTCGGCTCCTGCACGGCGCGCGGCGGCGACACCAATGGCCCGGCCGCCGTCTACTCGATCCAGAAATACCTCGACTGGCTGAAGGCCTACGCTCCGGCGGAAGCCCAGGGCATGACCTTCTCCGAATCCGGCCCGGTTCCGGCGCAGGGCGCGGTTGCCCAGCAGATCTTTTGGTACACCGCCTTCACCGCTTCGATGGTCGATGCCGGCGCCAAGGCGGTGCTGAACGACGACGGTACGCCGAAGTGGCGCATGGCGCCGTCGCCGCATGGCGTCTACTGGAAGGACGGCATGAAGCTCGGCTATCAGGACGTCGGCTCCTGGACGCTGATGAAGTCGACCCCGACCGACCGCGCCAAGGCCGCCTGGCTCTACGCGCAGTTCGTCACCTCGAAGACAGTCGACGTGAAGAAGAGCCATGTCGGCTTGACCTTCATCCGCGAGAGCACGATCCACGACAAGAGCTTCACCGAGCGGGCTCCGAAGCTCGGTGGCCTGATCGAGTTCTACCGTTCGCCGGCCCGCGTTCAGTGGTCGCCGACCGGCACCAACGTGCCTGACTATCCGAAGCTGGCACAGCTCTGGTGGCAGGCGATCGGCGATGCGTCGTCGGGCGCCAAGACCGCGCAGGAAGCGATGGACTCGCTCTGCGGCGAACAGGAAAAGGTCATGAGCCGCATCGAGAAGTCGGGCGTCCAGGGCGATATCGGCCCAAAGATGGCCGAAGAGCATGACCTCGCCTACTGGAACGCCGACGCGGTCAAGAAGGGCAATCTCGCTCCTCAGTTGAAGATCGAGAACGAGAAGGAAAAGCCGATCACCATCAACTACGACGAACTGGTGAAGAGCTGGCAGAAGTAGCCTTGGTGTCGGCGCTCGCGCCAGCATCATGAGAATAGGGGAGGCGGCATCTTGCCGTCTCCCCTGTTTGTGTAAAAGACTAAAGCGCGTCGCGTTGAGACGGATTCATGCAACGCGCTTTAGGTCTTTGTTTTTGTGCATGTCGTTCTCCCAAAACCGAGGTCACCTTTGGGCGACATGCATTAAGCGGGGAAGCAGAATGACCGGATACATCCTTGCCATCGACCAGGGCACGACTTCGACCCGGGCGATCCTGTTCGACGGCGATATGAAGGTTGCCGGCAGCGGGCAGAAGGAATTCACCCAGCACTATCCGGCCTCCGGCTGGGTCGAGCACGATCCCGAAGACATCTGGGCGAGCGTGGTGACGACCGTGAAGGCGGCGCTGAAGAATGCCGGCCGGGCTGCATCCGAAGTGGCCGCGCTCGGCATCACCAATCAGCGCGAAACCGTCGTCATCTGGGACAAGGCGACCGGCAAGCCGATCCACAATGCCATTGTCTGGCAGGACCGGCGCACCACGCCGCTCTGCCAGAAACTGAAGAAGCAGGGACTGGAGAAAAAGTTCACCAAAAAAACCGGCCTGCTGCTTGATCCGTATTTTTCCGGTACCAAGATCGCCTGGATGCTGGACAAGGTAAAAGGGGCGCGGCGTCGTGCCGAGAAGGGCGAGTTGCTCGCCGGCACCATCGACAGCTTTCTGATCTGGCGGCTGACCGGCGGCAAGGTCCACGCCACGGACGCAACCAACGCCTCGCGCACGCTGGTCTACAACATCGAGAAAAATGCCTGGGACAACGAACTGCTGTCGATACTGAACATCCCGGCAAAAATGCTACCCGAGGTAAAAGACTGCGCCGATGACTATGGAATCACGGAGAAAAATCTCTTCGGCGCCGAGATAAGAATCCTTGGCGTTGCCGGCGACCAGCACGCGGCGACCATCGGCCAGGCCTGTTTCGAGCCGGGCATGATGAAATCCACCTACGGCACGGGCTGCTTTGCGCTGCTCAACACCGGCAGCGACCTTGTGCGTTCGAAGAACCGGCTCTTGACCACTATTGCCTACAGGCTGAACGGCAAGACCACTTATGCGCTGGAGGGCTCGATCTTCATTGCCGGCGCCGCGGTCCAATGGCTGCGCGACGGCATCAAGGTGATCGGCAAGGCCGAGCAAAGCGGCAAGCTGGCTGCCGAGGCTGATCCAACGCAAAACGTCTACCTGGTGCCGGCCTTCGTCGGGCTCGGCGCGCCGCATTGGGACGCCGAGGCACGCGGCGCCATTTTCGGGCTGACGCGCAATTCCGGGCCGGCGGAATTCGCCCGCGCCGCACTCGAATCCGTCGCCTACCAGACGCGCGACCTGCTCGACGCCATGCGTAAGGACTGGAAGGGAGCTTCGGCCAAGACAGTGCTGCGGGTCGACGGCGGCATGGTTGCGTCGGACTGGACCATGCAGAGGCTGGCCGACATCCTCGACGCGCCGGTCGACCGTCCGACCATCCTGGAGACGACGGCGCTGGGTGCCGCGTGGCTCGCCGGGTCGAAGGCAGGCGTGTGGCCGGATGCCAAGAAATTCGCGAAGAGCTGGGCGCTGGAGCGGAGGTTCCAGCCGGCCATGGATGGCTCCGCGCGCGCAGCCAAACTTGCTGGTTGGCGCGATGCTGTGCGCCGGACGCTGAGCGTGTAGTGAGCAGCCATCAGGGTGAGGGGAGAATGAAGCCAGACTGGTATCCTGCAAGGCGCGACGGCCGTTGAGCAACTGCATGCCAAGAATGACCGCTTGCATAGAGATTTTCGCCTCGGCAGTTGGTCACGCTATGACTATGACCTCACGGCCGGAAAGCTTCTGTTCTCGGATGAAGGAGGCGTCAAGATCGTCACTGAGATCCAGATTGCAGGCTCCACGAGCGCCAAGGCCAGCAATTGGCTGTGGGCTTGGGCAAATTCGAATTTGCCCAGCGAGCTTCTCAGCGACGCCAAGCTGGTTCGCTCCTTCGGCGAGAAGAACAGCATAGATGAGTTGGCCCAGGCCTATGTGCCCAACGCCGGCAATGACCTGGAAGCGCTGGGTTGGGAATTGACGGGAACAATGGTTCGAATTTGCCATGCTCTCGGTGCGTATCGCTCACCGCGTGGTGAGGGTGGAGCGCTCTATTTGATTTTCAAAAGTATCAGCTGGGCGAACTGACCAGCACTCTCGCGCCTGGGCACGTCGAAAAATGGCCCGCGCTGTTGCCGGCGCAGGCCATTTTTACTCGGTACTCACACTTCGGATCAGTAAGGCGAACGGCACTCCTTGCGAGGGCCGTAATTCGGCTGGAACGTGTTGTCCGAAGCACGGTAGCTGCGATAGTGGTCGTAGCACCACTGCACGTGGGCGTTGCCCCCGTAGACGCGGTTGTTTTCGTTGTTGATGATTGCCCCGGTAATCAGCGCGCCGGTAGCGAAGGCCGCAAGCGGGAACCAATAATCGCCGTGACGACGGTAGCCGGGGCGATATTCACGATAGCCCCGATGGCCGTTCCAATACGCGCCGCGATTGCGGGAAAAATTGCGGTCACGCGAAAAACTGCGGTCACGCGAAAAATTGCGATTGTAGCGGTCCTTGCGCCACTCCCGGTACTGGACTGTCTGTACATCCGGCACCGCGACCTGGGACTGCGGCACATAGTTCGGTTGGGCATTAACCGACACCGCCTCCGCCGCAACGAATGTGGCGGAGAGAGCGGTCGCCAGCAGGCTCGTTGTGATTCTGTTCATTGGTCTTCTCCTCGATGGTTTGGCGGACGTCCCTGTGCCCGAAAAACGAGCGGCGCATACAATTGTTCCCCAGACTGGATGCCACTGTCAGGCATAAATGGCAGCGTTCCTTGGCCGTTCTCCCCCGACAGCGCGTGGGACAAGTGCCGCGACAGGGCGAAGCCGCCCGTGTTTGCGAGACCTCTTTTTCCGGTTGACCGGTCGAGGCACTCTCCCTATGTTCCGCGCAATTTCGAGGGCCGCCTTTCGCCCGCGGGAGCGCGTAGCTCAGCCGGTAGAGCAACTGACTTTTAATCAGTAGGTCATGGGTTCGAATCCCATCGCGCTCACCATTGTTTTAGCGTTAAATATCAGCAACTTAGGATCTTTAAGTCTTTGAAAAAAGCAGCGACTGTGCGAGTTTTCACGGCCTGCACGCCCTTCTCAAGGATCTCGCCACGGGCAACGCATGACAAGATCGTCCCACTTCGGATCGTTGATTCTACAAGTCTTTGATTTTGTTGAACGGCGGCGGCGACTCCCACCGCGATCCGACAGTCACTGCTGCCATTGATCGACCTTACCAACCGGGACGAAGCCGTCAGCGCTTCCAGAAATCGCGGTGCGGTGCGAGCATCTCGTCGGCGATTTCGGGGAAGGGGCCAAAGACCTCGATCTTTTTCTGGCCGGAGCCGAGGACGGTGCGCGAAGAGAGGCTCATCGTAGGATTCTCCGCGTGATCCCCGGTGAGCGCCAGGAGCTCGGTCTCCTCTACCCCGTAAACCAGCCGCCCGATATTGGCCCAATACATCGTGCCGGCGCACATCGCGCACGGCTCGAAGGTTGAGACCAGCGTGCATTGCCACAGGAACTCCGGCTCGTAGGCAGCCGCGGCGCGCCGGGCGAGCTCCGTCTCGGCATGGCGCACCGTGTCGAGATTGCCCTGCCGCATCAGCACGCGGTCATCCGGCCCGACCAGCACGCAACCAAAGGGATGATGCCCATGCGCCGCCGCCTCGCGCGCGACCGCGCCGGCGGATCGAAGGTGGGCGAGCATCTGGTCGCGTGTCATGGCAGCATCCAACAACGCCCACATCCACCCGATGAGCGGCTCTTTGATCCGAGATTGCTGCCAAGCGACGCGAGTGGCAAGAGCGAACCGTGGCTTGAGACCTTTGCGCGGGGATATCAGACCTTTGCGCTAGAATCGCCGACCGGTCTTGGCGTCGAACAGATGAGCACAGGCGCGGTCGATCTCGATGCGCATCTGCGCGCCTTGCTTTAGCGCAAGCCGCTCCCGGAATAGGCAGGAGATTTCCTCGCCGGCGCAGTCGACCCTGGCGAAGATTTCCGAACCCGTGGCTTCCAGAAGCACGATCGTGCCGGCAATACCCTGGGAAATCGTTGCTCGGATATGTTCGGGACGGATGCCGTAGATGAGTTCACCCGCGGGAATTTTTGCCAGGTTGATGCCTTCCGGCAACGGTAGGGTCAGCCCACTGGCGCTGCGGAAAACGCCTTCCTCGACGCGGCCGGCAATGAAGTTCATGGCCGGCGAGCCAATGAAGCCGGCAACGAACAGATTGGCCGGACGGTCATAGAGGTCGAGCGGCGCACCGATCTGCTCGACAAGGCCGTCATGCAGCACGACGATCTTGTCGGCCATGGTCATGGCCTCGATCTGATCATGCGTGACGTAGATGGTGGTGGTGCCCAGCCGCTGGTGCAACGCCTTGATCTCGCCGCGCATCTGGACGCGCAATTTGGCGTCGAGATTGCTGAGCGGCTCGTCGAACAGGAAGACTTGCGGGTCGCGCACGATGGCGCGGCCCATGGCGACGCGCTGGCGCTGGCCGCCGGAGAGCTGGCGCGGATAGCGGTCGAGCAGCTTGTCGAGGCCCAGGATGCTGGCGGCCCTGCCGACGCGGCTTGCGGTGTCGGCCGGATCGGCTTTCTTGATCTTGAGGGCAAAGCCCATATTGTCGGCCACCGTCATGTGCGGATAGAGCGCGTAGTTCTGGAACACCATGGCGATGTTCCGGTCGCGCGCCCGCAGATTGTTGACGGTGCGATCGCCAATGGCGATCCTGCCGCCCGAGATCGTTTCAAGTCCGGCAATCATGCGCAGCAGCGTCGACTTCCCGCAGCCCGACGGGCCGACCAGGATGACGAACTCGCCGTCAGCGATATCGACGCTGACATCGTGGATAATCCTGGCCGTTCCGAAAGCCTTTTGCACGTTGTTGATTGTGACCGATGCCATTGGGTTTTCCTCGAAAAAGAGTGCGATGCCGTAGCGTGCCTTCAGCCGCCCTTGACGGCGCCCGCGGTCAGTCCGGCGACGATCTGCCTTTGTGCGAACATGGTCAGGACCAGTACCGGCAGTGTCACCACCAGGGCCGCGGCGGCGAGCGGCCCCCAGCTCACTTGCTCGTAGGAGAGCATGTTGTAGACGGCGACCGGCAGCGTGCGCGTCTCACGGCTGGCGAGCACCACGCCGAAGACGAAATTGTTCCATGAGAAGATGACGGACAGGATAAAAGCGACCACTATGCCCGGCTTGGCGATGGGCAAGGCGACCAGCCGGAACACCTGCCAGGAACTGGCGCCGTCGATGTTGGCGGCCTCTTCCAGTTCCATCGGGGTGGTCTCGAAATAGCCGATCATCACCCAGACGACGATCGGCACGGTCACCACCAGATGGATGATGATCTGCGGCCACAGCGTGCCGAGAATGCCGACCCATTGGAACAGCAGGAACAGCGGGATGAGATAGGAAAGCCCCGGCGTCATGCGGGCGATCATGATGACCACCGCCGATCGCTCGGCCTTGAGCCGCGCGATGCCATAGCCGGCCGGCACGCCGATCAGCAGTGCCAAAAGCGTCGCCGTGCCGGTCACCAGAACCGAATTCCAGAGATAGAGCAGGAAATTGTTCTCCTCAAACACTTTTGCATAGTTCGACCAGGCGAGATGTTCGGGGATCAGGATCGGCGGATAGGCGCCGTTGTCGATCTCGAATTTCAGCGACAGCGAGATCATCCAGAGGAAGAACAGGATCGCCGGCGAGACGAAGACCAGGGCCGCGAAGAACAGCCCGATCCGGTTGAGCAGTCGTGAACTCATCTATTTGCCCTCCACGCCGATCCACTGCGAGCGCTGGCGCAACATCAGGAGGATGAAGGACAGGGCGACGATGACGATGAAGAACACCACGGCCATGGCCGAGCCATAGCCGATGTCGTAGTAGGAGAAGGCGGTGTTGTAGAGATAGATGTTGATGGTCTCCGAGGCCGTGCCCGGCCCGCCCTGGGTCATCGCGTAGATGATGTCGAAACTCTTCAGTGCGTCGATGGTGCGGATGATCACCGCGATCATCAGGAACGGCGCGATCATCGGCAAGGTGAGATAGCGGAATTGCTGCCAGGCATTGGCGCCGTCGATTTCGGCGCTTTCGAACGGCTCGCGCGGCACGGACGCCAGGCCGCCGAGCACGATCAGCATCACCAGCGGTGTCCACTGCCAGGTCTCGACCGCAACCAGCGACGGGATGACCGTGTTGGCGTTGAAGATCCATTCCTGCGCCGGAATGCCGACCAGCGACAGAAGATAGTTGAGGACGCCGAGCTGGGGGTGGAACATCATCGTCCAGACCAGCGCCACGGCGACGGGCGTTGCCATCATAGGCATCACGAAGACGCCGCGCAGCAGGCCACGCAGCGGAAACCTGGCGTCGAAGATCAGGGCGGCGATGGTGCCGAGCAACATCGGCGCGGCAACCGAAAGGAAGGTGTAGCTCAACGTATGGAGAAGCGATTCCCAGAAGCGTTGGTCGTACGCCAGCCGCAGATAATTCTCCATCCCGGCAAAGCTTCGCGACTGGCCGAGCGTCCAGCGGTTGACGCTCATCCACAGCGTGAAGGCCCAGGGAAAGACGATCACGGCGCCGACGACGACGAGCGCCGGAACGACGAAAGGCCAGTAGTTGGGAGCCAGCCGGATCGTCTGGCTCCCTTCGATGGCTTGCGTCGTCACCCCGGTGCGTTCTGGGGTGGTGGCGGACATCAGCCTTGCTCGCTCCTGTCGAGGACCGGCTGGAATTGGTCGGTAGCCTTCTTCAACTCCTCGGCGGGATCAGCGCCGGCGATCAAATTGGTCAGCGCCACGCCGTAGATGTCGCGGAACTCTGTGACCGGGATGATGACCGGCAGCGACAGCCGGCTCACATTGCCGGAGCCGACCACCGCATCGAGCCAGCTTGCCGGCATGGTGACGCCTTCGCGCACCTTTGGATCTTCGAGCACCGATTTGCGGAACGGTACGCCGGCGCCTGCCTGCAGCAGGCGCGCGCCCATGACCGGCGACACTGCCCACTGGCAGAACAGATAGGCGGCCTCCTTCTTCTCGCTGGTGGCCGTCACGCCGATACCGTCGCCGAAGGTGCCAGCCGCGTGCGCCTTGGGACCCTTGGGCATGACGCCATAGCCGACCTTGCCGACCACCCGCGATTTTTCCGGATTTTCCATCGGCGGGGCAAAGCCGACGCCATCGAACCACATGCCGATCTTGCCTTGCAGGAAGGCGGACTGCGCTTCGGCCCAGTTGAAGCCAGTGACGCCTGGAGGCGCGGATTTGGTCATCAGCCGCTGGTAGAGCCCGGCGGCCTCGATCGCCTCGGGCGACGTCGTGCGCAGCTTGCCCTGAGCGTCGAGTGGCGTCATGTCGTAGCCGAGCATGAGCGATGTCCACACCGGCGTGTTGGCGTTCTTGATGCCGCGGGCGACGAAACCATAAGTATTGGTCGACGGGTCGGTCAGCGCCTCGGCCGCGGCCACCAGCTGCTCGAAGGTTTCGGGATATTTGAGGCCCTTGGCCTCGAACAACTCCTTGTTCCAGTAAACGATCCAGTAGTCGACCGAGAAGGGCAGCGAGCGCAGCACGCCCTGACCGTCCTTGGCGAACAGCATGCCGGCGTCGGCGAAATCGTTTTCGACCAGACCCGGATCGGTAAGGGTGGGGTCGGCGAGATAGCCTGATATGTCGGCAAGCCAGCCGCCTTTTTCGAACTGCCGCTTCTGCACATGGTAGCTCAGATGCACGACGTCGAAGCTCGGCTTGCCGGAGCTCAATTCGATCACCGTCTTCTGGCGCTGCTGCTGCTCAGGCGTTGCCTCGGCATTGACCTTGATCCCGGTCAACTCCTCGAACTCGACGAGATATTTTATCAGGGTGTCGCTGCGCGGGCTTTTCACCAGATTGACGTCGAGCGTCGTGCCGGCAAAGCGCTTCCAGTCGACGGCCGCGGCAAAGCCTGGGCGAACACCCACAAGGCCGGCGGCGGCAAGTGCCGCGGTTCCCTGGAGGAGTTGCCTCCTGGTTGGGTTGAACAGATTGGACGACATTTCTTCCTCCCGGTTGCTGTCGTTGTCGAATGCGTCGCGACCGCGACGCGGCTCATGCTTCCTCAGATTTGCAGCGCCAGCCGGCGCGCCTTGTCGATGTGCAGGCTGATCGCCTCGACCGCCTTCTGCGGGTCGCGGCTTTCCATGGCTTCGATGACCGCAAGGTGCTCACGCATGACCGGCACGACGCGCCCGTCGATGCGGAAGCGCTCCTGATGGATCAGCCGGATCTTCACCGAGTTGACCAGATAGGCCTTGGCGATGATCTCGTTGCCCAGCGCATCGATGAAAGTGTCGTGCATCGCCCAGTCGATGCTCTGCGCCCTGGCTTCCATTTCCGGCGTCGGCGCCTGCGAAAGGGCTTGAGCCAGCATCTCCTCGTGTTCGCGCCGCAGGCGGGCAAGTTCGTCATCGGAAGCGCTGGCGGTGAACAGCGCCACCGCTTCGCGTTCCATGAACAGGCGGAACTGAAAAGCCTCGCGGATCAGGCTGATGTCGATATGGGCGATCTGCATGCCGCGCTGCGGGATCGTCGTCAGAAGCCCTTCGGCCTCGAGACGCGGCACGATTTCGCGAATGGCGCCGAGCGGCAGCCCGGTGAAGGCAACCAGTTCGCGCTGCGATACGAACTGGCCCGGCAGCAGATCGCGGGCCAGCAAATGCCGCGTGAAGCTGGCATAGGCTTTTTCCCTAAGCGTGGTCGGCTCGCTGCCGTCTTCCATTTCAGCGCGTATCTCTTTGCTGGTCAGGCTGATTCCCTGGCAAACAGCCCATCATAGGCGTCAGCCAGCTGTTGTCTCCCCTGCGAACCGATCGGCTCCAGCGGCGGACGGACCGCCAGCCAGCGGTCCTCGCTGGTCTTGCGCGCCACCATGACCTTCACCGCCGGCGTGACCGGATATTTGAGCAATTCGAGCACGAAACGCTCGACGCGTGTGTCGTCGCGCCCGTCCTCGGCCATGGCCCGGATTTCGCTGGTAACGAAATTGGCCATGCCGGAGATTGCGCCTTGAGCGCCAATTCGCACGGCTCGTGCCAGATGCCGCTCGTCACCGATCAAGATCACCAGATCGCCATGGGCGCCGAGCAGCGCCTCGCTGTAATCCCAATCCCCGCCGGAATCCTTGACCCCGGCAACGACATCCGGAAAAGCCGTACGCAATCGGCCGATCAGGTCAAGCGAGAGCTGCACCATGGTGACCGACGGAATGTTGTAGAGCAGAACGCCACGGGCGAGGGGACCGAGCACGGCAAAGACAGTGGAAAACCAGCCGAAAAGACCATCGTCGCCGACATTCTTGAAGTAGCTCGGCGGCGCCAGCAGAATGTTGCGGGCACCGCGCTGCAAGGCATGCCGGGCCTGCTCAGCGGCGTCTTCGGCCGCATCGACCAGCACGCCGGCAACAAGCTGATGCGGCAGGATGCCGGCGGCCAGCATGGCTTCGGTCACCGACCGCCGCTCCCCGGTGCCAACCGATGCGCCTTCGCCGGTGGTGCCAAAAAGCGTAACACTGGTGCACCCCTCCGCCAGGCAACGCTTGGCCTGGGCGACCATGAGGGCGGTGGCGATCTGCCCGGAGGCATCGAAAGGCGTGGCGAGGGCGGCCGAAAGGCCAAAACGTGATGTCACCGGGGGTCTCCGAAAAGAAGTTCGAAGGCAGTGATATCTTACTAACATGTCAGTTGTAAATCTGGTTGGTGCGAATTTTTGTGGTGAGGCGCTTACATGCTGCCTGTGACGCGATCGGCCTGTCGAGCTAGGAAGCGCGGTAGAGCTCCTGGTTTCTTACTCACGTCTACTTCACCAGAATTGCCGAATTTCGGAGCGGAGGTTCTCTGTGCCTGAGAGGCTGGCGTTATCTTTCTGGCAGACGGTTGAGGTCGACTGCGTTGACAGATCTTGGTGCATCATAAGTTCTGAAGTGCAGATCGACTTGCGCAAAAACATATTTTGCACGATCCTATCTCAAATTTTGAGGGAGGGGACTATGAGCGTCGAAGAGAAACTTCGCGTACTTGCTGACAGAATCAAGACGCATTCCAGCGCAATGCTTACCGAAGAGGCCTTGAAGACAGCGATAGTTCTGCCATTCTTGGCGGCTCTAGATTATGACGTTTTCAATCCTGATGAAGTAATACCTGAGTACTGTGCCGACGCGGTGGGTAAGAAGGGAGAAAAGGTAGATTACGCGATCAAAATTGATGGAGAAATCAGGATTCTTGTCGAATGCAAACCAATCACTACAGTTCTTGATCGGATTCACCTTGCACAGCTTTACAGGTATTTTTCCGTCACCAACGCCAAATTTGCCATACTTACCAACGGCCGTGCCTTCCATTTCCATACAGATCTGGTTGCACCGAATAAGCTCGATGATCGCCCGTTCCTGACATTTGACCTTTCGGACCTACAGGGTCAACTGACGTCCGAACTGAAGAAATTCGCAAAAGCTGATTTCAACGTAGACGGAATCTTGCAGTCCGCTCATCGCCTAAAATACACTTCGGCAATCAAAAAAGAGATTGGCAACGTGATGGAAAATCCGCCCGAGGAGTTTGTTCGGATGGTGACGGTTGGACTTTACCAAGGCCGGTTCACCGGTCAGGTGAAGGAGCAGTTCACACCGATGGTCAAAGCAGCCTTTCGCGAGATTGTTCGGGAATCTGTTCAGTCGCGTTTATCCACTGCGTTGGCTGAAACTGAGATTTCCGAGATTGGCGCGGATGGAGTTGAGACCGAAGAGGAGGTTGTGACTACGGAGGACGAACGCGAGGGTTTCATGGTCGTCCGGGCTATTGTCCGCGATCTTCTAAAGCCAGCAAGGGTAATTATGCGCGACCAGAAGAGCTATTGCGGTATCCTCGTTGATAACAACAACCGCAAGCCACTTGCCCGACTATGGTTCAACCGGACTGTCAAATATCTCGGGCTTTTCGATGGAGAGAAGGAAGAGAAGGTCAAGATCGACTCGCTGGACGAAATCTATGACCACGCCGATCGCTTGCGAGCTACAGCAAAGGAATACCTTGCTGGGGCAATGGCTGCGCCATCCATCGCTTCGGCTTCCTAACCTTCCACGATCTCACTGTACGCCCGCAACCGACGCCAAATTCGCGGCAGCCGTTTGTGGGTCAAACCAGCGAAACATGTCCTCCGGCGTGGCGTTCTAGCCGGCCGGCGAGGTCGAGTTCCAGCAGCACCATGAACACTTGGGCCGGGTGCAGGCCAGTGTGGCGGATGATCTCGTCGACCGAGACGGGCGTCGGGCCGAGTGCCTCGATGACGCGGGCGCGGTCGCTTTCGCCAGGCGGTGGTGCGGCCAAGAAGTCGGGCGGCTCTTCGAACGGCGGCACGTCGGGCGCTCGCATGCCGGTCAGCGGCGCGATTGCCCTGGAAATATCCGATGCCTCGGTGACCAGGGTGGCGCCATCCTTGAGCAGGCCATTGGCGCCGGCGGCGCGTGGATCGAGCGGTGAGCCCGGTACAGCGAAGACCAGTCGGCCCATTTCGCCGGCAAGCCTGGCGCTGATCAGGGACCCAGAGCGTTGCGCTGCCTCGACCACCACCAGCCCAAGGACCGCACCCGCGACAAGGCGGTTGCGGCGCGGAAAATCCTGAGCGCGCGGCTGCCAGCCGAAGGGCATCTCCGAAATGATGGCGCCACGCTCGGCAATCTCTTCGCACAGGCCTGCATTTTCAGGCGGATAAGGCTGGTCGAGGCCGCCGGCCAGCACGCCGATCGTGCCGGTCGCAAGACTGCCCTGATGCGCCGCTGTGTCGATGCCGCGCGCCAGGCCGGAGACGATTGCGTAGCCGTCGCGGCCGAGGTCGGCTGCCAGCATGCGCGCCATCTTAATGCCGGCCAGCGACGCGTTGCGTGCCCCGACTATGGCGACACCCGGCAGCCGGAAAACAGCTGCGTTGCCCTTTACCGCCAGCAGGGGCGGCGGATGATCCATGTTGCGCAAGAGGGGTGGGTAGTCTGCTTCACCGATGCCGACAAAGCGGGCGCCGGCCTTTCCAGCTGTTTCCAGTTCGGCCTCGGCCTCGGCGACGGACGGGATGCGGGCGATGCGGATGGCGCCGCCCGAAATCATCAGTTCCGGCAGTATTTCAAGCGCCGCTTCGGCTGAGCCGAAGCGGTTGATCAGGTCGCGAAAGGAGGCAGGGCCGACATTCTGGGTGCGGATCAGTCGTAGCCAGCTCAGCCGCTGCCGGTCGCTGAGGCGCGGCCCGGCGGTCGGCTCGCTCATCCCTTGGCTCCGATCTTGCCCTCGGTGCCGGCAAGCAGGCGAGAAATGTTTTCCCGGTGCTTGATGAAAACGATGACGCTCATCACCACGAACAATCCGGCAATCTGCGGCGTGCTCAGGACATAGAGGGCGATCGGCACGATGACCGCCGCCGTCAGCGCCGCAAGCGAGGAATAACGGAAGAGGAATGCCATCACCAGCCAGACGACGGCGAAGATCAGCGCTACCTGCCAGGCAAGGCCGATCAGCACGCCGAGATAGGTGGCGACGCCCTTGCCGCCCTTGAAGCCCAGCCATACCGGGAAGAGATGACCGAGAAAGGCGCCGAGACCGGCCCAGATCGCCAGGTCAGGCGCGAAATAGCCAGCAATCAGCACGGCGGCCGTGCCCTTCAGCACGTCGAGCAACAGCGTCGCCGCGGCTAGGCCCTTGTTGCCGGTGCGCAGAACATTGGTGGCGCCGATGTTGCCCGAGCCGATCTGGCGCACATCGCCAAGGCCGGCCGCGCGGGTGAGCAGAAGCCCGAACGGAATCGAGCCCAGGAGATAGCCGAACACAAGCGCTGGGATGAGGCTGTAAGTCATTGTTTCCCCCGCATTTCCCCCAGTTTGGCCGGATCAGGCGCGGTGCGCGGGTTGTCCGGCTCAGACGGAGAACACTGTGCGGCCCGCAACCAGCGTTTGCAAGACCTTGCCTTGCAGGCGCGCACCTTCGAAACAGGTGTTTTTTGAGCGCGAACGAATGCCGCTTTCGCTGACGATCCAGGGTTCGTCGAGGTCGACAAGCGCAAGATCGGCGACAGCGCCGGGCTTCAGCGTGCCACCGGGCAGTCCGAACAGTTTTGCCGGGGCCGTGGACAGGGTCTCGATCAGCCTCAGCAACGGCACGTCGCCATTGTGGTAGAGCCGCAAGGCCGCGCCCAGCAGCGTCTCCAACCCGATGGCGCCGGCCGCCGCATCGGCGAAGGGCAGGCGCTTGGTGTCGACATCCTGCGGATCGTGCGAGGAGACGATGATGTCGATCGTACCGTCCCTGACCGCCTCGATCATCGCCAGCCGGTCTTCCTCGGCACGCAATGGCGGCGTCAGGCGAAAGAAGGTGCGGTATTCGCCGACATCGTTTTCATTGAGCGACAGATTGTGGATCGCCACGCCCGACGTCACCGTCGCCCCGTCGGCCTTGGCACGCGTCACGGCGTTTGCCGCCATCGCCGTCGAGATCTTCGCCGCATGGTACGAACCGCGCGTCAGCCGCGCCAGCGCAAGGTCGCGTTCCAGCGGGATGGATTCGGCCTCGCGCGGAATGCCGGAAAGGCCGAGCCAGCTGGCGTAGAGGCCTTCATTCATCACGCCGGATGAACCGAGGTCCGCATCCTGCGTCTCATGCACGATGGTGGCGCCGAAGTCGCGCGCATAGGTCAGCGCGCGGCGCATCACCAGCGCACTCGATATGGTGTGGCGGCCATCGGTGAAGGCGACCGCGCCGGCTTCGCGCAGCAGGCCGAACTCGGTCATCTCGCGCCCGTCGAGGCCCTTGGTGATCGCCGCAGCCGGAAAGACGTTGACGATAGCCGTGTCTTTCGCGGTGCGCAGCACGAACTCGACCAGCGCCACATTGTCGATCACCGGGTCGGTATCGGGCATCATGACGATGGAGGTGACGCCGCCAGCCGCCGCCGCGACACTCGCCGACGCAATGGTTTCGCGATGCTCGCCGCCCGGTTCGCCGATGAAGACGCGGCCATCGACCAGGCCTGGAATGATCGCCTTGCCGGCGCAGTCGATTATGGTGGCGCCCTCGGGCGCGCCCTGGTTGAGCGCTACCTTGCCGGCGGCAACGATCTTGCGGCCATCGACGATGACGGCGCCGACTTCGTCGATGCCGCGCGAGGGGTCGACGATGCGGGCGCGCTCAAAGACCGTTATGCTCATGCGCCGCGGCCCTCTTGATTGCGACGGGGATCGAGCAGCGCTTCCATGACCGCCATGCGCACAGCAACGCCCATTTCGACCTGTTCCTGGATGACGCTTTGCGGGCCGTCGGCGATTTCCGAAGCGATCTCGACGCCACGGTTCATCGGTCCGGGGTGCATCACCAACGCGTCGTCTTTGGCCGCCTTCAGTTTTTCCGCATCGAGGCCGAAATAGCGGAAATACTCGCGCACCGAAGGCACGAAGGCGCCTTCCATGCGCTCGCGCTGCAGGCGCAGCATCATCACCACATCGGCGTCCTTGAGGCCTTCGGCCATCGAACGGGTGACGATGACGCCCATCTTCTCGATGCCAGTGGGCAGCAGCGTCGACGGCGCAACGACGCGCACCTGCGCGCCGAGCGCGTTGAGCAGCATGATGTTGGAGCGCGCCACGCGCGAATGCAGGATGTCGCCGCAGATCGCCACGATCAGCTTCGACAGCGGGCCTTTGGCGCGGCGGATGGTCAGCGCGTCGAGCAGCGCCTGTGTCGGGTGCTCATGCGCGCCGTCGCCGGCATTGACGACGGAGCAGCCGACCTTCTGCGCGAGAAGCGCGGCCGCACCGGCCGACTGGTGGCGGATGATCAATATGTCGGGCCGCATGGCATTCAGCGTCATCGCCGTGTCGATGAGCGTTTCGCCCTTCTTCACCGAAGAGCTTGCCACCGACATGTTCATGACATCGGCGCCAAGCCGCTTTCCGGCCAGTTCGAACGACGACTGCGTGCGCGTCGAGGCTTCATAGAACAGGTTGATCTGTGTGCGGCCGCGCAGCGTCGAGGTTTTCTTCTCGGACTGCCGCGAGATCGCGACCGCCCGGTCCGCCCTGTCGAGCAACAGCTCGATGTCGGCAGGGGAAAGGTCGCGGATGCCCAGAAGATGGCGATGAGGATAGGGGGACGAAGCGTCGGTCATCTCAAGGGGCTGCTATAGGGTGGAGACTTTGCGGCTGCAAGCGCCAGCTTTGCATTGGAGCCGTTCTCCTCATTTTTTTCGTGTAGATGGCCGATTGTATCGGCCGGTATTTTCATCGCGCGCGCTGCATGGCTTGGCTATATCTAGCCGACAGCCTCGGATTCGTGGCTTTCTGACGATAGAAGGATTGGGCGTGACCGACGACGTGACGAACCAGCCGCCGCCGCTGACGGGCGGCAACGCCTGGCGGGGCGATCCGTTGCTGATCCAGCTCGCGGAGCGTTTTTCCGATCCGGTGCGCCGGGAACTCGACGGTCTCGGCCGTTTCGTGCTGACGCAGGAGGCGCAGGAACTGGCGCGCCTCGCCAATGTCGAGACGCCGAAGCTGAGGACGCATGATCGCCAAGGACGGCGCATCGACGTGGTCGAGTTCCATCCCGCCTATCACGCCTTGATGCGTCGCTCCGTGGCCAATGGGCTGCATTCCTCGGTGTGGGAAAACGGCGACACCGAGATCGGCCGCCGCCATCAGGTCCGTGCCGCCCGGTTTTATCTGACGGCGGAGCTCGAGACCGGGCATCTGTGCCCCATCACCATGACCAACGCTTCGCTAGCGGCCTTGATGGCCAGCCCGAAACTGTTTCGTGAATGGGCGCCGCGCGTGACGACGCGCAAATATGACCAGAGCCAAAAGCCGCCGGTCGAGAAAACCGGGCTGACGCTCGGCATGGGCATGACCGAGAAACAGGGCGGCACCGATGTGCGCGCCAATGTGACGAGGGCGGAACGCGCCGGCAGCGGTTTTTATCGTCTGACCGGGCACAAATGGTTCATGTCGGCGCCGATGTCGGATGCCTTCCTGGTGCTGGCGCAGGCGCCGGAGGGGCTGTCGTGCTTCCTCGTACCGCGCGTTCTCGGTGACGGCTCGGGCAACGGCTTCCGCTTCCAGCGGCTGAAGGACAAGCTCGGCAACCGTTCCAACGCATCCTCCGAAGTCGAATTCGTCAATGCCATCGGCGAGATGGTCGGCGAACCCGGTGCCGGTGTGAAGACGATCATGGACATGGTGACGCTCACCCGGCTCGATTGTGCCATCGCCTCGTCGGCGATCATGCGCGCGGGCCTCGCCGAGGCCGTTCATCATGCCCGCCATCGTCAGGTGTTCGGTTCGACCCTGATCGAGCAGCCGTTGATGCAGCGCGTGCTGGCCGACATGGCACTCGATGTCGCCGCCGCCACCGCACTGTCGTTCCGGCTGGCGCGGTCCTTCGACGAGGCGGCCAGCGACCGCGGTGAAGCGGCGTTTGCCCGCGCCATGACGCCGGTCGTCAAATACTGGGTCTGCAAGATCGCGCCGCCTTTGCTCTATGAGGCGATGGAGTGCCTCGGCGGCAATGGCTATGTCGAGGAGGCGCCGCTCGCCCGCTATTATCGCGAGGCCCCGGTCAACGCGATCTGGGAGGGCTCGGGCAATGTCATGGCGCTCGACGTGCTGCGCGTGCTTGGCCGTGCGCCCGGCCTGTTCGAGGATGTGCTGGCCGGCATCGACCGCGATCTCGGCGCCGGCGGACGCGGCACGATCGGCGTGCTGAAGGCGGCGATGCAGGTCGCTTCAACCGACGAAGGTTCGGCTCGGCTGCTCACCGAGCAGCTGGCTCTGTCGGCTGCGGCGGCGGAATTGCGCCGTCTGGGGGCAGGGCGGATCGCCGACGCTTTCGTCGAGACGCGATTGGCCGGCCAATGGCGCAACACCTATGGCATGATCGATTCGCGCCACGATGCACGCATGATCATCGACACGCTCTATCCGCCAGTGAACTGAGCCGCGAGCATCGCAAAAACCGGCGCCATCCACAGTTTTGAGGCGTTGGTTTGAGGGGTTGGTCCGTATCCTCTCGCATATGGCTAATTTCCGTTAACCTTAACAAATGGTTTCCGTTGCGATGGCGAGCGGCAAGGCCCACTGTCCCGGCGCAAGCAGGCAATGGTTCAGATTGGCCGTCTCCTGCTTTGCGAAGCAGGAACACCGATGCGACAGGTACTGACCTCTTTTCTGACCTTGCACTGGACGATTGTTTTCGCCCTGCTTGCGCTCATCTGCATCGACGGAAACCGTGGTGTGGCGGCGGCGCTCGGCGTGATCGGTGCCACAATCGAGGGTACCCGCTTCGTCAACCTCGACAATTTCGTTGTCGTGGCGCCGCTTGCCACCGCATTGCTGGTCGTCGCGGTTCTGTTTTTCTGGGCCTTTGTCGAAGCCCTGGTCAACGACGCGACCAGCCCGGACGCCGACAGCGTTGCCCGCATCGCCTTCATCTGCGCGTCCGGCGTGTTGTCGCTGATCGTCATCGGGGGTGCTGCGCAAGGCATAAACGGGCTGTTCATGGCCGTTGCCGTGCAGCTGGCAGCACTTCTGGCATCCTATGTCGCCATGCTTGCCGAACGGCGGTCCGTGGTTGCGGCAGCGGCTTCGGGCGAAGGCGAGATCCATGCCGTCGCGCACGGCATGGCGAAAGCCGCAGCCCACAATTCGCTGCTTTCACTCATATCAGGCCGAACGGTGTCCAAAACCGGCTCCAATCCCAGGGGAGGCCGCTGATGCGCTACATCTTCGGATTCTGGGCGGCGCCGATGGCGATTTTCTGGGGCTGGTTCTATCTGTCGGCCAATGACATCAATTTCGGCTACGCGATGCTCAGCCGACAGATGCACGACTTCTTCTTCCAGCTCTACGGTCAGATGCTCGGCATCGATCCGGCGATCATCCCCGGCATGGTGGCGAAGACGTGCGTCTTCGACGGGTTGCTGCTGATGGCGCTTTGGGCATTCCGCCGTCGCCGCGAAATCGCCGGCTGGGTCAGACAGCGCTGGGCGGGTCCGGTTCCGTTCGAGCGGATGCGTGGAGCGACTGAAGCCGGTCCAAAACTCCCTGCAGAATAAACGCGGCTGCCGCCGAATCGATCTTACCGGCGCGCTTGCGGCGCGAGAAATCCATCTCGATCAGCGTCCTTTCGGCCGCGACCGTCGATAGCCTTTCGTCCCAGAGCACGAAGGGCAGGTCGCTCATTTGTGCCATGTTACGGACGAAGGCGCGCGATTTCTGCGCACGCGGACCTTCCGAGCCGTCCATGTTGATCGGCAGCCCAATCACCACGGCGCCGGCATTCTCCTTCTGCAGCAAGGCGAGCAGCACCGCCGCATCGAGCGAAAATTTCCTTCGCATGATGACCGGACGCGGATGGGCGAAGGAAAACCTCTGGTCCGAGACCGCGACGCCGATCGTCTTGTCGCCGAGGTCAAGCCCCGCCAGCGTCTTACCGTCGGCTAACCGCGCCGGCAATTCTTCGATCGTGATAATGCCCACCGGCCGTCCTTCGCCTTTCACCACCAGGTGTTTTGTCAAACGCGTGGCGGACAAGTAACCCTTTGATCTCGGGGCCACTGGCGTTCTATCCTTTGGCAAGTCAAAAATCGAGGAATGCATTCATGAAACTGACCTGGTACGGCCACTCGGCCTTTCGGATCGATACCGCTGATGTCAAGATCCTCATCGACCCCTATCTGATAGGCAATCCGTCATGGACGGGTGGCTGGGAGGGCCCGGCTGAGGGTGTCACGCATGTGCTGCTGACGCATGGCCACAGCGACCACATCAGCGGCGCGGTGGAGGTGCTCGGCAAAAGCGGCGCCCAGCTCGTCGCCAATTTCGAGATCTGCATGTATCTGGTCGGCAAGGGCGTCAGCGACAAGAAGATCAATCCCGGCAACATCGGCGGCACCGTCGATTGCGGCAGCTTCACCACCACTTTTGTCCAGGCGCTGCACTCATCCTCCTTCCCGGGCGAGGGCGGCCAGAACACCTATCTCGGCAATCCGGGCGGCCTCGTCCTGCATTTCGCGGAAGACAAAACGCTCTATCACATGGGCGACACCGACATCTTCTCCGACATGGCGCTGATCAACGAGTTGCATGAGCCGAAGATAGGCCTGGTGCCGATCGGCGACCGCTTCACCATGGGCGGCGCGGTGGCGGCACTTGCCTGCCGGCGCTTCTTCAAATTCGACACCGTGGTTCCCTGCCACTTCGGCACGTTTCCGATGATCGACCCGACCGCCGATAAGTTCGAGGCCGGCCTGGAAGGATCCGGTGTAAGGCTGGCGTTGCCGAAAATCGGTGAGACGATTACGATCTAGAAACAGCTAAAGTGGAATAAATCCATGGTGTTGGGGCGATCTCTTTGCGTTTCCATGTTTGTCGCGGCGTCGCCCGCGCTGGCCGCGGATGATTTCATCGAAGGCGTCTACCTTCAGTCCGAAGAGCTTTGCACGCAGGCCAAAAAGGACACGCTGCAAACGCTGATCGACGCCGGCAACATCGTGCTTTCGGCGCACGGCCTGCAGAGCGTGGAATACAATTGCGAGTTTCTGCAGGTCAGCAAGGCGACCGCTTCGCCGAGCTGGGCGGTGACGGCCATCTGCCAGGAACCGGGCTACGTCTTCCCGGATGTCCTCTCGGTGACGCAAATGAACGACAAGCAGATCGATCTCGTGTCGGTCCGGCCCGTCAACGACGAAAGCGAAGCAAGCGGCAACAGCGGCAGCTATTATCTGTGCGAGGGCGTTGCCCTGCCGTAGACATCATCCTGTGCGTGGATCGATGGCCGAAGACTAGGCCGCCGCCGCAGCCTGGTCTCTCGCACGATGCATGTTGCGCAGCGCGCGCGGCGCCGCTATAGCCCGAACTGGTTTTCCCCGAGGCAAAAACATGTCCGTAGATCTTCAGACAGTGAAGCGCGTCGCGCATCTCGCCCGCATTGCAGTGAGCGAGGAAGATGCCGAACGGATGACCGGCGAGCTGAACGCCATTCTGGGCTTCGTCGAACAGCTGAATGAGGTCGATGTTTCCGGCATCGAACCGATGACCTCGGTGACGCCGATGGACATGAAGAAGCGTCAGGACGTTGTTACTGACGGCGGCAAGGCAGCTGACATCGTCGCCAACGCGCCGGCGACCGAAGAGAATTTCTTCCTCGTGCCGAAGGTCGTGGAGTAAACCGGCCGATGGCAATCGACATCGCCATTGAAACGCCACTGCAGGACGACGTGCGCGGCCTGGTCGAGGAACTCAACCAGACCTTGCTCGAACTGACGCCGCCGGAGCATTGCTACCATCTGACGGTCGAGCAGATGGCTGGTGAGGACACGACTGTCTTCATCGCCCGCGACAACGGCATGGCCATTGGCTGCGGTGCGCTGAAACGCCATGACGGCGCTGTCGGCGAGGTCAAGCGCATGTACACGCGGCCCTCGCATCGCGGGCAGAAGATCGGCGCGAAAATCGTCGAGCATGTCGAGGCGCTGGCGCGCAACGAGGGGCTGAAGCGCCTGGTGCTGGAGACGGGCGACCGTCACCCCGCGGCGTGGACCGTCTACGAACGCGCCGGGTTTTCGCGTTGCGGCCCGGTGCTGGATTATCCCGATTCCGAGTGGTCGGTGTTTTACGAAAAGAGCCTTTGATGAGCGACCTGACCCAGCTGACGATTTCACAGGCCCGCGCCAAGCTGCACGGCAAGGAAATCACCGCGACCGAGATCACCGAGGCCTATCTCTCGGCCATCGATCGCGCCAATCCCGCGCTCAATGCCTATGTCGCGGTGACAGGCGACAAGGCGCGCGACATGGCCAAGGCGTCCGACGCAAGGCTGGTCAAGGGCGAGGGCGGTGCGCTGGAAGGCATCCCGCTCGGAATCAAGGACCTGTTCGGCACCGAAGGCGTCCATACGCAGGCCTGCAGTCATGTGCTGGACGGGTTCAAGCCGCGCTACGAATCGACCGTTACGTCAAATCTGTGGGCCGACGGCGCCGTCATGCTCGGTAAACTCAACATGGACGAGTTCGCCATGGGCTCGTCCAACGAGACGTCCTACTATGGCCCGGTCATCAATCCGTGGCGGCGCTCGCGCCTAGACACGGTGGTGATGCCGACGACGCATCAGGGTGATGGCGGCTTCGTCTCGGCCGGCGGCACCAGGACCGCGCGCAGCCTGGACAATGCGCAGCTGGTGCCGGGCGGTTCTTCCGGCGGTTCGGCAACCGCAGTGTCGGCCTTCCTGTGTGCCGGCGCGACCGCGACGGATACTGGCGGCTCGATCCGCCAGCCGGCCGCCTTCACCGGCACGGTCGGCATCAAGCCGACCTATGGCCGCTGCTCGCGCTGGGGCATCGTCGCCTTCGCCTCGTCGCTCGACCAGGCCGGCCCGATCGCTCGTGACGTGCGCGATGCCGCGATCCTGCTGAAGTCGATGGCCTCCGTCGATCCGAAGGACACGACGTCGGTCGACATGCCGGTACCGGACTATGAGGCCGCGATCGGCAAGCCGATCAAGGGCATGAAGGTCGGCATTCCCAGGGAGTACCGCGTCGACGGCATGCCCGAAGAGATCGAAGCGCTGTGGCAGAAGGGCATTGCCTGGCTGAAGGACGCCGGCGCCGAGATCGTCGATATTTCCCTGCCGCACACCAAATATGCGTTGCCTGCCTATTACATCGTGGCGCCCGCCGAGGCTTCGTCCAACCTCGCCCGCTACGATGGCGTCCGCTACGGCTTGCGCGTGCCGGGCAAGGATATCGTCGACATGTATGAGAAGACCCGTGCCGCCGGTTTCGGCCGTGAGGTCAAGCGCCGTATCATGATCGGCACCTATGTGCTGTCGGCCGGCTATTACGACGCCTACTATCTGCAGGCGCAGAAGGTGCGCAATCTGATCAAGCGGGATTTCGAGACTGTCTTCGCCGCCGGCGTCGATGTCATCCTGACCCCGGCAACGCCATCCGCCGCCTTCGGCATCGCCGACGAGGACATGGCTGCCGATCCGGTCAAGATGTACCTGAACGACATCTTCACCGTCACGGTGAACATGGCCGGCCTGCCGGGCATCGCTGTGCCCGCCGGGCTCGACGCCAAGGGTTTGCCGCTCGGGCTTCAGTTGATCGGCCGGCCGTTTGACGAGGAAACCCTGTTCCAGACCGCCGCCGTCATCGAGCAAGCCGCCGGCACATTCCAGCCGGAGAAATGGTGGTAGCATGCCGCCCCCGTCTCGCATTTCCATCGTCGAGACGGAAGACGAACTGCTGATAACCAACCCACCGCGCATCTCGGATTTCAGGATGGGCTTCGTCCTGGTTGGGGCCGCGATCGTTGCCTACACCGGCTACATGGGATTGACCGACACGTCGCCCGCAAACGTCGCCAGCGGCACTCTCGGACTGCTGTCGTTCACTGCGATCATTGCCCTCTTGACCTACTTCCTCGGCAAGGATTTCATGTGGCTGGTGTTCGGCAAGGAAACCCTGCGGCTAACCGACGTGGCAGCCGTGCGCGACGTCAGGGGTTTTGTGCGAAATCGTTCCTCATTGCCTTTGAAAGGGCACCTTGAGGCCGAAATCCTCGACCATACCTATCCAACGGATGAAGCGGGGCTGTCGGAAGTCATCAGGTTCACCAACACCAACGGCGTCCTTGTTTTCGGCAGGGAGTTGAGCCGCCCCGAGGCCGAGGCTGTGACAAGTGCCGTCGAGCACTTCATCGGTCGTGAGAATTCGAGCCGACGATAGGCAGCCAATGTTCTTCTACCTTTCCAAGATCTTCTGGTTCTTCATCCAGCCGCTCAACCTGGCGATCTTCCTGCTGTTGGCGGGACTGCTCGCGGTCACGACCGGGCGCCGACGGTTAGCGGCCGCCGGCAGCGTGCTGGCATTTTTGATCCTTGCACTGTCAGCATGGACGTCGCTCGGCGCCATGATGCTCAATCCGTTGGAAGAGCGCTTTCAACGCCCGCCGCTGCCGGAAAAGGTCGACGGCATCGTCGTGCTCGGCGGCGGCTTCGAGGGCGCCATCAATCTGGCGCGCGGCGGCTATGAGCTGAACAGCAGCGGCGATCGGATGGTCGAGACCGCGATTCTCGCCCGGCGCTTTCCCACCGCCAAGGTGGTCGTCTCCGGCGGCACCGGCGCGTTGTTTCTCGATGGCGAGGGCGATGCCGCAACCGCGCCGCGCCTGCTCACCGCGCTTGGCGTGGCCGCCGACCGTATGATCCTGGAGAACAAGTCCCGCAACACCTATGAGAACGCGGTCTTCACCAAGGAGTTGGTAACGCCGAAGCCCGGCGAGACCTGGCTGCTGGTGACCTCGGCCTTCCATATGCCGCGCGCCAAGGCGCTGTTCGACAAGGCCGGCTTTGCAACCGTTCCATGGCCGGTCGACTATCGCACCTCGGGACGGGAAGGCGTCGGCCTGTTCCGCGACAATCCAGCCGATTCGCTGCAGGCCACCACCATGGCCATCCGGGAATGGATCGGGCTTTTTGCCTACTGGCTGTCAGGCCGGATCGATCAGCCTTTTCCGGGTGGCTGACCGATCACCGCCTGCCTGGCCGCCGAGAAGAACTGGCGCCGCACCAGCACCGCCAGCAGCAACAGCGTCGACAACACGAACACCATGGGGTCGACGAACCAGCCGAGATAACCGATCGAGAAGAACACGCCGCGCAGGCCGGAGTTGAAGTGCTTTCCGGCCAGCATGTTCATTTGCGCCGCACGCCACACCGCCGTTTCGGTGACCGGATTGCGCGAGGCTTCGCCATGCGGGATCGGTACGGCGCCGATCAGGATCGTGCAATAATTGAACAGCCGGTACGCCCAGCCGAATTTGAAGAACGAAAACGCCAGGATCAGCACCAGCCCAAACACCTTTATCTGGAAGGCCGCGCGCGACGGCGCGCCACCCAGAGGCAGGTCGCTGAGCACTTCAAGAACCCGGTCGGACGCGCCGAGCAGGGCAAAGCAGCCGCCGATCGCGATCAGCGAGCTGGAGGCGAAGAAGGCGGTGCCTTGCTGCAGCCCGCTCATGATGGCGGTGTCGACGATGCGGATCTCGCGCTCGGCCATGGTCCGCATCCAGGCTTGCCGCTGTGCATTCATCGCCGTCGTCAGCGACACCCGGCTGACAAGCTTGCCGTCGGAGGCAAACGTGTGCAGCAGCCACGCGACGAGGAAGAAGGCCAGCGCCGCGAGATCGGCTGTCGAAAGATCGAGGGAATCGCCCATGGCCTGAATTTATCACATTCAGGGCGATCGCTTCGATGTCCGCATTCAGCGATTGTGCCAATGTCGCTGCCGGAGCAAACAACGTCGGCGGGTGCAGCGCCGCGATTTCCAAAAGAGCGGAAACATCGTGAGAATTCCTATATGTAGTCCTCGACCTGACTCCAGGAGACAACGCCGCGTGTTCCTTTCGGTTTTCGACCTGTTCAAGATCGGCATAGGACCCTCGAGTTCGCACACGATGGGACCGATGACCGCCGCGGCGCGGTTTCTCGACGAGGTCGCGGGAAATGACTGGCCGCGCCCGGCGGGTGTGAAGGTCGACCGCCTTGGTGCCAGCCTGCACGGGTCACTCGCCTATACCGGCATCGGCCACGGCAGTGACCGCGCCGTCATGCTCGGCCTTGCCGGTCTGACGCCGCAGACGGTCGATCCCGACCAGGCTGATGGCATTGCCAGTCGCATCGCCGCCGAAAAGCGTATTTCGCCGCCCGGCCATCCCACCTATCGCTTCGATCCGGCCACCGATCTGGTGCTGGACCGCAAGACGCCGTTCACCGGCCACGCCAACGGCATGGCGTTCTACGCCTATGATTCCGGCGGCCGCCTGCTGCTCAAGCGCATCTATTATTCGATCGGCGGCGGCTTCGTGGTTTCCGAAGAGGAACTGCAGCGGATGAAGGCCAAGGGATCGGTGACGACGGAAGGCAAGAAAGTGCCTTATCCGTTCAAGAATGCGGTCGAGATGCTGGCCATGGCCGGCAAAAGCGGCCTTTCCATCGCCGACATGAAACGCGTCAACGAGGAGACGCAGATGACGCGCGAGGCGCTCGACGCCGGCCTCGACGGCATCTGGAGCGCCATGAAAGGCTGCATCGACCGTGGCCTGTCGCAGGACGGCATCATGCCGGGCGGGTTGAAGGTGCGCCGCCGTGCCCGCATGCTGCATGACAAGCTGCAGGAGCAATGGCAGCAGAACAAGCCCAATCCCTTGCTCGCCAATGACTGGCTGTCGATCTACGCCATGGCGGTGAACGAGGAAAACGCCGCTGGCGGCCGGGTCGTCACAGCGCCGACCAACGGTGCGGCCGGCACGCTGCCGGCGGTGCTGCGCTACTGGCTGCATTTCCATCCCGAGGCGGACCAGCCGAGCATTCGTGATTTCCTGCTGACGGCTGCTGCCGTCGGCGGCATCATCAAGACCAATGCTTCGATCTCCGGCGCCGAAGTCGGCTGTCAGGGCGAGGTCGGGTCGGCATCGGCAATGGCGGCGGCCGGCCTGTGCGCCGTCATGGGCGGTACGCCCGAGCAGGTCGAGAATGCCGCCGAGATCGCGCTCGAACACCATCTCGGCATGACCTGCGATCCGGTTGGCGGGCTGGTGCAGGTGCCGTGCATCGAGCGCAATGCGCTGGGCGCGGTCAAGGCGGTGACGGCAGCGTCACTGGCCATCAAGGGCGACGGCACCCATTTCGTACCTCTCGATGCAGCGATCGAGACCATGCGCCAGACCGGCCTCGACATGAACGAGAAGTACAAGGAAACCAGCCTGGGTGGGCTCGCCGTCAATGTCGTGGAATGCTGAAGGCTGGCCTAAACTGCCACTGTGGAGAAGTCGATCCGGTCGTTGACGCGTCCGCATGCGGGACTAACCTTAAGCGATGTCTCTCAATCTCATAAAACTCTGTGTCGGCTGCGACAGTGTCGAAGATCTCGAGGAGTGGATCGCCTTTCGCCTCGGCGAGCGGCGGCGCGCCGGTGAGCCGGTCGAGCAATATCACACCACGCGCATGATGCCGACGCGCGGCGCCGAGGTCACCGATGGCGGTTCGCTCTATTGGGTGATCAAAGGAAATGTGCAGTGCCGCCAACTGATCACCGAGATCCGGCCGTTCACCGATAGTGAAGGCATCGGCCGCTGCCACCTGATTCTCGACCCGAAGGTTGTTCGAACCGACTGGCAGCCGCGCCGGGCGTTTCAGGGCTGGCGCTATCTGAAGCCGGCCGACGCGCCGCTCGATCTGGGCAAGGGCAAGGCCGGACTGATCGAGATGCCGCCGAAACTCAGGCGCGAGCTTGCCGATCTCGGCCTGCTCTGACCCGAGGTGGCATCACCGTCTGGCCCTTTGTGCCACCCGATGTGGGGCTTGCAAGCGATCTGGCAACGCCACATCTTGTTTTTTATGAGCGATAAGAAGCAACCTGTGCCAGCGAGGACCAATCCTGCGCCGATCAAGCCTCAATCCAACGCCGGCGAGATCGACGCCTTCATTCGCCAGGCGAGGACACTTGCCGCATCGGCGACCGGTTCGGGCAGGCTGATCCTTGCTCTCGACGCGACGATGAGCCGCCAGCCGACATGGGATCTGGCCTGCACGCTGCAGGGCCAGATGTTCGACGCCGTCGGCAAGGCAGGAACCCTCAGCGTGCAACTGGTTTATTTTCGCGGTCTTGGCGAGTGCCGTTCGTCCGCTTTCGTGAGCGACACCAATGCCTTGAAGCAGCTGATGACGCGGATCGAGTGCCGCAGCGGTCATACCCAGATCGGCAAGGTGCTGGCGCATGCGTTGAAACAGACGGCAACCGCTAAGGTCAATGCGCTGGTCTATATCGGCGATGCGATGGAAGAGGATATCGGCGATCTGGCCGAAAAGGCCGGCAGCCTCGGCCTTCATGGCGTTCCTGTCTTCGTCTTTCAGGAAGGCCATGATTCCAGCGCGGAAAAGGCGTTCAAAGAGGTTGCGCGGCTGTCCAAGGGGGCCTGGTTCCGGTTTGATCGGCGGGCTGCCGCGACCCTGGCCGGACTGCTTTCGGCTGTCGCCGTGTTCGCGACCGGCGGGTTGAAGGCGCTCGAAGCCAGAGGCAGGCCGGAAGACCGGCTGATGATCGAGCATCTGCGGGGCGGCGGAAAATAATGGGCGCAATCATCGCTTTTGTAGCGTTGCTTTTGCTGCTGCTCGGCGCGGTGACGATCTTTCTGCGTGCCGAGCCAGCGAAACTGGCGGGCACGCTGCGAACGCTCGGGCCAGCTCTTCTGGCGGTTGTCGGCGTCGCCGTGCTGGTGGTCGGCCGTGAAGGCGTCGGCGGCATGATCCTCACCGCGGCAATTGCCTGGTATGGTTCCATGCGAATGAAACGCCAGCCGGCGGTGCTTGCACCGGGCAAACGCTCGACGGTGCGCACAGCGGCATTGGAAATGGAGCTCGATCACGATACCGGCGGCCTCGAAGGACTGGTCCTGGCTGGCCGCCACGAAGGCAAGATGCTTGGCGCGATGGGGCTGGTGGAATTGCAGCACCTCTATCGCGAACTCTCCGGTGATCCGGAGAGCCGGCAGTTGCTAGAGACGTATCTTGACGGCAGATTTCCCGTCTGGCGCAAAAACACTGAGACGAACGGTGGCGAAGGGCTGGGTGTTGCGCCAGGTCCGGGCGCCATGACTAAGGAGGAGGCCTACAAGGTCCTTGGTCTTGAAGCGGGGGCCGCCGCGGCGGATGTCCGCAAGGCGCACCGCCGCCTGATGCAGCGCCTGCACCCCGATGTCGGCGGCACGTCTTTCCTGGCGGCGCGGATTAACGAAGCCAAGGACGTCTTGCTCTCCAATCACAACTAGTCTCCTTCGACGCAGAATTTTTCCGGGAGATGATTTCCACGCCGTCCTACTGCTGGACGGCGTAGCACTCGATGTTCTTCTTCTTCAAAGCGGTGCAGGCCTTCCAGGCGGCGGTCTTCGAACCGAAGCCGCCGAAGCGGGCGCGATAGTAGGTGACGCCGTCCTTGTCGAAGGCGACGGTGAAGCCGGAGGCGTCGGCCAGCACCTTGGGCGCCTGCTTGGTGGTCTTGTCGAGGAAGGCCTGTGCCTCGGACTGCTTTGGCGACGAGGCGACCTGAATGGCCCAGCCCGACGGCACCGACGCCGTGTTGACCGGGTCGACGGCCGCTGGCGTTGGCTCGGCATAGGCAGCGACGACCTGGGCCGTCGCGACCTGGGGGGCTGAAACGATGACGGTCTTGACCTTTCTGGTCTTGACGACGGGGGCTGCTTCTTCGGCCTGCGGGGTATCGTCTTCCGCGACCGTGGCGTCCTCGGCGACGGTGGCGTCGTCCTGCGCCACAACAGGCTTGTCATCGGGCGTCGGAGCGTCATGCTTGGGCAGGAGAACCTGGGCGAGGGCGGTGACCGGGTTGTTGCCGCCGGCCTTGGCCACCAGATCGCCACCGCCGCGAGTCGATGCCCTCGGCAGATAGGTGTTGATCAAGCTGGCCATCTGATTGTCGCGGCTGCGGCCGGAACTGCCGCCCATGACCACGCCGACGATGCGGCGATTGCCGTCGGAAACCGACGAGACGAGGTTGAAGCCGGAGGCGCGGGTGTAGCCCGTCTTGATGCCGTCGACACCCTTGATGCGTCCGAGCAGGCGATTGTGACCGTTGATGCGCTGACGCCCGTAGAGGAAGGAGCGCTGCGAGAAATAGCCGTAATATTGCGGAAAATGCTCGCGCAGCGCGATGCCGAGCGTCGCCATATCGCGCGCGGTGGTGAACTGGCCAGGGTCTGGCAGGCCATTGGCGTTGCGGAACACGGTGCCGTTCATGCCCAGCGCACGCGCCTTGGCGGTCATCATGCGGGCAAAAGTGGTTTCATTGCCGCCGAGCATTTCGCCGAGCGCGGTGGCCGAGTCATTCGCCGACTTGGTGACGATCGACAGGATCGCGGTCTCGACCGTGACCGAACCGCCCGGCTTCACGCCAAGTTTCGTCGGCGCCTCGGCGGAGGCCTTGGCGGAAAACACCACTGGCGTATTCCTGCTGATCTTGCCCTTCGCCATCGCTTCGAAGGTCAGGTACAGCGTCATCATCTTGGTCAGCGAAGCTGGATAGCGCCTGCCGTTGGCATCTGCGGAGTAAAGCACCTTGCCAGTCTTGGCATCCACGACGATGGCCGCCTGCTTGGCCGCCAGCGACGAGGCAACGTCTCCAAAAACGAATGTCATCGCCAAGGCGATGATCATCATCGTTTTGAGAGGGGAGGTGGATTTGGAAACGATGCCCAACAACGCCTTACGCACTGGTACTTCCCTTGGATTTCTTCGTTGCGTTGGAGGCGGCAAAGGGTCCTGCCTCGCTTCCGGCCAAGCTACCGGCGCAGCGTTACCAATCCGTTTATGGTAACCGCCGCGTTCACCATTTTCTTCGTGCTTGAAGCTCTCTTTATTCGATTTTTAGCCATTGGCTGCGCAGGCGGGTCCGCGAGCCCGCGAAATCTTGACTTTTGTGCGGCGCACAATATATTATCTTGCATTGCACAAGGGCGCCCCCGAAGAAGGACGCCTCAACCGTCAAGGGAATCGTGAAATGACCCAGACCTATGAGGACTTCAGCAAATACGGCAAAGAGTTCGCCGACACCGGATTGAAGAGCTTCGCGTCGCTCTCCAAGGGCGCACAGGCGATTGCCACCGAGGCTGGTGAATACACCAAGAAGAGTTTTGAAACCGGCAGCGCCACTGTGGAGAAGCTGTTTTCAGCCAAGTCGCTGGAAAAGGCCATCGAGATCCAGTCGGACTATGCCAAGCAGTCCTATGAGGCTTTCGTCGCCGAGGCCACCAAGATTGGCGATCTCTATGCCGAACTCGCCAAGGAAGCCTACAAGCCATTCGAATCGATCGTTGCCAAGGCGAAGTAATTTCGCCCGGGCGAACTGATTTCGCCTGACGTGACCCAGGTTCAGCCTTTTGACCCGAGAAAAAGCCCGGCCGTGGAAACGTGGCCGGGCTTTTTCGTGTCAATTTCCGTTCCAGAGCCTCGCGCCCCTTCACGATTGCGAAAATCGTCCAAGTTTGGTGACCTAGCCATATTGTCAGCTAACCAGAAGGGCTTAAAATCGTACATCGAACACCTACATGTCGAACTCGCATGGGGAATCGAAAGAGGCAGGAATACGTGACGATCGGTTTGACTGCCACGAGACGCGTGGTGCGAATGCAAGACGGCGACGGTAACGGCAATGGGGCCGGCCGTGGGACGGCCGTCATCACGCGCACCAGAACCAAGACCAAGAAGCCCAGCCTTTATCGGGTCCTCATCCTCAACGACGACTACACTCCGATGGAGTTCGTGGTTCACGTGCTGGAGCGTTTTTTCCAGAAGGATCGCGAAGCCGCCACACGCATCATGCTTCATGTTCACAATCATGGAGTGGGCGAGTGCGGGGTCTATACATTCGAGGTGGCCGAGACCAAAGTGTCCCAGGTCATGGATTTCGCCCGACAGAATCAGCATCCGCTGCAATGCGTGATGGAGAAGAAGTGAGGTAACATGCCGGCTTTCTCCCAAGGCCTGGAAAAGGCGCTTCACCAGGCGCTGACGCTCGCCAATGAGCGGCACCATGAATATGCAACCCTAGAACATCTGCTGCTCGCGCTCATTGACGACACCGAGGCGGCCGCCGTCATGCGCGCCTGCAATGTCGATCTCGATGAGCTCAAGCATACGGTTCTCACCTATATCGACACCGAGCTGGACAACCTCGTCACCGGCTACGACGAGGACTCCAAGCCGACGGCCGGTTTCCAGCGCGTCATCCAGCGTGCGGTGATCCATGTGCAGTCTTCTGGCCGCGAGGAGGTTTCGGGCGCCAACGTGCTCGTCGCCATCTTCGCCGAGCGCGAGAGCCATGCCGCTTATTTCCTGCAGGAACAGCAGATGACCCGCTACGATGCGGTCAACTACATCTCGCACGGCATTGCCAAGCGTCCGGGCGCGTCGGAGACACGCTCGCCGCGCGGCGCCGACGACGAGCAGGGCGGCCAGAACGGCGCCGAGCCGCAAGAGGAAGGCGGCAAGAAGAAGCAGCAGCAGGACGCGCTGACGGCTTATTGCGTCAACCTCAACAACAAGGCCAAGGCCGGCAAGATCGACCCGCTGATCGGCCGCGAGTCCGAGATCAACCGCACCATCCAGGTGCTGTGCCGCCGCTCCAAGAACAACCCGCTCTACGTCGGTGACCCCGGCGTCGGCAAGACGGCGATCGCCGAGGGCCTGGCCAAGCGCATCGTCGAGGGCGACGTTCCCGAAGTGCTGCACAATGCCACCATCTTCGCGCTCGACATGGGCACGCTGCTCGCCGGCACGCGCTATCGCGGTGATTTCGAGGAACGGCTGAAGCAGGTCGTCAAGGAGCTCGAGGATTATCCTGGCGCCGTGCTGTTCATCGACGAGATCCACACGGTGATCGGGGCAGGGGCGACTTCAGGCGGCGCCATGGATGCGTCCAACCTGTTGAAGCCGGCGCTGTCGTCGGGTGCGATCCGCTGCATCGGCTCGACCACTTACAAGGAATTCCGCCAGTTCTTCGAGAAGGACCGTGCCTTGGTGCGGCGCTTCCAGAAGATCGACGTCAACGAGCCGACCATCGAGGACGCGATCGAGATCATGAAGGGCCTCAAGCCCTATTATGAGGAGTTCCACAAGGTGAAGTTCACCAACGAGGCGATCAAGGCCTCGGTGGAACTGTCGGCACGCTACATCAACGACCGCAAGCTGCCGGACAAGGCGATCGACGTGATCGACGAGACCGGCGCCTCGCAGATGCTGGTGCCGGAAGCCAAGCGCAAGAAGACTATCGGCATCAAGGAGATCGAGGCGACGATCGCCACCATGGCCCGCATCCCGCCGAAGACGGTTTCGGCCGACGACGAGAAGGTGCTGCAGGGCCTCGATATCGAGCTGAAGCGAGTCGTCTATGGCCAGGACACTGCGATCACCGCACTGACCTCGGCGATCAAGCTGGCGCGTGCCGGCCTGCGCGAACCGGAGAAGCCGATCGGCTCCTATCTGTTCTCCGGCCCGACCGGCGTCGGCAAGACCGAAGTGGCAAAGCAGTTGGCCGCGTCGCTCGGCGTGGAGCTGATCCGCTTCGACATGTCGGAATATATGGAACGCCACACCGTGTCGCGGCTGATCGGTGCTCCTCCGGGCTATGTCGGCTTCGACCAGGGCGGTCTTCTGACGGACGGCGTCGACCAGCATCCGCATTGCGTGCTGTTGCTGGACGAGGTCGAGAAGGCGCATCCGGACCTGTTCAACATCCTGTTGCAGGTTATGGATCATGGCAAGCTGACCGACCACAACGGCAAGCAGATCGACTTCCGCAATGTGATCCTGATCATGACCACCAATGCGGGTGCGTCGGATGCGCAGCGCGCAGCGATCGGCTTCGGCTCGACCAAGCGCGAAGGCGACGATGTCGAGGCGATCAACCGGCTGTTCACGCCGGAGTTCCGTAACCGTCTCGATGCGATCATCCCGTTCGGCTCGCTGCCGGTGCCGGTTATCCATCAGGTGGTGCAGAAGTTCGTCATGCAGCTCGAGGCCCAGCTTTCCGAGCGTGGCGTCACCTTCGACCTGTCGGCGGACGCGATCGCCTGGCTCGCCGACAAGGGCTATGATGAGCGCATGGGGGCGCGGCCGCTCGGTCGTGTGATCCAGGAGCACATCAAGAAGCCATTGGCCGACGAGGTGCTGTTCGGCAAGCTCAAGAAGGGCGGCACGGTGCGCGTCACCGTCGAGAAGAAGGAAACCGGCGAGACCGGCCTGAAGCTCGAATCGCTGGCCGACGAGGCGCCGGTGAAGCCGAAGAAGGAAGAGCCGGAAGAAACGCCGAAGTCCAGAAAGGCCGTGGTGAAAAAGCCGGCGGCCAAGAAGCTGGTGGCGCAGAAGCCCGAAGCCAAGGGCAAGGACGGCGGCAAGCGCAGCCTGGTGCCACAACTGCCCCGAAAGAACTGAACCTTACGAAGGTCAAGAAAGCCCCGGAGACGGGGCTTTTTTATTGGAGCGAGGGTAGGCATAATCGGCCAGATCATCATCCTGAACGGTGCGCCGCGATCGAAAAACAAGCATCGCCAAGGCTGTTCAGGAGTGCTTCGATGGCGTCTGGATCAATCTCGGTGTCGACGTTTGCGATCAGGCCATGCCGCCGCGCTATCGACCCGAGATGGGATTGCGGCCCGGTGGCGCGCCTGTGGCAGGAAGAGGTGCACCGGCCCGGCGTGTACGATCTGGAAGTCGACACGTCGCTCCTGAGCCCTGGGCAATGCGCGGACACGCTCGCAGAGCAGCTTCGGCAAGGACCGTATCCAACAGCGTTTCGGAAATTGTCCAACCCATCCAGCGCCGCCCTTGAGTCGTTTTGACCGGCATGCCGCCGCAGGCGAGTTCGTCCAGATCGGCGAATTTACATCCCGCAAAGGGCCGGCGATTGCATGGTGGAGCTCTCGATTTCAGCGGCCGCGCTGTCCGACTCGAAACGGGTCAGCAAATATCCGCACGCCTTCCAGATCGCGACCATCAGGGATGCGCCCGCATAGCCATCCACGGCATAGTGCCAGCCAAGCACGACGGATCCGACCATAATGACGCCCGCGAATAACCACATCACAACACCGGTCAGCCGAGACCGCCGCGTTGCATAGAGAGCGAACAGCACCGCCATCGCAACGTGCAGGGACGGGAAGGCGGATATACCGACGCTGCCGGTAGTTGCGCCGGTGTAGCCACCCCACAGCATATCCTGCGTGTTGAGCGCCCAGATTGGATAGATGCGATCGGCGGTGGCGAGTGCTTGCATGAGGGCGTGAAAGTCGTTGCCGAACCCCAATCGCTCGTAAAAGCAAGGGCCAGCCGACGACAGGCCCATCGCGAGGAAGAAGCCACCCAGGGTCCACACCGTCATGAAGCTCATCAGGAACTGGTGACGCAGCTTCGTATCCTTGTGTGTGATGCACACGGTGAAAGCCGCGGTAATGAGCACGACGAACCAGAAATTGTAAGCGATGTTGATGATCTTCAATGCAAGCGGCGACTGGACGATAAACCACAACCATTCGTGCGGGGCTCGACCGAAATGCAGGATGCGGTCGGCCTGAGCCAATGCCTTGTCCCATGCAAACGGAGAGAGGATTGCAATGGCTCCCTTCAACACACCGATCGCGGATATGAAGGCAAGACCCGCACCCAGGCCATTCAGGCTGTTGGCAATGCGTTCGGCGTCGCCAAAGAATCTACCCAGTGACTTGAGGAAGGTGTGCAGCGGTTCGGTATCCCGCTGGACCAGCGCAAGATGGAAAAGCGTCCCAAGTGCAAAGGCTGAGCCGCAAATCCAGAAGGCGATGAAAAGATACTCAGCGTATTCCTCCAGAACGCCGAAATCCGGCATGTTTCCAGTGTGCCACCCGACTGCGCTTGCCAGAAGCAGCGCAGCGGCAGCCATAGCGTGCAGCAGCCGGTGTCGCCAAAAGGCATCCGCCAAGATGCCAAGAAAAGCACGCTCGACAATTGCCCCCGCCAGTGGGGCCGATGCCGCAACCGAATGTTCCATGGTTTTGAAGCCCCACAGCTCGCCACGCGTTAGCATTTTACCGTGAGATGGTTCGATATTTCCTAATCAGACGATTAGAGTTGCAAACGGTTGAGTCGGCACTGGGCACGGCCGGGCATTAGAATCGGCTTCTGGACTGAACGGCGCTTGTTAGTCCGATATTCTCGACCAGGTCCACCACATCATTGGCGGACCTCCCGCTCTCAATTTTTGAGTGCAGTCCGTATCTTTTCGGCGTTCCCGACCAGAATCTCCGGCTTCTCCATCTCGCCCGTGTGCGGCTTCAGCGGGATGCCGTCGAAGCGCGGAATGACATGCACATGCAGATGATAGACGGTCTGCCCCGAGGCCGGCTCATTGAACTGCATGACGGTGACGCCATCGGCGCCGAAGGCCTTTTTCACCGCCAGCGCCACTTTCTGAACGGCGCTCAAGAGATGGCCGAAAATTGACGGATCGGCATCGAGAAGGTTGCGCGACGGCGCTTTCGGCACCACCAGCGTATGGCCGGGCCCCTGCGGCATCACATCCATGAAGGCGATGACCGCGTCATCCTCGTAGACACGGTGCGAGGGAATTTCGCCGCGCAGGATCTTGGCGAAAATGTTGTCGGTATCGTAGGCGGCCTCGGTCATGGCGAACGCTCCGGATTGTGCCTTCGTGTAGCGAAGGCGTCGAAATTCGGCAAGATAATCGTCGCCCCCCAGCCGGCCAACCGGGGCTACTCCTCGAGATCCTTGCGGAACGGGGTATGCTCTTCCAGATATTCGCTCATCCGCTCCACCTCCTGCCGTTCGCGCCGAAGATAGTCGGCGACGGCGTTGCGCAGGCCTGGGTGCGCAATGTAGTGCGCGGAATGCATGGTCACCGGCCGGTAGCCGCGCGCCAGCTTGTGCTCGCCCTGCGCTCCCGCCTCGACCACCTTGAGCTTGCGCTCGATGGCGAAGTCGATCGCCTGATGATAGCAGACCTCGAAATGCAGGAAGGGATGGTCCTCGATGCAGCCCCAGTTGCGGCCATAAAGTGCATCCGAACCGATGAAATTGATCGCGCCGGCGATATAGCGCCCGTTGCGCCTGGCCATCACCAGCAGGATGTCGTCGGCCATGCGCTCGCCGATCATCGAGAAGAATTGACGATTGAGATAGGGCCGGCCCCATTTGCGACTGCCGGTGTCCATGTAGAAGGCGAAGAAATCGTCCCAGGCTTTCTCCGTGAGGTCCTTGCCGGTCAGCCGGTCGATTGAAATGCCTGGGGCAAGCGCTTCGCGCCTTTCCTTTTTCATCGCCTTTCGCTTGCGCGAGGCAAGGGTGGCGAGGAAGTCGTCATAGGTTGAAAAGCCTTCGTTGAAGAAATGGAATTGCTGGTCGGTGCGGTGCAGGAAACCGGCTGCTTCCAGCACCTCCACATCGCTCTCTTGCGCGAAGGTGACATGTGCGGAAGAGACACCGAGCTTTTGGGTCACCGCCTTCAGGCCCGCCGTGAGACCGGCCTTCACCTTGGCACTGTCCTCGCCCCTGGTGACCAGCAGGCGAGGGCCGGTGACCGGGGAGAACGGCACGGCACTTTGCAGTTTGGGATAGTAGCGGCCACCGGCGCGTTCGAACGCATCCGACCAGCCATGGTCGAACACATATTCGCCCTGGCTGTGCGATTTGAGATAACAGGGCACCGCGCCCAGCAATCTGCCTTGCCCATCCTCGAGCCGGAGGTGGTGGCCCTGCCAGCCGGTACGCCGCACGGCGCATCCAGAATCTTCGAGCGCGCCTAGAAAAGCGAATGAAACCAAAGGATTGTAGCTGGCTTCTAAATCGCCGCGCGCAGTTCCCGCAAAGCCATTCCATTCATCACAGGTGAAGGCGCCGATGCCGGCGGCGACGCGGATCGAATAGTCCGCATTGGCCGTTTGTCCGTCACCCTCGTCGCCCTGATCCATGAGGCTTATTTAAGCTCCGTCCGGCCTGGTGCAAGTCACGTTTCAGACACTCAGGCGACTTTGACCAGATCGGGTTCGAACCCTTCGAAAGTCATCTGGTCGGCATATCTGAAGGTCAGGTCGACCGCCGGCTGGTCATGCACCGTCCAGGTGATAACAGGCATTTTCAGCCTTTCACGCACGAAGCTGACAAATGGGTTTGGCAGGTCGTCGGCGGCGTAGGAGGTGAAGGCGATCTCATGCGCCAGCATGGCGAAATGCGCCTCGATCAACCCGACGTCCTTGCCGTAGGCGGTGAGACCCCCTGGGATACCCGGCGCGTCCTTCGGAAAATCGCGGACCAGCCAATGGTCGAACGACATGATCGCCGCCTTGCCCTTGTAGCGCTTGAGCATCTTGCCGACGCTTGCCACCAGGCCTTCGTCGTAGCCGGGCGTGCCTTTCAGCTCGACGACCAGTGGCACGCGGCCATCGACCAGGTCGAGCGCTTCCTGCAGCGTCGGCACATGGTCCGCCGTGCCACCGACCCTGAGCGCCGCGAGTTCAGCTGCGGTACGCTGCCAGACGAAACCATCCTGGCCGGTCAGACGCTTGAGATCGCCGTCATGGATGATGACGGGAACGCGGTCGGACGACAGGTGCACGTCGCATTCGATGGCGTAGCCGCGTTCGGCGGCTGCGGCGAAGGCCGACAGCGTGTTTTCCCAGCGCGTCTTGTTCATGTCGTGGAAGCCGCGGTGGGCAACGGGCCGGGCGGTCAGCCAGGATAGGTCGGTCATATCTGTACCCTGGCTCATGCGACTTCGAAGATGGCTTCGATTTCCACTGCGGCATTAAGCGGCAGGCAGGCCGTGCCGACGGCGGAGCGTGCATGCTTGCCGCGCTCGCCAAGGGCGGCGACCAGGAAATCGGAGGCGCCGTTGGCAACCAGATGCTGCTCGACGAACTCGGGTGTCGAGGCGACGAAAACGGTGATCTTCACCAGGCGGCTGATCTTCTCGAGGTCGCCGAGTGCTGCCTTGGCCTGCGCCAGGATGTTGATCGCGCAGTATTTTGCCGCGTCCTTGCCGCCTGCGGTATCGAGATCGCGGCCCAACAGCCCGCTCGCCTGCAGCTTGCCGTCCTTGAGCGGCAATTGCCCGGCAGTGAACAGCAAATGGCCGGTCCTGCAATAGGGCACGTAGTTGGCGGCGGGCGCGGCGGCGACGGGAAGCGTCACACCCAGATCGCTTAGCCGCTTTTCGATTGTTTCACTCATGGTATTTCCCTATTGCTTGGTGACGCCGCGCCGGCCGGGCCGAAATTGCTATTTTTGCCTCGCTTCCGCCACGACTTTTTTTAAGCTGGACCATCTTTCCCTGCGGCCTGCCATCAGTCGCGACGATCGGAGTACCTCATGCGCGCAACGCGCCTCGCATTCCATGCCGTCCTGTTGTCGGGGATATTCTCGATAGGCCCTGTCTTCGCAGCGCCGGCACTGCAAGCCCACCGCGCCGTCTACGATCTTACCCTGAAAAAGGCTTCCGATCAGTCCGGCATCACGGGCATATCCGGCCGCATGGTCTATGAGTTCAATGGCTCGGCCTGTGAAGGCTATACGGTGAAATTCCGATTCGTCACCCAGATCGTCACCGCCGACAACACCAGGTTGACCGACCAGCAGACGACCACTTTCGAGGATGCCGAGGGCAAGACCTTTTCGTTCGTGACAAAGTCCTTCGTCGACCAGAATCTCGACAAGGAGGTCAAGGGCATCGCCACGAAAGAGACCAAGGGCCTCAAGGTCGACATCGACAAGCCTGAAAAGAACAGCGTCGAGCTCGCGACAACCCAATTCCCGACCCAGCATTTGGTCGAATTGATCGGCAAGGCCGAAAAAGGCGAGAATTTTTACGAAACCAACCTGTTCGACGGTTCCGAAGACGCCAACAAGGTGATGACCACCACCGTCGTTGTCGGCAAGAAAACCGATGCCGACAAGGCCGACCCGGAAGCTTCGGCACTGGCAAAGCTCGCCACCGACAAATACTGGCCGGTCGACATCGCCTATTTCGACGACACCAACAAGACCGGCGAAGAGGTTCCGGAATACCGTATCAGCTTCAAGCTGCATGAGAACGGCATCACCCGCGATCTCGTCATGGACTATGGCGACTTCTCGATGACCGGCAAGCTGGTCAACCTGTCGCTGTTCGACCAGACAAAACCTTGTCCCGCCAAATAGTGCCTGTCTAGGCAGCTGATTTGCCACGGCACGGCGTGGTCGTAACGAACGACTTGAACGTGCCGCAATCGTCCCTCAACCTCTTCCAGCGTCCAGGCGCGAGGGGGATCAGCTTGAGCAGGATCGATACGTTCGTCGCGCCGCGGCCCAACCCGGCACTGATCAGGGCCATGACATCCGTCAACCGGATCGTCATGCTGCGCGGCATTCCCGGGTTTCGGGATCTGTTGCCGTTCAATCGCCTGGCCGGTCTGCGCGGCGTCTCAAATGTCCGCCATATCGACTTTCCCGACGCCGATCTTGAGCGGCTGAAGGCCAGTTGCGGGGCAGGGAAGGCGACCTTCATCACGCCCAATCATCCCGAGTTCTTCACCGACTGGATGATCGACAAGGAAATCGTGTCGCAGGTCAGCCCGCTCACGGCCTCATGGGCGACCAATGGTGTCGTCAACGGCCTTGGCCGGCTGATGCAGAAGTTCTGGCTGGCCAACAATCTGATCGCCCAGATTCCCGGCAACAGCGGGGCAGCGAAGGAACACTCGATCGCCTGGGCCTTGAAAGGCCATGGCGTGCTGCTGCATCCCGAAGGCGGCGTCGGCTGGCATGCCAATGTCGTTGCGCCTTTGCTGCCGGGTGCCGTCGAGATGGGACTGGAAGCCCTCAAGCGCGGTCGGGCCACGGATCCCAATTTCAAGGTCTGGATCGCGCCCGTCGTCTGGAAGCTTGCCTTCACCGGCAACGTCGAAGCGGCACTGGCGAAGGAATGCGCCTATGTCGAGAAAAACCTCAAAATAGAACGCCAGGCGACCGACACGCTGCCGCAGCGCATTCACCATGTCTATTCGACACTGCTGGCCCGCGATGAAGCTGCCAGCGGCATGCTGTTCGACCAAGGCGCTTCCTATGCCCAGCGTCAGAGGGTTTTGGTCACCGAGCTCAGCCGCCAGCTCGGCAAAAGTATCTCAGCCGACATTGATGTCGCCGACATCACCGAGCTTCTGCGGCGGGCGCGCCGCTGGCAGCGCGAAAACACTGGCGATGCCGAACGGCAAAGGCAGGTCCGCGCGCTCGTCGATAGAGTTCAGAGGCTGCAACGCGTCGGACCCTGGGCCTGCGCCAATCCGCGCATTAGCCAGGAGGAGATCGCCGAACATCTGAAGCGGATCCGCAACGACTATTGTCGGGGCGGGCTGCGCGACACGATGAACCGGTTCGTTCCGCAGCCGGCCGGGCCGCGTTGCGCCCACATCCGGGTGCCGGAGGCACTGGGCTTGCATGAGCATACGGGCTCGATCGACGATGCGGTTGCCGATCTGCACCGTCGCATGCAGGATACAGTCACCAACATCGTCGCCGAGCTTGCAGCCAATGGCGGCTTCATTTTCTATCCGAATCCATTCTATCGTCACTGACATCAGCCGGGCCATGTGGCCGACTGTCGTGACGGATGGAAGGCAGACAGCAAGCTTTATGGCAGCCTATGTCGACGCAGCGATCTGGAACTGGGCCGGCCATCGCTGGTGCCATCTGTTGGCCGACGACACCGACGAGTTGCATCGCTTTGCCGCGCATCTTGGCGTCAAGCGCTCATCCTACCAGGGGCCGCCCAAGACATCGGCGCCGCATTATGACATAACCGGCTTCGAGCGTGACCGTGCGGTGCGGCTCGGCGCCATCGAATGCAGCCGCGAGGAGATCGTCGCGGTCTTCCGGCGGGTGCGGGTGCCGAACGGCAAGATAAAGCGCTGACGGCAGCGCGCGGATCGTCGCACGCGGCACACAGGTCCCGCGGCACTTGCGTTTATCGCGCATCCCCTCTATATGCGCGCTCATTCCACACACGGACTTTGGTGTCTGCCCGGGAGAAATCCGGCTGAAACCTCCGGTGGCGTTCGAGGACAAAGTCCAAAAATGCCTGTGTCCGTGGAGGCTAACCGGAAAGGAACTTTGAATGGCACTGCCTGATTTCAGCATGCGCCAGCTTTTGGAAGCTGGCATTCACTTCGGCCACCAGACCCATCGCTGGAACCCGAAAATGGCGCCCTACATCTATGGCGCCCGCAACAACATCCACATCATCGACCTCAGCCAGACGGTGCCTTTGCTGCACCAGGCGCTGAAGCAGGTTTCCGACACCGTCGCCAAGGGCGGCCGCGTGCTGTTCGTCGGCACCAAGCGCCAGGCGTCCGACATCGTCGCCGATGCGGCACAGCGTTCGGCCCAGTACTACGTCAACTCGCGTTGGCTCGGCGGCATGCTGACCAACTGGAAGACGATCTCGAATTCGATCCAGCGCCTGCGCAAGCTCGACGAGATGCTGGCCGGCGAGGCGCAAGGGTTGACCAAGAAGGAACGCCTGAACCTCGACCGCGAGCGCGAGAAGCTCGACAAGGCGCTGGGCGGCATCAAGGACATGGGCTCGACGCCCGACCTGATGTTCGTGATCGACACCAACAAGGAAGCGATCGCCATCCTCGAGGCCAAGCGCCTCGGCATTCCGGTCGTCGCCATCATCGATTCGAACTGCGATCCGGACAAGATCGACTTCCCGATCCCCGGCAATGACGACGCGGCCCGCGCCATCCAGCTCTATTGCGATCTGATCGCCAAGGCTGCGATCGACGGCATCGCCCGTCAGCAGGGCGCGCTCGGCGTCGACATCGGCGCTTCGATCGAAGCTCCCGTCGAACCCGCGCTCGACCCGGCTCCGGCCCCGGCTGCAGACGCTCCGGAAGCTTGATAATCGAAGGCCGGTTGCGGCCTTCATCTTTCTCATATTCTGGCACGCTAAACAGACGCACCATCGAATACCGATGGTGCGTCGGTGCATTTAAAACAAAGAGGCGACAATGAGCATTTCGGCTGCACAGGTCAAAGAACTCCGCGACTTGACCGGCGCGGGCATGATGGATTGCAAGGCGGCGTTGACCGAGACCAACGGCAACATGGAAGAGGCGGTCGACTGGCTGCGCAAGAAGGGTATCTCCAAGGCTGACAAGAAGGCTGGCCGCACCGCGGCTGAGGGCCTGATCGGCGTCGACAACGGCGTGCGCGAGGCTGCCGTCGTGGAAGTCAATTCCGAGACCGACTTCGTTGCCCGCAACGCCGCGTTTCAGGAAATCGTCGCCAATGTTGCCAAGGTTGCGCTGGCCTATGGCACGACGGAGGCTGTGGCCGCCGCAAAGTATCCAGGTTCCGACAAGTCGGTTGCCGACACCATCAAGGACGCTGTCGGCACCATCGGCGAAAACATGGGCTTCCGCCGCTCGGCCAAGCTCACCGTCACGCACGGTGCTGTCGCCACCTACGTCCACAACGCAGTTGCCGATGGTCTTGGCAAGCTCGGCGTTCTGGTCGCGATCGAGACCACGGGCAATGAGCATGCCGCCAATGCCTTTGGCCGCCAGGTTGCCATGCATGTCGCCGCCACGAACCCGCTGGCGCTGACGGCCGAGCAGATCGATCCGGCTGCGGTCGAGCGCGAGAAGGCGATCTTCGCCGATCAGGCGCGCCAGTCCGGCAAGCCGGAAGCGATCATCGAAAAGATGGTCGAAGGCCGCCTACGCAAGTTCTATGAGGAAGTCGTGCTCCTGAAGCAGGCCTTCGTGCTCAATCCCGACATCACTGTCGAGCAGGCACTGAAGGATGCCGAGAAGGAAATCGGCGCTCCGGCCAAGATCTCCGCCTATCTGCGCTTTGCGCTCGGCGAAGGCATTGAAAAGGAAGAGACCGATTTCGCGGCGGAAGTCGCGGCTGCGGTGAAGAAATAATCCTTACAAATAGCCCCCTGAAGGGGCTTCTCAGCTCAGGCAACTCGGCCGGGTGTCCGCAAGGATGCCCGGCCGATTTCTTGTGCGGTGTCGATAAAGGCCCTGAGCTTCGGCGCCATTGACGCCCGGCGCGGGAAATAGAGGAATAGCCCCGGTTCCTCGATCGCCGTCTGCGGCAGCACCTGGACCAGGCGGCCCGCGGCAAGATCGGCGCGCGCCAGCGGCTCGAAGACATAGGCAAGCCCGACGCCTGCAAGCGCAAGATCGATTGCTGCGAGCGAATCCGTCACGACAACGCTGCCCCGCGTCTCCATGGCGATGTCCTTGCCATCCTCGATCAGATCCCAGCGATAGAGCGCACCGGAGCGGACGAGCCGGTAGCCAATACAATTGTGGCTCGCCAAATCGGCAACGCTGCTGGGACGGCCGTGCCGTCCGATATAAGCGGGCGAGGCCACGATGACGACGGAGAACGGCGGCGTCAGCCGGACCGCGACCATGTCCTGGGCGATCATCTCGCCAAGCCGGATGCCGGCATCGAAGCCTTCGCCGACGATATCAACCAGACCCTGGTCAGCGAAGACCTCGACCGTAACCTCCGGATAGCGCTCGGCCATCGCGGCGACCACCGGCGTCACCGCCAATGGTATGGCGATGTTGGAGGCGTTGATCCTGAGCAGGCCAGACGGCCTGCCTTTGACGCTGCGGATACGGTCCATCCGCTCGGCAATATCCTGGAGGGCCGGAGCCGCCGTTTCCACCAGCGCCTTGCCGGCCTCGGTGAGCGAAACGCTGCGCGTCGTCCGTGCGAACAAAGGCTGGCCGATCCGCTCTTCGACAATGCGCACCGCATGGCTGACTGCCGAAGGGCTCATGCCGAGTTCGGCGGCGGCAAGCGCGAAGCCGCCGCGTCGGGCCACGGCGACGATCACAGGCAAGTGGGTGAGCAGGTCCCGGTACATTCATGCATGATATCGCATGGTCCATGCGAACAATGCAATCTTATCGATGTCGGCCGAGCGGTCCACATTGCCGGCCGTACGTCGGCGATGGGCTGATGGCATCGAGGAGAAAGAACATGAATGCGTTGAAGCGCGTAACTTTCGCGGCAGGCATGGCGTTGGCGCCGATGGACGCCGGCGGGGCGGAGCCATCAGACTGGCGGGCGCTCGCAGACGAACGCGCGGTCATTCGCATTGCCGATGCCATCGACCGGGCCGTCGACGCCCAGGACTGGAAGCTTGCACGCAGCTATTTCGCGGATCGGGCCACTGCCGATTTCAGCAGCCTTTCCGGACAGCCGGCGGCCAACATCGCTTCCGACGACCTGATTGGCGCCTGGGCGGCCAACCTCAAGGGCAGCAAGACAAGCCTGCATCTGCGCACCAATCACCATGTCGTTCTCGAAGGGGATACGGCGACTGTCCTGTCAAACGGCTATGCCTGGAACCGGATGGAAGGCAATGGCGACCCGCTTTGGGAGGTCTGGGGCACCTATAAGCATCACCTGACGCGTTTTGCGGATGGCTGGAAGGTCGATGGCTTTGCGTTCCGCATGACACACGAGCGCGGCAATCCCTGGGTCAAGACCACTCCGGGCCAGTGACGCTCGGGCATCTGTCACCAAGCATTGGAAGACGATTATGACCATGACCTACTACACTCTTGGCAACAGCGGCCTCAGGGTCAGCCGGCTGGCGCTGGGCACGATGACTTTCGGCACGGAATGGGGCTGGGGAGCCGACAGGGATACGGCGCGGGCGATGTTCGACGCCTATGTCGAGGCGGGCGGCAATTTCTTCGACACGGCGGATCTCTACACAGACGGCACGGCCGAAGCCTGGCTTGGCGAATTCATCGCCGAGCGCGGCTTGCGCGACATGGCGGTGATCGCCAGCAAGTTCACCATGAACATGCAGCCCGGCAATCCGAATGCCGGCGGCAATGGCCGCAAGAACATCATGCGGGCCGTCGATGCTTCGCTGAAACGGTTGGGGACCGACTATATCGATCTCTATCTCATGCATGTCTGGGACAGGCTGACCCCGGCCGAGGAGGTCATGCGCACGCTGGACGACCTGGTTCGGATGGGCAAGGTGCGCCATGTCGGTCTTTCGGATGTGCCCGCCTGGTATGCGGGCCGCGCACAGGCGATCGCCGAATTGCGCGGATATGAGCCGGTTTCGGCGCTACAGCTCGAATATTCATTGGCCGAACGCGCGATCGAGAATGAGTTCGTGCCATTCGGCACGCGCCATGGCGCCGGCATCATGGTGTGGAGCCCGCTGGCCAGCGGACTGCTGAGCGGCAAGTATCGGCCGGCTCAGGCCGGAACCGCGGGCCGGCTCGACGGATTTCGCAACTCGACGCATCCGGGGTTCCAAAAGTTCACGCAACGCAACTGGGCTATCGTGGCCGAACTCGAGAAGGTCGCATCCGAGATCGGCCGCAGCATGCCTCAGGTCGCGCTCAACTGGGTAGCGACGCAGCCGGGGATCGCGACCGTCATTCTCGGTGCGACGACGCTCAGCCAAATGCAGGACAATCTTGGCGCGCTGGATTTCGAGATTCCGAAAGCGCATCGCGACCGGCTGGAGAGGGTCAGCAGAACTCCAGCGCCGTTTCCCTATTCCTATTTCGGCGCGCAGATACAGGCGCGCGTCACCGGCGGCGCGACAACCGGCGACAAGCCCTCCAACTACGTGTCACCGGTGCTTATCGAAGGAGAGTCGGCCAGCGTGTCCACCAATTGATTGATGGGACAGGAAACCGGCGAATTTGCCGTTTGGGCGCCGCGTGACATCGCGGCGCCCTTCGTGTATCGGAACGCCATTGTTTCGAGGCGGCGCCTGCGCGAGGGTAGCCACCGGAACGCGCCACATGCAAATGAAGAGGCCCAGATGACGGTGAAGCCCCTCTACCGACGTGTCTTGTTGAAAGCGTCGGGCGAAGCATTGATGGGCGAGCAGCATTTCGGCATCGACGTTTCAGTGGTGGATCGCATCGCCGGCGACATCGCCGAGGCGCGTGCATTGGGCATCGAGGTCGGCGTCGTCATCGGCGGCGGCAACATCTTTCGCGGCGTGGCGGTTGCCTCCAAGGGCGGCGACCGTGTCACCGGCGACCACATGGGCATGCTTGCCACGGTGATCAACTCGCTGGCGCTGCGCACGTCGTTGAACAAGATCGGCGTCGACGCCGTGGTGCTTTCGGCGATCGCCATGCCCGAACTTTGCGAGAGCTTTTCGCAGCGCCAGGCGACTGCCTACATGAACCAGGGCAAGGTGGTGATCTTCGCCGGCGGCACCGGCAATCCGTTCTTCACCACTGATTCGGCCGCCGCCCTCCGCGCGGCTGAAATTGGCGCCGACGCACTGTTCAAGGGTACTCAGGTCGACGGCGTCTACTCGGCGGACCCGAAGAAGGACCCGAATGCGACGCGTTTCGAGCGCATCAGCCATGGCGAAGTCATAAATCGCGGCCTTTCCATCATGGATACTGCAGCGATTGCACTTGCGCGCGAAAACAACATTCCGATAATCGTCTATTCGATCCACGAAAAAGGTGGTTTCGGCGATATTCTGAGGGGCGGCGGCCGCTGCACGGTCGTCGCGGACGATTGATCGGCGGCCTGGCCCGAAGGGAAACCGGTTTTCGAAGGTCCGATTCGAAGACGGCCCCGAAGCAGTGAGCCCGCATTAGACGGGTCGAGGAGATAAAGATGAGTGGTGAGTACGACGATCTCAAGCGGCGCATGGATGGGGCCATCGCCGCGTTCAAGCATGATCTGGCTTCGCTGCGGACCGGTCGCGCCTCCAGCAATCTGCTCGATGCGATCCAGGTGCAGGCCTATGGCACCACCATGCCGATCAATCAGGTCGCCAACGTCTCGGTGCCGGAGCCGCGCATGATCTCGGTGTCGGTCTGGGACAAGTCGATGGTTGGCGCGGTCGACCGCGCGATCCGCGAATCCAATCTGGGTTTCAACCCGATCGTGGACGGCACCAACCTCAGGATTCCGCTTCCCGAACTCAACGAACAGCGCCGCAAGGAACTGGTCAAGATCTCGCACACCTACGCCGAGAACGCCCGGGTCGCCGCGCGCCATGTGCGCCGCGACGGCATGGACTTCCTGAAGAAGGCGGAGAAGGACGGCGACATCAGCGAGGACGATCAGCGCAAGCGCTCGGACCAGGTTCAGAAACTTACCGACGAGACGATCAGCACCATCGACCACCTGCTTTCCGATAAGGAAGCTGAAATCATGCAGGTTTAGGGTCTTGGCCTCCGGCTGACCCGAAAGCGAGAACATGGCAACGCCCGCGCATGTCGCGATCATCATGGACGGAAACGGACGCTGGGCCAAGGCGCGCGGCTTGCCTCGTCTTGCGGGCCATCGTGCCGGCGTCGAGGCGCTGCGCAAGACGGTGCGCGCAGCACCCGGGCTCGGCATCTCCTACCTGACCGTCTACGCTTTCTCGTCGGAGAACTGGTCGCGGCCGAAATCCGAGGTCAGCGACCTGATGGGCCTTCTGAAAATGTTCATCCGCCGTGACCTTGCCGAACTGCACCAGAGCGGTGTGCGGGTTAGAATCATCGGCGACCGGGCAGGGCTGCAGCCCGATATCAGGGGACTGCTCGACGAGGCCGAAACGCTGACGGCCGCAAACGAATCGCTGACGCTGGTGATCGCCTTCAACTATGGCGGACGCGACGAGATTGTTCGCACGGCGCAAAAGCTCGCTTTGGCCGTGGCGCGTGGCGAACTCGACGCCGAGGCGATATCAGCCGAAAGCTTTGCCGTTGCGCTTGATACGCAAGGCATTCCCGACCCGGAACTGGTCATTCGCACCAGCGGCGAGCTTCGGCTGTCGAATTTCCTCCTGTGGCAGGCCGCCTATAGCGAGCTCGTCTTCCTGCCTTGCTACTGGCCCGACTTCAGCCGCGAGCACCTTGCCGAGGCTTTGCGTGAGTTTGCTGGCCGCGAACGCCGGTTCGGCGGACTTGGAGGCCAGGACGTCGCTTCGCGACCGGCCGCGGGATGAGCAATCTCCAGCTGCGTGTCGTTTCGGCGATCGTGCTCGCCATCATCACTCTCGGTCTGACCTGGATCGGCGGTCTGCCGTTCCGGCTGCTGTGCGCCGTGATATCGGCGGCGATCTTCTATGAATGGACCCGCATGTCGCGCCCGACCGGGGCCACGGGCCTGGGTTTCCTGCCGGAAGCATTGCTGGTCGTCTTCGTTGGCGCCTTGATCGGCGGCCTGGCCGCCTCCTGGCTGCTACCGCTTGTGGCGGCCATTGTTGCCGGAACGGCGATAGCCGCCTCGCTTCGCAAGACCGGACAATGGGATGCGAGCGGCCTCGCCTATGGCGCGGTTTCAGGCCTGTCGCTCGCCTTGCTGCGCGATGGCGATCGTTCGGGCCTCATTGCCATCCTGTTCCTGTTTGCGGTCGTCTGGGCCACCGATATCCTTGCCTATTTCGTTGGCCGTGCCGTTGGGGGGCCGAAACTGGCGCCCTCTATCTCGCCCGGCAAGACGCGCAGCGGCGCGCTCGGCGGTGCGCTCGGCGGCGTCGTCGCCGGGCTGGTCCTCGCCGTAGTTGCCGGTGTCGGCAATCTGGCATTGCTCGGCCTGGTGGCGCTCGTGCTGTCGATTGTCTCGCAGGCAGGCGACCTGTTTGAATCCTGGGTCAAGCGCCGCCATGGCCGCAAGGACTCAGGCGCGCTCATCCCGGGCCATGGCGGCGTCATGGATCGTGTCGATGGGCTTGTCGCAGCCGCATTCGCCCTATACGTCATCGGCTGGATTTCGGCGAACGCCGATCATCCGGCGCAGGGTCTGTTTCCCGTTTGAGTGGTGTCATTTCAGGTCCTTTGCGCGATGCGCCTTGGATTCGCCCGGATTGGTGTCACAGTCACGGCGCAGTCTGCGCCGTGGAAGAATTTGAGGGTTTGTCTTGAACGAGATTCTTCACGCGCTTTTCAGCACACAAGGCTTTGTCCTCGGCACGCTGGTGCCATTCCTCTTCGTGCTGACCGTGGTCGTGTTCGTCCACGAAATGGGCCATTACCTTGTCGGGCGCTGGTGCGGCATCGGCGTCAGGGCCTTCTCGATCGGCTTCGGCCCGGAACTCTTCGGCTTCAACGACAGCCACGGCACGCGCTGGAAACTGTGTGCGATACCGCTTGGCGGCTATGTCAAATTCGTCGGCGACATGAACGCCACATCGAGCCAGCCGACGTCGGAAGAAATTGAAACGCTGACCGAGGAAGAGCGCAAGGTCGCCTTCCACACGCAGCCGATCTGGAAGCGCGCGGCAACGGTGGTGGCCGGACCGCTGTTCAATTTCCTGCTGACGATCGTCGTCTTTTCCGTGCTGTTCACCGCCTATGGCCGCTATGTCGCCGAGCCGATGGTGGCCGAGGTGACCGCCGACAGCCCGGCGGCGAAGGCCGGCATCCTTCCCGGCGACCGATTCGTCAGCGTCGACGGCAACAAGGTCGAAACCTTTGGCGACGTCCAACGCCTGGTCTCGGGCCGTGCGGACGACGCAATCACTTTCGTCATGCTGCGCGACGGCCAGGAGGTCACTGTGACCGCGGCACCGCGGCTGATGGAACAGGAAGACGCGCTCGGCAACAAGGTCAAGGTCGCTGTAATCGGTGTCGTCAACAACAAGGAACTCGGCCAGCCACGGCTCATCACCTACACGCCTGTTGGAGCTGTCGCGGCAGCGGTCGAGGAAACCGGTCACGTCATCCAGCGCACCGGCCAGTTCCTGCAGCGCTTTGTTGTCGGGCGCGAAGACAAATGTCAGCTGGGCGGCCCGGTGAAGATCGCCGACATGGCGGGCAGGGCTGCGAAACTGGGATTCGAATGGCTCGTGCAGCTGGTTGCACTGCTATCCGTTGGCATCGGAATTCTGAACCTTTTGCCGATTCCCCCCCTCGACGGCGGTCACCTCTTGTTCTACGGGGTGGAGGCTGTCATTCGCCGTCCGGTGTCGGAACGGATGATGGAAATGGCCTATCGGGCCGGGTTGCTTCTGGTGCTGTGCTTCATGGGGTTCGTTTTTTGGAACGATCTGTTTGGGTGCTGAAATCATGAAGAAATTTGGCTTCTGCATGGACGATGTTGAGACGCCGTTTACCATGCAAGGGGATATGAGTGACGCGAAAGCCACGCCGCAGGGTTAAGTAAATACAAATTAACCAGAAGCCTTGCGTGTAGGGAAAATCCGGTTAATACGGTAGGGGAAATTACCGCACGTCCGGTTTTCTCGCCGTGGGGACTACGAGAAAAGGTTATTAAGCCCGATGAAGGCAGCATCCAAGTTTCTAAGCGCCGCGTCCGCGGTGACCCTGTCCGCGGCCATGGTCGTGCCAGGCGCGCTCGCAGTGCAGTTCGTTGCCACATCGGCGGCTGAAGCCGCTGTCGTCAGCAGAGTCGAAGTAAGCGGCAACCAGCGTATCGACGCTGAGACCATCCGCAATTACATCACCATCAAGCCGGGCAAGGCTTTCTCCAGTTCCGATATCGACGGTGCGGTCAAGGCACTGTTTGGCACCGGCCTGTTTTCGGACGTGCAGATCAACCAGGTCGGCTCGACGCTGGTGGTCAAGGTTGCCGAGTATCAGGTTGTCAACCAGGTGCTGTTCCAGAACAACAAGAAGCTCAAGGACAATGCGCTCGCGGCGGCGGTGCAGCTGAAGCCGCGCGGAACGTTCTCGCAGGCGACGCTCGATGCCGACGTGGAATCGGTCAAGGCTGCCTACAAGCGCATTGGTCGCGACGACGTGACCGTGACCACGCAGGTCATGCAGCTTGGCGACAATCGCGTGAATGTGGTCTTCAACATTGCCGAAGGCGATCGCACGCAGATCGCGGCGATCAATTTCGTCGGCAACAGCGCCTATTCCAGCCGCCGCCTGTCGGATATCATCAACACCAAGCGTTCGTCCTGGGTTTCCTTCATCCTGCGCGACGACGTCTACGACGATGACAAGCTGCGCGCGGACCAGGAGCTGCTGCGCCGCTTCTACTACAATCACGGCTATGCCGACTTCCAGGTTGTGTCCGCCGTAGGCGAGCTCGACAGCGCGACGAACAAGTACACGGTCACCATCACCGTCCAGGAAGGCGACCGCTACACGTTCGGCGATGTCAGCGTCGAGAGCACGATCCCGGAAGTCGACGGCAAGTCGCTGGAATCGGTGATCGAGACCCACAAGGGTGACGTCTACAACGCCAAGAACGTCGAAGACTCCATCATCGCGCTGACCGAAAAGGTGGCGGGTTCCGGCTATGCCTTCGCGCAGGTCACGCCGCGCGGCGACCGCAATTTCGAGAACCACACCATTTCGGTGGTCTATACGATCGACCAGGGCACCAAGGCCTATATCGAGCGCATCGAGATCCGCGGCAACGATCGCACGCGTGACTATGTCATTCGCCGGGAGTTCGACGTCAGCGAAGGCGACGCCTTCAACCAGGTGCTCATCCAGCGCGCGAAGAAGCGCCTGGAAAACTTGAATTACTTTGAGAAAGTCGACATCTCGACCGTGCCTGGCTCGCAGCCCGACCAGGTCGTTCTGGTGGTCGACGTGGTTGAGAAATCGACCGGTGAGTTCTCGGTGGGCGCTGGTTATTCGACCGGTGGCGACACGGCCGGTCCGTCGGTCGAAGGCTCGGTGACCGAGCGCAACTTCCTCGGTCGCGGTCAGTTCATCAAGCTGTCTGCGGGCGGCGGCAAGAATTCACGCGACTACAGCCTGTCCTTCACCGAGCCTTATTTCCTCGGACGGCGCATCGCCGCCGGTTTCGACATCTATAAGTCGACGCGGGAATACAACAACAACTATGACAGCGATACCACGGGCGCGACGATCCGTTTCGGCCTGCCGATCACCGACAGCATCACGACCCAGTTGGCGTACAACATCTCGCAGGAAAAATATAAAGTTGACGATGGTTGCTTGACCGATGGGGTTTATATTCCTGGCAGCCCTTGCAATATCTCAACTGCAATCCTTGATGGCATCGATCAGAGCCCTTGGATCAAGTCGTCGGTCAGTCTCGGGCTGGTCTACAACACCATCGACGACATGAAGAACCCGCATGAGGGTATCTATGCCAACACAACCGTCGAAGTGGCCGGTCTTGGCGGCGATGCCAAGTTCGTGAAGATCACGGGACGCGGCAGCGTCTATCAGACGTTGTCCGAGTCGCTTGATCTTGTCGGCCTTATTTCGGGCGGCGCCGGCCATGTCGAGGGTTATGGCAGTGACGGCCTGCGTATCTTCGATCAGTTCCAGAGCACGGACCGCATGATCCGTGGCTTCGCCTATGGCGGTATCGGGCCTGTGGATCCTCTCACGGGTGACCATCTCGGCGGTACGACCTACTTCAATGCTTCTGCTGAAGCCCAGTTCCCGCTGCCAGTCGTTCCGGAAAGCTTCGGCCTTCGCGGAGCTGTGTTTGCTGACGCGGCGACGCTCTATGGCAGCAAGGTTACGAGCGTTGCTCAGGAGTCAACGGACATGCAGCTGCGTGCCTCTGTCGGCGTTGGTCTGATGTGGGCGTCGCCGTTCGGTCCGATTCGTATCGACTATGCGATCCCGGTCAAGAAGGAAGCGCGCGACGACGTGCAGGAATTCAACTTCGGCATATCGACCCGCTTCTGATCGGCGGCCAACGATGCTCCCGGGTCTTCAGGGTCCGGGAGAAATGTTCCGACCTAGCTGGATATAGCTTCTGGAATGACCGATCCGGTGTTCTTCGCGCCATCACGCCGGTATACGGCGGGCGAAGTCGCGAATCTGACCGGCTCGGTGCTTGTCGATTCCGGCCACTCCAATATTTCGATCGAAGCACTCGCGCCGGCCAGCGAGGGCGGCGAGAATGCGCTCGTCTTTGTCGACGGCAAGCGTAATTCCGCGCTGATGCCGTCGCTGCGGGCTGCCGCGGTCCTGTGCCCGGCGGAATTTGCCGGCAAGGCGCCGGCAAGCGTTGCCGTTCTCATTCATCCGCGTCCGCAACAGGCCTTCGCGCTGATCGGGCGTCTGCTGTTTCCGAGGGCAGCGACACCAGGGCCGATGACCAGTGAAACCGGCGTCTCGCCGCACGCTCATGTCGATGCGACCGCGCATGTCGAAGCCGGTGCCGTCATCGAGGCCGGCGCGGTTGTCGGGCCAGGCGCTTCGATCGGCAGCGGTACTGTCATCGCCCCGAATGCGGTCATCGGACAATCCTGCCAGATCGGCCGCGACGGCTATGTCGGTCCGGGCGCCAGCATCCAGTATGCCTTGATCGGCAATCGCGTCATCATTCATGGCGGCGCCAGGATAGGCCAGGATGGTTTTGGCTTCGTCGGCGGGGCCAAGGGTCCTGAGCGCGTGCCGCAGATCGGCCGTGTCGTTATCCAGGACGACGTCGAGATTGGCTCCAACACCACCGTCGATCGCGGCGCCATGTCCGATACGATCATCGGCCAGGGCACCAAGATCGACAATCTCGTGCAGATCGCCCATAACGTCCGCATCGGCCGCAATTGCATAATAGCCGGGCTTTCGGGTATTTCGGGTTCTGTGGTCGTAGGTGACAATGTCACCATGGGCGGCGGCGTCGGGCTTGCGGATCACCTGACCATTGGGACAGGGGCCAAGCTTGCCGCCAGAAGTGGATTTATGAGCAATGTCCCTGCAGGCGAGATCTGGGGCGGCTATCCGGCACAGCCAATGGCGGAAGCCATGCGGGAGATAGCCATGCTGCGCAAGCTCGCCAGGACCCGCAAACAGGGCGAGGGAGGCAATGGCTGACATGATCGCGTCGACGACGCTGGAGGCGGTCGACATTATGGGGCTGATGAAGCTCCTGCCGCACCGCTATCCGTTCCTGATGATCGATCGTATCGTCGACATCGATGGCGACGAATCCGCTGTTGGCATCAAGAACGTGACCATAAACGAGCCGCATTTTCAGGGCCATTTCCCTGAGCAGCCGGTCATGCCGGGTGTGCTCATCGTCGAGGCGATGGCGCAGACGGCCGGCGCCATCTGTATCCGCAGCCTGGGTACCGAAAAGCCGTCGCTGGTCTATTTCCTGACCATCGACAACGCCAAATTCCGCAAACCGGTGGTTCCCGGCGACCAGTTGAAGATCTATGTCAAGAAAATCAAGAAACGCGGCAACCTGCTCAAATTCGCTTGTGAAGCCATGGTCGACGGCGCCAAGGCGGCCGAGGCCGAGATTTCAGCCATGATGGTCACCAGCGACTGACGATCGAGTGCTTATGAAAATCAAGACATCCATTCATGCTTCCTCCATTGTCGAGGAAGGCGCCCAAATCGGCCAAGGTGTGCGCATCGGGCCGTTCTGCCATGTCGCTGCCGATGTGGTGATCGGCGACGACGTCGAACTGGTCAGTCATGTCTCGGTGATGGGCGCGACGTCGATCGGCGCCTCGACCAAGGTCTATCCGATGGCGACATTGGGCGCACCGCCGCAGAACACCAAGCACAAGGGCGGTCGCACCACCTTGGTCATCGGCAGGAACTGCACGATCCGCGAAGGCGTGACCATGCATCTCGGCACCGATTCCAGCCGCGGCGAGACGACGGTCGGCGACAATGGCAATTTCCTTGCCTACGCCCATATCGCCCATGATTGCGTCGTCGGCAACAATGCGACGTTCGCCAATGGCGCAACGCTGGGCGGCCACTGCGAGGTCGGCAACAATGTCTATATCGGCGGACTGACCGCAGTGCATCAGTTTGTCCGCATCGGCGACAACGCCTTTCTCGGCGGCTGCTCCGCGATCGTCGGCGATGTCATCCCCTTTGCCATAGCGGTCGGCAACCGCGCCAGCCTACGCGGCCTCAACATCATCGGCCTCAAGCGCTCCGGCCTGCCAAGGTCCGAAATCCTTGTGCTGCGCAAGGCTTACAGGATGATCTTCGATCGTTCCCGCACCGTTGGCGAGAACATCGAGTTCGCCAAGGCGGAGTTCGCGTCGTCGCCGACCGCCATGAAGATCATCGATTTCATCACCAGTCGCGGCAAGCGGCACTATGCTGTGCCGTCGCTCAAGGGCGGCGATGGCGACGATGTCGATGACGAAGACTGAGACAGCGGCAGCGCGTCTTGATCTTCCGCCGGGCTCCAGGGTCGGCATCATTGCCGGCGGCGGCAGTCTGCCGGTCGAAGTCGCGGCCGGTTCGGCTGAACAAGGCTATCCGCCCTTCGTCATCCTGATGGAAGGCGAGGTCGACCGCATCGCGGAGCTCTCCCGATACGATCATGAAAGCCTCGCTCTGGAAGGTATAGGCTCGCTGGTCCCATTGCTACGGCGGCACCGGATCACCCATCTGGTGCTTGCAGGCGAGATCAAGCGCCGGCCGCGATTGCTTGCGCTGCGCCCCAGTCTCAGCCTGCTCGCGGTAATTCCGCTGGTCGTCTTGGCGCTCGCGCGTGGCGACGATGGCCTGCTGAAGGTCTTGGCGAGGGGCCTCGAAGCCCGTGGAATAAAAGTTGTCGGCGCCCATGAAGTCGTGCCGAGCCTTGTCGCCGCCGAAGGCGTCCTGACCAACGCCGCGCCACAAAAGTCGGACTGGCGTGACATCGAGGCAGGCCTTGCCGCAGCAAAAGCCATCGGGGCGCTGGACATCGGCCAGGCCGCGGTCGCCATCGGTGGCCGGACCATTGCGCTGGAAGGCATCGAAGGAACAGCCGGACTGCTTGAGCGGGCAAAGCTCTTACGCGGCCACGGCCGTATTGCGGGCAAGACTCGCGGCGTCCTGGTCAAGTGCGCCAAGCCTGGTCAGGAACTGCGAGCGGATCTTCCGTCCATCGGCCTGCAGACGGTCGAAGCAGCGCATGCAGCCGAGCTTGCCGGGATTGCCGTCGAGGCGGGACGTTCGCTGGTTCTCGAAGGTCCTGAAACCATCGCGCGCGCCAACGCACTCGGCCTGTTCGTCATTGGCCTGCCTGCCACGACGGAGCCGCACAGTGGCTGACAGGGCATTGAAGATCGCGATTGTTGCCGGCGAGGAGTCCGGCGACCTGCTCGGCGCCGACATAGTACGCTCGCTCAGGCAGGCGGCCGGGCGCGAGGTGCAACTCGTCGGCCTCGGCGGCCGTCATTTGCAGACGCTGGGACTGGTCTCGCCATTCGATGCCGGTGAGATCGCCCTCATGGGGTTCAGTGCCGTCCTGCGCGACCTTCCGCGCCTGATGCGGCGGATCAGCCAACTGGCCAAGACCGTTGCCGACGAAAAGCCGGATTGCCTCGTCACCATTGACAGTCCGGACTTTTCGTTGCGCGTCGCCAAAAAGGTGCGTGCGGCCAACCCGTCGATTCCGATCATCCACTATGTCTGCCCGAGCGTGTGGGCGTGGCGGCCGGGCAGGGCGGTCGCGATGAAGCCCTATGTCGACCACATCCTCTGCATCCTGCCTTTCGAGGTTAAGGAGTTGGAGCGGCTCGGCGGGCCATCGGGCACCTATGTTGGGCATCGCCTGACGCACGATGCGGGCTTGCTCGCTGCAGCCAAGGCGCAGGAGTTGCCGCGCGACCTTTCTCCTGATCGGGTCAAAACCTTGCTCGTCCTGCCCGGTTCGCGGCGTGGCGAGGTACGGCGGCTGCTCGACCCGTTCGGCGAGACGGTGTCGATCCTGCGCGCGCGCGGCCACCGCTTGCGGCTGCTGCTGCCGACCGTCCCGCATGTCGCCGACCTCGTCAAATCTTCCGTCAACCGCTGGGATGAAAAGCCTGAGATCATCGTCGAGCCCCAGCGCAAATGGCAGGCTTTCGGCAGGGCCGATGCGGCGCTGATCGCGTCCGGGACGGTATCGCTGGAACTGGCGCTGGCCGGCGTGCCGATGATTTCCTGCTACAGGCTCGACCCGGTCGCGCGCATCTTGGCGCCGTACCTCGTTTCCGTCTGGTCGGCGCTGCTGCCCAATCTGATATCGGATCGAGCGCTTATTCCCGAATTCTACGACGGCTATATCAAGCCGAACAATCTTGCCCGGCAATTGGAGGCACTGTTCGCCGACAGCGGCATGCGTGCCTGGCAGAAGGATGGATTTGCAGAGATCAGGCGGCGCATGGCTACGGGCAGACCGTCCGGCGAGATCGCCGCGCAGGTGGTGATGCGGTATGTCAAGAGAGTGAGTAGTCAGTAATCAGTAGAAATGGTCGACTTCACTACTCACTACTCACTACTCACTATTTCCTAATTCACCGCTTGGCGATCGGCACGTAATCCCGCTCCGGTGCACCGGTATAGAGCTGGCGCGGGCGGCCAATCTTCTGGCGCGGATCCTCGATCATCTCTTTCCACTGGGCGATCCAGCCGACGGTGCGGGCGACCGCGAACAGCACGGTGAACATCGTGGTGGGGAAGCCCAGCGCCTTCAGCGTAATGCCGGAATAGAAGTCGACATTCGGGTAGAGCTTCTTCTCGATGAAATAGGAATCGGTCAGCGCGATCTTTTCCAGCTCCATGGCGATGTCGAGCAGCGGATCGTCCTTGATGCCGAGCTCGCCCAGAACCTCATGTGCCGTCTTCTGCATGATCTTGGCGCGCGGATCGTAGTTCTTGTAGACGCGGTGGCCGAAGCCCATCAAGCGGAACGGGTCGTCCTTGTCCTTGGCGCGGGCGATGAATTCCGGGATGTGATCGACATGGCCGATCTCGCCAAGCATGTTGAGCGCCGCTTCATTGGCGCCGCCATGCGCGGGTCCCCACAGGCAGGCTATGCCGGCGGCGATGCACGCAAACGGGTTGGCGCCCGACGAGCCGGCGAGGCGAACGGTCGAGGTCGAGGCATTCTGCTCGTGGTCGGCGTGCAGGATGAAGATGCGTTCCATGGCGCGCGCCAGCACCGGATTGATCTTGTATTCCTCGCAAGGCACGGCAAAGCACATATGCAGGAAGTTGGCGGCAAAGTTCAGCTCGTTCTTCGGGTAAATGAAGGGCTGGCCGATGTGGTATTTGTAGGCCATCGCCGCGATCGTCGGCATCTTGGCGATCAGCCGCATGGAGGCAACCATGCGCTGGTAGGGGTCGGAAATGTCGGTGGAGTCGTGATAAAAGGCCGACAGCGCGCCGACCACGCCGCACATCACCGCCATCGGATGCGCGTCGCGGCGGAAGCCGGTGAAAAAGCGCGACATCTGCTCATGCACCATGGTGTGGCGCGTCACGCGGTAATCGAAATCGTCCTTCTGCGCCTTGGTCGGCAATTCACCGTAGAGCAGGAGATAGCAGACCTCGAGGAAGTCGCCATGTTCGGCCAACTGGTCGATCGGATAGCCGCGGTGCAACAGGATGCCGGCGTCGCCGTCGATGAAGGTGATTTCGGACTCGCAGCTTGCCGTCGAGGTGAAGCCGGGATCGTAGGTGAAAGCGCCGGTGGTTGAGTAGAGCGAGGCGATGTCGATCACATCAGGCCCGACCGAACCGCTTCGCACCTTGAATTCATGGGTCTTGCCGGCGAATTCAAGCGTTGCGGTGGCCTCTTGGGTCTTGCCCAAATCCAGTTTTTTCGCAGCTTCGGTCATTGCAAACTCCTTCTTGTTTCCTCATGCCGGCAAAGGCAAATTTCGCAGAGCGACACGTCGAAAATCACCGCAATGCGCGTATTCGCCACCGCATTTCAGGAGGTGCGTGCCAGATTGGGCCAAGGCCTAATGTTGCACTGCGAAACCCGCCTTTCAATGCCAATCTTCTTGGGCCAGTTTGCTCCTAATCGATTTGATCTGAGATGCGCGCCAGGCTTTCCTCGCGGCCGAGCACGGCGAGCACATCGAACACGCCCGGCGAGGTGCTTTTGCCGGTCAAAGCGGCGCGCAAAGGCTGGGCCACCGCGCCGAGCTTGTGGCTGCCGGCCGCCGCCACCTCGCGGATCGCCGCCTCCGCCGAGACGGCTGTCCAGTCACCCGCAAGCCCGTTCAAAGCTTCGTGAGCACTGCGCAGGATCTTGCGGGCATCGTCGGTGAGCAGAAGGGCCGCCTTGTCGTCGATCGGCAGCGGTCGCGTGGCAAACAGGAAGGCCGCGCCGTCGACGAGCTCCACCAGCGTCTTGGCGCGCTCCTTCAGGCCCGGAAGCGCTGCCAGCAACTGCGCCTTGGTGCTGTCGTTCAGGCGTGCGGCGATCGCCGGGCCACCTTCGAGGTAGGGCAGGGTGGCGATGAAGATGTCGAACAGTTCGGCATCGCTCATGCGACGCATATGTGCGCCGTTGATTGCCTCCAGCTTGGCGAAGTCGAAGCGCGCCGCGCCCTTGTTGACATCGCCGATGTCGAACCAGGAAATCATGTCCTTGATCGACATGATCTCGTGGTCGCCATGGCTCCAGCCGAGACGCGCCAGGTAGTTGAGCAGCGCCTCCGGCAGGTAGCCCATGGCGCGATAAGCCTCGACGCCAAGCGCGCCGTGCCGCTTCGATAGCTTGGCGCCATCGGCGCCGTGGATCAGCGGGATATGCGACATGGACGGCACGTTCCAGCCCATGGCGTTGTAGATCACGGTCTGGCGAGCGGCGTTGGTCAGATGATCATCGCCGCGAATGATATGGGTGACGCCCATATCATGATCATCGACGACGACGGCATGCATGTAAGTGGGATTGCCGTCAGAACGCAGGATGATGAAGTCGTCGAGATCCTTGTTGGGAAAGCGCACGTCGCCCTGGACCCGGTCATGGACGACGGTCTCGCCTTCGGTCGGCGCCTTGATGCGGATGGCGCCCTTGGCGCCTGCGGGTGCCTCTGAGGGGTCGCGGTCGCGCCAGCGGCCATCGTAGCGGGGTGGCAGCCCCTTGGCTCTGGCGGCCTCGCGCATGGCCTCCAGTTCGGCTGGCGTGGCGTAGCAATAATAGGCCTTGCCCATGCGCACGAGCTCCTCGGCCACCTCGCGGTGGCGGGGCGCACGCTCGAACTGCGACACCGGCTCGCCGTCCCAGCTCAGGCCAAGCCAGGAAAGCCCGTCGAGGATGGCAGCCGTCGCGGCTTCATTGGAGCGTTCGCGATCGGTGTCCTCGATGCGCAGCAGCATCGTGCCGCCGGTATGCTTTGCATACAGCCAGTTGAACAGCGCCGTGCGCGCGCCGCCTATGTGCAAATAGCCGGTGGGCGAGGGGGCAAAACGGGTGACGACCTTGTCGGACATGGAACTCTCGGAAACCATCTGAAGCGGGGTGCGGTCGCGCGGACTTTCGCGCTTTGCGCGTTCATGTAGCATAGGGTGTCGAGGGCGCAAGGGGCAGACCCGATGGCTGGACGAGGCTGGGGCTCGGATCAGGGCGAGGACGCTGCCATTGGCGTCAGCGAACGGTCCCTGTTTGCGCCTCTGCCAGCCTCATTGCCGCCGCCGTCGCCCCTCGTGCCGGATTCCGGCAAGCTGCCCTTGCAAACGGGTATCGCCGCCTCTGTTCCTGTTGCCGAAACCGGCAGGATCGTGCGCGTGCGCCGGCAGATCGGCCTGATATCACTGCCTCGCCTGGGCCACAGCGTGAACACGGCGGCGAGCCTGGAACTCGACCGGGGCGTGGCCTTCCTGCTGGTACCGGTCTGCCTTGCGATCGGAGCGATCGGCTATTTTTCGCTGGCTGCGGAGCCTGACTTTGTGAGACCTGTCGCGGTTGTCATCCTGACGGGGATCTGTGCGCTGGTCTCGCGCTCATGGCCAAAGACCCATCTGTGTTTCATGGCGGCACTTTTGTGCACCCTAGGACTGCTTGCTGCCAAGGTCGAGACGTGGCGTGCGGGCACACAAATGTTGGGCTCGGAAATCTCGACGCAGGTGACCGGCCGCGTCGTCTCGCTCGACCGGATGGAAACTGGCCGTATCCGGCTGACCATCGACGTAACATCGACCGCAAGACCGAAACTGCGCTATGCGCCGGAACGGGTGCGGCTTTCGGCACGCAAGATCCCGGCTGACGTGACCGCAGGCTCTCTCATCACCGGATATGCCAAGCTTTTGCCGCCGACCGGGCCGGTGCGACCGGACAGCTATGATTTCTCCCTCGACAGCTATTTTGCCGGCATTGGCGGCAGCGGGTTCTTTCTCGGCAATCCCAAGCTTGTCGTCACCGATGATGGCGACATGCCGCTGTCGGCCCGAATTTCCTCCAGCGTGGAAAATGCCCGTGAAGGCATCGCCGACCATATCAGGGCGAGCGTCGGCGGCGCCGAAGGCGAGATCGCCGCGGCGCTGATCGTCGGCGTGCGCGCCGGCATTCCCGATGACATCAATGAGGCGATGCGACGTACCGGCATCTACCACATCATCTCCATTTCGGGACTGCACATGGCTCTGGTCGCCGGCACCATCATGGGGTTGCTGCGCGGCGCCTTCGCCTTGTTTCCCGATTTTTCCGCGCGTCGCCCGGTCAAGAAGTATGCCGCTGCCGCCGCACTGTTCTCGATCGCAGCCTACCTCGTCATCTCAGGTATCGTCGTCGCCGCCGAGCGCAGCTTCATCATGCTGGCAGTGATGCTGATTGCAGTTCTGTTCGATCGAGCAGCACTCACCATGCGCAATCTGGCGATCTCGGCGATCGCCGTCATCGTGGTGTCGCCGCATGAGGTGGTCGGCCCGAGTTTTCAAATGTCTTTCGCCGCGACCGCGGCTCTGGTCGGCGCTTATGCCGGCTGGGCGGATCACCGCGCGGGAAAAGCAAGAACGCCACCGCCGAAGCGATCCTTGCCCGGGTTCCTGACACGAAAATTCCTGCTGGCGGCAATCGGTCTGGCCATGACCTCGATCATCGCCGGCAGCGCCACGACGCTGTTTGCCATCTGGCATTTTCAGCGTGTGTCGCCGCTCAGCCTGTTCGCCAATCTCGCGGTTATGCCGATCGTCACCGTCGTCATGTTCCTGGCCGTCGCCAGCGCGCTGCTGATGCCTTTCGGATTGGATTGGCCAGCTCTCTACCTGATGGGCAAGGGCCTGACGATGATGATCGCCATATCAGGCTGGATCTCCGAGCGTTCGCCTGTCGATGGGGTCGGGCTGATTTCGCAACAGTCGGTCCTGCTGGTGGCCATTGCCCTGGTCATCGCGACGATGGCGACGACATGGCTGCGGATCGCGGCTCTGCCATTCGCGTTGGCAGGCTTGCTGACCGTCTCGGATACGCGCACGCCCGATGTGCTGATCTCGGAAGACGCCCGGCTGGTGGCGTTGCCGATCGGTGGCGGTGAGCTTGCCGTTAGCCGGCAACGGCCGAACGAATTCACCGTCGACAACTGGAAACGCGCGCTGACATCGGAAACCATCGTCGTTCCGGAAGTGTTCGACAACAGCGATGGGCAATTCGACGTAGCGGATGCCGTTGAGCTACCGCCGGGATCGCCGTTCTATTGCTCCTCAGGCGTTTGCGTGGCCAGGCACATGTCCGGTGCGATCATTGCCTATGTCGAGGACCGCAAGGACACCTGGAAAGCCTGCGGCTTCGCCGATCTGATCGTCGTCAACGATGCCACCGCCTATGACGCCTGTCACAACCCGCTGGTTCTCGTCATCACCAAGCGGCAACTGGCTCGCAAAGGCAGTGCCGCGGTCTTCTTCGATCGCCAATCGGCGACCACGCCGGCGACGATCAGCTTCGCCGTGGACAGCCCATATCGGCCCTGGCACACGCAACGCAAATACTCTCGCGAGGCGAGGGGGCTGGCCCCCTTCAAGAAACCCGAGAAGCCAGTGGTCAACCCACAGCCGTCTCAGTAGCGACGGATCAGGCCGACGAGCTTGCCTTGCACCTTGACCCTGTCGGGCCCGAAAATCCGTGTCTCATAGGCTGGATTGGCGGCTTCGAGGGCAATCGAGGCGCCCTTGCGGCGGAACCGCTTCAGCGTCGCTTCCTCTTCATCGACCAGCGCCACGATGATCTCGCCGGGGCTGGCCGTATCGGCGTTACGGATGATAACGGTGTCGCCGTCGAAGATGCCGGCCTCGATCATCGAATCGCCCTTGACCTCCAGCGCATAGTGCGCGCCGCCCATGATCATGTCCGGCGGCACCGAAATCGAATGCGTCTGATGCTGGATGGCATCGATCGGCACGCCGGCGGCGATGCGACCCATGACCGGGATCGAAACGGCAGAGACCGCATCGTCGTCATTGCCGGGCGAAGGCATCCGCGAAGGCGCCGGCTTGATCTGCCGGCCAAGAGCACCACCCTGACCAAGACTGCCCTGGATGACGCTTGGCGAAAACTTCTTTGCCGCATTGAGGCCTGGCGCGATGGAGTCCGGCAGCCGCAGCACTTCCAGCGCGCGGGCCCGATTGGGCAGCCGGCGGATAAAGCCGCGCTCCTCAAGGGCCGTGATCAGCCGATGAATCCCGGATTTGGAGGCAAGGTCGAGCGCCTCCTTCATCTCGTCGAAGGATGGCGGAATGCCGCTCTCCTTCAGGCGTTCATGGATGAACATCAGCAGTTCATGTTGCTTGCGTGTCAGCATGGCGGCCCCCAGGTTCCCTGAAACCAGAATCGAAAAACAAACCCAGAACAAACACTATCTGTTCCAGTTGTGTTCTGCAACCGTTTAAAGTTTAATGAATTTGTTAAGGCTGCTGAAATTATTTGGCGCTTGCCAGCGGGTTACGATCCACGGGCGCCACCTTCGGCAATGCGCCTGCTCACATTGAAATTGTTATGGTTAATGACCTGTGGCTTATCCTCTACCAAAGCTTGGCATTATCTGTCGATCGACCTCGACAAGGGGCGATTGCAACCTTCGGGACGTTCGTTGGCCGTGAACGAAACGGAGCCAAAACGCCAACGTCAGTTGGGCATTTTGGCTGGAAATTCAGCTCTCCGTCATTTGCCAGGCAGTGAGGGCAGCGACGGCGGATCGCCGGGATCGGTGCGTCAGGTAACGGCTTCCTTGACGGCGAAACGCTGGTCCTTCCATGCACCCGTGCGCAGAATATCTTCCAGAACCTCAACCGCCAGCCACACATCCTTGTAGCTGACATAGAGCGGCGTGAAGCCGAAGCGGATGGTCGACGGTGCGCGGAAGTCACCGATCACCCCGCGCTCGATCAGCGCCCGCATGATTTGATAGCCATGGTCGTGAAGGAACGACACCTGGCTGCCGCGCCTGGTCGCGTCGCGGGTGGTCTCCAGCGTGAGACCGTAGGCGCCGCACTTGGCTTCGACGAGCTGGATGAACAGTTCTGTCTGCGCGACGCTCTTCTTTCGCAATGCCGCCATGTCGACGTCGCTCCAGATGGCAAGCGCGCCTTTGAGCGCCCGCATCGACAGGACCGGTTGCGTACCGCACAGAAAACGGCGGATGCCGGTGCCGGCAACATAACCCCGTTCGAAGGCAAAGGGCCGCGCATGGCCCCACCAGCCGCTGAGCGGCTGGCTGATATCGCCGTGGTGGCGCTGCGCGGCATAGATGAAGGCCGGCGCGCCCGGACCGCCGTTGAGGTACTTGTACGTGCAGCCGACAGCGAAATCGGCATTTGCCTGATCGAGCTCGACGGGCAGGGCGCCGGCGGTGTGGCAGAGATCCCAGACGATCAGCGCTCCGGCCGCATGAGCCCTGCGCGTCAGCGCCGCCATGTCGCGCAGTTCACCCGATTTGTAATTGACGTGGTTGACCAGCACCACCGCGACGTTTTCGTCGATCAGATCTTCGATGGTCGGCGCGTCGACGCCCGCGAGGCGCAGCAGGACGCCATCCCGGGTCGAGGCCACGCCTTCGGCGATGTACAGGTCGGTGGGAAAACTGTCACCTTCGGCGACGATGGCTGACCGGCCGGGCCGCATCTCCATCGCTGCGTGCAGCACCTTGTAGATGTTGATCGATGTCGTGTCGCAGACAACGGTCTGGCCGGCCGCGGCTCCTATCAGGCGTCCGAGCTGGTCGCCGAGTTCGATCGGCATCTCGAACCATCCGGCCGTGTTCCAGGCTCGGATAAGATCTCGGGCCCATTCCTGCGTCGCCGCCTGCTGCAGCTCGCCGAAAACGGCATGAGATGCTGCCCCCAGTGAATTGCCGTCGAGATAGATCACCCCCTCCGGCAGAATGAAACGGTCGCGCATGGCCCGCAGCGGATCCGTGGCATCCATCGCTTCGACTGCGGCGAGATCAGGAATTCCACTCATGGTCAGTCCCCGGTTGTTCGCGAAGGGGTTTCCGCCACAGAGCGTCCCTTCGGTGAGCCTGTTCTCATTTCGATGATGTCAGAGCCGGGTGCGGACCGTCCACAGCTCCGGAAACAGCACGACCTCGAGCATTTTCTTCAGATACGAAGCGCCCGACGTGCCGCCGGTGCCGCGCTTCAGACCGATGATGCGCTCCACCGTGGTGACGTGGTTGAAGCGCCAGCGGCGGAAATAATCCTCGAAGTCGACCAGCTTCTCGGCCAGTTCGTAGAACATCCAGTAGCGCTGCGGATCGCGGTAGATGGTCTGCCAGGCGACCAGGACCTCTTCATTCTCGGTTCGCGTCTCACGCCAGTCCGTGCGCCTGGCATCGGCACCGATGTCGAATCCGTGGCGCGCCAAAAGCAGCAGCGCTTCGTCGTAGAGCGATGGCTCGGCCAGGATGGCTTCCAGCTTTCCGCTGAGGTCAGGCCGATGCTTGTGAGGGCCGAGCATGGCCAGGTTGCGGTTGCCGGCCATGAACTCGATGGCGCGATACTGCCAGGACTGGAAACCCGAGGACTGGCCGAGCGCGTCGCGAAACTGGGTGTATTCGCTGGGCGTCATCGTCCGCAGCACATCCCAGGCATTGTTCAGCTGCTCGAAGATGCGCGCGACTCGCGACAGCATCTTGAAGCTCGGCTCAAGCCGGTCGGCGCGGATCGAGCGGATCGCGGCGCCAATCTCGTGCAAAGCGAGCTTCATCCACAGTTCCGAGGTCTGGTGCTGGATGATGAACAGCATCTCGTCATGCGCCGACGACAGCGGCGTCTGCGCCTCCAGCACTTTCTCCAGGTGCAGATAGTCGCTGTACGACATGCGCTCGTTGAACGACATCTGTGCGCCTTCGGACGCCGGATCGTAGGGCTCGCTCAATTGACTTTCTCCGTGCGCAGCCGGAAGCGCTGGATCTTGCCGGTCTGGGTCTTGGGCAAAGCAGCAATGAATTTCACCGATCGCGGGTATTTGTAGGGCGCGATCGTCGCCTTGACATGGTCCTGCAGGCGCTTGGTGGTCAATGCGTCAGGCGCCACGCCCTGCACCAGCACGACATGCGCCTCGACGATCTGGCCGCGCTCGGCGTCCTCGGCGCCGATCACCGCGCATTCGGCGACGTCGGGATGTGACAGAAGTGCGGCCTCGACCTCGGGGCCGGCAATGTTGTAGCCGGCGCTGACGATCATATCGTCGGAGCGCGCGGCGAAATGGAAGAAGCCGTCCTCGTCCTGCGTGAAGGTGTCGCCGGTGATGTTCCAGCCGTCGCGCACGTAGTCCTTCTGCCTGATATCGGCCATGTAGCGGCAGCCGGTCGGGCCGCGCACCGCCAGCCTGCCGGTCGCGCCGCGCGGTACTTCGCGCATCTCGTCGTCGACGATGCGCGCCTCGTAGCCGCCGACCGGCTTGCCGGTCGACGCGGGCTTCATGTCGCCAAAGCGGTTGGAGATGAAGATGTGCAGCATTTCGGTGGCGCCGATGCCGTCGAGGATCGGCTTGCCGGTCTTTTGCGTCCACTCTTCGAAAACCGGAGCGGGCAAGGTTTCGCCGGCTGAAACGGCAACCCGCAGCGAAGACAAATCGGCACCTTCATCCATGGCCTTCAGCATGGCGCGGTAGGCAGTCGGCGCGGTGAAGGAGATCGTGGCTTTGTAGGTCTCGATGATGTGGATCATGTTGGGTGGCGTCGCCTGCTCCAGCAGCGTCGCCGCCGCACCGAAGCGCAGGGGAAAGATAGCGAGCCCGCCAAGGCCGAAAGTGAAGGCCAGCGGCGGCGAGCCGACGAAGATGTCGTCCGGCGTCACCTCCAGGATTTCGCGGGCATAGGCGTCGGCGATGATCAGGAGGTCGCGGTGGAAATGCATCGTCGCCTTCGGCACGCCTGTCGTGCCCGAGGTGAAGCCGAGCAGCGCGACATCGTCGCGGCCGGTGTTGACGGCGGTGAATGTCACCGGCTTGTCGAGAGCGGCACGATCGAGCTCGGCATCATGGTTGGCGGTGCCGTCGAAGCCTATGACCTGTTTGAGGAAGGCGCTGTCCTTGGCGCAGGCGGTCATCTCGTCCATCAGCCTGGAGTCGCAGAGCGCGACGGTGATTTCCGCCTTGTCGACGATCTTGGCCAGTTCGCCGGCGCGCAGCATAGGCATGGTGTTGACGACCACGGCGCCGACCTTGGTGGCAGCCAGCCAGCAGGCGACCATGGCGGGGTTGTTGGCCGAGCGGATCAGCACCCGGTTGCCGGGCTCGACGCCATAATTCTCGACCAGCGCGTGGGCGAGCCTGTTCGTCCAGTCGGACAGTTCCTTGTAGGTGCGGCGGCGGCCATTGCCGATCAGGGCTGTGCGGTCGCCGAGGCCCTTCTCGACCAGCCGGTCGGTCAGTTCGACACCGGCGTTAAGGCGTTCGGGATAGTCGAAGCCGTCGAGCAGTATATCGGGCCATTGCTCCGGCGGCGGCAGGTGATCGCGCGTGAACGTGTCGATATGCGCTGAAGGCCCAAGCATGTCGCCGCTCTCCCGTCTGCTGCCTGGCCAGTGCGCAATGCGCCTTGGCTGGATGTGGTGGATCCTAAGGTCCTGCTCTGAGGAGGCTTCGTGCTGCCCATCACGCCTGCTCGGAGATGCGCGCCCGAAAGGGTGAACATCTGCAGGTGAGGGCAGCACAGCAGACCTCCCATTGTCGGCTGTTCGTAAGGGCAGGATCGCACCAGTCGAAATTTGTTTCAAGCCTAAAATGTTTTTGCCCTGGAGCATTGACGCATGGCGTGGCGCTGGCCATTGCTAGCGCAACAGCGATGCCGTTTTGGGGGAGGGCGCAGATGTTCGAACGTCACATCGTCGATTGGGATGATGCCTATGCCAACGGCGCGAACATTGCCGGCAGCGACCGTTGGCCAGCCGCCTGGGCCGAGCCAGCGGCAGCATTCCGTGATGCGCTCTCGGCAGAGAGCCGGGCACGGCTCGACATCGCCTATGGCGACGGGCCGCGCAATGGGCTCGATCTTTTCCTTCCCAAGGCCGCGCCCAAAGGACTGGTGGTGATTATCCATGGCGGTTACTGGCTGGAGACCGACAAGAGCTTGTGGTCGCATCTCGCCAATGGCGCGGTCGGCAGCGGCTTCGCCGTTGCGATGCCCTCCTACACGCTGTGCCCGGACATACGCATCGCAGGCATCGTCCGGGAGGTCGGGGCGGCGATTGGCAAGGCAGCGGCAATGGTTGACGGACCGCTGATGCTGACCGGACATTCGGCCGGCGGCCATCTCGCCACCCGGATGGTGACGACAACCACGCCTTTGGCGCCGGATGTGGCGCGGCGCATACGCCATGTCGTTTCGATTTCAGGTCTACACGATTTGCGTCCGCTCATGCGCACCGGCATGAACAAGGACCTGGCAATCGACGAAGAGGAGGCGCTGGCTGAAAGCCCAGCCCTGCTGCGCCCGATGGATGGCGCCCGCATCACCTGCTGGGCCGGCGGCGGTGAGCGCGCCGAGTTCCTGCGCCAGAATGCGTTGCTTGCCAACATCTGGACCGGCCTCGGCGCCACCACCAGCACCGTGGTCGAGCCCGACCGGCATCACTACGACATTGTCGACGGCCTTACCGATCCGGCGCATCCGCTGACGCAGAGCTTGATCTCCAGCTAGAGCCGAGATCACTTTCTCGTCTGTTATGAACGGCTTGCCTGGAATTCCTCAGCGCAGCATCAAAACGCTGCAAGCCTCGCCCGCGGCTGCTGCAGGGGCAAACGGCGCCCGCACGATCAGCCCGTTGGCGTCGGCCAGCATTCTCAGCATCGAGGAATCCTGAATGCCGAACGGCGTCGCCACCAGCGCGCCGTCATCTTCCCTGACCACGGCTCGGACATAGTCCTGGCGCAAATCATTGGCCGGCATTGCGGTACCCAGTCGCGCTGGGCGAATGTCCTGGCGATGGTTGCGGCCGCCGAGCCGCGCCAGCAGCGGCTTCAGGAACAGTTGCGAGCAGACCAGGCTTGCCACCGGGTTGCCGGGCAGGCCGATGCACCTGATATCGCCGAGGCGGCCGAACATCAGCGGCTTGCCGGGGCGCATGGCGATCTTCCAGAAGCCGAGCGTCATGCCTTCGCCGGTCAGCACATCGTGGATCAGGTCGTGATCGCCGACCGAGGCGCCACCAAGCGTCACGATGACATCCGCACCGGCCGCGACCGCTTTTTGCACCAGTTCGGCGATGGCCTCCTTGCGATCGGCGGCAATGCCGAGATCGAGCGCGCGGGCGCCGACCGAGTGTGCGGCGGCAGCGACGCCATAGGCATTGGACGAGATGATCTGGTCCGGGCCGAGATCACTGCCCGGCGGCAGCAATTCATCGCCGGTGGCGATGATGGCGACCAGCGGTCGTTTCACCACGTTGACCCGGGGATGGTTGGCCGATGCTGCCAGCGACAGTGCCGCCGGGTCGAGCAAACGGCCTCTTTCGAGCAGCATGTCGCCTGTTGAAAAATCGAGCCCGATGCGACGGATATTGCGCCATTGCGCCGTCGGCTCGGTCACTTCGATTTCGCCGCCGCCGAGGTCGCGGACATTCTCCTGGATGACGATGGTGTCGGCGCCTTCGGGCAACGGCGCGCCGGTGAAGATGCGCACCGCTTGTGCCTTGCCGATCCTACCGGCAAAACCACGTCCGGCCGGCGCCATGCCGATCACCGACAGCCTGGATGGTACCGACGCCACGTCGGCGGCTCGAGCGGCATAGCCATCCATGGCGGAAGCGTTGAAAGGTGGCTGGGTACGGAGTGCCACGACCGGTTCCGCCAGAACACGATCCACCGCCTCGAACAGAGGAACGCTTTCGCCGGCTAGAGGTGCCGCACCATCGAGCAGGCGTTCAAGCGCCTCCGCGATAGGAACCAGCGCCATCAGGAGCTCGCCTTGTAGTCACCCGACTTGCCGCCGGTCTTTTCGACCAGGCGGATGCCGGTGATGACCATGGCGCGGTCTACTGCTTTGGCCATGTCGTAGATGGTCAGGCAGGCTACCGAAGCGGCCGTCAGCGCTTCCATCTCGACGCCCGTCTTGCCGGTGACGCGCGCCAGCGCGGTGACCTTCAGGCCAGGTAAAGCGTGGTCCGGCTCGATGTCGACGGAAACCTTGGTCAGCAGCAGCGGATGGCAGAGCGGGATCAGCTCATGCGTCTTCTTCGCCGCCATGATGCCGGCAATGCGCGCGGTGCCGAGCACGTCACCCTTCTTGGCGTTGCCGGCGAGGATCATCTTCAGCGTCTCGGGCTGCATCGCGACAAAGCCTTCGGCGATCGCCGTGCGCGTTGTTTCTTCCTTGTCGCCGACATCGACCATGTTGGCCTCGCCTTGCGCGCCGAGATGGGTCAGGCCTGATACCATCGTCAGAGAGCCTCGGCCAAAGCCTTGCCTGTCAGAAGCAGGCGCGTCGCGGTGGTGACGTCCTGTTGCCGCATCAGGCTCTCGCCGACAAGAAAAGTGCCGATGTCGCTCTTTTGCAGCCTGAGGCAGTCGTCATGCGAGAAAATACCGCTCTCGCTGACCAGCAGGCGGCCGCCCGGCACCATGGGTGCCAGCCGCTCCGACGTTTTAAGGCTGGTCTCGAATGTTCTCAGATTGCGGTTGTTGATGCCGATCAGCCGCGACGACAGTTTTAGCGCGCGCAGCGTCTCGGCCTCATCATGCACCTCGATCAGCGCATCCATGCCGAGTTCGAATGCCGTTGCCTCAAGCTCGCTCGCCAGGGCGTCGTCGACGCTGGCCATGATGATCAGGATGGCATCCGCGCCCCAGGCGCGGGCTTCGTAGACCTGATAGGGATCGAACAGGAAATCCTTGCGCAGCGCCGGCAGCGCGACGGCGGCTCGCGCCCGGGTGAGAAATTCCGGCGCGCCCTGGAAGGACGGTGCGTCGGTCAGCACCGAAAGACAGGCAGCGCCACCCTTGGCATAGGCCAGCGCCAGCGCCGGCGGATCGAAATCGGCGCGGATCAGCCCCTTGGACGGGCTTGCCTTCTTGATCTCGGCGATCAGCGCAAAGGCGCCGGATTTGCGCTTTGCTTCGAGCGCGGCAAGAAAACCGCGCGGTGCGTCGGCGTCCTTGGCTCGCGCCTTGATTTCGGCCAGCGGCACACGTGCCTTTGCCGCCGCGATCTCGTCGCGCTTGTAGGCCTCGATCTTGCGAAGAATGTCAGACACGTTTTACCCGTTCGAAATCTCGACCAGCCTGTCGAGCACTTGCAGGGCCCGGCCGCTGTCGATGGCTTGCGCGGCGAGCGCGATGCCGTCGGCAAGCGTCGTCGCCTTGCCCGCCACCACCAGGCCGGCGCCGGCATTCATCAGCACGGTGTCGCGATAGGCGCCGGCAGCGCCGCCCAACATATCGCGCAAGGCTTTGGCATTGTAGTCCGCATCGCCGCCACGCAGTTCGTCCCTGCTGTGGCGCGGCAACCCGACCGCTTCAGGCGTCAGGGTGAAGCTGCGGATCTCGCCGCCGATCAGTTCGGCGACCTGCGTCTCGCCGGTGGTGGTGATCTCGTCATAGCCGTCGCCATGAGCAACCCAGGCATGCTCCGCACCCAGTGCCTTCAGCGTCTCGGCAACCGGCAGGATCCATTCCGGCAGGAACACACCGACCAGCTGCCGCTTGACGCCAGCTGGATTGGAGAGCGGCCCGAGCAGGTTGAAGATGGTGCGGGTGCCGAGTTCGACGCGGGTCGGACCGACATGTTTCATCGCTGGATGGTGCGCGGGCGCGAACATGAAACCAATGCCAGCCTCGTGGATGCAGCGGCCGATGAATTCGGGCGAGATGTCGATCTTGACGCCGAGCGCAACCAGCACGTCGGCGGCTCCTGTCAGCGAGGACAGGCCACGATTGCCGTGCTTGGCAACCGGCACACCACTGCCGGCGATGACAAAGGCCGATCCCGTGGAAATATTGACGCTGTGGGAATTGTCCCCGCCGGTGCCGACGATATCGATGGCGCCGTCCGGCGCGTCGACTTGCAGCATCTTGGCCCGCATGGTGGCGACGGCGCCGGAAATCTCGCTCACCGTCTCGCCGCGCACGCGCAGCGCCATCAGGAAACCGCCGATCTGGCCGGGGGTCGCATCACCCGACATGATGATATCGAAGGCCTCGCGCGCTTCCTCGAAGGAAAGCGCGCTACCGGTCGCGATCTTGGCGATATGGGTTTTCAGCGCGCTCATCTTGTCGAGGCTTGGGCGACGGCGGCCTGGTCGACGCGAACGTCGTACTGCGTCTGCAACTGCGCCACCAATTGGTCGAGCAGGTCGTCCGACATGCCGGAGGTGAAGGATTTCTGTGCGTCATCCGGCACCGAGCTGGCATCGGCCCCGGCGGGCTCGAACACTTCGGCGACCTTGTACAGGATCTGCCCGTCGCCGGTAGGCGAGGGGATCAGGCCGGTACCGCCTTCGCCGACTCCGAACATCGCTGCGGCACCTTCCTTGCCGAAATCGACGTCGTCAGCCTCGCGCTTGACACCGCGCTTGGTCTGCTTTTCCAGCTTCAGTTCGCTGGCAATGACATCGAGCGTTGCGCCGGCCTTGAGCCGCTTTTCCAGCTCGTCAGCCTTGGCGGCGAGCCGCTTGCTTGTTTCCGCCGCCGTCCAGTCGGCCACGACTTTCTGACGAACCTCATCCAGCGTGCGGTCGCGAGCCGGCGTGATGGACGCCACCTCATAGAAGACGAAGCCGTTGTCGGCTGTGGTCAAGGCATCGTTTTCCGTGTTGGGTTCGGCGTCGAAGACCGCTTTGATCAGCTCCGGCGATTGCGGCAGGTCCTTGACGATGCTTGCATCTGGCCGCAGTCCACTGCGATCGATGGCGTCGATGGTGACGACCTTCAGCTTCAGCTTGGCCGCAGCGTCGGCCAGCGAACTGCCGGCGGCGCGGGTGTCATCGTAATTGTCGCGCACGTCCAGAAGGATGCGGCTTGCCTCGCCCAGCGCCAGATCCTTGCGGATCTGGTCGGACACCTCGGCCAGCGGCTTCACCACTTCGGGCTTGATCTCGGTGACACGCAGCAGCACCGGACCGAAGGCGCCCTGCACGACCTGGCTGACTTCATTGGCGTTAAGCGCGAAGGCGGCGTCGGCGACCGCCTTGTCGGCGATCTTGTCCTTGGCAAGCGTGCCGAGCAACGTGTCGGCCGGGGTCTTGCCTTCCGCCGTGACCAGCTTGTCGAAAGTGGCGCCTGCCTTGAGCGAATCGAACGCGGCCTTGGCCGCATCCGGCGTCTTGAACACGAGCTGCTCGATGGTACGCAATTCCGGCGTGGTGTAACGCGCCTTGTTCTTGTTGTAATCGTCGCTGACCTGTTGGTCGGTGACGGCGGTCGGATCCATGATGTCGACCGGCTCGAGGCGGACATAGGAGAATTTGCGGTATTCGGGTGCCGCATATGTCTTCTTGTTGGCTTCGAAATAGGCCGAAAGCACGCTATCGGATGGCGCCGCTATCGGCTCCACCAGTGCCTTGGGCAGCGTCAAATAGTCGATGGTGCGGTCTTCGCCGCGATAGAGCGCAACTGCCTTGAAGAAAGTGTCCGGAGCCTTGAGGCCGTCCGAGACCGCCTCGACAATCTGCTGGCGCACCGCCACCTGAGCACGGTTCTTCAAATAGTCCTCGGGTCGCATGCCAATCTGCTGCAGCATATATTCGAACGTTCTGCGATCGAACTGGCCGCCCGGGCCTTTGAAGGCCGGGTCTTCGCGTGTCAGCTCGGCCAGCCGATCCTTGGAAAGTCCGAGGCCCAGCTTGCGGGCCTGTTCATCGAGAACGGCACCCGAGACGAGCTGCGCCAACACCTGGTTATCGACACCGAGCGCCTTTGCCTGTTCGTGGCTGAGACGTTGGCCGAACTGCTGCGACATGACGGCGAGCTGGCGATCATAGGCGAGACGGTATTCGTTGATCGACACTTTGGTGCCGCCAGCGGTTATCACCGAATCATGGCCGGCCAAACCGCCCATCAGCCGTCCGGAAACGCCCCAGACCAAAAAGCTGAGCACCAGCAGCACCAACAGCCCCTTCGCGACCCAGGTGCCTGCCGCGCTTCTCAATATACCAAGCATTTTTACTTCCGATTTATGCGCATTTTCGCATGCGCCGAGTCTGAAACAAGCGCAATAGCGCCCTTCCGGCCCACTGTCGATTGCTTTGTGGCCTGATTTTGGTAGTGAGGGCCAGAGCCCCGATATCATCCGGAGAAGCAAACCCATGACGCCAGGAATTCGCCCGCTCGTCGCCGGCAACTGGAAAATGAACGGCACCAGCGCCTCCCTCAACGAGCTCAGGATGATCGGCAACGGCTTCATGAGTGGGCTTGACGCGGAGACCGAAGCGCTGGTTTGCGTTCCCGCAACCCTGCTTGCCCACGCCGCCGAGATCCTGTCGCGCACGCCGGTGCATGCCGGCGGCGAAGATTGCCACACCAAGGAGAGCGGCGCCTACACCGGCTGCATCTCGGCGGAAATGCTCAGGGATGCCGGTGCGAGCCATGTCATCGTCGGCCATTCCGAATGCCGCGAGCAACGCGGCGAGGATGACGCCACTGTCCAGGCCAAGGCATCCGCCGCGTGGCGTGCCGGGCTTGTTGCCATCATTTGCGTCGGCGAAACGCATGAGCAGCGTGAAGCGGGCGCCACGCTGGACGTGCTGTCGCGGCAGGTCGAGGGCTCAGTCCCGCCAAGCGCCACCCCGTCCAACACCATCATTGCCTATGAGCCGGTATGGGCGATCGGCACCGGCCTGACGCCGACTGCGGCCGACGTCGCTGCGGCACACGCACATATCCGCGAAAAGCTATCGGAAAAGCTCGGCGGCGTCGCGGCGAAGGTGCGCATTCTCTATGGCGGCTCGGTCAAGCCCTCCAACGCGGTCGAACTGCTCGGCGTCAGGAATGTCGACGGCGCGCTGGTTGGCGGCGCCAGCCTGAAAGCGGCGGACTTTCTCGGCATCGCCGAGGCCTATCGCAATATTGCTTGAAGACATTTTCCCTGCCGGACAGGGCTTCCGGTGCACGAAATCGTTGCAAAGGACGGGTTGCTTCCCATATTCCGGCCACGGGCTTGGAAATGCCGTCAAAGCATTGTATTGAGCCGCCTCCAATTCACCGGTCGTGTCCGCGGCCGGGCAAGGCCTTGCCAGGATAAACTATGGAAACCGTACTGATCGTCATCCATCTCATGGTCGTGCTCGCCCTTGTCGGCGTGGTGCTGCTGCAGCGTTCCGAAGGCGGTGGCCTCGGCATCGGTGGCGGGTCCGGCTTCATGACCGCGCGTGGTGCGGCCAATGCGCTGACGCGTGCGACGGCGATCCTGGCGGCTGCCTTCTTCGCCACCTCCTTGACCCTGTCGATCGTCGCCCGCTACGGCGAAAAGCCGATCGATATCCTGGACCGCGTGCCGGCGACCTCGGACGGCGCCGGCAAAGGCGTGCTCAACCAGTTGCCTGGAACCACAACTCCGGCGCCCGCGGGCACCACCACGCCGACGCCGCCTTCCGGCAACGATGCTTCGGCTCCTGCGACTGCCCCGGCCACTGCGCCTGCCGCCGGCTCGACGCCGCCGGCGACCAACGGCACGGCTCCCGCCGCACCGGCGACCCCGCAGGTTCCAAACCAGTAGTCCTCGGTGCCTGAACCGCGATCTGTGGTCGTTTGAACACAGTCGCGGCAAATGCAGCGAGATCACGAAGATTCGACGGGGTGAGGCATGGCCCCACGCTTGAGGCGGCCGCGCTTATTCGACTATAGATTGCACGCGGCATTTCCGGCGCCCTTGGGGGGCGCTGGGCGACGCCGTGGCAACAAGCATAGAACGATCGGATCTTCGCCATGCAGCTTCGCAGCTTCATTTTCCTGGGACTTTGCGCCGCACTCGGCGTGAGTTCCCCCGCTTTCGCAGGCGTTCCGGCCAATATGGCCGCACAGCCTTCGGCTGAAACAACTTCTGCCATCAACGTCGCCGTCAAGAGTGATGCGTCGCAATTGAAGCTTCTCAAGAAGAAGAAAAACCCGACGCCCGACGACCTCGCCCAGATCAAGAAGATCGAGGCCAAGATCGTTGCCGACAAGGAAGCCGCCAAAGCCAAGGCGCTCGAAGCCAGGAAGCTGGCAATGCGCGAGGCGGCAAAGGCCAAGGCCGACGCGGAACGGCAGGCGTTCCTTGCCAAGAAGGGCAAGAGCGCGCCGGCAACCGAGGTGGCCGATGCCAAGCCGGCCAAGAAGCAGGCTGCCAAGATCATCGAGCCTATCGAACCGATAGCGCCGATCCAGTCGGCCGAGCCGCTTCCGGCGGAGGCCATGAACGTCGCCCTGACCGGCAACAATGGCGAACTGCGCAGCGAAGTCATCGGCCAGAAGAAGCCGAGCGGCGGCGGCCTGTTCGCCGGCCTTTTCGGCGGGACGTCGTCCGGCTCCTCGATAAGCTATCTTCCCGAGACGCGGGCTCTCGATCAGGCTCTCGCCAAGAGGGAGGCCAAGAAGCAGTTCAAGGTGAAGCCGGAATTCGTGCCGCAGGACGTGGAATTCACTGGTTACGATGCCGGCACCATCGTCATCGACACCAGCGCGCGGCGCCTTTACCTCGTCGAATCATCTTCCACCGCGCGGCGCTACGCCATTGCGGTCGGTCGCGAAGGCCTGCAGTTCAAGGGCACGGTCGCGGTCGGTGACAAGCAGGAATGGCCGCGCTGGATCCCGACGCTGGACATGCAGAAGCGCGAGCCGAAGCATTACGGCCAGTATAAGGACGGCATGCCTGGCGGTGGCCAGAATCCGCTCGGCGCCCGCGCCATCTATCTCTATGACGGCAAGAAGGACACGCATCTGCGCATCCACGGCACCATCGCGCCGCAGTCGATCGGAACCAGCGCCTCTAATGGCTGCTTCCGCATGATCAACGAGCACGTCATGGACCTCTACAGCCGCGTCAGGGTTGGCACCAAGGTCGTCATCATCTGACGTTTTCGTCATCCTGCCGAAAGGGCCGGCTCAGCCGGCCCTTTTGTTTTGCCCTGTTCACGATCCGAGCGCCTTCTTGGGAAAAAACCTTCGCGGTGGTTTTTTCTCTGGCGGAATCAATCCGGCCGCGTTAAGCGATGACTCCCATGGCGCGATATGTATTCATCACAGGCGGCGTGGTTTCCTCACTTGGAAAAGGCATTGCCGCAGCGGCCCTTGGGGCTCTCCTGCAGGCGCGAGGCTATCGCGCACGCATCAAAAAACTCGATCCCTATCTCAATGTCGATCCGGGGACGATGTCGCCGTACCAGCATGGCGAGGTTTTCGTCACCGACGATGGTGCGGAAACCGATCTTGATCTTGGCCATTACGAGCGCTTCACAGGCCGCTCCGCCAACCAGCAGGACAACATCACCACCGGCCGCATCTACAAGAACATCATCGAGCGCGAGCGGCGCGGCGACTATCTCGGCGCCACCGTGCAGGTCATCCCCCACGTCACCGACGAGATCAAGAATTTCGTCCTCAACGGCAATGACGACTATGATTTCGTGCTGTGCGAGATCGGCGGCACGGTCGGCGACATCGAGGCGATGCCGTTCCTGGAGGCTATACGCCAGCTCGGCAACGACTTGCCGCGCAACAATGCCGTCTACGTGCATCTGACGCTGATGCCCTATATCCCGACGGCCGGTGAACTGAAGACCAAGCCGACTCAGCATTCGGTCAAGGAACTGCGCGGCATCGGCATCGCGCCCGACATCCTGCTGGTCCGCGCCGACCGCGCTATCCCCAAGGAAGAGCGCAGAAAACTGTCGCTGTTCTGCAATGTCCGCGAAAGCGCCGTGATCCAGGCGCTCGACGTGCCGCATATCTACGACGTGCCGATGGCCTATCACAAGGAAGGGCTTGATTCGGAAGTGCTGGCCGCCTTCGGCATCGATCCGGCGCCGAAGCCGCGCATGGAGCCGTGGCAAGCGGTGTCGAACCGCATCCACAATCCGGAAGGCGAGGTGACCATCGCCGTTGTCGGCAAATATACCGGCCTCAAGGACGCCTACAAATCGCTGATCGAGGCGCTGTCGCATGGCGGCCTGGCCAATCACGTCAAGGTCAAGCTCGATTGGATCGAATCGGAGATCTTCGAAAAGGAGGATCCGACGCCGTGGCTGGAAAAGGTGCATGGCATCCTGGTTCCCGGCGGCTTCGGGGAGCGCGGCTCGGAAGGCAAAATCCTGGCGGCGAAGTTCGCGCGTGAGCGAAAAGTGCCGTATTTCGGCATCTGCTTCGGCATGCAGATGGCCTGCATCGAGGCGGCGCGGTCGCTGGCCGGCGTCGAGCATGCGTCTTCGACCGAGTTTGGTCCGACCGAGGAACCGGTCGTCGGCCTGATGACCGAATGGCTGAAAGGCAACATGCTGGAGAAGCGCCGCGAAACCGGCGATCTCGGCGGCACGATGCGGCTCGGCGCCTATCAGGCCGAGCTCGCCAAGGGTTCCAAGATCGCCGAAATCTATGGCGACACGCAGATTTCCGAGCGCCATCGCCACCGCTACGAGGTCAATGTCGACTACAAGGAGCGGCTTGAGGATTGCGGCCTGGTGTTCGCCGGCATGTCGCCCGACGGTGTGCTGCCGGAAACAGTCGAGTATCCCGACCATCCCTGGTTCATCGGCGTGCAGTATCATCCGGAACTGAAAAGCCGGCCGCTCGACCCGCATCCGCTGTTCGCCAGTTTCATCGAGGCGGCGGTGGAGCAGAGCCGGCTGGTGTAGCCGGTCGGCCATGCAGACCTATGTCGCGCTGCTTTACAGCATCATCCTGGGCGAGGGCCGCCGGGTCGTCATGGCCGACCTCAAGGCCATGGCGGAAGATCTCGGGCTGAAGAACCCGCGCACCCTGGTGGCGACCGGAAATCTGGTCTTCGAGGCGCCGGCAACTGATATTGCCGACCTTGAACAGCGGCTGGAGGCAGCCTTCGAAAAAACCTTCGGCCGCCATGTCGACATCATCGTGCGTGGTGCCGAGGACTGGCTGAAGCTTGCCGCCGGCAATCCGTTCCCGGCCGATGCGGCCAAAGCAGGCGATCAGGTGGCCGTACGGGTGATGCGCAAGCCTGCGCCCGTGGAGGCCGTGACGGGGCTCCAGGCCTATGCCGGCGAGGATGAAAAAGTGACTTCGGTCGGCGGCGACATCTGGGTCGTCTTTTCGCGCGAGAGGCCAAGCTCGCGGCTGCTTGCGGCGATGAATCACAAGCGCATGGGCACGGGCACGTCGCGCAACTGGAACACGGTGCGCAGATTGGCCGAGATGCTCGGGTAGGTTTTGGGGCGGCTCTCGCCGCCCCAAAATTCACCTTGTCAGGCCTTCGCGGTCCTGGCGCCGGCGCCCAAAGCGGCGGTGCGCAGCACGTAGTAGATGATGCCGGCGATCGCCACGCCGAAGAACCAGCCATAGACACCCCACCAGGACGGCAGCCAGTTGGTGAAGTTGGGCAGGATCGACGAGAAGATGGCGCCGATGCCGGCGGCGATGAAGGCGTTGACGTGCCAGCCGCCCTGGAAGCGGAATTCGCCATCTTCGCGATAAAGCGCCTCGACGTCGACCTCACCCTTCCGGATCAGGTAGTAGTCGACCATCATCACCCCGAAGATCGGCCCCATCGTCGCGCCGATGATGTTGACGAAGGAAGCCGCACTGCCTTCCCATGGCGCGAAGGGATAGAGCAGCAGGGCGATCACGGCCGCGATATAGCCGCCCTTCTTGAAGTCGATCTGCCTGGGAAAGACATTGGAGAAGTCGAAGGCCGGCGAGACGAAGTTCGCCACCACGTTGATGCCAAGCGTCGCAACTGCAAAGGTCAGGGCAGCAAGCGCCGCCAGGAACCAGCTGTCGAATTTCGCCGAGATCTGGTCGGGATGCAGCAGCACCTCGCCATAGACGTCAAAGGCGGCAATGGTGGTGACGCCGGCCACCAGAGAAAACAGGATCAGGTTGATCGGCAGGCCCCAGATGTTGCCCTTGCGCAGCGATGCCTTGTCAGGCGCGTAACGGGCGAAATCGCAGAAATTGAGATAGAGCGCCGAGAAATAGGTGACCCAGATCGCGGCCACCGCAAACAGCGAGGTCCAGGAGCCAGGCGTGCCGGGCACGCCCGCATCCTTCGTCTTGTCCAGCAGCACGTCCATCGGGATGTCGCTGGTGAAGGCAAATCTCCCGGATTTGACACAGAGATAGATCGCCAGGATCAGCATCATCACCCACACCGCGGGGCCGGCCCAATCCTGGAAGCGGCGGACCGTTTCCATGCCGTTCTGGATGATCAGCAATTGCAGCCCCCAGATGACCACGAAGCAGATCACCTCCAGGCCGGTATGACCGAGGAAGTGCGTGCTGGCGTTGAAATCGGCGAACCATTGCGTGCGGATCAGCAGCGCCACGATCGCGCCCGAGGCGGCGGCAGTCTGCGCGCCGTACCAGAAGCAGGCGACGACGGCGCGCACCAGCGCCGGTATGTTGGCGCCCCAGATGCCGAAAGAGGCGCGGGCAAGCACGGGGTAGGGCACGCCCGTCTTCACGCCGGCATAGCCGACCATGTTCATCAGCGCGTAGATGATCAGCGAGCCGATGCCTATGGCGATGATGAAATTGACGAAGCCGCCGCAGAACAGGAACAGACTGGCGGCAAGATAGTAGCCCCAAAGGCTGTGGACGTCCGACGTCCAGACGTTGAAGATCGAGAATGGTCCCCAGTTTCGAACTTTGGCCGGAGCCAGATCCTCGTTGTACAGATCAGGTGAAGCACCCTGTATCGTCATGGCAATGTTCCCCTTTTGCAGCACGCGCCCTCACGCGTTGGCCGCGTGCAGGTTAAGCCTGCCGCAGGGGAACCGACAAGCAACCTATTTGCCGGCTTTGGCCTTAAAGATATTCAATGAGAACGGCGATTATCGATGCACGGCGATGGTGGGTCATCGCTGAACCACTGATGAGTCGAGGTTCGACGCGGGGATTCCAATCTGAAGCGGTGGCTCCCGACATCTTCGGTTGGGGGGCATCTAAGCGATTGCCATCACCTGCTTGTGGTCCGCGACTTCGGCGAGCAGCCAATCCTGAAACAGACCGGTGCCTGGTTTGTTGCCGATGCTGCGACGCTGATGCAGGTAAATACCGGCCGGATAGGTGTGGCGGGCACGGAACGGCGCGACCAGCTTGCCTTGCTGCAGAAAATCTTGCGCCATCATCGTGTCCGCAAGCGCTATTCCGGCGCCATTGATCGCTTCGCGCATGATCAAGGTGCAATCATCCAGTGTTGTGCTGGATTTTGGCGTCGTTTCCAGAACGCCTTCCTGCTCCAGCCAACGCTTCCATCTCATGGTTTCGCATTCATGGATCAGATGATGATTGACCAGATCGGCCGGCGATCGCAGCGGCACAGGCCCCTCCAGAAGCGAAGGCGCACAGACCGGCGTCAAAAGCAGCGGGATCAGCAGCGTCAGAGCCGGGCCGGCCTTGTAGACGAACTCGTCGACAATGGCCAAATCGAAGTTGGCGCGCTTGCCTGAAGTGGAGATCTCCAGATCCACCGACGGATGCAACCGGCGAAAGTTCGGCAACCGGTCCGCCAGCCAAAGGTTCAGAACGGTGGGCACGCACAAGACCCGAACACGTTGGATCTTGCCGTGGCGCGACCCCTCGGAGAGGCTGACGTCATCGGTGGCGCGCCAGATCGCTTCGAACGCCTCCGAGAGGCTGCGCGCATAGTAGGAGCCCCTTATGGTTGGCGTTATCTGGCGAAAACCGCGTTCGAACAGGTCCTGGCCAAGATTTCGTTCAAGCGCGCGGATGTGCCGGCTGACAGCCGAGGGTGTCAGATGCAGTTCTTCCGCCGCGTCCTTGACGCTGCCAAGGCGAGCGGTGGCCTCGAAAGCGCGCATGCCATTGAGTGAGGGAAGGGCCATTGGCCGATCATGAATTGTGAGTTGAATTTTTGTCAATCGACATGGGCAGAATTCGCGTTTGATCGCCTGCCCTGTTAGGGGATACCCAGATGACAAGAGCAATTAAGTCGTCTCAAGAAAGCGACTATTTGGGGACCGGCATTATACCACGAACGGCGGAGACCGGCTTGACCAGTCTCCACCGGGGTGAGCGAAGCGTTGCTCGCTACCCGGCTGGTATTGCCGCAATCGGAGAGAGCGCCAGCCTATGCCTCAATCGCCAGCGCCGGTTTTCGAGACCGCGGACGAGATTTCCTCGGAAGCCTCCGTCGTCGTGATCTTGCAAACTGCCCAAACAGGCTTCGGCCCGCGGGCAGCCGCCTTGGATGCCGAGATGGGCGGGATTCTCTCGCGCGCCTGCTCCGACCCGGCCGCCTTGATCGAATCCGGCAGCTGCATCGATCTTATTGCCCCGCAGTCCGTATCGACCAAGCGCCTGGTCGTCCTGGCCCTGGGCAAAGCTGAAGCCGTAACCACCCTGTCACTGGCGCGCGCCGGCGGTCTGCTTGCCGCGCATCTCGAGGGCAAGGGGGAATGCGCGCCCACCCTGGTCCTGGACCCGATCGGCGGCGTTGACCTGCCCGGCGCCGAAATCCTGGCGCGTGTCGCGCTTGGCATGCGGCTACGCCGCTATCGTTTCGATATGCGCAACCGGCGGCAAGGGGCGGGAGCGGATAGAACCTTGCGGGTGAAACTGGTAGGGGCTCGCGGCCCGGATCTGACAGCGGCGCTGGCGCGGATCAATGCCATCGCCGACGGCGTCGAATATGCACGCACCCTGGTCAACCTGCCGCCGAATCACCTCCATCCCGACAATTTCCACGATCATCTTGAGCCCCTGCGTGAAGCCGGCATCGACATCGAAATGCTTGATGCCGCGCAACTGAAGGAGCTCGGCATGAACGCGCTTCTTGCTGTCGGATCGGGCTCGGCGCGCCCGCCGCGGGTCGCTGTCCTGCGCTACCGGGGCAAGGGTGCTCCCGCCCAACCACTCGCTTTCGTCGGCAAGGGCGTCTGCTTCGATTCGGGCGGCCTCTGCATCAAGGGCGGAGCGCAGATGTTCGACATGAAAGCCGACATGGGCGGAGCGGCCGCTGTGGTCGGCCTGCTGATCGCACTCGCCCGGCAAGGCAGCCCGGTACACGTTGTCGGTGTTCTCGGCATTGCGGAGAACATGCCATCCGGCACGGCGCTCAAACCGCGCGACATCATCACGACGGCGTCCGGACAGACAGTGGAAGTGTTCGACACGGATGCGGAGGGACGCCTGCTTCTGGCCGACTGCCTCCACTATGCAGCCACGCGCTTCAACCCTTTAGTGATCGTCGATCTGGCAACGCTGACCTATTCGGTGACGCGTGGGTTGGGGTCGATATTCGCCGGCCTGTTCAGCACCGACGATGCCATCGCGTCACAGATGATCGCGGCCGGAGAAACGGTCGGCGAGCGGTTCTGGCGGCTGCCGCTCGACCGGGCTTACGACGAGGGCCTGCAATCGCCGTTCGCGGACCTGCGGCATCATGCCAAGGATATGGAAGATGGCGATGCTCCCTATGCCGCAGCCTTCCTGCGCCATTTCACGGAAGATCGCCCCTGGGTGCATCTCGACATCGCCAGCAAGGAACTGACCGACACCGATCGGCCGCTCGGCAGGCAAGGTGCCACGGCATTTGGCGTGCAGATGCTGGAAGAGTGGGTGCAGGTCACCCGTAACATGAGTTAGGCGCCTGCCGCCGCGGACGATAAAAGTACCTTCAATCGCACTGGGAATTGGGATGTCATCTGAGATCATCGGCATGGAAGGACGGGCCGCTTTTGCCGCCTACGAGACCTGGTATCGGGTCAGTGGCGAACTCGGCGGCGAAAAGGCGCCTGTGGTGATCCTGCATGGCGGCCCGGGCGTCGCTCACAACTATGTCGATGCCTACAAGCTTCTTGCGCGAAGGGATCGCGCCGTCATCCACTACGACCAGTTGGGCTGCGGCAATTCCACCTTGCTGCCTGAGAAAGGCGCCGATTTCTGGACACCTGGGCTGTTCATCGACGAGCTTGAAAACCTCGTCGACCACCTCGGCATTCGGACAGGCTTCCACGTGCTCGGCCAGAGCTGGGGCGGTATGCTGGGCGCCGAATATGCCGTGACGCGGCCGAAGGGTCTGAAATCTCTGACCATCGCCAACTCACCGGCGTCCATGAAGCTGTGGGTCGAAGAGGCCAACCGGTTGCGTGCGGATCTGCCCGCGGATGTGCAGGAGACACTGACCCGACACGAACAGGCCGGCACAACCGACGATGCGGCGTACCAGGCTGCGACGATGGTGTTCTACGAGCGGCATGTCTGCCGGGTCGTGCCTTTCCCGCCCGAAGTCACGGAAAGTTTCGCCCAGGTCGTGCGCAATCCGACCGTCTATAATCTGATGAATGGGCCAAACGAGTTCCATGTCATCGGAACGCTGAAGACCTGGAGCATCGTCGAGCGCCTGCCGGCCATCGATGTTTCCACACTGATCATCTCCGGACGTCACGACGAGGCCACGCCCGCGACCGTGCAGCCCTACAAGGACGGCATCAAGGGGTCTCGCTGGGAGATATTCGAGCATTCCAGCCACATGCCGCATGTCGAAGAGCAAGATGCGTGCATGCGGGTGGTGGGAGACTTCCTGGACCACAACGATAACTGAAAAAAGGGGAATCAAGACATGAAGAAACTGCTTCTGGCGGCAACAGCCGCGGCATTGCTGGCCGGTACATGGCTGGCCCCGGCACAGGCCGAATATCTCAAGGAGCACCGAGGCGGCACCATCCGCCTGCTGGCCCGCTCCGCGGCGGGAACGCTCGATCCGCACATCAATTACACGGACCAGGGCTGGCAGATGTACCAGCCGATCTATGACGGCCTGGTGGCCTTCCGCAAGGCCGAGGGCATGGACGGTTTCACCATCGTCCCCGATCTGGCCGAGGCCCTGCCGCAGGTCAGCAATGACGGCAAGACCTTCACCTTCAAGCTGCGCAAGGGCATCAAGTTCTCCAGCGGCCAGGATCTTGGCGTAAAGGACGTCGTCGCTTCTTTCCAGCGCATATTCAAGGTTTCCGGACCCACCTCCGGCACGTTCTATGCCGGCATCGTCGGGGCCGACAAATGCCTGGCCGACACCAAGAGCTGCACGCTGGAAGGCGGCGTTGTCGGCGACGAAGCGGCCGGCACCATCACCATCAACATCACCAAGCCGGATGCCGAGCTGCTCTACAAGCTTGCCTTGCCGCATGCCGTGGTCCTGCCGGCGGACACGCCCGCTGAAGACATGGGTTCCAAGCCCATTCCCAGCACCGGCGCGTACATGATCTCCGCCTTCGACCCGAACAAGGGCATGACGGTTTCCCGCAACCCCAATTTCAAGCAGTGGAGCGAAGAAGCCCAGCCGGACGGCTATCCGGATGTCGTCCAATATGATTTCGGCCTGTCCGAAGAGGCAGCCGTCACCGCGATCCAGAACGGCGAAGCGGACTGGATGTTCGACGCTCTGCCGAGCGACCGCCTGGGCGAACTGGGCAGCAAGTCCATGGACCAGTTGCACATCTCACCGCTTTCGGCTTGGTGGTACGCGCCGTTGAACAACCGTCTCGCACCCTTCGACAACGAAAAAGCCCGCCAGGCCGTTGCCTATGCGATCGATCGCAACACGCTGGTCAAGCTGTTCGGCGGCAAGGTGCTGGCTTCGCCGGTCTGCCAGGTCCTGCCTCCGGACTTCCCCGGCCACGAAGACTATTGCCCCTTCACCAAGAATCCGGGCGCCAAATGGTCGGCCCCCGACCTCGACAAGGCAAAGCAGCTCGTCGAGGACTCCGGCACCAAGGGCCAGAAGGTGACGATCATCGTCGAGGACACTGCCATTTCGCGCTCCATCGGCGTCTATCTCCAGAGCGTGCTGACCAGCATCGGCTATGTCGCCGACGTCAAGCCGATCTCGTCGAACATCCAGTTCACCTATATCCAGAACACCAACAACAAGGTGCAGATGTCCGTCACCCAGTGGTACAAGGACTATCCGGCGGCTTCGGACTTCCTGAACATCCTGTTCAGCTGCGCCTCCTTCCGCGAAGGTTCGGACGCCTCGATCAACATCGCCGGCTTCTGCGACAAGGAAATCGACGCCAAGATGCAAAAGGCATTGGACCTCGGCGTCACCGATCAGAAAGCCGCCGATAAAATGTGGGCTGAAATCGACAGGCAAGTCACCGACAAGGCACCTGCGGTCGGCCTCTTCACGCCGAAGCGGCTAGACTTCGTCAGCAAACGTCTTGGCAATTTCAAGTTCAACAGGCAGTTCAACTGGATGATCACCCAATCCTGGGTACAGTAATGGCCTGGGTGCAGTAACGAACCGCGGAGGGGCACGTCCGTGTCGAACGTAGCTGTCGCCGCGCCGCGCAAGACGCGAGGGCCCTGGGCCGTCGCGTTTGCGAAGCTGGCAAGGGACAGGACTGCCATGGCGTCGCTGGCCGTGTTCCTCCTCATCGTCCTTGCCTGCCTCAGTGCGCCTCTTTATGCGAAATGGGCCGGCGTGGACCCCTTCGCCTCGACGCTCGACGCCGTCATCCAGATCGACGGCGTCGACGTTCCGGTGATGGAACAGTCGACGGAGGGGCTCGGGCTTGGCTACACACCGCTCGGCCCGACCTGGCGGCTGGGCAATTACTTCCTCGGCGCCGACAGCCAGGGGCGCGATGTCATGGCCAGGATGCTCTATGGCGGGCTGAGCTCGTTGCTGATCTCCGGAGCAGCCACCATCTTCACCCTGATCCTGGGCACGGCGGCGGGATTGATCGCCGGCTATTTCGGCGGCGTCACCGACACGGTGCTGTCGCGCTTCCTCGACATACTGTGGGCGTTCCCCATTTATCTGCTGGCGATTTCGCTCTCCATCGTCACCATCGCGCATGGCATCACGATAGGACCGATCCAGATCGAGTCCGGCAGTCTGTGGCTGCCTGTCATCATCATCGGTATCGTCTACGTGCCCTATGTGGCTCGTCCGATACGCGGGCAGGTTCTGGCACTGCGCAAAAGCGAATTCGTGCTCGCCGCGATCAATCTGGGCGTACCGGGATGGCGCATCCTGTGGCGCGACATCCTGCCCAACGTCACCACCACGCTCATCGTCTTCGTGCCGCTGATGATGGCGCTGAACATGCTGACGGAATCGGCCCTTTCCTTCCTTTCGATCGGCGTGCAGCCGCCGGCCGCGAGCTGGGGCACCATTATCCAGGACGGACAGGCGCTGCTCTACACCAGGCCACTGGTGGCGCTGGTGCCGGGCCTGGCGATCGCGGTTTCCGTCATGGCGCTCAATGTCTTCGGCGACGGTCTGCGCGACGCGCTCGACCCGCGCTCCAAGGTTCGGCTGGGGCGCGACTGATGATCTACGCAATCCTGCGCCGGTTCGGCCAGATGCTGTTCGTGATGTTCGGCATCTCGGTCATCGTCTTCCTGATTTTCTTCGCAACGCCGGGCTCCGATCCGGCGGCGCGCATCGCCGGCCGCAATGCATCGCCCGAAGTGCTGGAGGCGGTACGCCACAGCTTCGGCTTCGACCGGCCGCTCTACGTGCAATATGTGACGATGATGGAGAAGATCTTCGTCACCGGCGATCTGACCTCCTTCGTCAATCGTGGCTGGAAGGTGGTGCCGGCGGTCATGGATTCGATCCCGGTCACGCTCTCGCTGGTGTTCGGAGCGGCGATCCTGTGGGTGGTCGTCTCCATCATCATCGGCATCGCCGCCGCCGCCACGCGCGGCAGCTGGCTGGATAAGCTGCTGATGGCGCTAGGGCTGCTCGGTATTTCGATGCCGGTGTACTGGCTGGGCGAGGTGATGAACCTGATCACCCAGAGCCGCTACCACGACAGCTGGGCGTTCTCCTGGGTGCCGCCGCTCGGCTACAAGAACTTCTCCGACGATCCAAAGGGCTGGTTCCTGACCCTGGTCATTCCGTGGATCACGCTGTCCATTCTCTACATCGGCATTTATGGGCGCGTGCTGCGCGCGGCGATCATCGAATCCCTGCAGGAGGACTATATCCGTACGGCCCGGGCCAAGGGCCTGTCGGAGACCCGCATCCTGCTGCGCCATGCCTTGCGCAAGTCGCTCATCGCCTTCGTCACCTTGTTCGGCCTGGATTTCGGTGCGCTGGTCGGAGGCTCGGCCCTGCTGACGGAGGTGGTGTTCGGGCTGCACGGCATCGGCAAGCTCACTTATGACGCGCTGCAGAATCTCGATCTGCCGATGATCATGGCAACGGTGATGTACGCTTCGATGTTCGTGGTTGTTGCCAATGCGGTCGTCGATTTCGTCTACATCCTTCTCGATCCGCGCCTGAGGACATCATGATACTGTCGGTGCGCGACCTCAAAGTATCCTTCCGCACAAATGATGGCCTGGTGCGGGCCATCGATGGCGTTTCCTTCGACCTCGAGGAGAGCGAGATCCTCGGCGTCGTCGGTGAGTCCGGTTCCGGCAAGACCGTGTCGCTGCTGGCCGTCATGGGTCTGATCACCGATCCCAACGCCACCATCGAAGGCTCGATCCGTTACAAGGGCCGCGAACTGGTGGGACTGCCCGCGCGCGAACTGAGGCGGCTGCGCGGCAACGAGATCGCGATGATCTTCCAGGATCCGATGACCGCGTTGACACCTGTCTACACGATCGGCTGGCAGATCGCCGAACAGATCCGCGCGCATCGCAACATCAGCAAGTCCAAGGCGATGGAGCGCGTGGAGGAATTGCTGGCCGAGGTGAATTTTCCGAACCCGCACGAGGCGATGTCGCGCTACCCGCACCAACTGTCCGGCGGCATGCGTCAACGGGCGGTGATCGCAATGGCTTTGTCCTGCAATCCGGCGTTGCTGGTGGCTGACGAACCGACCACGGCGCTCGACGTCACCGTACAGGCCGGCATTCTCGATCTGGTGCGCAAGCTGCGCGCGACGCACAAGTCGGCGGTGGTCTTCATCACGCATGACATGGGCGTGGTCTCCGAACTCGCCGACCGGGTCATGGTCATGTATGCCGGCCGCGTGGTGGAGCGCGGCAGTCGCGCGGAGCTGTTTTCCGATCCGCGACACCCCTATACGCGCGCTCTGCTCGGTTCGATCCCGCCGCTGACCGGCGAAAAACCACGCCGCCTGCCGGCCATTCCCGGTTCGCCGCCGTCATTGCTGCGATTGCCGCAGGGCTGTGCGTTCGGTCCGCGGTGCCCGGTTCACTATGAGCCCTGCGAGGCCGGCAAACCCGACCTCGGGAGCGGCACTCATGCCGCGGCGTGCTTCAGGGTGGCACAGGCATGAGGGGATCGATGACCGACAAGAGCCGCCCCATTATCGAGACGCGTTCGCTGGGCAAGCGCTTTTCCATCGGCAGCCGTTTTTCCGCCGAAGGCAAGCGAACCGTTCATGCGGTCGACAATGTTTCCCTGACCGTGTGGCGCGGCGAGACGGTCGGCCTGGTCGGCGAATCCGGATGCGGCAAGTCCACGCTGGCGCGCTGCCTGGTGAGGCTCTACGACATATCGGACGGCGAGCTTCTGTTCGAAGGCAACGATATCACCTCGAAGTCGCTGTCCGAACTCAGGCCGCTCCGGCGCCGCTTGCAAATGGTTTTCCAGGATCCGTCGGCATCGCTCAATCCGCGCCGGCGCGTCGGCGACCTGGTGGCCGAGCCGCTGCGCATCCATGGCAGGCTCTCGTCGAGCGAGATCACCAGACGCGTGGCGGAACTGTTCGACCTTGTCGGCCTGCTGCCGGATCACGTCATGCGGTTTCCGCACGAATTTTCCGGCGGGCAACGCCAGCGTGTCGGCATCGCGCGGGCTATTGCATTGAACCCGGACCTCGTGGTCCTCGACGAACCCGTCTCCGCGCTCGACGTGTCGGTGCAGGCGCAAATCGTCAACCTGCTTGCCGATCTGCAGGAGAAGCTCAATCTCACTTACATCTTCATCGCCCACGACCTGTCGGTGGTACGTCAGGTTTCAACCCGCATAGCGGTCATGTATCTCGGCTCGATCGTCGAAGAAGGGCCGGCGGAAGAAGTGTTTGCAGCACCGGCCCATCCCTATAGCCAGGCGCTGATCTCGGCGGTTCCTATCGTGGAGACGACGCCCAGCGGGACGCGCAAGCGCATCATCCTCACCGGCGACGTACCGAGCCCTCTGAACCCTCCAACCGGCTGCCGTTTCCATCCCCGATGCCCGATCGCGGCGGAGCGCTGCCGTTCGGAGCGGCCGCAGTTGCGGGAATACCGACCCGGTCGCAAAGTCGCCTGCCACTTTCCGACGATGTAGGCGACACTCACCACCGCACAGGTGATCGCCTTCGCCTGACAGATTTCTCAAAAAATTCCATTTTTTGGCTGGAACCAACCGGCTGTTGGTGCGTTTGGTGGGGTTCGATCGAGCGCATTGCGGTCGACCGGGAGGAAACGATGGATCAATTGCATTTCTTTTCGCCCGTGCGGATTTCGCACGGGCAAGGACACCCTGCGGAAGAAATCGATAGTGTTGCCGAAGCCATGATGTTCTTGCGGAAATGGCCAACGGGACGGCGCGGTCCGGTTTATCAGTGCGCGCTGAACTGTTGCTCGGCCGCCTTGTCGGGCCAGATGTCGGCCGAGGAAGCAAGGAAAGCGTTCACCGGCTTTGCCCGCATCACGCGCCTTCTCGACGATGACATGGCTTTGCCGGTAGGCGGCGAAGGCAAGGCAAGCGTGCACGCATTGCGGCGATAGGCTGTTGTCCTGACGGTCCTACAAGGTCTCGCGCTGCAGCGGCGCGGGGATCTCGTTGTGCAATGCGCTCCGGGATGGGGCCTCGAAAGTTCGTCCTACATGGCGCACTTTCACAGCGGACGGTCGTCGTTCATGCTTACTTCAGTCACGAGCTTGCGGCGAAGCGCCATGGTGTAGTCGTCTGGCCCCTTCGGCGTCATGACGAAGGCCTGGGAACCGCCAATGACCGATTTGGCAAAATAGGATGCCAGAGGTTGGTCGGGATTCTCATCCTCCGTCGGGATGGCGATGGCATTGATCGTATATCCCTTGGCTATGGCGTTCGACCTGCTCGGCTGGACGGGAAGCCCGTCGTTGTTCTCGCCATTGGAGGAGATATCGATGACTTTCTTTGCGGCCTTTCCCGGGAACTGGTCGAGCAGGAGACTGCCGATGTCGATAGCCGAGGAGACGGATGTTCCGCCACGCCCTCTGCGGATGAAGCCGGTATCGCCTTTCCTGCTGATCACCGCAGCCGCCGCTTCGGCATCTTCCAGTCCGCAGATGCTTGTCCACGGCAGCACGACGCGCGCGTGTCCGGGGCTCGACCACTCAAAATAGGCAACGCCGATGCAACCAACATAATTCCGGCTGATGGCGGCGATGATCTCTGGCGAGGTGAGTGCCGCGGCATGTCCCTCGCGTTGCATATCGGCGATCTTCGGATCGATGGATGACGAAAAGTCGACCGCGAACACGATGGCGACGTCAACGTTCGCGGCATGGGCAGAGACCCCCCAAAACAGCGAAGCTGCAAGTATTCCTGTCATTCTCGAGATTGAACCGGCCGGCGTCAGGAGACTGCCCCAGCCTGTCATCCGCACCCGTTCGCGAAAGGGTGGGGGGCCGGCGTCCTGATGATACACACTGCCAAACATGTCATTCTCCATCTCGACATCCGGTCGTTTCAAAAAGCGGGTTCAACATGTGGAAATCTGGCGGGTGGCCTTGGTGCCCACGCCGAAGAGCAGCAGATCGGCCTTGGTCCACAAGAGATAACAGCCGAGCAAGGTCAGTGGCATGGCGAGGGCCGCGAACGAGCCGCTCCACCAGACCTCAGGCAAAGCGCGGGCGAGGGCCACTGTCGTCGCCAGCATTGCCGGCAACCGGCTGGCGAGCACCGCACTGCGGAACGGATCGGGCCAAGCGGCCGGCCAGATCGGAATTGGCGTGCCGGGCCTGTGAAAGGTGCTGCCGAATTTGCCCAGCGCATGCAGCAGGCCGGAGGTCGCCGCAAGCAATGGATCGCCGAGCAGCAACAGGGCAATGCCGAGCCCAATCGCACCCAGGCCCGACAGGAAGTCGCCCAGACGGTTGAGGGCGGGATCGGGAGCATCCGGCCTTGCCCAGGCCCGGTGATAGGCCTCGCCGCCCCAGAAGAAGACCAGGGTGGTCAAGGTCAGCGCAACAGTGCCATGGCTGCCAGCGAAATATTCGATCACCGCCATGGTGACGCTGCTTCCTTCATGCAGGCCGACCGGCGCGGTGGCAATCTGGATCGCCAGACCGACAATGAGGCCGAGCGCATTGCCGCTGTTGTAGTAGCCACCCGGTCCTTTCATGCGGGCGCGAAGCGCCGATACCATATGTGCGACCGGAAGAAGGATTGTCCGCGCATCCATCACTGCGCCCCCGCGACAAGTCCGGCCGGGTCTGGAATACGTTTCGCATCACCGGCAAGGGCCATCACATTCCTCCACTGGACCTGAATTGTTGGGATGACGATCGCCCGCCCGATTTGCGGACGCAGTTGCAAAGGCAGGGGCCGCGTCGAAGGGTTGGACCGAAGCGGTTCGCGAGGACGTGCGTGCCTGCAGCGCCCGGTTCGACATTGCAACGGACAGGATCGCACCCAGGATGATGCCGGCACCCAAGACGCTCGCGGACGAGCTCCGCTCGCCGAGAAAGATTGCCGCGCCCAGCGCCCCGAAAACGCTTTCTGCGCTGACGATCACGGCGGCGTGGCTGGCCGGCGTAAAGCGGAGGGCAACCGTCTGTATGCCGAAGGCAATCGCAGTGGAGAACACGCCGAGGATGGCCAGTTCCGGGCCGGCTGCGAATGCGCCGGCCAGCGACAGATTGCCTTGCATTGCACCGAGCGGCAGGGCGAAGGCTGCGGCGCCGAAGAACTGTGTCGCGGCAGCGGTGAACGGCCGCGCATGCACCTGCATGTGCCGGCCCAGCTCGACTGCCCAGAGCGCATAGCAGGCAGCCGAGAGCACAGCGGTAAGATCGCCACTGCTGAACCCGGCTATCCCATCCGACAACAGCAGGGCTCCAACAAGGGTCAATCCGGCGGCGATTGTAAGACTCGCTGTCGGACGTTCGCCTACGAGAAACCAGGCGGCCAGCGGTGTCATTACCGTTGCCGTGCTTACCAGGAAGCTCGCATTGGTGACGGAGGCCCCGAGATAGCAAAGCTGCTGGAGCGTGATGGAGATGGCAAACAGTGCGCCCACCTTGGCCAAGCTGGAAAAATAGTCCGGCCCGAGCGGAAGCCGCTTCTCCATGAAGACAAAGGGCAGCACAAGCAGCCCGCCGATCAGGCATCGCAGACCCACGGCACTCAGCGCGTCGAGATGCACAAGCACCATCTTTTGCGAGACATTGCCGAAGCCCCACAAAGCGGCTGCAAACAGCAGCAGCAAATTGGCTCTTGTCTTGGACACGCGCCCCCCTCGAACCAAGCCTTTCGTTGACTTGGTCGCCTTAATTTAGCAAAGCCTAAACAGCCTGCCGTTACGGCAGCGCTTGAGCGCGAAGGCCGACTGTTGCGAAGCGTTAGTTTTGAGTTAGGATTTCGTCAGGCTGGGATAGCAAATGCAAAGTGAGGACAGCGGCGCTGCAAATAGAATCTCACTCTTCGGCGGTTTCCGGATTGAAAATGAAACGGCCGGCCCGCTTCGGCTGACCGGGAAACGAGGGCCGGCAATCATCGCCTATCTGGCCCGGTGTCCGGGCATGGCGGCGACGCGGGAGAGGCTGGCTGACCTCCTATGGGGCGACAGCGACGCTGAACATTCGCGCAACAGCCTTCGGCAGGCCCTCAGTGTCCTGCGCCAGGATCTGGCGCGAGAGGGGGTGGATCTCATCCATTCCAGCGGTGAGTTGATCGCCCTGAGGCCAGAGCTGGTTCAAGTCGACGCGGAGAAGTTCGAAACGGGTCTCTCGGCCCGTTCCGCCCAGGACCTCGCGAAGGCCTTGGCGAACTACACCGGGCCCTTCCTCGACGGGCTTTATCTGGGAAGCAATACGTTCGATGACTGGATCACATCGGAACGCGACAGGCTGCTCGGCCGCGCGCTTGAGTCCTTCGAAAAACTGGCCCGTCTCGTCGACCCCGATGCCGGGCTGATCCTGGCCGATCGTATTCTGACCATGGAACCGACACGGGAGGAATCCTATCGGCTCAAGATGGAATTGCTGCTCGCATGTGGCCAACGCGACAGGGCAATCAGGACATACGAAGCTTGCAGAAGCATGCTGAAGAAGGAGTTCGGCGTCGAAGCCGGCCCTGAAACGCGGGCGCTTTGGCAATCTCTGTTGCTCGCCGCCGACGACGCTTCAAATGTGCAGTCGACAAATGGTGTTCCGTCCAGCCAGCGCCTTGGGCGTCCGTCCATCAGCGTTGCCGACTTCGTCAATCTGACCGGAAAGCAAGGCGACGACTTCTTCGCAAAGGGACTTGTCCAGGACATCACGACAGCCCTCTCCGAAGTGGCCGACTATGTCGTGCTCGCCGCGCTTCCGCCCGAGAAGAGCGGCCCAGGCGAAGAAGCCAAGACACCAGGGATACTCCGGGCGCGATATATGCTCAGCGGCAGCGTCCAGAGATCCGGCAATGGGTTGAGGGTGAATGTCCAGCTCGTCGATGCCGCCGGCGGCCACCACGTCTGGGCCCAGAAGTTCGACGGCCACTCCGAGAACGCGCTCGAATTCCAGGACAGGATCGCACAATCTGTTGTTCTTGCCGTGATCCTCGAACTTCAACTGACCAACTGGAAGGTTCGAGACAAAAGCCCGCCAGGGATCCCTGAAGTGCGCAGGCTGGTGAACGAAGCCCTCATGAAATATTTTGAGATGACTCGGGACTCACTTTTGGTCGGGATAGAGCTTGCCGAGAGGGCCTTCTCGATAGGTCCCGACAATGCCCGTGCAAAGCGGACGCTCTCGATCGTGATATCCATGGGCGTGGCGTTTGGTGCGCTGCCTCGGGAGCGTGGGGTGATCGAGCGTGCGGTCGAGCTTGCGGAAGCCGCAGTACGGGCGGTACCGGACGATGAAATTGCCCGATGTATTCTGTCGTTCGCTCTCGAAAGTTGCGGTCGCATCGACGAGGCGATCGCCGAATGCCGCCACGCGATCAGCCTCAACCCAAGCTACCCGACTGGCCACGGCGATATTTCGATGCTCTTTGCGTTGCGCGGACAGGTCGACGAAGCGGTGCGTGAGGCCAACGAAGCAATCCGGCTCGGAACGCACGATGTCATCGACTTCTGGCGCCACCACGGCCTGGTTGTGGCGCTCTTCGCTGGCGGAGACAACCAGCGGGCGCTCGAAGCCGCCCGCAAAGTGGTCAGGACAAAGCCTGGCTTCGTTCGCGGCGCCCTTTATTGGGCCGCGACCGCGTCGGCCACCGGAAACAACGAAGAAGCGTCCCGGGCCATCCACCATTGTCTGTCACAACTTCCGCATCTCAATCTGAGCAACGTCTGCCCTGGCTTTGTGCCGCGCTATGTAAAGGATCATCATCATTCCCGGTTCCTTGAGATGCTGTCGAGGGCTGGCCTTCCCAGTTCCTAGCCACATCGTTGGCGCAGACACCGTCATACGAAGCTGGAGGGTTCCGTCCTCCGCCCAGGCATCGAAAGCAGGCGACGCGTTGGCAATTCCGGCCAGGTCGACCTATACGCTACCCTGCGATTGAGGTATTCGACGCCCCACGCCGTCGCGCCGGCCAGTCATCCGCCGATTTGCGGCTTGGGCCTATCATGGCGCGTGATAGAGCCCGTACGACGCGATCCAACCTGTCGAAGTTATGAAGCATGAAAGATTATCAAAGGTTTAGGGTAGCCATAGCACCGATGATGGACTGGACGGACCGGCATTGCCGGTTCTTCCACCGCCAGCTGTCGAGCCATGCGCTGCTTTACACCGAGATGGTGGTGGCCGACGCCGTCATCCATGGCGCACGCGAGCGGCTGCTCGGCTTCGATGCGTCAGAACATCCGGTCGCGCTGCAGCTCGGCGGCTCGGATCGCGAAAAACTTGCCGAGGCGGCGCGCATCGGCGAGGCCTTTGGCTATGACGAGATCAACCTCAATGTCGGCTGTCCGTCAGACCGCGTCCAGTCGGGCACGTTCGGCGCCTGCCTGATGAAGGTGCCGGACCTCGTTGCCGGCTGTGTCGCGGCGATGAAGGCGGCGGTGACAATTCCCGTGACCGTCAAATGCCGCATCGGCGTCGACGAGCAGGATCCGGAGCCGGCCCTCGATGCGTTGGCGGATGGAGTTTTCGACGCCGGCGCCGACGCATTGTGGGTGCATGCGCGCAAGGCGTGGCTGGAAGGGCTGAGCCCCAAGGAAAACCGTGACATCCCGCCGCTCGACTACAACAGGGTTTATCGGCTGAAGGCTAGAAAACCTAACGAATTCATTGGCATCAATGGCGGCATTCAGACGATCGAAGAGGCGTTGGCGCATCTCGACCATGTCGATGGCGCCATGCTTGGCCGCGCCGCTTACCACACGCCCGGCATTCTGGCTGGCGTCGATGCCGCTTTCTACGGCGTCCAGTCCGAGCCGTTCGATTTCGCCGCGCTGATCGATACGATGGCGGACTATGCGGCACGTCATATCGAGCAGGGTGGGCGGCTTGGACATGTCACCCGCCACATGGTCGGACTGTTCCATGGCTTGTCCGGCGCGCGCCGCTACCGGCAGATCCTGTCCACCGACGCGACAAAACCCGGCGCCGGCCCGGACGTGCTGAAGGCGGCTTTCGCGGCCGTCGAGCTCGGCGGAGCGGCAGCCGAAGCGGCTTGAGATTCGGGGATCAGTCCCTGAGGATCATGCGGTCGCCGCGCACGTCAAAACCCGACAATGAACCGATGAAGTTCATGCCGAGCAGGCTCTGGCTGAGCATGCCGGGTGCGGCGATCATCACCGACATATCCCTGCGCGTGATGCCGCCGATCGCAATCTGATCGGTTTTCACGGCCGCGGCGCGTGCCATGCCGTTGGCGGTCGAAACCGGTATGGTGTAGTTGAGCGCCGCTGGATTGAATCCGGCGGCTTGTGCGTCTTCGGACGTCAGCACGGTGCTGGTCGCGCCGGTATCCACCACGGCCCGGACCGGGTTGCCGTTGATCAGGATGCGCGCTTCGAAATGGCCGTTGTCCGCCTTGTCGAGCGTCACCGTGGCGTGGCCGTCCTCGACGCCAAGCGCAAGCGGACTGCCGGGAACAAGGCCCGCGGTCACCCGGCTGGCGACATCCTGCAGTTCGTAGCGATACTGGTAACCGGCGATCAGCGCGAGCGCGATGGCCGCCCAGGCGCCTAAGTTGCGGGCCATGGCGCCCAGGGGTCGGCCCGAGCGAAGCAGGCCGGCGCCGATAAGGGCGCCAAAGGCGCCGAGCCAGATCAGCCGGCTGAAATCGTTGTTCTCCACGCCGAGGGTGCTGCCGGCGGAATCGTTGAGCATGAGCAGGACTGCTCCCACCCCGATCGCGGCCATCAATATCCAGAACAACCGGCTCATCCGCACCTCACGACAGCGCGTCGCGTTCGCGCGCCATGCGGGTGCGGCGCGTTTCCCGGCGCGGCCGGCGCTCGACCGTTTCCAGCCGGGCCGGCAATTCAGCCATGATGCTGCGGCGCGTTTCCGGCGTCATCCCGATCCAGGCGCCGATTTCCTCGCGCGTGCGGCCGCACCCGAAACAGAAGCCGGTTTTCATGTCGATCGAGCAGACCAGGATGCACGGGGATTCGATGGCCGTCATGACTTTCTCTTGGGCTTCCATCCGCAATCCCTTGTTCCACCTCCACATGGTGCAACGGCAAAGCCAATGCAAGCCCTCGCGATTGCGCCCTGCGGGGCCGGCTTTGCGGCAAATCCAGGCCCATCATCCCAGAGGTTGTGCCAACCCCGCAAGGCGGCTATGCCGCTTACCAACTCCAGGGAATGATCGATAACAAGATGACCAGCGCACAGCCTTTCGACGATTTTCGCAACTTGTTGGCCAATCTGCCGGCGGCCGACACTGCAGCCGAGACCCGCGTGCGCACGCTGTTTGCCAAGGCCGACAAACCAGGCAATTCGCTTGGCCGCATCGAAGACATCGCCGCCTGGCTGGCCACCTGGAGCGGGCGGGCTCCGCCCGCGGTGACAAGACCGCTGATGGCGGTCTTTGCCGGCAATCACGGCGTCACGCGCCACGGCATTTCGCCACGGCCGGTGGCGGCGACCGCCAACGCGGTCGAACTTTGCGCCGCCGGAGGTGCCGCAATCAACCAGATCTGCATTGCCTACGATCTCGGGCTTAAGGTTTTCGATCTTGCCCTGCACATCCCGACCGCCGACATCACCGAAGAGGCCGCGCTGGACGAGCGTGGCTGTGCCGCCACCATGGCCTTCGGCATGGAAGCGATCGCCGGCGGCACCGACCTTTTGTGTCTCGGCGATCTCGGCGTCGGCAACTCCACCGTCGCCGCCACCCTGTTTGCGGCGCTGTTCGGGGGCAGGGGCGCCGATTGGGTCGGCCCGGGGTCAGGCGCCGATGCGGCGATGCAGGCACGCAAAGCCGACGTGGTCGATGCGGCGCTGGCTTTTCATGACGGCCATCTCGGCGACCCGCTCGAGGCGCTGCGCCGGGTCGGCGGCCGGGAATTCGCAGCGATCGCCGGCGCCATCCTTGCCGCGCGGATGCAGAAGATTCCGGTGCTGCTCGACGGATTGGCGGCGACGGCAGCCGCAGCGGTACTGCATGGCGTCAATCCCGCCGCGCTCGACCATTGCCTGCTGGCCAGCCTTTCGCCGGAACCCGCGCATGCACGCGCCGCCCAACGGCTCGGGCTGCGCCCGTTGCTTGATCTGGGCATCAGCCATGGCGAAGGGGCAGGGGCCGCCCTTGCCGCGGGTCTGGTCAAGGCCGCCGCGCTGACCAGTTCGGGCATGGCTGCGGCGGTACGCGGTTAGGGCTTGAGGTATTACCGCCGTCGAGCCGCCACCGCCGCGGTCGGCAGTGCTGGCAATTCCTCCATCACCCGGCTCAGCGGGAAGATGGCGATCGCCTCGGTGCCTTCGCGCAGCTTGGAATGAAGTTCGAACTCGCCGCCATGCATTGCGAGCAGCCCTTGCACGATCGGCAGGCCAAGCCCGGTGCCTTGCTCGGCGCTCTTGATGGCGATGGAGCCCTGGCCGAAGGCGGAAAGCACGATCGGGATCTCATCTTCCGGTATGCCCGGGCCATTGTCCTTGATCGAAATGTATTGTCCGCCGCCCGCCGTCCAACCGACACGGACGCGGATTTCGCCGCCGGTGGCGGTGAATTTTATCGCGTTCGACAGAAGGTTGAGCGTGATCTGCCGCACGGCCCGTTCATCGGCGAACAGCCGAGGCAGCTCGTGCTCGAAATCCTGGACGACACGGATATCCTTGTTGCGCGCTCTCAACTCCATCATGTGACAGCAGTCCTCGACGATACCAAGCAGCATCACCGGCTCTTCATTGAGCTGGTAGCGGCCGGCCTCGATGCGTGACAGGTCGAGAATCTCGTTGATCAGGTCGAGCAGATGCTGGCCGGATTCGTGCACGTCATGGGCGTAGTCACGATAGGTGGGATTGCTCATCGGTCCCAGCACCTCGTTCGACATCACCTCGGAAAAACCGAGAATGGCGTTGAGCGGCGTGCGCAATTCGTGGCTCATCGAGGCGAGGAACCGCGATTTCGCCAGATTAGCGTCCTCGGCCCGCCGCCGCGCTTCGTCCGACATCGATTTCGCCGTCTCCAGTTCGGCGATCAGCGCATCCTTTTCGGAGCGGAACGACAGCATCATCAGGGACGAGTGGTTCAGATGACGGGCCACATAGGCGAAAAACGGCAGCGACACGACCAGCAGCGCGGCCATGATCGCCTCGACCGGCATCCATAGCTTGGCGCCGGCATAGGCGTAGAGCGCCACGGGAACGGCAAAGGTCGCCAGCAGCGCGCCCCGCAGAGACGAGGTCATCACCGCGGTCGCCGCCATGGCGAACAACAGCACCACGGCCTTGACGATGTGGAACGGATCGACCTCGCAGACGCTGCAGCCAAGCCACACGAACCAAGCCCAGCCGAGACCGCACAGGAAATGGCCGATCAGGAATTCCCGCCGTGCTTGCAAAGGGTTGAGCTCGGAAGCTTCAGTGCGCTCGATGCGCCGCGCCATGAAGGCAACGATAGTGTAGCAGGTTAGCGTGAACAGCGCCCAAAGCCCGATCTCATTGCCGATTCCGGCCAGCCGGCCACCCGCGGCAATCGCCAGCACGAGAAGCGGGATGGCGATGGCGCCGCTTGTCATCGCTCGGGCATGCAGCTTCAGCAGTTCGCGATCGAAATCGGGATTGCCGGCCTGCTGCGAAAGACGGTCACGCGTCTTGCGCACCGCGCGCGCGACATCGCTGTTGCGATGGCGTTTCCTGCGGTCCACAATGAACTTGTCCGCTGTGTTCGAGCGTTGCAAGGGCATCAAAACTTCAATTTATGCGAGCAGCGGTTTCCAAGTGTTAAGCTACGTTCGAATGATTAACCAACCGTTTGCCATATGAGCCGTTCATGGTCGCCGAGGCCGCGCCGGCGATACGTTGCGCGCCCCAGAAGCCTGTGGCGCCGGCTGGTGGATTACGGGCTTGCCGTCATCATCCTCGGACTGCTGATCCTGCTGGCGGCCCGCCTCGACCGGGTGGAGACACGCAAGACGCAAGGCGTGGCAATCATCAACGACGGCGATTCGATCACGCTTGGCACCGAGCGTATCCGCATGCGCGGCATCGATGCTCCGGAATATACGCAGACCTGCCGCAAGAACGGCGCGGACTATTCCTGCGGCACGCTTGCGCGTCAGTCGCTCGTTCGCCTGATCGCCGGCAAGCCCGTCTCTTGTACCGGCTGGCAGCGTGATCGTTATGGCCGGCTGCTCGGCGACTGCACCGCCGGCGGCAAGGATCTCAACCGCGCGCAGGTCGAGGCGGGCTGGGCGGTTGCCTATGGCGACTTCGAGAGCGAGGAAGCCATCGCCCGCGCGGCAAAGGCCGGCATCTGGGCGGGAACGTTCGATCAGCCGCAGAATTGGCGAGACAGCCATCACGGCGAAGTCGTCGAGAAGAAGCACGGCACACTGGCGTCGATCGGCGATGCCGTGCGCGAGATTTTTCGCTTCTGGTGATGCGCATCCTGGAACTGGAACCGAGGACGAACAGGAGGATGGAATGAAGCTCTTCGACGGTGGCCGGGCGCCCAATCCAAGGCGGGTCCGCGTTTTCCTGGCCGAGAAAGGCATCGAGGTTCCGCAGGTGCCCATCGATATGGGCGCGTTGGAACACAGGCAACAGGCGGTCAGCTCACGCAACCCCTTGCAGCGTCTGCCGGTGCTGGAACTCGACGACGGCACCGTCATCACCGAATCCGTCGCCATCTGCCGCTATTTCGAGGAACTGCATCCGGAGCCCGCTTTGTTCGGGCGTGGCGCACTCGGCAAGGCGCAGGTCGAGATGTGGCAGAGGCGGATGGAGTTCAATTTGCTCAGCTGCGTCACGCAGGCCTTCCGGCACATCCATCCGGCCATGAAGGAATGGGAAATCCCGCAGGTCCCTGAATGGGGTGAGGCCAACAAGCCGAAGGCCGTGGCGTTCCTCAGGCTGCTGGACGGCGAACTGGGCAGCCGGGAGTTCATCGCCGGTGACAGCTATTCGATCGCCGACATCACCGGCCTGATCGCTGTCGATTTCATGAAGCCGGCACGCATCAAGGTACCGGATGAGTGCGCGAATGTGTTGCGCTGGCATCAAGCCGTTTCCAGCCGGCCGAGCGCATCAGCCTGAGAATGACTGCCGAACTCGAAAACCTCGTCGCCAGGGTCCGCGCCTGCCGCATCTGCGTGGAAAATCCGGCCGGCAAGCCGTTGCCGCATGAGCCGCGACCAGTGCTGCGCCCATCATCCACCGCCCGGATCCTGATCGCCAGCCAGGCGCCCGGCACCAAAGTGCATCTGTCGGGCATGCCGTTCACCGACGCTTCCGGCGACCGCCTGCGCAGCTGGCTTGGCGTGACGAGCGACGAATTCTACGACATCGAAAAATTCGCCATCGTCCCGATGGGCTTCTGCTTTCCCGGCCAGGATGCCAAGGGGGGAGATCTGCCGCCGAGGCGCGAATGCGCGGCGGCCTGGCGCGCACCTTTGATGGCCTCTATGCCACGGATCGATCTGGTGCTGACGATCGGTATCTACGCGCAGTCCTGGCACATGGGTGCGGCGCGCCGGCCCTCACTGACGGAAACGGTCATGGACTGGCGCTCCATCTGGGAGAATTCCATCGGTCCGAAAGTGCTGCCGCTGCCGCATCCCTCGTGGCGCAACACGGGCTGGCTGAAGAAGAATCCGTGGTTTGAAATGGATTTGCTACCTTTTCTGCGTTCGGAAATCCGCTATCGCCTCGGCTGACCTTTCAGCAAGAAATCACTCGCTTTTTGCCCGATCAGCAGAATTTCTTTCTTGTGAAAGGCCTGGATAAGGCAGAGTATAGGCATTCTATTCCCTTGGGAGCACGATATGGATCGCCTCGATAGAAAAATTCTCCGCCTCTTGCAGGAGGACGCGACACTCGCGGTCGCCGATGTCGCCAAGAAAGTCGGGCTGTCGACGACGCCTTGCTGGAGACGCATCCAGAAGCTCGAGGAAGAGGGCGTCATCAAGCGGCGCGTTGCCATTCTCGACCATGAAAAGGTCAATGTGCGCGTCACCGTCTTCGTGTCGATCCGCACCAATTCGCATAGCCATGAATGGCTGCGGCGTTTCTCGGAAGTCATCCAGGAGTTTCCCGAGGTGGTCGAGTTCTACCGCATGAGCGGCGACGTCGATTATCTCCTGCGCGTCGTGGTGCCCGACATCGCCGCCTATGACGCCTTCTACAAACGGCTGATCGCCAAGATCGAAATCCGTGATGTGTCGTCGTCCTTCGCCATGGAGCAGATCAAGTACACGACCGAAATCCCGCTCGACTACATGGTTCTGGACAAGGAATCGGGTGCCAACGCTGCCTGAGCTGAACGTCACATAAAGTCATCCCGCTTAGTTCTTCTTTTGTTGAGGAAACTCCAGGGTGAGTTCACCGGCAGCGTGATCGTATCCGGCACGGTCTCGACGCTCACCACATCTGCCTTGCGCACGCTGTAGCCAGACTGGATGATGCTGACGCCGTCGAGGATGAACAGCTGGCTCTTCTCCATGTCCGGCTTCAGCGCGCCGGTGACCGCTACAGGCTGATAGGCCTCGGACATCTTGTAGGGACGGGCCGGCGTAACCAAGACAATCTGGTTGGGCGGCGGCGTCGGCATGTGACTGCAGGCACCCGTCCAGGGTACCAGCAGGAACTGGTAGACAAGATCACCGTCGCGATCGACCGGCAATGCGTAGCCGGCTAGCTGAATGCTTTTGTCCTGAAGATTGACGGACAGCGTTTCGCCATGGTCGGGCAATTTTGCCGCGATCATCGGCAGCCCGACGTTTTCGGCGGCGGATTGCGTAGCCGGACGCAGATCCTTCCAGAATATGTGCGCAGTCTCGGCCGAGGCATCGGCGGCAGCGGACACAAACAAAGCGGCAGCGAGCGCCAGGGTTGATTTTAGAGGATTGCTCATCGGCCGCTTCCTTTGAGCCTCAAGTAAAGACGCCGCTGCCAAAGACGTCAACGCTCGAGGCGCATCACATGTCGGCAGCCACTTCACATGTCGGCGAGATCCTGACATGGCGGAACGCGCGCCGTCAGCCTTTCCTGGCGGCGATCCGCGCGAGCGTCTTGGCATTGGTCAGCTCCCTTACGGCGTCCTTGCCGATCCAGCGCGCCGTCTTGTCGGTCGACTGCGCCAGCCGTTCGGCGACAGCCAGTGCGGCACCGTGCATGTCCATCGATCGTTTGCCGATCGACCGAAGCGCCCAGTTAACGGCTTTCTTCACGAAATTGCGGCTGTCGGCGGCATACACTTCGATGATCGGCAGGAAGGAGAGGAAGGTCGCCCCTGGCTCCTGCTTCCGGTGGACGACAGACCAGGCCATCATGGCGAAGGCCGTGCGCCGAACGAACTCCCGCTCGTCGGCCGCAAACTCGGCGATCAGTTCTTTCCAGGCGTCCGTATCGACAAAGAGATCCGAGACGCCGTCGACGATGTCCCAGGAGTCGAAACTAGCCGCCCATCGCCTTGCATCTTCAGCAGAAAACCGTTTCGGGTCAGCTGTGACGGAGGCAATGAACTGCGCCTCCATGATGCCGCTGTCCCATAGCTCGAAGGCGCGCTCGTGGTTGCGTTTGATCGTCCGCGCGATCTGCCGCTGCATGCCGTGCGAGATGCCAAGTGCACGGTCGATCTTGATGCCGTAGCGCAACATGCCGAGGCGGTTCTGCTCGGATCCGATGGCGCGAAGATGGGCGACGATTTCCGCGGCACTGGATTGAGGCGAGAGCTCTGCCACGGCAGAGACCTATTTTTCGAGACGGGCGAGCAGCGAGGACGTGTCCCAGCGCTTGCCGCCCATCGCCTGCACATCCTTGTAGAACTGGTCGACGAGTGCGGTGACCGGCAGTCTGGCGCCATTGCGGTCGGCCTCGGCCAGGCAGATGCCGAGATCCTTGCGCATCCAGTCGACGGCGAAGCCGAAATCATATTTGCCGGCGTTCATCGTCTTGTGGCGGTTCTCCATCTGCCAGGAGCCCGCGGCGCCCTTGGAAATCACCTCGATCACCTTCTCGATGTCGAGCCCGGCCTTCTTGCCGAAATGGATGCCTTCGGCCAGGCCCTGGACGAGGCCGGCGATGGTGATCTGGTTGATCATTTTGGTGAGCTGGCCGGCACCGGCCGACCCCATCAAGCCGACCATGCGGGCAAAAGCGTCGATGACAGGCTTCGCTTTGTCGAAAGCGTCCTGCTCGCCGCCAACCATCACGGTCAGCACGCCGTTCTCGGCGCCGGCCTGGCCGCCCGAGACCGGCGCGTCGAGAAACGAAAACCCGCCGGCTTGCGCCGCCGCTGCCAACTCGCGAGCGACCTCGGCCGAGGCGGTGGTGTTGTCGATGAAGACCGAACCCTTCTTCATCGATTTGAAGGCGCCTTCCGGACCGGTCGTCACCGAACGCAGATCGTCGTCATTGCCGACGCAGGAGAACACAAAATCCTTGCCCTCGGCGGCCTGCGCGGGGGCCGCCGCAAGGCTACCGCCATGCTGGCCAACCCATTGCTCGGCCTTGGCCTTGGTGCGGTTGTAGACGGTGACGTCATGGCCGCCCTTGTCCTTCAAGTGTCCGGCCATCGGATAGCCCATCACGCCAAGACCGAGAAATGCAACAGATGCCATGAGCTTGCCCTTCAGAATGGAAACGGAATTTGCTGCGAAAGCTCTAGGCTCTGCGCTCAATTCGTCAAGACGCGTATAGCCTGATCGACTGGTGCAGCCGAATTGAAAATCGTCAGCGTTTCAGGTGAACGGTGATCCGGCGCTCGATCCATTCGACGCCATGCCGCAAGATCTCGACCATCACCAGATAGACGAGGGCGACCCAGATATAGGCCTGGATGTCGAACGAGTTGGCGAAGGCGAGCTTGGCATTGCCCATCAGATCATAGACCGTGATGATGGCGACGATGGCGGACGCCTTGACCATCAGGATCAGTTCATTGCCATAGGGCCGCAAGGCAACGATCAGGGCTTGCGGCAGGATGATCTTGCGCAACGTCTGCAGCTTATGCAGGCCAAGCGAGGCCGCCCCTTCCCATTGCCCTCTTGGCACGCTCTCTATGGCGCCGCGCAGAATCTCCGCCTGGTAGGCGGCCGTGTTGAGCGCAAAGGCAAAGACGCCGCAATTGAACGCGTCCTTGAAAAAATCCCAGAGGCCGACCGACTGGAGTTCGACGCGGAACGAACCCAATCCGTAGTAGACCAGATAAGTCTGGACCAGCAGCGGCGTGCCGCGGAAGAAATAGACGTAGCAATAGGCGAGGCCGGACAGGATCCGGTTGCTGGACATGCGCCCGTAAGCGACGGGCACCGACAGGATCGCGCCGAGTACCATCGATATGGAAACCAGCGCCAGCGTGACCCCAAGCCCGCTCAGATAAGCCGGCGCATATTTGGCAAAGAAATCGGGATTCCAGGCAAGGAAGAGATAGCTGACGATGCCGATACCGAACAAAATCCATAGGCCCACCAGCGCGTAACCGGCGATACGCCTGCGCGGCCAGCCGCGCGCCCGTGGCGGCGGACGTTCGACCATGGTGGCCGTGGCGCTCATCGCTGCGCCTCCCGCCGGCCAAGCGAGCGCAGGATCGCATTGGTGGCGAAGGACGACAGGACGGCAAGGCCAAGAAAGACCAGCGAGGCGACGCCGAAGAACAGGAAAGCGTGCTTGGTGACGCGGGCCGCAATGCTGGCATTGCGCAGCGTCTCGGCCAGGCCGACGACCGACACCAGCGACGTGTCCTTGAGCAGGCTGAGCCAGCAGTTCTCCAGTCCGGGAAACGCGATGCGCAACAGTTGCGGCACGATCACCTTGCGCATGGTCAGCCAGTTCGAAAGACCGATGGCGTAGCCGCCCTCATACTGGCCTTTGGGAATGGCGCGGAAGGCGGAAAGGAAAACCTCACTGGCATAGGAGGAGAAGATCAGTGCAAGCACGATCATGCCGGCGACAAAGCTGTTGACGTCGATGGTGACGTCAGGCCGGAAATACCTGACGAGATGCTGCAGCAGGATCGGCATGCCGAAAAAGAACAGGAAGAGCGTGACCAGTTCCGGCAGGCCGCGAAAGACCGTGGTGTAGATGTTGGCGGCAAGGCGCAGCGACGGTTCTTCGGACTGCTTGGCGAGTGCAATGAAAAAGCCGATCGTCAATCCGATGGGCAGCGTGGCAAGCGCCAGCGCAATGGTGATCAGTGCGCCATAGGCAATATCGTCAAGCCAGCCTTCAGGTCCCCAACTGAGAAGTGTCCATATGCTCTGGGCTGGCATCGACCGGTCTTATCCCCACGGCATTCCCAAGACGAATAGAAAGACGGCGGGGAAATTCCCCGCCGTCTTGACCTGGCTTATCAGGACTCGGCGCCGTAGACGTCGAACTTGAAATACTTGTCGTTGATTTCCTTGTATTTTCCATTGGCGCGAATGGCGGCGATGGCCGAATTGAGCTTGTTGACCAGGTCAGTTTCGCCTTTGCGTACGGCAATGCCGGCACCAGGCCCGAAAATCTCGACCGGCTGCGGCGAAGGTTGGCCGAGGATCTTGCAGCAGGCGCCGTCAGGCGAGTCCAGAAACTGCTGCAGCACGACGATATCGTCCTCGATGGCGTCGAGGCGACCATTGGCAAGATCGGCCTGCTCCTCGGGGCTGCTCGGATAGCCCTTCACGGTGCTGTCGGTGTAGGTCTTCGAGGCATAGTTGAAATGCGTGGTGGTGGTGGCGACGCCGATGGTCTTGCCGGCGAGATCTTCCTTGGTCACGCCTTTCAGCGTGCTGTCCTTCGGCACGGCGATCGCCGAGGGCGTGTTGTAGTATTTGTTCGAGAAGTCGACCTTCTCCTTGCGCTCCGGCGTGATCGACATCGAGGCGACGATGGCGTCGAATTTACCGGCCTGGAGGGCTGGAATGATGCCGTCCCAATCCTGGGCGACGAAGGTGCACTTGACCTTCATCTCATCACAAAGCGCCTTGGCGATGTCGATGTCGAAGCCCACGAGCTGGCCATCGGCGGTAAGGTTGTTGAAGGGCGGGTAGGCGCCTTCGGTGCCGATCCTCAGGGTCTTTTCCTGGGCCTGGGCGACGCCGAGCGTCAGCAGCGCGGCCGAAGCGGCAAGCGCGATACGCAGTGAAATACGCATGATGGTCCTCTCTTTATGGTCCCGGCCGTCGTTCCGAACGGCTCTGTGGGGCGGTGCTTTTGACCGCCCGCTGGCGCGATACTCCCACTCTTTCCAAGAAAAAAGCAACTGCAAAACCATAAAAATGGGCAAGGCTATTCTGCCGTTGCGTCAGCGCTCAAGCAACGAGCCCGGTGGTGCGCTCGATGAAGTCGGCTATCGATTTTGCATCGTCGAGATGGAATACCGGCAGCAGCACGCCTTCAATGGCAAAATCGGCGGCGACAGCGACGATGTTGGGATCCTCCGCCGAAAGCGGCGTGCGGTCCTTCGCATCCAGCCGGCGGGTTTCGATCTTGCTGTGGGCTTCGCGCTTGTAGCCCTCGACCAGCACGAGGTCGCAAGGGGCAAGCCGCGACAGGACAGTCTCCAATGTCGGCTCATCCTCGCCGCGCAGCTCGTGCATCAGTGCCCAGCGAACGCCGGAGACGATCGCGACTTCGGTGGCGCCGGCCTGCCGGTGGCGAAAGCTGTCCGCGCCAGGTTTGTCGATGTCGAAGTCATGGTGGGCATGTTTCACCGTCGACACCTTCCAGCCGCGCCGAACCAATTCGCTGACCAACCTCTCGGTCAAAGTCGTCTTGCCGGAATTCTTCCAGCCGGTGATGCCGAAGACGCGTCTGTTCATGGCTTGATGCTCTGCAACAGAAGCTCGGCAGACACAAGATCGTCCGGCTCGTTGATGTTGAAGAAAGGGTCGACCCCCGCCGATGGCGGAACCGGGAATTCTACCTCGACAAAACCCTGCCGGTCGATGAAAGCCGAAACCCGCCTGATATCTTCATCGACCAGAAAGTGCCGCAAGGCATCGCGGCAGCCGATCGGCCACAGCGCGAAGGTCGGATGCCGCTTGCCGGCCGAGCGGGCAACGGCAATAGAACCGGGGCTTTGATCGGCGGCCCCTGCCAGACGCTCGACAAGGTCCAACGGCAGGAAAGGCGTGTCACCGGCAGCGCTGACGATCGCCTTGCAAGACCTGTTGGCCGCGGCCCATTCGAGGCCGGTCAGGATTCCGGCGAGCGGACCGGCAAAGCCGGGCACGCTGTCGGCAAGCACCGGCAGTCCAAAGCGCAGGAATCGTGCAGGGTCGCCATTGGCGCTGAGCGCCATCGATTCTATTTGCGGGGCGAAGCGCGACACGACCTGGTCAAGCAGGCAGCCATCGCCAAGCGGCAACAGGCTCTTGTCGCCGCCGCCCATCCGCCTCGACTGGCCACCGGCCAGAACAATCCCCGCAATGTCTCGCTTCATGCCACGAAGCCTGTACGCCAGCCGTCGGAAATCACAAGAATGATCTGGCTAGATTCCGTCCGGAACCATGCTTGGCCCCGTGCTTTCGGCGACGATCTTGCGCCGGCCGACGACCCGCTCGCGGTAGAGCGCATAGAGGCCGGAGCCGATGATGATGGTGGCGCCGACGATCATCGGCAGATCGGGAATGTCCGCGAAGATGAACAGGCCAAGCAGGATCGACCAGATCAGGGCCGTGTAGCGGAACGGCGCGATGAAGGAGATGTCGCCCGCCCGCATCGCCATGATGATGAACTGGTAGCCGATAATCACCAGCACAGCAGCCAGGGCCAGCAGGGCCGTGCTGTTGCCCGTCATCGGCGTCCAGCCGCCCATTGCCGGCAACAGCGCCGCGCCGACGATGGTCATGGCAAGCGCGGTCGCGGTCGACACCAGCAATGTCGGAATGGCCTTGGGGATCCGCTTGGTGGCGAGATCGCGCACCGCGCAGCAGGCGACGCTGGCCAGCGCCGACAGCGAGTAGACGCTGAACCCTTCGAAGCCCGGCCGCACGATGATCAGCACGCCGGCAAATCCGATGGCGATGGCCAGCCAACGCCGCCAGCCGACAGTCTCGCCAAAGACAAGTGCCGCTCCCATCGTCACCGCCAGCGGCAGCGCCTGCAGCACCGCCGAAACATTGGCGATCGGCAGATGGGCGAGGGCGACGAGGAAACTCACCGTTGCGCCGGCCTCGCTGATCACGCGCAAGGCGACCAGAGGCTGCAGCATCGAGCCCGGGCGGGCGAGAGCGCCGCGCTGCCAGGCCAGCAGGCCGACGAAAAGCGAAGCGAAAGCCCCACGGATCAACATGACCTGCGCCATGTTCATCGATTGCGACGAGTATTTGGTTATGGCGTCGTTGAGGGTGAAGCCGGCCATCGCCACCATCATGAACAATGCGCCGCGAAGATTTGGAGACAGGGGCAAGACGGCTACCGGTTCTGCTAATACATATCGCCCAAAAGTGACCTCGGTTTGGGGAAACGACATGCATAAGAAACAAAGACCTGAAGCGCGTGGCTGAATCCGTTCAAACGCGACGCGCTTCAGGCAGCAAGCCTGTAACAGTCGGGCATGAAACAGCAACAGCAAAGGACTGGGCCACAGCCTTGTTTGTGGCCCTGAATATCACCTGCGATGGCGAACTTACTTCTTCGGCGTAAGCACCTCGGTGCCATTGCCTTCCTTGCCGGCGATCGTCCAAAGACCGTGCAGCGAACCGTCCGCCGCCACCTTGTAGACGACGAGGCCAATGTCCTTGTCCATGACATAGCCGGCGGAGAAGGCATCATCGTTGCGCATGCAGATGCCGTCGGAAGATGAGCCACCAGTTTCCCAATGGATCGCGCAGGTCGTCCCGCTAGTCAGCGTGATGGTGGCTTCGCCGCCATAGGCCGAGCCGTCGAAGTTGGTGCCGGCGACCGTATAGGTGCCGCCGATCGACTGCGCCGCCGCGGGCACGGCCGCGAGGCCAAGCAGTGCCAGAGAAAGAACGAGTTTGCGCATGGTGTATCCCCCTGTGAGCGAAGAGCAGCTTCCAGGGGAAGGCTAGGCTGGAACAGACTGGCCGTAAATCCGGCTGCGGTTCGCGAACAAGACTTTTTCTGGGGTGTGGTTCGAAACCGTCATGGCCCCTTGAGACTGCCGGCGATGGCGCCGACCAGCGGATCGTATTTCGACTTCAGCGCCGGCGGGTAGTCGACCCAGACCGTACGGATGATACCGTCTTTCCCAAACAGACGTCGCTCGTAGAATACCTTTCCATCCCTCAGGCCCGACAGCACGGCCCAGTCCTTTCCGGCCTTGCTGTAGGTGATCTTGTAGCCCGGCTCCTTGCTCGCCTTCTCCGCCGCGACAAAGCCTTTCGGCGTGTCGTCGTCGACGTTGAGGATGCCCGAGCAGATCAGGCTGGCGCCATCGGCGCTCAGCCATTGCTGTCCGTCGCCATTGTCGGGCTCCGGCTGGCGATCGGTGAAGACGTCGTCGGGAAAGGTGCAGACAGTGCCGAAGCGATCGTTCACATAGGTGAATGGCGCGGCGACCGCACTGGTTGCTGCCATTGTCGCAATGACCAGGAATGAAGAGTGCAGCCGCATGCTCGCCTCGAAGTCATGATCCCGAAGCGATATTGCATAAATTTCACGGAAAGATCAGCCGCCAGTGACGCTCATGTGGCGCGACACCGATGGGCGGCTGGTGCGGCGGTCGATGATGAAGTCATGGCCCTTGGGCTTGCGGCCGATGGCTTCGTCTATTGCTTCGGCGACCAGCTCGTTGCCTTCCGAGGCGCGCAAGGGCGCGCGCAGATCGGCGGCATCTTCCTGGCCGAGACACATATAGAGGGTGCCGGTGCAGGTCAGCCGGACGCGGTTGCAGCTCTCACAGAAATTATGCGTCATCGGCGTGATGAAGCCGAGCCGTCCGCCGGTCTCGGCGACCTGGACGTAGCGCGCCGGGCCGCCGGTCTTGAAGGGAATGTCGGTCAGCGTGAACTGGCGTTCGAGCGACGCGCGCAGCAGCGACAGCGGCAGGTACTGGTCGGTGCGGTCGGCGTCGATCTCGCCCATCGGCATGGTTTCGATGACCGTCAGGTCCATGCCGCGGCCATGCGCCCAGCGCATCATGTCGGGCAGCTCGGCGTCGTTGAAATCCTTCAGCGCCACCGCATTGAGCTTGACTTTCAGTCCGGCCGCCTGCGCGGCATCGATGCCTTGCATGACCTTGTCGAGATGGCCCCAGCGGGTGATCTTGTGGAATTTGTCGGCATCGAGCGTATCGAGCGACACGTTGATGCGCCTGACGCCGCAATCGGCGAGTTCGGCGGCAAAGCGCGACAGCTGCGAGCCGTTGGTGGTCAGCGTCAGTTCTTCCAGCGCGCCGCTTTCGAGATGCCGCGACAGCTGGCGCACCAGATGCATGATGTTCTTGCGCACCAGCGGCTCACCGCCGGTCAGCCGCAATCGCCTGACGCCCTTTTCGATGAAAACCGTGCACAGCCGGTCGAGCTCTTCCAGCGACAGCAGGTCCTTCTTCGGCAGGAAGGCCATGTCCTCGGCCATGCAATAGGTGCAGCGGAAATCGCAGCGGTCGGTAACCGACACGCGGAGATAGCTGATCGTGCGACCGAAAGGATCAATCATGTCCATGCTTCAAGCGCTTCCCGTGGCCGTGAACGGCTTCGTTATATACCGCTATGTGATACGATCCGGCCTGCTGTTCAAGATAGCGCCTCTCGATCTTTGGTAACATCTCTCAGCCGACATCGCATGTCGGTCGGTCTCATCAGACCTTTTCCCGTTTGGCGAAGCGGCGTAGGGAAGGGCGGATGACACGGGATCGAACAGCATGACCGCACCGAAAGAACTCAGGGTTTCCAAGGACCGCAAACTTCTGTCCGTCACCTTTCCCGACCACCATCCGTTCGAACTGCCGGCGGAACTGCTGCGCGTCGCCTCGCCATCGGCCGAAGTGCAGGGCCATTCGCCGGATCAGCGGGTGACGGTCCCCGGCAAGCGCAATGTGGCGATCCTGAAGATCGAGCCGGTCGGCAACTACGCCGTGCGCATCACCTTCGACGATTTCCACGACACCGGCATCTTCACCTGGAATTACCTGCATACGCTCGGCCACGAGAAGGATGCGCGCTGGGAAGCCTATCTCGCGGAGCTTGCGGAAAAGGGATTGAGCCGGGACCGCTAGATTGATTCCTCTCGCTGTCGTCAAAACGTCATCGAGATGGCGTAGCGCCGGCAAAGGTTTGGAGGCGAAAACATGTCCGTCATCACCACGGTCGAGCAGCTCGAGGCACTCTATGGCGTTCCAGGCGAGGCCTCGCTGGTCAAGGAACTCGACCACGTCATTCCCGAATACGCCGCCTTCATCGAAGCCTCGCCCTTTGTCGCACTGGCGACCAGCGGACCGGAGGGGCTGGACTGTTCGCCGCGCGGCGATCTCGCCGGCTTCGTGCGCATCCATGATCCGAAAACGCTGATGATGCCGGACCGTCGCGGCAACAACCGCGCCGATTCGCTGAAAAACATCATCCGCGACCCACGCGTCGGCCTGCTGTTCCTGGTGCCGGGCTCCGGTACGACGCTGCGCGTCAACGGTCGCGCCCACATCACAACGGATACAGCGCTGTGCGCGTCATTTGCGGTGGACGGCAAGGCGGCGCGATCGGTAACCGTCGTCGACATCGATGCGGTCTATTTCCAATGCGCCCGGGCCATCGTCCGCTCCGAGCTCTGGAACCCGGCAAGGCATGTCGAGCCGAAGTCGCTGCCGACGCCCGGACAGATCCTGGAAATCACCAGCCGCAAGAACATCGACGGCGAAACCTACGACAAGGAATGGCCGGAACGGGCGAAGAAGACGATGTGGTAGGGTTGGGCTGAAGGGCGCTCAAGCCTCATTCAGCACATCATAGATCTTGCGCATCTGCTCGCCGATCATGTCGCATTGCTCCGGCGTCGACTGGCTCATCGCCTTCTCGATCAGCGCCATATGCACTTTCAGCGCCTGCATCAGCAGCGCCTCGCCGGCCTCGGTGAGCGCGAGCCGCAGGATGCGCTTGTCCTTCTCGTCGCCTTCGCGACGCAGCAGGCCACGCGCTTCCAGCTGCGGCAACAGCATGGTGATGTTGGAGCGGCCGACGAGCAGCTTGCGGGCAAGATCGTGCTGCGACATTCCGGGGTGGCGATAGAGGTTCATCAGCACGTCGAGCTGCGCCGGCTTCAAATCGAGCGGCGCAAGTTTCACCGCCAGCGTGCGCTCAAGCACATGGCAGGCGCGCGCCACCGCGACCCAGTTGCGGAAACGCGGGTTGTCCCAAGGCAGCTCTTGTTTATTGTTCATCTTTGAACTATTATGTTCATGCTTGAACGTATGGATGGATTCTCACTATGGCATCATTCGGGCTGAAGGTCATCCGGGGCGTGTTCGGTGCGGCAGAGCGTGTCGCGCCACGGCTCAGCGGACGCGCGGCGTTCGAATTGTTCTGCCGCACCCCGAATGTCAAGGCGCTCAGCGATGGCGAGCGCCGCGCTGTCGAGCGTGCGACGGGGTTCATGACCGAGGCGCGTCATCACTGGCTGAAGACCGCGACCGGCTGCGTCATGGTGCACGAGTTCCGGCCCGAGCCGGGCAGGGCGGCCGTCGGCACGGTGCTCGTCGTCCATGGCTGGCGCTCGCGCACCGAATATATGCGCGCCTTGATCGAAGGCTATCGTGCCGCCGGCTACAGGGTCGTTTCGCTCGACCTGCCTGGCCACGGCCAGTCGCAGGGCCGGCGCCTGAACATGGTCAATGCGGTGGATGCGGTGCGGGTTGCCGGCGAATGGTTCGGCCCGTTCGTGGCGGCGGTTGGCCATTCCTTCGGCGGCGCCGTCGCCGCCAATGCCATCGCGGGCTCGGTCAAGAACATCCCGCCGCTGGCGGCGGGACGCCTGGTGCTGATCGCGGCGCCAAGTTCCCTGCCGGCGATCTTTGCCGACTTCAGTCATATGTTGAATGTCGGCCCGCGCTCGCAAGCCGCCATGGCGGACCGGGTCGAGCATCTTTCCGGCCGGCCCCTGCACGAATTCACCGGCGACCGCCAGCTCGCCCAGGCACCGGTGCCGACCCTGGTCATCCACGCGCCGGACGACCGCGAAGTCTCGGCCGATCACGCAAGGCGCTATGCCGGTGCCGGCGGCCATGTGCGGCTCTACTGGGCCGACGGGCTTGGCCATCGCCGCATTCTTGCCGACAAGGGCGTGGTCGAACGCGCGGTCGGCTTCGTGACGCATCGCGAGCCATTGCTGCTTCACTGAGCGGCGGTCGAGATTATTTCTTCTTCTCGCCGGGTTCGACCGGCAGTCCGGCGACCTTCCATGCGGTGTAGCCGCCAAGGATGTGCTTGACCGGCGAAAGCCCCATATCCTGCGCCGTCTTTGTGGCCAGGGCCGAGCGCCAGCCGCCTGCGCAGAAGAACACGAAACTCTTTCCCGAGGCAAAGAACGGCTTGTGGTAAGGGCTTTCGGGGTCGATCCAGAATTCCAGCATGCCGCGCGTGACATGCTTGGCGCCGGGAATCCTGCCGTCGCGTTCCACTTCGCGCGGATCGCGCAGATCGACGAAGATGGTGTCTTCATCGTCGATCAGCCCGGCCGCCTCCTCCGGCGAAACCACCTCGATCACGGCGTTCGCCTCGTCCAGCAGCTCGCGATAACCCTTTTTCACGCTCTCATCCCTCCCGGCCTGCCGGCCCTAGTATTGCTGGCAAGTCAGAATTTCGAGCACACCAGCCGGCGTTTGTCACGCCGCGCTGCCGCCGGCCATCGTCTTCCAGGCTGCCATGGCCCCGGCAACCGTCGCCAGCAGGGCAGCGTGTGAGGCGCCGTCGCGTGCCTGGATCGACATGCCGTGCTGGACCGTGGCGAAAAAGGTCGCAGCGGCATTCGAATCGAAATCCGCCGGCAATTCGCCTTCGGCAATACCGCGCTCCAGACGTTTTTGCAGGGCGGTGTGGTTTTCGGCACGACGGCGGCGCAGATCGTCGCAGATGGCGCCGCGGCTCGAATCCTGATGCAGTGCGCCCAGCGTGATCAGGCAGCCCTGCGGGCGATCGCTCTGCGCATAGGCTTTCGCCGTCAGGCACAGGAATTGTTCGATCGCCTGCCGCGCGGTCGGAGCCTCGTCCAATGCCAGCCAGATGTCGGCACCCTCGGTGTGCGAGTAAAAATCCGTCGCCTCCAGGAACAGCGCCTCCTTGCTGCCGAAGGCGGCGTAGAGGCTGGGCGAGTTGATGCCCATGGCAGCGGTCAGCTCGCTCATCGATGCACCTTCGTAACCACGCGCCCAAAACACCTGCATGGCGCGGCGCAGGGCCGCGGTTCGATCGAAGGTGCGGGGACGGCCTCGTTCCGACATGACGCTCTTTCTGTGTTGATCGATACATAATTCAGTTGACGCCAGCGGGCAAGGCTGACAGAGATTTATGTATCGATCATTACATAAAAGGAGAATTCGATGTCTTGCAGCAAATTGAACGGCAAGGCCGCGCTCGTCACCGGCGGCAGTCGCGGCATCGGCGCGGCGATTGCGCGGAGGCTGGCGGCCGATGGCGCCAGCGTCGCGCTGACCTATGTGCATGGCGAGGAACAGGCCCGCGCTGTCGTCGCCGAGATCGAGGCCGAGGGCGGCCGCGCCATCGCGATCAAGGCCGACAACCGCGATGCGGTCGCCATAGACAAGGCAGTCGACGACGCCGTAACCGCCTTCGGCCGGCTCGACATCCTGGTCAACAGCGCCGGCATCTGGCGCGCCGCCCCAATCGACACGCTGTCGCTCGCCGATTTCGACGAGACCATGGAGGTCAATCTCCGGGCCCCGTTCATCGCTTCCAAGGCCGCGGCCGCCCATATGGGTGAGGGCGGCAGCATCATCTCGATCGGCAGCAACCTTGCCGAGCGGGCGACCGACGGCAGCCTCACGGCCTATTCAGCCAGCAAGGCGGCGCTGGTCGGCCTGACCAAGGCGCTGGCGCGTGACCTCGGCCCGCGCGGCATCACCGCCAATGTCGTCCACCCCGGTTCGACCGACACCGATATGAACCCGGCCGATGGCCCGCATGCCGAACACCAGCGCCGGAAGATGGCAACGCCGCGCTTCGGCAAGGCCGACGACATTGCCGGCATGGTCGCCTGGCTCGCAGGCCCGGAAGGCCGCTTCGTCACCGGCGCCGCCCTGACCATCGATGGCGGCGCCAACGCCTGATCCCGACGGGATTTCCGGCTGGGGCGGAACCACCCTCCGCTCCAGCCGTCACGATCTTGTGAAACCGTTCTGCAACAGGCTTTCCAAAATTTATGAAAGCTTAACGAAATCGGTATGAATCAGTATAGTCGCGCCTTACATCCGCCATGCGGTGAGCGGGACGATCGAGCGTGCGGAACGGGAACCGGTTGCGGCCGGAGCGGGTGATTCATGAAATTCCTCGGAAACAAAGCAACCGTGATGCCGCTGATGGCAATCACGGCGACGCTGGCTTTCGGTGTACCCCAGGCAGGCGCGCAGGGGCTCTTCGACATGCTTTTCGGCGGCGGCGTCAGGCATGCGCCGAAAGGCGAGTTTCCGCCCCCGCCACCGAAGAACAAGCCAAAGCCGAAAGTGTCCGGTGGCGGCGGCGGCAATGTGAAGATCAGCAGCCCGTCCTACTACACCTACAAGGCCGACCGGCTGGTTCGCGTCGACTTCTCGGCATTGGCCGCGACGCCGGCGCCGGCGACACCGCAGGACGCCGCCTTCGTCCCGTCGGCTACGGGTGCCGCGTTTCGTGATGCGGTTGCCAGCTTGGGCGACTACGAACTCTTAGCCGAGCCCGACATCGCCAAGGCGCTGATCGCGTACTACTCGGCCAATCCGGATTTCATCTGGATAAGCGGAACCAGCCTCAACAGCCGTGCGCAGGATGCGGTGCGGGTGCTTGGCGAGGCTTCAAGCTATGGCCTCACGCCCGCCGACTATACGGTCGAAGTGCCCGCTGCCGGCGCATCGTCGACCGATGCCAATGCGCAACTGAAAGAACTCGTCCGTTTCGAGATGGCGCTTTCGGCGCGTGTGCTGCGCTATGCCCACGACGCCCAGAACGGCCGCGTCGATCCCAACCGCATGACCGGCTATTATGATTTCCCGGCCAAGCCGCTCGATCTGCAAGGCGTGCTGAAAACGCTGGCTCATACCCAGCAGGTGCGCACCTATCTCGAATCGCGGCACCCGCAGAATGCGGAATACCAGGCGCTGCGCGTCGAACTGGAAGCGCTGCAGGCCAGTGCGGAAAACGAAATCGTCGTCGACCCCAAACTGCTGCTGAAGCCGGGCGAAACCAGCCCCGAACTGCCGAAGCTGCTGACCCTGATCGCGCGCAATCTCGATGACGAGATGGGCGGCGCCTATGGCGAGGTCCTGTCCAGGCTGGCCACCAGCGACGTCTATGATCCGGAACTGGTTCCGGTTATCAAGGCCGTGCAGCAAAAGGCAGGCATGAAGGGCGACGGCGTCATCGGCCCGCGTACCGTCGCGTCGCTGGCCGGAACATCCAAGGCCGACAAGCTGCTGAAGGTGGAAGTGGCGCTGGAGGAACTGCGCTGGCTGCCCTCCGATCTCGGCAGCCCGCGCGTCTTCATCAACCAGCCGGCCTTCACCGCGAGCTACATCGACAATGGCGAGGAAAGGCTCAAGACGCGTGTCGTCGTTGGCCGGACCACCAACCAGACCTCCTTCTTCTACGACCAGATCAAGCAGGTCGATTTCCATCCCTATTGGGGCGTGCCCCAGTCGATCATCGTCAACGAGATGCTGCCGAGATTGCGCAACGATCCGGGCTATCTCGACCGGGCCGGCTATGAGGTGACGGATTCGCGCGGCAAGCGCATTCCTTCGTCGGCGGTCAACTGGGGCGCCTATGGCTCGAACATCCCATACAGCGTGCGCCAGCAGCCGAGCGAGGCCAACGCGCTGGGCGAGTTGAAGATCCTGTTCCCCAACAAGCATGCGATCTACATGCACGACACGCCACAGAAATCGTTCTTCCAGCGAGATATGCGCGCGCTCAGCCATGGCTGCGTGCGGCTGCAGGACCCGCGCGGCATGGCGGCGGCGGTGCTTGGCACCTCCGTGGACTATATCGCCGAAAAGCTGAAGCACGGCCACGCGACCGAGAACGTGACACGCACGATCCCGGTCTATGTCGCCTATTTCACCGCATGGCCCGATCTGTCGGGCAAGGTCGAATATTTCGGCGACGTCTACGACCGCGACTCGCGGCTGAAGCAGGCCCTGGATGCCACGGAGGCGGTGCGTTCGCCTTCGAGTTGATTTTTAGCGCTCGAACAGCGGCCGTCGGAAGCCGGCGTCGCGCCCGGCGATCAGCCAATAGAGCAACCCGGCGACAAGGCCGGCAGCGGCAATGATGCCGATGTCGACCCAACGCTCCGGGTCCATGTCCTCCGGTGCGCTCGGCCAGATCAAGGCGAAGCCGCCGACTGCGGCGCCAGCGCCGAAAACCATGTGCAGCAGGACATTGCGCAACGAGAAGAACTCGGCGATCAGCGCGAAGATCAACGTCTGCAGCGCGGTCACCACGATGGTCAGGAAATAGACGAACATGCCGAGCGGCGGCACCAGCAGCACCGCGATCGGCGAAACGCCCATGACGTCGAAATAGTTGGGCGCATTGGGCAAGGAACTGAGCACGCCATAGATCACCGCGATGGCGATCAGGCCGACCAGCACCGATACGAAGTAGCCGGCCAACATCATCAATATGCGCTTCATCACGTGCTTTGCCGTCGCCATCCCCATCCCCCAATGCGGCGCCCGGAGCTATTCCAGGAAATGACAGTCAGCCATCAAAGCACGACTGACGCAAGGGGAGGCGCCCGCGCCAGGGCGATCGCCGAAGTTGGCGCCGGGAGCCTGTGACGCAGCCGAGAACGAATTCGCGTCGGAACGTCCCTATTTCGGCTCCGCCGTCACGGGATCATAGGTGATTTCGACCTTCGCCTTGTCCGCCGTGTAATAGGTGACGGTGTAGGCGCCGCTGTCCCAGTCGACCTCGTCCACATAGCGAAAGCCGTCGCGCTGCTCGACCTTGGCAATGATCTCCGACAGCTTCTTGGCATTGGGCGGCGGCAGCGGCTTGTCGTCCGCGGCCAAGGCCGGCCCGCCGGCGAGAAGAACGGCGACGCTGGTCGCCAGCAGAAATCTGGACATGGCTTTCCCTCAAGTTTCGTCGGGGAGAAACTCGCTGGTATGCCGGTTTGTTCCGCAACTGAAACGGGTGCCGGTTCCGTCCACTGGTTTGCAGCTTCCCGAATGAGGGGCCGCCGCGCACTTGACTTACGCGGCGCGTCGTTGAGCGGGGTGGAGACCTGAACGGGTTCGACGAGGGTCGACGGCGGTCACGATGCTGTGGTGGTGATCGCAATAGACGCGATCCGCCGAGGTTGGCCCGGCACAAAAACGATAACCGCCGGGTACCGACCGGTCTTCGCTTACCGGGAAGCGGCACTGATAGACGCCTAGCTGAATGAGGGGGACGTCTTTCGAAATTGGTCTGACATTTTCAGGCATTGTTTTTCAGGTTCCTGGTTCATAGCCATTGCCGGCTGACGGCCGCTATGCGACCGCGTCAAAGCGAGCTTCTCTCGTTTGGAGGGCTGTGGATCACCATATGGTGTCGATCGCAGCGTCAATGAAGCCCGAAACCCTGCTTTCGCAAGCCAATCATTGCGACTTAAGGCCACACTGGCTGCTGGGAGGGCGGGCTGCGGGAGCGAGTACATTTTGTCAGCAGACAGTGCGGTCGCGTCCCGGAGCATCTCTTCGAACCGTTGCGCCGGTGCTATGGTGTGCCTGCATGATCGGACAGCAGGGATATGAGGCATGCCCGAAATCACACGCCGTACACTTCTTGCGTTTACCGCCGTCGCCTCGGTCATTGAACCGACGTTTGCCGAAGCGGAAGGGGCCTCACCCGAATTGCGGGCGCTGATCGGAGCCCATGAAGCCAGCTATGTCGAGCTTCACAGGGTTGTTCATCAAGCGGGCAGCAGCAGCCACGAATGCAAGAGGGCAGACCGGATTGAACAGGAAGCCTTGCTGGCCATCTGCTCCTATCCAGCGATCAGCCGAGGCGACCGCCGGGCCAAGGCCGATTACCTGTTGACCGCCGAGGCTCGGGGTGAACTCGACCTGGAAGAGCACATGCAGGCCATCCTGCACGCGATGAAGCGCTGATCGCGGCTCGACCGGCGTAGGGCAGAGTTTGGCCCCATCGACAGGAGTTCATGCGCGGCGACTATCTCGCCGCCTTCCATTGCTGCGACTACGCATCTTTGGCTAATGGACGAAGCGCTCAGCGACCTGTCGGGCAAGTGACGCTCGATGAAGCCCGGCCCATGGAGCAAGCCCGAGCGCTGAACCGGAACAACGCTATACGGTCTTTTGCGCCGACGACCGCATCGAGGTGTCGTTTTGGGATCGCGAACAGATGAAGGTCCGAAACGGCTCCGACGTCTGCCCGTTCCAGAGATATGCGAGCTACAGCAGCGCGTGGAATTCGCCCAGAAGAATTTTGGCGGGGAAGGGGCGGGGTGTAGTTGCTAGGCATTTTGGGGTGCGGCGTTCAGGAAGGCCGATGGTGGGCGATGCAGGGATTGAACCTGCGACCCCACCCGTGTGAAGGGTGTGCTCTCCCGCTGAGCTAATCGCCCGCTCGTTGCCCGAAGGCCAAGCGAGCCGCGATATAAGGGAGGCAGGTGCGGGAAGTCAAGGCGGTGTCCGGCGTTCTGACACGGATCGGTTTTGCTGTGCTTTGCGCCCTGTCTCCCGCCGCCTTCCGGTCAGTTTCCGGCGGCAGCAATCAGCCTTTGCGCCAGATCGAGCGTCAGGGCGTCGAAATGCGAAATGACAGCCGACGGTTCGAATTCGCGCACATGGCGGTCGGTGTAGCCGAAATCGACCGCCACCACCGGAATGCCGGCGGCTTTCGCCGTGTCGATGTCGGTTTGCGAATCGCCGACCATCAGGGCGCGGTGAGGGTCGCCGCCGGCCAGCTTTATGGTCTCGATCAAATGGCGCGGGTCGGGTTTACGGAAGGCGAACGTGTCCTGGCCGGCGATCGCCGCGAAATGTTTGGTCAGGCCGAGCGCCTCGATCAGCGCCAGCGAGTTGGCTTCGTATTTGTTGGTGCAGATGGCGAGGGTATAGCCGGCCTCCTCGAAGCGCGCGATCGCCTCGACGACACCGGGGTAGGGGCGCGACTTGCCGGGGATGTTGAGTGTGTAGTGGTCGAGGAAAAGTTTCAGCAGCCGGTCGTGCTCCTCGACGGCAAGCGATCGCTGATGGGCGGCGTGCGCCCGCTCGATCATCACCCGGCCACCGTGACCGACAAAACGCCTGAAGCCGGCTTCGTCGACCGCCGCGATCTCGCTGGCGGCCAGGCTGTGGTTCAGGCTGTCGAGCAGGTCCGGCGCTGTGTCGATGAGCGTACCGTCGAGGTCGAACACGATGATCGGTTGGGTCATGGTCTGTCCTGGGCAGGTGTGCAATGGGCAGGCGATAGCGGCTGCGGCGCGTCGAGGCAAGCGCTGGGCCGGCTCGTTCAGGCGGGGCCTGCTTATCAGGCCGGGCATTCGCGGCTGGACGCCGCTATGAAAAAACCCGCCTCGACGGCGGGCTGTTGGCGCAAATCAGCACCATGGGCAAAAATGTAGCATAGCTGCACTCACCCATCAAGGAAATAATTCCTATACCGAGCATCACCTGGAGAAGCGCCGTCCAGGGCTTTGACCGGACCGGCAAAAATGCTACGAGCCCGGCAGCGAATTTCCGGGGCAATAACCGACATGGATGCAAGGCAGTTGAAGGTCGAAGCCGCGCGCGCAGCACTCGCCCGTGTGAGCGACGGCATGCGGCTCGGCATCGGCACCGGCACAACGGCCGAGGAGTTCGTGCGGCTGCTTGCCGAAAAGGTTGCAACCGGCATGACCGTCATCGGCGTGCCGACTTCGGAGCGCACCGCGTTGCTGTGCCGCGAGCTTGGCGTGCCGCTGTCGACGCTGGAGGAAACGCCAGAGCTGGATCTCACCGTCGACGGCGCCGACGAAGTCGACCCGGAACTGACCCTGGTCAAGGGCGGCGGCGGCGCGCTGCTGCGCGAGAAGATCGTCGCCGCGGCGTCCCAGCGCATGATCGTCATCGCCGACCGCTCCAAGATGGTCGAGACGCTCGGCCGTTTTCCCCTGCCGATCGAAGTCAATCCGTTCGGCCTGCGCGCCACTGAAATCGCGGTTGCCGCAGCGGCTGAAAAGCTCGGTCTTTCCGGACCGGTCACATTGAGGATGACGGGCGGGCAGGCTTTTGTTACAGACGGCGGCCATTTTATCCTCGATGCATCTTTTGGCCGCATTCCGGATACAAGAGCGCTTTCGAATGCTCTCCACGCCATTCCGGGCGTGGTCGAGCATGGTCTTTTCATCGGGCTGGCTTCAGCGGCCATCATCGCCGGCGGCGACGGTATCCAAACCGTCCATGCCGCCCGAAAACCAGGGAGTTCTACCGATCATGACGTTGCATAACCGGGTTCGCAGCCTTTCCGTCCTTCTGGCGGCCTCGGCCGTTTTCGCCTTCTCGTCGCCGGCGTTTTCGCAGGATGTCACGGAAGCGCACCTGAAGGCCGCCCGCGCGGCGGTCGCTGCGATCCACGCGACCGACCCGTTCGACAACATCCTGCCGCAGGCAGCCGCGGCGCTCGAATCGCAGCTGATCCAGAAGAACCCGGACATGCAGGAACTGATCGGCAAGACCATCAACGAGAAGGCTCTGGCGCTGGCCTCGCGCCGCGCCGACCTCGAGAAGGAAGCAGCACTCGCCTACGCGAAAGTGTTCTCCGAAAAGGAACTGACCGACATCGCCGCCTTCTACAATTCCGATTCGGGCAAGAAGCTGCTCGATAGCGGCCCGACGGTGACCCGCGAATTGGTCAAGGCAGCCGACATCTGGCAGAACGGCCTCGGCCGCGATCTCGCCCAGCAGGTCGGCGAAACGTTGGCCGCAGCCGCCAAGGCAAAGGCGCAGGCAGCACCTGCCGCGCCCGCCGACGGAGCCGCAGCTCCGGCCGATGGCGCAGCGCCCGCCGACGGCGCGGCCCCCGCGGACAACAACTGACCCGCATTTTCAAATGGCCTTGCGGCCTACTGCGAAAGCCCGGCCTGTCCGGGCTTTTCTTTTGCCGTTTTGCGGCCTACCTGTCTGACACATTTCTGAAGCCTGGGAGCCGCGTCATGGCCGGTTACGACTACGATCTTTTCGTCATCGGCGGCGGCTCGGGCGGGGTGAGGGCGGCGCGCGTCGCCGCGGCACTCGGCAAGCGTGTCGGCATCGCCGAGGAATACCGCTATGGCGGCACCTGCGTCATCCGTGGCTGCGTACCGAAAAAGCTCTACGTCTATGCCTCGCAATTTCCCGAGCACTTCGCCGACGCCGCCGGCTATGGCTGGACGGTGCCGGAAGCCAGTTTCGACTGGCAGACGCTGGTCGCCAACAAGGATCGCGAGATCAGCCGGCTGGAGGCGATCTACGTCAGGAACGTCGAGGGCGCCGGCGGCGAGACCTTCCACTCGCGCGCCATGATCGTCGATCCGCATGTCGTGCATCTCCTGGGTGAGGATCGCACCGTCACAGCAGACCAGATCCTGATTGCCACCGGCGGCCGCCCGGCGGCGCATCCGGCGCTGCCCGGCCACGAACATTGCATCTTTTCCAACGAGGCTTTCGACCTCAAGGAATTGCCCAGGGCGATCATGATCGAGGGCGGCGGTTACATCGCCGTCGAGTTCGCCAACATTTTTCATGGTCTCGGCGTCGACACGACGCTGGTCTATCGCGGCAAGGAGATCCTCAGCCGGTTCGACATGGACCTGCGGCGCATGCTGCACGAAACCATGGAAAAGAAGGGGATAAGGATCCTTTGCCATTCCGTGTCCGAATGGATCCGCAAGCGGCCGGACGGCCGGCTCGACGCGCTGGTCAGCGGTGGCGAGGTGCTGACCGTCGACCAGGTGATGCTGGCCATCGGCCGCATTCCCAACACCGAGAATATGGGCCTGGAAGCCATCGGACTGGAGATGACCAAGACCGGCGCCATCGCCGTCGACCAATATTCCCGCACCAATGTCGACAACATCTGGGCAATCGGCGACGTCACCAACCGCGTGCAGCTGACGCCGGTGGCGATCCATGAGGCGATGTGCTTCATCGAAACCGCCTTCAAGGGAAATCCGACCGCTCCCGATCACGAGACGATCGCGACCGCCGTCTTTTCACAGCCCGAGATCGGCACTGTCGGCCTGTCGGAGGACGACGCCGTCAAACGCTTTTCCGACATCGAGATCTACCGCGCCACATTCCGGCCGATGCGGCACACCCTGTCCGGGCGCGACGAGAAGATGCTGATAAAGCTGGTGGTCGATGGCGCGTCGAAGAAAGTGCTTGGCGCCCACATATTGGGGCCGGACGCCGGCGAGATGGCGCAGCTTCTTGGCATCCCGCTGAAGGCCGGCCTGACCAAGGGCGATTTCGACCGTACGATGGCCGTGCATCCGACAGCGGCGGAAGAACTGGTCACCATGTACAAGCCGACCTATCGCGTGAAGGACGGCGAGCGGGTCGATTGACGGCAAAGCCGGGTTGAGGAACTCCGCCGCGGCAAGGACATGCCACGGCGGAGATGGTTGCTACAGCAGCGTGCCGCGCAGGATCATCAGCGCCACCGAGAAATAGATCACCAGCCCGGTGACATCGACCAGCGTGGCAACGAACGGCGCCGATGCGCTGGCCGGATCGAAGCCGATGCGCTTCAAGGCGAACGGCAGCATCGACCCCGACAGCGAACCGAAGGTGACGATGCCGACCAGTGCAGCACCCACCGTGGTGGCGATCAGCGGCCAGTGCGGGCCATAGTCGTAGAAGCCCATATACTGCCAGAGCGCGATGCGGCAGACGCCGACCACACCGAGCATGGCGCCCAGCACGAGGCCGGTGGGCAGCTCGCGCAGCGCCACCCGCCACCAATCGCCAAGGCCGATCTCGCGCAGCGCCAGCGCGCGGATGACCAGCGAGGTCGCCTGCGAGCCGGAATTGCCGCCGGAGCTCATGATCAGCGGGATGAACAGCGTCAGCACGATCGCCTTCTCCAGCTCGCCCTCATAGCTCTGCATGGCGTTAGCCGTCAGCATCTCCGAGATGAACAGCGCGCACAGCCAGCCGCCGCGTTTCCTGATCATGGCGAGGAAGCTCATCTTCATGTACGGCTCGTCCAGCGCCTCCATGCCGCCGAAACGGTGCACGTCCTCGGTCGTCTCCGCGATCATCGTGTCGATGATGTCGTCGATGGTGACGATGCCGAGGATCTTGCCATGGTCGACGACCGGAACGGCGAGCAGATCGTATTTGGAGATCGTCTGCGCCAGCGTTTCGCGATCGGTCAGCGGGCCGACCGTCACCGGAAGATGATCCGGCGCCACCGTCATGATCGAATCGTCCGGCTCACCGGTGATCAGCCGGCGCAGGCCCGTCGAGCGCACAAGCAGGTGCGTTTGCGGATCGACGATATAGATCGCATAGACGGTCTCGCGCGTCCGCTCCACCTTGCGGATGTAGTCGAGCGTTTGCCCGACGCTCCAGTCCGAGGGCACGCTGACGAACTCCGTCGTCATGATCGATGCGGCACTGCCTTCGGGATAGCCGAGGATGGAGAGCAGCGTTGCGCGCAGCGGCGGCGCAAGTCCGCCAAGCAGCTCGGAACGCGCCGGCTCTTCCAGTTCGCGCAGGATGTCGGCTGCACGGTCGACCGACATGGCGGTGAGCAGCTTGCCCGCCTTGGCGCGCGGCAGCGCCTCCATGCGTTCCGACGCGCCGTCGAGTTCCGGCTGATCGAAGATCTCGACCAGACGTTCGAACGTCACTTCACAGAGCAGTTCCGTCGCGGTCTCTCGAGGCTCCCTGTTCAGGGCCTCGACAATGTCGGCGACGTGATCGTTGGCTAGGATACGGGCAATCGCGACGGCCTCGTCGCTTGCCACCGTGGTAAATTCGTTCATGGCTCACTCCTTGCCGTCCGGCAGGACATGAACCATGTGAGGTCACGTCAGGGCGGACGGCTGTTGCGTTCGACTGTGACTGTCGCCAGGCATGGCGCGGTGACCTTTCCGATTGCGGGTTCGCATTTTTACTATCTGCAAGCGGGCGCAACATAGGAGCGCGCCTTGCCGTGTCAATCGCGGTGAGGAGGGAAAATGCCGACGAGCAGCCGAGATCGCGAGACTGTGATCACCGGCCGCCGTTCGACCAGGCAGACCAGGGCGGAATAACCGTTATTTCTGCTTCAGCCGGCGCGAGAAGCGCAGCCACTTGTCCTCGACCGGCCTTGGGGCCGGCCTTGGCTGCACCAGAATGGTAGTGAGTTCGGCGGGCAGGGTCGGAACCAGCGGCTTCTTGGTGGCGACGCCGTCGGCGATCGCGACGATGCTGTGATAGAATTCGCTGCCCGTCATCGATCTCGGCGCCACCGCCTCGTGCATGACGCTGATCACCGTGACATCGGGGCAGTTGTCCTTGATGGCCTGGTGGAAGGCGACCTTGCCATCGGGGTCGAGCGCGCCGGTCGCCTCGTCGAGGAACAGCAATCCCGGCTGCTGCAGCACGATGCGGGCCACCACCAGCTTCTGTTTCTGGCCGCCCGACAGAACCTGGTCCCAGCTTTTGCCTTCGCGGCTTTCGTCGGCCATGTGCTCGATAAAGTCGCCGAGCCCCGCCTTGTGCAGCGCCGACGCCACCTGCGCATCGCCATGGTCGTGCTCGGAGCCGGGCAGGCAGACCAGTTGCTTCAGCGACACAGGCTGCAGCTTGACCTCCTGGGCGGCATAGAAACTCTTGACGCCCTCTGGGAAGACGATGGTGCCGCGGCCATAGGGCCACAGGCCGTTGATCGCCTTGATCAGCGAGGTCTTGCCGCAACCGGACTCGCCTTTCAGGAAAGTCCATTCGCCGCGCCGGAAGCGCAGATTGGCGGCGCTGAGAAAGGGCGTCGCGTCCTCGCCCTGATGCGCCAGTTCGAGCTTCTGGATGGTCAGGCCGAAAACCGGGTTCTGGCTGGCATAGTGGAAGTCGGAGCGGCCGGTCTGGCTGTAGAATTCCTGCGGATGCTGGACATTCTCGATCGCATTGGCCAATTCGGTGACACGCTGGCTGTTGGCGCGCAACGTGGCGATGGCGGGCATGACGTGGATGAACCACGAACACTGGCCGATCAGCGAATTGACCAGCTCGGAGCCGGTTATGTAGCCCTTGAGGTCGAGACCGTTGTGGATGAACGGCACCAGGCCCGGTCCGTAGGCGACAATGCGGGCACCGATGAAATTGTAGATCAGCTCGAACGACATGTAGACGGTGTTGACGATGTTCAGCCGCGTCCAGGTGCCGTCGATGTCGACATAAAGCCGGCCATGCATGGTCCTTTGCACGCCTTCGCCCTGAGACGCCGCGACATGGAAGGAGCGGCGCAGGAATGTCGTCAGCTCGCCGCGATAGCTGCCCTCGGCCTGCTGCATCCTGACGTTGAGGCGCTCGAGCAGGCCGCCGAGCTTGACCGCGATCCAAGTGTTCAGCGGCACGTAGGTGGCGACGGCCAGGAAGGCGAGGATGGCGCTGCCATAGCTGCCGAGGAATTCCAGCCCCTTCACCTCGACGGAGTTTTCGAGCAGCTTCTGGCCGACGAAATAGAGCGATGTGGCAACGCCAAGCACGCCCATGGCGAGCCCGATGGCGCCACCGGTCATGTCCTTGATGGATTCCTGGACGCGCTGGTCGATGTTGTCGGGGGCCGGTGCGCCGCTGCCGGTCGACGCGTGCTGGGCATGGAAATGCGTATGATTGCCGTCCAGCAGCGCTTCATTGAAGCGGCTGTCCAGCCAACCGCGCCATTTGCGGTGCAACGTCGCCGAGACAAGGTTGCGGATACCGGTGAAGCCAGCGTCCTTGAGTACGACCAGCAGCACGAGGACGCCGGCATTGACCAAAAGCGAGCGAAGCGGCGTGGTGTTGGCGGCGTCATGGAAGAAGGCGATGGAATTGACCAGTTCGCCCGAGGCTTCGGCGAACCAGACACCGGCCTTGCTGGACAACGCCGTGAGCAGCGCGATCACCAGCGTCAGCGTCCAGGCTTCCTTCCAGCGGTCGGAAACCCAGTAGGCCCGCATCAGGCCCCAGAAGCTGCGCATCGACGACACCGGCGTCAGAAGCGATCGCCCTGCGGCATCGCGAGGTGTTTTTTCCGGTACTGACTCTTGCGATGGTCTACCGACCCGAATCACTATCCCGCCCAAACCTTTTTTCTTTTGTTACGGATGGTAACACCAATTGATCATTTTCCATTAATTTAAAACCGGGCCGACCGGATTGCCCCGGCAGCCGTTGCCGTGAGGCAACAGATTACATGCTGAAATATAGCGACAACGGTTGGCAAAAAGCCAGATATTGCTTTTAATTTCATGTGCTTGATATATCGAGGCGTGGCGTTGGCACGGCTTCCCCTAGGGAAGGCTTTCACACGGTTTCGTGAACTCGAAATCATATCGAGCGACCGGTTTTCTTACTGTGGACGGCTCAAAGAGCTCGAAAATCTGCGGCTCGTGACACGCCAGGATTGCCGTGGTCGTCCCTGCCGGGGGCAGGAATTGACGGGAGAATCGATCGAGCGGCGCGTTCCGTCTTGTCGGGTCAGACAAGGGACTGCGTTTGACAATTCATCCGCCTGGGATTGAACCTTGCCCGGCATCGGCGACACTCATGCATGTCCGGTTCTCCAATAAGGAAGCTCCCAATGCTTGCACGCGCGGCCGCAATCCTGTCCCTCCTTGCCCTTGTACCTTTGGCGCATGCCGGCGAGCAAAGCATTCCGGCCAGCGCCGAGGGCCAGATCGAGTTCAACACGCCGTCCGGCAACATCGGCTGCATCTACACGCCCAAAGGCGGCACCGGCACCTATGAGCCGAGGGATGGCGGCCCGGAACTGAGCTGCTCGCGCGTCGAGCCGAGCTACCTTACGATTATCCTGGGTCCGAAGGGGCCAGCAACGCTGATCGAGAACCCAGGCGAGCAGGGCTGTTGCAGCGATGTCGACAAGCTTGGCTACGGCAACAGCTGGAGCGCCGGGCCGTTCTCGTGCCAGTCGTCAACCAAGGGACTGACCTGCACGGCGACGAACGGCCATGGATTTTTCATCAGCAAGGCCAAGGCGACGGCGAAGTAACGTCTGCCGCTGTCGCGGAGAGGCCGGCCGGCCTCAGCCGGCCTTGTCCAGTTCGCCGCGCGCCTTGGCGGTCGCAACCTGGCCAATGGCATCGGCCAGCGTATCGGCATCCTGCGCGCCCATGACGGCGTATTTGTCCTCGAGCAGGAAGCAGGGCACGCCAGAAATGCCCATGCGAGACGCGGTGGCGATCTCGGTGCGCACCGCCTCGACATCGGCCTCGGTCGGCAAAAGCGAGGCGACCACGGACGCATCCATGCCGGCCTCGCGCGCCTCCTCGACCAGGACCGCATGATCGCCAATGTTGGCGCCTTCCTCGAAATTCAGCTGGAACAGCCGCCGTACAAGCCTGTTCTGAATGGCTTCGCCGGCGGCCCCTGCCCAACGGATCAGCCGGTGCGCATCCAGCGTGTTCGGCGCCACCTTGATGGCGTCGAAGGCAAACGAGATGCCTTCGATTTCACCGAGCGGCTCGATGCGGGCGTGAATTTCGCGGATGCGCTCGTCGCTGCCGAATTTTGCCAGCATGTATTCGCGGCGGTCCTTGCCTTCGGGCGGAATGGTCGGATCGAGCTGGAACGGCCGCCAGCGGACATGCACGTCGACATCGCCGACGGCGGCGATTGCCCTGTCGAGCCGCTTCTGGCCGATGAAGCACCAGGGGCAGACGACATCGGACACCACATCGACGGTGATGGCGTTCAATTCGCTCATCTCGATCTCCTGATCCCTCAGTTGGGTTTGCGCCACCATGTTGGCAGTTGATACCCGAATATGGGCGTCTTTTGCGGATGTTCCAGGTAGTTCCAGTAGGCGATCCATTGCTGCGTGTTGTACTGCATCGGCACCATGTAGTTGCCGGAGATCAGCAGCCGGTCGAGAACGCGAACGGCGGCAACATAATCCTCCTTGGAGCGGGCGCGCAGCATCGCCTCGATTGCCGCGTCCACAGCCGGATCGGCGACGCCGGCGAGATTGAACGAGCCTTCCGTCCGGGCGGCAGTCGAACTCCAGCGCCCGCTCTGCTCGATGCCGGGTGACAACGAATTGTTGAAGCCGCTCGATCCGACCAAGACCTCGAAATCGAAGCGCTGCTTGCGCGACTGGATCTGATCGCCGTCGAGGCTGCGAATGGTGAGATTGATGCCGATCTTCTCCAGCGTGCGCTGATAGATGCCGGCAAGGCGCTCCTCGTCCTGCGAAGCGGTCAGGATCTCAAAGCCGAAGGGTTTGCCTTCGGGATCGAGCATCGTTCCGTTCTGCACGTGGTAGCCGACACTTTTCAAAAGATCGAAAGCTGCCTTCAAGACGCGCCGATCCTGGCCCGATCCGTCGGTCACCGGCGGCCGCCATGTGCCGTCCATGACATCGGCCGGCACGCGGCCGGGGTAGGGCGCCAGAAGCGCTTTCTCCCTGTCGTCGGCCGGATGGCCGAGCGCGGAAAGCTCGGAATTCTGCCAGTAACTCATCGTGCGCGTGTATTTGCCGCCGAACAGGTTCTTGTTGGCCCATTCGAAGTCGTAGAGCATGCCGAGCGCGCGCCGCACGACCGGGTTGGCGAACTTCTGCAGCCTTGTGTTGAACAGGAAGCCGGTCACGACAGGCGGAATGCCGGTGTCGAAGGTTTCGGCGATCACATCGCCCTTGTGGAAGGCCGGAAAATCGAGATCGCGCTCGCGCTTCACCGGATCGCTGTCGTCATCGATGGCGCAGAGGCCTTTCTTGAACGCTTCGAGCTTGGCGTTGGCGTTGAGGAAATACTCGATGGTGATCTGGTCGTAATTGTCGAAACCGCGCTTGGCGGGGACATCCTTGCCCCAATAGTCCGGGTTGCGCTTGAAGACGATGCGCTGGCCTGGCTGCACCTGCGCGATCGTATACGGACCGCTGCCGATCACCGGCTTGAGCGTCGTCCTGTCGAAAGTCTCCTTGTCGAAGGCGTGCTTCGGGATGATCGGGGTCAGCGCGATGATCAGCGGGAATTCGCGATCGGCCTTGTCGTTGAAGGTGAAGCGCACGCTGTGGTCGCCGGTCTTTTCGAGCTTGGCGACCCTGGCCATGCGGTCGCTGTAAGGCGGGCGGCCTTTGTCGGTGTAGACATCATAACTGAACAGCACGTCCTCCGGCGTCACCGGCTGACCGTCCGACCATTTGGCCCTCGGATTGAGATGGAACTCGATGCTCTTGCGCTCCGGATCCATGTCGGCGCTGTCGGCCAACAAACCGTAGAGCGTGAAAGCCTCGTCGGCATTGCGCTGCATCAACGGCTCGAAGACCAGATTGCCGAAGATCGTATCCATCATGCCGCGCGCCGTGGTGCGCAGGCTCTTGAGGATGAAAGGGTTGAGATTGTCGAAGCTGCCGACGACGCAATAGGTGATCGAGCCACCCTTCGGCGCGTCGGGATTGACGTAGTTGAAATGCGTATAGTCGGGCGGCAGCGCCGGCTCGCCCTGCATGGCGATGGCGTGCTTCGGCTCCGATGCGGCCGGCTGATGCGAAAGGGCGAGAAACGATATCGCGGTGATCAGCCAAACAAGAACGCGGCCCATGACCGTCTCCTTACTGGGCGGCTTGATGATTCGGACTGCACCCTAGCATGGCGCCACCGCGCTCCGGCCAGATACATCAGCCCAAATCGCACGGCCCAAATCGCACGGCCAAGAATCGCAGGCGCCGGGCTGGATTCGGCCTCGCTTGCAGTGTAACACGCCCTCCGAAGTCATTCTGTTGCCTCATTTCGGCAACAGGTAGCTGGACCACACGGCACGAAGAAGCCGGTCCCGGGATCATTTGAGAGGAAGTGCACGACATGACGAGCCTGAACAGCAACGCGTACCGCCTGTCGGTCATGGCCGCTGGCGTGGTCGGCTTTCTCGGCGCAGGACTTCCCGCCGCTTCCGCACAGCAGCAGCAGCAGATTCCGCAAGGCTGGTTCAAGGCCTGCACCAAGCAGGAAGATGTCGACATCTGCAACGTCCAGAACATCACCACTGCCGGCAATGGCCAGCTGGTCACCGGCGTCAGCCTGATCGAGCTCAAGGGCAAGGTGAACCGCAAGGTGTTCCAGGTGACGGTTCCGACCGGCCGTCTGGTGCCTCCCGGCATCGGCCTGCAGATCGACACCGGCAAGGCGCAGAAGCTCGACTATGTGATTTGCTTCCCGGATCGTTGCGTGGCCGAAGTGCCGCTGACCGATCAGCTCGTCGCGGCATTCAAGAAAGGCCAGGCGATCACGCTGACTTCCGTCAATTTCCAGAACCAGCCCAATCCGATCAAGATCGCCCTGCAGGGCTTCAGCGGCGCCTATGACGGCCCGGCGCTGCAGCAGTCGGACATCGAGGACAGGCAGAAGAAGCTTCAGGACTTCGTCGCCAAGAACAACCAGGATTTCGCCAAGAAGCTCAAGGAAGAGCAGGACAAGGCGAAGACCGCCAACTGATCGGCCGATATCGCCGAGCCAACAAAAAAGCGGGGTTCATGCCCCGCTTTTTTTGTGATTGTCTTCCAGCAGGCTAATGCGTGGACTGCCGTTTCGGCTGGTAGCCGCCGTCCGGCCTCTTGTCGAACATCTCTTTGATCTGCGGATGCCGGACCGGCTCACCCGACTGATCCTCAAGCAGATTCTGCTCGGAGACGTAGGCGATGTATTCGGTCTCCGAATTCTCGGCGAGCAGATGATAGAAAGGCTGATCCTTGCGCGGCCGCACGTCGGCGGGGATGGCTTCGTACCATTCGTCGGTGTTGGCGAATTGCGGATCGACATCGAAAATGATGCCCCTGAATGGAAACAGCCGGTGGCGAACCACCTGTCCGATTGCGAATTTGGCTGTTTTCATCGTACTCACCACTGAATTCCTTGAGCTTATTTGGCGCAGACCGCGCATCAATTCAATCCCGAGGCGCTTGACGCCCTATTAAGCAACGGGCTAGCCCGGCGCCAGGGTTTCGGACCAGCATAAAAATGTCTGACGTCATCGGTCTTGTTCTTCCGTTCTTCGGCTTGATTTTTGTCGGGTTTCTGGTGGCGCGCATCACCAGGCAGCCGCTGGACGCGCTCGGCTGGATGAACACGTTCATCGTCTATGTCGCGCTGCCGGCACTTTTCTTCCAGCTGCTTGCCAAGACGCCGTTTGAAGACCTGACGGAATGGCGCTTCATCTTCGGCTCGGTCGTCTCGACCTTCATGATATTTTCCTTGATGTTCATGGGGTCGGTCCTGACCTCGCGCGGCGAGATAGCGCAATCGACCATCAAGGCGCTCGCGGCCGCCTATGGCAATATCGGCTATATGGGACCGGGCCTGGCATTGCTGGCCTTCGGCGAGGAGGCGGCTGTGCCGGTCGCCTTGATCTTCTGTTTCGAGAACATCATGCATTTCGCCATCGCGCCCATGATGATGGCGCTGTCTGGCGACGAGAAGACCACTCCTCTCCGGCTTGCGCTCGGCGTCGTGCGCAAGATCGTGCTGCATCCGTTCATCATCGCAACCACCCTGGGTGTCGGCGCCGCCTATATCGGCTTTCGACCGCCCGTGCCGGTGGAGCGATTTCTAGAATATCTTTCCCGTGCGGCCGCACCTTGCGCGCTGTTTGCCATGGGCGTCACGCTGGCGCTCAGGCCGCTCAATCGCGTCCCGCATGAGATGGTTCCGATCGCCGCGCTGAAGCTGATCCTGCACCCGTTGCTCTGTTATGTCGTGCTGAGCTGGATCGGCAATTTCTCTGAGACATGGGTCTTCTCGGCGGTGCTTCTGGCCGCATTGCCGACCGCCACGAACGTCTTCGTCATCGCCCAGCAGTATGGCGTCTGGGTACAGCGAGCGTCGGCCAGTGTGCTGATCACTACCTGCCTGTCGGTCGTGACCGTTACCGGGCTGCTCTACCTGATCCGGCACAATATCCTAGCGCCGGACCTGTTTCCCTAACCCGCCGGCAAGCGCGGCAAAACCGCTGCCGGGACGAAGCCCCTCGCGCATGAAAAAAGCCCGAAGCGGCGCGAAGCCTCCGAGCACGCCGAGCCCGGCAACGCGGGCCATCTGCGCCGGCAGCATGTCGGAAAGCAGCGACATGTTGAGCAGGTTGACCGCGCTGCTGCGCGCCAGAATGTCGGGGCGGCGCTTGAAATCGTAGGCTGCAAGCGCCTTGGCTGCGCCCGGATCGGATAGATTTTCACAAGCGATTCCAATTAGATCGTCGACGTCTCTGATGCCGAGGTTGAGGCCTTGCGCACCGATCGGCGGAAACACATGAGCGGCTTCGCCGACCAGCGCCACCCGATCCCTTGCGAAACGCAGCGGCGTCACCGCCGATAGCGGGTAGATCTGCCGGCCCGGCTCGACAGCCACCCGGCCCAGCATCGACTGCATCTGCTGTTCGACCCGCTGAGAAAGTGTCGCATCGTCCAGCGCGGCGAGCTCGGTCGCGGTCTCGGGCTTGACCACCCAGACCAGGCTGGAGCGATTGCCGGGCAGCGGGACCTGCGTGAACGGACCGGTCTCGGTGTGGAATTCCGTCGAGGTGAAGGCGTGATCGCCGCTATGGCCGAAATTGAGGACGAGAGCTGCCTGCGGGTAGGACCGGGCCGAGGTCGAGATGCCGGCCGCCTGGCGCGCCGGTGACAAGCGTCCGTCAGCGGCGACCGCCAGCGATGCGTCAACCGAGCTGCCGTCGGCGAGGCCGGCACGGACATGCTCGGCATCGAGATGCCAGTTCGCCACCATCGACCTCAGCCAGTCGATGCCGGCATGCGCGGCAACGGCGCTGGCGAGTGCCGGGGTGAGGACGCTGTTGGGAAGATTCAGCCCGAATTCATCCTCGTCGATCTCGCTGGCGCGGAAGGTGACGACCGGGCTGCGGATCAGCCTGCTGGTGGCATCGACGATGCGCATCACCTTCAGAGGCGCCGCCTTGGATTTGACGGCTTCGAGCACGCCGAGCCGGTCGAGCACTTTCAAGGCAGGGTTCATCAGGGCCGTCGTGCGACCATCGGGGGCGGTGGCCTCCGGCCCGACCAGTGTCACCGGGAAACCTTCGGCGGCAAAACCCAGTGCCGCGATCAGCCCTGCCGGCCCCGTGCCGGCAATCAGTATCCGCGCAGTTTGCTGATGCTCCAAGATCGGCTTCCGGCTTGCAATGCGAGGCGGTCCACCCGACCTGCCGTTCGATCAGCATATAGGTCAGATCATGCCGCTTGATCAACGCGGCGATTCGGCCCATTCGGATGTCATGACCGGCCAGCAGGACGACTTCAGCCATCTCGACCGCGCCGGCCGCGCCATGGCCGGCATCGCGCGCAATCCCCGGGTCACGGTAAACGTCGTTGTCGGCGCTTGCATCCTGCTTGCATGGCTGTCTCTTGCGGCGATGGCAATCCGCGGGGCTGAAACAGGGATTGCGGGCGTCGGCGCCCCTGGCGACACGATCCTTCGCAGCCTGCCGCAACTGCCGCTGCCCTATTTCCTGGAACGGTTCTTTGTGCTGTGCCTCTCACCGGTGCCTTTGGACGCAGGTCTCGGCTTGCAGGCCGGCGCGCTCGTTTCGATGTGGTTCCTGATGGCGATCGCGACGATGCTGCCTTCGGCGGCGCCGATGATACGCACCTATTGCGAGATCGCTGACACGGCACGCATCAAGGGCGAACCGGTCGTTCACCCGCTGCTGCTGGTCGCCGGCTATCTCAGCGTCTGGCTCGCCGCTTCAATTGCGTTCGCGGCGCTGACCTTGGCCGTCCATGCATTCGCTTCGTCAGCCGGGATGCTCGATCCGGTCGTCGGCATTGCCGGTGCGCTCGCTCTGCTGATTGCCGGCCTCTACCAGTTCGGCGGCTTGAAGGAAGCTTGCCTGAAGAAATGCAGGAACCCGTTCTCGATCCTTTTCGCGAGCTGGAGCGCAAGGCCCCTTAACATCTTTCGGCTCGGTGCCGCGCAAGGTCTGTGGTGTCTGGGCTGCTGCTGGGCCTTGATGCTGGTGATGTTCGCCGTTGGCGTCATGAACGTTTTCTGGATGGCGTTGATCGGCCTGTTCACCCTGATCGAAAAACAAACGGCCAGCAGGGTTCCAACCCGGCTGGCCGGTGCGATACTGCTTGTCTGGGCAGCCGCGCTGCTAGTAGTCTCGCTGTGAGTGGGGGAAAATCGATGGCAGACCAGAGCTGGGCGATGAAGGGAGAGCTCGTACTCTCCTGCAATTGCACGGTTTTTTGCCCTTGCGTGCTCTCGCTTGGCAATCATCCGCCGACCGAAGGCTATTGCCAGACATGGGCCGGGTTTCGCATCGATGCCGGCCATTTCGGTGAGGTCGATCTGTCCGGGCTCAATCTTGGGCTGATCATGGAAATCCCAGGCTATATGAGCCGCGGCAACTGGACCGCGGGCCTGTTCATCGACAGCCGCGCCTCTGTCTATGCGGTCAAGGCGCTGACAAAGATCTTCACGGGCAAGGCAGGTGGAACCACATCGCTGCTCTCAATCCTCGTCGGCAAATTCCTCGGTGTCGAGCAGGTGCCGATCACCTATGAGACGCGTGACAAAACGCGTATCTTCCAGATACCCAGGATTATCGACGGAGCGGTCACACCCATCCAAGGCAAGGACCGTGACAAGGATACGGTGATCAGCAATTCGGAATACTGGATCGCGCCCGAGATCATCGTGGCCAGGTCCGACAAGAGCAAGATGCGGGCTTTTGGCCGCAATTGGAATTTCGCCGGCCGTTCGGCCGAAATCTGCAAGCTGGATTGGCGGGGCCCGTGAGCAAGAACACAACGGCCAGGAATTTGGCAGCACGAAAAGCCGCCAAAAAGATCACGGACCGGATTCCGCGCCCGAAGAAGAAGGTCACCTGGCCGCAGGCGAGGGCGTTCTCCGTCCACCTTTTGACCGCCTCGGGGTCGTTCCTGGCCTTCCTGTCGCTCGTGGCGGCAAGTGAAGAGCGCTGGACCGCAATGTTCTGGTGGCTCGGGCTGGCTCTGTTCGTCGACGGCATCGATGGGCCGATCGCCAGAAAACTCGAGGTCAAGGAGATCCTGCCGACATGGTCGGGCGAACTGCTCGACAACATCATCGACTACGTGACCTACGTGCTGATCCCGGCCTTCGCGCTCTATCAGCGCGGCTTCATGGGCGAGGGCCTGTCATTCCTGTCGGCGGCGATCATCGTCGTTTCCAGCGCCATCTACTATGCCGACACCGGCATGAAGACGAAGGAGAATTTCTTCAAGGGATTCCCGGTGGTCTGGAACATGGTGGTGTTCACCCTGTTCGTCATCGAGCCCGGACAATGGGTTTCGTTCGCGGTGGTGGTGGTGGCCGGCGTCCTGACTTTCGTGCCGATCAACTTCATCCACCCGGTGCGGGTGGTGCGGCTGCGGCGCATCAACCTCGGGATGACCCTGTTGTGGTGCGCTTTCGGCGCGCTTGCCCTGGCCCAAGCGGCGCTCGCCGCCTTCTACGATCAGATCGGCGTGCTGGGCGAGCAGGTCAGCACCTTCACCAAGATCGGCATCACCATCACCGGGCTTTATCTTGCCTGCATCGGTGGCATCATGCAGTTCTTTCCCAATCTCGGTGCCAAAAAGGCCTGATCGGCCACTCCCACAGGGAGCCTGGCCCCACAAGCCTAGCCCACAGGAAGCCTAGCAATGTCCAAAGCGATCCGCATTCATGCCAATGGCGGCCCGGAAGTTCTGACCTATGAGGACGCTGATCCCGGCCAGCCGGGATCCGGGCAGATCCTGGTCCGGCACACCGCGATCGGCCTCAATTTCATCGATGTCTACCATCGCTCCGGTCTCTATCCGCCACCCGGCGGCTTCCCGCTCGTGCCAGGCAGCGAAGCCGCCGGCGTGGTGCTGGAGGTCGGCCATGGCGTCGACTGGCTGAATCCGGGCGATCGCATCGCTTATGCCGTGACGACGGGGGCTTACGCGCAAGAACGCGTCATCGATGCCAGCCGCGCCGTCAAGGTTCCGGATGGCATCAGCGACGAACAGGCCGCAGCGATGATGCTGAAGGGCATGACCGCGGAATATCTGCTGCGGCGGACGTTCAAGGTGAAAGCCGGCGACACGATCCTGTTCCATGCCGCGGCAGGCGGCGTCGGCCTGATCCTCGGCCAATGGGCAAAACATCTCGGCGCCACCGTCATCGGCACCGCCAGCTCGTCCGACAAGATCGAGCTCGCCAGGGCGCATGGTTTCGATCACGTCATCAACTACAAGGAACAGGATTTCGTCGCCGGCGTCGCCGCCATTACCGGCGGCAAGAAATGCGATGTCGTCTACGATTCGGTCGGCAACGACACGTTTCCGGCTTCGCTCGACTGCCTGCGGCCGCTTGGCATGTTCGTCAGCTTTGGCCAGTCCTCGGGACCTATACCGCCGTTCAGCATGTCGTTGCTGGCACAGAAGGGCTCGTTGTTTGCAACAAGGCCGACACTGTTCGTCTACAACGCAAAACGCGAGGACCTCGACGCTTCTGCTGCCGCTCTGTTCGAGGTCGTGCTCAGCGGCGCGGTCGAGATCAAGATCAACCAGCGCTACGCGCTGAAGGACGCCGGCAAGGCGCATTCCGACCTCGAGGGCCGCAGGACCACAGGGACGACCATTCTCATCCCTTAGTTCGTTCTGCCTTGCTATCCCTTGAATTTCCGCTGAAATTCTTGAAGCTCTTTCAAGACGTGTGCCGCTTTCCGATGAGAGCCGGCCGCGCCTACCATGCCTGCGGGAACACAGAACATGTCTGGCTAACCAGATGGGAGGCACTGTGAGTGCAAATCAGGACGGCACGAACCTGCTTGAGGTGCGTGGCCTCACCAAGATATTCGGCACGCTGACGGCGTGCGATCATATCGATCTCGACATCGCCAGGGGTGAGATCCACGCCTTGCTCGGCGAAAACGGCGCCGGCAAGTCGACGCTGGTCAAGATGCTTTTCGGCTCGCTGGAGCCCAATGCCGGCGAGATCTTCTGGAACGGTCAGGCCGTCAGGATTTCCAGCCCGGGCGTCGCGAAAAAGCTCGGCATCGGCATGGTGTTCCAGCATTTTTCGCTGTTCGAGGCGCTGACCGCGGCCGAAAACATCGCGCTGTCGCTGGACGACGGCTCGCCGATCAGCAGCATCGCTGCGAAGGCGAGGGCGCTTTCCTTCAGCTATGGCCTGCCGCTCGATCCTGAATCGCTGGTCGGCGACCTGTCGGTGGGCGAGCGCCAGCGCATCGAAATCATCCGCTGTCTGCTGCAGACGCCGCAGCTCATCATCCTGGACGAACCGACCTCGGTGTTGACGCCGCAGGAAGCCGACAAGCTGTTCGAGACGCTGGAGCGCCTGCGCTCGGAAGGCAAATCCATCCTCTACATCTCGCACCGGCTCGAAGAGGTCAAACGCATCTGCGACCGCGCCACCGTGCTGCGCCACGGCAAGGTGGTCGGCCATTGCAATCCGCGTGAGGAAACAGCCTCTTCGCTGGCGCGAATGATGGTCGGCAACGAGGTGCAGGCCGTGGTGCGCGCGCCGGTCGAGGGCATCGACAAGGCGCAGCCGCTGCTCGAAATCCGCAATCTCAGCCGCAAACCGGCAACGCCGTTCTCGATCCCGCTCAGGGGCATCAACCTGAACGTCCGCGCCGGCGAGGTGATCGGCATCGCCGGCGTCGCCGGCAATGGTCAGGGCGAGTTCTTCGAATCCGTTTCAGGCGAAGTGCTGCAGCAGGATGCCGCCTCGGTGCGCATTCGCGGCAAGGATTCGGGAAGCCTCACCATCACCGGACGACGCCTGCTGGGCGCTGCCTTCGTGCCGGAGGAACGCCTCGGCCACGGTGCCGCACCGCGCATGAAGCTTTCCGAAAACCTGCTGCTGTCGCGCCATGCCACCGACGGCAAGGCGTTCGTCGGTTCCGGCGGAATGGTCAAGAGCGCCGCCATCCAGGCCGCGTCCCAACGCATCATCGAGGCGATGGACGTGCGCAAGAGCGCGCCGGATCCGGAGGCCGCGGCTCTTTCGGGCGGCAATCTGCAGAAATTCATCGTCGGCCGCGAACTCGACCGCCGGCCAAGCGTCATGGTGGTGAACCAGCCGACCTGGGGCGTCGATGCGGGCGCTGCCGCCCACATCCGCCAGGCCTTGATCGAGTTGTCGCGCAGCGGATCGGCGGTGCTGGTGATCAGCCAGGATCTCGACGAGCTGTTCGAGATCTCGGATGCGATCGCCGTCATGCACAATGGCGAGTTGTCGAAGCCGATGCCGATCGCCGAAGCGACCTTCGAGAAGGTCGGCTTGCTGATGGGTGGCGCCGAACCCGGTCACGCCGAACACACGTTGGAGACGGCATGATGCGCCTCGAACTCGTCAAACGTCCGCAGCGTTCCATGCTGTTTTCGGCCCTGTCGCCGTTCATCGCCTTCGCGCTGACCATCATTGCCGGGGCCGTCATGTTCGCGCTGCTCGGCGTCAATCCGCTGACTGCGTTCAACATCTATTTCATCGAGCCGATCAGCCAAATCTGGCAGTTGCATGAGCTGGCGATCAAGGCCGCGCCGCTCATCCTGATCGCCGTCGGCCTGTCGGTTTGCTACAAGGCCAACATCTGGAACATCGGCGCCGAAGGCCAGTTCATCCTCGGCGGCATCGTTGGCTCGATGCTTCCAGTACTGTTTCCGCAGTTCGAAGGCCCGCTGGTGCTGCCGTTGATGCTGTTGCTTGGCATGGTCGGAGGTGCGGCCTATGCGGCGATCCCGGCTCTGCTCAAGACGCGCTTCGGCACCAACGAGATCCTGACCAGCCTGATGCTGGTCTATGTCGCGCAACTTTTCCTTGACTGGCTGGTGCGCGGCCCCTGGCGCGATCCGCAGGGCCATGGCTTCCCGCAGACCATCCAGTTCAACGATTCGGCCGTGTTGCCGGAACTGATGCCGGATGCCGGACGGGCAAACTGGGGTTTTGTCTTCGCGCTGGTCGCCGCGGTGCTGGTCTGGATCCTGATGAGCCGCATGCTGAAAGGTTTCGAGGTGCGCGTGCTGGGCTCGAGCCCGCGGGCAGGACGCTTCGCCGGCTTCGGCCTCAACCGGATGGTGTTCTTTGCCTTCCTGCTGTCGGGCGCGCTGGCGGGACTTGCCGGCATCTCGGAGGTCTCGGGCGCCATCGGCCAGCTGCAGCCCGTCATTTCGCCCGGCTACGGCTTCACCGCCATCATCGTGGCGTTCCTCGGCCGTCTCAACCCGCTTGGCATCGTTGCCGCCGGACTGGTGCTGGCACTGACCTATCTCGGCGGCGAAGCAGTGCAGAGCGCGCTCGGCATCTCCGACAAGGTGGCGCGGGTGTTCCAGGGCATGCTTTTGTTCTTCGTGCTCGGCTGCGACACGCTCATCCACTACCGCATACGTCTGGTCGGCCTGGCCCTGACCAAACCGGAAGGCGTGGCCAAACTCGAAGCCGCACCGAAGCTGAAGGAAGCCCGTTGATGGACATCACCGTAAACATCCTTCTGACCATCGCCACCGCGGCAACGCCGCTGCTGATCGCGGCAATCGGTGAGCTGGTGGTCGAGCGCTCCGGCGTACTCAATCTCGGCGTCGAAGGCATGATGATCATGGGCGCCGTCGGCGGCTTCGGCGCAACCTATCTCACCGGATCGCCCTGGATCGGCCTTTTGGCGGCCATTGCCATGGGCGCGGTGTTCTCGCTGCTGTTTGCCGTCATGACGCTGTCGCTGGCCACCAATCAGGTGGCGACCGGCCTGTCGCTGACGCTGCTCGGCCTTGGCCTGTCCGGCATGATGGGCACCAGCTTCGTCGGCCAGCCCGGCGAAAGGCTGCCCAACCTCGACATTCCCGGCCTGACGGAAATCCCTGTGATCGGCAGGCTGCTGTTTGGCCAGGATCCGATCTTCTACATCTCGATCGCACTGACCGCCGCCGTCATGTGGTTCCTGTTCAAGACCCGCACCGGGCTGACGCTGCGTTCGATCGGCGACAGCCACACCTCGGCGCATGCGCTTGGCATCAAGGTCATCCGCTACCGATACCTCGCGGTCATCTTCGGCGGCGCCTGTGCCGGTCTCGCCGGCGGCCATCTCTCGCTGGTCTACACGCCGCAATGGGTGGAGAACATGAGCGCCGGCCGCGGCTGGATCGCGCTGGCGCTGGTGGTGTTCGCCTCCTGGCGGCCATGGCGGGTGCTGGCCGGCGCCTACATCTTCGGCGCGGTGTGGATCGGCCAGCTTCATGCACAGGCTTTTGGCATTCCAGTGCCCTCACAGTTCCTTTCTTCGCTGCCCTATCTGGCAACCGTCGTGGTTCTCGTTCTAATCTCGCGCAACAAGCGTCTGACGATGATGAACACGCCGGCTTCCTTGGGGCAGCCATTCGTTCCGGATCGTTGACAACAAAAAACAAACGGGAAGCTCCAAGGCTAACTCAGAGAGGTAACACAATGAAAAAACTGCTTATTGCCCTGATGACCACGACCGCCGCCATGTCGCTGGCAGCGACGGCCGAGGCCGCGGACAAGCTGAAGGCCTGCTGGGTCTACACCGGCCCGATCGGCGATTTTGGCTATTCCTACCAGCACGACCAGGGCCGTCTCGAAGTGGAGAAGGCGCTCGGCGACAAGGTCGAAACCGCCTATCTTGAAAACGTCTCGGAAGGCCCCGACGCCGACCGCGCTTTCGAGCGCCTGGCACGCGAAGGCTGCAAGATCATTTTCGGCACCTCCTTCGGCTTCATGGACCCGGAAGTGAAGGTCGCCAAGAAATTCCCGAAGGTGATGTTCGAGCACGCCACCGGCTACAAGACATCTGACAATCTCGGCATCTACAATGCGCGTTTCTATGAAGGCCGTTATGTGCTCGGCCAGATCGCCGCCAAGGAATCGAAGGCAGGCGTTGCCGGCTACATCGTTTCCTTCCCGATCCCCGAAGTGGTGATGGGCATCAACTCCTTCATGCTCGGCGCGCAGTCGATCAACCCGAACTTCAAGGCCAAGATCGTCTGGGTGAATTCCTGGTTCGATCCGGGCAAGGAAGCCGACGCCGCCAAGGCGCTGTTCGACCAGGGTGCCGACATTATCGTCCAGCACACCGATTCGACCGCTGCCCTGCAGGTGGCCGAGGAGCGCAAGCTGCACGGCTTCGGCCAGTCCTCCGACATGATCAAGTTCGCGCCGAACGCGCAGCTGACCTCGCTCACCGACGAATGGGGTCCCTATTACATCAGCCGGGTCCAGGCAGCCCTCGACGGCACCTGGAAGCCGGACAATGTCTGGCTTGGCATCAAGGACGGCGCGGTCAAGCTCGCCCCCTACACCAACATGCCCGACGACGTGAAGGCGATGGCGGAGGCCACCGAGAAGAAGATCGCCGGCGGCTGGAACCCCTTCACCGGGCCGATCGCCAAGCAAGACGGCACGCCGTGGCTGAAGGATGGCGAAGTCGCCGATGACGGCACGCTGCTCGGCATGAATTTTTATGTGAAGGGTGTCGACGACAAGCTGCCGCAGTAGGCAGCACAAGAGATCGAAATGAGGAGGGCGCCGCGAGGCGCCCTTTTTCATTCGGCGGGCTGCGCTCCGGCTGAGACGCGACGAAATCGCGCCAAGCCAGCATCGACCGCGCGGCCGAGCCAAATCCTCAGCAACCGCTGTGCGGGTCGTTCGCAGGCGCGCCAGATTGCCCACGAAACGAAAAGCATAAGTGCGCCGCAGCCAAAGGCGGCAAACCATTTGCCGATAAGGGGCGTTGCCGCATTGATGACGAGATAGCCGATGTCCTGGTGCAGCAAATAGAGCGGATAGGTCAGCCCGCCCAGCGCCAGGGTGAGCGCCGATGGCCGCAGACGATTGCGCAGCAGCACCGCACCGATCAAGGCCGTGTGCATGACGACGTTGGCGATGACCAGATTGGCCGACGAAACGGCAATGCCGTAGTGGCCAAGCATCCAGTGCTGCGTCACCGACAGCGTGCCGCAGGAGATCAGGAAGGCGGCGGCAAGCAGCAGCATTGCAGGCAGTGAACGGCCATGCGCATGCAGGTGGTGGACCACCACGCCGGCGGCGAAGAACGGTCCAAACTCGGTGATGAACAGCAGCCTGGCGGCACCGCTGCCGATGAAGAACTCGTTCAAGGCCGAGATCGCCAGCCAGATCAAGATCAGCTCCAGCTTGCGTTTCTGAAACAGCCCGGTGAGCAGCGCCAGCGTCACCCAGCCGTAGAACACCAGCTCAAGAACGATCGACCAGTAGACGCCGTCCATGAAGGGCTGGCCGAACGCCGGCGCGAACATCGACAGATTGGCGGCATACTGAACGAAAGAGGCCGAAAGCAGCGGCGACCCGGCAAGGAAGACAATCGCGAAGGTGATCGTCATGCAGAGCAGGAAGCCCGGATAGAGGCGAACGAACCGCGCGACCGCAAACTGGTCCCAACTGCGGTTTTCCGCCGACCAGGCAATGACGAAACCGCTGATCAGGAAGAACAGATTGACGCCGAGATAGCCGTAGAGGGCGAACGGTGCCGCAAGCGGATAACCCTCAGCCAGAATGCCCTCGGCAGCCGCGCCGCGAAAGAAATAGTGGAAGAACACGACAGCCATCGCCGCGACCAGCCTGAGCAGGTCCAGCGTCGCAATGTAATTTTGTTCCGCAGGTCTGGTGTTCATCCGCATTTCCCGCATCTACGGTCGGCAAACCATAGAGCGGATCGCGGCTGAGCGGGTTAAGAGGCCTAGATTATCGCCAGATGTAGTAAATTTACGCGGAACGAGGCGTCAGACCGCCGAACCATAGAGGTCATAGGCGTCGGCACGGTCGATCTTGACGGTGACGATATCGCCTTGGCGCAGCGGACGACGCGACTGGATGTGCACCGAGCCATCGATCTCGGGCGCGTCGTATTTGGTGCGGCCCTGTGCCGATGTGCCATGCGCCTCGTCGATCAGCACCGGGAGGCGCTTGCCGACTTTTCTGGCCAGCTGTGTCGCCGAAATCTTCTGCTGACGCTGCATGAAGCGGTGCCAGCGCGCCTCCTTGATTTCCTGCGGGACCTGTTCGAGACCGAGATCGTTGGAGCGGGCGCCGCGGACCGGCTCGTATTTGAAGCAGCCGGCGCGGTCGATCTTGGCTTCATCGAGCCAGTCGAGCAGCATCTCGAAATCGTCATCCGTCTCGCCGGGGAAGCCGACGATGAAGGTCGAGCGGATGGCCAGATCCGGACAGACCTCGCGCCAGCCGCGAATGCGCTCGAGCGTCTTTTCGCCATGCGCGGGCCGGCGCATGTTCTTCAACACCTGCGGCGAGGCATGCTGGAACGGGATATCCAGGTAAGGGAGGATCTTGCCCTCCGCCATCAGCGGGATGACGTCGGCGACATGCGGGTAGGGGTAGACATAGTGCATGCGCACCCAGATGCCGAGCTTGCCCAGTTCCTCCGAAAGATCGAGGAATTTTGCGCGCACTTCACGGTCGCCGAACATCGACGTCTGGTACTTGATGTCGATGCCGTAGGCGCTGGTGTCCTGCGAGATGACCAGAAGTTCCTTGACGCCAGCCTTGGCCAGTTTCTCAGCCTCACGCAGCACATCTGCCGCCGGCCGCGAGACGAGGTCGCCACGCAGTGCGGGAATGATGCAGAAGGTGCAGCGGTTGTTGCAGCCTTCGGAAATCTTGAGATAGGCGTAGTGGCGCGGCGTCAGCTTGACACCCTGCGGCGGCAGGAGATCGATATAGGGATCGTGCGAAGGCGGTGCGGCCTCATGCACCGCGGCCATCACGCTCTCATAGGCCTGCGGCCCGGTGATCGCCAGCACATTCGGGTGCTTTTCGCGAATGACGTCCGGCTCGGCGCCCAGGCAACCGGTGACGATCACTCGGCCGTTTTCCGAAAGCGCGGAGCCGATGGCGTTGAGCGACTCGTCTCGGGCGGAATCGAGAAAACCGCAGGTGTTGACGACGACGAGGTCGGCGCCGTCATGCTTGCGCGCGATTTCGTAACCTTCGGCGCGCAGGCGCGTGATGATGCGCTCCGAATCCACGAGGGCCTTCGGGCATCCAAGACTGACAAAACTCACGCGGGGAGCGGACATAGAGGGTTTCCGGGCTTTTCAGGATTGCCGGCGCAGTACCACACTTATTGCGGCATTGGTATGGGCAGGCCCGCGATGCGGCAAAACGCACGGCGGTCTTGCTTCGACGGAGTGAAGACGCGGATGTCCGCCAGCTTCAGCCGACCACGTTGTTCACATGTGGCCAGACCTCCACCGCGCCACGATAGACCATGTCCAGCGCGACATAGAGTATGATCAGCAGGCCGACATAGGCGATCCAGCGGTGGCGATGCAGCAGCTTGGCAATGAAGGTCGCAGCCAGCCCCATGAGCGCGATCGACAGCACAAGGCCGATGACCAGCACCGGAAAATGATCACGCGCCGCTCCAGCCACCGCCAGCACGTTGTCGAGCGACATCGACACATCGGCGACGACAATCTGCAAGGCAGCCTGGCCAAGGGTCTTGCGCTTCGACTTGCCGGCGACTGCCTGGTCACTGTTGAGGTCCGAATTCGACAGCGCCTCGGTCGCTTCCAGCTCATCGGCATGTGACGTGCGCAGCTCGCGGTACATTTTCCAGCAGACCCACAGCAGCAGGATGCCGCCGGCCAGCAGCAGGCCGACGATCGCCAGCAGCTTGACGGTAATTGCGGCAAAACCGATGCGCAGCACCGTTGCCGCAATCACGCCGATGAGGATCGCCTTCTTGCGTTGGTCAGCCGGCAGGCCGGCAGCGGCAAGGCCGATGACGATCGCATTGTCGCCGGCCAGCACGAGGTCGATGGCGATGACCTGGAGCAGGGCGGTCAGGCTGGCAGCGCTGAAAAAAATGTCCATCGACCGGAAGCCCTTGCTGATTTTGCCGAGTGTTCGTCGATTACCCAGAGGCCCTAACTTGGTGGTCCCTTGGCGTCAAGGGATCACGCGTGGCGCCATCACCGAAGCATCGTTACGTGAAGCCAGATCCAATGCTCGCGGCACTCGCCGACAGCCAGGCAAAACCATGGCCGATCGCCAATCAATCGTAGAGATTATACTTTGCCCAGTCGGCTTCCGGAATCTCGTCGCCGATCCGGTAGCGGAGTTGCAAGACTTCCATATGGTCCGGCCCGGTCTGGCACTTGAATTTCAGCCTATACCACTGCCCCTTGCTGCGAAACGCAGCACCCGGGCTCTTGATTGCATCGGCGCCCATCTCGGGCGTGGCAAAGGCGTAGGCGACGACGCGATCGGCTTTGAACTTGCGATCGTCATGGGTGATGCGGTCGAGCACTTCGGCGTCGCAACGCTGTTCAAGGCGAGTTTGGGGATCGAGTTTCATCAGTCCGGCGCGCAATGCATTGTCCATTGCGCTGGCTGGAAAACTCAGTGTCACTGACGCCAAGGCGGTCATGCAGAGCTTCTTCATGGGCGGGACAAGCAACATATTTTGTCGGAGAAATCAACCGAGCGGACCGCCTCGGACGCTGCGGGAATCTTCAATCATATGGCTGCTGCGTTCAAAATTGCGTGTCGGGATTCGTCGTGCGTGCCTGCGGCCAACGGACCAAAGAGGCACGGCCGGCATCGGTAAGATCGTACAGGCCGCGGTCGACGCGCGCGAACCAGCCATAGACATTGTGCTGCAGGATCTTGGGCGCGATCGGCGTCACCGCCTTCAGATCTCGCGGCCGCCTGGGGCCATCCACCATGGCGGCAGCGCAGGCGAGGGCGCTTTGGCGATAGGCGGTCATGATCGGATTGCGCGATCCTCCTCCGGCAACGGGATCGCCGCGACGGCGCTGGTGCTCATCGACCAGGCGGGAGCGCCGGCGGGCATTTTTGCGCGGCGCCAGCGCGATCGGGCTGAGAAGCACCTCGACCCGGTCCGTCGCGGTCACGCCAAGCAAGCCGAAGCCAAGCCGGCGGCAGAGATTGCGGAACCTGGCATCGCTTTCGCGTCCCTTGCCGCGAGCCGACATGCGCGCGGCCAGCCACACCTCGTCGCAGGCCGCCGCACGATCGACACCTTGCAGCACCAGTTCGAGATTGAACTGCAGCTTCAACTCGCAGATGACGACAACCGGCGGCTCCCCCTCGCGCAACGCAACAACATCGCAGCCGTCGATCTCGCCTTTGACGACAAAGTCGAGGCTTTCGAGGAACCGCTTCACCGGCGCATAGAGTGAGATCTCGTTCATGGCACAAGGTTTAGCCGATTCGAGGCGAAAAGCCTTCCGGTGGTTCGGCGTCCTGCGGCTCGAAAGGGGACCGGTGTGGATACCGCAACGCCGGGCCAGCCGTCAGGCTTCGGCGTTCGGCACCGCCCGGTTCGGCAGCTTCCTGCGGCGCAGGAGCGGATAGCCGATCTGGCCGAAATAGGTGGAAGGGATCGGATCGTCGACGCCGTACTTCTCCGGCACCTTGTCACCGGTGGGATTGTAGGTGCCGAACAGCACGTCAAGGAAAGGCAACTGCCCGGCGAAGTTCTTGTCATAGGCTTCGCGCTGGTTGGCATGGTGCCAGCGATGGAACTGCGGGCTGGCGATCAGCCACTTCAAGGGGCCGAACGGAATCCGCACGTTTGAATGCACAAGCAGCGTATGTCCAAGGTAGAGAGTCGAAAAGACGGCGATCGACGCTTCCGAGAAGCCGAGGAAAAAGATCGGCGTCAGCGATATTGCCTTTGTGACGATGGCGTCGACGGGATGATTGTGGAAGGCCCCGAGCCAGTCGAGTTCTTCAATGCCGTGGTGAACGGCATGGAACTTCCAAAGCGCCGGGATTTTGTGAAAGGCCCGATGTGTCCAGTAGACGCCGACATCGGTGATCACGATGATTTCGGCAACCTGCAGCCAGACGGGCTGGCCGCTGACGGCATGCGTTATCGCTTGCGGGACCAGGAGTGCAGCGGCACCGAGCGCGCCTGCCGCCATCATGACGATGGCCAGCTTTATGATGAAGCCGTTGAACAGCAGATAAATCAGATCGACAGCGAAGCCCTTGCGAAAGATCTTCTGCGGCCGCTCGGCAAACAGATGTTCAAACGGAATGAAGATCAGGGCGCAGATCAGAAGTGCCTTGATGCCAAAGATATCCATCGATTCGCCTCAGCGCGCAGTCCGCGCCTCTGAGAGGAACCACATCTCCCTTTCCAAAGGCTAAAGGCTCTACCTTTTGCGCAAGTGGCGGCGGCAAACGCGGATTGTGAATGGAACGCGGGCGGACGAGGAGACGCGAATGCGGGCTCGTCCTGCGGCGTGTGGCCCATCCCCCAACTAGAACCTGACCGCGAGATTGGCTTTCACGCTCTGGTCTGCGGCGCGACTGCCGAATTGTCCCCCATAGGTGAGGCCGAGCGTGGCATTGTGTGCGATGGCGATGTCGAACCCGACATCGAGTATCAGCCCGTCCTTGGCGATCGGCACGCCCGCGACGGTGAATGATGCGCCGCCGGCGAATGCGAAGCGCGACAGCGGTACGGTCTCGCCGAAGGCATGGCGCCAGCCGAGCGTGCCGCGAACCGTCGCCGCCATCTCGCCGACGGTGAACTCGCCTGAGGCATGTAGGCCGAGCGTGGTGAAGGTCGCATCGGTGATTGCCGAAGCGCTTGTCAGCGTCGCCGCGCCGCCTGTCTCGGTGAAGCCGTCAGTCCGGAGGTTCACATAGGCGAGATTGGCGAAGGGCTCAAAGCCTAAATTTCCAGCATGGATACCATAGCCCAGTTCGCCGAACACCTGCGCCGTTCCGGCGCGATAATCTGCCTTGAGGCTGTCATTGAAACCGGGGAAAGTGACGGAGCGGCTCGTCGCGATGTCGTGCCAAGTATAGGATGTACCGGTGCGCAAGCCGAGCGTGCCGCCCCCAACATCCCAAGTGGTGCCGCCATAGAGGCCGAGATGATAGTTGTCGCTCGAGCCCGACGAGGCGCGGTCTTTCACATCGAGGTTGGTGCGGCTGTATCCCGCCATGATACCCAATCGCCAGGTGTCGAAAATGGCGGCGTCACCGCCAGCCAGGAAACCGCCAGTCGAGCGGTCAACGCGGGCAGCATTGCCGTCGCTGCCAGTATGGCCCCATGAACCAAAGCCCTGACTCCAGAGGGCGAAGCGATCGGTGTCCGACGCCACTGCAGCGGTCGTATTGGGATCGAGCGAGACATAGGCGCCCGCAGCACCGCCATAGGTCTGATCGGCGTAGGCCATGACCGGAGCGGCCGATGCACCGACGATACCGAAAGCGGCCCGGATGCGGTTCGTCGCCGCGTCGCGCAGAAGACGGCTATCTTCGATGAGGGAAGTCTGCGCCGAGGGATACACCTCGCCCGAGAGCTGGTCGAAGGCATCACGTGCCTGCACGTCGGTCGCGAGGTTGAGGATGACGTTGTACAGGGATCCGGATGTCGGCAGGCTCTCGAGCCCCCCAGCGGTTGCGATCTGATTGCGGGTCAAGGCTGCGTCGGTGAAGTTGCGGTATTTCAGGATGTCGAGATAGGCGTTGTTGGTGTCATAGGTATCGACAAGCCTGAGGAAGGCGGTGTTGACAACTCCAGTCAAGGCAGCGAACTGCCCGGTCAGCCCGGCATCGGCGGTCAACACCGTATAGCGGGTGCCCGGCACCGCAATGCCGCCCGCGGCGTTCACGGTCAGCGTCGCGCCAGTGATCGTCGCGGTGCCGGAGGTGCTGAACCTGTCGGCCTGGCCGGCCGTGTTGATATCGATCGCCATGATGCTGCCAGTCGCGAAAGCGGCATTGCCGCCGGTTTGCCGGATCACATCGCCGGCGCCAGCGTCGGCCATTGTCAAGGTGCCTTGATTGGTGAACTGAAACAGATTGGTCCATTGCGTCGTCTCCGCGACGCCGGCGGAGTTTCCACCGACGGCGGTCCCGTCGTTGACCAGCCTGCTGGCGCCACCGCCGAAATCACTGGTTCCACCGGCGCCGTTCCAGTTCCCGTCGTTGGCGAACAGTGTCGCGCCGCCGGCAAACTGCGCTGTACCGACGATCGAACCGGCGTTTGTGAGCGCCATCGTCGCGGCATTGGTCTCGATCGCCGCATCGCTGGACAGTCCGGAAAGACTACGGATCGCGCCCGACGAGGCGACGTTGATGGCGCCCGTCCCACCAGTCAAAGTCAGGCCACGCGTCGCGCCCGTCACCGTGCCGGCGACTTGCACATCCACTACGCCGTTGCCCGTCGCGACGATGCCCTCGGCCGACGTTCCGGTCACCGCGCCATTGGCGATCACCGTGATCGCGCCCGTGCCAAGATTGGTTGCCTGGATACCTGTCGTACCCGAGACATTGCCATTCGTCGTCACATTGATCGTGCCAGCGCCCACCGGATTGTCCTGGAGCGCGAAGATCGCCGTAGCCGCAGTTGCGTTCACAGCACCCGTTATCACCGCGACATTGCCGGCCGAGCTTTCAGCGTCGATACCTCGGCCAGTCGTCGCGGTGATCGGACCAACCGCCTTCACGGTCACCGAACCTGTACCGACAGTCCCTGCGACAATCCCGCTGCTCGCGTCGATCGCGCCGTTCGCCGTGACATCGACGTTGCCGCTTCCCGAGGAAAGGCCAGCGAAGATACCGGGGCCGCCCGCCTTCACATCACCGTTCGCCACGATCGTCACATTGGCCGTCGCCGACAGCGTCTCAACGTCGATGCCGATCCTGCCGGCAGCCAGCGCCGTCACCGCGCCCGTCGTGACGGCGATGCTGCCGCCTGTTGCTGTGTCGCCCACCACGATGCCTGAGCCCGCCGTCGAGTTGCTGGCGCCCGAGATATCGACCGTGACCGTGCCCGAACCATTGTTCTGAATGTTCACCGCATCGTCGCTGCCGCCGACGAAGCCGCCCGCGCCCGTCACCGAGATGTTGCCCGTCCCGCCGCCGCCACCAATCAAGGTCAGGCCGGAACGCGCGCCCATCACCGTGCCGGCGACCTGCACGTCCACCGCGCCACCACCGTTCGCGACGATGCCGTCAAAGGATGTGCCGGTCACCTCACCATTGGCGATCACGCTGATCATGCCCGTGCCGGAGTTACCTGCGAGGATGCCTCCAGTGCCCGAGACATTGCCGTTGGTCGTCACATCGATTGTGCCTGTGCCTGTGCCGGTCCCTATTGCATAGACCGCCTGACCGCCCGTCGAGGTCACCGCACCCGTTGTTATCGAGACATCGCCCCGGCCCTGAGCGAAGACGCCAAGGCCCGACGCCATTGTCGCGGTGACCGGTCCCATCGCCTTCACCGTCGTCGAGCCGTTGCCCAAGTTCTGCGCGATAATGCCGTTGCCTGCGTCGATGGCGCCGTTCGCCGTGATATCGATGTTGCCAGTTCCTGTGGAGGAAACTCGACCCAAGATACCGGTATTGCCCGCCTTCACATCGCCGTTCGCCACGATCGTGAGATTGCCTGCCGTCGAAGACGACTGGACGTCGATACCGAACATGCCAGCAGCCAGCGCCGTCACCGCGCCCGTGGTGACATCGATGGAGCCACTCGCCGCCGTGTTACGCACCACAATGCCTGAGCCGGCAGCCGCCGTGATATCGCCGGTGGCATCGACATCGATCGAGCCCAGGCCATTCTGCTTTATTGCGAAGGCATCGCCACTGCCGTTATTGGTGATCGCGCCGCTGCCTGTGTACGTGATCAGGTTGGAGGCGGCATCGATATTGAGTGCCGCGGTCCCGCCGGCCGTTGGCGTGTTGCCCGCATCGACAGTGATCGTGCCGTTGTTGACGACCATGACGGCGCCATTGCCGGTATTCTCGATCGCGAGGCCAAATCCGCTGACCGTCGCCCCGGCATCGATCGCGAGGTGGGCCGTAAACGGTGAAGAAAATGAATAGCCCCGGTCGTTGGGAGGAGCAGCCGGATTGACGGCATTGACCGTGGAGGTGGTGCCGCACTGCACATCAGTTCCCAGAGTGACCGTACATGCCGCCTGCGCCTGCGGGGAAAAGAAAACAGCCGAGCCGGCGAAACCGGCCATGCCGATTGCGAAACGCAGTGCCGAGCGACTGGCCTGCGAGAGGAGTTGCGCGCGCAAGGAAACGAGTGGGTAGGCTTTGTCTGCCGAAAAACCGTAGAGTCTCATGATAGGCCCGCCCCATCGTCCAATAAATGCAATCTGCCGTCATCAGAACAGCCCAAGCAAAGCAATGTTTCGAGCAAATCAGTGCTTCAGATTCGCAATAACGGATGATGGGTGGGCGATATATATATCAAATGCCATAGACCGGCCAAAGAGTGGCGCACTGTCGCTGGCTCGCCACAGTCGCAACGCCCTGCACTCGAAGAACCTTAATGTGCTATTGCAGCTTGTTAGGGCAGAAGACGAAATGCATTCAGCAGCGCAATGAGCTGACTCTGCCTCTGCGTATCTGTCTTGCGAAAAATCTTGTCCAGATGAACGCGTGCGGTGCCGTAGGCCATGTTTTCCCTGATCGCTATTTCCTTCAAGGACAATCCGCTTGCGAGCGCGAGCGCGACGGAAGCTTCTTTCCCTGTCAGCCCAAAGGTTTTTCGCAGTTGATCGGCTAAGCTCGTCGACAGGGCCAAACGTGATTCGCGCGCCAGCACCACCGCGCAAGGTCCAGCCGACAGGCCGAACATCTCGCCGTCGGGCAACAATCCAATCGACAATACCAGTTGGTCGCCGCGCTCCGACCGCAAGATCAAATCGGCAGCCGAATTGGGAAACTCGCTCTCGTCCACCCGGCAGACTCGTGCGACCGCACGTTGCAGCATTTGGGTTTGCGTGGAATCGGAGGTGGCCAGATGGCCACCGTTCGCCGTCAGCAGAGTGATCGGCTGTACCAGAAGTCTTTGCGCGGCGTCATTCATGTCAAGGATGCGCAGGCGCGGATCGACGACAAAGCCGGCGAAGGGCAGGTGGCCGAGCAGCGATTGGAGCACAGGCCGCGCCTCGAAATGTCGGCCCAAACCCGCAGCGCGCTCCAGATGAGGTGTGATCAGGGCGAGCATCGCACGATCATCGGCGTCGAACGCCGGCTGCCCTCGGCCTCGCTGCACGTCGAAAAACCAGTAGTTCTTTTCCGACGCGCGCAGATTGCAGAACATGCCGTCATACATGTCCTGCGGCATCATCCATTCGTTCCAGACGGAGGTGCGTTCAATACGGTGCCGCCCAATCAACTGGGTGTCGCTAAAAACCCGGCCAAGCGGCGCGGCCACACGCGGCGCAAAGAGTTCGTTGGTCGCGAAATGGTCAAGGAAAATCCTGTCCCAATAGGGGTCGCGGCTCGGTGAGACGCAAAAGCTATCCTCGACATTGGCCCAGTCGATGCCCGAGAAACAGGCTCTGGAGCCATGAAACATGGCTTGCAACTGAAGGACCACGTCAAGCCAAATCGATTGATCGTAGGCGGCCTCATATATGCGACCGATCACTACCGACAGGCGCTCGTGAGAGATCGAATATCCCATAAGCCTTGCGAAATATACAACCAGAATGAAGTGTTAGCATACCTCTGATTGCGGTCGATGCAAGGGATAGAACGTCGAATGAGCAGGGGGGTTACCAGTGCTGACGCCCAAGGTCAGGAGAAAGCAGACATGATGTTTGACGCTTCGCCCTTACCTCCACGGAGGCGGAAATCGGCGTACTCAGTTCTGTATGCTCTGTATGCCCTTCTCGATCGAATGGCGGAGGAAGTGGGATTCGAACCCACGGTGAGCTTGCACCCACGCCGGTTTTCAAGACCGGTGCCTTAAACCGCTCGGCCATTCCTCCATCGTGGTTTTTCAACCATTTGGGCAGCGCGGGGCCAACTCGTTTGGCCTGTGGCACCGGATTGGCACCGAAGGCGCTCCCGGCTGGTTCACGCCTCATTCCTGTAAAGCGGCATTGAGGGCTGCGTCAACCACCACTGTGTCGGTTCCTGCTGTCCTGGCAGGCTCTGAGTTTTTCGGAATCGAGCACCGGAACTCGCTATCCCATTGGTGCATGATGAAGAAGGAGCCCGCCGACTGGCGATGTACAGGTTTGCGCGCGAACACAAGAAGCCTGACGCTGGAGGGCTTTCGTGCAGGCCCAACCGAGGGCGCGACCTACCGACCAAGCCATCCTCGGAATTGGGCGGAGGGAATCCCTACGGGTCAGCCTCTTGGGACAGCTGCGGTATCCCGCAGAATTTAACTTTCGCCAAGGGAACAGCTACTGGTGAGGAAGGCCGAAGCTGCAAATCGGCTCCGGCCTGTACGGTCCTCAGTCTTTGCAATTTTCGTCCGCCTTTGCCGCCGCGGCCTTATCACCGTGCTGCTGCGCCTCGATATCCTGCTGCGAGGTTGCAAGGTTTTTGTCGCCCCCGCCTTCAGCGCCCGCCAATGGCATCGTGGTGCCATCCTTGGCGGCTGGCTTGTTCGCGTTGCCCATGGCCTTCGGAGTCTCTAAAGGCGCGTGGGTTCCATCTTTCGAAATACCGGCGGTCTGTCCGGCATCGGTCCCGGTGTTCGAAGCTGACTTGTCCGGACATGCGGCGATCGCAGACCCGGCAGAAAGCGACATCGCGATCGCGACCATCAATGAAGTCATTTTCATCATGCTCGTCCTTCTGTTCGAGTGCCCTGCGGATGAAACTAGCGGCGCATTTCTTTGTTCCGGCGGTCGGTCCGCTGCCCGACAAAGCCCGGTCAACCGGCAGACACGGCGGGCAGGAGCGAAGCCAGGCTTTCTGTGGCAGAGGGCATCACATCTCTCGCGTGGAAGCACGAAAACCGTTACTTTTCAGAGAGCTCTTACGGTGGAGACGCCACAATCTTGCCCGGTTGCGGCCACAATCGGTTAATACCGTGATAAGCAATTCCTGCGCACAAAGGATCGGGGTTTTAAGCGTCGTTGGTATTGTCGGGTGAGTGTTTTGGCTCCTCTGGTGGTTGAACGCGACGCCTTGAGTTGAGACTGAAGGGGACATCAGGAAAATGCAGGCTGTGACGCCACCGCGTCTTCGTCGCGCTGCTACCGTCGCGTTGTTCGCCATGTCGGCTGCCTTGCTGGCCGCCTGCGCGTCGCAGCCTGAGCCGAAAGCGATGGTCAACAAGAAGACCCGCTCCAAGGAATATTTCGCCGAATCCGAATATGGCGTGAAGGCAAGCCCGCGTGTGATCTCCCGGAACGGGCGCATCCAACGTGGCGGCGGCAGGGATCAGCTTGGCAAACCCTATCAGGTCCGCGGCAAGTGGTATTACCCGAAGGAAGACAAGCGTTACGCCAAGGTCGGCCTCGCCTCCTGGTATGGCGACGCCTTCCATGGCCGGCTTACCGCCAATGGCGAAGTCTATGACATGACCCATCTGACGGCGGCGCACCCGACCATGCCGCTGCCAAGCTATGCCCGCGTCACCAATCTCAAGACCGGCAGTTCGGTCATCGTTCGCGTCAACGATCGCGGCCCATATCACGAAGGCCGCATCATCGACGTATCGGAGCGCGCTGCCCAGATGCTTGACTATGCCAACACCGGCACCGCTCAGGTAAAGGTCGAATATGTCGGCCGCGCGCCGCTCGACGGCGATGACGACCAGTATCTGATGGCCTCCTATCATCCCGGCAACAGGGCGCCAGACCCGTCGGATGGACTGCCGACCGGCGTCATGGTCGCCATGAACGGGCCGTCGCCAAGCCTGCCTGCCGGCATTGCTGCCGTGCCGTTTCCGGGCCAGTTGACCGATTCCGGTTCTGTCCAGCCGATCATGTCGACGCAGTCGTCGGCCTATGGCGATCTGGCGCTTCCGGATTTCGGCCCGATCGTGCCGGAGCGTCCGCAGATCAATCTGCCGCCGCAATCGCCGTTTGCCGTGGCCTCGCTGTCCTATGCCGACGAGCGGGTCGAACGCGCCTCAAATGCCTTCGCCGCGATGGGTGGCGACGGCATGTCGCCGGCCGATATGCTCCAATCATGGAAACGGCAGCCGCCAACAGCCGGTCCGTCCACTGACTACGTCGCGGCTGGTTCGTTCGAGGATGCAGCGGAGGCCAAGCGTGTTGCCGCTCAGCTTGCCGCATACGGCAAGATCGAGATCCAGCGTTCGGAACTCGATGGCGAGGATTGGTATTCGGTCAATCTCTATCCCGATGGCCACCGCAATCTCGATGATTTGCTGCAGGCTGCCTGGTCGCATGGCGCGCCCGATGCGCTGGCTGTGCGCAACTGAGCGCAAGCCTGGTGGGATTTCCGCTGCGCGGTTGATCCGCCGCGCAAAAAGCCTGATACTTTTCGCGGGCTTGCCGGCGGTGCCGGCCAACGGGTCGAACATCATGCAATTTCGCTTGCTCCCGCCTCTCGCCGGGCTTCTGGTTTTTGGCTTGCTGCTGTTTTTCCAGGCTCCGGCCGGTGCACAGCTGTTCGAGACCAAGGCCGCGCAGGCCTTCATGATCGATGCCGAGACCGGGACGGTGCTGTTTTCCAAGGAGGCCGACAAGCCGATACCGCCGGCCTCGATGGCCAAGCTGATGACCATGGAAGTGGTTTTCAACGCCATCAAATCCGGCCGCCTGAAGCTCGACGATACGTTCGTGGTCAGCGAGAACGCCTGGCGCAAGGGTGGCGCGCCTTCGGGAACATCGACGATGTTCGCCAAGCTCAAGTCGTCGATCCGGCTCGAAGACCTGATTCAGGGCGTGATCGTGCAGGCGGCCAATGACGGCTGCATCGTCATCGCCGAAGGCATGTCGGGATCCGAAGACAATTTTGCCGCGCAGATGACCGAACGCGCCCGCCAGATCGGCCTCAAGACGTCGACTTTCGTCAATTCGACCGGCCTGCCGGCAGATGGCCAGCAGACGACCGTGCGCGAACTGGCGCAGCTCGCCCTGCACCTGTGGCGCGATTATCCGGATTTCTATCGCTATTATGCCCAAAAGGATTTCACCTGGAACAAGATCTCACAGAGGAACCGCAATCCGCTGCTGGCGATGGACATCGGCGCCGACGGCCTGGCGGTCGGGGCGAGCGAGGCAGCCGGCTTCGGCATCGTCGGTTCGCTCAGCCACAATGGTACCCGCGTGATCGCGGCGATGAGCGGGCTGGCCTCGGACAAGGAGCGCGCCGAGGAAGCGCGAAAGCTGCTCGACTGGGGTGTCCGCTCCTTCGAGAAGACCGAAATTTTCGCCAGGGACGAGGTGGTTGGAGAAGCCCAGGTTTTCGGCGGCGCCAAATCCGGGGTGACGCTGAAGGCAAAGGGACCGATCGACATCTTCCTGCCGATCACCAACCGCGACAAGCTGACGGCCAGGATCGTCTATGACGGCCCGGTTGCAGCACCGGTGGAGGAGGGGCAGCCGGTGGGTGCGCTGCGCGTCTGGATCGGCGATACGCTGAGCCAGGAGACGCCGCTTTTCGCAGCCGAATCGATCGGCGTCGGCACGCTGCCGCAGCGCGCGCTCGATGCAGTCAAGGAACTGGCGATCGGCTGGCTGCGCTAACGCATGTCGCTCAAAACCAGCCATGGTTTTGGGGAACGACATGCATAAGGGCAAAAAATCGACGGCATGGACGTTTGGCCCAACGCGGACTATCTAGAGCGCTACAATCCCATTCAGCCATGGACAAGAAGGCCTCTCGGTTGGCACGCGGTTTTTTCATCACCTTCGAAGGCGGCGAGGGGGCAGGCAAGTCGACGCAGATCGAGCGGCTGGCCAGGAAGATGCGCGCCAAGAAATACGACGTGCTGCTTACCCGCGAACCCGGCGGCTCGCCGGGCGCCGAAGCGGTCAGGCATGTGCTGCTGTCGGGCGCAGCCGAACCGTTCGGGCCGAAGATGGAAGCGCTGCTTTTCGCCGCCGCGCGGTCCGATCATGTCGAGCAGGTGATCCGGCCGGCGGTCGAGCGTGGCTCCATCGTGCTTTGCGACCGCTTCCTCGATTCCTCACGCGTCTATCAGGGCGTCACCGGCGGCATCGATCCGGCGTTCATGGATGCGCTGGAACAGGTCGCCATCAACGGCATGATGCCGGACATGACGCTGATCTTCGACATCGACCCAGCGGAAGGCCTGAGGCGCGCAACGCTGCGGCGCGGCGCCGAGGCAGTCGCCGACCGTTTCGAAAAGGAGACGCTGGCGATCCACCAGGCCCGCCGCGAGGCGTTTCTGGCGATCGCCAAGGCCGAGCCGGAGCGCTGCATCGTCGTCGACGCAGCCGCCGAGCCCGACGCGGTTGAGAACGTCGTCACCGCGGCAGTGTTCGCGGCGCTGGCGGCGAGAGCGCCGGCACGCGACAGGCAGGCGACGCCGGCATGATCTTCGAGCGCATCGCACCCGAGCAGCACGACACGCTCGACGGCGTGCCGGAGCCCTCCGAAACGCCCCTTCTGGTCGGGCACGGCCAGGCTGCAGGCGTGCTCACCGCCGCCTATCGCGCCGGCAAGCTGCCGCATGCGCTGATCTTTTCCGGGCCAGTCGGCATCGGCAAGGCGACGCTCGCCTTCCACCTTGCGCATCATCTGCTGAAGCACCCGGATTTCGCGCAGGCGCCGGAAAGCCTTGCCGCTCCCGATCCGGCGTCGTCGCTGTTTCGCCAGATCGCCACCGGGGCGCATCCTTCCGTGCTGCATCTGACCCGGCCGCTGAACGACAAGACCAAGAGTTTCAAGACGGTCGTCACCGTCGATGAGATCCGCAAGGTCAGCCGCTTCCTGTCGCTGACCTCGCATGACGGCAGCTACCGGGTCGTCATCGTCGACCCCGCCGACGACATGAACACCAATGCCGCCAATGCCTTGCTGAAAAATCTTGAAGAGCCGCCGGCACGGACGCTGTTCATCCTGATTGTCCACGCGCCGGGCAGCCTGCTGCCCACGATCCGGTCGCGCTGTCAGGTGGTGCGATTGACCCCGCTCGACGCCGACGACCTGATGACGGTGCTGGAAACGACCGAGCCGGCGCCGCCTGAGGATCCGGCGGCGCGCGCGGCACTGGCCGAGCGGGCAGGGGGCAGCGCCCGCAACGCGATCCTCTTGACGCAGTATGGCGGGCTGGAGATCGCTTCGACGCTCGACGCTCTGGTCACCGGGAGAAAGAGCGATGTCGGCGGCGCGTTCCGCCTCGCCGAAGCCGTGGCCGGCCGCGATCAGGCGATCCAGTTCGATATCTTCAACCGCCGGGCGCTAGACCTGTTGTCGGACGCGGCAAGTCAGGCAGCACTGGCTGGCGATCTCGCACGAGCCAAAACGCTGTCGGACACTTGGCATGAGGCGCTGGACGCTATATCTGAGACCGATACTTACAATCTCGATAAGAAGCAGCACGCCTTGATCATGATCGACCGCCTGAATTCTGCAATGCGAATGTGACTGGGTTTCCTGGATCGGGATGGCAAATGCTGCCTCGATACGATATCCACCGCCGCGCCTTTCCATTCAGACATTCATGACGGTTCATTCATGTCACGCGACAAATTCTACATCACCACCCCGATCTTCTATCCGAACGGCAAGCCGCATATCGGCCACGCCTATACGGTCATTGCAACCGACGCCCTGGCACGCTTCCAGCGCCTGGACGGCAAGGACGTCTTCTTCCTGACCGGCACCGACGAGCATGGCCTGAAGATGCAGCAAACGGCCGAGAAGGAAGGCATAACGCCACTGGCGCTGGCCGACCGCAATTCGGCGATTTTCCGCGCAATGACCGAGGCGATGGGCGGCTCGAATGACCAATACATTCGCACGACCGAACCGCGCCACTACGAATCCTGTCAGGCGATCTGGAAAGCGATGGCCGCCAATGGCGACATCTATCTCGACCGCTATAGCGGCTGGTATTCGGTGCGCCAGGAAGCCTATTTCGACGAGAGCGAGACGACGCTCGGCGACGACGGCGTGCGCCGCGAACCGCTTGGGTCGCCGGTCGAATGGAACGAGGAAGAAAGCTATTTCTTCCGGCTTTCCGCCTATCAGGACAAATTGCTGGCGCTTTATGAGAGCCAGCCCGACTTTGTCGGTCCGACCGAGCGCCGCAACGAGGTGCTCAGCTTCGTCAAGTCGGGGCTGAAGGATCTGTCGATCTCGCGCACGACCTTCAAATGGGGCGTGCCGGTGCCAGGCGACGACAAGCATGTGATGTATGTCTGGGTCGACGCCTTGACCAACTACATCACCGCCGCCGGCTATCCCGACACAAAGGCCGAGCAATGGCACTATTGGCCGGCCACGCACATCATCGGCAAGGACATTGTCCGCTTCCATGCGGTCTATTGGCCGGCATTTCTGATGTCGGCGGGCATCGAGTTGCCAAAGCGCGTTTTCGCGCATGGCTTCCTGTTCAACCGCGGCGAGAAGATGTCGAAATCTGTTGGCAACGTCGTCGATCCATTCGCGATGGTCGAGCACTACGGTCTCGACCAGGTGCGCTACTTCTTCCTGCGCGAGGTGCCGTTCGGGAACGATGGCAGCTACAGCCATGACGCGATCGTCAACCGCACCAATGCCGATCTTGCCAACGGCCTCGGCAACCTGGCGCAGCGCTCGCTGTCGATGATCGCCAAGAACTGCGGCGGCGTGGTGCCGCAGCGCGGCGAGCTGACGGATGCAGACAGAGCGATCCTGGATCAGGCCGCCGCCGCGCTCGACACCGCGCGCAAGGCGGTCGCCGAGCAGGGCATCCATCTGGCGCTGGCAGCTATCTTCGGCGTGGTGGCGGAAGCCGATCGCTACTTCGCCGGCGAGGCACCATGGGCGCTGAAGAAGACCAACCCGGCGCGCATGGAAACGGTGCTGTGGACGACCGCCGAAGTCGTGCGCCGCGTGGCGGTGCTGTGTCAGCCCTTCACTCCGGGCTCGGCCGCGAAACTGCTCGACCTGCTGGCGGTGCCGGCGGAGAGCCGCGATTTCGTGCATGTCCACGCGGATCACGCGCTTGTGCCCGGCACTGCGTTGCCGGTGCCGGAAGGCGTGTTTCCGCGTTACGTCGAACAGCCGGACGCGAACATCTGATGCTCGTCGACAGCCACTGCCATCTGGATTTTCCAGATTTCGCCGAGGAGCGGGCGGCCATCGTCGCCCGCGCTTTAGCCGCCGGAATTGGCCGTATGGTGACGATCTCGACACGCGTGAAGCGGTTTCCGCAAGTACTTGAGATCGCTGAAACTTTCGACGAAATCTATTGCTCTGTCGGCACTCATCCGCACAATGCGGCCGAAGAACTGGATATCACGGTCGAGGAGCTTGTGCGGCTATCCGCGCACCCAAAAGTAGTGGCCATCGGCGAGGCCGGTCTCGACTATTTTTACGACAAGGCGCCACGCGATGCACAGGCGCAAGGCTTTCGCAATCACATCGCCGCCGCCCGTGAAACGGGGCTGCCGCTGGTCATCCATTCGCGCGATGCCGATGCCGACATGGCTGATATTCTCGAGGACGAAACAGGGAAGGGCGCCTTCCCCTTCATCCTGCATTGCTTTTCTTCCGGGCGCCGGCTTGCCGAGGTGGGCGTCGCTCTCGGTGGCTACGTGTCGTTCTCGGGCATCCTGACCTTCAAGAATTCAGCTGAGTTGCGTGCCATTGCCGCCGATGTCCCGCATGCCCGATTGCTGGTCGAAACCGATGCGCCCTATCTGGCGCCCGTGCCGTTTCGCGGCAAACGCAACGAGCCCGCCTATGTCGCCCATACCGCCAAGGTGCTGGCCGAAACGATCGGGGTAAGCGAAGCTGAAATCGCCGATCTGACCACAGATAATTTCTTCCGGCTGTTCGGCAAGATGCCGCGGCCTGCAGAGCAAAGTGCCTGAACGATGACTGACCGGCTGCGCCTCACCATTCTCGGCTGCGGCTCGTCCCCAGGTACGCCGCGCATCACCGGCGATTGGGGCAATTGCGACCCCGACAACCCCAGGAACCGGCGCACCCGTGCCGCCGCGCTCGTCGAGCGGATCGCGGCGAACGGCAGCCGAACGACTGTCGTCATCGACACGGGGCCGGATTTTCGGCAGCAGATGTTGCTGGCCGGCGTTAAACGTGTCGATGCGGTCGTCTATACCCACCCGCATGCCGACCATATCCATGGCATCGACGATCTGCGCGGTTTCGTCCTCGATCAGCGCCAGCTCATCGACGTCCATGCCGACAGGGCGACGATGCTTCGGCTGCGGGAAGCGTTCGGATACTGTTTCGAGACGCCGCAAGGCAGTTCCTATCCGCCGATCGTCAGGCCGCATCTCATCGACCACGCCAGGCCGGTGGTCGTCGAAGGAGAGGGGGGTACCCTCACCCTCGAGCCGCTGCCGCAGATCCACGGCGACATCGTATCGCTCGGTTTCCGCATTGGCGGTCTCGCCTATTGCCCCGACATCAGCGACTTTCCGGAACCCACCGCCGAACGACTGGGCGACCTCGACGTGCTGATCATCGACGCGCTGCAGTACCGGACGCATCCAAGTCATCTGTCACTTGGCGAAGCGCTTGAATGGATCCAGCGGCTGGCGCCGATACATGCGGTGCTGACACATATGCACGTGCCGCTCGACTACGTCTCGGTGATGGCCGAGACACCAGCCAATGTCGAACCCGCCTATGACGGCATGGTTATAGAAATCCCTTATGAATCAGCACGATGCGAATAGAGCTTCATGAGGGCTTTCGGCTCCTTGGTGCAAATATCAGCAGCGTTCCGATCCGCTCGTAGCCCATCCGGGGATAAAGCAGCGCCCCGGCATGGGTTGCTGCCAGCACCGAGTACCTTGACCCGCGCGCGCGATCGTCGTGCAACATTTTCGATATCAAAGCCTGACCAATGCCGCGACGCCGGTGCGACGGCTCGACATACATGCTCGAACACCAGGTGGCTCCCACGGCATCCAGGCTGCGAACGCGCCCAACGATGTCGGCGCCGTCGATTGCCACATACTGGCGGAACGGCGCGGTGTCGCCGAGCAAATCGTCTGGGATCGGCTGCCTGCGGATGATCTTTCCCAACTGTGCCGCCCGTTCGGCCGTCTGCACGCGTTCGACCGAAGCAACCGATGGCGGGTTCGGAATCCGGTGCAATCGGTGGACGAAAAAGCCTTCGGTCCGCAGCAGCCGGTAGCCGAGAGCTTTGTAGGCGGTTCGTGTCGGCCCGTCTGGATCGTCGTTCGCGATCACAACGGAAATGGCAAAGCCCGGCCGTGCATGCTGCCGCACGACGGCATCGGTCTCTTGAGCGGCGACGTCATGGACGACCCATTCTTCGCCGCGGTAATCGCGAGGATTCTTGCGTTCGGCATCGCGCATCAGCCACAATGGTCCAACCCGGCTGGCCTCGTAAGGAAAGGTGCGGCTCCTGTCAGCGCTGAAGCCATGCACGAACACTTCGATTGCCGCTTCGATCTCGCTGTTTGCCATCTTCATTTCGACAGCCTAGCGTTGGCGATCCGCTCAAGGCAATACGCCACAATCGGCTCAAGCCTATGAGAATCAGCGACAATTTACAGCTCTTGGCCCATGCATTAGTTCCATAATCTATCTTATGCGACTTTTGGATACGGCGAGCGGCATGGATGCGGCGGTCCCCGACTTCACTTTCCAGTTCCCTTGGAGGCTTCAGCCTGGAAACACGTGAGGCTTGGAAACATCCGCTCGATATTGTGAGCGCGCAGCCGTCGGCAGCGCGCTCGACTCTTTGTTCGAACGATCGGGTCAATCGGAGCGACTATTCCAGAATAACGGTGGCCTCCACCTCGAAAAGCATGGGATCGATTGCAAGCTTGGGAACGGGAACCAGAGTCTGCGCCGGCAGCGCCTCGCCGAACATGTCCTTAACGTTCCTGGTCAACACCTCGAGCTTGGACATGTCGTGGTCGACCACGAAGACCGTGAGCTTCGCCACCTGATCCGGCTTGGCGCCGATGCCCTCAAGCGCAGCATGCAAATTTGCGTAGGCCTGCTTCACCTGGACGGCGAAATCCGGTGACAAGGTTCCTGTGCTGTCTTGGCCGCCCTGCCCGGAGATGTAGGCGATCCGAGCTCCGAGCGGTGCGATTACGGCGGTGCTGTAGCCATTCGGCGACGGGTCGTAGAGCGCCTGCGGATTGACAATAGTCAGCTTGAACTCGTTCGCCGGCGACGCAGTGGGGACTGCAATGGTCATGATGATTAGCCCTCCGATAAGCAGATGCTTGATTGCGCGTGACATGGTTTTTCGCTTGGCTCCGCAGCCTGCGAGCAACCTACCCTGGCGCCTGCAGATTGAACTTTAACCTAATCGCTACGTGAATCGTGCGATGTACGAGTCATCGTATGGTACGTCGTACGAGTCAATCGTTCAAGATCGACATTTGTCGCGTTGCCGGTCAAAATCGATGTTCTGAAAAAGCGAGGACGACGGATGATAGCCAAACGCAGCGGCGCCCGGAGCAAAGGGGATCAACTGATAAGCGTGTCGCTCCAGCCCGTGCAGCAAGCGAGCAGCGAGCCGCCGCTGTCTCGAGAGCGTATCGTGGCGACCGCGGTGGAACTGCTGGACGCCCAGGGCATAGACGGATTGACAATGCGTCGGCTGGCCGATCGCCTCGGCTCGGGTGTGATGAGTCTATATTGGCACGTCGACAACAAGGAGGATGTCTTTGATCTAGCAGTCGATTCGGTGCTCGAACATCGCGGATCGCCTGAAACAGGTGAGTCTCCGGACTGGCGCGGAGACGTCGTTCATATGCTCGAAGACTGGCGCGCCAGAATGTTGCGTCATCCTTGGTCGGCATCGCTGTTGCCGCGCCGGGCGCTCGGCCGGAACATTCTCGGTCGCCTGGAAATGCTGAGCAAGACCTTGTCCAGAGCCGGTGTTGCGGACGCGGATCTGAACGCCGCGATATGGTCGCTCTGGAACTATGTGATGGGCGCCACCCTCACCCGGGCAAGCTTCGATCTCTCGGAAGAAGACAGGGCAGCCGCACAGCAGCGTCTTACACCTCTCAGCGAACACTACCCGACAATCGAACGCTCTCGTCTGCTGTTGGACAACGATTGGGATGGCGCCTTCCGAAGAGGCCTCGACTTCCTGCTCGACGGCCTCTCGCCAAGATAGAATTCCGGCGCTCCGCCCGGAGCAGACCGGATGGCGCTGCTTTGCGCATGCCAGTTTGACGCAAGAGCTTCCCAGTCCACATCATCACGTTTGGCTCGCCGCCAAGGCGGCGCAGGCAGCGGGCAAGCCCCAGATGCTCGATCCCATCGCGGCGGTGGCTGGTGCGGCTGCATTGCAGCTGAATTGTTGCAGTTGGCGATGTCGTCGCCACGCATTGCCAACCGCTGGTTGGAATCCTCTCTGCAGTCGATCTTTTGCGCAAACCTTTTTGGCCGACATGCGTTGTTTTCTCTCCAAGCCAAGGAGACGATCATGCAGATGAAGTCGGAAATAGCCGGTGAAGCGGCCAAGCAGCGCCATATCCAACGTGGCATCGATGCCAAGGACAAATCGAAAGGCGATGGGAAGCTTCAAGGCGCCATGCAGGCTGGCGCCCGCGAATATCCCGAGCCCCCCTTCCCTGAGCAACATCAGCCCAAACCGGGACATGAATGGGCCATAGAGCCGGCGCCGCTGTACGATGCGCCTTACTATCTCGGATCGAAAAAACTCAACCAAAAGGTAGCGCTCATCACGGGCGGCGATTCGGGCATCGGCCGCTCGGTGGCGGTGTTGTTCGCCCGCGAGGGCGCCGACGTCGCGATCGTCTATCTGGCCGAGGACAAAGACGCTGAAGAGACCAAATCCGCGGTGGAAAAGGAGGGACGACGCTGCCTCCTGGTCAAGGCCGATGTCAGCGAACGCAGCCACTGCCACAAGGCGGTCATGGAGACCGTTGAAAAATTCGGCCGCATCGACGTGCTGGTCAACAATGCTGCGTTCCAGATCCATTCCAGCGACTTCGGCGAGCTCACCGAAGAACATTTCGACACGACGTTGAAGACCAATCTTTACGGCTATTTTCATATGGCGCAGGAAGCGGTGCCGCACATGAAACCCGGTTCGGCGATCATCAACACCGGTTCGGTAACCGGTATCGACGGTTCAAAACAGCTGGTCGACTATTCGATGACCAAGGGCGGCATTCATGCTTTCACGCGGGCCCTGTCGGGCAATCTCATTGGCAAGGGCATAAGGGTGAATGCGGTAGCACCGGGTCCGGTGTGGACGCCGCTCAATCCGTCGGACAAGGAAGCTGACGACGTCTCGAAATTCGGCGCCGACACGCCAATGAAACGACCAGCGCAACCGGAAGAGCTCGCGCCGGCCTATGTGTTCCTCGCTTCGCCGCATTGCTCGAGCTACATCACCGGCGAGATCTTGCCCGTCGTCGGAGGGTACTGAGGATGGCCGAACCGAAATCCGCAACGAAGGAGTAGGATGGATGGGCCGTCTGCTTTTCATGGTGGCGTTCGCTTGTGTAGCGTATCGCATCTACACGGAAACCGCAGGGTCTGCTCGGCATGTGCCGCAGGATGACGGTGAGGCGCTGCGCAAGCAATCAGCGGCACTGGGCGTCGACCCGTCTCGCTGACGGGATGGAACCTACCGGCAATCCGGCCGGCCGAGTTACCAGCCGGCCGGATTGCAGCCTTATTCGGCTGCCTGCAGGTTGATCTTGCTTTCCGCCATTTCGGTTAGCTTGCGATCTGTCGCCTGTTCTTCCTTGAGATTCTTGGCCAGCACATTGGCGCAGTCGGTGCGGCCAAGCTGCTTGGCCCAGGCGATGAGCGTGCCGTAGCGCGTCATCTCGTAGTGTTCGACGGCCTGCGCCGAAGCAATCAGCGCCGCGTCGAGAACCTCCTTGTCATCGACGTCACCGCTCACATCGTCGGCCTCCTCGAGAATGCCGTCGATTGCCGGACAGTTGACCTCCTTGGCCTTGACGCCATGCAACTCAAACACCTGTTCGACGCGCTCGACATGGCCTCTCGTCTGATCGAGGTGTTTTTCAAATCCGGCTTTCAATTGCGGGTCGGTTGCCTTGTCGATCATCTTCGGCAGCGCTTTCTCGATCTGCTTTTCGGCGTAATAGATGTCGCGCAGCGTGTGCACGAAGAGATCGTCGAGTGTCTTGATGTCCTTCGAAAAGAAGCCCATGGCCTTACCTTTCATTGCGCTTGGTGTGGATTTCGGCGACGGGGTTTGCGCCGCCAACAAAGACCGGGACGGTTCCCGGCTTGTCTGGTCAACGTGCCGGCACCGAAGGAGTTCCTGATTTCCGAGGGCGGACCCGTTCCCCCTTCTCCAAGACCTGCGATCCGGTCGGTGGGGAGCCTTTGTCTCGATCACACGTTCTAGCCGCAGAGCAATCGGAACCGAGAAGGGTTGGCGGAATGTATTTCATTGCATTGGCGACTGACTATGACGGCACGCTGGCTCATGATGGGGTCGTCGCCAAGAAAACGCTCACTGCGCTTGAGCGGTTCAAGAAAAGCGGCCGCAAGCTGGTTCTCGTCACCGGGCGTGAACTGCCCGATCTCAAGGGCGTCTTTCCCGAGCTTAGCCTCTTCGACAAGGTCGTCGCTGAGAATGGCGCGATGATCTACACGCCGGCCAGCGAGGAAGAGCGGGTGATCGCCCCGCCGCCCGAGCCCAAATTCGTCGCCAGGTTGAAGAGGCAGGGCGTCAAGCCGCTTTCGGTCGGACGATCGATCGTCGCGACCTGGGAACCGCATCAAGCGACCGTGCTTGAGGTCATCAAGAAGATGGGTCTCGAACTGGAAATCATCTTCAACAAGGGCGCGGTGATGATCCTGCCGAGCGGCATCAACAAAGCCACCGGGCTCGCCGCGGCCCTTCAGGACCTTCGACTTTCGCCGCACAACGTCGTCGGCGTCGGCGACGCCGAGAACGATCATGCGTTCCTGCAAGCCTGTGGCTGCAGCGTCGCCGTCGACAATGCAATTCCGGCGGTCAAGGATACAGCCAACCTGGTCATGCGTGGCGCCCGAGGCAAAGGCGTGGAGCAACTGATCGCAAAGCTGATAAAGCGTGATCACGCGATAGTGCCGAAGCGCCATGACGGCATCGTTCTTGGATCATCTGGCGGCGACGATACCTACCTGTCGCCGAGCGACACGATCCTCATTGCCGGGAGTTCCGGTATCGGTAAATCCACCTTGGCCACCGCGCTGACCGAGCGCTTCGTCGAAAGCGGCTTTCAGTTTTGTGTCTTCGATCCCGAAGGCGACTATGATGGCCTCGAAGGCGCCGTTCGCCTGGGAGACGGCTCAAGCGCGCCGACAAAGGCGCAAGTGCTGGATCTGATCGCCAAGGCCGACAGCAACATAGTCGTCAATGGACTGGCCCTGCGGGTCGACGAGAGGCCGGATTTCTTTGCCGACCTGCTGCCTGGCCTCAGCAGTTTCCGCCGGCGCACCGCGAGACCGCACTGGCTCGTGATCGATGAAGCGCATCATCTTCTGCCCAAGCGGCGCGACGATACGCGGGCGGTTCTGTCATTGGAATTGCCTGGCACAATCCTGATCACCGTTCACCCCGAGGCGATCTCGACAGACGCCTTGCGCCTGGTGACAGCCATCATTGCGCTTGGCCCCAAGGCAAAGGACGTCGTGAAGGTCTTCTGCCGTGAAACCGGCATTGAGCCGCCGAAAGTCATCCCCAGCCCGAAAGGTGCGCGCGTGCTGTTCTGGCGGCCGCAGGCAGGCAAAAAAGTCAAGACGGTCAAAGTGGTCGAACCACGTCAGTCACTCAAGCGGCACAGCCGGAAATATGCCGAAGGCCAGCTCGACGAAGCCGGCAGCTTCTATTTCCATGGCCCTGAGAATGCGATGAATCTCAGGGCTCACAATCTGATGATCTTCGCTCAGATCGCCGAGGGCATAGATGACAAGACCTGGGAGTTTCATTTGCGCACCGGCGACTATTCCAAATGGTTTCGACATCAGATCAGGGACAAGGACCTGGCGCGCGAAACCGCCCAGGCGGAAGAGGACAAGACCCTGTCGGCGGAGGAGAGCCGCAAGCGGGTGCTTGATGCCGTGCGCCGCCGTTACACGGCTCCCGCCACAGCCCCGGAGTGACACGCGAGAGCCAAGTCAATCAAGCCAGCGCTGCATGCGAAATTCTTCAGTCAGGCAACGCCGCCACCGCAACAATTTCAACGACGATGTCGGCTTGCGCAAGCGCTGCAACTCCGATCACCTCCGAAGGCGGCGGGTTGTTATAGCTGCAGTGCTTCGGCAATGCTCGGCAAAGAACTCGTCCAGTACGTCGAGACGAAAATTGGGTGAACTCAGAACGCCGCCATCGGGAAATGGCCCCTTGATGAAGAAGGTCAGCCGGATGAGATAGTCGAGCGCGCTGCCGAGTTCTTCCAGATCTGATTTGATGTTCGCCAGAATTGCGCGCCACTGTGCCGCAGCATCGCCAGTGAATCCCCCTCCTCTCTTTCCGGTCGGATCGTAATTTTCGGCGGTTGCCGTATTTCCGCAAAGGTAGACAAATCCCCTTGCTCCGGAGACGACCGTGCCTTTTCCCCACGGCATCAACCTTCCGTTTTTGAATTTCTTATGGGTTACGAGTTCCATGCTTGGTCCAGAACTCTTGATCGTCAGCCTATCAAATCGTCTATTCTGATCGGCAGATCGCGAATGCGCTTGCCGGTGGCATGATAGACGGCACTCGCCACGGCAGCAGCCGTTCCGACATTGCCGAGTTCGCCCAAACCCTTGACGCCGGCAGGGTTGACCTGATGGTCGATTTCGGGGACCAGGATAACGTCGACCTGTTTGATGTCGGCGTTGACCGGCACGAGATAGTCCTGCAGGTCGCGGTTGACGTAGCGCGCCTGTCGCTGATCGATTTCCGTCGCCTCGTGCAACGCCTGGCCGATACCCCAGATCATGCCACCCATCAGCTGGCTGCGCGCGGTGCGCGTGTTCATGATGCGCCCGGCGGCGAAGGCCCCGACGATGCGCGGGACCCGGATTTCGCGTGTATAGCTGTTGATGCGCACTTCGACGAACTCGGCGCCAAAGGCATATTTGACCGAATCTTCGTCGTTCTCTCCACCATGAAATTCCGACTGTCCGGCATAGAGTTTGCTGAGGGCTTCAGGCGAAGAACCCTTCGGCGCAAACTCGGCATATTCCTCGATGGCGCCGACTTGCATAGCCTTGAAGACATCAGCCAGCTTTGCGGATTTGCCGGTCTCGGTGACGACCTCTTCGCCCTTCAAATCCAGCTTCGCATTGCCCGAACCGGCCAGCGGAGCCCCCCTGCCCGCAGCGGCGGCGAACAGCTTTCCGCGTATCGCGTCGCAGGCTTTCATGACCGCCGAGCAGACACTGGCGGTCGAGATCGATCCGCCCGACACGGGAGCCGGCGGCAAGGCACTGTCGCCCATCTCGACGCTGATCTTGTCCATGCCGATGCCCAGTCTTTCGGCCGCCATCTGGCCGGCGATGGTGCGAACGCCGGTGCCGATTTCATGCGAGCCGCACTGGATCCGAACCTCGCCGTCGGCGGTGAGACGAACCCGGGCCGCGCAGGGCGCGGCGGCAGTCGGATAGATCGCCGTCGCACAGCCCATCCCGACCAGCCAGTCGCCGTCGCGCATCGAGCCGACCTTGGGATCGCGCTTCGACCAGCCAAAGGCCTCCGACGCCTGGTCGTAGCACTTGATGAGTGAGCGGCTGGAAAATGGCTTGCCTCCGATGGGCTCCTTCTCCGGTTCATTGATGCGACGAAACTCGACAGGATCCATGCCGAGGGCCACAGCCATTTCGTCCATGGCGTTTTCCAGCGCGTAGACATAAGGCGTCTCCGGCGGCGATCGCATGTAGCCAGGCGTGTTGCGGTCGGCATGAACCAGCGAAACATGCGTCAGAACGGCGCCGTAATTGTACATGCGCGCGGTGGCGGACGTGCCGCCGACGACATAAGGGTCAGGGCGTGACGTCACCTCCCAGGCCTCATGTCCGAACGCCGTGATGCGGCCGTCCTTGCCGGCGCCCATGCGGATCCGATGCCGCGTTTCGGCGCGATAGGTCTGCGTACCGAAGGCTTGCATGCGATTGACGACGCAGCGAACCGGGCGGCCAATGCGTCGCGCCGCGACGGCAACGATAGCGGTGCGTGCCGTCATCGGCCCCTTGGAGCCGAAGGCACCCCCGATATAGGGACTGACGATCCGCACATTGGCCGGATCGAGCTTCAGCTGGCGTGCCAGTTCCACCTTCCAGCCGGTAACGTTCTGGCTGGGCTCGTGTATGGTCAACTGGTCGCCTTGCCATATTGCGGTGGTCGAAAACAGTTCGATCGGATTGTGATGCTGGGTCGGCGTCGAATATTTTTCGTCGATCTTTACCGTCGCATCCGCCCAGGCGGCATCGAAATCACCGGCCTTCGCATCCTCCTTGAACATAGGGTTTTTGCCGGCAGCCGGCTCCATCTTCACGCCCTTGGAATCAAAGCTGGCGGCGGGCCGTTCGTCCTCATAGTCGGCGCGGATCAACATTGCGGCTTCCTCCGCCGCCTCGAAGGTCTCGGCAACCACCAGAGCGATGATCTGACCGTCGTGAAAAACCGTCTTGTCGTGCAAAGGCCCGATCGAACTTGCGCCGGTGTTGCCGAATTTCGGCGTGTCGGTCTGGTCCATATCGTCATAGGTGACGATGTCCAGCACACCGGGTACGGCCCGGGCGTCTTTCGTGTGAAGTCCCGAAACCTTGCCCCGGGCAATGCTGCTGGTGGCAAGGGCACCGTAGGCGACGTTGGCCGTGACGATGTCGGCGGGATAGCCGGCCTGTCCGGTAACTTTTAGCCGGGCGTCAATGCGGACAACCGGATCGCCCTGGTTTTCCCTGGGGGCGGGTGCAGCTTGGTTCATGGCTCAGCCCTTCATATCCCGGGTTTCGAGCAGCGCCCGCACCAGCGTGCGCTTGCCGAGCGGTATCTTGAATGCGTTATGCTCGCGCGGTCTGGCATCGGCGAAGGCAGCCTCGGCAGCCTCTTGCGCCGCGGCTTCGTCAAGCACTTTGCCCTGTAGCGCGTCCTCTGCTTCGCGCGCCCGCCACGGCACCGTCGCCACACCACCAAGCGCAATGCGCGCACTCCTTACCGTCTCGCCATCCATGTCGAGCGCAACAGCCGCGGACGCCAACGCAAACGCGTAGGATTCGCGATCGCGAATCTTCAGATAGCGCGACCGGCTGCTCCACCGTTCGAGCCGCACTTCGATGGCGGTTATGAGCTCGTCGGCGGCGAGATCCGTCTCGATGTCGGGCGTGTCGCCCGGCCGTTTGTGCAGCTTGGCAAATGCAAGCGTGCGCCTTCCCCGCGGACCTTCGATCTCGACGGTGGCATCGAGCGCAACCAGCGCCTGCGCGAAATCGCCGTGATAAGTGGCGATGCAGGCATTGCTCGTACCCAGCACGGCGTGCTGGCGATTGGACCCTTCCATCGCAGCGCAGCCGGAGCCGGGTTCGCGCTTGTTGCACGGCCAGGAAATCTCTCGAAAATACTCGCAGCGCGTACGTTGCAGCACATTGCCGCCCAGGCTCGCCATGTTGCGAAGCTGACCGCTGGCGGCGAATTTCAGGCTGTCGGCAAGGGCCGGGCAACGCCGCCGGACGTCATCGTTGTCGGCTGCTTCACCCATGCGGACCAGTGCACCAAACCGGATCGTGTCATCGTTTATCCTGATCTGCCGCAAGGCTGGCTCGGCAAGAGTGTTGAGGTCAAGCAGTCGGTCCGGCCGCGCGACACCGAGCTTCATGTAGTCGGCCAGATTGGTGCCGCCGGCGATGAATTGCGTGTCGGCGCCGGTTGGCGGAACGCGCACGGCATCGACACGGGATGCCATGGCGATTGCAGCGGAGACGCTGGTTGGTCTTTCATAAACGAAGGGGCGCATCCTAAGCCCTCCTGATCTCGTCGCGCGCCTGGACGATCGCCGCAACGATGTTGGGATACGCCGCACAGCGACATAGATTGCCGCTCATATATTCGCGAATGTCATCTTCCGATCCAGCATGGCCTTCGTTGATGCAACCGATGGCGGACATGATCTGACCCGGTGTGCAATAGCCGCATTGAAAGGCATCGTGGTCGACGAAGGCCTGCTGGACCGGATGCAGTTCCCCGTCCGTCGAGGCCAGGCCTTCCACCGTTGTGATCTCCCGCCCCTGGTTCATGACGGCAAAGCTCAAGCAGGACAGTGCCCGCTTTCCATCGATCAGAACCGTGCAGGCGCCGCACTGACCGTGATCGCAACCTTTCTTGGTGCCGGTCAGGCCGACGTGGTCGCGCAGAGCGTCAAGCAGGCTGGTTCGATTGTCGAGCGCGAGATTGTAGGTCTGTTTGTTGATACGCATTGAAACCGCCGACAAGTCGCGCGGTTCGGCTGGCTTTGCGGACGCTGGCTGGGCAGCTCTCGTCGGGGAATTCACAAGCGGCATCGCCGCCGCCGCCGAAACAGAGGCCGTCATGAACATGCGTCTGCTCAGGCCACTGGACATCTTGGCATCGGACATGGCTGGCTCCGGGCTGGCTGGGTCTCAAGCGGCCCAAACCAGTCGCGGAGGACAAAGTTCCCTGCTCACGAGCCTGTGATCCTTTTTTCTGCGGGCGGGATCGATGTAACCGGAACCTCACCTGTCGAGCGATGGTTGTGGGCCAAGAGCCGGTGTGTGCCAAGGGCCGGAAGGAGGCGATCATGAGCGATGGTCGGCATGACAAGGACGATGACAATGGACCTGTGTTCTCTGCGGAGCAGGCGAGACAGGGCGAGATCATCCTGCGAACGCGCACGCGTCGGGTTATCTTCATAGCCGGCTTGGTCGGTATCGTGATCCTGGTCATCGCGGTCAGATTGGCAATCGGCTGAACCAATTCCGCCAGGCGCGAAACCGTGCCCGGTCGCCAGGAACCTTTTACGACCAGTTGTCGTTGACTGGCCACGGTCAAAACTCCTGGGAGTTCTCCCGTGGACGCGAAAACCCAAACCGAAGAATCTGAAACCGGCGACACGCACGCCAAGTCACGCAGGGCCACCTCAGAGGCGGCGCCAAAGCACCGGAGAGACGTCGGTCAGGAGCACAAGCAGGACAAGCAGGCCGGAGAACCAAAGCCCAGCCTGCTGAGCTTCCCTCGGCGGCACCCTTACATATCCATCGCCATCCTGCTCGCAGTGCTGCTGATTGCCGTAGGGCTGGTCTTGTGGTGGCTGGACGCGCGTCAGTATAAATCGACCGACGATGCTTTCATCGACGCCCGCACGGTGACGATCGGTGCCGAGATATCGGGTCGTATCACCGATGTCGCGGTCACCGACAACCAGTCTGTGAAAGCCGGCGACGTGCTCTTGCGCATCGACGACAGCGACTATCAGGCAAGCCTGGCGGAAGCCGACGCCGGTGTGGCCTCGGCGCAGGCCGAGATCGTCGATGTCGGCGCACAGATCGAAGCACAAAACGCCAAGATCGATGCGGCACAGAAGCAGGTGGCGCAGGCCCAGGCCGCGCTCGAGTTTGCCAAAGCGGAGGACAAGCGCAACCGTGAGCTGCTGGCCAAGGGAACCTCCACCCAACAGCAGGCGGAACAGGCCGCTTCTACCCTGCGCCAGGACCAGGCCGCCCTCGACAGCGCCGGAGCAAACGTCGCTGCCGCGAAAAGCCAGGTCACTGTTCTGCAGGCACAGACCAAGAGCGCGCAAGCAAAGCTCAATCAAGCCAAGGCCAGCCAGGAGCAGGCCCGCACCATGCTGTCGCGCACCATCATAACCGCGCCTGTCACCGGTCGCGCCACCAGTATCACGGCCGCCAAGGGCACCTACGCCCAGCCTGGTCAGGTGCTGATGATGTTCGTTCCCGACGAGGTCTGGGTGAAGGCTAATTTCAAGGAGACCCAGCTTGATCTGATGCGGCCGGGACAGCCCGTCGACATCGATATCGACGCCTATCCCGAAAAGAACTTCCACGGCCGCGTCGACAGCATCCAGGCGGGCAGTGGCACCGCCTTCAGCCTGCTGCCGGCCGAGAATGCCACCGGCAACTTCGTCAAGGTGGTGCAGCGCGTGCCCGTGAAGATCGTCTTCGACCGACCGCCGGGCGTGCTGCTGGGTCCAGGCCTGTCGGTGGTGCCGACAGTCAAGGTAAGATGAGCGCCGTCGAAATGGCTGGTGAACGGAGCGAAAGCCGGTCCGCCGCCGGCGGGCGCAATCCGTGGCTGATCGCAGTCGTCGTCTCGATCGCCACCTTCATGCTGGTGCTCGACACCTCGATCGCCAACGTGGCGCTGCGCAACATCGCCGGCAGCCTCGCGGCCGGGATGGACGAAAGCACCTGGGTGATCACCACCTATCTGGTCGCGAATTCCGTGATCATCCCGGTTAGCGGCTGGTTGGCCAGCGTCATCGGCCGCAAGCGTTACTACATGCTTTGCGTGGCGATCTTCACCATAGCGTCGCTGCTGTGCGGCCTGGCGCCCAATCTGGAAATGCTCATCGTCTTCAGGATCCTGCAAGGCCTCGGCGGCGGCGGCATGGCACCCAGCGAACAATCCATTCTCGCCGACACCTTTCCACCCGAAAAACGCTCCCAGGCATTTGCTCTTTACGGCATTGCCGTCATCGTCGCACCGACAGTCGGGCCGACCATCGGCGGTTGGCTGACCGACCATTTCTCCTGGCACTGGATATTCTTCATCAATGTCCCGTTCGGCATCATGTCGCTTGCCTTGGTGCAGTGGCTGGTGGTCGAGCCTGACGTGCTCGAGCGCGAACGGCAGGAACGGTTGAAGGGCGGCCTCAGAATAGACTGGGTCGGTTTCATCCTGGTCGCCACGGCACTTGGCTGCCTGGAGATCTTTCTCGATGAGGGCCAGCGCAACGATTGGTTCGCATCAGGTTTCATCGTGACCTTCGCGGCGATTTCGGCGGTCTCATTCCTGCTGCTGATCCCGTGGGAGTTCAGTCACCGCGATCCGATCGTCGACGTCCGCCTGCTGTTCAGCCGCCAGTTCGGCACATCGTTCCTGGTGATGATGGCGGTGGGCGCCGTGCTGTTCAGCACCACCCAGTTGATGCCGCAACTGCAGCAGACCGCCTTCAACTATACGGCGACCCTGTCGGGCCTGTCGATGATGCCGGGTGGCATCGCAATGTTGATGCTTATGCCGGTTTCCGGATTTGCCGGCGCCATCGTCCAGCCCAAATACCTGATCATGGCAGGCATGTCCGTCGTCGCTGTCGCGCTCTGGCATATGACATCGCTCACCCCGGACGTCAGTTTCGGCTTCTTTGCCTTCGCGCGCATCTTCCTGATGATCGGTCTGCCGTTCCTGTTCATCCCCATCTCGACGGCGGCTTACGTCGGTCTTGCTCCGCAGCAGACGAACCAGGCGTCGGCACTCATCAACGTTGCCCGCAACATCGGCGGAAGCATCGGCGTGTCGCTGTCCAACACAGTGATAGCCCAGAACGCGCAAATCCATCAGGCAAACCTCGTCGGCCACACGGCACAGTCGTCACCGGCCTACCAGCAGGTTCTGCGTCAGGCGACCGAGCACTTCGTGGCTCAAGGCTCGCCGATGATCGACGCAAAACAGCAGGCGGTCGGCTGGATAGGACAGTTGATAGCGCGGCAGGCCTCATTGCTCGCCTATATCGATGTCTTTCGGTATTGCGCGGTAGCGACCGCACTGCTCGTTCCCCTCGCCTTGCTGCTGCGCTCTCCCCGGCCCGAAAAGCGTTAGCTCGCGCCGCGGCGGTGTATGGCGCTGCCCCGCCATGCGGCCTCGGCTTCGCGAACTTCTGTTGGAACCACCGCGTCGAGTCGACGTTCAGCCCTTGTTCAACAGGAGGAGCTGGCCATGCCACGAGGCGACAAATCGAAGTACACTGACAAGCAGGAGCGTAAAGCCGACCACATTGCCGAAGGTTATGAGAAGCGCGGGGTTTCCGACAAGGAGGCAGAGCGGCGCGCATGGGCAACCGTCAACAAGGACGATGGCGGCGGCAAGAAGGAAGGCGGTTCGGGCCGCGGCAAACACACGGGCCATCCGGCGGCGCACAAAGGCGGCAAAAGCGGCGGCAAGGCATCGGCATCACGATCTGCCGCAAGCCGATCGGAATCGGCAAAGAAAGCTGCAGCGACCCGCAAGCGCAATGCGGAACACCGTGCCCATTGATCTGACGGCGGCGCTCAATGGGGCCGAACGATGGAAGGACAGGGATGAAATCGCAGCTCGTCAATGAGATCGGCGGACAAAGGACATTTGTCCTGGTGCTCGACCCAGGCGAAGAAGCGTTCGCGGCACTGACCGCCTTCGCGGTCGACCAGAAGATCGGCAGCGCGTCCCTGACCGCCATAGGGGCTTTCGAAAAAGCCACCGTGGGCTGGTTTGATCCGGACGCGAAGACCTACCGCAAAATCCCTATCGACGAACAGTGCGAGGTTCTGAGCGCGATCGGCGATGTCGCACTGGGCGATGACGATAAGCCCAGCCTGCACGTCCATGCGGTGCTGGGATTGAGCGATGGCACCACCCGGGGTGGACATCTGCTTGATGGCATCGTTCGGCCAACGCTCGAAATCACCCTGGTGGAAGCGCCCGGCCATCTGCGCCGCAGCAAGCGCCCGGATCTCGATGTCGCGCTCATCGATCTGGACGATTGATCTCCAGCCGCTCTAGCTCGTTCTCAGGCCTTCTTGCTCCGCTCAGCAGGTGCTGTGTCCGGGGCCGCTTCCCACCCGAACACGCTGCGCCCGCCAAGCAGATGCGACTGGTCGAATTCTCCCGCGACAATTTCCTTCAGGCTGGGGCCGGTTGCGTATCGTTCGACTTGCCGCGACTGATCGTCGAGCCGCCTCAAGGCACCGATTTCCTCATCGCGACCGAGCTTTGCCTTTTGGACGGCCGACTTCAGAACCCCGATCGTCTCATCATAGACCTTCAGCGGCACTGGAAATGGATGCCTGTCCTTGCCGCCATGCGCCAGCGAGAAGCGGCCGGGATCGGAAAAGCGGCAAGGCGCGCCATGCACCACCTCGGCAACGAGGGCCAGCGCGCGCACCGTGCGCGCGCCGACGCCGGGGACCAGAAGGAGCTCGGCGAAATCGGTGGGCCCGCGGTCTGCGGCGGCGGCGATATTGCCGTGAAGACGATGCATGACGACATCGCTTTCGCGAACGTCATGATGGGCCGGCATGACCAAATGCGGCAGCAGCGGCTGCTCCGGTTCCTGCCGGCGCCTCGGCTCCGCGCAACGCTCCAATGCCGCAAGCTCGCCCAGGATGCGATCGGGTCCGAGCTCCTGCAAAAGGTTCAGTTGCCCTTGGCGCGACGCGTCGGCGCGCCTGTCGGTCAGGTTGACGATCTCGCCTTGATTGATGCCCTCGATGGCGGCATGCGGCTGGTCGACAAAACTCTTGAGCCCGTCGGAGAGCCAATGGTAGCGGCGCGCCACCTTGCTGTCACCGTTCATGCCTTGCTGCACCACGACCCAGCGACCGTCATCGGTGACGATGAAACCATGCAGGTAAAGATCGAAACCGTCCTGGATTGCGGCGCTGTCGACCTTGGCGACAAGACGGCTGACGGTGGCCAGGCCCGCTCCGTCAAAGCCGACGCGTTGGCCGATGGCTTCGAGTTCATGCGGGGTTTTTCGCGAATGCGCGCCGCGACCACCGCAGACATGAATGCCGAGCTCGCCGGAAAGCGGCGTGAGGCCACGCTTCAAAGCGCCCACGACGCTGGTCGTGATCCCCGACGAATGCCAATCCATGCCCATGACAGCACCAAAGGACTGGAACCAGAACGGATGCGCCAGCCGTCGCAGCAGTTCGTCTCGACCATAGTGATGAATGATCGCTTCGCACATCACGGCGCCAAGACGCGTCATGCGGTCGCCGAGCCATTTTGGCACGCGCCCGCCATGGAGTGGAAGATCAGCACTTCCCGATCGTTGCGTCACGTCTGCTACCCGTTCTGGTGTCCGTTATTCTCTTAACAGATAGGCAGCCAAACCGCGCAAGGAAGCATGGACACTTTCCGCCGAGCCGAGTTAGCGAACGTCAAGTCCAGTTCGAGAGAACCGTTTCCATCTCAACCGTCTCGACCTGCTGCGCGAAACGTTGGTGGTAAACGGTCAGCAGTGCGTCGTGGGTTGCATCGGAAGAACTGCATAGCGCGTCCGTGACGAGAACCACGCGATAGCCGAAATCGATGGCTCCGAGCACCGTGGCCAGAACGCAAACATCCGTTTCGCCACCGGTGATGACGAGCGTATCGATGCCGCGCTCCACCAGGAAGGCTCTGAGGCGCCCTTCGAACCAGGGCGAGTAGATGTGCTTGTCGATGATCGCCGCTGGCGGGCAGTAGCCGGCTAAAGACGGCAACAGTTCGGTCATTTCAGGCCCGATCGTCTCGATCGTCTGTGAAGCCCAGCGCTCATAATAGCGCTTCCATGTGCCGACGCCCTGCCCCGGCTTCTTGGCTGGCAGGAAGCGTGTAAAGACCGTCTGCGGCGCGCGTCTTTCGACCAGCGTCTCGATCTGCGGGAGAACCCGGGTGATCCAGGGTGTCGCCCATTGAGACGGCTCGGCAAACAGCCGCTGCATATCCACGCAGACATGCATGCATCGATCGCCCAAGGGACCGTATGCCAGCCCCGGCATCGACATCAGTGCGTCTCCGACCGGCCAAGCATTCCCTGACTCCTCATTTTGCCAGCAAAGACACGCAACGCCGCGCGCAAGCACTGGTTCCTGAGATAGCCAACAGGAACCGACGCAAATGACCGGCGTTTCCGCTGTGATGAATGGAGGTGCTCGCATGAGACCGCGCGAGAGGCGTTGGAGCCGCAAGTCAACCGGGGCGCCAAAATGGAACTGAGCGGAGGATGTCTCTGCGGCACGATCCGCTTCCGCGTTGGAAGCGAACCGAGAGTGCATTACTGCCATTGTGATATGTGCCGGCGAGCGACCGGCAGTGCGTTCGCGGTTCTGGCCTGGGTGCCTTCCCAAAGCGTGACCTGGATCGATGCGACGCCGACCTATCGCAGGTCTTCGCCGATTGCCTGCAGGGGGTTCTGCTCCGCCTGCGGATCGCCGCTCAGCCTCGCCTATGACGCATCGCCGGGAGAGATCGCGCTTCATGTCGGAACGTTCGACGATCCGGCTCGCCTGGAGCCGCGCTACAATTATGGATCGAGGCAGCGACTTGGCTGGGTTTGCTGCGGAATGGACCTGCCGCACCACGACACCGAGGAGCGATGGTGAAACCATGTCTGAAGGGGAAGCCTGATGAGCATGTTTTACCGGGCGGCCAAGATTGCCGAAGAGGTCCACCAGGCACAGCGCGACAAGACCGGGCGACCTTATATCGAGCACAGTCGCCGTGTCGTTGACGCGGTCGAAACCAAGGATCAGAAGGTCGTCGCCTATCTCCATGACGTCCTGGAAAAGGGCGAAGGCTGGGACCGGACCAGGTTGGAAGAGGCCGGTTTTGGCCCGACGATCGCGTCGGCCGTCGACGCCATGTCGCGCAGGGACGGCGAGGATTACTTCGCGTTCGTGCGACGAGCGGCATCGAATCCATTGGCGCTGCCGGTGAAGCGCGCGGATCTGGCGGACAATATCTGGCAGGCACGACAGGCTGGGGCATCAACCGTCAGATACGAGGAGGCACTACGCATCCTTGATGAAGAGTTTCCACGCGGTTAGCACCAGCCTTGAATTTCAGCTCGCGCCGGTGAGAACGGGCAATCTACTCCGTGACGTGGGGCGTATGCCTTCTGTCCTCCGCGGGCTCGACATCGATGCGCGCCTTTTCCGGATCGAATGCACCATGACGTGCAATGGCCCGCGCCGCGGTTTCAGGCGTCTCGTATGCCCACATGAAATCGTCAGCCGAGCTGCCCACGGCATGGACGCGCCAGTAGCTCGCGGTACCTTTCAAAGGGGAGCGGCTGGTGGTGTTCGTTTTTTCGAAAAGGTCAAAATAGATGTCTTCGAAAGGAATATAGAACACGGGCTCATGTCCTTCTTCCTGAAGCACTTTCGCCCGTTCCGTGGCAGCGACTATGGCGTCGGAAAATCGTACCGTCACCGTGCCCGCAAACGGTTCTATGGCCAACTGGCCAGCATGGTGTCTTGAGATTGCGCCTGAAGCTTGCATCCAAATTCTCCCTGGCTGCCGATTGATTGCGAGACCGCATTTCGGTTCGTCATGCATGGAGACGAAATGCGCGGCGATGCGTCAGGTTCCGGTCTTTACTATGGGGTCGATGGCGCCCCTCCGTCAGCGCTTGCCATGGCTATCGAGAAATGCAGCCAACGTTCGCGAAACCTGATCAAAAGCCTCACGCGTCGGGAAGTGTCCGATGCCATCCAGCACCACCCGCCTGTAGAACGCGGTGAAATGCCCTTCGAGCCCCTCTGAAGACTGGGCAAACACAACGCGGTCGTCACCACCGTGAAGCGTCAGGATCGGCACGGTGATGATCTTGACCGTTGCTTGCCGGCGGGCGAGTTCGGCGTAACGCGGATCGGGCTCGGCCTCTTCCCACCGGACCCGATAGGAATGCAACGTCACATCCGCCCAGTCAGGGTTTTCGAACGAGCTCGCAACGCCATCGAAAATGGCGTCGTCGAACCAGCCTAATGGACCCCAGCTGTCCCACTGATACCTGGCGAATTCCTTGCCGTTCTTTCGTACGAACTCGGCGCCCCGTGCGGTCGCCATGAACCATTGATACCAAAATGCTTTCGCCTGTTCGGGCGCCGGCGTTGCTGGTTTCCCTGGTTGCCAGCCGAGGGACAGCGCAGCGCAGCACTTGATGCGGTCCGGAAAAACCGACGCGAGCAGATAGGATATCCGAGCGCCCCAATCATGTCCGACAACTGCAAAGCGGCTGATGCCAAGCGCATCTGCAAAATCCAGCACATCCTGCGCCATCGCGGCAATCTCGCCCGAGCGCATGGTTTCTTTCGACAGGAACGATGTCGGCCCAAAGCCTCGCAACCAAGGGGAAAACGTACGGAAGCCAGCTTCATGAAGGACCGGCGAAATACGAGCGTATGTCGTCGCGTCGTCGGGCCAGCCATGCAGCAGGACAACCGGGGCGCCGTCCTGCGGTCCACCATCGAGATAGGCGACGCGCAGCAGAGGTGTGTCGCAATGTGAGACGGAGTTCATTTGCTCTGAGGCACCGTAGCTGGCTGGTCGCCGCCAGTCGTGGGGCCTGGTCTGGCGGCCTGATCAACGTGTGGGTTCTTGTTGCTGGTGGCTTTCATCGGCTCGGTGTTGTTGTCGCAGGCGCCGAGCGCAAGGGCAGCGGCCAAGACCAGGAATGAAAAGAACCTCTTCATCGAAACCTCCTCTGGTTGATGCCCGGCAAACGAGGTTCCGCCAATTTGGTTGCCCGACCGGGGTCCTCAAGACGCCATGGGATTGCCGATCAACGCTTCGAGCTATTGGAATCGGCCGCAACTGTCGGGTCAGGCAGAACCGGGCCACGTTCAGTCTCCGAACCCTCAGCTTCGATCTCCTGCACGGCCCGATCCCAGTGCTCCTGCTCGCGGCCTACCGGCCGGCCCTCTTGTTCCCAGATTTCATGGGCCCGTCGTTTGATCTTTTCTTCCCTGCTGTCCATGGCTAGATCCTCCAATTCGTCAGTCTCAATTCCGGGCCATATTTTTTGTTCCTCCTCTGTCGGCAACAGCCGCTGCCGGATTTCGGGAAGGCCCTTGTGGATTGCATGGGATGACCGGCTTGGTAAATTTCGTACCGATGTTTTTTCGTGACACACCTATGCTCGCAGTTTTATGAATCAGGCTATCGGCCAGCGCCGAGCACGTCCCTCTCCGATCCCACTGCCCGGCGCTCAAAGCCGGATCGCCCGTCGCATCGACATGGCGGGCTGTTGCTTCGATTGGAGGTGACGCTCATGCGGGAATTGCCGAAAGACATCGACGCCGATGTGGTCATCGAAATCAGCAACTGCTGGACGACAGCCCGCTTTTCGTCCCGGTGCGGGTTCATGAACTTGCGGCCAGGGTGAGGCAGAGGGTGAAGACCGGCCTGCCGGACCTTTCGATTGAAGAACTGATCGTGGAGATGGCCTCCGTACGTCAGCTGGCCATGGCCTTTGATCTGCCTGGATCGGAGAATGTCGTGCAAATCCCGGTGCGGTATCGCCGCTAGCACTGCGACATCAAACGCTCCATCCGGAGGTCAGAACAAGCGACGCCTCAAACATCTGCGCACCGATCTCATCGCGTACCTTGACGGTTATCTTGACGAAATCGCAGTCGGGCATTTCGTCTTGCGCGACATCCTGCAAAATACGAATTGCTTCCGCTCTGGCTTGTTCCCGGGATTCGAACAGCTGCCCGTCATCGTCGGGTACCGCGCCGTCACCGTTTTGAAGATCAAAATAGTACCGTTTCATTTTTCCTGCCGCGCTGGAACATCTGGCGTTTCAATGATTCCGCTTCATGGTGGTTCCTGCCCGCTGGCCGTGCTGGTGACGACGTGGTCGTTCAACGCACCGCAGGGCGAAGCGCCGATATGAAAAGGACCAGCAACGCCAAGGCGTTGAGGCCTGCGGCGATGGCATGCGAATACTCCCATTGGCGCCGCAGCAGCTCCCAGTTTTCAGGGAGGACAGTCCAGTTCCGGGTCGCCTGATTGATTGGATAGGTCAGCGTCCAGAAGGCAAACTGCGTGGCGCCGATGCTTAGAAAGGCGACAACAACCAAGCCGAAAGATGCGCTCGCTCGATAGAGCAGGATCGCCAGGGCGGCCGTGGAGAGCAATGCTCCCAGCACCACGATGCCGAACAGGCTCCATCCATCATAGGCGCGCTGCGCAGCCAGATAGTTTGGCCCGTCGAGCTTCATCTTGTTGAACATAGCGAAGAAATGCGCGGCGGCCGGAGCGAAAGCCAGGGCAACGAAAATGAAGCTGACCACTCTCAGACTATAGATTGCCATGTCGGTCTCCTCTCAGGAGACAGCTAGGGCAATCGCCAAGGTTGAAAAGGTCGCTTTAACGGCGGCTTCCGCCCGCGATCGTATGATCTCAAGCGGGGTCGTTTTTTAGCACTCACGCATCTATCTCGGAACATTTTTTTTGGGTGCTGGTTCTACCCAGTGAAGGGACGAACCTTACCCAGGGAGATTTCCCATGAAACGTGTTCTCATTACCAGCATGCTGGCCATCGGGCTCGGCTGTGGAACGGCGGTGGCTCAGACACAACAGACCGAAAGCCAATCTGGCGCAGACGCCAACTGCGCTTCCGGGCAGGCTGACTGCCAGAACGGCTCCAAGATGGGCGAGCAGGCCCAGGGCAAAGCCAAGCTGAAGACCGACGAGCAGGCTCAGGGCAAGGCCGGCACCACCACCGACCAGCAGGCCCAGGGCAAGGCCAGCACCACCGACCAGCAGGCCCAGGGCAAAGCCAAGCTGAAGACTGACGAGCAGGCTCAGGGCAAGGCCGGCACCACCACCGACCAGCAGGCCCAGGGCAAGACCAAGATGCAGACCGACGAGCAGGCTCAGGGCAAGGCCGGCACCACCACCGACCAGCAGGCCCAGGGCAAGACCAAGATGCAGACCGACGAGCAGGCTCAGGGCAAGACCAAGATGCAGACCGACGAGCAGGCTCAGGGCAAGACCGGCACCACCACCGACCAGCAGGCCCAGAGCAAGACCAAGATGCAGACCGACGAGCAGGCTCAGGGCAAGGCCGGCACCACCACCGACCAGCAGGCCCAGGGCAAGGCCTCGACACAGGATACGACGTCGACCGGTTCCATCAACAACGTGACGGTGGAGCAGAAAACCCAAGTCACTCAGATTATCCGGGAGACGAAGGTCGAGCCTGTGTCCAATGTCAATTTTGACATCAGCGTCGGCGTCGAAGTTCCGCGGCACAAGGTCAGGCTGCATCGGCTGCCGGCTCGTATCGTCAAGATCGTTCCCGCTTACGAAAGCTACGAGTATTTCGTGCTTGCGGACGGTCGGATCGTCATCGTTGATCCGGATACGTTCAAGATCGTGCTGATTTTGACCTGATATGTCCGACGAGTGGTCCGCCCTCCAGAGGGCGGACCGTCATTGCCGGACTGCTATGGATTCAAAGCAACTCCGGAGAGAACCGCAAGCGGCAGGTGATACAATCCTGCCACCGCATGGCGGACTCGGCTAGAGACGGCCGAGCACAACCAGGATTATGACTATAAGCAGCAGAAGACCGAGGCCGCCGCCCCCGTAATAGCCGGTGCCGTAGAATGGCCCGCCGCCAAGTCCACTAAAGCCGCCAAGCAATGCGATAATCAGAATGATGATAAGAATTGTGCCGAGACCCATGACTTGCTCTCCTGTTTGCGGCTTCGCGCCGTGTAGACGGAGCGGCGGTCGCCGGCTGATGAGAATATGAACTCGCTACAAGCCTTCCTGTTCCCGATTGAGACCTCATCGACGCTGCAAGGTCTGGCCGCTCAAAGTTGTTTAGGCGAACAAAGGTCATCCCGAGACGCCCGAGTAGCCCCGGTCTTTCAGCAATCCAGCGAGATGGGCGGCGTTTGAGGCTGCCATTTCGATCGCACCCGAGACTTTTTCCGGAGTTGCCGGCAGGTCGACATAATTGACGTCCTCCATCGCCTCGCCAACCCAGTAGACCCCGCCATTGGCCGGGATGGTGAAGCCGACATCGTTCAATGCCTGAAAGCATTCCGCGTGGCAGTGATGCGCACCGTCCTCATTACCGACGATGGCCACCAGGGCCACCTTTCCTGCTGCCGGCATTCGCCCTCTGTCATCCGTCTCCTCGAGAAAGGCATCCATCCGCTCCAGGACGCGCTTGGCCACACTCGAGGGCTGGCCAAGCCAGATCGGAAGCCCGAGCACGAAGATGTCGGCCGCCAGTATCTTCTTTCTGAGTTTCGGCCAATCGTCGCCCTCGCCCATGTCGGAGAGCACGCCGGGCTTGATATCGTGGCTGAGTGCACGCACGATCTCGCCCTTCACATCGTATTGCATCAACGCCGCCAGGACATCGGCGAGCAACCGATCGGTGGAGGATTTTTCCCTGTCGTTCGAAGCTTTGAGCGAGCAATTGAGTGCGAAGGCCGTAAGCGGCATGTGAATCTCCCTGCATTGTCCTAATTGCAAACCGCCGCGACGACTTCGCGACTGCCCATTCGCCCGTTGCGGGATCGCCCGGCATTCTAACGCCAGGGTTAAATGCTTGTTCCGCAGGCGGACCAACAGGGCCGGTGGATGGCCCCCTCCTCCTACTTGGTGACGGTCGAGCCGGCTCAGAAAGCGGGCTGGTCCTTGAGCACAGACGTTGGAGAACGGGCAGCGGCGAGCGACGCAGACTGAACTGGTGGGGCAACCTATTCGTTCGCTCTTCGTTTTCTTCTGAGTTCCCGAAAATGGATAGACGATGCTCGTCCAGACCCTCGAAGCAGGCGATATGCAGCTGGCGGTCTCCACGGCCGGCGATCCGCGCCGACCGGCCTTGATCCTTCTGCACGGCTGGCCCCATTCCCGGAAAATCTATGATGGCGTGATCGATGAACTCGGCACACGGTACTTTACGCTGGCTTTCGATCTTCCGGAGATCGGTGAATCGCGTGGCACTCCGCCGTCGGCGGAAAAGAAGGTTCTTGCCGGTATTGTGATTTCAGCCGCCGAGGCGCTTGGGGCCAAATCCATCGTCGTCGCAGGCTTCGATGTGGGCGGCATGATTGCCTTCGCTGCTGCTCGCCATCATGGCGGTCGCATCGTCGGCGCGGTGCCGATGAATACGGTTATCCCCGGCCTTCATCCATGGACGAAGGTAGTCGCAAACCCGGGCATCTGGCACTTTGCGTTTCATGCGGTGCCTGAGTTACCGGAGTTGCTGGTGACGGGCCATCAACGCGCCTACTTCGATTTTTTCTTCGATCTGCTCGCCGGCCGTCCCGAAGCATTGACCAATGAAATGCGGGAGACGTTGACGCAGGCCTATGCGAGGCCGGAGGCACTTAAGGCCGGCTTTGATTGGTATCGCGCGTTCAAGCAGGATGCCGAGGCCAATGCCCCGGCGCGCATCGAAGTTCCGATCCTCTATATCCGCGGCGACGCGGATTTTGGATCGATCGACGATTACCTCGAAGGTCTGAGGATGTCTGGCGCAAAGAACCTGCAAGGTCACATGATCGCCAACTGCGGCGAATTCCTGCCGATCGAGGCACCGGCAGAATTCGTCAAGGCGCTAGTGGAATTCGCACCGAGATAGTGAAGCGATCAGCGTTATGCAGGTGCCTACTGGCTCGTGGAAGTTACGCGCCAGACCGTGTTCCCGACATCGTCGGCGATCAGCAGCGCGCCGGATTTGTCGACGGCAACGCCGACGGGCCGCCCGTGCGCCTTGTTGTCCTTGCCGAGGAAACCGGTGACGACGTCCTGCGGCTTGCCATCTGGATGACCGTCTTTGAACGGCACGAAAACGACCTTGTAGCCGTTGAAGCTCTTGCGGTTCCAGCTACCATGCTCGCCAACAAAGGCGCCGTTGCGATAGAGCTCCGGCAGGTTGGTTCCAGTGTAGAACGTCAAGCCCAGAGGTGCGACGTGGGAACTCAAGGCATAGTCGGGAGGGATCGCCTTGGCGACGAGGTCCGGCCGCTGCGGCATCACGCGCGGGTCGACATGCTGACCATAGTAGCTGTACGGCCAACCATAGAACGCGCCGTCCTTGACCGAGGTCATGTAGTCGGGAACCAGGTTAGGACCGAGCTCGTCGCGCTCGTTGATCACAGCCCACAGCGCGCCGCTCTGCGGCTCCCAACTCAGCCCGTTGGGATTGCGCAGGCCGCTCGCGAAAATACGATAGCGGCCAGTGGCCCTGTCGACTTCCCAGATGGCGGCCCGGTCCTTTTCCGCCTGGATGCCGTTCTCGGTGATGTTGCTGTTGGATCCGATGCCGACATACAGCCGAGACCCGTCGGGGCTGGCCACGAGAGACTTTGTCCAGTGGTGATCGATAGGTCCGCCGGGCAATGGCGTCAGCACGGCGCCCGGCGCGGTGATCTTGGTGTCGCCCGACGTGTAGGGATAACGCACGATGGCGTCGGTGTTAGCGACGTAGAGATCGTTGCCGACCAGGGCCACGCCAAAGGGCGAATTGAGATGATCGAGGAAGACCTCCTGGACATCGGGCAGACCATCGCCGTTCGTATCCCGCAGCAGGGTGATACGGTTGCTTCCTTCGGTGCCGCCGCCCGAGGTCGCCATCGACTCGATCCAGCCCATGATCAGGTCTTTCGGCCGCTTGATCGCGGCACCGGGCGGCGCCACGGATTCGACCACCAGAACGTCACCATTCGGCAATGTGTAAAGCGAGCGCGGATGCCTCAAGCCCTTGGCAAAGGCCCGGATTTGCAAACCCTTGGCGACGGTCGGCTTCTCGTCTTGTTTCCAACCGACGACCGACGCGACATGCATGGGCGGCACCAGATACTGAATAGGTTCAGGCAGCGTCGGGTTTGCTCCGACCTGATCGGTGGGATCCGGTTCGTTATCGCTGCATGCGGGCAGCGCCAAAATCGATCCGAACAGCAGACCGAGGCTCGCGATACGCCGGATATGTCTGGCGGAGACATTCATTCGACCACCTCCACGTGAGTGCGACCGGAGCTCCATCCCAGCAGTCCCAGCAAGAGGATAACGATCACGGCGACGGCGGACAGGATGAGCCCCGTCGGCACGACCGAGGTCCAGGCATCACGGCTGTGCACCAGTGCGTTGAAGAGCGATATGACGAGCACGACGAGGCTGCCAAGGAGATATGGCCATGCAGGCCCGGCTTGACGGGCAATTCGGCCGGTAGACAAATCGACAAGTGCTGCAAGGACCGCGAGCACGCCTACAACCAGGCCGGCAAGGAGCAGCCAGGCGGAAAAATCTGCCCACATCATTTCAGCGCTTCTCCAATAGGCAACGTCGGTCAGCAATGTGCCGACGAAACATGCGTTTGCGACCGCCATCGGCGTTTTATGGAACGGACGCCTGGCTGCCACCAACACGGATCGGGCACGGGCCATGGACATTCTCCACCTTTGAAGCTGTACCTGTCCTCCAAACCAACTTGTGGTTGGGAGGTTCCCGGAACCGTTTTGCGTTCAAGAACTCGTGATGGCGCTGGCAATGCGACAGAACGGCTCGGCGCGCGATGCTCATGCGGAGTTGGCGCGCAATGTCCTCAAGGTGATCGAGTAGCGGTGCAGGTCAACCGCCGGAATGCTGTGCTCCCATTCCATGCGCGATGGTCCGGTCATGAGATACGCCGACCTTGGTTCGACGACGATGGTCCGGCGGTCCCATTTGGTGCCATTCTTCCGCCGGAGCCGGAAGCTGCAAGGCGCCAGCAACGAAACACCCGCAACGTCTTCGAAATGAGGCTTGTCTCGATGCCAGCCGATGCCGGCGCCGGGCCGGTATTCGTTGATCAACACTTGCGCGAAGGCGTTGGCGGGCCGGCCTGCCAACGCTGCGATCTTGTCGCGCAGGGACAGCAGGAAGTCAGGGATCGGCGGCGCCTCGACGACCTGGCGTCTGTCGTAGTCGTAACGCAGGCCAAAACCGACGACGCGCCGGTTTGCCAGATGGCCATGGAAATCGAACGCCTCGAACGGCAGGCCTTCCAGATGCCGGGCGAGTTCCGTTTCTTCTTGCGCCGTGATCAACTCGGGCTGATAGAAGAAACCTTCCGGTAGGTCGTCGGCAGCACCAAAGAGATCGTGCTGAAGCCCGGATGAGCCGGAGTCGAGTGTTTTCGATTTGGGTGTCGCCATCCCAGCTAAGATGGTGAAGGCCAGCCCGCCTGGCAATATCGGAACCTGGCCAGCCAATCTGCACCCACCCTGCGGACGTCACCACAACGACGGACAGGGCCTGCCAATCCGGATTTTATCGAGGGACTGTATTCAACTCAGGATTTCGCGAGCATGCCTTGAACGCGACCGAGGGAGTTTGCGTGCATGTACGTACGGTTCTTACCAAACCGTGAGCTTTCGTTGCCAGTTGCTTGTCGGCAACTAGATTGGCAACGCGGCATCCCCAAAACATGCCGCAGTGGCCGGCGCGGGTTTAGGCAACGGTGTCTCACCGGCATCATCGCGCCGGCCACTCGAAATGTCCGCTGGCGGCTCTGTGGCGGAGAAGCCTCTGTTGGCCCGGCGCGCTCAAACGAGAGGCCGCTCCTGCCTCGCGGGATGCTTCGAGCCCAAATCTCCGATCAGCCGGCGGTACTGGGTTTCGGGTGGACCGTAAGAATCTCGCGCCAACGTCATGAGACCGTCTCGATCGCGGATCGTAATCTCTCCGCGGCGCGCTCGGATATAACCATAACTTTCGATCATCTGGAGGCCGACGGTAACCCCCGGACGCCTCACACCAAGCATGATGGACAGAAATTCATGGGTTATCATAAGCCTGTCGCCGACAGTGCGGTCGCTGCACATCAAAAGCCATCTTGCCAGTCGAACTTCCAGGCTCTGCCGCGCGTTGATCGATGCCGTATAGCTTGTCTGAACATGGAAATATTGGACATAGCGCAACAGGAACGACCGCAATGTAGGGCTGTCCTCCAGGGCTTCGACGAAGGGGGCAGCCTCTATCCGGAGAGCCTCGCATGTCGACTGGACGTAACAATCAAAGTTGGCCTGGTCGTCCCCCATGACCAGGGCCGAACCGGTCATTCCTTCGAACCCGATGATTCCGACTTCGGCTTCGGTCGCAGGCGAAGTCCTCGCCACTACCGAGGCCAGCCCGCTTTCCAGAAAATAGACGGCTTCGATCTTCTGCCCCGCGGTCTCCAGCGGCGCGCGCAACTCAAGAAAAACACTCGCCAGATGCGGACGTAGCCGCGCGAAATCGTCCGCGCTCATCCGGCGAAGCAATTCGCTCTTGGCTTGCAGTGTCTGGTAATCCACGAGACTCTTTTCCCTTGGGCAAGAGCACTGGGATCTCTTAGCCGGCCGCGCCCGTCGAACGAGCGGACGGTAACGAACCATAGACTTCGTCTCGCGCAGCACTAGACGGGCGGGCGCGTTGGTATGAAACCGACAGTTACTGCTGAAGACTCGAAGGCCTTGTTGGCTGACTATCTTTCGCCAGCAAACGAGCCTCCCGCAGGATAGAGGCGCGATCGAACCCGAGGAGCGATATGATTTCGCGTATCTGTTGTTCAGTGGCGCCTGTATCCCGCGCCAGCGCGGTCATCGCGCCCAATGGCAGACCGGGGTGCTCGGGCTCCTTCGCCGTGCAACACCATGCCTCGTGATGGGCAAGAGCGATGGTCACTCCCAAGCGTCAGCGCCCCAACTGTGCTGCTGACGATTTCCTTTTGTACGCTTCCGTACGGAGCTTTGCGAGTCAATTCGGACGGAGGCTGAGTTGAGGCTTCTAGCGTCCTTGCGTCGTCCGTCCGTCGCCCCCGGAATTGTTCGGAACGATTGCTCGGCTGAGAGGTTCAAATATTCCACCCAACAGGAGTCTCGAAAGATGGATCACACCAACCACGTACGCCTCACAAGCACCGAACTGACACCAGACATTCTCGAAGACGCCACGATTTACGACGCAGACGACAACAAAGTCGGCAGCGTTTCGCATGTGCACGGCTCAGGAGCCGCCAGTCAGGTCGTCATCGATGTCGGCGGCTTTCTCGGCATTGGCGCCAAGCCGGTGGCCGTTCCCGCAAGCCAGTTGGAATTCATGCGCGATGAAGACGGCGACGTTCACGCGGTGACGAACTGGACCAAGGATCAGCTCAAGAGCATGCCCGAGCATCACGATGCATGATTTCAAGGACTTCACCTTGAACGGGAGCGGCCACTCGGCCGCTCTCTCTTAGGCGCAACAGGGTGGACAGACGATGCGGCGCGAAACCGGAGCCTGCTTCTGCGGAGGGATCGCCGCAGCCCTGGACGGAGAGCCTTTCTGGATATGCTACGATCACGACGACGATTGCCGCCGGGCCATCGGAAGTCCGCTGACGATCTGGGTTGGGTACCGGCCGAAGCAATTTCAGCTCCTTAGAGGGACGCCGAAGGCCTTTTCCCAAACGCCAGGCGTCACCCGCACGTTCTGCCCAGACTGTGGAAGCTCGATAGGCTATAGCGACGAAGGCCTGCCGGACGAGTTCTATGTGACGATCGGCTTCTTTGACAACCCTGAAGGGTTTCGGCCGCAAGCCCATGCCTATTGGGACCTGAGGCTGCCGTGGATCGAGTTTGATGACAGCCTGCCACGCATCGACCGATATTCAAGGAAGCGCGACCCGAAGTTCGGCAACCCGCGCGACCGGTAGTCGCGGTGCGTGACGCCAGGATATCGGCGGAACCTGACGATCGCTAACGGGTTATTCGGGCAGACCTGTCGGGTGCGACCATGCCATCGACCGTGATCCGAAATGCGCAATACGATCCCGCCACCAGGATCCTGTCGGTCTGGTTTGTGCCGAGCGGCAGACGCTACGAATATGAGGATGTTGCACCGGCAACTTATGCCGCTTTCACCAAAGCTTCCTCAAAAGGCCGCTTCTTCAATGAGTTCATCCGCGACCGCCATCGGTACCGCCGCGTGGCGTGACAAGTTTGGACATGAGCAGGCGATGCACGGAACCTGACCGGCATCGTCTCGTTGACGTCTCGTCGTCGAAGCAAGCCAGGCAACGACAGTGTTCATCTGGACATGCTCAGGTGTTCGCACCGGCAAAGATCGATCGGAAAAGGCTTCAAGGGAGTTCAAGAGCCATGAGGGCCAAGAAGCAGAAGACCGAAAGCAAGGACAAGAAGGCATTGCGCTTGGCAGAGACCACCGACGTCTCACCCAAGCAGGCCAAGGAGCTCATGCAAAAGCATGGCAAGGACAGCCCCAAGGTCGAGAAGGAAGCCAGAAACTTCAAGGCGGAAGGATAGGACCCGCATGAGGCGACCTGTATGGACCCTGCAGGTGATCGGCCAGGCAATACGGGATTAAGGGGGAGCCCCGGCCTTTTCGGCCGCGAGCGCAAAAGGAAAGCGCAGCACCAGGTTGCGGTTCTCGTCAAAAATCTCGAAGGTCAATCCGGTACGCAGCGGCCTGCCATGCAGCAGCTCTTCGGCAAGGATTTCCTTCGCCGACGCCATCGCGTTTTCCTCAGCGCTCGCGAGATCAGAAAATTCCTGGCCCTCGGGATCCTCCTGCAAGCTTCCGCTCTCATCTCGAAGGTCGAAAAAGTACCTGGACATGCCGATTGAACTCCTGCCCATCGCGATGGTGGCATCGGAAGCGCCAGCCTCAGACTTCAGTGCCTGATGTCCCCGGATTGTCGAAGAGCACAGCGAGGCCATGCTCGATGGCGCAGGCCGCTATCAGATCATCGAAGGCCTTTCCGGAAAGCGGGCAACTTGGCATCACCTCTCGAATTGCGGTCCCGGCCTTGGCGGTAGAGATCACATCGTGGCGTTTCTTGCGTGCCTCGACATATTGCTCGACCAGGATTTTCAGGCGCCTCACCGCAACGTCGTCCGTAAACATGGATTCCTCAGCCAATGCCTGAAGTAAGGCTGTCGGCCTGATCATCGGCCGACGATCTCGGGGTTAGCCGGGATTGCTCGCACAATATTTCTATGGGCAGTTGGTTCCCCCGACCGCTTGCTTGGTAATTTTCGTACAGGGATACCCTTGCCCGCGCTTTCATCGGGCCGAACCGACAGCCGATTTTCCGATGCCGAGGCGAGCGTTCAGGCTTGCATCACCGTGCGGCTGTGACGTGCAACGACACTTTCCTCATCGGTCGCAATCACGCGTACTTCCACCTTGCTCTCGGGACGACTGAGGATCTCGGCGTGGGTGTTGTTGGCGCGATCTTCAAGCACCACGCCAAGCCAGGTCAATTTTTCGCATATGGCCTTGCGGATGGTCGCGGACCGTTCGCCGATGCCGGCGGTGAACACCAGGCATTCAAGGCCACCCATCGTGTTTGCAAGCGCCGCGGCCTCTCTCGCGGCGCGAAAGGCGAAAAGCGCCATCGCCTCTTGGGCGCGAGGATCATTGCTCGCTTCGAGCGTCCTCATGTCGCCGGAAATACCGGATACGCCGAGCAGGCCCGACTTCTCGTAGAGCATCGCCTGCAGTTCTTCCGCCGCGATGCCTCTTTCCAGCAGGAAATACAACAGCACGCCGGGATCGATGGCGCCGCACCGCGTGCCCATGACGAGGCCATCCAGGGCCGAAAAACCCATCGTGGTATCGATGCTTTTGCCCCCGTGCAGGGCGCAAAGACTTGCCCCATTGCCGAGATGGGCGACGATCGTGTGTTTCGCCGCGAAAATTGGCGATATCTCGCTGAGCCGCCCGGCGATGTATTCATAGGAGAGACCGTGGAACCCGTAGCGGCGCAAGCCTTGCTCTTCATACTGGCGCGGAAGGGCAAAGCGCCGCACGAGCGGATCGATCGTCTGGTGGAAAGCGGTGTCGAAACAGCCAACCTGTGGCAGGTCCGGTTGCAAGGCGGCTATTGCACGGACGGGCGCGAGACTGCGAGGCTGATGCAGCGGAGCAAGCGGCGTAAGTTTGTCGATGGCGTCGATGATGTATGGGGTCAGACGGACAGGTTCGATGAACTCGCTTCCGCCATGCACGATGCGATGGCCGGCGCAGATCAGGTTTCTTTCCCCAATTTCGCCCTGCACCCAATTCAGCATCTCGCCTATGGCCGCGTCACGCCGCTTGTCGGCGGTGAGCGGCCGATCGCACTGCACCGTTCCGTCGGCCGCTTTTGCGCGCAGCGTGGGTTTGTCGCCCAGGTCCAGCGTGCCGCGTGAAACGAGTTGCATATCCCGTGATGAGACAAGATCGTAAAGCGCGAACTTGATGCTGGACGAGCCGGCATTCAGCGCCAGGATCGACCGACGCATCATTGGCGCCCCTTTGTCGCGGCTTTGTCGGGCCAGCTCCATTTCTGGATTTCGGGCATGTCTTCGCCGTGCTCGCGCACATAGGCCTTGTGCTTCGCCAACCTGCCGTGGAGTTCGCCGGCAAGCCCTTCGGCCCTTTCGGCCAGTCCCGGCACGCGTTCGATGGCGGCGAGCGCGAGATGGTAGCGGTCGAGTTCATTGAGCACCACCATGTCGAATGGCGTCGTCGTGGTGCCCTCCTCGCGGAAGCCATGCACATGCATGTTGTCATGGTTGGCGCGGCGGTATGTCAGGCGATGAATGAGATAGGGATAGCCGTGATAGGCGAAGATGACGGGCCGTGTTTTCGTGAACAACGCGTCGAAGTCCCCGTCGGGCAGGCCGTGCGGATGCTCCGTGTTCGACTGCAATGTCATCAGGTCGACAACATTGACGACGCGGATTTTCAGGTCGGGGATCGCGGAGCGCAGAATGTCTGTCGCGGCCAGTGTTTCCAGGGTCGGCACATCGCCGGCGCAGGCCATGACCACATCGGGCTCCTCGTGCTGAGCAACCGTGCCGGCCCATTCCCAGATGCCCGCTCCAGCTTTGCAATGCGCTCCGGCTTCTTCAATGGACAGCCATTGCGGTCCCGGCTGCTTGCCGGCGGTGATGACATTGATGCGGTTATAGGTTCTCAGGCAATGATCGGTGATCCACAACAGGGTGTTGGCGTCCGGCGGGAAATAGAGCCTTACCGTGTCGGCCTTCTTGTTGGCGACCAGATCGGCAAAGCCCGGATCCTGATGGCTGAAACCATTGTGATCCTGCCGCCAGACATGCGAGGTCAAAAGGTAATTGAGCGAGGCGATCGGCTTGCGCCAAGCGAGCTCGCCGGAGGTCTTCAGCCATTTGGCATGCTGGTTGACCATCGAATCGACGATATGAATGAAGGCCTCATAGCATGAAAACAGGCCATGGCGGCCGGTGAGCAGATAGCCTTCAAGCCAGCCCTGGCAGAGATGCTCGCTCAGCACTTCCATGACGCGACCATCACGGGAAAGATGGACGTCATAGGGTTCGATGCGCTCCATCCAGATCCGATCGGTGACCTCGAACACGTCGTCGAGGCGGTTGGAGGATGTCTCGTCCGGCCCCATCAGGCGGAAGTTTCGCGCCTCGGCATTGAGGCGGAACACCTCGCGAAGATAGCTTCCGCAAATCCGCGTCGCCTCGGCAATGACGCCACCTGGACGCGGCACTTCCAGCGCCAGGCTTTTCCAATCTGGAAGCATCAGATCGCGCTTCAGCAGGCCGCCATTTGCGTACGGGCTTGCGCCCATGCGCCTTGTCCCTGTCGGGGCAAGTGCCGCAAGCTCCGGCAACAGGTGCCCGCTTTCGTCGAACAGCTCTCCCGGCTCGTAGCTTCGCATCCAGTTTTCGAGGATCTTGCGGTGCTCCTCATTCCCTCGAGCGTTCGATACCGGCACTTGATGCGAGCGCCAGAAACCCTCGACTTTTTCGCCATCGACCTCCTTCGGCCCGGTCCATCCCTTGGGGCTGCGCAGCACGATCATCGGCCATTTCGGGCGTTGACCATGCCATCCCGGAGCCCGTGCCTGCTCCTGAATGGAACGGATGCGATCGAGCACCGTGTCGAGCGTCGCGGCCATGGACCGGTGCATGGCAAGCGGCTCGTGGCCTTCGACGAAGAACGGTTCGTAGCCATAGCCGGCGAAAAGGTCTCGCAATTCCTGATCGTCCATGCGGCCGAGGATCGTCGGATTGGCGATCTTGTAGCCGTTGAGATGCAGGATCGGCAGGACGGCGCCGTCCGACGCTGGGTTCAGGAACTTGTTGGAATGCCATGCCGCCGCCAGCGGACCGGTCTCGGCTTCGCCGTCACCAACGACGCAGGCAACCACCAGACCCGGATTGTCAAAGGCCGCACCGAAGGCATGAACCAATGCATATCCCAGTTCACCGCCCTCATGGATGGAGCCTGGCGTCTCGGGCGCGGCATGGCTTGGCACGCCACCGGGAAAGGAAAACTGCCGGAACAGTTTCCTGAGGCCGTCTTCGCCCTGCCCGATATCGGGATAGATCTCGCTATAGGTGCCCTCGAGCCATGTGTTGGCGACCATTGCGGGACCGCCATGGCCCGGGCCGCAGATAAACAGAACATCGAGGTCGCGTTCGCGGATAACGCGGTTCAGATGCAGGTAGAGAAAATTCAGGCCCGGCGTCGTGCCCCAATGGCCAAGCAACCGAGGCTTGACGTGCTCGGCCTTCAACGGTTCGCGCAACAGCGGATTGTCGAGCAGATAGATCTGGCCGACCGAGATGTAATTCGCGGCGCGCCAGTAACGGTCCATGAGGTCGATCCGTTCGTGGCCGATAGCCTGCGGCGTCGCGGCAGCCTTGTCGTTCATCGACATCTCCAGCTTTCGGTTCGCTGGTGATAACTGGGGCATCTTTGCGCTTGAGCAACCCCCGACTGCCGCCGTCCGGGACAGTGTCGCGACCCGAGCGGCCAAGAGACCGGTCGCTATCCCGGTGGAGCGAGCGGCTCTGTCCGCAAATAGGCGGGAACCTTGAAGTCCTCCAGCGGTTAGAAACTGGAATCGCGAAGGCCAGGTTCAAGGCAGCTACCGCGAAGGACAACCTCGAAGCGTTGCACCAAAGGGAGCTAAAAGATGCTCGATCTTCCTCGTGCCCGTGATCGAATGGTCAATATCCACGTCGGCCGGCGTGGCATCCATGACCGTGAAATTCTGCAGGCGATGCGCGAAGTTCCACGCGAGGCCTTCGTCGAACCCGGTTTCGAGGAATTTGCTTATGAAGACACGCCGCTGCCGATCGCCGACGGCCAGACCATATCGCAACCCTATATCGTCGCATTCATGATCGAAATGGCGGACGTCAAACCGGGTGACCACGTGCTCGAAATCGGCACCGGCTCGGGTTACGCCGCCGCGGTGATGAGCCGGATCGTCGAACAGGTCTACACCATAGAGCGTCATCCCGGTTTGGCAGAAACGGCGAAACGGCGGTTTGAAAAACTCGGCTATCGAAACATCGAGGTCCGGACAGGCGATGGCACCAAGGGCTGGCCGCAGGCGGCGCCGTTCGATGCCATCGTGGTGACAGCCAGCGGTCCCGGCGCACCGCTCGCCCTTCAGGAGCAACTCGATGTCGGCGGCAGGCTCGTCATTCCGGTCGGCAACGACCCCGATTTGCAACGCCTGCTCAAAGTCACCCGGACAGGTGCCGCAACCTACAGCGAGGAGGATTTCGGCGGCGTGCGCTTCGTCCCTCTCATCGGCGAGCAGGGTTGGTCGGAAAACGGCACCGTCACCAAGGTCGGTCGTCCACTTCGACATCCGCATCCAATCAGCCTGCCCGATATGATCGCGGCCGCGGCTGAACCGCTGCCCGATTTCGACGATCCGGCCTTCGGCGCATTGTTCGATCGGTTCGCCGACCGGCGCGTCGTTCTGCTTGGCGAGGCAAGCCATGGCACGTCCGAGTTCTACAGGGCGCGCGCGGCGATCACCCGCAGGCTTATCGAACGGCACGGCTTCACCATCGTCGCGGTCGAGGCGGACTGGCCCGATGCGGCGGCGATCGACCGCTACGTTCGCCATCGTCGGCCGCGAACAGGCGCCGGTGCGCCATTCCAGCGGTTTCCGACGTGGATGTGGCGCAACACCGATGTCGCGGCCTTCTCCGACTGGATGCGCCGTCGCAACGAGAAGCTAGAACCTTCGGAGCAAGCAGGGTTCTACGGCCTGGACATCTACAATATGAGCGGGTCCATAGGCGCGGTCCTCGACTATCTCGACCGGGTCGATCCCCAGGCAGCCAAGATCGCACGCGAACGGTATGGTTGCCTGACGCCCTGGCAACACGAACCGTCTACCTACGGCCGTGCGGTGCTCACCGCCGGCTATAAAAAATGCGAGAAAGCCGTGCTGGAACAATGCCGGGACTTGCTCGCCAGACAACTCGATTATGCAAAACAGGACGGAACCGACTTTCTCGACGCCAGTCAGAATGCCCGGCTGATCGCGTCCGCCGAACACTACTACCGGATCATGTACTATGGCGGTGCGGAGTCCTGGAACCTGCGCGACACCCACATGTTCGAGACCTTGGAACATTTGTTGGACGCCGGCGGCCCCAACTCCAAGGCGGTGGTGTGGGCGCACAATTCCCATATCGGCGATGCCCGCTTTACCGAGATGGGTGTCGTCAGGGACGAACTGAACATCGGTCAGCTCTGCCGGCAGCGTTTCGGCGATGAGGCAGCGCTAATCGGTATGGGCACGCACTCCGGCACTGTAGCGGCCGCAAGCGACTGGGATGGCGAAATGGAGGTGAAGCAGGTTCGCGCGTCGCACGCCGACAGCTACGAACGGCTTTGCCACGATTCTCTCGTATCGCGGTTCCTGCTCGACCTCGGGCGCGACAAGACGCTGCGTGAGCGGCTGCTGGAACGCAGGCTGGAGCGATTCATCGGGGTAATCTACCGGCCGGAAACCGAGCTGGGCAGCCACTATGCGGACGCTTCCCTGCCCCAGCAGTTCGACGCGTTCCTATGGTTCGACAAAACCGCGGCAGTGACGCCGCTTGGCCCGGAGCATGCAAGAACCGGCGTTCCCGACACCTATCCATTCGGACTCTAACCGGCGCGCGCGGCGAGCCGATGAAGCAGAGCCCTGGAACCGGAACGGCCCATCTGGCTTGCATTTTTAAACTGAAATCCCGTCGAAGGAGTTTTCTCATGACCGGAACCAAACATCCGAAATGGAAAAAACCGAGCGATGCCGACTTGGCGAACAATCCTGGTATCGGGACTTCCAAGGGAACGATCAAGGAAGGCGAAGAGTTCGAGCTTGAAGGCGAGAACACGGTCGAAGGCGATGTCGAGAACGACACGACCGCTGCTGGCGGGATCGATCCAAGACAAAAGATGCGGACCAACAAATAGCATGCCGTTGGCATCGCTGCGATCAACTTTCCCGGAAGGAGTGAACCATGCCACTTGCCCTCAGCAGCGCCGCCTTTGCCGAAGGCGGACCAATTCCCGAAAGATATACACGAGACGGCAAAAACGTATCGCCGCCGCTGAAATGGTCTGGAGTACCGGACGACGCCAAAAGCCTCGTTCTCGTCGTTCAGGATCCTGATGCGCCGAGCGGAACGTTTGGTCATTGGGCGGTATTCAACATCTCCGCGGAGACAAGGGAACTTCCCGAGGCGGAAAGCGGCAAGCCAGGTCCCGGTGCCCTTAGGCAAGCAACAAATGATTTTGGCAACGCCTATTACGACGGCCCTGAACCCCCGGTCGGACATGGCGTCCACCATTACCATTTCCGGCTGGCCGCGCTCGACACGCCGAGCCTTGCCATTCCGGCCAGCGCAGGCGTCGAGCGCATCTGGCGGGAGGCGCAGAAACACTCGCTCGAGCAGGCAGAACTCATCGGAACCTACGAACGCAATCCGTAAGTTGATGACCGAGGTGGCATTACCCTGCTGCTGCGCGGAACGGTTCTCCTCCTTGCCGGTTGTCTGGGAAAGGAGATGCCGCCATGTCTGGAGATATCATGTGGTTGGTCGTCGTTGCCGGCGGCCCATTGTTGCTGATCGTGCTGTTGGCCTATGCAGTTATCGCACGCCGCCGGCGTGGGCCCGCCGAACGAAGGGAAAGCGACCGGGCGACCGACCGGCTATACCAGGACAAGCGTTGATCCGCATCGCAAGATATCCGATCGGAAGACATCCAATCGGCAAGACATCCAATCGGCAAGACATCCAATCGGCAAGACAGGGGATCGTAAGCCGCAGCGGGCGACGACGATCCCCAACTGGGTCAGCGCATTATCCTTTGCCGCAACCACGCAAAGAACCTGCCGCTGACGGCTGAGCGGACTCGCGTCGCAGCCCAGCGCGCTTTCATGGTTGAGCCGACGTGGCAATCGCAGACGATGTCGTGCAACTGCCAGTCGTTCAGCTCGAAAAAGCGCTTTGCCTCGCCGTAGGTATCGTCTTTCAAACCCGATGCGCGCAGCACTGGATCTTCGAAAGCAACCGAAATTGCGGTTCCCTCGCCCCGCATCATTGCACGTGCTTCGGGGTGCAGATGTTCGGTGCCTGCAAACGCGCCAAGGCATCGCTCGGGATTACGCTCCAGCAGTTCAGCCCAGCGCTCTATGCGCTGATTTCGTGTCATTGCGGAATATGCAGCCGACGATTCAATCTTGGCGACGGCATGCAGTTGGTCGAGTGTTTGATGTTTCATGGCCAGCTCCTGTTGAGGCAGCGAAGCGCCCACGCCTTCAAGGGAATTACCGCGCCGTAATGCTTCGACAAGAGCGCCAGGCTGGAGAATTCGACACAACCGGATTGGGCCGACGGGATCATAAACACACGTGCTGCGTTCATCGGCGGGGGCTGCTTGTGACAAACCGCTGATCCGCGACGGGATGCATCCATGTTCATCCAGCCAATCGACTATTTCCTTGCTGTCTGGTTCGCTCTTGCCGCCGCCTCGACGCTCTATGTCGGCTTCGATCAATACCGCAACAATCCCGAACCGGTGGTGATGAAATGGGGTTTCATCCTGGTGACCCTCTATATGGGTCCATTGGGGCTGCTGCTTTATGTGCTTGCAGACAAAGAGCCACGACCGGGCGAGCATGAAGACTTCACCAGGCCGCTGTGGAAGCAGGGCGTCGGTTCGACCATCCACTGCGTTGCCGGCGATGCGACCGGCATCATTCTCGCGGCGGTCATCACGGCAACGCTTGGCCTGCCGATGTGGCTCGACCTCATCGTCGAATATCTGGCGGGTTTCGCCTTCGGCCTGTTCATCTTCCAGTCGCTGTTCATGAAATCGATGATGGGCGGCACCTACTGGGAGAATGTGCGCAAGAGCTTCCTGCCCGAGTTCATCTCGATGAATTTCATGATGGCCGGCATGGCGCCCGTCATGAGCTTCCTGATGATGGGGCGCGACATGCGCGCGATGGAGCCGACCGAGCTCTTGTTCTGGGGCGTGATGTCGATCGGCGTCATTGCCGGCTTCACACTTGCCTATCCCTCCAATGTCTGGCTGGTCGCCCGCGGACTGAAGCACGGGTTGATGACGCAGCGCCCGCAGGCGGCCGAAATGAGCAGTCGAGAGCCGACCGCCCAGCAACAGCACGCTACGCATCATGCCCGCGCCGGCGATGATCGACGACAAGGCCACGCCAACACATCCCACAAACCCAAACGCAACGGCCATCAGATGGAGACGGACGCCACGACGCCGCAGATAGCAGCCCTCGGCATGGTCTCGGTGCTGGCGCTGGCGATTGGCATGGCCGCACCGGCGAACTGGCTGAACCTGACGCTTTCGGCACGTGACGTCGGCGGGGCGATCATGCCGCAAGGCATGATCATGGGCCGCGACACGCCGGCGGAAGCCATGCGTGACATGGCTGCAACCGATCCGCATCGCGTCACGGCATCCTATGGCCTTGCCGCCAAAGGCGACCAGGAACTGCCATTCCGCCTGGAGAACGGCGTCAAGGTGTTCGACCTCAGGCCCTCAGTGGTCCGCTGGCAGATCCTGCCCAATGTCGCGGTCGACGCCTATGCCTACAACGGCCAGATCCCCGGTCCGCGCATCCACATTCGCCAGGGCGATAAGGTTCGCATCGACGTCACCAATGACCTGCCTGAGGAGACCACGGTGCATTGGCACGGCATGATCCTGCCGAACCAGATGGATGGGCCCGCCGAGATCACCCAGCCGCCGATCGAGCCTGGGCAATCCTATTCCTACGAATTCACCGCGACCCAGCACGGGACCTATTTCTATCATCCGCATGCCAAGCCGGACCGTACCCAGGCGCTGGGGCTCTATGGGGCGCTGATCATCGACCCTGCCAATCCCGCCGACGAGGTTCAGGCTGACCACGACTATGTGATCGAACTTCAGGAATGGCTGGTGCGCGATGGACTGACCTACCCTTCGATGCCGATGGAAGGCGGTACGCCGAACTTCTTCACCATCAACGGCAAGGCCTATCCCGCAACCGACGCCATCCCCATGAAGGTGGGCGAGACGCTGAAGGTGCGTTTCATCGGCACCAATAATGGCTTCGTCCATCCCATGCATATCCATGGCGGACCCTTCGAGGTCGTCGCTCGTGACGGTGAGACGCTTCCTCCCTCGGCGCGCTTTCTGGCCGATACGATCAATGTCGGGCCAGGACAGCGCTATGACGTCGTCTGGAAGGCACGGCGTCCCGGCAAGTGGCTCATCCATTGCCACATCCCGCATCACACGACGAACAACAATGTCGAGGAAAAGGGCGGCGGCGGGCTGATGGTCGTGATCGACGTCGGTTAGATCTGCCACCCCCCTGTGGATTTACCTGTGTCATCCGGGGGCGCATTGTTGCGCGCTACTTCTTGATAATGGTTCCGTTGCGCAAGTCGAATGCTTCGGTACCGCGAGCCTGGCGGTAGAAATCATCCTGCAATTCACCCCATTCGCCGAGAAAGGCGCCGCAATTGCTGCAATGAATTGGCGTCGACTCGTTGGCGTCGTCGGGAATGTCCATTTGGATGGTCCCACAAGCCTTGCAATCGAGTTTGTCGTCCAGCCGTCGTCCCATTTCCCAATGATTGCGCATTTTCGACCATGAGCCAATTGTCGATTTCGTACCAAATCGCATCGACCATGGCTCATCGGTCAATCGCGAGAGTCAAAAAGGACGGCCAGACCCAGTTCCCGTGCCAGCTCGACGATCGTCTCCATCAATTCATCATCTGTATCCTGCAAATAAGGCGCGTCCCTGCGAGCGGCCTCTATCGCCGCTTTGACCGAAACGATGTCGCCGTATCGCGCACTTCGAAGCTCTTCTGCCAGAAACGCCTTGGCGGTACCGACAGGTCTTATTGCCCATCTGGCGATGCTCATGCGGCTCCCTCCCATGGTCACCTCAGCTTCATTTTGATCCTGTCCAAGGTGCAGATCAATCGATGGTACGAATCCGTACGGAGCTGCCCAACCGGTTGGAGACAGCCGTGTGACGAACGCCTTGGCCAGGGTTTTCGGCGTCTCTCTGGGGTGAGTTGGGGCGAAATCGCCCGGTGGGACCGGCCTTGCGGAACCATCGCTCAGCATTGGGGTTTCTTCAAAATCTCCCTCGAAGAATGCAAGGAGCGACCATGCGCATGTTGACGATAGCTGTCGCGCTTTCCGGGGCGGTCACCATTCAGCCCGTCTACGCCCAAACTATCGGACCGCAGCTTCCCCAGGTGACGCCACCGCAGGGCGAAGCGCAGCCGGAGCTGGCGCCGCCCGATCCAGGCTCTGCCGGTTTGAATTTCACCGGCGTCGCCATTGTCGCCGTCGAGGATTTGCCGGACGAAATCAAGGCGCAGGCCGATGCCGTGATTAACCAGACCAGCGCCGAAGATTTGCTTCGCCTGCAAAGCTCCGTCGATGCCTCACCTCAGGCGACGTCGGCTTTGAGAGCGAATGGGCTCAATTCCTCGCAGGTTGTCGCTGCAAACATAGATGGCGATGGCACGCTGACGCTGATCATTCAGACGACGACTTGAGGCATCGAACCATACGCATCACTGAATCGGCGAAATGCAGTCGCGGAGAGCAGCAATGGTCGAAGCCGCCGTTCGCAACTTCACCATCAATTTCGGGCCACAGCACCCCTCCGCCCATGGTGTTCTTCGGTTGGTGCTCGAACTGGACGGCGAGATCGTCGAGCGTGCCGATCCGCATATTGGCTTGCTCCATCGAGGCACCGAAAAACTCATAGAGCACAAGAACTATTTGCAAGCGCTGCCCTATTTCGATCGGCTCGACTATGTCGCGCCGATGAACCAGGAGCATGCGTTCTGCCTCGCCGCCGAAAAACTGCTCGACATAACAGTTCCAAAGCGTGGGCAGCTTGTCCGTGTTCTTTTTTGCGAAATTGGCCGGCTTCTGTCGCATCTCCTCAATGTCACGACCCAGGCCATGGATATCGGCGCCCTGACGCCGCCGCTTTGGGGATTTGCGGAGCGCGAGAAGCTGATGGTCTTTTACGAGCGCGCCTCCGGCGCTCGCATGCATGCGAATTACTTCAGAATCGGCGGCGTGCACCAGGATTTGCCTGCGAAGCTTCTCGACGACATCTGGGCTTTCTGCGATCCGTTCCTCAAAGTCTGTGACAACCTCGACGATCTGCTCACCGGCAGCCGCATCTTCAAGCAGCGCAATGTCGATGTTGGTGTGATCGGGCTGGATGATGCCTGGCGCTGGGGGTTTTCCGGCGTGATGGTACGCGGATCGGGCGCGGCATGGGATTTGCGCAAGGCACAGCCATACGAATGTTACCCTGACATGGATTTCGACATCCCCGTCGGCAAGAACGGAGACTGCTATGACCGTTATCTCGTCCGTATGGAGGAGATGCGCCAGTCGGTGCGGATCATGAAGCAATGCCTGGAAAAACTGCGGTCACCCGAAGGCCAGGGGCCGGTCGCGATTCCGAACCAGAAGATCACGCCGCCGCGGCGCGCCACGATGAAACGCTCTATGGAAGCGACCATCCAGCATTTCAAACTTTATACCGAGGGGCATCGCGTGCCGGCGGGAGAAGTCTACGCCGCGGTTGAAGCGCCAAAGGGAGAATTCGGCGTTTATCTGGTTTCTGACGGGGGCAACGTCCCTTACCGGTGCAAAATACGTGCGCCATCTTTCGCCCATCTGCAGGCGATGGATTTCCTGTCTCGAGGGCACATGATCGCCGACGTTGCCGCGATCATCGGGTCGCTCGACATCGTGTTTGGCGAGATAGATCGTTAGTCCTCGGGAGGTTGCGCGCTTGCCCCGCGATGCAGAAACTCCCGTCTCATGCGTGGACGGGAGGCTCTTCATTCTCGTCGGGGTTGGGCAGCGGAGTCTCGTCCGGAAGCGTTTCCGGTTCGGGTTCCTCGATCGGCTCCGGCTTCCATGTTGGAGGCGGCACGGGCATATCGCGATTTGGGTCTGGCTGTCTTGGCTGTGGCATCTAACTGTCTCCGTTCAGTCGGAACAACTCGTCCGCCGTGGCATGGTTCCTGGCAGAATCCAGCCCATCGAGATCGTTGCGCCCTCAAGGCAGGCGCACGTTGGTCCGCCCACGGATGCCGGCGCAAAAGTTGCAGATCGTTCGGAACCGGTCGGATTTTCGAGCCGTTGTCGTCGAAATCGACCAAGGAGAAGCGTGATGAAGGACAAGTCAGGAGATATCGACCATACACTGCCGCAAGTCACCATCGACGATCAGCAGGTGCGACAGCTGGCCGCCACGACCGATTTGCCGTCAAGGCAGGCACGCGAACTGGTGCGCCGTCACGGCAACGATCCCCGCAAGCTGGAAGAGTTGGCGAGGTCGATCAACGCCACCAACTGAGTCCAGGCCAATGGGCATCGACGGCGCAAGCCGTTGGCATCAGATTTCCAGCAAGGCGTAGGGGCGGCCGCCAGGCTTGGCCACATGCATGGCGACGTTGTAGACCTTGGCTCCGCCAGGCGTTTGGCCTTCGTAAGAACCGCGATGTGCATGACCGTGCACGACAGCACTGACCTGGAATCGATCGATCGTTTCGGCCAGACGTGAAGAGCCCAGAAACGGAAATATTTCCAGCGGTTCTCCCGCGACGGTGTCGGCAATCGGCGCGTAGTGAAGGATCACCAGCGTGCGCTTGGCCCGCACCTGGCGCATCGCATTTTCAAGTCGCATTGCCTCGTTCACGCTTTCCGCGACCATCGTCTTGATCGCCGGTTCCCCGAATGAGCCGAGCATGCGTGACCCGAAGCCGCCTATGAATCCCTTCACGCCGACAAAACCGACCTCCTCGATTTCGACTGTCTGCCCGTCGAGGAGGTGAACATGCGCCTGCCGCAGGATCTTCGTGACGTCTTCCACCGCACCGGACTCGTAGTCATGGTTGCCGAGCACCGCCACAACCGGGATCGAGCAGTTGCGCAGATCCTCGGCCAGCATCTCCGCTTCACGAGGCTTGCCGAGATTGGTCAGATCTCCCGTGAGAACGAGAATGTCCGCTTCGCTCGATATCTCGCCGAAGAGGTCTCGATACGAGTTTTGTGCATCTTCCCGCACATGGAGATCCCCGACCGCGGCAACTTTGAGCGCGCGTGCGCCGTCCTTGGGCGCGCTGCTCTTGACGGGATCAGCCATCACGGAATTCTCCCACACCACCGACGCCGGCGAAGCCCCATTCCTTGACGTCGATCTCGTAGTCGGTTTGCGAAAGCAGCCGCCCACGGCAGATCTTCATCCTTGGAGACGGCAATTGCCGTTGCTTGGCGAGGCGGTCGAGCAATTCATCGAGCAACCACGCCGGGATATGATCCCGCTCGCTCGGATAGATCCATCTGAAATTGATAAGCTGCATCAACAGAACCTCCCAATGAACCTCCAGATAAGAAAGCAGCCGGTGCCAATCGATCTGATCGCCCGCCTTGAGAATCGTATGAGCGATATCGGCGCCGTCGTGTCGCCCTCTGTCCTGGATAAAGCATTTGGACCAGATGAGTTCGGTCGGGCCGATGATCCGCACCCTGCTGCCCAACAGCTCGGTTTGGCGGGCGTGTTCCAGCCACAGGTCGCCAACAGGCACCGTGCCGTTGGCCGAGCCGAAGATGACGTCGAAGAAATGCGTGCCCTTGAACACCTTGCCGAGCCACCTGTCGTCCTCGATTTCGACGGCATATCCAAGCTGCTTGAAATGGGCGAGGATCCGCGCGTAGTCGCCTGCCTTGCAGAAGATATCGAGGTCCTTGGTCTGGCGGGTGACACCCGTATAGGCGCTTACCGCGTAGGTCCCGGCGACCAGAAAGGGAATGTCGGTGGCGGTAAGCTCGCGGATTGCTTCGGTATAAAATACCTCCGCCTCGGCATTTTTGAGCGTCGGCGCCGCCTTTGCGTCAATCATGGGAAGCGAGACCAGAACGTTTTCAGGCAATGGGCCATTGGTCATGAAACGATGACTCCGAATCCGGCAACCGGCAGTCGCCCGCTGTGGTAACAACGTGAACCCCGCCTGGTTCCGCTACCGGGCGGCCAGCCAAAGGCTCATTCTCGTCACGTACTGGAAATTTCGGGATCGCGCCTGCCGATCCAAGCCCGGCCCAACGTCATCGCCGGCGCGCAAGTCTCTATGTCGCCTCAGAATCGGCCCATGCCGCCGCCAATGTCCCATTGGCCCAAATTTGAAACACCCCGTGGGTGCTCGATCTCGATCGTTTTAGAGTTTATTGGGCTTACCCAATCGGGTACAAAGCTGAAGCCGAGGCGCTTGATCTAACCGCACCCTGATCGGCGTGCGCCAAGCCATTATCAGGACCATCAAGGCATGCCCCCCTCGCCTCCCTTTCTCGGCTTTCCCGACCGTCTTGCAGATAGCCGCGTGCCTCGTGCGGTGATCTTCGGGGCCGGTCACGGCAGCACCTATCCCGGCAAGGACAGCAGCGGCTATGCCTTGGCCGCCAATGCCATCCGTGCTGCCAGCCAGGACGATGCCGCGTTCGTCGAGCACTGGGATTTCGATCTTGGCGGCCCGCTGTTCGACGGCAAGCCGGACTCTTGCGTCGACGCCGGCGATATCTTGACCACCATGCATGACAATGCCGGCAACCGGGCGAGGATCGAGGCAAAAACGCGCGAGATCCTGACGTTGCCGGCTGTGCCGATCCTGATCGGCGGCGACTGTTCCATGACCATTCCCTTCCTCGCCGGCTTTGCAGAGCACGGGCCGGTCTGGGTCCTGCAGATCGACGCCCATATAGACTGGCGCGACGAGGTTCATGGCGAACGCCACGGCTATTCGAGCCCGATGCGCAGGGCGAGCGAGATGCCGCATGTCGCCGGCATGGTGCAGATCGGTCTGCGCAGCGTCGGCAGCGCGCGCATCGCCGAAATCGAAGCAGCCCGGCGCTATGGCAGCCGCTTCGTGACCGCCCGCGAGGTTCATGCCCAGGGCGTCGAGGCCGCGCTACGGCATATTCCGGAAGCCGCGCGGGTCGTCGTCACCCTCGACTGCGACAGCCTTGATCCAAGCATCATGCCGGGCGTGGCGGCGCGTACACCCGGCGGCCTCACCTACACGCAGGTAATCGACCTGATCGCCGGCCTCGGCAAACGGGCCAGGATCGCAGGATTCGACCTTGTCGAGTTCTATCCTCCGGCCGATATTGACGGCCTGTCAGCGCTGACCGCCGCGCGCCTTCTCGTCAATGTGGTCGGCACCGTCGTCCGGCAGGTTTGATGTCAAAATCCCGCTCTTCGCCGCAGAGCGGCCCAAAGGCGCGTGAGCGAGCTTGCGGTTGAAATGCCCTTTTTGACACCTGGGTATTCGATCCTGCCTCGTCCGACCGGCTCGTCGCTCCAGACCAGGTTGAAAGCAATGCCCTTGAGCCCAAGCTCCCCGATCCGGCGTACGATGGTCTCCTGCAGATAAATATCGGATGTTCGCACCCCGTCAGCACGCTCGGGCAGCTTGAATATCTCGGTACCGCCGATTGCGTCCGCTCGAAGGACGAGGCTTTCGATCACCATGACGCCGCCATCGTCAAAGCGAACGATCTTTGAACGTTCCTCGTCCAGCGCATCGATCACGGTGGTGACATTGAAGAGCGATATTGGCTCGTCAGCAGGAAGCGGCAGGAATTCACCGTATGGTTGGAGGGTTGGCCGAAGCAACTTCGACGCCCTCGCTCGCAGGATGAGCACATGCTCGCCAAGCCATGGAAAATCTGAATATTGCCGGAGCGTACCGTCGTCGTGTTCGCGCAGGATCTCCATCCTGGGCGGATGCCATTGTGTCTGCTTCCGGCCGCAGAGCGTCGAAAACAGCTGGTAGTCGTCCGCCTGCCGAGGAAGGACCCATTCCTGTCCTTCGATCACGCTCAGGACATAGATGTTCATCCGGTCCCCCGCACATCATCGCCTTGGTAGGTTCGGCCTGCTGCGCTGCTCTTCGCGCGCGTTCTCACCGCTGGTCCGCGACGGCCATTTGCGGCACCGGCGGCAATTCGGGTGCATCCATCCCTTTGAAAGGGTCACGCCAGGCGTCGATGTCTTCAAGTCGACGGTACCAGCGGCTGACAGAGGGATAATCGTCGAGCGGCAGTCTGGCGGCGTCGTTGAACGGTAGGAAGGTCGCCATTCGAAAATCGGCATAGGAAACCGAATTGCCGACCAGCCACTGCCGCTCGGCAAGCACGGCGTCGAGTATTGCCGCAGCCGTATGGAATTGGTTCAGGCCCTCCTCCACCCGCTTCTGATCGATCGGGCCGATGCCGTACCGCTGTTTCGTCCCACGTTCGAAATGCACCGTGTCGCAAGCGAGTGCGAAGTGCTCCTTGCCCCAGCTGAGCCACCGGATCATCTCGGGTTCGTCATCGCCGGTGCGCCAGAAATCCGAATGCGCGTGGCGCGACAGCCTGCAGGCTATGGCGTCTGCCTCCCAGAGGCTCTTTCCCTCATCATCCACAAGGATGGGCAGTGAGAGGTTGGGATTTAACCGGCGAAATTTCTCCATTTGCCCGGCAGCGAATGGCGAGGCGAATTCGAAGTCCAGTTTCGTTTCGAGATAGCGTGCGACCGCGACCGCCAATCGAGGGTTGGGATTGCGGCTGAAGTACAGCTTCATTGGGCACCGACGATCTGGGCGACCACGCAATAGTCGATCATGAGCAGCCTCTATGCAGCTTCGAAGTCAGCCCAAGCGCCCATGTATCCCAATGGATTGGGCTCGCCTTTCATCATCGTTTTTCGCCAAGCTTCCTGCTCGGCATTCATCAGAGCCAATTCCCAAACACAGGCAATAACAGGTCTCTTAACCGTGTCCATCGGTTCGGTTGCGGAATACAGCTTCCGATAGATGTGCTGACAAAGCACCGAACCCTGGATCCACCAGTGAGCTAAGATGGACACACCGAGATCACCAGGATGAATGATCACAAAGCCCATGCCATTCTCGTCACCCTCGTCCGCCACACGCGGCAGAACCTCCTGTCGCACGAATGACTGCGCCAGAGTCGCCATGGGTTCGTCGATCTTTTTGTTGTCTGCGACGAGACCATAGACTTTGAGCTTGAGACCACCAATGTCCCATTGGCCCAATTTGAAACACCACGTGGATGGTAGATCTCGATCGTTTCAGAATTCACTGAGCGCACTCCAATTGGCTATTGGCAGCAGACGTACCCGATAGCTCATCACGCGACTTGCACCCGGCGCGATCAGCATCAGGCCTGGTTTGTCGACAAAATCACCATCGAAATCCACCGGGCTTGCAAAGCCGTGCCAGGGTTCGATGCACAGGAACGGCGCGCCGCCCGGCTTTGACCAGACGCCCAACTCCCGAACCCCTTGCCAGGACATCTCGATCGCCGGGCCACGCTCGGCGGCATAACGCACGCTGGAGCTGGCGGGCTGGTCTATGATCACCGCGTCCTCGTCGAACAACCGCTCGGAGAGCGGGAGTATGTTGCCTTCGACAGGCGTCGGCTGCGGCGTTTTCAGCAGCAATCCGTCCTTAAGGCGGCGGATCGGCGCGGGTTCATCATCGGCAAAGATCAGCCGGTAGTCCGTCTTGGCCTGATCCGGCTGCAAGGGCCAATTGAATGCCGGGTGCGCCCCGATCGATGCCGGCAGGAGCTCATCACCAGTGTTGGTGATGTCGAAAGTCACATCAAGCTGCTGGCGGACCAGCGTGTAGGTCACTTCAAGCCGAAAGGCGAACGGATAGCGCGCCCGGGTGTCGACATCGTCGGTGAGCACCAGCGTGCAGGATCGCGGCCCCTTCCGCGCCCAGGCAAACGGCTTGTCGCGCGCGAACCCGTGCTGCGTCATTGGATAGGTCCGGCCGCGATGGCGCAGATGATCGCCCGCCAGCCGCCCTACGATCGGGAACAGCACCGGCGAGTGACGCCGCCATTCCGGCCCCGCCTGCCACAGGAATTCGAATCCGTGCGCATCTTGCAGCGAAATCAGTTCGGCGCCCTGCGCAACGATGGTCGCCGAGATACCGTCGCCATGAAGCGTTTGGCTGTCCTGTGCCACATTTCCTCGCGGGTCGTTGTTGAAGGCCGGCGCGGTGGGCAGACTAGCAAAAGCGCTTCGGGACTCAAGGTGCAGCCTGGTTCTGCAGGAACGAATTGTGGCCGGAGGATCTCCCTCCGGCCACCTCTCCGCATCAAGAGCAATAATCCTCGCTCTTGCCCACAGCGGATAGTCGTTATTCGCGTTCGCCGGTGAAATTCAGCAGCAGCTGGAAGATGTTGATGAAGTTCAGATAGAGCGAGAAGGCGCCGAAGACGGCAAGTTTCTGGCGCGATTCCGCGTCGAAATTCTCGGCATACTGTTCCTTGATCGTCTGCGTGTCCCAGGCGGTCAGGCCGATGAACACGGCGATGCCGATCACCGAGATGGCGAACTGCAGCGCGGTCGAGCCGAGGAAGATGTTGACGATGCTGGCGATCACCACGCCGATCAGGCCCATGATCAGGAACGACGAGAACTGGGTCAGGTCGCGCTTTGTCGTGTAGCCGTACAAGCTGGTGGCGCCGAACATGGTGGCTGCGATGAAGAAGGTGCGCGCGATGCTGGTTCCGGTGAACACCAGGAACACGGAGGCGAGCGAGAGGCCCATGACCGCGCAGAAGGCCCAGAACATCGCCTGGGCATTCGCCGCGGACATGGTCTGCATCTTGAACGAGAACAGCATGACGAAGGCGAGCGGTGCCAGCATCACCACCCATTTCAGCGGGCTGGAGAAGATCGGCACGTAGAGCGCCGGCGTCGATGAGATCATGAAGGCGACGAGGCCGGTGACCACCAGGCCGACACCCATGTAGTTGTAGACGCGCAGCATATGCTGGCGCAGGCCCTCGTCGAAGACGGCTCCGGTTTGGGCGCCGGCGCCGACGCGATATCCCAGATTGGGGGTGTTCATTTGCGTTCTCCTTTGTGGATCGATCAGTAGAGCGTCTTGGCGAGCGTCTCTGCGGCGCGGTCGAGGTCGTGGACCTCGCTTCGTCCGACCACCGCATAAGCCACATCGCCGATCTGGAAATAGGCCGATGAGATGTCGCCCGAGGGCGCGATCGTCGGCTTGACGACGTCGAAGGTTCCAGGCCGGATCGCAAACAGCGACACCAGCCCCATGTCTTTCGTCTCGACCGCCATCTCGACGCTCGGACCAAAGCGGGACGGATAGATCTGCACGTCGCGGACCTTCCAGTCCTTGGGCAGCGACGGCATGACGATGGCGGTCGCGGCGCGAATCTCGCCGGTGTTGTAATTGGGCGCCTCGGGCTGCGACGGCATGCTCTCGCGCACCAGCGTGGTCCTGTGGGCCCGCACTGCGTCGTCGACATAGGCGGGCGGCTGCGGCGAGGCGACGACCTTGGTCACCGACATCGGCCCGATGATACCGTTCGCCAGCCACCCGGCGGCGACGAAGACAGCAACCACCGCGGCGCGCTGCAGCACACCGAAGATGCGGCCGCGGGCAAGCCCCCTCTCCAGCCGCCGCGCGGCATCGGCGGTCGCGGGCCGTGCCATGCCTTTGGAGCCGGCAAGCGCCACGCGCAGTTCATCGCGGGTCCTGAGATCCGACATCACGCGCGCCGCCGCCTCCGGGCGAGCGGACAAGAATGCCTCCACCTCGATGCGGCGGGTGACGTCGATCTGGTCGTCGACATAGGCGTCGAGGTCGATATCCGTCACGGGATCGACAGTTGCGGTCATGAAGGGCCTCCAACGATCCTGAGGTGGTTTTTTGCCTTCGCCGGCTCCTCCATCTCGCGCAGTGCGGCGCGCGCCCTGCCGATGCGCGACATCAGCGTGCCGAGCGGCACGCCGCTGGCGTCGGCGGCCTGCTGGTAGGAGAGGCCTTCGATGGCGACGAGGTGCAGCGCTGAACGCTGTTCTTCGGGCAGGCTGAAAAAAGCCTGGCGCACCTGCGCCAGGCGCACCGAATGTTCCTGTGGTGCCGGCGTGCTGCCGTCGGCCAGGTATCCAGCCTGTTCGACGCGCGACGCCTCGGACTTGCGGGCCCGCATCCTGTCGATGAAGGTGTTGTGGACGATCGACAGCAGCCACGCGCGCAGGTTTCCGCCGGAGCGGAAGGTGCTGCGCCGCTCATAAGCGCGCACCAGCGCGTCATGGACAAGGTCCTCGGCGTCGGTGCTGTCGCGCGTCAGCGAGCGCGCATAGCGGCGCAGCGAACCGAGCTGTCCTATGATGTCAAAGCGTGGCATCGGCGGTTTCATGTCCTGTTTACGGAGCATGTGGGGATTTTAATCCCTGCCCTGCCAATTTTTTCCTTTGGAGGACATCGTTCGAATGCAACGATTGTTGCCGGCATCAATCTTATCATCGGCATCGCCACGATGTGCCATGCCCGGTGGATCGTGCCTACTTCACACGCCTCTTCTCCAGCTTCCGCGCCAGCGTCCGGCGGTGCATGCCGAGCCGTCGTGCCGTCTCGGAAATGTTGAAGTCGGCTTCCACCAGCGTCTCGTGGATGCGCTCCCATTCGAGGTTCTTTATCGAGGTTGGCCGCTCGGCGAGCGGCACCGAAGCATTGCCCTCGACCTGGCCGAAAGCCGCTTCAATGTCATCTGTATTGGCGGGCTTGGCGAGATACTGGCAGGCGCCGAGCTTGATCGCCTCGACAGCGGTGGCGATGCTGGCAAAGCCGGTCAATACGACGATCCGCATTTCAGGATCGTGTTCGTGCAGCGCCCTGACGCACTCAAGGCCCGAGCCGCTGGCAAGCTTGAGATCGACGACGGCATATTGGAAGGCAACGGTGCCGATCAGCGCCTGCACGCCGTCGACGCTCCGGCAGCTATGCGTTTCGTAATCACGCCGTTCGAAAGACCGGCGCAGTGCGTTGGCAAAGGCGATGTCGTCCTCGACGATCAGCAGCGTGCGTTTAGTCGGCATTGTGCCCTCGCGGAGACAGAGCAGCCAGCGGCAGATGCAACGTAACCGAAGCTCCCCCCTCGGTTCTGTTTCTTACGGTGACGCTGCCCCCCAGCTTGCGGATGACATTGACGACCAGAAACAGGCCGAGCCCGCTACCTGGCCGGTTCTTGGTCGACGTGTAGGGCTTGCCGAATTCAGCAAGCATGGCTTCTTCAAATCCCGGTCCCGCGTCGACAACTTCGATGATGAGATCGTCCGCGTGGCGGCTGACGATCAAACCGACCCATAGAGGCGACGCTTCAAGTGCGTTGTCCAGTACATTGAACATCACCTGTTTGAGCGCGGGATCGGAGACGATCTCCTGGTTGGCGCCGAAACGCCTGGTGTATTCGAAACCTTGCGGCAGCCGTGTCGACTTCCATTCGGCCACCAGCTCCGCCAGAAAGGCATCGACGGAGGTGCGAACCGTGCCTTCGCCGCGCAATTCGCCCGACGACATCAGGATTCCCGAAACGATCTTCTTGCAACGGTCCAACTGGCCCTGCATCTCCCGGATTTCCTGCGCCAGATCCGGATCGGCCTCGAGAACCGGCATGCGCTGCCAGTCGTTGAGGATGACGGAAAGCGTAGCCAGCGGCGTGCCGAGCTCATGCGCGGCGCCAGAGGCGAGCAGGCCCATCCTGACGATGTGAGCCTCCTCCGCCGATTGCTGGCGCAAATCCGCAAGATGAGCGTCGCGGGTGCGAATGTTGTTCTGGACCCTGGTGATGAACAGCACCAGAAGCGTTGCCGCCAGGACGAAACAGATGAACATGCCCTGAATGTGCAGGCTGAACAGCCCGGCACCGTGTGCGGCGGGCAGGCTGATCTCACGGTAGAAGGTGGTCAGCGCGATGAAGCACGTGCTTGCAATGAGGACAAGCGCCCAGACCGACCATGTCTCCAGCAGTACCGCGCCCAGGATGACCTGGAGCAGGTAAAGCGAAATGAAGGGATTGGACGCGCCGCCGCTCAGGTAAAGCTGGACCGTCAACGCGGTGACGTCGAGCAGCAGTCCAAGAAACAGCTCGGTGTTGGTGATCGCGTCCTGGCTGCTGTGCCGGCGCAGGCTGGCGACGTTGAGAGCGATCAGCAGCAGGATCACCACTGCCATCGGCACCAGCGGCAGCCCGATGCCAAGCGCGTAGCGGACGAACAGGATCGTCACGATCTGACCGCCGACCGCGATCCAGCGCAGTTGGATCAGAAGCAGAAAATTCTGCTTGTTGGTCTTGTCGTGCAGCGTCATTGGGCCGGGAGGTCCCCAGCCCTGGCCAAGCAGGTCACTCAAGCGGGAGTCCGATCCAGGCGCTGGTTGAGCCGCAGCGCCAGCAGCGTGCATAGCGCTCCCGACAGCAGATAGGCGCCTGACGAGATCAGCCCGAAATGGGCGGACAGGAACAGGGCGACAATGGGGGCGAAGCCGGCGCCGAACAGCCAGGCGAGATCCGAGGTCAGCGCAGCACCTGTATAGCGGTAGTTCTTTGAAAAATTCGAGGCGAGTGCTCCCGAAGACTGGCCGAACGACAGGCCGAGCAGGACGAAGCCCAACACCATGAAGACGGACTCTCCGACGAAGCCGCCATCGAGCAGCTGTGGCGCGAAACCGCTGAACACGGCAATGGCCACCGCCGAGCCTCCAAGCAAGGGCCAGCGCCCGACCCGGTCGGCAACGACGCCCGAGATCGCGATTGCCGCCAGGCCGAAGAAGGCTCCGATCGTCTCGATGACCAGGAACCGTGCCGGTCCCTCGCGCGTGAACAGGAAGATCCAGGACAGAGGAAACACCGTCACCATGTGGAACAGGGCGAAGCTCGCCAGCGGCGCGAAAGCGCCGAGCACGACAGTGCGCCCTTCGGCGCGCAACGTCTCGCGGACGGAAGTCGGCTCCAGTTCCTGGCCTTCGAACAGTTTGGTGTATTCCGGCGTCACCACGATGCGCAGCCGCGCGAACAGGGCGACGACATTGATGGCGAAGGCGACGAAGAACGGGTAGCGCCAACCCCAGCTGAAGAAGTCTTCAGCCGACAGGTTGCCGACGAAATATGCAAACAGGGCACTGGCGACGATGAGCCCGAGTGGCGCGCCCAGCTGCGGGATCATCGCATACCAGCCGCGACGCTTTTCGGGGGCATTCAACGCCAGCAGCGAGGCAAGTCCGTCCCATGTCCCGCCCAGCGCCAGTCCCTGACCGATCCGGAACATGGCCAGCAGCCAGGCCGAAGCCGGGCCGATCTGGTCGTAACCGGGCACGAAGGCGATCGACACGGTCGAGGTCCCCAGCAGGAACAGCGCGATGGTGAGCTTGGCGCTGCGTCCGTAGGCGCGGTCGAGCGCGGTGAAGATCGCCGTCCCGATCGGCCGCGCGATGAAGGCAAGCGCGAAGATGGCGAAGGAGTAGAGCGTGCCGGTCAACGGGTCGGCATAAGGAAATACGAGCTTGGGGAAAACGATGACGGAAGCGATCGCGTAGACGAAGAAGTCGAAGAATTCCGACGTCCTGCCGATGATGACGCCAACGGCGATTTCGCCGGGCTTCACCTCATGATGCCGCGCATTGATCCGTCTTGCGTCGGCTTCGATCTTCGAAGTTGGGCTCACAGCATTCTCCGTCGCCCCGCCGCGGTCTCATACGATCGCTTGCCATGTGCGCGGGCCAGATGCTTTGATGACGCCTGCCGCGTCATTGCGGCATTGGACAAATTGTCCAATGCCTTCATCGCCGCGGTACGGTTAGCACTGGGGGGAACAACCGACAGGTCATACATTGAGCCGTCTCCGTACCCTTTTCCTGCTGCCCCTGCTGGCATCGCTCGGCTCCTGCAGCATGGTCGTCCTGAACCCTGCCGGCGACGTCGCCGAGCAGCAGCGCGACCTGCTGATGGTGTCCACGGCACTGATGCTGATCGTCATCATACCGGTGATGGCTCTCACCATATTCTTTGCCTGGCGATACCGCCAGTCCAACCGCGAGGCGCGCTACGAGCCGGATTGGGACCACTCGACCCATCTCGAACTCGTCATTTGGGCTGTGCCGCTTCTGATCATCATCTGCCTGGGCGCGGTGACCTGGATGGGCACCCATCTGCTCGACCCCTATCGTCCGATCGGACGTGTAGCGGCCGGCAAGCCGCTGCCGCCAGACGTGCGCCCGCTTGAGGTCGAAGTCGTCGCGCTCGACTGGAAATGGCTGTTCATCTATCCGGAATACGGCGTCGCCGTGGTCAACGAACTGGCTGCGCCGGTCGACCGGCCGATCAGCTTTCGCATCACCTCCGCATCGGTGATGAACTCCTTCTACATTCCAGCACTGGCCGGCCAGATCTATGCGATGCCGGGTATGGAAACCAGGCTGCACGCCGTCATCAACAAGTCCGGCGACTATGAAGGGTTCTCTGCCAATTACAGCGGCGCCGGCTTCTCGGGAATGCGCTTCGCGTTCCACGGCCTCGAGGATGCCGGTTTCCAGGCATGGATCGCGAAGGCAAAGGACAGCGGCGGCAAGCTCGACCGAAACGGCTACCTGGAGCTCGAACAGCCCAGTGAGAACCAACCCGTGCGCCACTATGCGGCGGTGGATAGCGATCTCTACAAGGCGATCCTCAATATGTGCGTCGAGCCCGGCAAGATGTGCATGAGCGAGATGTCGCAGATCGATGCCAAGGGCGGTCTGGGGATGGCCGGCATCCGCAACACCCTTCCGCTGCTGTATGACAAGTTCGCCCGGCGCGGCACGATATTCGGCCCTGCCCCATCCTATGTCGCCAGCATATGCACGACCGAAGAAGCACTGGCCGCTTCGAAGGCTGATCAATCCGCCACGCCGATGACCTCGACGCCGATAGTCGGCGCTGGTCTGCAACGGCCACTGCCCCTGTCGATCCGACTGCCGTCACCTTCCGCAACCGGCACGCTTCGGTCGCCCTTCAACTCCTGAGGCGCCACGCAAGACATGTTCGACAATCCTGCTCTTCTCAAGGCGATCTTCGGCCGGCTTACGCTCGAGTCGCTGCCGCTGCACGAGCCCATCGTGGTCGCGACCTTCATAGTCGTCGCGCTGGGCGGCATCGCCCTCGTCGGCGCGCTGACCTATTTCAAGCTCTGGGGCTATCTGTGGCGCGAATGGTTCACCAGCGTCGACCACAAGCGCATCGGTGTGATGTACATGGTGCTCGGCATCGTCATGCTGCTGCGCGGCTTCAGCGACGCCATCATGATGCGGCTCCAGCAGGCGATGGCCTTCGGCGGTTCGGAAGGCTATCTCAATTCGCATCATTATGACCAGATCTTCACCGCGCACGGCGTCATCATGATCTTCTTCGTGGCGATGCCGCTGGTGACGGGCCTGATGAATTTCGTCGTCCCGCTGCAGATCGGCGCGCGCGACGTGTCGTTTCCGTTCCTCAACAATTTCAGCTTCTGGATGACGGTCGGCGGCGCGGTCATCGTCATGATGTCGCTGTTCGTCGGCGAATTCGCGCGCACCGGCTGGCTCGCCTACCCGCCGCTGTCGGGTATCGGCTACAGTCCCGATGTCGGTGTCGATTATTATATCTGGGCGCTGCAAGTGGCGGGCGTAGGCACGCTGTTGTCGGGCGTGAACCTGGTCTGCACCATCGTCAAGATGCGCGCGCCTGGCATGACCATGATGAGAATGCCGATCTTCACCTGGACCGCGCTCTGCACAAATGTGCTCATCGTCGCCGCCTTCCCGGTGCTGACGGCGGTGCTGGCCCTGCTGGCTCTCGACCGCTATGTCGGCACCAACTTCTTCACGAACGACTTCGGCGGCAATCCGATGATGTACGTGAACCTGATCTGGATCTGGGGCCACCCCGAGGTCTACATCCTGATCCTGCCGGCCTTCGGCATATTTTCCGAAGTGACCTCGGCCTTCTGCGGCAAGCGGCTCTTTGGCTACACCTCGATGGTCTACGCAACCATCGTCATCACCATCCTGTCCTATCTCGTCTGGCTGCATCACTTTTTCACCATGGGGTCGGGAGCGAGCGTCAACTCGTTCTTCGGCATCACCACGATGATCATTTCGATCCCGACAGGCGCCAAGATATTCAACTGGCTGTTCACCATGTACCGCGGCCGCATCCGCTTCGAACTGCCGATGATGTGGACAGTCGCCTTCATGCTGACCTTCACTGTCGGCGGCATGACCGGCGTGCTGCTCGCGGTTCCGCCGGCCGACTTCGTGCTCCACAACAGCCTGTTCCTGGTCGCGCATTTCCACAACGTCATCATCGGCGGCGTGCTGTTCGGCCTGTTTGCCGGTATCAGCTACTGGTTCCCCAAGGCATTCGGCTTCCGGCTCGATCCGTTCTGGGGAAAGATGTCCTTCTGGTTCTGGGTGGTCGGCTTCTGGTTCGCCTTCATGCCGCTGTACATCCTCGGCCTGATGGGCGTAACGCGCCGGCTACGCACCTTCGAGGATCCCTCGCTGCAGATCTGGTTCATCATCGCCGCTTTTGGCGCCTTCCTGATCCTGCTTGGTATCCTGTCCTTCCTCATCCAGATCTTCGTCAGCGTGCGCCGGCGCGAGCAGCTTCGCGACGACACCGGTGATCCGTGGGACGGGCGTACACTCGAATGGGCAACCTCGTCGCCGCCCCCGGCCTACAATTTCGCCTTTACGCCGGTCGTCCACGATCTCGACACCTGGGCGGACATGAAGAATCGCGGTTACCAGCGTCCGTTGACGGGCTTCCGCGACATCCACATGCCGCGCAACACCGGAGCCGGCGTCATTCTGGCTGGGTTGAGCGTGGTGCTTGCCGTGGCGCTCATCTGGTACATCTGGTGGCTGGCGATCGTCAGCTTCGTTGCTCTGATCGGCTACGCCATCGCGCATACCTTCAACTACGACCGGGACTTCCACATTCCGTCCAGCGACGTCACCCGCGTCGAGGACGAGCGGACACGCCTGCTCGCAGCCACCAGCCAGGCGGGATGAGCACCATGGCACACGCCGACACGGTGATCGACGACACGATCTTCCACCTGGAAAACGACCACGGCCATGCCGAGAGCGGCAGCAGCACCATGCTCGGCTTCTGGATCTACCTGATGAGCGACTGCCTCATCTTTGCGATGCTGTTTGCAGTCTACGGCGTGCTCGGTGGCAACTACGCCGCCGGGCCCGCGCCGAAGGACCTGTTCGATCTTCCGCTGGTCGCGCTCAACACCACCATGCTGCTCCTGTCCTCCATCACCTACGGCTTCGCGATGCTGGAGATGGCGAAAGGGCGAGTGAGACCGATGCAGGTGTGGCTGGTGATCACCGGCCTGTTCGGCCTCGCCTTTCTCGGCATCGAACTCTACGAATTCGCCCATTTCATCCACGAGGGGGCGACGCCGCAGCGCAGCGGCTTTCTTTCGTCGTTCTTCACGCTGGTCGGAACGCACGGCCTGCACGTCACCTTCGGCCTGGTCTGGCTGGTGGTGCTGATGGTGCAGGTCTCCAGGCATGGGCTGATCGCCGCGAACCAGCGGCGCCTGATGTGCCTGAGCATGTTCTGGCACTTCCTCGACGTCATCTGGATCGGCGTCTTCACCTTCGTTTATCTGATGGGAATGTTGCGATGAGCGCCGGGCACCAAACAGACACCAGCAACCACAGCCACGCGCATCACGGCGTCAATCACGGCTCGCTGGCCGGCTATCTGACAGGCTTCGGCCTGTCCGTCGTGCTGACCGCCGTTCCCTTCTGGCTGGTCATGACCAACGCGCTCGGCAATCAGATGGCGTCGGCGATTGCCATCATGGCCTTCGCCGTCGTGCAAATCATCGTCCACATGGTGTTCTTCCTGCATATGAACACCAGGTCGGAGAGCGGCTGGACCATGATGGCGCTGATCTTCACCCTCATCCTGGTGATGATCGCGCTGACGGGCTCGCTCTGGGTCATGTACCATCTGAACGTCAACATGATGCCCGGCCATGACATGAGTCAGATACCCTGAGAGAGGGACCTGGCTTTGGACGAACAGGCGCGGACGACACCGCATCCGACTACAGGCGACGGCCAAAGGGTTACGCGTTCGAGATGGACGCTATTGATGCTTTGCCTTTGCGGAGCCATCGGCATCGCAGGGTTCTCGGCGCTCGGTATCTGGCAGCTGGAGCGCAGCGTCTGGAAGCTCGACCTGATCGAGCGTGTCGACCAGCGTCTCAAGGCAGTACTCGTGGCCGCCCCGGCGCCTTCGGCCTGGCCAGCGATCAACGCCAGGGATGACGAGTATCGCCGCCTCGTCGTCACGGGCCGGTTTCTCGGTGATCGCGAGACCCTGGTCCAGGCGGTCACCGATCTCGGCGGTGGCTTCTGGGTAATGGCGCCGTTCCGAGCGGATGATGGCTTCACGATTCTGGTGAACAGGGGCTTCGTGCCGACGGACAAGCGCGATCCGGCAACCCGCCTCGCAGGCAAGCCCTCGGGCGATCATACCGAAATTCACGGCCTGTTGCGCATCAGCGAACCGAAAGGCGGCTTCCTGCGCACCAACGATCCGGCTGCCAACCGCTGGTATTCGCGCGATGTACAGGCGATCGCCGCCAAGCAAGGCGTCGGGCAGGTCGCTCCTTATTTCATCGATGCCGATGCCACGCCCAATCCGGGAGGGTGGCCGGTCGGCGGCCTGACGGTCGTTTCGTTCCACAACAACCATCTGGTCTATGCCCTGACATGGTTCGGGCTGGCCTTGATGGTGCTGGGCGCGGTCGCCTGTCTGTTGCGGCAGGCTGTGAAAGACAGGCCCGGCGGGGGCTGACCGCTGACCGCTGGCCGAGGCAAAGCCGAAATTACGCACGGAAGCGCTCATGCCGGCGCAGAGGATGGCGTTATCGCTCTGCTCGTGCCGGCTGGTCATTTCCGACGCGCATCAATAGGTTTCCCTTCAAACCCTCATCCATGAGCGCGCAGGGCAGGCTTCCCAGCCGTCTCGGGCTGGAGCACCTAGCTAAAACCGCTGGCGAAACGCGACCGATTTGCGTATCACTCCGCCGCCATTGGAGCCCTATCGATGTTTGAGACCCTGCAGCCCGCCCCCGCCGACAAGATCCTGGCCCTGATCGGCCTTTATCGCGCCGACCCGCGCCCCGACAAAGTCGATCTCGGCGTCGGCGTCTACAAGGATCGCGACGGCAAGACGCCGGTTATGCGCGCCGTGCGCGAGGCGGAAAAGCGCCTGCTGCAGGCCCAGGACACCAAGACCTATCTCGGCCTTGCCGGCGATACCGGCTTCAACACGGTGATGGCCAAGCTTGCCTTCGGTCCGGGCGCCGACATGACGCGCATCCGCGCCGCACAGGCGCCTGGCGGCTCCGGCGCGCTGCGGCTGGTGGCGGAATTGCTGAAGCGGACGCGTTCGGACGCAACCATCTGGCTGTCGGACCCGACCTGGCCGAACCACATGCCGGTGATGCGCGCCGCCGGCCTGCAGATCCGTGAATACCCGTATTTCGACGCCGCGTCGGGTGCTGTTCGCTTCGACGACATGCTGGCGGCCCTGCGGACCGCAAAGAGCGGCGACGTCGTGCTGCTGCATGGCTGCTGCCACAACCCAACCGGCGCCAATCTGGATGCGGCACAGTGGGCAGCCGTTACCGATCTGGTCGTCGAGCGCGCGCTGCTGCCGTTCGTCGACATCGCTTATCAGGGCTTTGGCGATGGCCTTGAGGCCGACGCCCTCGGCTTGCGCCTGCTGGCGGCGAAAGTTCCGGAAATGGTCGTCGCGTCGAGCTGCTCGAAGAATTTCGCCGTCTACCGCGACCGCGTCGGCGCAGCAATGATCCTGGCCAAGGACGGCGCACAGGCAGATGTGGCGATGAGCCAGATGCTGTCGGCGGCGCGCGCCATGTATTCGATGCCGCCGGACCACGGGGCAGCAGCCGTACGCATCGTGCTGGAGGACGCCGCCTTGCGTGCGGACTGGGAGACTGAACTCGAAGAAATGCGGCTGCGTATGCTCAGGCTTCGCGTCCAGTTCGCCGAAGCCCTGCGCCGGCAATCCAATTCCGACCGCTTCGATTTCGTCGCCAGCCATCGCGGCATGTTCTCCCGCCTTGGCCTCACCGAAGCGCAAGTCGAGCGGCTGCGCGCCGAGCACGGCGTCTACATGGTCGGCGACAGCCGCATCAATGTCGCCGGCCTGCCCGAAGACGGCATGGACGAGCTCGCCAAGGCGATCGTTTCTGTGCTCGACTGACGTGGCTCGCCTGTGGACAAGGCACTCTTGCCAACTGACAGCGTTGGCAGCGCGGCCGGTCGCGGGATAGCATCAGCCCTATGACGCCATCGAAAGACATTTCGCGCCTGATCGAGATCATGGCGGCGCTGCGGGCGCCGAAGACCGGCTGTCCCTGGGATATCGAACAGGATTTCTCGACCATCGCGCCCTACACGATCGAAGAGGCCTATGAGGTCGCGGATGCCATCGCGCGCGGCGACCTCGACGATCTGCGCGACGAACTCGGCGATCTGCTGCTGCAGGTCGTCTACCACGCGCAAATGGCCGAGGAGGCCGGCGAGTTTGCCTTCCCCGATGTGGTGCAAGCCATCACGACGAAAATGATCCGACGCCATCCGCATGTCTTCGGCGACGAAAAGGCCCGCAGCGCCGGCATGGCCAAGGGCATGTGGGAAAAGATCAAGGCAGAAGAGAAGGCAGAGAAACGAAGCGCCCGCCTCGCGCGCGGTCTCGATCCCGAAGACAATGGCAAGGGGTTTCTGGACAGCGTGCCGGTCGCCCTGCCCGCGCTGACCCGGGCGCTGAAACTTCAGGAGAAGGCCGCCCGCGTCGGCTTCGACTGGAGCGAGGCAGCGCCCATCCTCGACAAGATCGAGGAAGAGATCGACGAATTGCGCGAGGCGCTGGCCAAGGGCGACACCGCCTCGATCAAGGACGAGTTCGGCGACATGCTGTTTGCCGTCGTCAATCTCGGTCGCCACCTCAAGCTCGATTCGGAAGCAGCGCTGAGCGGCACCAACGAGAAATTCCGCTCACGTTTCCATTATGTCGAGCAGGCTTTGGAGAAAGCCGGCAACACGCTGGACAAGGCTGATCTGGCCGAGATGGAAGCGCTCTGGCAGGAAGCAAAGACTGCGAAGTAGTCTCTCTTTTCGGGCAACTCCCGACGGAAAGCCGCTATACACTTTTCCTGGAACTGCTCCGGATTATCCGTTGTTTTTACGACGCAATCTGCTTTCGATCTCTTCGCGCGCGCTTTGCGTGGCCTTCAGCGAGATGGTGGCGCTGCCGTCGTCATTGTCGCTTCGCGAAACCACATCGCCATTGCGGTAAAGCCAGTCGACAAGGCCGAACTGTGCCGGCTCGATCGTCACGGTGAGGTCTTCGAGTTCGCCCGCCATGCGCGTTTCGATGATCGCCTTCAGCGCATCGATGCCCTCGCCGGTCACCGCCGACACCGCAATCGGCGGCGCCTTGTTGGCATCGGCGCCGTCTGCAAGCAGCCGGGTCCGGTTGCCTTCGTCGAGCCGGTCGATCTTGTTCCACACTTCGATCACGCGCTTGGCGTCGCCGGCGTCGACACCGAGGTCGGCCAGGATGCGCTCGACATCTTCCGCCTGTGCCGCAGTGTCCGGATCGGAAATATCGCGCAGATGAAGCACGAGATCGGCCTCGACCACCTCTTCCAGGGTGGCGCGGAAAGCCGCGATCAGATGCGTCGGCAGGTCCGAAATGAAGCCGACCGTGTCGGAGAGGATGATCGGCGTGCCATGTGGCAGGCGCACGCGACGCAGCGTCGGGTCGAGCGTGGCGAACAGCATGTCCTGCGCCAGCACATCCGCCCCGGTCAGCCGGTTGAACAGCGTCGACTTGCCGGCGTTGGTGTAGCCGACGATCGCCACCACCGGGAACGGCACCTTCCTGCGCTTGGCTCGGTGCAGGTCGCGCGTGCGCCGCACTGTTTCCAGTTCCTGCTTCAGCTTGATGATCTTTTCCTGCAACTGCCGCCGGTCGGATTCGATCTGTGTTTCGCCGGGACCCCCGAGGAAGCCGGCGCCGCCGCGCTGGCGCTCCAGATGGGTCCAACTGCGCACGAGGCGGCCCTTCTGGTAGTTGAGATGGGCGAGTTCGACCTGCAGCGTGCCTTCCTTGGTGCGTGCACGCTCGCCGAAGATCTCGAGGATCAGCCCGGTGCGATCCAGCACCTTGGCGTTCAGCTCTTTCTCGAGATTGCGCTGCTGCACGGGGGTCAGCGGATGGTCGACAACGACCACTTCCGCATGTCCCTCTTTGACGATTTCCGCGAACTCCGCGGCCTTGCCGCTGCCGAGCAGAGTCGCCGGGCGCGGGTCGTTGACGGTCACCACCGCTGTATGGACCAGGTCCAGGTTGATGGCGCGGGCAAGGCCGACGGCCTCGTCGTGACGCGCGTCAGCCGAACGCATCAGCCGTGGGCGGTTGGTCTCGTCGTCGTTGCGCTGGTGGCGGGTAAGGACGGGCACAATGACAACAGCCCGGGTCGGGCCCTTGGCTTCCGTCCCGGGATGATGCGTTGGTTTTCCGCGAACGGTGGCGTCCGCGTCTTTCTCACGTGCCAATCAGGCGCCCTGGCTTTCCTCGCCATCGAACATCTGAACCGGCTGGCTCGGCATGATCGTGGAAATGGCGTGCTTGTAGACGAGCTGGGAGTGACCATCGCGGCGCAGCAGGACACAGAAATTGTCGAACGAAGTGACCACGCCGGTCAGCTTCACGCCGTTGATGAGGAAGATGGTGAGCGGGTTCTTGCTCTTGCGAACTGAATTCAGGAACAGGTCCTGAAGGTTTTGCGATCGTTCCGCCATTGTTCTTGTCTTTCGCCGATCCCCTTCGGTTTGCAAGCCAATGCGCCAAATTAACGGGCGCATGTCAAGCTCGCAAACACCGTCTTGTCGTCAGTAACGACAAGCAGAACGAGATATATTGATGTTCATTCCACCTGTGCGGTTATCAGGCTGGACTTTTTTCCGCAATGTCAAAAAAGGCTTGCCGCAACGAAAGTGTTATTGAGCCGGGGTGCCCATTGGCGACCGTGTCGCCATCGATGGTCACCACCGGCATGGCGATCGTCGTTGCGGAACTGATGAACGCCTCGCGTGCCGTCTTGGCCTCGGCGACGGAAAAGCCGCGCTCCTCGATCTTCAGGCCAAGCTTGGCCGCCACTTCGAACATGGTCGTGCGGGTGATGCCGCGCAGGATGCCATGCTCGGCCGGCCTGGTGACCAGGACGCCGTCCCGGGTGACGATCCAGGCATTGGACGAGCCGCCTTCTTTTACGTTGCCTTCATCGTCGACGAACCAGGCTTCCTGCGCACCGGCTTCCTTGGCCTTCTGCTTGGCCAATACATTGGGCAGCAGCCCGACGGTCTTGATGTCGACGCGATCCCAGCGGTTCTCCGGCACGGTGATGACGGCGATGCCGGTCTCGGCTCGCTTCGCTCCAGCGGCAGGGTCAGCCTTCCTGGCGGTTACCACCAGCGAAGGCTTGGTGTCGGCGGAAGGGAAGACGAAGTCGCGGCTGGCCACGCCGCGCGTCACCTGCACGTAGACCAGGCCATTGGCGACGTGGTTGCGATTGACCACCTCACGCAGAATGAGCGGCAGCACGTGAGAGGTGACCGGCCAGGCGATCGACAATTCGGTCAGCGAACGGTTCAGCCGGGCCAGGTGGCGCGGCATGTCGACGATGAAGCCACGCGCTACTTCGCAGACCTCATAGACACCGTCGGCGAACTGATAGCCGCGATCCTCGATATGCACGGCAGCGTCGGCGTGCGTGACATAGCGCCCGTTGACATAGGCAATGCGCGGCATTGGCAACCCCTGAAGAATTCTCGGGCTTTCTTATGCGATTCCGCCGTTGCCGTAACCGGCAAATGCTTGGCCCAGCGCGGAACGGACGTCGCGCCTGTCTAGAGCGGTTCATGTTTTGATGGAAGCGTTTGCGAAGTAGTTGTTGCATTCGGCTGCCTCGATGGTTTCGAGGGCTCTAGGTCAGCGAGCGGTAGAGAGTTGGTTGCCGACACAACGCGGCAGGGATGTTATGGAATGCACATGAGGCTGCTCGCTCATTCCGCATTTGCCGTGTTCGCTGCGGTCAATTCCGCCCACGCCTTGTCGTATTGTCCACCGGGCGAAGCATGCAGAGATTCGTATTTGTTCGATCCCCCTTGGGCCATTTTAATAGCAGCCATCGCTGTGATCGTTGTGGCCAAGGTCCTCACGTATTTCAGGACAAGGCGGAAGCCGAAATAGAAAAGGCCCGCCGGCCGGAGCCAGCGGGCCTTCACTTAGTTTCAGGCTAAGAGGACGTAGATCGCCAAGAGGGAAAGCGCTACGCGCTTTTCCCGGAAAACCGTTTCACACTTTTCCTGGAATTGCTCTAGACGCCCAGCGACTTCAGCTTGCGGTGCAGTGCGGAGCGCTCCATGCCGATGAACTCGGCGGTTTTCGAGATGTTGCCGCCGAAACGGTTGATCTGGGCGATCAGGTAGTCCTTCTCGAACTGCTCACGCGCTTCGCGCAACGGCAGCGCCATGATGTGCTGGTCGGATTGATTCGGCGTGCGCGGCATGACATCGCCGATCTCGGCCGGCAACAGATCGGCGGTGATCGGCGCATCGACGTCGTCGCCGCGCGCCAGGATCATCAGGCGCTCGACATTATTGCGCAGCTGGCGAACGTTGCCCGGCCAGTTGTGCGCCTGCAGCACGGCCAGCGCGTCGTCGCCGATGCGGCGCGGTTTGATGCCGGCCTGGCGGGCGATCTGCTTCATGAAATTGTCGACGAGGTAGGGAATATCCTCGCGCCGCTCGGCCAATCCCGGCACGATGACCGGAACCACCGCCAGGCGATGGTAAAGATCCTCGCGGAAACGCCCGTCGGCGATCATCGCTTCGAGGTTCTGCGAGGTCGAGGAGATGATGCGGACATCGACCTTGACCCGCTTGGTTCCCCCTACCCGCTCGAACTGTTGTTCGACCAGCACGCGCAGGATCTTGTTCTGCGTCTCGCGCGGCATGTCGGCCACCTCGTCGATGTAGAGGATGCCGCGATGGGCCTCCTCGAGCGCGCCGACCTTGCGTTCGACGCCATTCGATTCGGTGCCGAACAGTTCGATCTCCATACGCTCGGGCGTGATGTTGGCGGCGCTCAGCGTCACGAAAGGCGCGCCCTTGCGCGCCGACAGCGTGTGGATGGCGCGCGCGGCCAGTTCCTTGCCCGAGCCAGACGGGCCGATGATCATCACGCGGCTGTTGGTCGGCGCGACGCGTTCGATGGTCTGACGCAACTGGCTCATCGCCGACGACATGCCGATCAGATCGAAGGTTTCGCCGCTGCGCAGCTTGAGGTCGGAAACCTCGCGCCGCAATTTCGAGGTCTCGAGCGCACGTTCGGCAATAAGGATCAGCCTGTCGGCCTTGAACGGTTTTTCGATGAAGTCATAGGCGCCGCGACGGATGGCGGAGACCGCCGTTTCGATGTTGCCGTGGCCGGAAATCATCACCACCGGCAAGGTCGGATGCATCGTCTTGATCTCGTCGAGCAGCGCCAGCCCGTCGAGACGCGAGCCCTGCAGCCAGATGTCGAGGAAAATCAGCCGCGGCGCGCGATCAGCTATAGCAGCGAGCGCGCTGTCGGCATCGAATGCCGTGCGGGTTTCGTGACCTTCGTCGCTCAGTATGCCCGCGACGAGTTCACGGATGTCTTCCTCGTCATCGACGATGAGAATATCAGACGCCATTACCGACCTTTTCAGTTTCTCTTTCGTTTTCCGCCCTGCTTTCGCCGCGCGGAGCCGTTGCGGCCGCAGGCGGCAGGATGATGCTGATCATCGCGCCGCGCCCATCGTGGAAGTCCGCAGGAGCATCGTGTAGTTCCAGCCTGCCACCATGGTCCTCCACGATCTTCTTGACGATAGCGAGGCCAAGTCCGGTGCCCTTCTCGCGTGTGGTCATGTAGGGCTCGAGCAGCCGTTGGCGATTCTCGCGCGGCAGGCCTTTGCCATTGTCGATGACGTCGATTCGAATCACACCATTCTGGCGCCCGGCCTGAATCCGGATTATGCCGTGCGAACCATCCTTCTGTTCCAATCCGTCGATTGCCTCGGCGGCGTTCTTGATCACATTGCCGAAAGCCTGCGCCATCAGCCGGCTGTCGAACGTGCCCTTCAGCGGCTCGCTGCCGAAGATCCGCTCGAAGGTGATGTCGGCGCGGCTGACCTCGACCAGGAACGAGGCCTCGCGCAGCGATTCGCGCAGATCTATGGCCTTCATCTCGGGCTTCGGCATGCGCGCGAAAGCCGAGAATTCGTCGACCATGCGGCCGATATCCTCGACCTGCCGGATGATGGTGTCGGTGCACTGGTCGAAAACCTCGCGGTCCTCGGTAATCACCTTGCCATAGCGGCGCTTGATGCGTTCGGCCGAGAGCTGGATCGGCGTCAGCGGGTTCTTGATCTCGTGGGCGATACGCCGCGCCACATCCGCCCAAGCCGACGAGCGCTGCGCCTGGACCAGGTCGGTGATGTCGTCAACCGTCACGACATAGGACTTTTCCTCCGAGCCGTCATCGCCGGCCTCGATGGTGATCTGAACGTTGAAGGTCCGCTCGGCGCCGGCGCGGTAGAAGGTCACCTGCTCGCGATAGACGGGTTTGCCGGACTTGCGGCCGATTTCGAAGACGCGGCCGACATGCGGCAGCACGGCGGAAAGGTTCTGCCCAAGGGCTGCGCTGGCGGATATGGCCAGCATCGCTTCGGCCGAGCGGTTGACGATGGTGACGATGCCGTAGGGATCGACGCCGATGACGCCGGCAGTAACGCCGGCAAGCACGGCTTCGGAGAAGCGTCGCCTCTCGTCGATCAGGTCCTTGGCCGACAGGATCTCGTTGCGCTGCGATTTCAGTTCGAGAAGCATCTTGTTGAACGTATCGCCGAGCGAGGCGACATCGCCGTCCGAGGGCCTGACCGGAACCGCGACGTCGAGATTGCCGGTCGCCACTTCGTCGGCGGCGCCGATGAGCTGGCGAATGGGCCGCACCAGACGGTCGGCGACCGCAATGCCGGTCCAGATCGCGGACAGGATGATGATCAGCGTCAGCGACAGATAGGGCAGCGCGAAGGCCACCTGCGAGGTACGGCGGTTGTCTTCCAGCCCCCGATATTCGTCGGTGTTGGACCTGACGATCTGGCGTGCCTTGATGACCTCGGGATCGACGAGGCGAATGGTATAGAGATAGAGCCCTTCGATCTCGCGCAGCTTGACGATGGCGCCCATGATGTTGCGCGTTTTCGGCTCGATCAGCACCGGCTTGCCGTCGGCAGCGCTGGCCACGGCGCCTTCCGGCGGCTCAGGCATGGCAAAATCCGTGTCGGTCTTGGCGCTCATGACGAAAGAGCCGTCAGGTTTGATCAGCGCCGCATGAGCCAGCGAACGGCCCACGGCTTCCTTGTTCATCAGGTCGAGAAAGCCGGTACGATCAAGGCCGTAGAGTGTGCGTGACGCATCGAGATCATAGGCCATGGACAGTGTCGTACCCTGCAGGTTGCGGGCATTTTCCTGAACATAGGCGTCGGCGATCGACAGCGACGAATTGACGATCGTCTTGGTGCGGATCTCGAACCAGCGGTCGAGGCCGATGTCGAGCGTGATCGACGCGATGATGGCCACCATGATGGCCGGAATGGCGGCAACCAGGGCGAACATGGCGACAATGCGCACATGCAGCCGCGAAGCGGCCTTGCCATGCCGGCGCGCCATCAGGATGCGGTGCACCTCACGCCCGACCAGCGCGATAAGAATCAGAACGAAAGCCGCGTTGAGGGCAATCAACGCCAGCGTCGTCGACTCGTTCGGTGTGATCGGCGTGGCGCCAACGAGGATGGTGAACGAGATCGCCGCCGTCATCAGCGCGCCGACGACCGCGATCACGCCTGGCAGCGCAAGCAGCCGGCGCCCGTCACGAGCGCCGGGTTCGCTGAAAAGCGGTTGGTTTGTTGTCGGTGCCTGCGGAGCCATGTCGCCGTCTAGTGCCATGATTGCGTCGGATGTATGCAACGCATTGTGGCGATTATGCAACAAGTGTGACCGAGACGGAAATCTTTCGCGAGCCGATCCCCTGAAAAGAGCGCGGGCTCAGATCAAAGGCTCAGCCCTGGCGCGACGATTTGTAGACGTTGACGCCAAGTTCGCGGATCTTCTTGCGCAGCGTGTTGCGGTTCAAGCCAAGCAGTTCCGCGGCCTTGATCTGGTTGCCGCGGGTTGCCGTCATCGAGGCCAGGACGAGTGGAAACTCGACCTCGGACAGGATGCGTTGATAAAGCCCGGCAGGTGGCAAATCGCCGGCAAACGAGGCGAAATAGCGTTGCAGGAAGTGCTCGACCGCCTGACCGATCGACAAATCGTCGGGAATGAGATTGCCGCCGCCCGGCACCACGGGACGTTCGCCGGTCTTGAGCTCGGCCTCGATGATCTCGGCGGAAATCTCGTCCTGCGAATAGAGCGCGGCGAGCCTGCGAACCAGGTTTTCCAGTTCGCGCACATTGCCCGGCCAGGGATAGCGCTTCATCAACTCGATGCCGCCGGAAGAAATGCGCTTGGTCTGCAGGCCTTCCATTTCGCCGAGCTTGAAGAAGTGGCGGACAAGGTCGGGCACATCCTCGGAGCGCTCACGCAGCGCGGGCAGCCGGAGCGGCACCACGTTGAGGCGATAGAACAGATCCTCGCGAAAAAGCCCCTGGTTGATCAGGGTGCGCAGATCCTTGTTGGTGGCGGCGACGATGCGCACGTCGGTCTTGATCGGCGTGCGTCCGCCAACCGTCGTGTATTCGCCCTGTTGGAGCACGCGCAGCAGGCGGGTCTGCGCCTCCATCGGCATGTCGCCGATTTCATCGAGGAACAGCGTGCCGCCTTCAGCCTGCTCGAAGCGTCCGGTCGAGCGATTCTGCGCGCCGGTGAAGGCGCCCTTCTCGTGACCGAACAGTTCCGATTCGATCAGGTCGCGCGGGATCGCCGCCATGTTGATGGCGACGAAGGGGCCGCCGCGGCGGCGGCCATATTCATGCAGCGCGCGCGCCACCAGTTCCTTGCCGGTGCCGGATTCGCCCGAGATCATCACCGTCAGGTCGGTCTGCATCATGCGCGCCAGCATGCGGTAGATGTCCTGCATAGCGGCCGAACGGCCGACCAGCGGCATTGCATCGGGCTGCTCTTCCGGCCGCGCATCGATCTTCGGCCGTCGCGGCTCGGAAAGCGCCCGGTTGACGATGTTGAGCAGTTCGGTCAGGTCGAACGGCTTGGGCAGATACTCATAGGCGCCGGTTTCAGACGCGCGGATCGCCGTCATGAAGGTGTTCTGGGCGCTCATGACGATGACCGGCAGTTCCGGCCTCGCCTTCTTGATGCGCGGCAGCATGTCGAAGGCGTTTTCGTCCGGCATCACCACATCGGTGATGACCAGATCGCCCTCGCCCGCCGCCACCCAGCGCCACAAAGTCGAAGCATTGGAGGTGACGCGCACCTCGTGGCCGACGCGCGAAAGCGCCTGGTTGAGGACAGTGCGGATCGCCGCATCGTCGTCGGCGACGAGAATATTGCCGCGAACGGTCATTTGCGGTCTCCTTCACCGTCTTCATCGGCGCCGTATGGCGCTTCTTTCCAGGCCGGCATCAGGATGCGGAATGTGGTCCCGCGCGGCGTCGATTCGCATTCGATGATGCCGCCATGTTCGCCGACGATTTTGGCGACCAGCGCCAGCCCCAGCCCCGAGCCGTTCGGCTTGGTGGTGATGAACGGGTCGAACAGGATCGGCAGGATATCTTCCGAGACGCCGGAGCCATTGTCGCGCACGCAAAACTCCAGCGGCAGCGACACGCGGTCCTGCGTGCCCGGAACGGAAACACGGATGCCTGGCCGGAAGGCGGTCGACAGCACGATCTCGCCCTGCGGGTCACTGCCGATCGCCTCGGCGGCGTTCTTGACCAGGTTAAGGAACACCTGGATCAACTGGTCGCGGTTGGCAAACACCGGAGGCAACGAAGGATCATAGTCCTCCAATATCTTGATTCTCTTGGCAAAACCGTTCTTGGCAATGGCCTTGACATGGTCGAGCACGACATGGATGTTGACGGGGTAGCGGTCGATCGGCCGCTCGTCGGAAAACACCTCCATGCGATCGACCAGCGACACGATGCGGTCGGTCTCGTCGGTGATCAGCCGCGTCAGCGCACGGTCTTCGTCGGAAGCCGACAGTTCCAGCAACTGGGCAGCGCCGCGGATTCCGGAGAGCGGGTTCTTGATCTCATGGGCAAGCATCGCCGCCAGGCCGGTGACCGAGCGCGCTGCGCCCCGATGCGTCATCTGCCGGTCGATCTTGTCGGCCATCGACCGTTCCTGGAACATAACCACCACCGAGCCCGGAAATTCCGGTACCGGCGCCACATAGAGATCGACGACCTTCTCGATGCCGAGACGCGGCGACGACACGTCGACGCGATACTCGTTGACCGGTGCCAGGCGCTCGCGCACCTGGTCGACCAGCGTCAGCAGCGGGCTGCCGAAGGGAATGAGTTTTGACAGCGTGTTGCGGGCGAGCATGGTCGCGCTTGAACGAAAGAAGTCTTCCGCGTCGGCGTTGGCGAAGGTGATGAAGCCTTCCTCGCTGATCATGATCACCGGGCGGCGGATGGTGTTGAGCACGATCTGGGCGGCATCCGCCATTTCAGCGCCTTGGCCGGCGGCGGCGTTCATGCGGCACTCCGCAGGGTCAAAGGTTGCGGATCGCGCGAAAACACATCGCGCAGCAAGGCAATGACGCGCGCGGGCTTGAATGCGGTCAGTATGGCCTTTCGGCTGTCGTCGGCGACGCCGCCGGCATGCCGATCAAGATACCAGCCAAGATGCTTGCGCGCCTGGCGCAGGCCGCTTTCGGCGCCGTAGAGCGCCAGCATATCCTCATAGTGGGCCACGATGTAGTCGGCGAGCGCCGTCGGGTTCTGTGGAATATTTGGCGTCGCTTCGCCTGTCGCTGCGGCCGCAATGCCACCTGCGATCCAAGGCGCGCCATAATGGGCACGGCCAATCATCACGGCGTCGGCACCCGATTGATCGAGAATGTCGGCCGCTTCCGCCGGCGAAGAGACGTCACCATTGGCGACGACCGGGATGGACACGGCTTCCTTGACGCGGGCGATGGCGCGCCAGTCGGCCTTGCCCTGATAGAACTGGCAGCGCGTTCGGCCGTGCACGGTCACCATGCTGACACCGGCCTGCTCGGCGCGGCGCGCCAGCATCGGCGCGTTGAGCGCGCCTTCGTCCCAGCCAAGCCGCATCTTGACCGTCACTGGCACCTCGACCGCGCCGACAACGGCGTCGATCAGCGACAGTGCGTGGTCGAGATCCAGCATCAATGCCGAACCAGCGTAGCCGCCAGTGACCTTCTTGGCCGGGCATCCCATGTTGATGTCGATAATGTCGGCGCCCTCGCCGGCGGCGATTCTGGCACCTTCGGCCATGTGCACCGCCTCGCGGCCTGCAAGCTGAACCATATGGACGGGCAGGCCGGAGTGGCGTATGCGCAGGTTGAAACCGGCCCTGCCCTTGGCGAGCTCGCCGCTGGCAACCATTTCGGACACGACCAGGCCCGCTCCATGCGCGTGGGCACGCTGCCGGAACGGCTCGTCCGTAATGCCCGACATCGGCGCGAGGAACACGCGATTGCGGAGTTTCACGCCGCCGACGTTAAGCGGCGCGGCCAATTTGGTCAAATTAACCATGCACAAAAACCAAGCATCTTCAATCGTTGCACATTCTCTAGCCATATCGGCCGCAATGTGCAACGCGGAATGACGCCACATTAAGGCGCAATTGGGAAAATGCTGGCCTTCGGGATTGGGTGTGGCCAAAGCGCCGCGCGCCCCGTGGGACGCGCAAAGGACGCTTTGGGATTCATATTTGACGCACGATCTTTGCCGAAAACCGATTACACTTTTCGGGATCGTGCGCTAAGCCAATCTGCAAATGACTGACGCAAGTGAAAATCACGTTTCGAGTGCGGATGGCAAGGTCGCGGTGGTAATCGTCGCGGCCGGCCGTGGTGCGCGCGCCGGACAGGCCAACGGACCGAAGCAATATCAACACATTGGCGGCTTTGCCGTCATCGCACACACGCTGGACATTTTTCTGGCCCACCCGCGGACCAGCGAGATCGTCGTCGCCATTCATGCCGACGACCATGAACTGTTCCGGCAGGCGGCGGGCACCAACGCCGAGCGCGTTAGCGCCGTTATCGGCGGGGCGACCAGGCAGGAATCCGTCCGGCTCGGCCTGCTTGCCCTTAGAGACCACGCGCCGGGGCAGGTTCTGATCCACGATGCCGTGCGTCCGTTTGTCGATGCGGACCTGATAGATCGCACCATCGCCGCCATCGGCGAGCGCGAGGGCGCATTGCCCGCTTTGCCCGTCGCCGACACGCTGAAGCGCGAGTCGGCCTCCGGGGTGGTTGGCGAAACCGTTTCGCGCAGCGGTCTTCACGCGGCGCAAACGCCGCAGGGCTTTCCGTTCTGGCCCATCCTTGCCGCGCACGAGAAAGCCCATCATCTGGGAAAAATGGATTTTACCGACGATGCCGCGATCGCCGAATGGGCGCATATTCCGGTCAAGATCGTTCCGGGCTCGCCGGACAATGTCAAACTCACCTGGGCACGGGATATTGCCATGGCGGACCAGCGGCTTTCCGGCGAACGTGTGCGCTTTCCCGACATCCGGACCGGCAATGGCTACGACGTCCATGCTTTCGAGCCCGGCGACCATGTCACACTGTGTGGCGTCGCCATTGCACACGACAAGAAACTGTCCGGCCATTCCGACGCCGATGTCGGTCTGCATGCTCTGACCGATGCGTTGCTGGCGACCTGCGGCGCCGGCGACATCGGCACGCATTTTCCGCCGTCCGACCCGCAGTGGAAAGGCGCTGCGTCGCGGATCTTCGTCGAGCATGCGGCAGGGCTGGTGCGCGAGCGCGGCGGCCGCATCGCCAATGCCGATATCACGTTGATCTGCGAAGCGCCGCGCGTCGGCCCGCACCGCGAGGCGATGACGGCAGCCCTGTCGCAGATGCTGGCAATTTCCGCGGATCGCATCTCAATCAAGGCGACAACCAACGAGAAGCTCGGCTTCGTCGGGCGCGAGGAAGGCATTGCGGCGATTGCCACTGCCAGCGTGGTGTTTCCCGGCGAGGTGCCGGAATGACCAACAGCGACCTGGCAAATGCCTTGCTGCAAGCCTGCCAGAAACGCGGCATCATGCTGGCAACGGCGGAAAGCTGCACCGGCGGCATGATCATCGCGGCACTCACCGACATCGCCGGCTCGTCCGCCGTGGTCGATCGCGGCTTCATCACCTATTCCAACGAAGCCAAGATGGACATGCTCGGCGTTTCCGCCGCCACGCTCGATGCGCATGGCGCGGTTTCGCGCGAGACTGCGATCGAAATGGCGACAGGCGCGCTTACCCGTTCGCGCGCCGGGCTGACCCTGGCGGTTACCGGGATCGCCGGGCCTGGCGGCGGTTCCGCGGAAAAACCGGTCGGCCTGGTCTGGTTCGGGGTTGCGCTGGACGGCCGACCGATTGTCGCCGAGCATCAACTCTTTGCAGACAAAGGCCGCGATTTCATCCGTCGCGAAACGGTCCGGCAAGCGCTGGAACTGGGCCTGCGAGCACTCGGATAGAATTATAAAACGTTGGGCGGGCGGACCCGAAAGCCGGATTTGCGGCTACGTTTTCGATTCCGGGCTGCTTTGCCCCAAGTGTGGCTCCGTCCCAGCCAGCAGCCGCTGAATGTTGGCACGATGGCGCACAACCACGTAGATGCTGCCCGCAATCACCAGCAACCGATAGGCCAACGGTTGCTCCAGGCCACAGATGAGGGCGATCGCGGTCAACGCCGCTACCATCGAACTCAGGGAAACTATCCGAGACGTAGCCAGCACAGCACCAAAAGCCGCCGCAGCCCCCACACCTACCGGCCAAGACAGAGCCAGCAACACGCCAAGCCCCGTCGCAGCGGATTTGCCACCTGTGAAATTCAACCAGATCGAACGGCCATGTCCCAACAACACGGCAATTCCGGCCAGGCAAACAGCCCAAGGCACCCAGGCTTGCAGGTCAAGCGGGGTCGATGGCGTAACCAACGGCAACGTGATGAACCAGGGATAGAACCAGCGGGCAAAGACGATCGCCCCAGCACCTTTCAGCACATCCACCAGCAACACCACCAACGCAGGCCATTTTCCCAAGACCCGCAAAACGTTCGTTGCCCCGGTGGATTTGGAGCCATGCTCCCGGATATCGATGCCCTTGAGCAGCTTCCCCGCCAGATAACCCGTGGGCATGGAACCGAAGAGATAGGCGATCGCCAGTCCAACGGTGCTCGCTATCCAGAAAAGCATGCGCAAGCCTCAAGACGGTTTTGTACCGTAGATGACGTCGGCGCGCTTCTCAAAGGCTTCGGCGAACATGCGGAAGGCACGATCGAACATGGTTCCCATGACCGCGCCCAGAATGCGGCTCTTGAACTCGTAGTCGATGAAGAAGCGGACGGCGCAACCGGCGCCGTCGGGTTCGAAACGCCAGACATTGCTCAAATATTTAAACGGCCCGTCGATGTACTTCACGTCGATGGTGTTCTCGTCGGGCTTCAGCAGTACCTGCGTCGTGAAGGTTTCGCGGATCGCCTTGTAGCCGATGCTCATGTCGGCAAGGAGAACGGTACGCCCGTCACGCTCCTTGCGCGAGCGAACCGTCAGCGCTTCGCAAAGCGGCAGGAATTGCGGATAGGATTCAACATCGGCGACCAAGGCGAACATCTGCTCGGGTGTATGGGATACGCGTCGGGTGGCTTCGAATTTTGGCATGAAACCGGCGGATTAAGCTGATTTCTTGAGAATCGCTTCCCGTGCCGCACGCAGCTTGGCGAAATCGTCGCCAGCGTGATGCGATGAACGCGTCAGCGGGCTGGACGCCACCAGCAGGAAACCCTTGGTCCGGCCGATCGTCTCAAAGGATTTGAACTCCTCCGGCGTAACAAAGCGGATCACCGGGTGGTGCTTCTTCGACGGCTGCAGATACTGACCTATGGTCATGAAGTCGACATTGGCCGAACGCAGATCGTCCATCAACTGCAGGATTTCATTCCGTTCTTCGCCCAGCCCCACCATGATGCCGGACTTGGTGAAGATCGACGGATCAAGCTCCTTGACCCGCTGCAACAGCCGGATCGAATGGAAATAGCGGGCGCCCGGACGAACCGTCAGATAGTTCGACGGAACGGTTTCGAGATTGTGGTTGAAGACGTCGGGTTTGGCCGCCACGACGATCTCCAGCGCGCCGTCCTTGCGCAGGAAGTCGGGCGTCAGGATTTCGATCGTCGTCAGCGGCGTCGCCGCCCGGATGGCGCGGATGATCTCGGCGAAATGCTGCGCACCGCCATCGGCGAGGTCGTCGCGGTCGACCGAGGTGATGACGACATGGGTAAGGCCCATCTGCTTGACCGCATGCGCGACGCGGGCCGGTTCATCCGGGTCAAGAGCAGTTGGAATGCCCGTGGCGACGTTGCAGAAAGCGCAGGCGCGGGTGCAGATCTCGCCCATGATCATGAAGGTGGCGTGCTTCTTTTCCCAGCACTCGCCGATGTTGGGGCAGCCGGCCTCTTCGCAGACCGTCACCAGCTTGTGCGACTTCACGATTTCGCGCGTTTCGGCATAGCCCTTCGACGTCGGCGCCTTGACGCGTATCCAGTCGGGCTTGCGCAGGACATCCTGATCAGGCTTGTGCGCCTTTTCCGGATGCCGCAGGCGCGGTGCGTTGGCGATCGTATCGAGGACAGTGACCATCGGGAAACCTGGTTCATTGGCGAGCGCCAGTCAGGCGTTCGTTGTCATAACGTCATCTAGGACTTTTCGGCGCAAAGAAAAAGGCCGCTGCGGCGCATGCCGCAACAGCCTTTTTCGCATGGCAGCTCTTCAGGGATGTCAGCGGCGCACCAGGCGTCCCGCCCAGATCAGCAGGCAGGCACCGATAAAGCCGGTGATCAGATAGGCAATCCAGCCGACGCCGAACGGGCCAAAATTGAGAGCCTGCAGAATGGCGTTCAGTACGATCGCGCCGACGATGCCCATAACGATGTTCATGAAGATGCCGGTGTTGCTCTTCATGAACATTTCGGCGAACCAGCCTGCCAGGCCGCCGATGATGATGGCTGCTATCCAGCCGACGCCATTCAGGTGCATATGCCTTCTCCTTGTGTGATGGATGAAAGTGCATCCGCAAACGATGTACCTTGCCGCCGGGTTCCATCTGTAGCAGCGCTTTCAATCTATCACGCGTTGAGCGCGCGGCCATAGGCGTCGAGCACGCTTTCCTTCATCATCTCCGACAGCGTCGGGTGCGGGAAGATGGTGTGCATCAGCTCTTCCTCGGTCGTCTCCAGGTTCATCGCCACGACGAAGCCCTGGATCAGTTCGGTCACTTCGGCGCCGACCATGTGGGCGCCGAGCAATTGACCGGTCTTCTTGTCGAAGATGGTCTTGATGAAGCCCTGATCCTCACCGAGCGCGATCGCCTTGCCATTGGCGGCGAACTGGAAGCGCCCGACCCGGATATCCCAGCCCTCGGCCTTGGCCTTGGCTTCGGTCAGGCCAACCGAGGCGACCTGCGGATTGCAGTAGGTGCAGCCCGGAATCTTCAGCTTGTCGGTGGCATGTACGCCAGGAAAATCAGCGATCTTCTCGATGCACACGACACCCTCATGTTCGGCCTTGTGGGCGAGCATCGGCGGGCCGGCGACATCGCCGATGGCGTAGATGCCCGGCACATTGGTTTTGCCGTAACCATCGATGACGACGCAGCCGCGTTCGGTCTTCACGCCAAGCGCCTCGAGTCCGAGGCCTTCGATATTGCCCTGCACGCCGACGGCCGAGATCATCCGGTCGGCGGTGATCTTCTCGACCTTGCCATCCTTCATCTCGACATGCGCGGTGACCGAGTTCGTGCCCTTCTCGACCTTGGTCACCTTGGCTTCGAGGATGATCTTCATGCCTTGCTTCTCGAACTGCTTCTGCGCGAACTTCGAGACTTCGGCGTCCTCGACCGGCATCACCGCCGGCAGCAATTCGACCACCGTCACCTCGGCGCCCATTGTGCGGTAGAAGGAGGCGAATTCGATGCCAATGGCGCCCGACCCCATGACGAGCAACGACTTCGGCATCTCCTTCGGCACCATAGCCTCGAAATAGGTCCAGATCAGCTTTCCGTCCGGCTCGATGCCGGGCAGCGCGCGTGGCCGGGCGCCGGTCGCCAGGATGATGTGCTTGGCGGTATAGGTGCCCTCGCCCTTGACGCCTTTCGGCACCGGCGGCTGTGGCTCCATCGGCTTCTTGGCCGTCTTGGACACGACGATCTCGCCCGCCTTCGAAAGCTTGGCCTCGCCCCAGATGACGTCGACCTTGTTCTTCTTCATCAGGAAGGCAACGCCGCCATTGAGCCGCAGCGACACCTTGCGCGAGCGGTCAACGACGGCCGATGTGTCCACGCTGACCTTGCCGTCGAGCTTCAGCCCGTAATCCTTCAGGTGATCCGAATAGTGCATGATCTCGGCCGAGCGCAGCAGCGCCTTGGTCGGGATGCAGCCCCAGTTAAGGCAAATGCCGCCGAGATGCTCGCGCTCGACGATCGCCGTCTTGAAGCCGAGCTGCGCGGAACGCACCGCGGTGACATAGCCGCCGGGACCGGAGCCGATGATGATGACGTCGTAGTTCTCAGCCACGGGTTTTCTCCTTCACAATTCCAGCATGACGCGCACGACTGGTGTTAGCGCCTCGCCGATGTTTCGCGTATTTTCGGCGTCAAGATGAACACCGTCGAGAGGTGTGGATTGCGCCACGCTGCCGGCGTCGAAGAAGCCGCAGCCGGCCTCATCGGCGAGCGCGGCATATTGCGGTGCCAAAAACTTCGAGGCGTCGTCGCCGCCGGCAAACATTTCCTTGAATTCGGCATTTTCGGTGCGACTGACGACAGGCGGCGAAACGATGAGGATCTGCGGCGCCGGCCAGTCGAACGGATAATCGTGACCGCGCACGATGTCGATCAACCGCTGGATGCCCTGCTTGGCCGCGACGGGATTGCCGTGGATCCACGGCTTCATGTCGTTGGCGCCGAGCATGATGACAATCAGGTCGATCGGCGCATGCGTCGTCAGCACCGTTGGCAGCAGCCTGGCGCCGTTGCGATCAGCACCGGCCAGGTGGTCGTCGAAGGCGGTGGTACGGCCATTGAGGCCTTCGGCGATAACTTCGACGCCACTGCCAAGCCCGGTCTGCAGCACGCTTGGCCAGCGGTCTTCCAGTGCATGGCGGCCACCTTCGGCATTGTAGCCCCAGGTCAGCGAGTCGCCGTAACAAAGAACCGTCCTCATGCGCCCACCTGTGCGTCGATCAACCCACGCTTCACCCGCCATCCATGGCTTGTGACCGCCCGTTTCCGAGCAGCCAGTCCGGTGGCGAATCCGGAAATGACGAAAGCGAAGAGGCTGGGGAAGACTATCCGCACCGCCCCCTCGCTTCCCTAGACCAGCATGCCCATCGGGTTTTCGATCAGCCGCTTGAAGGCGACCAGCAGTTCGGCACCCAGCGCACCGTCCACGGCGCGATGGTCGGTCGACAGCGTCACCGACATCACGGTGGCTATTCTGATCTCGCCGTTCTTGACCACCGCCCGCTCCTCGCCGGCGCCGACCGCCAGGATGGTCGCGTGCGGCGGGTTGATGACCGCGGCAAAGTCCTTGATGCCGAACATGCCGAGATTGGACACCGCCGTGGTGCCGCCCTGATACTCTTCCGGCTTCAGCTTGCGGCTGCGGGCGCGACTGGCGAGGTCCTTCATCTCGTTGGAGATGGTGGACAGCGTCTTTTCGTCGGCATGCCGAATGATCGGCGTGATCAGGCCGCCGGGGATCGACACCGCGACGCCGACATCGGCGTGCTTGTGCTTGACCATGGCGCTTTCGGTCCACGAGGCATTGGCATCCGGCACTGCCTTCAGCGCCATCGCCATCGCCTTGATGACCATATCGTTGACCGACAGCTTGTAGGCCGGAGCATCACCCTTGTCGGTCTTCTTCACCGGGGCTGCCGCATTGATCTGCGTGCGCAGCGCCAGCAGCGCATCGAGCTCGCAGTCGAGCGTCAGGTAGAAATGCGGAATGGTGGTCTTGGCCTCGACCAGGCGGCGCGCAATGGTCTTGCGCATATTGTCATGCGGGACGAGGTCGTAGGAGCCCTGTTCGAACAGTTTCAGCACCTGATCGTCCGACATCGCCTTTACCGGCGCGGCAGGAGCAGCAGCCGGCACGCCAGCCGGAGCCTTGGCGGCAGGCGCCGCCTGGGCACCGCCACCGGCAATGGCCGCGTCGACATCGGCCCTCACCACCCGGCCATGCGGACCGGTGCCGGTCACGGCAGACACATCGACACCGGCTTCCTTGGCTATGCGACGTGCGAGCGGCGACGCGAAGGTGCGTCCTTCCGGCGACTGGCTGATCTCCCCCTTTGTGGGAGAGATGGCCGGCAGGCCAGAGGGGGGCGTCTCGCGCTGAGAGGACGGCGGGACAGCGCCCCCCTCTGTCGACTTCGTCGACATCTCCCCCACGGGTGGGGAGATTGGCGCCTTGTCCTGCTTGGCCTCGGCTTTCGCTGGAGCAGCATCGCCCCCGCTTTTCGCGGCAGCGCCTGCATCCTCACCTTCGGCAGCGAGCACGGCGATCAGAGCGTTGACCTTGACGCCTTCGGTGCCGGCGGGAACGACGAGCTTTGCGACCGTGCCCTCATCGACAGCCTCGACTTCCATCGTCGCCTTGTCGGTCTCGATCTCGGCAATGACATCGCCCGGCGAAACCTTGTCGCCTTCCTTGACGAGCCACTTGGACAGATTGCCCTCTTCCATCGTGGGCGACAGGGCCGGCATGGTGATGTTGATTGGCATTTTGTCCTCCCGCCCGGTTCAGCGATATGTGACGGCTTTGACCGCCTCGATGACTTCGCCGACGTTCGGCAAAGCCAGTTTCTCGAGGTTGGCGGCATAGGGCATCGGCACATCCTTGCCGGCGATGGTGATGACCGGCGCGTCGAGGAAATCGAAGGCGCGCTGCGACACCTGGTTGGCGATATGGTCGCCGACCGAGTTCTGCGGATATCCCTCTTCGACAACGATCAGCCGGTTGGTCTTCTTGACCGAGGCGATGATGGTGTCGAGATCGAGCGGCCGGATCGTGCGCAAGTCGATGATCTCGGCATCGATGCCCAAGCCGCGCAGCTCGGCTTCCGCCTTGACCGCATAGGTCATGCCGATGCCGAAAGAGACGATGGTGACGTCCTTGCCGGTCTTGTGGATGCGCGCCTTGCCGATCGGCAGCACGAAATCATCCAGCTTCGGCACGTCGAAGGACTGGCCATAGAGGATCTCATTCTCGAGGAAGATGATCGGATTGGGATCGCGGATCGCCGCCTTCAGCAAGCCCTTGGCATCGGCGGCGGTGTAGGGCATCACCACTTTCAGGCCCGGAATGTGGCTATACCAGGCGGCATAGCACTGTGAGTGCTGTGCGGCGACGCGTGCGGCGGCGCCGTTCGGTCCACGGAAAACGATCGGCGCACCCATCTGGCCGCCAGACATGTAGAGCGTCTTGGCGGCGGAGTTGATGATCTGGTCGATCGCCTGCATGGCGAAGTTGAAGGTCATGAACTCGACGATCGGCTTCAGGCCGGCCATCGCCGCGCCGACGCCGACGCCGGCAAAGCCATGCTCGGTGATCGGCGTGTCGACGACGCGCCGCGGCCCGAATTCCTGCAGCAGCCCTTGCGTGATCTTGTAGGCGCCCTGGTATTCAGCGACCTCCTCGCCCATGACGAAGACATCGCCGTCGCGGCGCATTTCCTCGGCCATCGCATCGCGCAGCGCTTCGCGTACCGTGGTCGAGACCATCTCTGTGCCGGCCGGAATGTCCGGATCGGCGGCGATTTCCGTCTTCGGTGCAGCAGCCACCGGCGCGGCAGCCGGTTTTGCGGCCTCCGCCTTGTCCTCCGCCGCGGCTGGAGCCTCTGCCTTTGCCGGTGCTTCCGCCTTGGCGGGAGCCGAGGACTTGCCGATATCGCCGGCACTTTCGCCGTCCTGCAGCAAAACGGCAATCGGTGTGTTGACCTTGACGCCTTCGGTGCCGGCGGCGATCAGGATCTTGCCAAGCGTGCCCTCGTCGACGGCCTCGACTTCCATCGTCGCCTTGTCGGTTTCGATCTCGGCGATGACGTCGCCGGCGACGACCTTGTCGCCCTCATTCTTCAACCACTTGGAAAGATTGCCCTCTTCCATGGTCGGCGAGAGAGCGGGCATGAGAATTTCGATCGGCATGTCCTTGCCCTCCCGTTACAATACGATATCGGTCCAGAGCTCGGACGGATCCGGCTCTGCATCGTTCTGGGCAAATTCGGCGGCGTCAGCGACGATGTCGCGGACCTCCTTGTCGATGGTCTTAAGCTCGTCCTCGGTTGCCCACTTCTTCTCGATCAGCCGCGCCTTGACCTGTTCGATCGGGTCATGGTCGGAGCGCATCTTCTGCACTTCTTCCTTCGAGCGGTATTTCGCCGGATCGGACATCGAGTGCCCCCGGTAGCGGTAGGTCTGCATTTCGAGAATGATCGGCCCGTTGCCGGCGCGGCACCATTCGGTCGCCTGGTCGCCGGCGGCCTTGACAGCGCGCACGTCCATGCCGTCGACCTGGATGCCGGGAATCTTGAACGAAGCGCCACGGTGCGAAAAATTGGTTTCCGCCGAAGAGCGCGACACCGAGGTGCCCATGGCATACCGGTTGTTCTCGATGATGTAGATCACCGGCAGCTTCCACAGCGAGGCCATGTTGAAGCTTTCATAGACCTGGCCCTGGTTGGCCGCACCGTCGCCGAAATAGGTCAGCGAGACATTGTTGTTGTCGCGGTAGCGGTTGGCGAAGGCCAAGCCCGTGCCGAGCGACACCTGCGCGCCGACGATGCCGTGGCCGCCATAAAAGTGCTTTTCCTTGGAGAACATGTGCATGGAGCCACCCTTGCCCCGTGACAGGCCGCCGCGACGCCCGGTCAGCTCGGCCATGACGCCGCGCGGCGACAGCTCCATCGCCAGCATGTGGCCGTGGTCGCGATAGGCGGTGATCATCTGATCGCCGTCGATCAGCGCCATCTTCATGCCGGTGACGACCGCTTCCTGGCCGATATAGAGGTGGCAGAAGCCGCCGATGAAACCCATGCCGTAGAGCTGGCCGGCCTTTTCCTCGAAACGACGGATGAGCAGCATGTGCCGGTAAGCGGCAAGCTCTTCGTCCTTGGTGAATTCGACAGGTTTGGGGGCCGAAAGCCCCGATTTGCCGTCGGATTTGGATTTGGCAGGCGCTTTTCTGGCGGCGGTGGCCATGCATCACTCCCTGTTGGCGTCTCTTCGTGGACATTAGAGCAGGATGAAATCTGCTCTGGGGAGATCAGCTCCTCCCCACCGATTTTAGGGAGGCTAACACGCGTCAAAGCGTTGCGCCATGCCGAATTTGCATAGCTGGCATGCGCCTAAGCGATTAAAATCATTGAAAATATTGGTGATTAACTTGAAATCAGTTATTTTGCCGAGGTCGGCAACATAATGGTGATTTCGTCAGCTTGGGACAGATTGAGCGCCTTGCGCGCCTGCTCATCGAGCATGTCCTTCTCGAGCGTGCCTTCATGCATCAGCCGAACGCGGCGCTCGAGCTCCATGCGGCGCGCCTTGATCGCATCGAGCTGGCCTTGCAGCGCAACCGTCTGGGCTTCCAGCTGATATTTCGAGTAGATACCGAATTCGCCGTGATAGGCATGAAAGCCGAAATAGGCCAGGAACGCCACGCAAAGCGAGGGAATGATCAGCCGGCCGGTGTTTCTCTGCTTGTGCTGACGCGTCCACATCGCCCGATTCCTCTAGAGCATGATGCCGAAAAGTGTGAAGCGGTTTTCGGACGACATCATGCTCTATCTCTTTGATTTAGAGTCGGATTCAGATTTCAGGTCGAACAGACCTGAGATCATCCGGCTCTAGCCCGCGAACTCAGGCGGCTCACGATCTTTCTCGCCCGATTGTGCTTAACGGACGGTTACGGGTGACCTGTTTGGCGGCGCCGAAACGAAAAAGGGCGGGAATGCTCCCGCCCTTTTGTCCGGTATCGATGAGCCGGTGTTTCCGGATCAGCCCTTGACCACCGACTTGCCGGCGTAGCTTGCCTGCTTGCCGAGCTCTTCCTCGATGCGGATCAGCTGATTATACTTGGCCATGCGGTCCGAGCGCGACAGCGAGCCGGTCTTGATCTGTCCGCAATTGGTGGCGACGGCGAGATCGGCAATGGTCGAATCCTCGGTTTCGCCCGAGCGGTGCGACATCACGGCGGTGTAGCCGGCCTTGTGCGCGGTCTCGACGGCGTCGAGCGTTTCCGTAAGCGAGCCGATCTGGTTGACCTTAACCAGGATCGAGTTGGCAACCCCCATGCGGATGCCGTCGCGCAGCCGCGCCGTGTTGGTGACGAACAAATCGTCGCCAACCAGCTGCGTCTTCTTGCCGATCAGGTCGGTCAGGTACTTCCAGCCTTCCCAATCGTCCTCGGCAAGACCGTCCTCGATCGAGATGATCGGATAGTCGGTGGCAAGCTTGGCCAGGTATTTGGCCTGGGCCTTGGGATCGCGCGTCTTTTTCTCGCCTTCATAGACGTAGTTGCCGTCCTTGAAGAACTCGGTCGCGGCGCAATCGAGGCCGAGCGCGATCTCGTCGCCCGGCTTGAAGCCGGCCTGCTCGATCGATTCCATGATGAAATCGAGCGCCACCGGAGCGCTTTTCAGGTTCGGGGCAAAGCCGCCCTCGTCGCCGACATTGGTGTTGTGGCCGGCATCCTTCAGTTTCTTGCGCAGCGTATGGAAGATTTCCGAACCCCAGCGGACACCTTCGCGCAGCGTCGGCGCGCCGATCGGCAGGATCATGAATTCCTGGAAATCGATCGGGTTGTCGGCATGCGCGCCGCCATTGATGATGTTCATCATCGGCACCGGCAGGAGATGCGCCTTGGTGCCTCCGACATAACGGTAGAGCGGTAGGCCGGCGGCATCAGCGGCCGCCTTGGCCACCGCCAGCGAAACGCCGAGAATGGCGTTGGCGCCAAGCCGGCTCTTGTTGGGCGTGCCGTCGAGCTCGATCATGGTCTGGTCGATATGGATCTGGTTTTCGGCTTCCATGCCGCCGATGGCCTCGAACAGCTCGCCGTTAACCGCCTCGACGGCTTTGAGCACGCCTTTGCCGAGATAGCGGGCGCCGCCGTCGCGCAGTTCGACGGCCTCGTGGGCACCGGTCGAAGCACCCGACGGCACCGCCGCGCGGCCCATCGAGCCGTCTTCGAGAATGACATCGACCTCGACGGTCGGATTTCCACGGCTGTCCAGGATTTCACGCCCGACAATGTCGACGATGGCGGTCATTTGCGATGTCCTCGATTGATCTGAAGAATGCCGCACGTCTTAGCCAAAGTGCTGCAAAAGGCAATCGGCCCGCTGGCAATTATTGCCGCGGCATCGGCCTCCGAACGATTCACGAAGCGCAAATCGCCGTCATCATAAGTCATGTACGGTCGGCTGACTTCCGGTTAAGGTGCAGCGCGCGGGGCGAAACAGGAGGAGTTTCGCCATGTCTCAGTTGAGCGGTATCGTGAGTCTGTTTCTAATCGCGGCGGCATTCCTGACGTCATGCGACAATCAGCAGTCGCCGCCGAAGGCGATGGCCCCCTTACACGTCAGCGAATAAGCCGGAATCCAAAGCGGCCCCGTCTCTCCCGACGGGGCCGCTTTGTCGTTGTTGTTAATGCCAGTAAGGCGTGACCTTGTAATAATTGTAGGATTCGTCGCGCGCCGCCTCGCCATCGGCACCGGTCAGTTCGTTGATCGAATAGGCCGGTGCCGCCATGAGTTGTTCCTTGGAAAACGGTACGACATAACCGCCCTTGTCCTCATCATAGTCGAGGCTTGCCCACGGAATGGCGTGATATTTCTCGCCGATGCCAAGGAAGCCGCCAAAACCGATGACCGCGAACATGATCCCGTTCGTCATCTTGTCGAGCATCACATCCTCTATACTGCCGATGCTTGTGCCTTCGGTGTTGTAGACCGATGTGCCGATGACCCGCGAAGCGGCAATGGCTTGGGTGTGGCCAGTCTGGGTTGCCATGATTGTGCTCCTCATTGTGGTTTCGAACCATAATTGGACAATGAGGGGCGCGGGCGAAGGTTCCCGACTTTTTCGGCGTCGACCGATCACTCGGCGAGGATGAAGGTAACCTTCATGTTGACGCGATAAGCAACAATCTTGCCGTCCTGGACCACGATCTTCTGGTCCTGGATCCAGGCGCCCTCGACGTTCTTCAGCGTTTTGGATGCGCGCGCAATTCCCTGTTCGATGGCGTCCTGAAAGCTCTTCTTCGACGACGATGTGATTTCGGTGACGCGGGCGACAGACATGGCTTCCTCCTGCCAAAACGCTCATTTGCCGGTCGAGCGTACAGGCGGCTTGCGCCGTCCACAAGCATCGGCGGTCGACAGAGGATATCTCCGGCCTAGAGACCCTTGGCGATGCGGTCGAATGCCATCAGCCGCTTGAGTAGGGCGGGCATGTCCTTCAACGGCAGCATGTTGGGGCCGTCGGAAGAGGTCGAGTTGTCAGGATCCTGATGGGTCTCGATGAAGACGCCGGCAACGCCGACTGCGACGGCCGCGCGCGCCAGCGTCTCGACAAAACGACGTTCACCGCCCGAGGAACCGCCCTGCCCGCCCGGCTGCTGCACCGAATGGGTCGCATCGAAGATCACCGGCGCGCCGATCTCTGCCATGACAGGCAAAGCGCGCATGTCGGAGACCAGCGTGTTGTAGCCGAAAGAAGCACCGCGCTCGGTGGTCAGCACATTGGCATTGCCGGATCCGGTGATCTTGGCGACGACGTTCGTCATGTCCCAGGGGGCAAGGAACTGTCCCTTCTTCACGTTGATGACCTTGCCGGTTTTCGCCGCGGCGACCAGCATGTCGGTCTGGCGCGACAGGAAAGCCGGAATCTGCAGGACATCGACATGCGGCGCCACGATGGCGCACTGCTCCTCGGTGTGGACATCGGTCAGCACCGGGAGCGAAAATTCCTTGCGCAGTTCGTCGAAGACGGGAAGTGCCGCGTCCATGCCGGCGCCGCGCGTCGCCGACAGCGAGGTGCGGTTGGCCTTGTCGTAGCTGGTCTTGTAGACGAGGCCTATTCCGAGCCTGCCGGTCAGTTCCTTCAGCGCGCCGGCCATGTCGAAAGCGTGCTGACGCGACTCGAACTGGCACGGGCCGGCGATCAGCGACAGAGCCGCCTTGTTGTCGAAGACGACATTGCCGACAATTACCGCTGAATTGGGCGCGACGGGCTTGTTCATTTGGTCTCCCGGAAGATGAAAGCCGCGCCCTGTCCGGGTGCAGGCTGCACGACAATATCATTGCCCGCTATATCGTGTTGGATGGAATTGGCCGCAAGCAGCCTCGATGTCACATCGGCGTTCCGAACCGAAAAGACCACCGCTGCGAAGCGTAGATCTGTCGGCGCGCCGGCCGGCAGGCCAAAGCGCGCGGTGAAAGCCGCGCCGTCAAGCACGCTCAAATCTGTATTCGGCAGGGAAAACATGCCGCCCTGCCTTTCGGCGGCCGGATTGTCCACCGTGACAGAAATCAACTCATGCTGCTTTCCAGGCGCATCGCTGACCGCCAAGATCTCGACAATTCCGGTCGCGCCGTTGGCGTGGGCTTGCAAAGCCGCGCGGTCGACATCAGGCGCGTTGACCCGCTCGCAGGCAAACAGGAAGGCGTCCGTGGCTTCGGCTCCGGCCGCGAAAGCGAGCTTGAACGATGCGATGTCGCTCTTGCCGGCCGGGTCGGTGAAAGCGCGCGAAAAACCCAGCATGTCTCCAGCCGAGATGCCGGCATCGACATAGCGTGCATGGTCGGCATCGGCATTGCCCGTACCTAGAACAATGGCGGAAAACCCCTCGTCGCCGTTGCTGTCGCGATAGGCGCGATCACGCGTGACGAAGACATTGCCGTCCGCGATAGCCTTTGCCGCCACCTGCTCGTCGCCGACCGCCAGCGGTTCGAGATACGTGCCGTCGGCCAGGAAAACACAGCAGTTTTCCGTTCCGAAGGGATGGATGCCGGTCGGGGCCACGACGAAGCCAAGCGCGGCGAGCCGGGCTCGCGCCACCTCAAGGCTCTGCGTTGGCAGCACCAGGTGATCGAGCGGATGAGTGCCAGTGATGGTTCGGGTCATGCAGCCGCGATGTGCATCATTCCGCAAATCGGTTCAAGACTTGATCGCAATCCCGGCCATTTCGCCCCCGCCAGTTCACCGGACGTCGAAAAAGGCACCAGTTGGGACAAAGCCTCGATCAGCTTCCGGCAACGACATCGGCGGAATAGCGCAGTTCGCGCATCGGCTTGACCTTGCTGGTGGTCTGCGCATAGAGCGGGTGCGCCTTGTAGGCGGCCAGCGCGGCGTCATCGGCGAACTCCGCATAGACGACCACGTCGACCTCGTCCGACAGCGGATCCACCTTGGTGTTGAGCGTGACCTCGAACAGGCTGGAATGAGGAATGTTGCCGAGCGCCAGCAAGCCGGTGCGCACAGCCTCGACATCCTCTTTTCGCCGCGCGCTGAAGAAAACGATATGCCGGATCAACCCCGCCTCCTCGATCAAAATGCTGGGGTCTTTTGTGACGGCAGGACGTTGGCGTCAATCGACTAGGATGTCGCGGCTGCCGCCACTGGAGTTAAGCTCTGCCGGTAACATATCGCACAACATGGCTAAGCTCTCTCACTGTTGTGTCGAGATAGCGGCCCTGATTGTACATGCCATCCCAGATCAGGAAAAACGCGATGGCGGCAATGACGATTACATAACGCATGGCTAGATCTATCGCACGAGCAATTCTACGACCATAGGCGTTTTTTGCGCGCTCGGCCTTTGCTGTGCAAAAAAGCGGATTCTCGCTGGCGCAAGCATTCCGCGTGGCACAGCCCCGCTTGCGGCCTGCCTCTTGAAGTTTCGCCGCATGACGTGGAAGATCGCCGCAGGGATTCACTGGGAAGCGCTAAAGCTCTGGTAAAAGAGCGCGTGTTTCATTCGAGCCCGCCCGTCACTGAGCCGGTCAGCGCCCGGGACCGGCAACGGCGTTCGAAGCTGGCGAATGATCCAAGAGAACCGTGGCTCGGCAATCTGCCCCGACACCGCGGAAATCCAGGGGGCACGAGATGGCACAAAAGGAACTTTTTGGCGCAGCATTGAGCGACGCGGTCAGGCTCGATGAGTTCAATTTCGCCGAGATCGTCAAAGGTCTGCCGGCGAAAGCGCGCATGGTGCTGTCGGCGGCGATGAACCTGCCGCGCGGTTCGCTCAAGGTGAGGCTGCCGGACGGCCGCGCTGTCCTTGTCGGCGGCAAGGGACCTGGCCCAGATGCCGAACTGGTGCTGAAGAATTGGCGCTTGCCCGGCCGCGCCTTTTCCGGCGGCACGATCGGCGTAGCCGAATCCTACATGGACGGCGATTGGGAAAGCCCTGATGTGACCAGCTTCCTGGAGCTGTTCGTGGTCAATTCGGTCATTGGCGAGCGTATCGCGGGCGGCACCAGTTGGCTGATCAACACCGTCCAGCGCATCCGCCACTGGTTCAACCAGAACACCCGCACCGGTTCGAAGCGCAATATCTCGGCGCATTACGACCTCGGCAACGCCTTTTACAAGCAATGGCTCGATCCGAGCATGACCTATTCCTCGGCGCTCTACACGACCGGCGCCAACGACCTGGAAAGCGCCCAGGCCGCCAAATATCGCGCGCTGGCGAAAGACACAGGGATCGGCCCGAAGGACCATGTGCTGGAAATCGGCTGCGGCTGGGGCGGCTTCGCCGAATTCGCCGCACGCGAGATCGGCTGCCGCGTCACCGGGCTGACGATCAGCCGCGAGCAGCACGATTTTGCAACGGCTCGCATCGCCAAGGCTGGCCTTGCCGACAAGGTCGACATCAAGCTGCAGGACTATCGCGACGAAACCGGCACCTATGACCGCATCGCCTCGATCGAGATGTTCGAGGCGGTCGGCGAGAAATACTGGCCGGTGTTTTTCGGCAAGATGAAGGCTTGCCTGAGACCCGGCGGCACCGCCGGCCTGCAGATCATCACCATCAACGAAGCCGCCTACGACACCTATCGCGCAAGGCCGGATTTCATCCAGCGCTATGTTTTCCCGGGTGGCATGCTGCCGACACCGTCGATCCTGAAGACACTGGGCAAGGATCATGGCCTTGCCCATCTGCGCGAGCGCGTGTTTCCGGATGACTATGCGCGCACGCTTGCCGAATGGCGCCACCGGTTCTGGGCGTCATGGGAGAAGATCGTCCCGCTCGGCTTCGACGACCGCTTCAAGAAGCTCTGGGAGTTCTACCTGCACTATTGCGAGGCCGGATTCCGCGCCAGCTACATCGACGTGCGCCAGGTGGTCTACAAGGCGTAAGTCGACACGTTCTTCGATTTCATTGCCGCCGACCAGGCGATATCGAGGATGATCTCGATGTCGCCGCCCGGTCGCCGTCAAAAAGTCCGATCGCAAAGCAGGATGCCGCGCAGGACGGACGAATCGGAAATCACTTGATGCGCAAACGGACGATCTTCTTCGGCATCATTGTTGTCGCCGCGGCGGGCATCTGGCTCAACAACACCTCGCTGTTGTCGAGCCGCCCCGCCGGCAAGCCGGAAGTGCTTGCCCATCGCGGCCTTGCCCAGGACTACGCACGGGAAGGCATGACGGGTGAGACGTGCACGGCCAGTCGCATGTTGCCGCCGCGCCATGCCTACCTCGAAAACACGATCCCCTCGATGGAAGCAGCCTTCGCGCTGGACGCTGACGCGCTCGAACTGGATGTTCACCCGACGACAGACGGCAATTTCGCCGTCTTCCACGACTGGACGCTGGATTGCCGCACGGAAGGCAAGGAGAAACACGCAACCATTCCATGGCCGAGTTGAAGACCCTCGATGTCGGCTATGGCTATACGGCGGATGGCGGCAAGACCTTTCCGTTTCGCGGCAAGGGTATCGGCATGATGCCGTCGCTGGATGAGGTTCTGGCGCACTTCCCGGCCCGCCGCTTCAACATCAACGTCAAGAGCAACGATCCGGGCGAAGGCGAAAAGCTGGCCGCACGGCTTGCCATGCTATCGCCGAACGAGCGCTTCTATCTCTCGGTCTATGGCGGCGACAAGCCGATTGCCGCAGTCAAGGCAGCACTGCCAGACATGCATACGCTGAGCCGCGCGTCGCTGACGCAATGCATTCTGCGCTATGCCGCGCTTGGCTGGAGCGGCTATGTTCCAGATGCCTGCCGAAAAGGTACCTTGCTCATTCCCGTCAACATCGCGAAATGGATGTGGGGTTGGCCGAACCGGTTTCTCGATCGCATGCAAGGCGTCGACAGCCGCGTCTATCTGCTCGGCCCGTACACCGGCGGCGACTTTTCGCAAGGGCTGGACGATCCCGAACAGATCAAGCAGCTGCCGAACGGTTATTCCGGCGGCATTTCCACCGATGCGCTGGATCTCGTCATGCCTGACATCAAGGAACGTTTCACCCAGCCGGCTCAATCCACGCCATAAGGCCGGGACTCGAGCCGACCCGAACCACCTTCAAAGCAGGATGCGGTATTTCGCGAAACCTGCCTCGCCCTCGCCTGCCGGCTCGATCTTCAGCGATTTCAGCTGCGCAATGAAATCCTTCGCCTTGGCGCCGGTTTCGAACACGGCGCTGGTTCCAGGCAGCGGCGCGAACGACCAGTTGTCGTCCGCGGACGGGTTGATTGTACCCTCGCTGACGATGTAGCGGACGATGACGTCGCGATTGGTGTCCGGCGCTTCATAGATGATCTTCGAGGCATTGATGTCAGGGAAATTGCCGCCGCCACCGGCCCGGTAGTTGTTGGTCGCGACGACGAATTTCTGTTTGGGGTCAATTGGTTTTCCATCGAAACTCAGGTCGACGATGCGATTGACGCCGGCGTTAGCCAGCCCGCCCTTGGCATCGTATTTCGGCGGCTGCGACAGGTCTATTTTATAGGTGACGCCGTCGATGACGTCGAAATTGTAGGATGGGAAGTCGGTGTTGATGAGGGCCTGGTCGGCCTTCCCTGGCTCGATCCGGTTGAAGATCCCGGCCGACATTTCCAGCCATTCCTTGACCTGCGCACCGGTGATTTCGACCGCACGCACGGTGTTGGGATAGAGATAGAGGTCGGCGACGTTCTTGATGGCGATATCGCCGGCGGGCACGTCGGTATAGTAGTCGGCGCCGTTGCGCCCGCCGGCCTTGAACGGAGCGGCCGCCGACAGCAGCGGCACATCCTTCCATTGCGTGTTCTTCAGAATATCCCTGAGGTACCAGGTCTGCGCCTGGCTGACGACCTGCACCGACGGATCGTCGGCGACCAGCGCGAAATAGGAATAGAGCGGCGCGGAGGTCTTGCCAACGGGGCGGCGCACATAGGCCAGTGTTGCCTGGTGGTCCTGCTCAAGGGCCGCGATGATGCGCTTGTCGTCCGGGACAGTCGGTTTATTCTTGTTGTCGACGCGTTCGAAGATCGGCCGCGCCTCGGAAGTGGCGGAAACGACCTTCCATTTCGACCCGTCACGCTCCAGCATCAGGTCGATCAGCCCCATATGCGAGCCCCAGAAACCGCCCATGACGGCGGGTTTGCCCTGCAGCGTGCCTTTTTGCGTGTCGACACCATCGAGCGACTGGAAATCCTTCTTGCCGGGGAACACCAGATGCTGGTGCCCGGTGAACACCGCGTCGATGCCGGCGACGCCGGCGACGAAGAACGAGGCGTTCTCCATCATGTCGCCGTGCTTCACGTCGATGCCGGAATGCGACAGCGCAATGACTATGTCGGCGCCCGCCTCCTTCATCTGCGGCACCCAGGCCTTGGCCGCCTCGACGATGTCGCGCGTCTTGACGTTGCCTTCGAGGTTCTTGAGATCCCAGACCATGATCTGCGGCGGCACGAAGCCGATGATGCCGATCCTGATCGGCTGCTCGGCGCCCGAACCGTCCTTGATCTTCTTGTCGAGGATGACATAGGGCTTGAGATAGAGCTTGTCGTCGCGCGGGTTCGCGGCAAGCTCGGTGCCGCGGATCAGATTGGCGCAGACGAAGGGAAAATTGGCGCCGGCCAGCACCTTGTCCAGGAACGACAGGCCATAGTTGAACTCGTGGTTGCCCAGCGTCGAGCACTCGTAGCCGAGCAGGTTCATACCCTTCATGATCGGATGCAGGTCGCCGTCCTTCAGACCTTTTTCATAGGCGATGTAGTCGCCCATCGGGTTGCCCTGCAGCAGGTCGCCATTGTCGATCAGCATCGAATTCACGGCTTCCTTGCGCACGGCGTCGATCAGGGAGGCCGTGCGCGACAAGCCCAGCGTGTCGTTCGCTTTGTCGGCGTAATAATCGTAAGGCAGCACGTTCACATGGATGTCGGTGGTCTCCATGATCCGGAGATGCGCCTGGTTGGCCTGTGCGCGAGCGGAGAAGGGATGAAGCACGATCAGCGCCCCTGTAGCTGCGGTGCCAGCGAGGAAATCGCGGCGGGAGACGGGATGGAGCAGTTGCGACATGTTTTCTCCTCATCGACAACGTGACACGCCCTGCCCCGAAGCGAACTTCGCGCCGAAATCGGCTCAAGTCCATTCAAGAAGTTGCGTGCATCGGAAGGTCAGTCGACCAGCAACAGATGACGTGCGGATGAACGGTGCCGGTGAAGAAATCAGCCCTTGTCGTCGTCGCCCTGGGTGATCAGCCGCGCGCTGCGTTGCCCCGTCGCGTAGATCCATAGCCAGCTCAGCGAAACAGCAAGCCGGTTGCGAAAGCCGATCAGGAAATAGATGTGGGCCACTCCCCACAGCCACCAGGCGAGCCAGCCGGTGAGCTTGATCCAGCCGAAATCGATGGCGGCGGCGCGTTTGCCGATCGTCGCCAGATCGCCGGCATGCCTGTAGTGGAAAGGACGCGCGGTCGTGTCGCCGCCGAGCCTGGCCTTGATGGTAGCCGCAACATGTCGGCCCTCCTGCTTGGCGGAAGGCGCCACGCCGGGAACCGGCCGCCCGTCTGGCCGCAGCACATGAGCGGCGTCGCCGATGACGAAGATCTCCGGGCTGCCAGGCACACTTAGATCGGGCTCGACCAGCACCCTGCCCGCGCGGTCCGCCTTCGCTCCCAGCCATTCAGCGGCTGGCGAAGCGGCAACGCCGGCTGCCCACAGGATCGTTCGGGCGGCCAGTTGCTTATCGCCAAACACGACACCTTCGGCGTCGCAGCGCGTGACGGCCCGCCCGAGCTCGACCGTCACGCCGAGCCGCTCGAGCGCTTTGTTGGCGTAGTCGGAAAGTTTCGGTGCGAAATTGGCCAGAATGCGGTCGCCGGCCTCGATCAGCACCACGCGCGTCTGCCGCGTGTCGATGTTGCGGAACTCGCCGCGCAGCGTGTCATGCGCCAGCTCGACGATGGTGCCGGCAAGCTCGACGCCGGTCGGCCCGCCACCGACGATCGCAATTGTCAGCAGCGCCTGGCGCTTGGCGGGATCAGCCTCCCGCTCGGCCTGTTCGAAGGCCAGGAGAATTCGCCGCCGAATGGTGGTGGCGTCCTCCAGCGTCTTCAGGCCAGGCGCGAACGGCTCCCATTCGTCATGGCCGAAATAGGCGTGGCGGGCACCGGTGGCGAGCAGCAGCGTGTCGTAGGCGACCGCGCTGCCGTCGTCGAGCAGCACGCGCTTGCCGGCGCGGTCGACACCGGTGACATTGGCGAGCAGCGTCGTCACATCCTTGCGCTTGCGCAGGAGGTGGCGGATCGGCCAGGCAACCTCGGAGGTGGCCAGCGCCGTCGTCGCCACCTGGTAGAGCAACGGCTGGAAGAGGTGATGGTTGCGCTTGTCGATCATGGTGATGCGCACGGGAGCGCCGGCAAGCGCACGGGTGAACTCAAGGCCGCCGAAACCCGCGCCGACAACGACGACATGATGCCTGGCTTCGTTCATTCCGTTCACCTTGATAGCAAGATTGCCTGTCCTGCATGTAGGTATTTTTGTGCAATGCAACAACAGATGGCCAGTGCCCGAGACTCGTCGTTGCATGTCGTGAATGCACATGTTGTATCGTATCGCGAGGTATAGCGTCATCGAACACGCGATGAGGTGAGGCATGGCCAACGATCGTGACGACGATGCTCCGGCGCAGTATTCTTCGCCGCCCTGTTTCATGCACGAACTCGATACGGAATTCCGTGCGCCTTCGAGCGACTGGACCGATGTGAGACGCTGGCGCAAGGCTGAGCGCGAACGCCTGATCGCCGCGCGTCTTGCTGTTTCGGCCGACGCGCGAACGGTAATGTCGCAACGCATCGCCGATGGCCTCGACGCGGTAATCGGCGAGATCGCCGGCCGCATGGTCAGTCTCTACTGGCCGTTTCGCGGCGAGCCGGATTTGCGGCCTTGGATGGCGTCCATAAACGAACGCGGCGGCCGCACCGCCCTGCCCATCGTCATCGAGAAGGGGCAGCCGCTGATCTTCCGCGCCTACAAAGCAGGCGACCGGCTGGAGAAAGGTGTCTGGAACATCCCGATCCCGGCCGAGGGCGATCCGGTGCTGCCGGACATCGTCATCTCGCCGATCGTCGGCATCGATCCCCTGAACTACCGCCTGGGTTATGGCGGCGGTTTCTTCGACCGTACGCTGGCAGCGATGCCATTCAAGCCACTGGTCATCGGCGTCGGCTACGAGCTGCAGCGCATCGCGACCATCTACCCGCAGCCGCACGACATTCCGATGGATCGGGTGGTAACGGAGGCCTAGGCCATTTCCGGCTTCATGCCCATGGCGGTCCTGTCGACGATTTCGCGTAGCGCAAAGGACGAATTGATCTTGGTCACATGCGGCATCGCCGACAGCCATTCCTTGTGGATGCGCTCATAGTCGACGAGATCCTTCGCCGCGATCCGCAGGATGTAGTCGTATTCGCCCGACATCAGGTGACAGGACAGCACGTTCGGGCAGCGCTTGATCGCCGCCTCGAAATCCGACAGCGTCTTCTCGAACTGCCCCGACAGCGATATGTGCACGATCGCCGTCATCTGGTGGCCAAGTGCCGCATTGGAAAGCCGGGCGTGGTAGCCGCGAATGGTTCCGGATTTCTCCAGATTGTCGAGCCGGCGCGAACAGGCCGACTGCGACAGGCCGACCTTCTCGGCCAGCGCCGCATTGGGTATCCTGCCATCCTTCTGCAAAGCCTCGAGAATGGCGATATCAATCCTGTCGAGCGGCATTATTCGTGAATCCTGCGAACATCTTGCTGTTTCGCGCAACGATTATCGAAACCGGTCGGTGGGCGCAAGCGCATTCGCAAACACCTGCGCAACGATTCGTGGTTCACTCCAGCCATACAGGGAACGAGCCCAGAAGGGCCGGATCAGGAGAAGAAAATGCGCGTCGGCTGCCCCAAGGAAATCAAGAACCACGAATACCGCGTCGGCCTCACCCCCGGCTCGGTCCGCGAATATGTCGCCCATGGCCACGAAGTGCTGGTCGAGACCGGGGCCGGTGCCGGCATCGGCGCCGATGACAACGCCTATCGCGCCGCCGGCGCCACGATTGCCAAGACGGCCGCCGAGGTGTTCGCCAGGTCGGACATGATCGTCAAGGTCAAGGAGCCGCAGCCCAGCGAATGGGCGCAGCTTCGCGAAGGCCAGATCCTGTATACCTACCTCCACCTTGCTCCGGATCCGGAGCAGACCAAGGGCCTGCTTGCGTCCGGCGTAACGGCAATCGCCTACGAGACCGTGACCGACGACCGTGGCGGCCTGCCGCTGCTGGCGCCGATGTCGGAAGTTGCCGGACGCCTGTCGATCCAGGCCGGCGCCACGGCGCTGCAGAAGGCCAATGGCGGCCGCGGCGTGCTGCTGGGCGGCGTGCCCGGCGTGCTGCCCGGCAAGGTCACCGTTCTCGGCGGTGGCGTCGTCGGCCTGCACGCGGCCAGGATGGCGGCGGGCCTTGGCGCCGACGTCACCATCATCGACCGCTCGATCCCGCGCCTGCGCCAGCTCGACGATCTCTTCGCCGGCCGCGTCCACACTCGTTACTCGACTGTCGAGGCGCTGGAAGAAGAGTGTTTTTCAGCCGACATCGTCGTCGGCGCAGTGCTGATCCCGGGTGCCGCGGCGCCAAAACTGGTTTCGCGCGAAATGCTGTCGGGCATGAAGAAAGGCTCGGTGCTGGTCGATGTCGCCATCGACCAGGGCGGCTGCTTCGAGACCTCGCACGCCACCACCCATGCCGAGCCGACCTATGAGGTCGACGGCGTCATCCACTATTGCGTCGCCAACATGCCGGGTGCCGTGCCCGTCACGTCGGCCCACGCGCTCAACAACGCGACGCTTCACTACGGCCTGCAGCTCGCCGACAAGGGCCTCAAGGCGCTGGTCGACGATCATCACCTGCGCAACGGCCTCAATGTCCACAAGGGCAAGATCACCAACCGCGCAGTCGCCGAGGCGCTCGGCTACGAACTGGTCGAGCCGAAAGCGGTACTCGCCGCCTGATTTTCGCGAAAACAGCTCCTTTCAATCCAGCCCGCCGGTTCCATGCCGGCGGGTTTTTTCTTGCGAGCCTGTTTTTCAGGCAAAGCATGGCACCTAAAGATGTGACGCAACGGCACTTTGCTCATCATTGTTGCATATTTGTCATTCCCGTGCCGGCCGGTTCCCTGCTAGAGACATTCTGGGTTTACTCATGGGGTACGGGCATATGTTCATTCGCACATCCGCGAAATCTTTTCTTCTTGGTGCTGTTTCTGCTGTGGCTTTGATATCTGCTGCTCATGCAGCAGACGTCGTGCAGCCGGTAGAAGAAGCTGCCGGCGTTAACTGGAGCGGTCTATACGTTGGTTTTGGCGTCGGCGCCGGTGCCAACGTACACAAGCTCAGCAGCGATTTTATTCCAGTCTCGCTGAACGGCATTGGTGGCGAAGGCGTCTACGGTGAGCTGACGGTTGGCTATGACTATATGGTCGCGCCGCGGTTCCTCATCGGAGGTCTGCTGGACGCTCACGTCGGCAACATCGGGACCACGCTGGACATTACGGGATTCGACGCTTCGATCAAGGAAACCTACGGTTTCGACGCTGGCCTGCGTCTCGGCTACCTCTTGACGCCAAACACTCTGGGATACGTGCTGGGTGGCTATTCCTGGCAGAAGTACAAGCTCGATACGAACGCTGGCTTCGACTTTGATTGGGATCAGAGCGGGTATTTTGTCGGAGGTGGCATCGAAACGGCCATCAACAGCAATTGGACGATCAAGACTGAGTATCGCTATACGGGCTTCGGGACCAAGGACGATCTTCTTTCCGAGGCTGGCATCGTCGGGGTTCCGGACGGTCTCCTCAATCTTGACACTTCGCGCCATACTTTCCAGATCGCAGCCAATTACCGTTTCGGTGCCCAGAACGGCGGCGGTGCTGCCTTCGAGACGCCAGCCTACAACTGGACCGGCTTCTATATCGGCGGCGCTGGTGGTGCCGGTGCGTCCGTGCACCAGATCAACGTTCCGCCGCTCGGCGACCTGGAATTCAATGGTCTCGGTGGCGAAGGTGCCTTTGGTGAACTGAACGTCGGCTACGATCATGACTTCGGCAGCTGGGTCGCAGGCGTCATGGTCGATGCACGCTACTCCGGCATGACTTCCAAGCTGGATCTCGGCGGCGGATCGATCAACGTCGATACCGACTATGGGTTCGATGTGTTGGGCCGCGTTGGCATGAAGATGAACGAATCGACCCTTGCCTATGCGCTTGCCGGCTATAGCTGGCAGCATTTCGACCTGAACGCTTCCGACCCGATCGGCGACATCCTCGACTGGGGCTCCAGCGGCTTCTCGGTCGGTGGCGGACTGGAAACGGCTCTGTCCAGCAACGTCACCGTTGGCCTCGAATATCGCTATTCGCAGTTCGCCAAGAAGGACTTTTCTTCGGAATTCGGCGCACCTGACGACACCCTTACCTCGACTTCCTCTTTCCACACCGTGCGCCTCGGCGCGAAGTACAAGTTCAACTAAAAGGCCCTCCAGCCAAACAGTTGCAGCCCGTCGGCCATGCCGGCGGGCTTTTTTCTTGCGTGGAATACGTCTGCTCCAAACGCAGGCAACAAAAAAGCGGAGCCAAAGCCCCGCTTCCTCGATGTCGAGATTTGCCGCCGGTTCATCCGCGGTCGGCAAATCGATCGACAATGGCTTTCTATCGCGACTATGCGACGGGAGTACGACAGCTGTTTCCAGCGGCTAATCTCAGCCTCAAGCGCGCTCGATGCGGCACTGGTAGCAATTGTTGCGCGCCGAGCGGACATGGACGTAGGCGATCTCGTCGCGTTCCAACAAGGTCTTGGCCCGCCTGGTGATGTCTCCGGTCGGGACCACGCCGCCGCTGCCATAGACGATACGGTCATCCCTGCCATAGCCGCGCACGATGTAGTCGGGGCTGTCGAGAATCTCGGGCAGCGCCTCGCTCTCGGCAGCGCGGTCGCATGCCTCGGCATGCAGGAAGATCGGCCCGGTTTCGGCATAAGGCTGAAGCTCCGGGAATGGCCTGTATGCCAGAACAAGATAGGCATCGCCGGCTCCTATGTTCTTCAAACAATGCCGGCAAGGCATGCCGTCACCATCTGAGACCTTTCGCTCGGGCGTTTGGCCATAGGCATCGACGCCACCACGCTGCAGCGTCCTGACAGCTTCGGTCGGCAAAGCTTTGAACTGGATGGTCATGGAAAAATCTCCGGTGTCGTGATTGGAAATTATGTCCTTGAACCCTCGCCGCCCACCCGATTCCTGCCAAATGTCGAAAAGCCGATCGCCCTCGGCGATCGGCTCTCATCAGGTTCCTGTCAAAGGCGCCGGCTAATTAAAATTCGGAGCTGCGACTCAACGGATGAAATCGTCGAAGCGGCGCAGCGTCACCCGGCGATTCTGCCAGTTTTCGTTCTGCGTCTGCACCAGCAAAAACTCCTCACCGTAACCAACGGTTTCCAGTGCATGGCCGGGCACCCTAAATTCGCGCACCAATGTGCGCTTGAGCGAAGCGGCGCGTTGTTCGGACAGGGCCTGGTTCGACTGGAAGGAGCCGACGGCGTCGGTATGGCCCTCGATCAGCACGCGGGCGCCGGGATCGCGGCGCAGGATTCGCCGCAGCGCGTCGGCAATAGTCTCGATCTTGTCGTATTGCGAGTTGGCAATAGCCGCCGAACCGAAGGCGAAGTTGATCGACTGGATATCGATCGAGCGGGCCATGCGGCGCAAATCCGGGCGCCGCTTGAATTCCCGGATGGTGACGCGCTCGTTCGGCCGCAATTTGACACGCGGTGCCGCCTCGAGCTTCCGCTCGATCGTCGCGGCCGAAGGCGTTGTCGCCTGGGCTGCGGCCAGGCTTGGCATGGCAATCGCCGCGATCAGCGCGGCGGCAAGTGTACGGCGGGTCAGCATGTCTTCGTCTCCTTCGGCCTTGGCCGCATTGATGGTGCGGGCAACATGCCAAAAGCAGCCTGAAGGGCCGATGAACGACAGGTTCAGAGTCGGGCTGGTGTCAGCTTCCAGCTAGAGCCGCATGACGCTGGCCGCGCGCTCGGCGAAAGGCAGCGGATGCACGATTTCCTTCTTTTGCGCCACCGGTGCAAAGCCGAGCTTCTGGTAAAGCGGCAGAGCCGCCGGATGATCGAGCGTGCAGGTCTGCACCGTCACGCGCTTCGGACCATGCGACCAGGCGGCTGCGATCGCGGAACCCAGGAACCAGCGGCCGATGCCTTGTCCCGTCGCATGTTCCATCATGCCGAAATAGGCGAGCTCGACTTCTTCCGGCAGATGCGGCTTGAGATCGAAGAAGCCGGCGGGTGCGCCGTCGAGATAAAGGACCCTGATGTCGCGATCCTCGCGATGAATGCCGGCGGCAAGCTCGTCGTCATCCAGCCTCAGCACATTGACCCAGTGCCATTTGCGCCCCACCCGGTCCATCAGATAGCGGTAGAAATGCAGCGGAATGTCCTTGGTCTTCAGCAGCGCGATCTGACGGTTGTAGGGCACCGGCGGCGAATAGGCCGGCGGCACATGCATCTCGAGAAACGTCACCGTGACGTCAATATCTTCCAGCGCGCCGTTTTCCATCGTCTTCATTCCTTGCCGATCACAACGGGGCCGGTCACGACAGGCGTGTCGGAAAGCCCGCCCCACTCCGTCCATGAGCCGTCGTAAAGCCTGTTGTTGGCATGGCCAAGCGTTTCCAGCGCCAGCGTCACCACCGCTGCGGTAATACCGGAGCCGCATGAGGTGACGACAGGTTTCGACAGATCGATGCCGGCCTCCTCGATCGCCTTGCGCAGGCGGTCCTTCGACAGCAGCTCGCCATTTTCCGACAGCGCCGAATAGGGCAGATTGCGCGCGCCAGGCATATGGCCGGAGCGGATACCCGCGCGCGGCTCAGGTTCAGTGCCGGTGAAGCGGCCCGGTCCCCGGGCGTCGGCGATCTGGCTTGCCCTGGTGTCGACGATCCGGCGCATGTCGGCGAGGCTGGCGACGCGCCCGGAGTCGAAATCGGCATGAAACACGTTTGGCGCGATCTTCGTCGGCTCAGCCGTCACCGGTCTGCCGGCGGCTTTCCAGCCATCGAAGCCGCCATCCAGAATATAGGTCTGGAAGACGCCCATGACCCTGAACATCCACCACGCCCGGGGCGCCGAGAAGAAGCCCGGACCATCGTAGACGACGATGGTGTCATCGGCCGAAACGCCCATGGCGCCGACATACTGGGCAAAATGCTGCGGTGACGGCAGCGTATGCGGCAAGGGCGAATCCGGATCCGAAACGGCATCCTGATCCAGAAATCGTGCGCCCGGGATGTGGGCCGAATCGTACTCGCCGCGCGCATCGCGCTTCTGCGCCGGGAGATACCAGGATGCGTCGATGATCGTCAGGCCCGGCTGGCCGAGACGTTGCTGCAGCCAGTCTGCGTCGACGGTGAAGGGGCTGTCCTCGGCCATTTTGTGCTCCTGCTCGCCTTTTGGCGATCACTGTCTGTTCAGTTTGCCGGCATCGGCCCAAAGCGGATGCGGAAGCGCCGGTTTTCACGGCCCTTCTTCTCGATCTTGCCGATGTGGATTTCGCCGACTTCGCCAGTGCTCTTCACATGGGTGCCGCCGCAGGGCTGGCTGTCCACCGAGGCGTTGTCACCGATACAGACCAGGCGGATCTTGCCGGTGCCGGCCGGCGGCCGAACGTTCTTGGATTTCACCAGGCCGGGATTGGCGGCCAGTTCCTCGTCACTGATCAGCCTGACAAAGATCGGATGATCGGCCCGCACCAGCTCCATCAGCCCGGCGGTGATGTCCTCCTTGGTGAAGCCGGCATCCGGAGCGTCGAAGTCGACACGGCTGTCGTCCTCGGAAACGGCGGCACCGGTGATTGGAAACGGACAGACGACGGTGAGCAAATGGCAAGCCGCATGCATCCGCATCAGGAGATGCCGGCGTTCCCAGTCGATGGCCAGCCTCACCGTCTCGCCGACCTGTGGCACCGCTTGCTCAGGCGCCGGCACATGGATGATCTCGTCCTTGGTCTCGCCGGTGAGGGTAGCGGCAATGGCGATGCGGCTGCCGTCCGCGCGTTCGAGATAACCGGTATCGCCCGGTTGGCCGCCCGAAGTGGCGTAGAAGATCGTCCGGTCGAGGATGATGCCGCCGCGGTCGTTGACGGCAACGACTGTCGCATCCGCCGTCCGCAGATAGGCGTCGTCGCGAAACAGGGCATCCGTCCTGTTTGCCATCACGCGACCTTTTCGAACGGCACCGAAATTGTGCTCTTCAGCTCCATCCAGCCTGGCACCGGCAGTTGCTTCTCGCGCAGGAATTCCGGGTTGAACAGTTTTGACTGATAGCGCGTGCCGTAGTCACAAAGAATGGTCACGATGGTGTGGCCGGGACCCAATTCCCTGGCCAGGCGGATCGCGCCGGCAATGTTGATGCCGGTCGAGCCACCGACGCAAAGCCCCTCTTCCTGGATCAGGTCGAAGACGATCGGCAGCGCATCCTCATCGGGGATCTGGAAGGAAAAGTCCGGCGTGAACCCTTCGAGATTGGCGGTGATGCGCCCCTGCCCGATGCCTTCGGTGATCGAGCTGCCTTCGGACTTCAGCTCGCCGCTGGTGTAGAAGGAGTAGAGCGCGGCCCCCAGAGGGTCGGCCAGCGCGATCTTCACATCCTTGCTTTTCGCCTTCAGCCCAAAGGCGACGCCGGCCAGCGTGCCGCCGGAACCGACCGCCGAGACAAAGCCATCGACCTTGCCCCCGGTCTGGCTCCAGATTTCCTCCGCTGTGGTGCGGATATGGCCGTCACGGTTGGCAACATTGTCGAACTGGTTGGCCCAGATGGCGCCGTTCGGCTCGGTCCGCGCCAGTTGCTCGGCCAGCCGCCCCGACAGTTTCACATAATTGTTGGGGTTCTTGTAGGGCACGGCAGGCACTTCGATCAGTTCGGCACCGAGCAGCTTGATCGTGTCCTTCTTCTCCTGGCTCTGTGTGTCGGGAATGACGATGACGGTGCGATAGCCGAGCGCCTTGGCGACCAGCGTCAGCCCGATGCCGGTATTGCCCGCCGTTCCCTCGACGACGACGCCGCCGGGCCTCAGCAGCCCACGCTGCTCGGCGTCGCGGATGATGAACAGGCCGGCGCGATCCTTGACCGACTGGCCCGGATTCATGAATTCGGCCTTGCCCAGGATCTCGCAACCGGTTTGTTCCGAAGCTTTGTTGAGGCGGATCAAAGGCGTGTTGCCGATTGCGTCGATCACAGAACGGGGCATTCAGGATTCCTTGTGTAGGTGCGCCGAAACCCTAGAAACCCGAAGCTGCAGTTTCAAGGCAAGAATTTGTCTGGTCCAGTCGCATTTGCGGTACTGTAGTTGCGTCAGCGCTTCCCGAAACCGACCTCTTGCACCACAGCTCATTTTCCGGCTGACGTTGAAAAGCAGCTTTTCATTCGATTTCTTCATCGCTAGAGCAAAGCACCAACAAGTCGACAGGGCGCAGCATGACACTCTACCGGGCCAACCCGAAGCACGGCGTCGCCTGGATCACGGGCGGATCGAGCGGCATCGGCCGTGCCTTGGCCAGGGATCTTGCTTCCCAAGGCTATGCCGTCGCGGTGACGGCGCTCGACGACGATCCGATCGACACGCTTGTCGTCGAGACCGCGCAGATGCCGGGCAGCGTCACGGCCTTTCCCTGCGACGTCACCGACGAGCCGCGCATGGCAAGGACCGTCGCTGCCATCGAGAAGGAGCTCGGTCCCATCGTGCTCGCCATCTTCAATGCAGGGAATTACATTTCGACGCCGGGGGAGAATCTTGTCGTCAACGACTTTCGCCGGTCCTTCGAGGTCAATTATTTCGGCATCATCAACGGTCTCGTGCCGGCGGTCGAACGCATGCGTGTGCGGGCGCGCGGCCATGTCGTGCTGGTCGGCTCCGTGACATCCTATTTCGGCTGGCCGACAACGGCCGCCTATGGTGGCACCAAGGCGGCCATCAATATCCTGGCCGAGTCGCTGAAGTATGATTTCGACAAGATGAACGTGCGTATCCAGGTGTTCAATCCTGGCTTCATCGACACCCCGCTGACCGAGAAGAACATGCTGCCGATGCCGGGACTGATGCCGGTCAGCCGCGCATCGCGCCGCATGGCGCGGGGCATCAAGTCGGGCGGCTTCGAAGTCCATTTCCCGCGCCGGACAAGCTGGCCGCTGAAACTGCTCGCCCTGCTGCCGAGGCCGCTGTGCAGAGGGTTTATCAGCCTGATGACCAGTTGGAAGGCGCGGCCTCTGCATTACGACCGCAAGCCGCCGATCGAATAGGACGCCTGCGAAATTGGCAGGCTACCCGTTTTCGGGCCGCCGTCGCCATGGTTGAGACAAGTGCCGCGTGGAGTCTGCGATGGGGCGACGGATCGTGCTTGCTGTGCTGGGCCTTATTGCCGTTCTCGCACTGGCCTTCGTGTTCGGCCCGCGCGTTCGCGTCGACACCACGATCCGTTTCGATCCCTCGCTCATCGGCGACGATCCGCAGGCCTATGTGGCAAAGGCGGAAGCCGCCATCCCCGGAATCCGAGACGGGCTGGAGAAGGAGATCGTCTGGGCCGATCCGTTGGTGCATGCCAGGACCCCGCTATCGATCGTCTACATCCACGGCTTTTCCGCATCGAAGGGCGAGGTCCGCCCGCTGCCTGACGAAGTGGCGGAACAGCTTGACGCCAATCTCTTCTACACACGCCTTACCGGTCATGGGCAGGATGGCGCGGCGATGACGCAAGGCAGCATCAATGACTGGATCAACGACTATGAGGAGGCGCTCGCCATCGGCCGGGCGATCGGCGACAAGGTGATCGTCATCTCGACTTCGACCGGCGGCTCGCTGGCGGTCTGGGCGGCAACGCAGCCCGGTGCGTCGGACGGGGTGGCGGCGATTGCGTTCATCTCCCCGAACTTCGGCGTCAAGGCTTCGGGCGCCGAGATCCTGACCATGCCGTGGGGCAAACAAATCGCCAGGCTGGTCGCCGGCAAGGAACATAGCTTCGTGCCGCGCAACGCGCTGAATGAAAAATTCTGGACCACCCGCTATCCGATCGAAGCAACCTTGCCGATGCAGGCGCTGACCGAGCTTGCCTATGGCGCGCCGGTGGAGCAGGCGACCGTCCCTGCTTTGTTCATCTTTTCTGATTCGGACAAAGTGGTGCGGGCCGACCGCAGCCGCGAGATTGCCGGGCGCTGGGGCGCGCCGCATGAATTGGTTCCGGTCGACGACACTGGCGACCCGGACAATCACGTCATTGCCGGCGACGCGCTGTCGCCGTCGACCACGGCGTTTCTGGCGCAAAGGATCGCCGTCTGGATCGAAGCGGTGGTGAAGTAGGCCGACGAAAAGGGGCGACCGAAGCATCGCTTCGGCCGCCCTTTTCTTGTTTCGTCTCGGCAATCAGCCAGCCGAAGCTTGACTGACTGCAGCGCGGTCTGGCTTACGCGGCCCGCGCAGCCGGACGCTTACCGCCGAAGCGGCGCTTGTTGTTGCCCTTGAAGGCCGGCTTGGCGCCGTCCGGCTTGCGCTCGCCGGCGAAGGCCGGCTTGTCGCCGAAGCGCTTCTTGCCAAAGCCGTTGCCCTTGTTCTCGCCACCGGGCCGCCTGCCGTCGCGACGGCCATTGCGGTCGTTGCGGTCATTGGCCGGCTCGAAGCGCTCGTTCTTTTCTGCCGGATTGCGCAGCGGATCGGGGCTGCCGAGATGGTCGGCAACGATCGGCAGCTTGGTGCGGATGATGCGCTCGACCTGGCGCAGCTTGCTGTTCTCGGAAGGATCGCAAAGCGTGATCGCGATGCCGTCCATGCCGTTGCGGCCGGTACGGCCGATGCGGTGGACGTAGCTCTCGGCTTCATCCGGCAGATCGAAATTCACGACATGGCTGATGCCGGGTACGTCGATGCCGCGCGCCGCGATGTCGGTCGCCACCAGAATGCGCACCGAGCCGTCGCGGAAATCGTTCAGCGCTTTCTGGCGGGCGTTCTGCGACTTGTTGCCGTGAATGACGGCGGCCTTGAAGCCATCGCGCTCGAGGTCCTTGGTCACCCTGTCGGCACCATGCTTGGTGCGCGAGAAGATGATGACGGACTTCATCGCCTCATCGGCGAGCATCGTCGACAGCACCTGGCGCTTCTGCTTGGTGCGGGCAAAGACGACGCCTTGCACGATCTCGGCCGCTGCCGTGCTTTGCGGCGCGACTTCGACGCGGATCGGGTTCTTCAGCAGGCCCTTGGCCAGTTCGGCGATTTCATTGGGCATGGTCGCCGAGAACAGCACCGTCTGACGATCGGGCGCGGTCGCCTTGGCGATGCGCTTGACGTCGTTGATGAAGCCCATGTCGAGCATGCGGTCGCCCTCGTCGAGCACCAGCCATTTGGTGTCGGCAAGCATGAGGTCGCCCTCACGCACCAAGTCGGTCAACCGGCCGGGCGTTGCGATCAGGATATCGACGCCGGGCGCAACCTTCTTCACCTGGCTGAAGCGCGAGACGCCGCCAAGCACGAGCGCGGTCGAGACATGCGCGCCCTTGGCGAGGATCTTGATCGTGTCCTCGATCTGCACGGCGAGTTCGCGCGTCGGCGCCAGGATAAGCGCACGCGCCGTCTTCGGCCGGCGCTTGGTGCCGAGTGCGATGATCTTCGACAGGATCGGCAGAGCGAAGGCCGCGGTCTTGCCGGAGCCGGTCTGGGCGATGCCGAAAATGTCACGGCCTTCCATCTGCGGCGGGATCGCCTGCGCCTGGATAGGCTTCGGCTCGGTGAAGCCGGCGTTGTGGGTGGCCTTGAGCAGCGCGCCCGTAATACCCAGTGCCGCGAAACCGGTGAGTTCCGCAGTGTTGCTACCGGGCAAAGTGTTTTCGTTGGTCAAAATAATCTTCTTTCACGCGGCTTCTGGCCGCAAACATCGATGGCGGCAGGGCGCAACCTGCCGTCGAACAAATTTTCATGAAACGACAAGGCGGGCGGACGGGTTCGTCCACTCGGCTGCGCTGTCGTGCCCGCAGGCATCATGCCACGGGGCTTTTTCGCCGCTTTGTGATTTACCGGAAAAAGGGCCGATATACCGGAAAGAGGGAAAACAGACGCAACCAGTCTCATTCGTCGAGAAGGCCGGATAAGTCCCGGCCCAAGCGCCTATGCCGCCGCATATGGCCCAGTTCGCCACCAAATGCAAGGGGCGTCATGCTGCAGCGCAGCAAAATCCACGGAGCAAGCGGCGCTTGCGCTCGCTTGCCGGCACGATTACCACGAAATGCCGCTGGCTTGGGAGGTAATCGATGAAGGACGTGCTGAAGGAACTCGAGCGCCGCCGCGAGATCGCCCGCATGGGTGGTGGCCAGGCCCGCATCGATGCCCAGCACAAGAAGGGCAAGCTCACCGCGCGCGAACGCATCGAAGTCTTTCTCGACGAGGGCTCTTTCGAGGAATTCGACATGTATGTCGAACACCGCTCGACCGACTTCGGCATGGAGAAGACCAAGATCGCCGGCGACGGCGTCGTCACCGGCTGGGGCACGGTCAACGGCCGCCCGGTCTATCTCTTCGCCAAGGATTTCACCGTGTTCGGCGGCTCGCTGTCGGAAGCGCATGCCGAGAAGGTCATCAAGGTACAGGAGATGGCGCTGCGCAACCGGGCGCCGATCATCGGCCTCTACGATGCCGGCGGCGCGCGCATCCAGGAAGGCGTCGCGGCACTCGGCGGCTACGCCGAGATCTTTCAACGCAACGTGCTGGCCTCAGGCGTCATCCCGCAGATTTCCGTGATCATGGGACCGTGCGCCGGCGGCGACGTCTATTCGCCTGCCATGACCGATTTCATCTTCATGGTGCGCGACACCTCCTACATGTTCGTCACCGGGCCGGATGTGGTGAAGACCGTGACCAACGAGACGGTGACCGCCGAGAGTCTCGGCGGCGCTTCCGTCCACACGACGAAATCCTCGATCGCCGACGGCGCCTATGACAATGACGTCGAGGCGCTGCTGCAGATGCGCCGGCTGGTCGACCTGCTGCCGGCTTCCAACACATCGGAGCTTCCCGAGATCGAATGCTACCAGTCGGTCACCGACCATGATTTGTCGCTCGACCGGCTGATTCCCGATAACGCCAACAAGCCCTACGACATCAAGGAGCTGATCCTGAAGGTCGCCGACGAAGGCGACTTCTTCGAGATCCAGCAGAGTTTTGCCAAGAACATCGTCACCGGTTTCGGACGCGTCGAGGGCCGCACGGTCGGCTTCGTCGCCAATCAGCCGATGGTGCTGGCCGGCGTGCTCGATTCCGATGCCAGCCGCAAGGCAGCGCGCTTCGTGCGCTTCTGCGACTGTTTTTCGATCCCGATCGTCACCTTCGTCGATGTCCCCGGCTTCCTGCCGGGCACGGCGCAGGAATATGGCGGGCTGATCAAGCATGGTGCGAAACTCCTGTTCGCTTATGCCGAGGCCACTGTGCCGAAGATCACCGTCATCACCCGCAAAGCCTATGGCGGCGCCTATGACGTGATGGCCTCAAAACATCTGCGCGGCGACATGAATTATGCCTGGCCAACGGCGCAGATCGCGGTGATGGGCGCCAGAGGCGCGGTCGAGATCATCTACCGCAAGGACATCGGTGACGCCGAAAAGATCGCAGCTCATACAAAGGCTTACGAGGATCGCTTCCTGTCACCCTTCGTCGCTGCCGAGCGCGGCTATGTCGATGAGGTGATCATGCCGCATTCGACCCGCCGCCGCATCGCCCGGGCGCTGCGCATGCTGCGCAACAAAGACATGCAGAACCCCTGGAAGAAGCACGACAACATCCCGCTGTGAGGCGCCGGCAACTCACTCCTCTTCCGCCGCCCCGAACCCCGCTCCCATGGTGGCGCGGACAGGGCTGCCCCACGGTGTCGCGTGATTGTCGATGCGCATCTGGAAGATGAAATAGGTCGGCGAGCAGAAGCCGATGCCTCTGACCTTGCCGATGCCCGGCGTGTCCGGCGGCAGCGATTGGCACATATAGTCCTCGCGGCAGAAATGATCGGCCGAACAGGCCGGCCGGTTGCCGCGATTGACGGCGCCGCCAAGGCATTGGTCGAAATTGTTGGTGGCCACGCAGATGTCGAATTTCTTGCCGCCGACCAGCCCGCAGATCTCATTCGGCATCGGCTTGCCAGCTTTGAAGGCCGCGAAGGCACGGTCCTTGTCGTCGCAGCCGCGATAGGCGATGCCGCCCGGCACGCCGATCTTCGGCGGTCGGCAGGTGTAGGCGGTACGGGAAATGTCCGAGGCGAAGGCCGCGAACTGGCCCGATTTGCTGTAGCGGTCGTTGAAAGGCTGCGCCGCATTGCTGGCGATCGAGCCGGTCAGGCAGGGATGGCCGGAAAACAGTTTTTCGCTGTCCTTGGGCAGCAGGCATTGCGCCAGTTTCGTGTGCACGCCCGAAGCGGTGGCCAGCGGCGTGCAGACGGTGCCGCCGCCGCATTTCCAGGTCGCACCGAAGCGGTCCGCATCTTCCGGCATCAGGCACGGCATGGCCATCTCGGCCGGCGCGTAGTCGACCGCGGCGTCCGTCCAGGCTGCCGGCGGCGCAAAGGAGAGCGGACGGAAGCGGTTTGGCTCCCTGCCCTCAGCTGTAGCGCGCAGCCAGGCCTGGCGGCGCGGGATCTCGGCATGAAGATGCGGCGAGATGCCGACCTCGATGCGGTTGAGCGGCGATGTCGTCTTGTCGTCAAGGCCGATGAAATGGAAGCCGGCAGTGGAACCGGCCTGATGGCAACCCTGGCAGGCGCCATTGTCCAGCCGCTCGACCAACGCTTCCGGCGTGCGCACCAGTTTTAGCGTGGAATAATCGAGCGATGCGAATTCCTTGGGCTGGAACAATTCCGTAAACGGATGATTGGCCTGCCGCGCGCTGCCGAAGGTCGACCATGAGATGATCTTTCTGGCCAGGAACTCGTCGGGGATTTCATAGACACCTTCATCGACCGCCGGCAAATTGGCGCCGACATAGGCGGCGAGCCGTGCTTTCAGCGCCGTGTCCTGCGAGAGCCGTGCGGTGTCGGGCGTGTTCTCCAGCGGCTTCTCGCTGATAGCAGCGCCATCGATGCCGAATACCCGCATGAGATAGGCGGCCTGCCCGCCGAACTCGGTTTCCTGACCGGACGGGAAGCGTACCACCTGCGCGTTGAGCTCCAGCTGCTTGAAGGTGAGCCCAGCTCTCTCCAGCGGCCCGCCGGTCAGCCAGCCGGCATCGACGCTCTCGTCAAGCTGTGGCGTCCAGCGCCCGGCAACACCTACGCAGCCGCCATCGGCGTCGGGGGCGGCGCTGTAGACGGCATTGAAATTGAATGGCAGGCGCGACGCCAGCAGCTTGCCGTTTTTGCGAAAGCTGTAGGCCAGGCGGTAGATGAAGCGCACCTCGCCGCAGCTCCTGTCGCCTTGCAGCACCGCGAAGTCGCGACGATCGAGCCGGTTGATGACGCCGACCAGCCGGAAGCGCGCGGCGTCGGTCTTCAGCCAGCGCATGTCCATGATGCGGCCGACATTGCCGTCGGTGACTTCGTAGAGCGTCCGGCCGCCGGCTTTCATATCGGCACGAAGTGCTGCAACATCGGAGGCAACCGTTTCGACGATGGCGTGAAAGGCCGGCGCCTCGTCGTAAAGCGTCTTCAGACCGCCCTCGCCGTCGACCCCCAAAACATCGGCGAAACCGAAACCCGTGGCATCGAGTGCGGCGAGCACCGCCGGATCGTCGACGATCGTCACAGGACCTTCGGCGCGCGCCGTCGGCGCCATGAAGACAGCGATGAGGGTGGCAAGCAACAGAACGAGCGCGCGGCTCATTGGGCAGCCGTGCGCGCGTCGAAGAGGTCGCGCAACACCGGCACCAGTGCCAACGGCAGGTCCTCGGCGATCAGACCGGGTCCGAACCGGCTGCCGGCTTCGGCATGCAACCACACCGCCGCGCAGGTGCCCTCGAAGGGCAGCATGCCTTGCGCCAGCAAACCGGCAATGATGCCCGACAGCACGTCGCCTGACCCGGCTGTGGCCAGCCACGGTGCACCGTTGGAGTTGATCGCCGCTTTGCCATCGGGCGCTGCTATGACCGTGTCGGCGCCCTTGTAGACGATGACGGCGTTGGCCCGCGCGGCGGCCGTTCGCGCCTTGTCCAATTTCGACATGGTTTTGTCCCCGGCGATATCAGGGAACAGGCGGCCGAATTCGCCCTCATGCGGCGTAACTATCAAGGCAGGCGCATTCGGCTGACGGGCAGCTTCGAACAGCGCCTGAGGCTGATGGGCCAGCGACGTGATGGCGTCGGCATCGAGCACCATCGCACCGGCGTAGCTTGCAGCCGCCGATGTGCGTGCTTCCTCCTCCAAAGCCTTGATCAGTTGCAGGGCGAAATCGCCGACCTTGGGCTTTGGCCCGAGCCCCGGTCCGAACACCAGCGCCCCGGGATGGCGCACCGTTAGAAATTCCTGCACCTCCTCGAGCGAGCCCGCCTCGCGCAGCATGATCGAGGTCAGGTGAATCGCGTTCACCTGCATGGCATTGCCAGGCGACAGCACGGTGACCGCCCCTGCCCCGCTTCTGGCGGCGGCCAGCGCCGACAGCCGCGCCGCGCCGGTAGCACTGGGACCGCCGGAAAAGACGCCGACATGGCCGCGCTTGTATTTGTGCGCATCCACCGCCGGCACGGGAAATTCCTGCAACCACAGGTCCGGCACATTCTCGAAGGTCGAGACGGCGAGCTGGGCGATGATGCCGTCGCCGATGCCGATATCGGCGAGCACGATCTCACCGCATTGCCCGCGCCCCGGCAGCAGCAGGTGGCCAGGCTTTTTCCGCGCGAAGGTGATGGTGACCTCGGCACGAAACGCCCTGCCCAATATGTCACCGCTCCTTCCAGAGACGCCGGACGGCAGGTCGACCGCGACCACGGGCAGGCTCAGGGCTGTCACTGTATCGATGGCTTTCGCGGCGTCGCCGGACAGCGGCTTCGACAGCCCCGCCCCATAGAGCGCGTCGATCACGATCGAGCCAGGCTTGGCGTCAAAGTCAGACAGCGGCCGGGGCTTGATCGGGCATTCCGCGGCGGCGAGCGCCGCATCGCTTTTCGGCCTCGGCGCGCCGGATGCCCAGACCGATGTGCCGACGCCGCTGCCGGCCAGGATGCGGGCAACGACATAGCCATCGCCGCCATTGTTGCCGGGCCCGCACAGCACATGGATGTGCTTTGCCGAGGGGTAGCGCTTGAGAACCTCGGCCGCGACCGCTCCACCAGCGCGCCGCATCAGGCCGATGCCGTCGGCTGGGCCGGCGGCAATCGTCAGCCGATCGGCCTCGCTCATTTCGGCCGGGGAAAGAAGTTCGTTGCTCATGGATTGCCGATCCGCATGCGATCAAGCATTGTCCGATTTCGATCCTAAGCAAACAAGGGGGAGTTGCCGAGATCTGCAGCCATAACGTTGGCACGAAGGCCTCGCGGGCAGAAAGTTGCCTGAGGGATAGGCAATATGCCTGATTTTTGTGCGGACGGAGGTGCTGGCGCTGTGTAGGCTCTGGCAGTCCATGCCGCTTCCGGTGCAGCGAATGACGCGAATTTGCATCCCGGTGCGGCGCGGCTTTGAAATCTTATGAGACCGCTTAGAATCCGCTGAATTGGCACAGTTCGTGCTTGATGGAGGCGCAAGCGGGGGGTCACAACCCGTTTTTTTGGCAGTGGAGGCCACTTTTTACATGAAAAAGATCGAAGCGATCATCAAGCCATTCAAGCTCGACGAAGTGAAGGAAGCGCTTCAGGAGGCCGGACTGCAAGGCATCACCGTCACCGAAGCAAAAGGCTTCGGTCGTCAGAAGGGTCACACCGAACTCTACCGCGGCGCCGAATATGTCGTCGATTTCCTGCCCAAGGTGAAGATCGAGGTCGTGCTTGGCGACGACGCGGTCGAAGGTGCGATCGAGGCCATCCGCAAGGCGGCCCAGACCGGTCGTATCGGCGACGGCAAGATCTTCGTTTCCAATATCGAGGAAGTCGTGCGTATACGCACCGGCGAAACGGGCATGGACGCGGTCTGACCGACCGCGCCATCCTCCCGAAAAACGTCATCATCAAAAAAAGTCATCACACAGGGATACATGACATGACGACAGCCAAAGACATCATGAAGCAGATCAAGGACAACGACGTGAAATTCGTCGACCTGCGCTTCACGGACCCGAAGGGCAAGCTGCAGCACGTGACGATGGATGTCATCGAGGTCGAGGAAGACATGTTCGCCGATGGCGTGATGTTCGACGGCTCGTCGATTGCCGGCTGGAAGGCCATCAACGAGTCCGACATGGTGCTGATGCCCGATCCGGAAACGGTCCACATGGACCCGTTTTTCGCGCAGTCGACCATGGTCATCCTGTGCGACATCCTCGATCCGGTTTCGGGTGAATCCTACAACCGCGATCCGCGCGGTACGGCCAAGAAGGCCGAGGCCTACATGAAGGCCGAAGGCATCGGCGACACCATCTTTGTCGGCCCGGAAGCCGAGTTCTTCGTGTTCGACGACGTGAAGTACAAGGCCGATCCCTACAACACCGGATTCAAGCTCGACTCCACGGAGCTGCCGTCGAACGACGACACCGACTATGAGACCGGCAATCTCGGCCACCGTCCGCGCATCAAGGGCGGCTACTTCCCGGTGCCGCCGATCGACAGCGCACAGGACATGCGCTCGGAAATGCTGACCGTGCTCGCCGAAATGGGCGTGCGCGTTGAAAAGCACCACCACGAGGTGGCGGCGGCTCAGCACGAACTCGGCATCAAGTTCGACGCGCTGGTGCGCAACGCCGACAAGATGCTGATCTACAAGTATGTCGTCCACCAGGTCGCCAACGCCTATGGCAAGACGGCCACCTTCATGCCGAAGCCGATCTTCGGCGACAACGGCTCGGGCATGCACGTCCACATGTCGATCTGGAAGAACGGCAAGCCGACCTTCGCCGGCAATGAATACGCCGGTCTGTCGGAAAGCTGCCTGTTCTTCATCGGCGGCGTCATCAAGCATGCCAAGGCGATCAACGCCTTCACCAACCCGCTGACCAATTCCTATAAGCGCCTGGTGCCGGGTTATGAAGCGCCGGTTCTGCTCGCCTATTCGGCGCGCAACCGCTCGGCGTCCTGCCGTATCCCGTTCGGCTCGTCGCCGAAGGCCAAGCGCGTCGAGGTCCGCTTCCCCGATCCGGGCGCGAACCCCTACCTCGCCTTCTCAGCGCTGCTGATGGCCGGCCTCGACGGCATCAAGAACAAGATCCATCCCGGCCAGCCGATGGACAAGGATCTCTACGACCTGCCGCCGAAGGAGCTGAAGAAGATCCCGACCGTCTGCGGCTCGCTGCGTGAAGCCCTGCAGAGCCTCGACAAGGACCGCGGCTTCCTGAAAGCCGGCGGCGTCTTCGATGACGACCAGATCGACAGCTACATCGAGCTGAAGATGGCCGAAGTGATGCGCTTCGAAATGACCCCGCATCCGGTCGAGTACGACATGTACTACTCCGTCTGAGATTCAATCTCGGTCCAAGATTAGCTATAATGCTCAAGCCCTTGAAAGACGTCCCTCTTTCAAGGGCTTTTTGCTGCGCTCCATAGGAATTGCCAGCCGACCGGCATGCCTCGCCTGCACGGCAGCCGCGCATGGACAGCCGTATCCGCCTTTCGTCTTCGACGATCATAGGATGCCCGGATTCTTGGACCTACGGTCCATCGGAGCGGCCGGCTTGAGCGCGTCGCTTCAATCACAACTCGGCGGTGTTCAGTAAATGATCAAGGGAGGCGGCTCGGTCGCCAACTTCGGAGCCAGGAGCGAGCGGAGCACTGTCTCAGGCTACAGTGACCGCTCGTCCGGCGCCCACGCCAATGCCGCCGTTCAAGAAAACCCCGCCCGTCCGAACAGCATTGCGTGACGTAACCCCAAGGCCTGCGAATACGCATGCCGTAGCGTGATCTGTCAACGCCGCCAGCCGGGTGGCGAATGACCGATTCCGTTGTATGAACAGATGCTTATGGAAGATCCATCGCCCCGGACAAGGGCTGGAAAAGGCGGTTTTCCGGGCTTTCTGGCGAGTGATCGCCGCAGACCCGCACGGCTGCGGCCGGAACTCACGGGCGATTAGCGACCGCCGGAACTGCCTGACTTTTTCTGGGTATGTTTTACCGGGAATGCAGTCAGCCGGGTAACGGCCAAAAAAGAACCCCGGCGCGAAACGCCGGGGTCCTCTTGTCATACAGTCCGAAACACTTAAGCGGCGGCTGAAACCTGAGCGCTTGCCGGAACCGAGGCGATCGTCTTCAGGATTTGCGAGGCGATCTGGTAGGGGTCGCCCTGCGAGTTCGGACGGCGGTCTTCCAGATAACCCTTATAGTCGCTCTTGATGAAGGAATGCGGCACGCGGATCGAGGCGCCACGGTCGGCAATGCCATAGCTGAACCGGTTCCACGGCGCGGTCTCGTGCTTGCCGGTCAAACGCTTGTCGTTGTCCGGGCCGTAGACGGCGATGTGATCCATCAGGTTCTTGTCGAAGGCCGCCATCAGCGCTTCGAAATAGGCTTTGCCGCCGACTTCGCGCATATAGGCGGTCGAGAAGTTGGCGTGCATGCCAGAGCCGTTCCAGTCGGTGTCTCCGAGCGGCTTGCAGTGGTATTCGATGTCGATGCCGTATTTCTCGGTCAGGCGCTGCAGGAGGTAGCGGGCCATCCACATCTGGTCGGCGGCCTTCTTGGAGCCCTTGCCGAAAATCTGGAATTCCCATTGGCCTTTGGCCACTTCGGCGTTGATGCCTTCGTGGTTGATGCCGGCGGCGAGGCAGAGGTCGAGATGCTCCTCGACGATCTGACGCGCGACGGAGCCGACATTGGAATAGCCGACGCCGGTGTAGTACGGGCCCTGGGGTGCGGGATAGCCGCTCTCGGGGAAGCCGAGCGGGCGACCGTCCTTGTAGAAGAAATATTCCTGCTCGAAGCCGAACCAGGCGCCCTCGTCATCGAGGATGGTGGCGCGCTTGTTTGAGGCATGCGGCGTGACACCATCGGGCATCATGACTTCGCACATGACCAGCACGCCGTTGGTGCGGGCGGGATCCGGATAGACCGCAACCGGCTTCAGCACGCAATCGGAGCTGTGCCCTTCGGCCTGCTGGGTCGAGGAACCATCGAAGCCCCACAGCGGCAGCTGCTCGAGTTCAGGGAATTCGGCGAATTCCTTGATCTGCGTCTTGCCGCGAAGGTTGGGGACCGGGGTATATCCATCGAGCCAGATATACTCGAGCTTGTATTTCGTCATTCTAGCCTCTCGTTGCTTGATCACCGAACACTGAACGGCGTCGACATGCGTCTGCCGTCAGCAGCCGGCCTGCCGCACACTTAAAATGCAATTCGTGTGCCATTCTTGGTCCGGAGGGTGCGACAAAATTGACGCAGCATCCACCGGAAGTCGGTGAGCCGCCTAAGCAATGCGCCCGGATCCATCACAGTCCTTATTTGCACAAATAATGTGCAAACGCTGATCTTTTCATAGGCATATTGCCTAACTTGATTGCAGACCTTATCTTCAGGCCAAGTTGAATCGAAAAGGTGCGGCGGAAGAAAGGAACCCGGCAATGGAAGTCATTTCCACACGACCGTCGGCCAAAATTTTGATGTTCCCGGCGGCAGCACGCCTCTCTGCCTCAAATTTGAGCGGAAAGGCTAAGTTTGCGGCAGAGCTTGCCTCGCTGCGTGGTGCCCGCGCGGATTTCGGCGACGGCTGGTACCATGAGGCAGCCATCGAGGAAGAGGCCCGGGGCCGCAAGAGCTGACACAAAGGGCAGCAGCCCTCGCCAACGAATTGGCCTGAAAAGAAAAAGCCCGGCGCGATCGTTCGCGCCGGGCTTTCTTTTGAACGCTGGGGCTGCCTACTCCTTGGCGTGCAGGTCGGTGCCGAGCGTATCCTTGACGAAGATCATGCCGATGACCAGCGTTATAGCCGCGATCACCACCGGGTACCAAAGGCCATAGTAGATGTCGCCTTTGTAGGCGCTGAGCGCGAACACGGTTGCCGGCAGCAGTCCACCGAACCAGCCATTGCCGATGTGATAGGGCAGCGACATGCCGGTGTAGCGAATGCGGGTCGGGAACATCTCGACCAGGATCGCCGCGATCGGCCCGTAGACCATGGTCACGAACAGCACCAGGATGAACAGGATGCCGATCGTCATTGGCCAGTTCACTGCTGCAGGATCGGCGAACATGGCGAACGCGCCGCCGCCTGGAATGTTGTAGACGGTGACTTCGGGTGCGCCCGCTGCCTCATCGGTGGTCAGCAGCTTGTCCTTGACCGCCTGGTCGATCGGCACCGTCGCCTTTTCACCGGCACGGATGGCAGCGGCGTCCAGCTTCAGTTCCGGGTTGGCGGCAACAAACGCATCGAGCTTCTGGTCCGCAACCTTGGCTGCCGCGCGCTTCAGCGGATAGCCGCCGTCCTGCAGCGACATATTGACGGCCTTGATGAAGGCCGCTTCCTTGGTCTTGGCCTGATCACCGGCGGCGATGGCGTCATAGGACTCGACCGTCTCGTTGCCGATTTTGACAGATGCGGGTGTGCCGGCGGCAGCCGTCGACACCACGTCATAGGGAACCGAGTTCTTGGTCAGGAAAGAAGTCGCGATATCGCAGGATGTCGTGAACTTCGCCGTGCCAACCGGATTGAACTGGAACTTGCAGTCGCCCGGCGCCGCGGTCACCGTCGCCCTGGTGTTCTGCTGCGCCGTGGCGAGTGCCGGATTGGCAGCCCATGTCAGTGCCTTGAACAGCGGGAAGGTGCAGACAATCGCCAGCGCAAGGCCCGCCATGATGATCGGCTTGCGGCCGATCTTGTCGGAGAGCCAGCCGAAGACGACGAAGAAGATCGAACCGACCGCCAGGGCGACCGCGATCATGATGTTGACCGACTGCGCGTCGACCTTGAGCACGTTGGTCAAGAAGAACAGCGCGTAGAACTGGCCATTGTACCAGACCACGGCCTGACCGGCTGTGAGGCCGAGCAGCGCCAGCAGTGCAATCTTGGCGTTCTTCCATTGGCCGAAGGCTTCCGTCAGCGGCGCCTTGGAGCCCTTGCCCTCATCCTTCATGCGCTGGAAGGTCGGGGATTCGGAAAGCGAAAGCCGGATCCAGATCGAGATGCCGAGCAGCAGGAAAGACACGATGAACGGAATACGCCAGCCCCAGGCAGCATAGTTTTCCTTGCTCAATGAAGCCTGTACGATCAGGATCACAACCAGCGACAGGAACAGGCCGAGCGTCGCCGTGGTCTGGATCCACGAGGTGTAGTAGCCGCGCCGGTTGTCCGGCGCATGTTCGGCGACGTAAGTGGCCGCGCCGCCATATTCGCCACCCAGAGCCAGGCCCTGCAGCATGCGCAGGATGATCAGGATCACGGGAGCGGCGATGCCCAAAGTGGCATAGCCGGGCAGCAAGCCGACCAGGAAGGTCGACAGGCCCATGATCGTCATGGTGACAAGAAAAGTATATTTACGGCCGACAAGGTCACCGATGCGGCCGAACAGCAGTGCGCCGAACGGGCGCACAAGGAAGCCTGCGGCGAAAGCCAACAGCGCGAAAATGTTGCGGGTCGCTTCCGGAATGGCTGGGCTGAAAAAGGTCGAACCGATGAACACCGCCAGCGAGCCATAGAGATAGAAATCATACCATTCGAAAACGGTGCCGAGCGAGGAAGCGAAGATGACTTTCTTCTCTTCCCGCGTCATGCCGCGGCTTGTTCCGCCGGCGGTCGATGCTATTGCCATTGCGTTATCCTCCCGTGAGATCCGTTCTCATTGCTGCGCGACACTGTCCGCGTTCTCCTCCGAGCACGGACTCAACGACAGCCATCGGGGAAAAATGACAGAAAGCGCCCGCCAAAGGCAGCGCGTCTTTGGGATTATGACTTTGGTATTAGGTGCGCTGCGGGATGAAACCGGGCGAGTTGGTAAACCCCTAGCCCTTGAGCGCTTGCAGCAGGCCGGCGGCAGCCATCATGTCGCGCTTGCGAGCCGCGCGGCGGGCAACGGCCTCCGCATCCTGCCCCCAATGCTCGATCTGCCAGTCCTCGTCGACATGAGCAGCGGCCCAGGCAGCCTCAGCGTCGATCTCGCCGAAATCGACAGCCAGCGCCAGCAGCGCCGAACCGGTCAGCGACGTCATCACATGAATGGCGGCGAGCCGCAGCGGCTCGGCGCGCTGGGCAAGATGGCTGCCCAGCACGGCGATGGTCTCGCGCGGCTGCTCGACATGGATGATGCCCTCGGCCAGATTGAAGCGGGCTCCGAGTGTCCTCGCCCAGTCGATCACCGGATCCCAATGCTGGTTCTGCCGCTCCACCAGCCCTTGCGGTGCGTCGGCGCGATAGCAGGTGAGATCGGATGAGGCAAAGCGCAGGATATCCTCCAGCACCGCCTGCGGGTCGCTGGCGACGCCATCGATGGCCGTGTTGACGAGGCGCATCACCGGCATCTTCACCGGATCGATGGTCTCGCTTTGGGCGGCGAACTCGTCGGCGACGAGCGCGGCTGCTGCTTCGGTCGGCAGCACCAGCAGCGCCTTGCCCGGCGTCCGCACCGGCTTGCCGTCGAGATGCACGGCAAAGCCACTGTCGAAAGGTGCCACAGAGGCGGCCTTGTAGAAGCGTTTGGGCAGAGGCGTCTTCATCTGGATCTGGGCGCGGCGCACAGGATCCGGGTCGGAGAGATACTTGCCCGCTTCGAGGTCGTTGAGGATGTCACGCATGAAGGTCTCTCTTACACCGGCGTCAGCTTGCGCGCCGGCCGGTTGACGATGATCAGGCCGGCGGCAATCAGGCCAAGTGCCAGGAAAATGCGCATGGTCAGCGGCTCATTCAAGAACATGGCTCCGCACAGGACGCCGAAAACCGGCGACAGGAAGGTGAAACTGGACAAGCCTGACGCCGGATAGCGCCGCAGCAGCCAGAACCACAGCACATAGGTGAAGGCGACGATGTAGACCGCCTGGAAAAGCAGCGCCAAGGTCGGCAGCACGGTCGGGTCGCGAACGGGCGGGCCGGCGAGAGGCAGCACCAATACGCCTACGATCGCTGCCCCGGCGAGTTGGTAAAACAGAAGCTTCTCGGCGCTCGCCTCGACCAGCTTCGACCGCTTGATGAGGATGTTGGTCAAAGCCCAGAAGAATCCGGAGCCAAGGCTCAGCAGATCGCCGAACAGCATGTCTCCGCCGCCGCCAAGCTTGTCGGAAAACACCGCGGCAAGGCCGGCAAAGGCCAGCAGCAGGCCAAGGAATTTTCTCAACGTGATCTGCTCGCCGAGCAGGAAATGGCCGCCGAGCAGCATCCAGAACGGCATGGTGTTGACCAGCAGCGTGTTGCGGGCAACGGTCGTATGCTCCAGGCCGACATAGAGGCAAAGGAACTCGATGCCGAAAAGCGCGCCAACCACGATGCCGGCGAGCAAGGTCCCGTCGCGCGTGAAAAGCGCGATGCCGCGCCACCGGCACCAGGCAAAGACACACATGCCGCCGATGATCGAGCGCGCGATCGACAGGAAAACCGGATCATAGCCAGCGTAGGAGATCTTGGCGGCGACGTAATTCAGCCCCCAGGAAAAGGTCAGCCCGACCATGATCGCGGCGGCGGCCAGGTCGACCGTGTCGCGCCGGTCGAGCGCGTCGGTGGCGCCGCTCACGATCAGTCCTCCGCGCTGGCGTCGTCGAAGCCGATCAGGTTCCAGCTCTGGCGCATATGCGGTGGCATTGGCGCCGTGACATCGATGACGCCCTTGTCGGGATGCGGAATGATGATGCGGCGGGCGTGCAGATGCAGGCGGTTTTGAATGCCCCCGGGAAAGTCCCAGTTGGTGTCGGCCTCGAAATATTTCGGATCGCCCAGGATCGGGCAGCCGATGTAGGCGGCATGGACGCGAAGCTGGTGGGTGCGGCCCGTATAGGGCTCCATTTCAAGCCAGGTCATCGTCTGCGCCGCCTGCTCGATGATGCGGTAGTAGGACACAGCGTGGTCGGCGCCCTTTTCGCCATGCGCGGCGACCCGCACGCGGTCACCGTCCGGCGTCGGCTCCTTGATCAGCCAGGTCGAGATCTTGTCCTCGCGTTTGGGCGGCACGCCCTTGACCAGCGCCCAATAGGTCTTCTTGGTCTCGCGGGCGCGAAACGCTTCCGAGAGCTTCATGGCGGCCAGTCGGGTGCGGGCGACGACCAGCACGCCCGAAGTGTCGCGGTCGAGCCTGTGAACCAGTCTGGGCTTCTCGCCCTTCTGGTTGCGCCAGGCCTCCAGCATGTCGTCGACATTGCGGGTGACGCCCGAGCCGCCCTGCACCGCAAGGCCCGCCGGCTTGTTGAAGACGAAAACCTTAGGGTCTTCATGGATCAGCATTTTCGACAGGACATCGGCATCGCCCTGGTTGCGGATCGAGTGGCCGGTCAGCGCACTCTCGCCCTTCTTGTCAACCTCGAGCGGTGGGACGCGAACCATCTGGCCGGGCTCGACACGGGTGTCGGCCTTGACCCGGCCGCCGTCGACACGGATCTGGCCGGAGCGCAGAAGCTTCTGCAAATGGCCGAAACCAAGGCCCGGGAAATGGGTCTTGAACCAGCGGTCGAGCCGCATGCCCGCCTCACCGGCTTCCACCGTGATCTGTTCAACGCCTGCCATGTTTTTTGTCGCTTATCCGTTTCCCGAGCCAAGCTCGGCCTGTTCTTGGCGCGGCAATAGCACTAAGGCAGGCTTCTTGCGAGCCAAAGTCCCAGAAACAGGGCGATAATGGCGCCAATGACGCTGGCAAGGGCATAACCCAGCGCAGGCAGCGTGGCTCCCCGCTCCCACAGCGTCGCGAAATCGAGCGAAAAGGCTGAGAAGGTGGTGAAGCCGCCAAGAATGCCGGTGGCAACGAACAGCCTGACCTCGTTCGATCCGCCACGGCGCATCATGGAGGCGATGAACAGCCCCATGGCGAAGGAGCCGATGACGTTGATGGCCATCGTGCCCCAGGGATAGTTGGGGCCGACAAAACGCAGCGCGCCGATGTTGGTAAGGTGACGAATTCCGGCACCGATGCCGCCACCGACGACGACGAGAAACAGATTGAACATGACCGTTTACTGCCCCCGCAGGGCTGCCCGGTCAATCCCTCGTTGTGGGCGCAACCGCACGGATCAGCCGAGCTCGTCACCACTCAGGCGTTGCCCATCCCGGATATTTTTTCCTGAACTCGTTATAGAGGTCATCGATCTCCGTTTTGCCGATAGGGCGCACCTGTTCGTAGAGGTAGCCCTTGACGTCGCCGGACAGCTGGTACGCCGCGATGCGCCTGTATGCTGCGCCGATGCCTTTGCCCTCGACAATGTATTGGTCCGGTATCGAGACACAGAGCTGCGCACCCGGCTGCAGATGGGTAACGGGCGGATCGGTCACGACAACGTATTTGGACTTCAACGCCGCCGGTCTGAATCGATCGCGACTATCGACCTGACAAGCCCACTCGATGCGAGGGTAAAGGTCCTTGTCCATTTCATAGAGCAATGAGTCGCTCATGATCCCGCTGGACGCAAATACCGACAACCGGTCCCCAGGTCCCATCTTTCCAAGAAGGTCATCGATAAGGCGCCTGTATTCTGGAAGATTGTCGAGGTGCAGCGGGAGCGTGGCTTCCCTGGCAAAGACGTAGCTGATCGGTGACAGCACCTGGCGGCTTATCGGGAAAAAGGTACCGAAAAACGCCAGCATGGCGGCAACGGCTATCGCGGCGTTCGACCATCGCGATCTCAGCGCCGGCATCGAAACGATCGCAACGATTGCCTGGGCGTAGGCAGGAAAGAGCCAAAGAAACATTGGCACCGAATGATGGCGATCCGGGTCCTGCATACGGGTGAAGAGGAAGAAGGTGAGTACCGAAGCAACGGCACAGAACAGGGAAAATCTGTTTTGGCGTATGATGGAGATGTAAAGGCCAAATGCGATCAACAGCCAGTTCACATAGCTGAGCCGCGATCCTACCTGGTCAACCTGTGAGACGAAGCTCGTCTTGTATCCGCTGTAAAGGTCGCCATAGCTGGTTCCCAGTATCTTGAGGATCAGGGGTTGCTGGAAGGTCAGCGCGGCTCCGACAACCACGAGGATCGCGCACAGGCCCCCGACGGCGGCATTGCGGAGTGCGGGAAAGTCCCGGTCTTTGGCGACCTGCAGAAAACAGAAGAAGGCCGCGGAAATTCCGACCCCGATGACGGGATAAGCGTACCAGCGGCGCAGCATGAATGCCAACCACAGGCATACGCCGACACGTATTCCGCTGATCACCGGTTCATGGGTCAGGAACCTCGATTTCCAGAGAAAATAGGTTGCCGCGCAAAGCGCGAGACAGCCGGCAATGTCAGGCAACCCACGAAGGGTCGCCGCCCAGAAGGGCGTGTAGAGAAAGGCCGCAATCCATACGGTGAACCAGCTTCGGCATGAAGACGCCCCGGTCGCCGCCTCCAGATAGCTTATTCTGCCGATGAGAAGAGCGGTCGGGACCAGATAAACAGCGACTATTCCGGCGATGTAGGAAAACCGCGAATCGCCAAAAACGATGTGAAACGGCATCAGCGGCACCAGGATCGCCGCACTGTAGTCATCCGTTGCGATCGAGGTCCTCAAATGGCTGAGCCACTCGAGAGGGCTCTGGACCAGGAGCGTGCCTTGCCGGCTGAACGTGTCGAAATAGGCAGCGAAGTCCCAGTAATAGACAGGCTGTTCAAGCCCTACATAGGTGAGAGCAAGAGCAATTCCCACAAGAGCGGTGCACACATATGTCGTTGCCCAAAATCCGAGAGATCTGTTCTTCGTCACTTGAAGCCGCCAGAAGGAGAAGAGGCAGAACTGTCAAAGTCAGCCCGGGCCGCCGTTCATGCAGCCAGGAGCCGTTCCGGCGCATGAGCGGCCACAGGATAGCCAAGTCTCACATGCAGAGCACCCAAATGCCGCCGGCAGCGCCGGTTTTCCAAAGCTCAGGTCGTCCCGGCATTCTTCGGCTTGGTCGAACCGATCATCTTCCAGTTCTTGTAGAACATGGAATTGATGCGCTCGACGCTCACCGAGACGACGGCGAGCATGCCCGCGATCAGTCTGGGAACTGGAGACGGCCGGATGATGTCCATGAACACGCAGTAGCGGCGTCCGTCATACTCGTTGACCGAGCGATGCAGCAGCGTGTCGTCGAAGACGAACAGCGGATTGTCGTACCAGTAGTTCTTGACGTTGCCGCACTCGACGAAAATCTCCGACTTAACCGGGATCAGATTGTAGAGAATGCGCAGGCTGAGCCGCAGCGGGCCGAAATGCCAGGATGTCGATTCGCGCTTGCTGAAGACGGAAACGGCGATGGTCTTGATGTATTTGAAATCCTTGTTGAACTCGGCGACGTTGTCGATCCTGTGCTTGCCGTACCACTGGTAGACATACATGCCGCGCCGGCCGGCGCCGAAATTGGCATCGATATCGGCGATGATCTCATCCTTGCGCGCCTTGAAGATGTCCAGGACCTCGTTGACCTCGCGTTGATAGTCGGCGGGAAACTGATCCAGCTTCCACACGCCAGGATTTCTGTAGCACAGGAGGTCGACCAGCAGGTTGAACGGCGAAAGCAGCCAGGTGAACAGGCCGTTGCCGAGAAAATAGCCTGAGAACAGCGACAGATCCTTGCGGTCGTTGCGCAGCACGTCGATCAGGCCGCAGACGATGAAGATCGTCGTCAGGATGGGGATGAAATAGAAGCCAAGGGCGAGAAGCGGGATGGCAATGGCGAATTTGCGAAGGGATTTGCGAAGATTTTTTGTCATTTTTCCACGCGCCAAGCGCGATCCTGTTGCGAATGAGGTGCCCAAATCAAGGCAATGGCCACCGCCCGGTCGTGCGCCTTGATAAGGTTTTTTGGGTTACCACACAACGGCCCTGCTACCGCGGCCGGCTGGCTGCCTGCTGGATCTGGTCAATAGCCTCACGCAACCCGGCTATTCCCGCTCTTTGCGCAGCTTTGCCCAATAATCGAGCCGCTTCCTGATATCGCGCTCGAAGCCGCGCTCGGGCGGATCATAGAAGGTCTGGCGACCCATCTTCTCCGGAAAATAATCCTGCCCCGAAAAGGCATCCGGCTCGTCATGGTCGTAGCGGTAGCCCGCGCCGTAATCCTCCTCTTTCATCAGCTTGGTCGGCGCGTTGAGGATGTGCTTGGGTGGCAGCAGCGAGCCGTGTTCCTTGGCGGCCCGCGTGGCGGCCTTGAAAGCGTTGTAGACGGCGTTGGATTTGGGCGCGGTGGCGAGATAGACGGTGGCCTCGGCAAAGGCGAGTTCGCCTTCGGGCGAGCCGAGATAGTCGTAGGCATCCTTGGCGGCATTGGCGACGACAAGCGCCTGCGGGTCGGCAAGGCCGATGTCTTCCATGGCCATGCGCACCAGCCGGCGGCCTAGATAGAGCGGATCCTCGCCGGCATCGAACATGCGTGCGAGATAGTAGAGAGCCGCGTCAGGATCTGAACCGCGTACCGATTTGTGCAGCGCCGAGATCAGATTGTAATGGCCGTCCTGGCCCTTGTCGTAGATTGGCGCGCGGCGCTGGACGATGCGCTGCAGACCCTCGGGATCGAAGACCTCGCCGGGCTTGGCTGCTCGCCAGACTTCCTCTGCCAGGGTAAGAGAGGCGCGGCCGTCGCCATCGCTCATGCGGATGAGCATGGCCCGCGCCTCGTCGTCGAGCGGCAGCGCCCTGCCCTCGGTCTCCTCCGCCCGCGCCATCAGCTTGGAGATGCTCTCCTCGCCAAGCGAATGGAAGACCAGAACGCGCGCGCGTGACAACAAAGCGGCATTCAGTTCGAAGGACGGGTTTTCGGTCGTAGCGCCAACCAGCACGACTGTCCCGTCCTCCATGACCGGGAGGAAACTGTCCTGCTGCGCACGGTTGAAGCGATGGATCTCGTCGACGAACAACAAGGTCTGGCGGCCATTGGCACGGCGCAATTTGGCTGATTCGAACACCTTTTTCAGGTCGGCGACGCCGGAAAAGACAGCCGATATCTGCTCGAAGGCGAGACTCGTTTCACCGGCGAGCAACCGCGCCACGGTGGTCTTGCCGGTGCCGGGCGGCCCCCAGAAAATCATCGAGCCGAGCGAGCCGGAACCGATCAACCGGGTCAGCGCGCCGTCAGGCCCGGTCAGATGCTCCTGGCCGACGACCTCGCCAAGGTTCCTCGGCCGCAACCTGTCGGCCAGCGGCCGCCCAGGCGGCTTCTTTTCCGGTTCATCGACGCTGAACAGATCGGCCATGCACTTCTTTTTCGTTGGAGCATGAGCCCGAATGCACGGAACCCAGCCCTAATAACGCAACACCTGACGCAGTATCTGCCCGCCGCGCTCGACCGTAAAGCGCCACCAGCGCGTATCCGTCTTGGCCGCCAGCTCCAGGGTCGCTGCGGTATCGATGGTGGTGCCGTTCACCTCGCGCACGATGTCGCCCGGCTGGAAGCCGAAATCGGCGGCCGGTGAATCGCGGTTGATGTCGACCACGGTGACGCCCTTGATGTCCGTGCGCAGGCCAAGCCGCTGCGCGAGCCGGGGCGACAGCTCCGCGACCTTGGCGCCCGAAAAGGGGCTGCGGCCATGCAGCGTCACCTCGGCAGCCTTCATGCCTTCCGGAGCACGCTCCAGCGCGATATCCATCGCCGCCTGCTGGCCCTTGGTCAGAACCGCGAAATTGGCGGTGGTGCCGATCGACAGCGTCGCCATCCGGTAGTCCAGCGCTTCGATGCTCTCGACCGGCTTGCCGTTGAGCTGCAGCACCACGTCGCCAGGCTTGAGCCCTGCCTTGGCGGCCGGTCCGGTCGCCTCGACCGACGAGACCAGCGCACCGGTCGGCTTCTCCATGCCGAGCGATTCTGCGATCTGCGGCGTCACCGCTTCGAACTCGGCGCCGATATAGGGCCGTTCGAAGAAGTCGAGCCCGGCCTTGGCCGCGTCGGCAAAGGCGCGAACCATGTTCGAGGGAATGGCGAAGCCGATGCCGATCGAACCACCGCTGCGGCTGTAGATGGCCGTGTTGATGCCGACCAGCTGGCCGCCCATGTTGATCAGCGCGCCGCCGGAATTGCCGGGATTGATGGCGGCGTCGGTCTGGATGAAGAAGCTGGAATCGGAGACGCCGATATGGCTGCGGGCCAGTGCCGAGACGATACCGCTGGTGGTGGTCTGGCCGACGCCGAAGGGGTTGCCTATGGCCAGCAGCAGGTCGCCGACCTCGAGCGCGTCGGAATCGCCGATGGCAATGACCGGAAACGGCTTGTCCGAGGTGATCTTGAGCACGGCAAGGTCGAGAGTCTCGTCCTTGAGCAGCACCTTGCTGTCGAACTCACGCCCATCAGCGGTCGCCACCTTGACCCGGTCGGCATCCTTGATGACGTGGTAATTGGTGACCACGACGCCAGTCGGATCGACCAGCACGCCGGAGCCCAGCGAAGACTGCGCACGCGGCTGCGAGCGGCCGAAGAATTCCTCGAAGAACGGATCGCCGTCGAAAGGCGATGTCACCTTGGCGGTCTGCGAGGCATAGACGTTGACCACCGCCGGCGCCGTCTGCTTGACCAGCGGCGCAAACGACAGCTGCACCTCCTCGCGGCCGAACGGCACGCGCTTGTCGGGACCGGACGTCGCGTTCTCGCCCTCGACGCCATGCAGCAGGTCGGTCAGCACATCTGACAGGCCGGGATCTGTCTTGGTCTCCTCGGCCAATGCCTGCCTGACCACCGGTGCGGCCGCAAACGCCATGGTGGCGAAAAGCAGAACAAAGGGCAGTCTTCTGGCGCGCATTCGCGAATCCTCCAAGGCAAGTTCGGGGGCATTGTCCCGACGATTGTGCAAAATGAAAGGCTAAGCCGCTGAAATCCGACTATTTTGGGCCAAAACCCCAGGGGCATGCCCGGAAATCGGATTCCGGCGCGGTTTGCTGCTTTCAGAAAACAAAAAGGGGCCCGCAGGCCCCTTTGAACTCATTTGGGAAAACCGAGCCTTATGCGGCTGCGGCGTCCGCGTCAGCGCTTTCGGCCTCGATGCGAGCGCGGTCGCCGGCGCCCTTGGCCGAGACGTCGCGATCGACGAATTCGATGACAGCCATGGCGGCGTTGTCACCGTGACGGAAGCCCGCCTTCATGATGCGCAGATAGCCGCCATTGCGGTTGGCGTAGCGCGGCGCGATGGTGTCGAACAGACGCTTGACGACGCCTTCATTGCCGATCTGGGCAATGACCTGGCGGCGGGCGTGCAGGTCGCCACGCTTGCCGAGCGTCACCAGCTTCTCGACGATCGGACGCAGGTCCTTCGCCTTCGGCAAGGTGGTGACGATCTGCTCGTGCTCGAGCAGCGACACGGCGAGGTTGGCGAACATCGACTTGCGATGGCTAATGCTTCGGGCGAAGCGGCGGCCTTTGAAACCGTGGCGCATGGCTCTTTTCCTTCTTCAGTTGTTCAAGAGGCCGCGGCCTCTGATGGTTTTCCGCATGACCGTCGGATCGAGCGACCCACGCCGCCGATCCTTGGAATTCATGCTCAATATTGGTCTTCGTAACGCTTAGCGAGGTCTTCGATGTTTTCCGGCGGCCAGTCCGGCACTTCCATGCCGAGGTGCAGGCCCATCGCCGCCAGGACTTCCTTGATCTCGTTCAGCGACTTGCGGCCGAAGTTCGGGGTGCGCAGCATCTCGGCTTCGGTCTTCTGGATCAGGTCGCCGATATAGACGATGTTGTCGTTCTTCAGGCAGTTGGCCGAACGCACCGAAAGCTCGAGTTCGTCGACCTTCTTGAGCAGCGCCGGGTTGAAGGCGAGCTCGGTGACGGCCTCGGCGGCGACTTCCTTCTGCGGCTCGTCGAAGTTGACGAACAGGCCGAGCTGGTCCTGCAGGATGCGGGCGGCGAAAGCCACTGCGTCCTCGCCGGTGATCGAACCGTCGGTCTCGATCGTCATGGTCAGCTTGTCATAGTCGAGAACCTGGCCCTCGCGGGTGTTCTCGACCTTGTAGGAGACCTTCTTGACCGGCGAATAAAGGCTGTCGACCGGGATGAGGCCGATCGGCGCGTCTTCGGCGCGGTTGCGGTCGGCCGGCACGTAACCCTTGCCGGTGTCGACGGTGAATTCCATGCGGATTTCAGCGCCTTCGTCCAGCGTGCAGATGACGTGGTCGGGGTTGAGGATCTCGACATCGCCAACCGTCTGGATGTCGCCGGCAAGAACCGCACCCGGTCCCTGCTTGCGAACGACCATGCGCTTGGGACCATCGCCTTCCATGCGGATGGCGATTTCCTTGATATTCAAGACGATGTCGGTCACGTCCTCGCGCACACCGGCGATGGACGAGAATTCATGTAGAACGCCGTCGATCTGCACGGCGGTAACAGCCGCACCGCGCAGCGAAGACAGAAGCACGCGGCGCAGCGCGTTGCCCAGCGTCAGGCCAAAGCCACGCTCGAGAGGCTCGGCGACCAGCGTGGTCAGCGTCTTCTTCTTCGACGAGAACTCGATCTTGTTCGGCTTGATCAGTTCCTGCCAATTTTTCTGGATCATGATGCTTTCCTTCCGTTGACCCGCCACCATCCAATCGTGGCGGGCGACCTGGAATGCCGCGGAGGAGCGCCCAAGGGCGCTCGCGCGGCGTTCGGTAAATGCTTAGACGCGACGCTTCTTGCGCGGGCGGCAGCCATTGTGCGGGATCGGCGTCACATCACGGATCGAGGTGATGGTGAAGCCGGCCGCCTGCAGGGCACGCAGTGCCGATTCACGACCGGAGCCGGGTCCGCAGACCTCGACTTCGAGCATGCGCATGCCGTGTTCCTGGGCCTTCTTGGCAACATCCTCGGCAGCCATCTGGGCAGCGAACGGGGTCGACTTGCGCGAACCCTTGAAGCCCTGGGCACCGGCCGACGACCAGGCAATCGAATTGCCCTGCGCATCGGTGATGGTGATCATCGTGTTGTTGAAGGTCGAATTGACGTGGGCAACGCCCGACGAGATATTCTTGCGTTCGCGACGGCGAACACGAGCGGCTTCCTTGGCCATGATAGTCCTTTCAGTTGATCTCTACACCGCCGTAATGCCAGCGGCTCCACCTTCGTAAGGGAGTAGGGGAATAGGGCAGCAAGGGAGTAGGGAAAAATGCGACCCGACTGGCGGGCATTCCCTACTGCCTTACTCCCCTACTCCCTTATTCCCCTAAAAAATTACTTCTTCTTGCCGGCGATCGACTTGGCCGGGCCCTTGCGGGTGCGCGCATTGGTATGCGTGCGCTGGCCGCGGACCGGCAGCGAGCGGCGGTGACGCAGGCCGCGGTAGCAGCCGAGGTCCATGAGCCGCTTGATGTTCATCGAGACTTCGCGGCGCAGGTCGCCTTCAACCTGGTAATCGCGGTCGATGGTCTCGCGGATCTGCAGCACTTCCGCGTCGGTCAGCTGGTTGACGCGGCGCTCGGCCGGGATGCCGACCTTGTCGACGATCTCCTGGGCGAACCGCTTGCCAATGCCGTGAATGTACTGCAGCGCAATGACAACGCGCTTGTTGGTCGGAATGTTGACGCCGGCTATACGAGCCATGTTCTTCCCTTCTCCATGTGGGCCGGCCAATCCTCAAAAACAAGGTAGGCTCGGCGCTGTCTTAAGTTGCCCCGCGTCCGGTGGAGGCCGGCCCATGCGGGAGTTTCCAGTTCAATGCGGCTGCCTTGCCCTTGCGGACAAGCAAAGCTCATGCCTGATAGGAAGACGGGCCGCCATACCGCAGCGAACCGCCTCCGTCAAGTGCAATCGTTAATTTCCCCGCACCGCGTCCTTGAGCACCGCTTCGATCTGTTCCGTCACGGCGTCGATATCGGCCATGCCGTCGACACTGCGGAGCTTGCCCTTGGCATAATAGTAGCCAATCAGCGGCGACGTCTTCTTGTAGTATTCCCTCAGGCGCTCTTCGAACACGGTCGGATTGTCGTCCTTGCGAACGGGAAGGCCGGCGGCCTGCGCCTCGTCGGCGCGTTTGACGATCCGGCCAACCAGGGCCTTGTCGTCGACCACGAGTTCAATGACGGCGTCGAGCCCCTGGGAGCGGTCCGACAGCATCTGCTCGACCGCATCCGCCTGCACCAGGGTCCGCGGATAGCCGTCGAGGATGAACCCCTTGGCGCAGTCGGGCTGATCGATACGCTCAGCGACGATCGCGTTGACGATCGCGTCGGACACCAGTTCACCGGCATCCATCACCGCCTTGGCGCGCTTGCCAACCTCGGTGCCTGCCTGGACGGCAGCACGCAGCATGTCGCCCGTCGAGAGCTGGGGTATGCCGTGTTTTTCTACCAGTCTTTGTGCTTGCGTCCCCTTGCCCGCTCCTGGCGGCCCAAGCAATATCAACCTCATCTGGCTTTCTTCCCCCCGCGCAGCTTCGACTTCTTGATCAGGCCTTCATACTGGTGCGCGATCAGGTGACCCTGAATCTGCGCAACCGTATCGAGCGTGACACTGACCACGATCAGAAGCGATGTGCCACCAAGGTAGAATGGTACGCCAGTCGCCGAGATCAGGAACTCCGGCAGCAGGCACACCAGCACCAGATAGATGGCGCCGACGACGGTGATGCGGGTGAGAACGTAATCGATGTAATCGGCGGTGCGCTCGCCCGGACGATAGCCCGGGATGAAGCCCGAATGCTTCTTGAGCTGGTCGGCGGTGTCCTTCGGGTTGAAGACAATCGCGGTGTAGAAGAAGGCGAAGAACACGATCATCGCCGCATAAAACAGCATGTAGAGCGGCTGGCCGTGGCCGAGCGAGGCGAGCACGGTGCTTGCCCACGCCGGCAGGTTCGTCGTCTGCGAGAAGCCGGCGACGGTGGCCGGCAGCAAAAGCAGCGACGAGGCAAAGATCGGCGGAATGACGCCCGACGTGTTGAGCTTCAGCGGCAGATGCGAGGTATCGCCCTGGAACATCCGGTTGCCGACCTGGCGCTTCGGATACTGGATCAGCAAGCGGCGCTGGGCGCGCTCGAAGAACACGATGAGCGCAATGACGACGATAGCCAGCACGATGATCGCCAGGATCAGGCCGGTCGACAGCGCGCCGGTGCGGCCAAGCTCCAGCGTGCCGGAGATGGCGTGCGGCAGGCCGGCGACGATGCCGGAGAAGATGATCAGCGAAATACCGTTGCCGATGCCGCGGGCGGTGATCTGCTCGCCCAGCCACATCAGGAACATGGTGCCGCCGACCAGCGTGACGACGGTCGAGATGCGGAAGAACATGCCGGGGTCACTGACGATGCCGTTGCCGCCTTCCAGCCCGACAGAAATGCCATAGGCCTGGACCAGCGCAAGCAGCACGGTGCCGTAGCGCGTGTACTGGTTGATCACCTTGCGGCCCTGTTCGCCTTCCTTCTTCAGCGCTTCCAGTGACGGGATGACCGAGGTCATCAGCTGCATGATGATGGAGGCGGAGATGTAAGGCATGATGCCGAGCGCAAAGATCGCCATGCGCTGCACGGCGCCGCCGGCGAACATGTTGAACATGCCGAGCACGCCCTTGCTCTGCGAAGAGAAGGCCTGGGCGAAGGCGTCGGGATTGATACCGGGAAGCGGGATATAGGTGCCGAGGCGATAAACCAGCAGCGCGCCGATCGTGAACCAGATGCGCTTCTTCAAATCCTCCGCCTTGGCGAAGGCCGAGAAATTCAGATTCGAGGCTAATTGTTCAGCAGCCGAAGCCATGCCTGATTCTCCGCTTGGTAACGCTTGATGGCCCTGAGGTCAGGCGGCGCGTTTCACCGAAGCTCACGAGATAAGCTCCGGGCTCTAAACATGCAAGCGGCCGCGTTGACGCGGCCGCCTCGTTGAGCAGATCAAAGCGAAATCGTGAGCAAAAACGGATCCCACTCCTGCCGATCGCGCTTCAAATTGCCGTTACTCGGCAGCTGCCTTTTCCTGCGGCAGCTTGACCGAACCGCCGGCCTTTTCGATCTTCTCGATCGCGGCCTTGGAGGCGCCGGCGACGTCAAAGGCGAGCTTCGCCTTGATCTCGCCATCCGAGAGGATGCGCACGCCGTCCTTGACGCGGCGGATGACGCCGGCGGCAACCAGCGATTCAGCCGTCACGGTTGCCTTGGCGTCGAGCTTCTTGGCGTCGATGGCCACCTGGATGCGGGCCAGCGACACGACGGTGAAGCTCTTGGCGAAGATGTTGTTGAAGCCACGCTTCGGCAGGCGCCGGTAGAGCGGCATCTGGCCACCCTCGAAGCCGTTGATGGCGACGCCGGAGCGCGCCTTCTGGCCCTTGACGCCGCGGCCGCCGGTCTTGCCGGAGCCGGAGCCGATACCACGGCCGAGACGCTTCTTGGAGTGCGTCGCGCCGTCCTTGTCACGCAGATCGTTGAGTTTCATCTGACTTCTCCTGCGCTCTGGCTCAGCCCTCGTCCACGACGCGGACGAGATGCTGGACGGCAGCGATCATGCCGCGCACGGAGGGCGTATCTTCCAGCGTGCGCTGCTTGTGCATCTTGTTGAGGCCGAGGCCGACCAGCGTCGCGCGCTGTTCCTTCGGACGGCGGATCGGCGAACCGATCTGCTCAACGGTGATGGTCTTGGTTGCTTTCTTGGCCATGGTCAAAATCCCTGGTCAGATCGACTATTCTTCAGCCGCAACGGCGGTGCCGCGGCGGGCCTGAAGGGTCGAATACTTGATGCCGCGAGCAGCAGCCACATCCTTGGGATGCATCTGGCTCTTCAGCGCGTCGAAGGTGGCGCGAACCATGTTGTAGGGGTTCGACGAACCCATCGACTTGGCGACCACGTCATGCATGCCGAGCGTCTCGAAGACAGCGCGCATCGGGCCACCGGCGATGATGCCGGTACCTTGCTTGGCGGCGCGCAGCAGCACGCGTCCAGCACCCCAGCGTCCTTCGACGTCGTGATGCAGCGTACGGCCCGAGCGCAGCGGCACGAAAATCATGTCGCGCTTGGCCGATTCAGTTGCCTTGCGGATAGCTTCCGGCACTTCGCGCGCCTTGCCGTGACCAAAGCCGACGCGGCCCTTCTGGTCGCCGACGACGACGAGTGCTGCAAAACCGAAGCGACGGCCGCCCTTGACGACCTTGGCGACGCGGTTGATGTGGACGAGCTTGTCCACCATGCCGTCATCGCGTTCTTCACGATCGCGGCCGCGGCCGCCATCTCTACGTTCCTGTGCCATATCCTGTTCCTTGTTTTTTTCCGGAAGCACGGTTGCTGATAAGATCCGGTGCCTCGCCCCGAATAAATCGGGAAACGGTCACCGGGGGCGAAATCATTTCCTTCGCATAATCTTTATCCGAAAAGTCTGCAACTTTTCGGGACTATGCTTAGAAGCTCAAGCCACCTTCGCGGGCAGCCTCGGCGAGCGCCTTGACGCGGCCGTGATAGATGTAAGCGCCGCGGTCGAAGACGACTTCCTTGACGCCGGCCTTGGTGGCGCGCTCGGCGATCAGCTTGCCGATCGCGGTGGCGGCAGCGGTGTCGGCGCCGGTCTTGAGCGAACCCTTGAAGTCCTTCTCGAGCGTCGAAGCGGCGGCGATGGTGTGGCCCTTGGCGTCGTCGATGACCTGCACATAGATGTTCTTCGACGTGCGGTGGACCGACAGACGCGGACGCTCGCCGGCGACCTTCTTGATCTGACGACGGACGCGCTGCGCGCGGCGCTGCGTGGATTCCTTGGTACCCATGATGGTCTTCCTTGCCTTCAAAAAACGGGGGCCGCCATATGCGGTAGGCGAAAGCGCCTCCCGCGACCGCTCCCCGCGGCGTTACACTCTTGGCTTGGCCCTTTCCGAAAAGTCTTCAACTTCTCGAGGCCAGGCCTACTACTTCTTCTTGCCTTCCTTGCGGACGACCTTCTCGCCGGCGTAGCGGACGCCCTTGCCCTTGTAAGGCTCGGGACCACGATACTCGCGGATCTCGGCCGCAACCTGGCCGACCTGCTGCTTGTCGATGCCGGCCACGGTGATTTCAGTCGGCTTCGGCACGGTGATGGTGATGCCCTGCGGCGTCTCATAGACGACGTCATGGCTGAAGCCAAGCGCCAGCTGCAGGTTCTTGCCCTGAAGTGCCGCGCGATAGCCGACGCCGGTGATCTCGAGCTTCTTCTCGAAACCGTCCTTGACACCCTGCAGGATGTTGACGATCTGCGTGCGCGACATGCCCCACTTCGAGCGGGCGGTCTTGGTCTGGTCGCGCGGCTGGACAGCGATCTCGCTGCCTTCCATCTTGACCAGCACTTCGTCGTTCACCACGAACTTCAGCTCACCCTTGGGGCCCTTCGCCGTCACGGTCTGGCCGTTGACGGTCGCGGTCACGCCCTGCGGCAGCGAAACGGGTTTCTTTCCAATACGAGACATTTTGTTGTCCTCGTCACTTCTCTTGTTTCAGGTCTCTGTCTTCGGGAACGATCCGAAGACCGGATTCCACTTTGCGGTCAACTGCCAGATCAGAAGATCTGGCAGAGGATCTCACCGCCGACGTTCTGTTCACGTGCTTCATGGTCGGCCATCACGCCCTTCGGTGTCGAAAGGATGGCGATGCCGAGGCCGTTTGCGACCTGCGGAATCGACTTGGCCGAAACATAGACGCGGCGGCCTGGCTTCGAAACGCGGGCGATTTCGCGCACGACCGGCGCGCCGTCGAAATACTTCAGCTCGATCTCGATTTCGGACTTGCCGTTGTCGAAGTCGGTCTGGCTGTAATCGCGGATATAGCCTTCAGCCTTCAGCACGTCGAGGACGCGGGTGCGCAGACGCGAAGCCGGCGTCGAAACGCTCGACTTCTTGCGGCCATACGCGTTGCGGATGCGGGTCAGCATATCGCCGAGAGGATCGCTCAATGACATGTTATGTCCTCCTTACCAGCTCGACTTGACCAGGCCCGGGATCTGGCCGTTATTGCCGAGATCACGAAGCGCGATGCGCGATACTTTGAGCTTGCGATAGTAGGCGCGCGGACGGCCGGTGACTTCGCAGCGGTTGCGGATGCGGATCTTGGCCGAGTTGCGCGGCATGGCGGCAAGCTTGAGCTGAGCGCGGAAACGCTCTTCCATCGGCTTGGACTGATCCATGATGATCGCCTTGAGCGCAGCCCGCTTGGGACCGTACTGGTCGGCAAGCTTGCGGCGCCTGTTGTTCTTCTCGACTGAGCTGGTCTTTGCCATTTCAGATTTTTCCTTTTCTCGCTGCCGTTACTGGCGGAAGGGGAAGTTGAAGGCCTTGAGCAATGCCCTGGCTTCGTCGTCCGTCTTCGCAGTCGTACAAACGATGACGTCCATGCCCCAGATCTGATCAACCTTGTCGTAGTTGATCTCCGGGAACACGATGTGTTCCTTGATGCCCATGGCGTAGTTGCCACGGCCATCGAAGCTCTTCGGATTCAGTCCGCGAAAGTCGCGGACGCGCGGCAGTGCGATGTTCACGAGGCGGTCGAGGAACTCATACATGCGTTCCTTGCGCAGCGTGACCTTGGCGCCGATCGGCATCTTCTCGCGGACCTTGAAGCCGGCGATCGAGTTGCGGGCGCGGGTAACGACGGCCTTCTGGCCGGCAATCATCGCCAGGTCTTCGGCCGCGATCGAAGGCTTCTTCGAATCGGCGGTCGCTTCGCCAACGCCCATGTTCAGCACGATCTTGTCGATGCGCGGAACCTGCATCTCGTTGTCGTAGCCGAACTGTTCCTGCAGCGCCTTGCGGATGGTCTCGTTGTAGACCTGCTTGAGGCGCGGCGTGTTCTGAGCCTTGGACTGTTTGCTTTCAGCCTTGGGCTTCGTGGTTTGAGCCTTAGCCATTGATGACTTCTCCCGAGCGCTTGGCGACGCGCACCTTCTTGCCGTCCTTCTGGAAGATGAAGCCGACGCGGGTCGGCTTGCCATCCTTGGGGTCGGCCAGCGCGATGTTCGACAGCTGGATCGGCGCTTCCTTGGTGATGATCCCGCCCTCTTGGGACTGGGACTGCTTCTGGTGACGGCGGATCATGTTGACGCCGCGCACCAGCGCGGTGTCTTCCTTCGGCTGTACCGAGAGGACTTCGCCCGAACGGCCCTTGTCCTTGCCGGCCAGCACGACGACCTTGTCGCCTTTTCTAATCTTTTGCATTGGTCCGGCTCCTTACAGCACTTCAGGCGCGAGCGAGATGATCTTCATGTGGTTCTTGGCGCGGAGTTCGCGCGGAACCGGTCCGAAGATACGCGTGCCGATCGGCTCTTTCTTGTTGTCGACGAGAACGGCCGCGTTCTTGTCGAAACGGATCACGCTGCCATCCGGGCGGCGAATGTCCTTGGCCGTGCGAACCACGACCGCCTTCATCACATCGCCCTTCTTCACGCGGCCGCGCGGAATGGCTTCCTTGATCGACACCACGATGATGTCGCCCACGGAAGCGTATTTCCGCTTCGAGCCGCCCAGCACCTTGATGCACATGACACGACGGGCGCCGGAATTATCCGCGACGTCGAGGTTTGTTTGCATCTGAATCATGACTGGCCGCCTTCTTCTCTTCTAACGGGATGGGCTCAAAGCCCCTCCCCGGTCTGTCCAAAATTCGTTGTTTACGCCCGAGGTCAGGCTTGGTCCGAAGACACGACGATCCAGCGCTTGTCCTTGGAAATCGGCTTCGATTCCTGGATGAACACCTGATCGCCAACCTTGTGGGCGTTGTTCTCGTCGTGCGCCTTGTACTTCTTGGTCATGCGCACGGTCTTCTTCATCACGGGATGCGTGAAGCGCCGTTCGACCTTGACGACAACCGTCTTCTCGTTCTTGTCGCTGACGACGGTGCCCTGCAGAATGCGCTTTGGCATGGTTTTCGTCCTTAAGCCTTCTTAGCCGCGGACTTTTCCGCAGCGATGGTCTTGATACGCGCAATATCCTTACGGACCTGTCTCACGCGCGCGGTCTTCTCGAGCTGGCCGGTGGCCTTCTGGAAGCGCAGGTTGAACTGCTCCTTCTTCAGGCTGGCCAGGTCGTCGGTCAGCTGGTCCTGGGTCTTGGTCCGGATGTCTTCGGCTTTCATGATCAGCCCGTCCTTATTCTGCGATGCGCTGCACGAAGCGCGTCTTGACCGAGAGCTTGGCCGCGCCGAGACGCAGTGCCTCACGGGCGGTTTCTTCATTGACGCCGTCGATCTCGAACATGATGCGGCCCGGCTTGACGCGCGCCGCCCAATAATCGACCGCGCCCTTGCCCTTACCCATGCGGACTTCGGTCGGCTTCGAAGTGACCGGCACGTCCGGGAAAATACGGATCCAGACGCGACCAGCGCGCTTCATTTCACGGGTGATCGCGCGGCGGGCCGCCTCGATCTCACGTGCGGTGACGCGGTTCGGCTCAAGCGCCTTCAGCCCGAAACCACCGAAATCCAGGTTGGTGCCGCCCTTTGCGGTACCATGGATACGGCCCTTGAACTGCTTGCGGAACTTTGTGCGCTTTGGCTGCAGCATCGTTCTAACTCCAAATTCCTAAATGTCTCAGGCGTTTTCGCGACGACGACCGCGTTCGCGATCACCACCACCGCCATGCGCTGCATCGCTTTCGCTGGCCCGACGCTCCGAAGCCATCGGGTCATGCTCAAGGATCTCGCCCTTGAACACCCAGACCTTGACGCCGCAGATGCCATAAGCCGTGTGCGCTTCGGCCGTACCGTAGTCGACGTCCGCACGCAGCGTATGCAGCGGCACGCGGCCTTCGCGATACCATTCCATGCGCGCGATCTCGGCGCCGCCGAGGCGGCCGGCGCAGTTGATGCGGATGCCTTCGGCACCAAGCCGCATCGCCGACTGAACGGCACGCTTCATGGCGCGGCGGAACGCGATACGACGCTCGAGCTGCTGGGCGATCGACTGGGCGACCAGGGTCGCGTCGATCTCCGGCTTGCGCACTTCAACGATGTTGAGGTGCGTCTCGGACTTCGTCATCTCCATCAGCTTCTTGCGAAGCTTCTCGATGTCGGCGCCCTTCTTGCCGATGATCAGACCCGGGCGCGCGGCATGGATGGTGACGCGGCACTTCTTGTGCGGACGCTCGATCACGACCTTCGAGATGGCAGCCTGCTTGAGCTCCTTCTCGAGATACTTGCGGATCTTGATGTCCTCATGCAGCAGCTTGCCGTACTCGCCGGTGTTCGCGAACCAGCGCGAATCCCAGGTGCGGTTGATGCCGAGGCGAAGACCGATCGGATTGACTTTCTGGCCCATTATGCGGCCTCCCCTTTTTCTTCGACTTCACGAACGACGATCGTGAGGTGCGAGAACGGCTTCTCGATACGGCTGGCGCGACCGCGGCCACGGGCATGGAACCGCTTCATGACGATCGACTTGCCGACATAGGCTTCCGCCACGATCAGTGCATCGACATCCAGGTCGTGGTTGTTTTCCGCGTTGGCGATTGCCGATTCCAGCGTCTTCTTGACCGTGCCGGAAATCCGCTTGGCCGAGAATTCGAGATCGGAAAGCGCTGTCGCGACCTTCTTGCCGCGGATCAGCGCGGCAACCAGGTTCAGCTTCTGCGGGCTGATACGGATCGTGCGCAATACGGCGCGCGCTTCGTTATCAGCAAGCCTGCGCGGAGCTTTGGCCTTGCCCATGATTATTTCCTCTTCGCCTTCTTATCCGCGCCGTGACCGTAATAGGTCCGGGTCGGAGCGAATTCACCGAACTTGTGACCGACCATGTCCTCGTTCACCGAGACGGGAACATGCTTCTGGCCGTTGTAGACACCGAAGGTGAAGCCGACGAACTGCGGCAGGATGGTGGAGCGACGGCTCCACATCTTGATCACCTCATTGCGACCACCTTCACGAACCTTGTCCACCTTCTTGAGAAGGTAGCCGTCAATGAAGGGGCCTTTCCAAATCGAACGAGTCACTTGGCGTTACCTCTTCTTAGCTCTTGCGCTGATGGCGCGAGCGCAGGATGAACTTGTCGGTCGCCTTGTTGGACCGCGTCTTCTTACCCTTGGTCGGCTTGCCCCAAGGCGAAACCGGATGGCGGCCACCCGATGTGCGGCCTTCGCCGCCGCCGTGCGGATGGTCGACCGGGTTCATGGTCACGCCGCGATTGTGCGGGCGCTTGCCACGCCAGACCGTGCGACCGGCCTTGCCGTCATTGATGTTGCCGTGGTCCGGATTGGACACGGCGCCAACAGTGGCCATGCAGGAGCCGTGAACGACACGCTGCTCGCCCGAATTGAGGCGCAGGATCGCCATGCCCTGGTCACGACCGACCAGCTGACCGTAACCACCTGCCGAACGGGCGACCTGAGCGCCCTTGCCCGGCTTCAGCTCGATGTTGTGGACGATGGTGCCGACCGGCATCGAAGCCAGCGGCATCGCATTGCCCGGCTTCACGTCGACCGATTCACCGGACACGATCTTGTCGCCGGGAGCCAGACGCTGCGGAGCGATGATGTAGGACAGCTCGCCATCGTCATACTTGATCAGCGCGATGAAGGCGGTGCGGTTCGGATCGTACTCAATGCGCTCGACCGTGCCGACGACGTCGAACTTGCGGCGCTTGAAGTCGATGATGCGGTACGAACGCTTGTGACCACCGCCGATGAAGCGGGCGGTGATGCGACCGTGATTGTTGCGGCCGCCCGACTTGGTCAGGCCTTCGGTCAGACCCTTGACGGGCTTGCCCTTGTAGAGGCCCGAGCGGTCGACGATGACCAGCTGACGGGTGCTGGGCGTTACCGGGTTGAATTTTTTCAGTGCCATTGTTCTGTCCTCGCGGCCTTGCTCAGAGACCCGTCGCGACGTCGATCGACTGGCCATCGGCCAGCGTCACAACCGCCTTCTTGACGTCGCTCTGGCGGCCAACCGTGCCACGGAAGCGCTTGATCTTGCCCTTGCGGACAAGCGTGTTCACGGCCATCACCTTGACGCCGAACAGCGCTTCGACGGCGGCCTTGATTTCCGGCTTCGACGCCTTCTTGGCGACGTTGAAGACGACCTTGTTCTGCTCGGAGGCCATGGTCGACTTTTCGGTGATCGCCGGCGAGACGATCACGTCGTAATGACGAAGGTCGGTCATTTAAAACGCTCCTCGAGAGCCTCGACGGCGGCCTTCGAAAGGACCAGCGTGCCGCGGCGCAGAATGTCGTAGACGTTGATGCCCTGGATGGGCAGCACGTCGATGTTGGGGATGTTCGTCGCCGCCAGCTTGAAGTTCTTGTCAAGCTCGGCGCCGCCGATCAGCAAAGCATTGGTCAGGCCCAGCGTCGCGAAATTCGCGATCAGCGCCTTCGTCTTGGCCTCGGTCAGCTTCAGCTCGTCGATGATGATGATCGACGCGCTCTTGGCCTTGGCCGAGAGAGCATGCTTGAGGCCGAGAGCGCGAACCTTCTTCGGCAGTTCGTGCTCGTGGCTGCGAACGACCGGGCCGTGGGCCTTGCCGCCGCCGCGGAACTGCGGAGCGCGTGCCGAATGGTGACGGGCGCGGCCCGTACCCTTCTGCTTGTACATCTTGGCGCCGGTGCGCGCGATCTCGGCGCGACCCTTGGTCTTGTGCGTGCCCTGCTGCTTCTTGGCAAGCTGCCAGCGCACGACGCGCTGCAGGATGTCTTCGCGCGGATCAAGGCCGAAAATCTCGTCGGAGAGTTCCACCTTGCCGGCGTCCTTGCCGCCCAGCGTTGTGATCTTGAGATCCATTATTCCGCTCCCTCTGTGGCCGGAGCCTCGTTCTTGGCGCCACTTTCGGCAGCAACGGCGCGGATCGCGGCAGGCTTCGGCGCATTGGCCGGCAGTGCCACCTTGGCCGCATCGCGGACCAGGATCCAGGCGCCCTTCGATCCGGGAACCGCACCGCGGATCAGGATCAGGCCGCGGTCGGCGTCGGTCGATACGATCTCGACATTCTGCGTGGTGACGCGGGTGTCGCCCATGTGGCCAGCCATATGCTTGCCCTTGAACACTTTGCCCGGGTCCTGGCGCTGGCCCGTCGAACCGTGCGTACGGTGCGAAACCGAGTTACCGTGCGTTGCACGGCCACCGCCCATGTGGTGGCGCTTGATGACGCCCTGAAAGCCCTTGCCGATCGTCGTGCCCGTCACATCGACCTTCTGGCCGGCGACGAAGTGCTCGACGGTGATCTCGGCGCCGACATCGATCATGTTGTCGGCGGAGACGCGGAACTCGGCGACCTTCGCCTTCGGCTCGACGGAAGCGGTCGCGAAATGGCCGCGCATCGCCTTCGACGTGTTCTTCACCTTGGCAAGGCCAACGCCGAGCTGAACGGCGGTGTAGCCATTCTTCTCTTGCGTGCGCTGGGCCACGACCTGGCAGTTCTCCATCAGGAGAACGGTGACGGGAACATGTTCCCCGGCATCGTTATAGATGCGGGTCATTCCCACCTTCTTTGCAATCACACCTGAACGCATCGGTTCAATTCCTTTAGAGTTCCGGGCCAGGGGCACCGCCCCTTACCGCGCTCTCATTCCCTTAGAGCTTGATCTCGACGTCGACGCCGGCGGCCAGATCGAGCTTCATCAAAGCATCGACCGTCTGCGGGGTCGGATCGACGATGTCGAGCAGACGCTTGTGCGTGCGCATCTCGAACTGCTCGCGGCTCTTCTTGTCGACGTGAGGCGACCGGTTGACCGTGAACTTTTCGATCCGCGTCGGCAGCGGAATGGGGCCGCGGACGTTTGCACCGGTACGCTTGGCCGTCGACACGATTTCCTTCGTCGAGGCGTCGAGCACGCGGTGGTCAAACGCCTTAAGGCGGATGCGGATATTCTGTCCGTTCATGCGTCACTTCCTTGTTCTGGCGCGGCGCGGGCAACTCCCGCGCCCGCGACAGATCGGTTTAAGTCCAAATTACTCTTTGATGGTGACGACGATGCCGGCACCGACGGTGCGGCCGCCTTCACGGATAGCGAAGCGCAGCTTCTCTTCCATGGCGATCGGCACGATCAGCTCGACATCGACCGTGATGTTGTCGCCCGGCATCACCATCTCGGTGCCTTCCGGCAGCGACACGATGCCGGTCACGTCGGTCGTGCGGAAGTAGAACTGCGGACGGTAGTTGGTGAAGAACGGCGTGTGACGGCCACCTTCGTCCTTGGTCAGGATGTAGGCTTCGGCCACGAACTTCTTGTGCGGCTTCACCGTGCCCGGCTTGGCCAGAACCTGGCCGCGCTCGACACCTTCACGATCAACGCCGCGCAGCAGCGCGCCGATGTTGTCGCCAGCCTGGCCCTGATCGAGCAGCTTGCGGAACATTTCCACGCCCGTGCAGGTCGTCTTGGTCGTCGGACGGATGCCGATGATCTCGAGTTCCTCGCCGACCTTGACCACGCCGCGCTCGACGCGGCCGGTCACGACCGTGCCGCGGCCCGAGATCGAGAACACGTCTTCGATCGGCATCAGGAACGGCTTGTCGAGCGGACGGACCGGCGTCGGGATGTAGGCATCGACCGCAGCCATCAGCTCGCGGATCGCGTCTTCACCGATCTTCTTGTCCGAGTCTTCGAGAGCAGCCAGAGCCGAACCCTTGACGATCGGAATGTCGTCGCCGGGGAATTCGTTCTTGGTCAGAAGCTCGCGAACCTCGAGCTCGACCAGTTCGAGCAGCTCGGCGTCGTCGACCTGGTCGACCTTGTTCAGGAACACCACGATCGACGGCACGCCGACCTGACGGGCCAGCAGGATGTGCTCGCGGGTCTGCGGCATCGGGCCGTCGGCAGCCGACACGACCAGGATCGCGCCGTCCATCTGCGCGGCGCCGGTGATCATGTTCTTCACATAGTCGGCGTGGCCGGGGCAGTCGACGTGAGCGTAGTGGCGGTTGGCCGTCTCGTATTCGACGTGAGCCGTCGAGATCGTGATGCCGCGCGCCTTCTCTTCAGGGGCAGCGTCGATCTGGTCGTAGCGCTTGTATTCGCCAAAATACTTGGTGATCGCCGCCGTCAGCGACGTCTTGCCATGGTCGACGTGGCCAATCGTGCCGATGTTCACGTGAGGCTTGTTACGCTCGAATTTACCTTTGGCCATAATCGTTCTCCGTCTATTCTACCCGCTTGGGGGAAATTGTTATTCGCTCTTCAGATCCGGCACCGCGCAAGGGACGCGACGTCGGTGGCTAAGGAACCCTTACGCGTATTTCTTCTGGACTTCCTGGGCCACTGCGGTCGGAACCGGCTCGTAGTGATCGAACTGCATCGTGTAGGCCGCACGGCCCTGGCTCATCGAGCGCAGGTTGTCGACATACTTGAACATGTTGGCGAGCGGCACCATCGCGTTGATGACCACGGCGACGCCACGCGCTTCCTGACCCTGGATCTGGCCACGACGACCGTTCAGATCGCCGATGACGCTGCCGACGTAGTCTTCCGGCGTCACGACTTCGACCTTCATGATCGGCTCGAGCAGCTGCACGCCAAGCTTGGGTGCTGCTTCACGGAAGCAGGCGCGGCCGGCGATTTCGAAGGCCAGAACGCTGGAGTCGACATCGTGGTAAGCGCCGTCGATGAGGGTCGCCTTGACGCCGATCATCGGGAAGCCCGCAAACGGACCCGAGGTCATGACGCTGTTGATGCCCTTTTCGACACCAGGGATGTATTCCTTCGGCACGGCGCCGCCGACGATCTTGGTATCGAACTCGAACTCGCTGCTGTCCGGGTTCGGCTCGAAGAGGATCTTGACGCGAGCGAACTGACCGGTACCGCCAGTCTGCTTCTTGTGCGTGTAGTCCTGCTCGTGCTTGCGGGTGATCGTCTCGCGATAGGCCACCTGCGGTGCGCCGACATTGGCCTCGACCTTGAACTCGCGACGCATGCGGTCGACGATGATGTCGAGGTGGAGTTCGCCCATGCCGGAAATGATGGTCTGGCCGCTTTCCTCGTCGGTCTTGACGCGGAAGGACGGATCCTCGGCGGCCAGGCGGTGAAGGGCGAGGCCCATCTTTTCCTGGTCGTTCTTGGTCTTCGGCTCGATGGCGATCTGGATGACCGGATCGGGGAATTCCATGCGCTCGAGAATGACCGGATGCAGCGGATCGCTCAGCGTGTCGCCGGTGGTCGTGTCCTTGAGACCGGCAAGAGCAACGATGTCGCCGGCAAATGCCTCTTCGACATCGGCGCGCGAGTTCGCATGCATCTGCAGCATGCGGCCGATGCGCTCTTTCTTGCCCTTCACGGTGTTGTCGACCGAGATGCCCTTGGTGAGCCTGCCCGAATAGATGCGCGCAAAGGTCAGCGAACCGACGAACGGGTCGTTCATGATCTTGAAGGCGAGCATCGACAACGGCTCGTTGTCGTCGGCATGACGCTCGATCTCGGCGTCGGTCTTGGCATCGACGCCCTTGATGGCGGGAACATCGGCCGGCGACGGCAGATATTCGACGACGGCGTCGAGCAGCGGCTGCACGCCCTTGTTCTTGAAGGCCGAGCCACAGAACATCGGGTAGAACTTGACCGCGATGGTGCCCTTGCGGATCAGCGCGCGAATCTCGTCATTCGACGGCATCTTGCCTTCGAGGTAATTCTCAAGCGCCGTCTCGTCCATTTCGACGGCAGCCTCGATCATCTTCTCGCGGTATTCTTCGGCACGAGCCTTGAGGTCGTCCGGGATCTCGACGATGTCCCAGGCAGCGCCCAGCGTCTCGTCGCGCCAGACCAGCGCGTTCATCTCGACGAGGTCGACAACGCCCTTAAACTCGGTCTCGGCGCCAATCGGCAGCTGCATGACAACAGCATGCGCACCGAGGCGCGAGCCGATCATCTCGACCGAGCGATAGAAGTCGGCGCCGATCTTGTCCATCTTGTTGCAGAAGATCATGCGCGGAACGCGATACTTGTCGGCCTGGCGCCAGACGGTCTCGGTCTGCGGCTCAACACCGGCATTGGCATCGAGCAGCGCGATGGCGCCGTCGAGCACGCGCAGCGAACGCTCGACTTCGATGGTGAAGTCGACGTGGCCAGGGGTGTCGATGATGTTGAAGCGGTGCATCTTGCCGTCACGAGCCTTCCAGAAGGTCGTGGTCGCGGCGGACGTGATGGTGATGCCGCGCTCCTGCTCCTGCTCCATCCAATCCATGGTGGCAGCGCCGTCGTGGACTTCGCCGATCTTGTGCGACTTGCCCGTGTAGTAGAGGACGCGCTCGGTGGTCGTCGTCTTGCCGGCGTCAATATGCGCCATGATACCGAAATTGCGGTAGTCTTCGATTTTGTATTCGCGGGCCATCGTAGCTGCCTCTCAGTCTCGTTCGCGCTTTACCAGCGGTAGTGCGCGAAAGCGCGGTTGGCTTCAGCCATCTTGTGGGTGTCTTCACGCTTCTTGACAGCGGTGCCGCGGTTGTTGGCCGCGTCCATCAGCTCGCCGGAGAGGCGGTCGACCATCGTGGTCTCGTTGCGGTTGCGGGCCGCAGCAATCAGCCAGCGAATGGCCAATGCCTGGCGGCGCTCGGGGCGCACGTCGACCGGAACCTGGTAGGTGGCGCCGCCGACACGGCGCGAACGCACTTCCACATGCGGCGCGACATTGTCGAGCGCCTGATGGAAGACGGTGACCGGCTCCTGCTTGGTCTTCGACTGAACCTGGTCGAGCGCGCCGTAGACGATGGTCTCGGCGACCGACTTCTTACCGTCATACATGACGGCGTTCATGAACTTGGTGACGATCAGATCGCCGAACTTCGGGTCCGGATTGATCTCACGCTTTTCTGCACTGTGACGACGCGACATGGCTTTTGTCTCTCAATCTCATAGCCCGACGCACTCAAGGAAGCGCCAAGGCCGGAAAATCTTATTTCGGACGCCCCTTACTTCGGGCGCTTGGCGCCGTACTTCGAACGGCGCTGCTTGCGGTTCTTCACACCCTGCGTGTCGAGCACGCCGCGGATGATGTGGTAGCGAACGCCCGGAAGATCCTTGACGCGGCCGCCGCGGATCATCACCACGGAGTGTTCCTGAAGGTTGTGGCCTTCGCCGGGGATGTACCCGATCACTTCAAAACCATTGGTCAGGCGGATCTTGGCCACCTTGCGCAGCGCCGAGTTCGGCTTCTTCGGCGTCGTTGTATAGACGCGCGTGCAGACGCCCCGCTTCTGCGGGTTCTGCTGCATGGCAGGGACCTTGTTGCGCTTCACCGGCGCAATGCGCGGCTTGCGGATCAGCTGGTTGACGGTAGGCATTAAACCCTCTTGTCTCTCAATTCCGTGTCTCGCCCGGTCAGGGCCGCTCAAAGCGTCATTTCCATACGCAAATTCGGGCCATAAACCGCGCCTCGCGGTCTTGCCCGAACAAAAGGCAGAGGAAGCGGAAGCCGCTTCGTGCACGCCGGAAATGTCTTTTCGCTCGTAAAACGAACCCTGTTTGAGGCAAACTCCAAAGCGTGTCGCTTCGGAAGGGAGAGCCTCACATCGGTTCTGACTGGGCGGCTTCTACCCGTAAGACCGCGGACCGTCAAGCCCGGAGCACCAAATATTGCGCGCCGACCAAGGCTTGGCAGCCATGCGAAAACCGCATGTAATTTTCTTTCGCATTTTTGCAAGAGCGAGGAAGAAAGTGACAAGCCTTCAGGCAAAGTGAATGGGTTTGCGCTGTTGCGCGGCCTTGCTTCATGCGAAAAGGCCGCATGAGCAGTCAAAACCCCCTCGCCCGCCCACCCGCTGCCAAGAGGAATCGGCCCGTGAACGACAACGAAGAACGCCCGGTCACCATCATCACCGGCCGGGTGTGGAAGAAAAAAGGCGGCAAACCGGAAGGCGTCCACGTCATGCTGGTTGCGCCCGACGACGATTCGGCGGTGCGCCGGGCGCTCGAATCGCTTGCCGCCGAAGGTTACGCCGAGGCCGAGCTCGACCAGATCGGCGACATGGACGGCATCCCCGACGAAGAGCCGCATATTTCCGCCTTCCAGGGCGCGCTCGAAGGCGAAGTGTCGATCGTTACCTTCGACGTGCCGATCTGACCCCGGTCCAGCTTTCGAATCGACTGCCGAACCGAATCGGCGACCGAGGCCTTCCCAGCCGACAAATGTGCTACCGCTAAGGGAAGGCTGAGCTTGGCTGCTCGGCTTCGGCTTGCCCGAGGCAAGTGTTCTGATAAGAAGCCATCACCATCATCAAACAGACGGAGCGGCCGTGTCCCAGCCCATCAAGATAGGCATCGTCGGCGTCGGCAAGATCGTCCGCGACCAGCACCTGCCGGCCCTGGCGAAAGACCAGGACTATCGCCTCGTCGCGGCCGCCAGCCGTCACGGCAAGGTGGATGACATCCCGAATTTCCCCACCATCGAAGCCATGCTCGACGCCGTAGCCGAGCTCGAGGCCGTCTCGCTCTGCATGCCGCCGCAATTCCGCTACGACGCGGCGCGGACGGCGCTGACGGCAAAGAAGCATGTCTTCCTGGAGAAGCCGCCGGGCGCTACTGTCAGCGAGGTCGAAGACCTCAAGACATTGGCTGCGCACAACGGCGTCTCGCTGTTCGCCAGCTGGCACTCGCGCTATGCGCCGGCCGTCGAGGCCGCACGTGCTTTTCTAAGTTCAGCCCGCATCCGCTCGGCCGCCATCAACTGGAAAGAGGATGTGCGCCGCTGGCACCCGAACCAGGAATGGATCTGGGCTCCCGGCGGTTTTGGCGTCTTCGATCCCGGCATCAACGCGCTGTCGATTGCCACCCATATCCTGCCGGCCATGTTCATCACCTCGGCGGTGCTCGACTTTCCCGAAAACCGCGCCTCCCCGGTTGCCGCGCGCGTCACCTTCCGCACCTCGAATGGCCTGCCGGTGACGATGGACCTCGACTGGCTGCAGACAGGCCCGCAAAGCTGGGACATCCTGGCCGAGACCGACAAGGGCGCCATGGTGCTGTCGGGCGGCGGCTCGAAGCTCGCCATCGATGGCAAGCTCATTCACGAAGAGCCGGAAGCGGAATATCCGATGCTCTACAAGCGCTTCGCCGAGATCGTGCGCGCCGGCGTTTCCGATGTCGATCTGGCCCCGCTCCAGCATGTCGCTGACGCCTTCATGCTCGGCAAGCGCAACGTAGTCGAGGCGTTTTTCGATTGAGCTCTGGAACCGCACTCGCTGATCGCGCGCGGGGGTCGCAGGTTGGGAATAGTCGCGCGACAGGATTGTCGCGCGACTGAGAACCAGCGGATCGCCAGGCTCAATTCCTGGTCCTGCAACCGGCACGCTTGACCATGTCGGCAATGATCAGTGGCGTCGCCGGTGTCTGAGACCAGTTACCCTGACGAGGGGCGCCCGCTTCAAGGGCGGCGCGCACCGCTCGTGTATCCAGGCTGAAAGAACTCTTGCAGGAAACGAGGCCGCCATTGCCGATCGTGTCGGCGATCACGCCGGCGGCTTCGCCAACCCCGGCGACATAGGCGACCAGCGTTTGCCTGGCGACCGGGCTCGTGTCGGCCTTGTCGAGCATTTCCATCACCTGCCCCACCGATATCCGGCCTGTCGCTGTCGATGGGAGGGCGATGGCAGCAAAAGGCGTTATGGACGCGGCGACAATCGCGATGGCTGCCACGGCAATCCGGCGTTTGAACGAAGGCATAGGTTTCTCCTGTGATGAGGAATTGACAAGAATCATCATTGCGCATAAATAAATTATTGTAAAACGATAATTCATTACGATGGAGTGATAACGGCGATGATTGAACCTGTCATCACGGCTGTCCCCGCCGATCCTGCCCGCCAGCTTAGATTGAGACGCATCCGACTTTTCAGCCTAGTGCTGGCGAGGTGTTTTGTCGTCCTCGCCATATTGCTGACCATCGGTCTGCTGTTCTACTGGCTCAGCGTCTCCGCCAGTTCGATCGCGGCCGATGCGCAAGTCCCGCAGGAATGGCTGAGCGAGCTTGGCCTCGGTCGAAGACTGGTCGGGTTCGCGATCTCGTTCGTGCCGCTTGCCTGCCTCGTCTTCGCGCTCATGGCCGCAAGGCGCTGCTTCGGCGCTTTCGCGTCCGGCAACTTCTTCGGTCAGGGCGCCATCAGCAATTTGCGATACTTTGGCCTCGGCCTGCTGGCATCCGCCTTGCTGAAACCGGTTTCGGCGGCGGCATTGTCCGTTCTGCTCAGCTGGGACGCGCCTGCCGGCCAGCACCGGCTGACGCTCGGTCTCGACAGCGACACGATGCTGACCTTGCTGGCAGCTTGCATCGTCGCTGTCATCACCTGGGTCATGGCCGAGGCATCGGCACTCGCCGAAGAAAACGCGCAATTCATCTGATGAGGATCAGCTCATGCCCATAAGGGTCAGGCTCAATGTCGTCCTCGCCGAACGAAACGTGAAGTCAAAGGACCTGGCCGAATATGTCGGCATCACCGAGGCCAATCTTTCTCTTTTGAAGCAGGGAAAGGTCAAGGGTATCCGGTTCGACACGCTGGAGCGCATCTGCGACTATCTCGACTGTCAGCCGGGCGATCTGCTTCGCTTCGAGAGGGTGTCCGAATAGCACAAAAAATAGGCCGCCGGGTTGCCCCGACGGCCTTATTGCCTGAGATCGTTGCCGTCCGCGCTTACTGCGCGGCGGTGGTCATGTCGGCCAGCATCGGCTCGGCGACTTCCGCACCCGAGGCCTTGCGGCGCTCGTCGATGATCAGTTCGTCGCGCGAGGTGGCGATGCGCCGGATCTGGCTCATCGTGCCGCCGGTACCGGCCGGGATCAACCGGCCGACGATGACGTTTTCCTTCAAGCCCTGCAGCATGTCGGTCTTGCCGGCAACGGCAGCTTCCGTCAGCACTCGCGTCGTCTCCTGGAAGGAGGCGGCCGAGATGAAGGACGGCGTCTGCAGCGATGCCTTGGTGATGCCGAGCAGCACCGGCAGGCCTTCGGCCGGCTTCTTGCCGTCCTCGACCAGACGCTCGTTGACCTCTTCCAGTTCGATCACGTCGACATGATCGCCCGGGATGTAGGTCGAGTCGCCCTGCACCGTGATCTCGACCTTCTGCAGCATCTGGCGAACGATCACCTCGATGTGCTTGTCGTTGATCGACACGCCCTGCAGACGGTAGACTTCCTGGATCTCGTTGACGAGGTAGGAAGCAAGTGCCTCCACGCCCTTGATCGCCAGGATGTCGTGCGGCGCCGGGTTGCCGTCGAGGATGTAGTCGCCCTTCTCGATGACGTCGCCGTCCTGGAGATGGAACGGCTTGCCCTTCGGGATCAGGTATTCGACCGGCTCAAGCGTCGAGTCATGCGGCTCGATGATGATGCGACGCTTGTTCTTGTAGTCGCGGCCGAAGCGGATCGTGCCGTCGATCTCGGCGATGATGGCGTGATCCTTCGGACGACGTGCCTCGAACAGCTCGGCAACACGCGGCAGACCGCCGGTGATGTCCTTGGTCTTGGCGCTTTCCATCGGAATACGCGCCAAAACGTCGCCGGGGCGAACCTGCGAACCCGGCTCGACCGAAAGAATGGCCTCGACCGAGAGCAGGAAGCGGGCGTCGCCGCCCTTGGACAGCTTGCCGACCTTGCCCTTGGCGTCCTGGATCGCAATCGCCGGCTTCAGGTCGTTGCCACGTGGCGTCGAGCGCCAGTCGATGACCTCACGCTTGGTGATGCCGGTCGACTCGTCGGCCGTTTCCTGAACGGAAATGCCGTCGACCAGATCCTCGTACGACACCCTGCCCTCGATTTCGGTGAGGACCGGACGCGTGTAGGGATCCCACTCGGCGATACGCTGGCCGCGCTTCACCTTGTCACCATCGTCCACGAAGATGCGCGAACCATAGGTGAGACGGTGCGAGGCGCGCTCCTTGCCGGCTTCGTCGAGGATCAGCACCGCCATGTTGCGGCCCATGACCATCTGCTGGCCGTCGGAGTTGCGCACCACGTTGCGGTTGCGGATCTCGACCTTGCCCTCATACGAGGCTTCAAGGAACGAGCTGTCCACCACCTGCGCGGTACCGCCCATGTGGAAGGTACGCATGGTGAGCTGGGTGCCCGGCTCGCCGATCGACTGCGCCGCGATGACGCCGACGGCTTCGCCCTGGTTGACCGGGGTGCCGCGGGCCAGATCGCGACCGTAGCAGACCGCGCAGACGCCAACCCTGACTTCGCAAGTCAGTGCCGAGCGGATGCGGACCGACTGGACGCCGGCCTTTTCGATCTGTTCCACGTCACGCTCGTCCATCAGCGTTCCGGCCTTGACCAGGATCTCGCCCGACACCGGATGGGTGATGTCGTCGAGCGACGTACGGCCCAGCACGCGCTGGCCGACCGAAGCAACGACCTGACCGGCATCGACGATCGGCTGCATGGTGAGGCCCTTGTCGGTGCCGCAGTCGACGGAGTTGACGATGCAGTCCTGCGCCACGTCGACCAGACGACGGGTGAGGTAACCCGAGTTCGCCGTCTTCAAGGCGGTGTCGGCCAGACCCTTGCGGGCGCCGTGGGTCGAGTTGAAGTACTCGAGCACGGTGAGGCCTTCCTTGAAGTTCGAGATGATCGGCGTCTCGATGATTTCACCCGACGGCTTGGCCATAAGGCCGCGCATGCCGGCAAGCTGGCGCATCTGGGTGGGCGAGCCACGCGCACCGGAGTGCGACATCATGTAGATCGAGTTCATCGGCTTCTGACGGCCATTGTCCTCGAACTCGACCGCCTTGATGCGGGCCATCATCTCGTCGGCGACCTTTTCCGAGCACTTGGCCCAGGCGTCGACGACCTTGTTGTACTTCTCGCCCTGCGTGATCAGACCGTCATTGTACTGCTGCTCGTATTCCTTGGCCAAAGCCTCGGTGTCGGAGACCAGCTTGATCTTGGCATCCGGGATCAGCATGTCGTCCTTGCCGAACGAAATGCCGGCACGGCAGGCATGGCTGAAGCCGAGCGCCATGATGCGATCGCAGAAAATGACCGTCTCCTTCTGACCGCAATGGCGGTAGACGGTGTCGATCATCTTGGAGATGTTCTTCTTGGTCATCTCCTGGTTGGCGGTCTCGTAAGGCACGTTGACGTTCTTCGGCAGAAGCTCGCCGATGATCATGCGGCCAGGCGTGGTGTCATGGATCTTCGACACGACCTTGCCTTCGGCGTCGACCGTGCGGAAACGACCCTTGATCTTGGAGTGCAGCGTCACCGCCTTGGTCTCGAGCGCGTGCTGGAGTTCGCCCATGTCGGCAAACACCATGCCCTCGCCCGGCTCGTTCTGGTTGACGATCGAGAGATAGTAGAGACCCAGAACCATGTCCTGCGACGGCACGATGATCGGCGCGCCCGAAGCCGGGTGCAGGATGTTGTTGGTCGACATCATCAGCACGCGGGCTTCAAGCTGCGCTTCCAGCGACAGCGGCACGTGAACGGCCATCTGATCGCCGTCGAAGTCGGCGTTGAAGGCCGTGCAGACCAGCGGGTGCAGCTGGATCGCCTTGCCTTCGATCAGGATCGGCTCGAACGCCTGGATGCCGAGACGGTGCAGCGTCGGCGCACGGTTCAGCAGCACCGGATGCTCGCGGATGACCTCGTCGAGGATATCCCAGACTTCCGGACGCTCCTTTTCGACCAGCTTCTTCGCCTGCTTGACGGTCGAGGAGTAACCCTTGGCGTCGAGACGGGCGTAGATGAAGGGCTTGAACAGTTCGAGCGCCATCTTCTTGGGCAGGCCGCACTGGTGCAGCTTGAGCTCCGGACCGGTCACGATGACCGAGCGGCCGGAATAGTCGACGCGCTTGCCGAGCAGGTTCTGACGGAACCGGCCCTGCTTGCCCTTGAGCATGTCGGACAGCGACTTCAGCGGGCGCTTGTTGGCGCCGGTGATGACGCGGCCGCGACGGCCGTTGTCGAACAGCGCATCGACGGCTTCCTGCAGCATGCGCTTTTCATTGCGCACGATGATGCCAGGGGCGCGCAGCTCGATCAGCCGCTTCAGACGGTTGTTGCGGTTGATGACGCGGCGATAGAGATCGTTCAGATCCGACGTGGCGAAACGGCCGCCGTCCAGCGGGACGAGCGGACGCAGGTCCGGCGGGATCACCGGAACCACCTTCATGATCATCCATTCCGGACGATTGCCGGATTCCATGAAGTTCTCGACGACCTTGAGCCGCTTCAGATACTTCTTCTGCTTCAGCTCGGAGGTGGTCGACGCCAGTTCCGAACGCAGGTCGCCGGCGATCTTCTCCAGGTCCATGCCGGCCAGGAGGTCATGAATGGCCTCGGCGCCGATCATGGCGGTGAACGAATCCTCGCCATACTCGTCGACGGCGATCATGTACTCTTCCTCGCTGAGCAGCTGGTGCTCCTTCAGCGCGGTGAGGCCAGGTTCGGTGACGATGTAGTTCTCGAAGTAGAGGACGCGCTCGATGTCCTTCAGGGTCATGTCGAGCAGCGTGCCGATGCGCGACGGCAGCGACTTCAGGAACCAGATATGGGCGACCGGTGCCGCCAGCTCGATATGGCCCATGCGCTCGCGGCGAACGCGCGACAGCGTGACTTCGACGCCGCACTTCTCGCAGATGACGCCCTTGTACTTCATGCGCTTGTACTTGCCGCACAGGCACTCATAGTCCTTGATCGGGCCAAAAATGCGCGCGCAGAACAGACCGTCACGCTCCGGCTTGAAGGTGCGGTAGTTGATGGTCTCCGGCTTCTTGATCTCGCCGAAAGACCAGGACAGAATCTTCTCAGGGCTGGCAAGCGATATCCGGATGGAATCGAACACCTGCGCAGGCGCCTGCGGATTGAAGAGATTCATGACCTCTTGGTTCATGCCGTTCTCCTTTTCGGGATCCTCGAAGATCCCTTGCATCTAGTCGCGAGCCAAACGCCCGCCGTCTTTGTCGGCCACTGGCCGTCGAATTCTTCCTGGTTGAGCATGATCCTGTCGAAAACCGGTCGGGATCATGCTCGAGGCGCGCCGCGGACAGCCGTGGCGCGCCATTGCCTTACTCGGCCGCGTCGGGCAGCCGGACAGGGTTGTCGTCGAGCTTGGTGTTCTCCAGCTCGACATTGAGGCCGAGAGACCGCATTTCCTTGACGAGAACGTTGAAGCTCTCCGGGATGCCGGCCTCGAAGGTGTCGTCGCCACGCACGATCGCCTCGTAGACCTTGGTACGGCCGGCGACGTCGTCGGACTTCACCGTCAGCATTTCCTGCAGCGTGTAGGCGGCGCCGTACGCTTCCAGCGCCCAGACCTCCATCTCGCCGAAGCGCTGGCCACCGAACTGCGCCTTGCCGCCCAGCGGCTGCTGGGTGACGAGCGAGTACGGACCGATCGAACGCGCGTGGATCTTGTCGTCCACGAGATGGTGAAGCTTGAGCATGTAGATGTAGCCCATCGTCACCTTGCGATCGAACGGCTCGCCCGTGCGTCCGTCATAGAGCTGCGACTGACCGCTGCTGTGCAGGCCCGCCTGCTCCAGCATGATGTTGATGTCAGCCTCATGCGCGCCGTCGAACACCGGGGTCGCGATCGAGACGCCGCGGCGCATCTGCTCGCTGAGGCGAACGATGCTCTCGTCGTCATAGTCGCGAACCGGCTCGTTGCGGTCGTTGGCCGGGATGAAGCTCTCGAGCGTCTTGCGCAGCGGCTTGATGTCGCCCGCTGCCTTGTACGTGTCGATCAGCTCGCCGATCTTCCTGCCCATGCCCGCACATGCCCAGCCCAGATGCGTTTCCAGGATCTGGCCGACATTCATGCGGCTCGGCACACCCAGCGGGTTGAGCACGATATCGGCATGCGTGCCGTCCTCGAGGAAAGGCATGTCCTCGACCGGAACGATCCGCGATACGACACCCTTGTTGCCGTGACGGCCGGCCATCTTGTCGCCGGGCTGCATCTTGCGCTTCACGGCCACGAAGACCTTGACCATCTTCATGACGCCCGGAGGCATTTCGTCGCCGCGCTGGACCTTCTCGACCTTGTCCATGAAACGCTGCTCGAGCGCCTTCTTGGAATCGTCGTACTGGCCACGCAGCGCTTCCAGTTCGCTCTGGAGCTTTTCGTTCTCCACGGCAAACTGCCACCACTGCGAACGCGGATACTCGTCGAGCGTATCCTTGGACAGCGTCGAGCCCTTCTTGAAGCCCTTCGGTCCAGCGATCGCTTCCTTGCCGACGAGCACGTCGGAAAGACGCGCGTAGACGTTACGGTCCAGAATGGCCTGCTCGTCGTCGCGGTCCTTGGCGAGGCGTTCGATCTCCTCGCGCTCGATCGCCATGGCGCGCTCGTCCTTCTCCACACCGTGGCGATTGAAGACGCGCACCTCGACGACGGTGCCGAATGTGCCCGGAGGCATGCGCATCGAGGTGTCGCGCACATCGGACGCCTTTTCGCCGAAGATGGCGCGCAGAAGCTTCTCTTCCGGCGTCATCGGGCTTTCGCCCTTCGGCGTGATCTTGCCGACCAGGATGTCGCCCGGCTGAACTTCCGCACCGATATAGACGATGCCGGCTTCGTCGAGGTTCTTCAGCGCTTCTTCCGAGACGTTCGGGATATCGCGCGTGATTTCCTCCGGTCCAAGCTTGGTATCGCGCGCCATGACCTCGAACTCCTCGATGTGGATCGAGGTGAAGACGTCGTCGGCGACGATGCGTTCGGACAGGAGGATCGAGTCCTCGTAGTTGTAGCCGTTCCACGGCATGAACGCGACCAGCACGTTGCGGCCGAGCGCCAGATCGCCGAGCTCGGTCGACGGACCGTCGGCGATGATGTCGCCCTTGTTGACCCGGTCGCCCATGCGAACCAGCGGGCGCTGGTTGATGCAGGTGTTCTGGTTCGAACGCTGGAACTTCATCAACCGGTAGATGTCGACGCCGGACTTGCCCGGATCGAGATCTTCGGTGGCGCGGATAACGATACGCGTCGCGTCCACCTGGTCGACGATGCCGCCGCGGCGGGCGCCGATGGCGGCGCCCGAGTCACGGGCGACGATCGGCTCCATGCCGGTGCCGACGAACGGCGCCTCGGCGCGCACCAGCGGCACGGCCTGACGCTGCATGTTCGAGCCCATCAGAGCGCGGTTGGCGTCGTCGTTTTCCAGGAACGGGATCAGGGCCGCGGCCACCGACACCATCTGCTTGGGCGACACGTCCATCAGATCGACGTTTTCGCGCGGCGCCATCATCACTTCGCCGGCGCTGCGGCAAATGACGAATTCGTCGACGAAACCACCGTTCTTGTCGAGTTCGGCGTTGGCCTGCGCGACGTGGTGCTTGGCCTCTTCCATCGCCGAGAGATAGACGACGTCATTGGTCAGCTTGCCGTCGACGATCTTGCGGTACGGGCTCTCGATGAAGCCGTACTTGTTGACGCGTGCGAAGGTGGCCAGCGAGTTGATCAGACCGATATTCGGGCCTTCCGGCGTCTCGATCGGGCAGATGCGGCCGTAATGCGTCGGGTGCACGTCGCGCACTTCGAAGCCGGCGCGCTCGCGGGTCAGACCGCCCGGTCCAAGCGCCGAGAGGCGGCGCTTGTGGGTGATCTCCGACAGCGGGTTGGTCTGGTCCATGAACTGCGACAGCTGCGAGGAACCGAAGAACTCGCGCACGGCGGCAGCCGCCGGCTTGGCGTTGATCAGGTCCTGCGGCATGACCGTGTCGATCTCGATCGAGGACATACGCTCCTTGATCGCGCGCTCCATGCGCAGCAGGCCGACGCGGTACTGGTTTTCCATCAGCTCGCCGACCGAACGCACGCGGCGGTTGCCGAGATTGTCGATGTCGTCGATCTCGCCCTTGCCGTCGCGCAGTTCGACCAGCGTCCTGACCACGGCCAGGATGTCGTCCTTGCGCAGCACGCGCACGGTGTCCTCGGCCTTCAGCTCGAGGCGCATGTTCATCTTGACGCGGCCGACGGCCGACAGATCGTAGCGCTCGCTATCGAAGAACAGCGAGTTGAACATGGCTTCGGCGGTTTCGAGCGTCGGCGGCTCGCCGGGGCGCATGACACGATAGATGTCGAACAGCGCGTCCTGGCGGCTCTCGTTCTTGTCGACGTTGAGCGTGTTGCGGATATAGGCGCCGACATTGACGTGGTCGATGTCGAGAACCTTGATCTCCTCTTCGCCGGTGCCGAGCAGCACCTTCAGCGTCTTCTCGTCGATCTCGTCACCGGCCTCGAGGAAGATCTCGCCGGTGGCGTAGTTGACGATGTCCTCGGCCAGATAGTTGCCGAGCAGGTCCTCGTCGGTCGCCTTGATCGCCTTCAGACCCTTTTCGCCAAGCGCCCGTGCCTGGCGTGCGGTGATCTTCTTGCCGGCCTCGACGACGACTTCGCCGGTATCGGCATCGACCAGGTCGCCGACAGCCTTGAGGCCGCGGAAACGCTCGACGTTGAACGGAATGCGCCAATGGTCGCCGGCACGCTTGTAGGTGATCTTGTTGTAGAAGGTCGACAGGATCTCTTCGCCGTCCATGCCGAGCGCCATCAGCAGCGACGTCACCGGAATCTTGCGGCGGCGATCGATGCGGGCGTGCACGACGTCCTTGGAATCGAACTCTATGTCGAGCCACGAACCGCGATACGGGATGACGCGCGCGGCAAACAGAAGCTTGCCCGACGAGTGCGACTTGCCCTTGTCATGGTCGAAGAAGACGCCCGGCGAACGGTGCATCTGCGAAACGATGACGCGCTCGGTGCCGTTGACGATAAAGGTGCCGTTCAAGGTCATGAGCGGCATGTCGCCCATGTAGACGTCCTGCTCCTTGATGTCCTTGATGGACTTGGCGCCGGTGTCCTCGTCGATATCGAACACGATGAGGCGCAGCGTCACCTTGAGCGGCGCGGCATAGGTGAGGTCGCGCTGACGGCATTCGTCAACGTCGAATTTCGGTCCTTCGAACTCGTACTTCACGAACTCCAGCATGGAGGAGCCGGAAAAATCGGAGATCGGGAAGACCGACTTGAAAACGGCCTGCAGCCCCTCGTCCGGACGCCCACCCTTGGGCTCCGCCACCATCAGGAACTGGTCATAGGATGCCTTCTGAACCTCGATCAGGTTCGGCATCTCCGCAACTTCCGGAATCTTTCCGAAGAACTTGCGTACGCGTCTGCGGCCATTGAAAGTCTGGGTCTGGGCCATCGTCGCTCCTTAGCTCTAAACTCGGGACGAGCCTCGCCGCGGCTCGCCTTGCATACTGGGCCACCTTGGCGGCAACCCTCTGTCTGTTTTCCCGGCGCCTGTCGGCGGCCGGCTAGAACGGGAGAAAACCCGTTTCCTGAAGGCCGGTTTTCGGCCCTCAGGAAAGAGGTTCTCGCAAATCTCGCGTTACGCGCTCTCCCTTCGGGCGAAGGGAGTGGCGGACGGCGCGAGGCCGCCCGCCGCTTTTACGCTTACTTCAGTTCGACCTTGGCGCCGGCTGCTTCCAGCTGGGCCTTGAACTTGTCAGCGTCGGCCTTGGAAACAGCTTCCTTGACCGGCTTCGGAGCCGCTTCAACCAGATCCTTGGCTTCCTTGAGGCCAAGACCGGTGATGGCGCGGACTTCCTTGATGACGTTGATCTTCTGAGCGCCTGCGTCGGTGAGGACGACGTCGAATTCCGTCTTTTCCTCGGCCGGAGCAGCAGCGGCCGCAGCGCCGCCAGCAGCGGCAACCGCCACCGGAGCAGCGGCGGAAACGCCCCACTTTTCTTCCAGAAGCTTCGACAGCTCGGCCGCCTCGAGGACGGTCAGCTTCGAAAGGTCGTCTACGATCTTTGCGAGATCAGCCATTGTTGTGTTCCTTCATAAGGTTCGAACGTGTGTTTGTGATAGCGAGGAACGGCCTCATGCCGCCTCGTCCTTCCGGGCGTAAGCGCCAATGACGCGCGCGACCGAGGCCGCTGGCGCATTGACGATCTGGGCGATCCGGGTTGCCGGCGTGGCGATCATGCCAACCAGCCTGGCGCGCAGCTCATCGAGCGACGGAAGTGTGGCGAGTGCCTTCACACCGTCGGCATTGAGCGAGGTGGTGCCCATTGCGCCGCCGAGAATGACGAGCTTGTCATTTCCCTTGGCGAAATCGGACGCGACCTTCGGCGCCGCAATCGGATCCTCCGAATAAGCAATCAGCGTCTGTCCCTTGAACAGCTCGATGATCGATGCGGAGTCCGTGCCCTGAAGAGCGATTTTGGCGAGACGGTTCTTCGCGACTTTGACGGTGCCACCGGCAGCGCGCATTTTCGACCGAAGGTCGTTCATTTGCGCGACGGTGATACCGGCGTAGTGGGCCACGACCACTGAACCTGCGTTCGAGAACGCACCGTTCAGGCCCGTGACGAGTTCGCGTTTTTCCGCTCTGTCCACTGCCTATCTCCAGTTGACCCCAATCCTGTTAACGGGAACATCCCATTGACGAGGACAGGCGTCGGGTTGCCTTTTGTCGGCCGGGCCATCCAGTAACGGATCTCCCGAACGACGCTCGAGGATCCTGCCCCCTTTCGCCACATCGACAGTCAAGCCGGCGATGCGCAGACAAAAGGCAAACACGGTTCGAACCTTTCATTGGAGCAATCGCTCCGTTGTCCGGTCTTCACCCGTCTCATGCAGGCCCAAATCGAATTAAGGCTTCTGGGCCGCCTGCAATCTCGGACAGGATGTCCGGAAACCTTTCGGCTTCCGGTACCGGGCCGCCGACAAGTCGGAGGTCCGGAATTCACTTGCGGATCAGCCGCTTGGCGGCCGATCCAAATGTTCGTATCAGGACGCGTTGAGCGTCGCGACGTCGAGCTTGAGGCCCGGGCCCATCGTCGAGGTGACCGACACCTTCTTGACGTAGTTGCCCTTGGCGCCAGTCGGCTTTGCCTTGGTCACCGCATCGGCGAAGGCGCGGATGTTCTCTTCCAGGGCCTTGACGTCGAACGAGACCTTGCCGACGCCGGCATGGACGATGCCAGCCTTCTCGACACGGAACTCGACGGCGCCGCCCTTGGACGCCTTGACGGCGGCGGCAACGTCGGTGGTGACGGTTCCGACCTTCGGGTTCGGCATCATGCCGCGCGGGCCGAGCACCTTGCCCAGACGGCCGACCAGCGGCATCATGTCCGGCGTGGCGATGCAGCGATCGAAATCGATCGTGCCCTTCTGGACGATGTCGACCAGATCCTCGGCACCAACGATGTCGGCGCCGGCGGCGCGCGCTTCGTCGGCCTTGTCGCCACGGGCGAACACGGCGACACGTACCGAGCGGCCGGTGCCGTTCGGCAGGTTGACCACGCCGCGGACCATCTGGTCGGCATGGCGCGGGTCGACGCCGAGGTTCATGGCGACTTCGATGGTCTCATCGAACTTCACCGAGGAACGGTCCTTGAGCAGCTTCAGCGCATCACCCAGGGCATAAGCCTTGTTGGGATCGATGCCTTCGCGGGTCTTCGATACACGCTTTGCAATCTTTGCCATGATCTTACCCCACCACTTCCAGACCCATCGAGCGGGCGGAGCCCTCGACCATGCGCATGGCCGCTTCGACGTCGTTTGCGTTCAGGTCTTTCATCTTCGCGGTGGCAATCTCGCGGACCTTGTCACGCGAAACCGTACCGGCCTTGACCTTGCCCGGCTCCTTGGAACCAGAGGTCAGGTTCGCCGCCTTCTTCAGGAAGTAGCTCACCGGCGCCGTCTTCATGACGAAGGTGAAGGACTTGTCCTGATAGTAGGTGATGACAACCGGAACCGGCGATCCCTTTTCCATTTCCTGGGTCTGCGCGTTGAACGCCTTGCAGAACTCCATGATGTTGATGCCACGCTGACCAAGCGCCGGGCCGATCGGGGGAGACGGCGTAGCCGATCCCGCTTTCACCTGGAGCTTGAGCTGGCCTGCAATTTTCTTAGCCATCTCTTTTCCTGCCTTTGTCTATGCCGGTCATGCCGGCGGTTGCAGTCTGGTGGTGCGATCCATGCGGCCGGCTAAAGCCGCATTCGTCTCCCACCGTTCTCAGGCCGCGCTTCCGCGCCGCCTCCCCTGATCGCCAAACCGGCTTCAGGGATTTCGGATCAGCCCTTTTCGACCTGCCCGAATTCCAGATCGACAGGCACGGCGCGCCCGAAGATCGAAACTTCCACCTTGAGCCGCGCCCGCTCCTCGTCCACTTCCTGGACGAAACCGTTGAACGACGCGAAGGGACCATCCGAAACGCGGATCGCTTCGCCGATCTCGAACGTGACCGAGGGCTTGGGCCGCTCGACGCCTTCCTGGACCTGGTTCAGGATGCGCTGCGCTTCCGCCTCGGTGATCGGCACCGGCTTGGAGTCACCCAGGAAGCCGGTGACCTTCGGCGTGTTCTTGACCAGCGAGAACACGGCGTCGGTCAGATTGGCCTTCAGCAGCACATAGCCCGGGAAGAACTTGCGCTCGGCATCGACCTTGCGGCCGCGGCGAACTTCGACGACCTTCTCGGTCGGAACCACGATCTGGTGGATGTCGGCAGACAGGCCCTTCTGCTTGGCCTTGTTCTCGATATCCTCGGCGACCTTCTTTTCAAAGTTCGAATAGGCGTGGACGATGTACCAGCGCGCGGTCATTTCAAGACTTCTCCGTAATCGCCGGACTTAGCGTCCGATGCCCAGAATCTGTTCGACCGCGAGGCCCATGAGCTGATCAGCGGTGAAGAAAAAGATCATCGCGATCACTGCGAAGGCCAGAACCATCACCGTCGAGATCATCGTTTCGCGCCGCGACGGCCAAGTCACCTTGGCGGTCTCCGCGCGAACCTGCTGGAGAAAGACGAAAGGATTTGTGGTTTTCGAAGCCATATGCCGCTCTGTCTTCAAGACCCGTTGGCCGGGTCTCCTGGATGATCCCGCTGGCCGGGACGTGCCGCCTGAGCGAATTTCGCGCCGAATCAGCGCAATCATTTCGCCCATGCAAATCAGACGCGTAAAGCCGGTTTCCCAGCTCCACGCGTCGCGTGTCTGTTTCGTCTACATAAAACCGATTCTTGATCCACGCAAGTGGCAAGTCTCCGCTTTATGACCAAACACCGCCTCGGAACCATCCAGTCGTTCCGTCCCGGCTATGGCGCTCTTATGCCCCAATCGACCCTACATGGCAAGCGGGTCGCCGATTTTCAAAGGCCGGACCATGGAAATATCGTTTTGAACGCCATTCCGAAACGGCGAGACATTGGGTTGAATGCCATTCAGGGAATGGCACGGGCAGCAGGGCTCGAACCTACGACCTGCGGTTTTGGAGACCGCCGCTCTACCAACTGAGCTATGCCCGTACGTGCGCATGTCGGCGCAGCAGGCGCTTCCTAAAAGCTTCCGCACGCTCTGTAAAGAGCGGTTTGCTTGCAAACACGCCTTAACCTCTGCGCCAGAAATCGGGATAGTCGACAACCAGCCCGTTGCGGTCGATTTCAAGTTCCCGCCTGAAGTCGCTGGCGCGCGATTCATAGAGATATCGCCTGCCCTCTTCGAGGCATGTGTAGCGCTGCGGGTTGGCGACGACCGTGAGGGCGGGGAAGTCGATGAAGGCAGTGGTTATCTCGGCACTCTGCCCGGCGGAAAGTTGCAATCGCCGGATCGGCAGCGTGTTGGTGAACGGCGTGATGGTCAGGTCGGGATCGAAAATGCCGTCGAGCTCCGGCATCGGCAGGCCGTGCCTGGTCCAGCGACCATCGCCATCGGCGGCAAGAACAAGCGTGCGGCCGCTACCGATCATATCGACAACGACACGCCTGGCGTGCCAGCCGACATCGCAAGCGATGCGGTAACGGACGGCAAAAGGCGTTTGCCCGGAGCAGACTGCGACAGAGTCGGCCGAGACCTCCCCTGCCCGCTCCTGCAGCACCAAACGTTCGAGACCCGGTCCGTCCCACTCGCGCCAACGTATGATCTTCACATCTTCCGACATCAGCCCAACATCTCCATGGCGAACTGGACGCTAGTTTGTACCCGGTGGCTGATAGGGGCCGCCCGGCACACCCCAGCCCCAGGCCGGCATCGGTTCCGTCTGCGGATCGCAGGTTTCGCCGAGATTGGAGTTCATCTTGGCCAGCCGCGATCCCCATTCGACATAGCCCATGAAGGCCGAACGGAATTCCGGATCGTCAGGCAGGCCGACCGCGTCGGCGGCATCGGCCAGGAGGCTGATCCAGCGGCGGCGCTGCTCTTCGCTCAGATGCTTGCCCAGATGGTGCATGACCATCTTGCGGTGGCCGCCGAACTGCTCGCTGTAGGTCTTCGGTCCGCCGAAAACCTCGCCGATGAAGGCCGCGACATGGGCGGGGTGATCCGGCGACATGGTCTTGAACACCGGCCCGACGATCGGGTCCTGCGCCACCTTGTCATAGAAGGTCTGGGTGAGCCGGTTCAAAGCCTCGCTGCCGCCGGCCCATTCGTAGAGTGTCGGGATATCCTGGCCCATTCTCGATCCTCCGCCTGCCTGAAGCCGCCAGCAGCGACGATAGCGGAAAAATCGAAAGCGGCTCAACCTGCCTCGATGGCCAGTTTCGGGCTCCGTCGCCCACTACAATTTGGCCGGCGCGTCAGCCTCGGCATTGGCGGAAGGCCGGATCCGGCAATTCTCGGGTCTTGGCACCGCCTCGCAAATGGTCGCACCGGTCAGCGCGTCGACCGATTGCAGGCTCGTCGTCAGGCCAACCTTCAGCATCATGTCGGGTTCCAGCCGGCGCTCGACCGAGCGCCGCTCGATCGCCGCGAACAGGGCGGAACTAATCGCCATCTCCTCCAGGTAAGCCTTGACCATCAGCTTTTGCCCCATCGGGTAGAGGCTAAGTCGCGCCTGGGGACCGACAAGCCGCCTGATGCCGCCGGCAAGCATGAACGCGCAGGCCGAATCGCACTCCACGCCCGCATCGATGCTCAGCCCGGCATAGGCGCCCTCCTTGGCCAGGCAATTCCACGCTCCTGGGTCACAGCCGACGAAATCGGTGCGGCCAACGGCGACGTCGAGCTTCTTTTCATGGATAAGCCGTCCCGCCGCCAGGGCGCTGAACAGGTCGCCTCCCTTCGAGCTGATCACGACAGGCAGTTGCCGTTTGCCGATCGTGGCGAGCAGCTGGCGCAGCTTCTGCGGGGTCTGGGGGGTGATCGCGCCTTCCGCCGAGATCCATTCCGGGCAGTCTGGATTGCAGAGCGGATTGGTGCCGCGAACGACAACGAAGCGCATGTCTTCATCGCGCCGCGCCGCCTGGGGTTCGATCGCTGGCGGAGTAGGCCTGGCCGCGGTCGCCATCAGGCCATCAGGCTTGTTCCCCGGCACCTCCCGGCAATTCGTGGCCAGGCGGCCGGGTTCGCACAGGCTCGCCGCGGTCAACAGGCCCACGGCGTCCGTGCTGGTGACCAGCTTCATCGCCAGCATGTCATCGAGGGCGATCTGGTGGATTTCGCTGGCCGGGGTGCCCTTCATCGTTTCGAGCATGCTTTGTTCGATGCCCATCTGGTCCAGGTAGGCCGCCAGCTTTTTCTCCACCGACTTGCTCATTTCGTAGGTCTTGTAGCTGCCGGCGTTCTTGCGGCTGACGATCTTCGTGTTGAGGATCTTCTTCTTGCCCCCGACGATCCGGTAGGTGGTCCGGTATTGCAATTTCGTGCGGATGTAGGTCGTGGTGATCTGATGGACGCCGAGATAGGCCCATTCGCCGGCCACTCGCCTGATACCGCCGGCAAACATCAGAGGACAGGCGGAATTGCACATGGCGCCATAGTCGATGACATCGCCGAAGTAGCGGGCGTCACGGTCCTGGCACCCCTTCGCGTCGGGCTGGCAGCTGGAAAACACCGTCTTGCCGATGGCGATATCGAGCTTGTTCTTGCGGATCAGCCGGCCAAGCGTCAGCGCCGCCTCGACATTGCCGCCGGGAGAATCCACGACAACAGGCAGTTTCCGCCCGCCAAGCGTCTTCAGCATGCGTTTGAAGAGTGCCGGAGTTCCGGCTTCTATGGAGCCCTCGGCCGATATCCATTCCGGGCAGATCGGCTCGCACCCCGCTGCGTTGCTGCGGACAATGCCGAACCGCATCGTCGGCCCAAGATCCGGCGCCGCATCCGCCGCGAAGGCTGCCGGGCCTGTGGCAAGCAACGCAATCAGCCAGGTCAGAGCCAGCGGCCACAATGCCCGACGATGAAAATACCGCCTTGGAACCATTTGGAAAAAGCCCCTTGATGCAACCTATACTAGACGAGGTCCAGAGCCTTGCAACAGGGTTCGGCCGACGGGGCGGCAGCCGATAGCCCGGCAAACAAAAAGGGCGGCCCGAAGACCGCCCTTTCTTGTCGATCCGGCGAATGCCGGGCTCGGTTATTCCTTGATGGTGACGACGATGCCGGCACCGACGGTGCGGCCGCCTTCACGGATAGCGAAGCGCAGCTTCTCTTCCATGGCGATCGGCACGATCAGCTCGACATCGACCGTGATGTTGTCGCCCGGCATCACCATCTCGGTGCCTTCCGGCAGCGACACGATGCCGGTCACGTCGGTCGTGCGGAAGTAGAACTGCGGACGGTAGTTGGTGAAGAACGGCGTGTGACGGCCACCTTCGTCCTTGGTCAGGATGTAGGCTTCGGCCACGAACTTCTTGTGCGGCTTCACCGTGCCCGGCTTGGCCAGAACCTGGCCGCGCTCGACACCTTCACGATCAACGCCGCGCAGCAGCGCGCCGATGTTGTCGCCAGCCTGGCCCTGATCGAGCAGCTTGCGGAACATTTCCACGCCCGTGCAGGTCGTCTTGGTCGTCGGACGGATGCCGATGATCTCGAGTTCCTCGCCGACCTTGACCACGCCGCGCTCGACGCGGCCGGTCACGACCGTGCCGCGGCCCGAGATCGAGAACACGTCTTCGATCGGCATCAGGAACGGCTTGTCGAGCGGACGGACCGGCGTCGGGATGTAGGCATCGACCGCAGCCATCAGCTCGCGGATCGCGTCTTCACCGATCTTCTTGTCCGAGTCTTCGAGAGCAGCCAGAGCCGAACCCTTGACGATCGGAATGTCGTCGCCGGGGAATTCGTTCTTGGTCAGAAGCTCGCGAACCTCGAGCTCGACCAGTTCGAGCAGCTCGGCGTCGTCGACCTGGTCGACCTTGTTCAGGAACACCACGATCGACGGCACGCCGACCTGACGGGCCAGCAGGATGTGCTCGCGGGTCTGCGGCATCGGGCCGTCGGCAGCCGACACGACCAGGATCGCGCCGTCCATCTGCGCGGCGCCGGTGATCATGTTCTTCACATAGTCGGCGTGGCCGGGGCAGTCGACGTGAGCGTAGTGGCGGTTGGCCGTCTCGTATTCGACGTGAGCCGTCGAGATCGTGATGCCGCGCGCCTTCTCTTCAGGGGCAGCGTCGATCTGGTCGTAGCGCTTGTATTCGCCAAAATACTTGGTGATCGCCGCCGTCAGCGACGTCTTGCCATGGTCGACGTGGCCAATCGTGCCGATGTTCACGTGAGGCTTGTTACGCTCGAATTTACCTTTTGCCATTGTCTCTTTCCTTGGACGGCCCGGATCTTCAGTTCGGTCGAAGACCTTCAGTTCAGTCGAATGCGGGGCGATTAGCGACAAAGGCCAAAAAACACAAGCGTCTTTTGGCCGGGTGCCGTCTCACTCAGTCCGAACCATCGATCCGATTGCGGGGATGTGGCGCTGATATAGGAAGGCTCCGGGCAAAATGAAGGGGTAGCGGGCCGACCGATCGAGGCCGCGAAAGCGCCGGCTTGCTTGCCCGGCCCTGTCTGAATCATGGCCAGGCCATGGACCATTGCCGCCACCACCCGCCTCTGATCTTGTGGCCGGATGCATTTCATCCCTGCCTCTGTCCGCGGCCCGCTGTTTATGATCGTCTCGACGGGGTCGTATCTCGTCAACGATACAATGATGAAGCTCGCGACGGCGGGCTTGCCGTCTTATGAGGTGCTGTTTCTGCGGGGTGCCGCGGCGGCCCTCTGGGGCTTCCCGCTGCTGTTCGCGCTTGGCTACGGCAAGCAGATCCCGCTGATCTTCGACAAGCGCGTCCTGAGCCGGAACGTGCTCGAGCTGGCGGCGATCCTTTGCTATGTGGTCGCGCTCGCCAACATGCAGATCGCCGATTCCACCGCGCTCGGCCAGATCACGCCGCTCTTGATGCTGGTTGGCTCCTCGATCCTGTTTGGCGAGCGGATCGGCGGCCGGCGCATGGCGCTGATCGGGCTCGGCTTCGTCGGCGCGCTGATGGTGGCGCAGCCGACCATGCAAGGCATTTCGGTCTATGCCCTGCTGGCGCTCGGCAACGCAGCCCTTGCAGCGGCGCGCGACCTAGCCGGCCGGCGGGTCTCGGCCGAGGTGCCGGGGATGATCGTGGCGATTTCCGCCGTCGTGGTGGTGCTGATCGGCGCCGGCGCCGCGCATCTTGTTTCCGAGCGCTGGGTCATGCCCGGGGCGCATCACCTGCTGCTGATGGCAGGTGCTGGATTTTTCCTGATCTTCGGCCACTTCTTCATCTTCATGGCCTATCGCGTCGGACCGACCAGCGCCGTGGCGCCGTTCTACTATTGCTTCACCGTCTGGGCGGTCATTTCGGGCCTGCTGGTGTTCGGGCAATTCCCCAACACATTGGCGGTCTGTGGCATCCTGCTGGTCGTCGGCAGCGGGCTGACCATCGTGTCGCTGGATCAGCGCCAGCGCCGGTTGGCCGTCGTCGCCTAGCCTCGTTTCATTGCGGGAACGCCGATCTTTATTTTCGCCGCCCCGATGCCATAGGCAAGCCACAGCCGGGCACACCGGCCTGAAGCCGGCCTTGCCTTCAGAAACTCGAAACCTCAGACGATCCGCAGGCGCCTAAAGCGTCCGCCTTGCGCTGAACTGATGGTAGGCCCACAGAACAACCACCGCCCCGATGACGGCAACGATCAGGCTGTAGATGTTGAGACCGGTGACGCCAGATGCGCCGAAGGCACTGAAGATCAGCCCGCCGACGATGGCGCCGACGATGCCCAGCACGATATCCATTATGACACCCTGGCCGGTCTTGTTGACGATCTTGCTGCCTATGAAGCCGGCGACCACGCCGAGAATGATCCAGCTGATGATACCCATTTTTTCCTCTCCATCCCCTCGCCAGCCGAACATTTTCATATGATTGTCAAAACCTCAAGCCAGCTTGAAATTCCGCCCGAATGCTTCATTGTTGAGGAGGGGTCGGGCCTTGGTCGCTATGGAGGATCCACGATGGGACTTTTTGACAACGCCGTTCCCGGCGGCAACATCACCAAACCTCTGATGATCGCACTCGGCGCATTGCTGGTCGGCAAGATGCTGAGCGGCAGAAGTGCCGAAGAACCGGAACAGTCTCCCGCGCCCGCTCCGACCGCCCCCGTCCCGACGGAAACCACATCCGCCGACGGTGGCCTGCTGGGCGGCCTGGGCGGACTGCTCGAAAAGCTCCGGGACGCCGGTCACGGCAACACCGCGGACTCCTGGGTCGGAACCGGCCAGAACCAGTCGATCAACGCCAACGATCTTGGCGCCGCGATCGGACCGCAGATCATCCGCGAGATCGCGCAACGGACCGGACTGGACGAGCAGGAACTGCTCAAGCAACTGTCCACCGCCCTGCCCGGCATCGTCGACAAGCTGACGCCGAACGGCCAGGTGCCGCAGCAGCACCAGGTCGCATCCGCGTTCAACAGCTGACGCGGCGCAGCCACGACAATTGGAGCGCTGCGCTTCGTGCGCAGTGCTTCGGCTTGCCGGTGATGGGATGAGTGTCTGGAGCGGGTAGCGGGAATCGAACCCGCATATTCAGCTTGGAAGGCTGCTGCTCTACCACTGAGCTATACCCGCGCCTTACCTGAAGTACCGGATTCATCCGAAAAGCGCCATGCACTTTTCGGTCCGATTCTTGTCGCGTTTCAGGGCTTCCGGGCCGGCAGTGGTGGAGAGGGTTGGATTCGAACCAACGTAAGCTAAGCTAACGGATTTACAGTCCGTCCCCTTTAACCACTCGGGCACCTCTCCAGTCTGCCGCCGGAGCCATGCAACGAGGCATTCGCGCCGATCCGGACCCGAGTTATGTGTTCTCCGAAACCAGCGCAGCGCCTTATGGCGGCAAGGCCATTGGGTGTCAACCGCGCAGCCAGCGTTTTTCGATGTTGTTCGCCGGCTGTGACGGCGGGCCATATCCTTGGCCGGAGGACACCGCTATAAAAGCCAGCCATGAGCGATAAAACCAACACCCCCAAAGACACCCATTACGCCAAGCTGCGCCGCGCCTATCGCGACGAGAAAAGCGGCGGCGCGCCGGCGTTCCGGCCTCGACAGCCGGTTCCGCCGGGCGAAAATGCCGCGGACGGACTGGTGCGGCTCTACGGCCTGCACACGGTTCGCGCCGCACTCGACAATCCGCGCCGCAAGATCAGGAAGATGCTGGTGACGCGCAATGCGGCCGAGCGCCTCGAAATCGCCGATCTCGCCGCCTTGCCCTTCAAGATGGAACTGGTCGAGCCCAGGGATATCGACAAGATCACCGGGTCGGATGCCGTGCATCAGGGTGTGCTGATCGAGGCCGAGCCGTTGAAAGCCAAGCGGCTCGATGCGCTTGGTGACGCGAAGCTGGTGCTGGTGCTCGACCAGATCACCGACCCGCACAATGTCGGCGCCATCCTGCGCTCGGCGGTCGCCTTCGGCGCCGGCGCGCTGATCACCACCGCCCGCCACAGCCCGCAGGAATCGGGCGTGCTGGCGAAATCCGCCTCGGGCGCGCTGGAGCACATCGACCAGATCGAGGTGAAGAACCTCGCCGAAGCGCTCGGCCAGCTGCACGAGGCCGGCTTTCGCACCATCGGACTTGATTCGGACGCGCCGGCCGAACTCGAAAAGAGCTTTGCCGGAGAAAAGATCGCCCTGGTGCTGGGCGCCGAAGGCAAAGGCCTGCGCCAGAAGACCCGCGAGACGGTGACCACGCTGGCGCGGCTCGACATGCCCGGCGCCATCCATTCGCTCAACGTATCGAATGCCGCGGCGATCAGCCTTTACGTGGCACGGGCATTTTTGAAGCGCGGCTAAGCCAAAAACATCTCGAAACGAGAAACGGGTTCCGGCCATAGACGCCGGAACCCGTTCTTCGATGGGCCAGGAGTTGGCGGCTTGGGAACGTTGCGCCGCCCTCTCCTGACCTATGCCGCTTTGCCCTGGGTGCCGGCTGCCTCGCTGCCGACCTCGAAATCGGCCATCCTCTCCAGCGCCCTGACCAGTGCCGAATGATCCTCCTTGGCGCCGCCATTGGCCGCGCAGGCGTTGAACAGCTGCTGCGTGGTGGACGTGTTGGGCAGCGACACGCCGAGCGCTTTCGCGCCCTCCAGCGCGAGGTTCAGATCCTTCTGGTGCAGTTCGATCCGAAAACCCGGGGCGAAGGTGCGCTTGACCATACGCTCGCCATGCACTTCCAGAATGCGCGAAGCCGCCAGCCCGCCCATCAGCGCCTGCCTGACCTTGGCCGGATCCGCGCCGGCTTTCGAAGCAAAAACAAGCGCTTCGGCGACGGCTTCAATAGTCAGCGCAACGACGATCTGGTTGGCCACCTTGGTGGTCTGGCCAACGCCGTTGGGGCCGACCAGGGTGATGTTCTTGCCCATCTTCTCGAACACGGGCTTGGCGCGCTCGAAGGGTTTCTCCTCGCCGCCGACCATGATGGTGAGCGACGCCGCCTTGGCGCCAACCTCGCCGCCCGAGACCGGCGCGTCGAGATAGTCGCAGCCTAGATCGTTGATTTTCCTGGCAAAAATCTTGGTCTCGATCGGTGAGATCGAGCTCATGTCGATGACCAGCTTGCCTTTGGTCAGACCGGACGCGACGCCGTTCTCGTGAAACAGCACATCGGCGACCTGCGGTGTGTCGGGCACCATCAGAATGATGATGTCGGCGGCCTTCGCCACGGCAGCATGGCCGGTGACTGACGTTAGGCCCTTGGCGACGAGATCGGCTGAGAGTTTCGATCGATGGTCGCTGGCTATGACCCTGTAGCCCGCGTCCAACAGGTGCCCCGCCATCGGTGCGCCCATGATGCCGAGGCCGATGAAGCCGATGGTTTCCATTTTGGTTCTCCAGTTGCTTGTGTGAAACGCCCCCTCATCCGGCCGCTAGCGCGGCCATCTTCCCCCGAGGGGAGAAGAGAAGCCGACGTTGGTGCCTGTCTCTTCTCCCCTCGGGAGAAGGTGGCCCGAAGGGCCGGATGAGGGGGCGCGGCGTTGGCTAGGCCGCAGCACTTCCCTGCCCGGCTAATGCTTGAAACCACCCCAGCCCAGCCTCCGTCCCGGCCTTCGGCTTGTATTCCGCCCCGATCCACCCCGAATAGCCGATGCGGTCGATGTGCTCGTACAGGAAGGGAAAATTGATCTCGCCCGTCCCCGGCTCGTGACGGCCTGGATTGTCCGCAAGCTGGATATGCGCGATGCGGTCGAGGTTTGCCTCGATGGTACGGGCGAGATCCCCCTCCATGATCTGCATGTGATAGATGTCGTATTGCAGGAACAGGTTCTTCGACCCGACACGGTCGATAAGCGCCAGCGCCTGGTCGGAATAGTTGAGAAAGAAGCCCGGGATATCGCGCGTGTTGATCGGCTCGATCAGCAGCCTGATGCCGGCCTGCTCCAGCTTTTCCGCCGCGAAGGCGAGGTTTTCGGCAAAGACGTCCTCCAGCACCTTGCGGTCGGCGCCGGCGGGCGCGATGCCGGCCAGGCAATTGACCTGCTGGCAGCCGAGCGCCTGCGCGTAGGTGATCGCCTTGGCGATGCCCTGGCGGAATTCCGGCACGCGGTCCGGCAGCACGGCAATGCCGCGCTCGCCCTTGCCCCAGTCGCCGGCCGGCAGGTTGAAAAGCACCTGCGTCAGGCCGTTCTTCTTCAGCCGGGCAGCGACGGCATCGGGCGCATGGTCATAGGGGCCGATATATTCGACGCCCTTGAAGCCGGCGCGGGCGGCGGCATCGAAACGGTCGAGGAACTCATGCTCGCCAAAGAGCATCGAAAGATTGGCTGAAAAACGCGGCATTCTTTTTCTCCTTTTCTCCGCCAAGCCTAATCCAGCATGACGATCGACGTCGGCGCATCTTCGTGGCTCTCGGCAAGCTCCTCGAATTCGGTGATCTTGTCGATCTCGGTGCCCATCGAGATGTTGGTGACGCGTTCGAGGATGAATTCGAGGACAACCGGAACCCGGTGTTCTTTCATCAACCGCTGCGCCTCCTTGAAGGCACCGGCGAACTCTTCCGGCTTGCGCACCCTGACCGCCTTGCAGCCCATGGCCTCGGCGACGGCAACATGGTCGACGCCGTAGCCGGCCTCGGGATCGCCTGCCCGGTTGATGTTCTCGAAGGCAAGGTCGACCTCGAAGTCCATCGAAAAGCCGCGCTGCGCTTGGCGGATCAGCCCGAGATAGGCGTTGTTCACGACGACATGGAGATAGGGCAATTTGTGCTGTGCACCGACCGCCAGTTCCTCGATCATGAACTGGAAATCATAGTCGCCCGACAGCGCCACGATGGTGCGGTCGGGATCGGCGGCGCGCACGCCAAGGGCAGCCGGCAAGGTCCAGCCGAGCGGGCCGGCCTGGCCGCAATTGATCCAGTTGCGCGGCTTGTAGACATGCAGGAACTGCGCCCCGGCGATCTGCGACAGGCCGATCGTGGTGACATAGGTGACGTCGCGGCCGAACGCCTTGTTCATCTCCTCATAGACACGCTGCGGCTTCAGCGGCACCTGGTCGAAATGCGTCTTGCGCTTCATGGTCTTCTTGCGAGCCTGGCACTCTTTCGCCCAGCCCGACCAGTCGCGCAGTCTGCCTGATATCTTCCATTCGGTGGCGACGTCGAGCAGCATCTTCAGTGCGGCGCCCGCATCGGAGACGACGCCGAGATCCGGCGCGAAGACACGGCCGATCTGCGTCGGCTCGATGTCGACATGGATGAACTTTTTGCCCTTGGTATAGACATCGACGGAGCCGGTGTGACGGTTGGCCCAGCGGTTGCCGATGCCGAAGACGAAATCGGCTTCCAGCATCGTCGCATTGCCATAGCGGTGCGAGGTCTGCAGCCCGCACATGCCGGCCATCAGCCGGTGGTCGTCGGGGATCGCGCCCCAGCCCATCAAGGTCGGGATGACCGGCACGCCTGAAATCTCGGCGAATTCGATCAGCAAATCCGACGCATCGGCGTTTATGATGCCGCCGCCGGCGACGATCAGCGGCTTTTCGGCGGCGTTGAGCATCGTCAACGCCTTTTCGGCCTGGGCGCGCGTCATGGCCGGCTTGAACGGCGTCAACGGCTCATAGGCATCGATGTCGAATTCGATCTCGGCCAGCTGGACATCGACCGGCAGGTCGATCAGCACCGGACCCGGCCGCGACGAGCGCATCAGGTGAAAGGCCTTCTGCAGCGCCATGGGGACGAGATAGGGCTCCATGACCGTGACCGCCCATTTGGCGACCGGCGCGGCAATGGCTGATATGTCGACGGCCTGGAAATCCTCCTTGTTCAGCCGCGCCCGCGGCGCCTGGCCGGTGATGCACAGGATCGGAATGGAATCAGCGGCGGCCGAATAGAGCCCGGTTATCATGTCGGTGCCGGCCGGACCCGAAGTGCCGATGCACAGGCCGATATTGCCTGCCTTGGCCCGGGTAAAGCCTTCCGCCATGTGCGAGGCGCCCTCGACGTGACGGGCAAGCACGTGGCGGATCGTTCCCCTCGCCTTCAGCGCCGAATAGAACGGATTGATCGCCGCGCCCGGCACGCCGAAAGCGCAGGAAATGCCTTCCTTTTCGAGAACGAGAACCGCGGCATCGACAGCGCGCATCCTGGCCATTTTCCAGCCCTCCACGGGTTTGTCATTGTTGGATTGGCTGAGGATGCCAGCACGCCGGCTATTTTTCAATTTTTTCAGAATATTTTTTCATTTATAGAAAACGACGGCTATACGATGATTTTGTTGGATTTTCTGTTTTCCAGCAATTCGGCCGGCGATATCAGTGAAAAACTTTTTCATTGTGCATTTGGCGAAATCGGTCGAGAATGGCGCCATGGAAACCACGGAAAAACGCCAGCGCGGCCGGCCGCGCGCTTTCAATGGGCCCTCGGAAGCCAGTTCGGTGCAGTCGCTCGATCGGGCGCTGCGGATCCTGGCCATTGTCGCGGAAGGCAGCGGCCTGTCGCTGAGCGAAATATCGGCGCAGAGCGGGCTTGCCGCCTCCACCGCCTACCGCATGCTGACGACGCTGCAAAACCACGGAATGGTCGAATTCGACACATCAGACCAGCTGTGGTCGATCGGCGTCGAGACCTACCGCATGGGCGCGGCCTTCCTGCGCCGCCGCAAGCTGGTCGACCGCGCGCGTATCGTCATGCAGGAGCTGATGGAGAGAACCGGCGAGACCGCCAATCTCGGCGTCGCCGAGGACGATTGCGTGGTCTTCGTCAGCCAGGTCGAGACGCATCAGGCGATCCGCGCCTTCTTCCGGCCGGGCACGCGCAGCCCCTTCCATGCGTCGGGCATCGGCAAGGCGGTGCTGGCGCATCTCGAGCCGGAGCGCGTCGGAACCATGCTGCGCAAGGCAGGCCTGCAGCGCTTCACCGACAGGACGCTGTCCGACATTTCGGCGCTTGCCCACGATCTGGCGCGGATCAAGCTGCGCGGCTGGTCGGTCGACGACGAGGAGCGGCACCCCGGCATGCGCTGCGTGGCAGCCGCCATCTTCAACGAATTCGGCGAGCCGATCGGCGGCGTTTCCGTGTCGGGGCCGACGGTGCGGGTGACGCCGGAGCGGCTGGCCGAGATCGGCCCGCTGGTGCGCGATGCGGCAGCCGAGGTGACCAGGATGATCGGCGGCGTGCGAGCCGGCTGATCAGCCCGCCCCGGGCAGCGCGCTCCTGGTCGCGATATCGAAGAAATCGAGAAGGATGGCCATGCCGACGCCGCAGGCGGTGAATATCAGGCCGGCCATGAAGATGCGGTTGGCGCGTTCATAGATGCGCCGCTGCAGGCATTTCGTGTCGAGCAGCAGCGAGAGCGCCCGCATCTGCAAGGCAATGCCGGCCAGGATCGGCAGGACGGCGACAAGATGGTAGGTCTGCCACGGGATCGGGTTGGCGGCCCAATGGGTGATGAAGCCCAGCGAAAACGCCAGCAGGATGCCGACGGTGGTGACGGTGCCGTTGCGGAAAACCGTTTCGACCAGGTCTTCCCTGGGGTCCTGCTCGTCCAAGGGTCTCTCCCCGCGTTTCGCGGTCCAGGATAGACGCTCGGAAAATCTCTGTACACTGTCCGATCTGTCGCCGGACCAATCCCTTCAGTTCTGCGCTGAAGCGGCCGATGGAGCACGCACCGCTACCATCCAGACAACAGAAGAGGGGCTCGCATGGGCCCCTCTGTTGCTGAACGGGTCCTCCCCTCAGAGACGGCAATAGTGGCGGTATCCGTCGTGGCCGAGATAGGTATCGGAGTCCGCGTCGTAGCTGGCATAGCGATCGTAGCAGCGGCGGACATGCCACGAGCCACCGCCTTCGTCGACATAGACGGTGCGCGGCTGGGCGAGCAGGCTGCCGAGGACGAAGCCGCCGACGCCGGCAGCAATGCCGATGCCGATTTCGCGGTTGTGGTGATGGCTGTGGGCGGCCGAAGGCTGCACGGTGCCGGCCAGCGTGGCGGCGGCGACGGCGGTGGCGATAAGGCCGGAAACGAGTGTGTTCTTGAACATGACGATCTCCTTGCTTCGTTGACCGAGGCGATCCATCCGCCTCTTGATCATCTGTCGTCACAGCCAGGAAAAAGGTTCGAACTTTTTTGATTTTTCTGGAGCTGGGAAATCGGATGGACCGAGGTCCACGCTGACGGCGACTGGAAAGGGTTGGCGAGGACGTTGATGCGGCCAATCTCCCCCACTTGCTGGGGGCTATGCCATGCACATATCTGCTATGACTGGGGTGACTGATCGGCCCGAGGCCCGATTGCCGGGTGGGTCCCCCAATCCGTCGCTGCTTCGCAGCGCCACCTTCCCCCCCTCCGGAGGGAAAGGAAAGGAGCGTTGGTGGGCGAGCGTTGGCTCGGCGAAGCCGAGACGGAGCGGGACCAGCGCCGCATAGGCAATGCATGCGCCAAGCTGCCATGCACTCTATCGCCAAAGACCAATTGCTTGGAAATGTGTGCATGCCGTAGCTTGCGGGGATCAGCAGCTTTGCCGCCCGACTTCACAAGGTGATCGCCGAACGCAAAAAGGGCGGCCGAAGCCGCCCTCTTGGGGAATTGGGTCCCTCCATCAAAGGAAAATGATCACCCTGCCGTGCCTGTGGTGATGGTTGTGGTGGTGGTTGTAGTGCTTCCACCAGAACTTCTTGAAGTGCTTCTTGTGATGGTTGTGGTTGTGGTGGTGATGATGATGGCCATGCATGCCGTGGGCTGACGACGTGCCGACAGTGCCGGCGAGCGCGCCGGTGGCGACGAAGATGGCGACGAGGCCCGAGGTAAGAGTGCGCTTGAACATGATGATCTCCTGGATCTTTTGATCGAGGCGACCCATTCGCCTCTGACCATCAGTCGGCGCGGCGCAGCAAAAGGTTCGATAGGTGGAGGAGATTTTTTGTGGGGTGCCGCTGAAGCCAGCGCGGCGACGGCAAGGACACCAATGACCCGTCGCCCCCTATTCCCCTATTCCCCTATTCCCCTATTCCCTCACCCCATCCCCGTGACATGGCGCAGCCAGAACGCCAGCGCGATGAAGCCGATGATGGTGGTGACGCCGGTCCAGTCGACGTTGGCCTTCTTCACGTCGCTGATGATCTTCACCAGCAGCATCCAGGCCACGAAGATGATCGGGAGAATGATGACAAATCTGATCATGCGACACCCCTGCTCGAAGCGATTGCACCCTTCCCTAGATGTAGGAAGCAATCCGGCGGTTTTCAGGATGCCCTCGCCGACGGCCCATGCGGCATGCCGGGAAAAACGGAGTTTTGTCTTTACTGGCGCAACAAATATGCTAACCGGAGCGCCGTGCCCTTGTAGCTCAGCTGGTAGAGCAGCGGTTTTGTAAACCGAAGGTCGGCGGTTCGATTCCGTCCGGGGGCACCAGCACAATGCAAAAACCATAACATTTTCAAAAGCTTAGAAAACAAGGTTCGGGTTCGATCCACCGCTTATCCACCTGGAATTTTTCATTTGCCAACGCGAGTATCCGCCCCAGAGCATCACCGTATCCGGATCATCCTCTTCGTCCTCCTCCGGCTCGTAAGGTTCCGGCGCCACCAGCAAATCGATTCGCCTAAGGTCAGTCCCTCCCATTGGCGCATCGAGCGAGAGCGTTTTGAAGGTGTCATATTTGTGGATAGTGTGCTTGGTGCTAGGTTGCCAAATATTCAGCCTGGCTCAGATTTGGGAATATTGGGGGGACGTCACTTTGATCCGCATTTTGGTCGCACTCGCCGCCGCAATTTGCTTCGCGTCTTCGGCGGCTTCGGCAGGACAGGACAATATCCACTTCCTGGTCGGGATGCCCGATGCCAAGTTAAATTTGGCCGCTAAAATGGCAGGTAACCTCAACGGCGTTATGCAAAGGTGCCGGCTGAGGCCTACAGAAGATGGAAAAGCTATCATTGCTGTCCCTGTGCTTTTGTACGAGGGGATAGAAAAACACCTGACGCCTAATCCTCCTAAGTTCCGGAAGGCCATTCGCACCTATGAAAGAGCTTACGCCATGGCGGTCCAGAGAGCGGGAAATTGCCAGGCTGAGAAGGCCAAATACCCGGGACTTTACCGATAGATGGCTGAGAAGGGACCCGGACATTGGGCGAGTCACCGCCCTGCGCGCCGCCGCCTAACTATGGCGTCGACGGCATCCTTCCTGATTGCTGCGGATTGAGCCGTCCGGTATACCCATCGGCATTCTTCACGAACACAGCTGCAAGCCTGATCCGTGCGGCAGCGGCTTCATTGAAGATCAGAACGGCACCCTTCCACGCTCCGCACTTGAATTTCTCGATAATGCCCGCATCGAAGCCTGAAGCGGAAGTATTGAGCTCTTCGAGGGATGCCTGCTTGCACCGGCCATCCCGATACCTATTTCGCCGAATTCAGGCGCAGCAACTTAGCCTACGGGTGTGACTTCCTAGCTATATACAAAGTTGCAGGCTCATCGATATAAGGCGATTGGCGATTTTGATGGGGATTTCATGAAAGCTTTTTTGCTCGCTTCATTCGTTGCGCTTTCCGCGGCTCCGGCCATGGCTGCCGATATGACGATCGCTCCTGTCGATACCCCTGAATGGACCTGGCAAGGGCCATACGCCGGCGTGTTCGGTGCCGGAACGTTGGAACACTACAAGATCTATGGACCGGGCGCCCAGGCTGGCGCAACGCATAATGTCGGCTCGGCAACGGTCGGCGGCTTTGCAGGCTATAACCTCCAATCCGGCAAGATTGTCTATGGCGTCGAAGGCGAGCTTGGCTACCGCTTCAAGAAGAACACCTTCGACGATATTCCAGGCCCAGGCGTCCTTGACGCCTCCACAGGTTTGTTCGGATCCGTAAAGGGTCGCGTTGGCATGGACATGGGAGCCTACATGCCGTTCGTCACGGCTGGTGTAACCGCTGCAAAGCTGAAGACATTCTACCCGGGTGGAAACGCTGAGCGGGATGCCACCTTGGTCGGTGGTGTTGTTGGAGCAGGCATCGACGTCGCGCTCACACACAACGTGTTCTTGCGCGGCGAATACGACTTCTCCTTCTTCGGCAAGAAGTCGCTTGAATATTGTGGCGGCGGATGCACGCTGGAACACACGCTTCAGACGCACGATTTCCGCGTCGGCATCGCGATGAAGTTCTAACTGTTCAGCGCGTCTCCGACTTTGACGCCCCCCGCGGGAATGGCAAGACCAAGGTCCAGCTTGTGAACGGCATTCCGCGGGCGCAATGTCGCCGCGAACCCGACGGCCAGGGGCCTGGATCGCAAATAGTTTGCCGTTCAGGCCCTTCGTTCGTTCGGGACCATGCCCATCTGCGCGCCATCCCTTCGTACCAAACCGTACGTTGAATCCTTCTTGGGTCACGCGTGACAAGAGAGTAAATAAATCCTTTCGCAGGAAGGGAGGCCGCGATGGCAGAAACGCATATAGAAGTCGCACGCGCGGTTATAGAAACCAGCTTTCGGTTGCGGCACCATTCCCTGGCCGGAACTGCCTCATTTCGCCGTGATATGGACCACTCCCGACGCGCAATCGAGGCCTCGCGCGAACTGCTCAAGCGCCTTCGCCAACGTCATCGCGATGACATGGCCCGGGAGGGAGATCCGGAGCCAGGTCCTGTTGCCGTCTCGGCCTTCGATGCCGACATACTCCGCTCGGCGTTTCGAAACCTGGTCAGGGAAACAGGCGTTCCCGAGTGTGAATGGCGCCACCTGGCTGAAAGCCTGGTCCGCGAATATGTCGGGTGCGAGCAGGTTAACGTTGGCTTGTTGGACTGGATTACCCACAAGTAGTCAGCGGTATAAATTGCGTACCTACGCAAAACAGCCCGCCCCGCCCACATTGCCGGTGACACGAAACGGGCTGCGGAAGCCCGCATGCGATGCTTCCTGCAATCCAACTTTGGGCGAGTACGGATGTTCCGTTAGTTTCTGCTGAAAGGCGGTACATTCTGCTGCCGCGGCCATTCGACAGTCACTGGTAGGGTAGACCCGCCGCTCCATTTGCGAAGCGACGGGCTCTCGCCCACCCCATACCTGTGAAAGCAATCTAGATGCCAAACTTTTGACCCGTTATGGGGCACAGCCGTCGCGTTGCCAGTCGGTCGGTCGCCCTCTCGTCGCTCTGCCTCGACATTGATAACCATGTACATCATGCCGGCTCGTTGGCTGCGATCACAAATTGTCGGATTCGTACGAAGCAGAGTTCTGTACGATTCCAACCCTTTAACTTTGTACACCCCTGTTTTGTAATTGGGCGGCTGAGGGGACGCCGTGCATCAGGTTGCATTTCACTGTCAATCGCGCGCCAGAGGGCGTATGTTTTCTAAATCGTCTGCACGTGTTTACGGGCGCAGACGGCAGGGAGATTGGAAAGCTCTTGCCCCAAGCGGGATTGAGCTATGACCAATCCAGAGAACGATCCCTACAGAAACCAATTGTTGCGACGCCTTAACCCTGGTGACCTGGGGCTTTTGCAGCCACACCTTGAACTGTGTGACCTCGAGCCGAGAATGACCTTAGAGAAAGCCGACTCGGAGATCGAGACGGTGTACTTCCTGGAGGAAGGCATCGCTTCTGTGGTCGCGACGGCTTCAGGTAAGGAAGCCGAGGTAGGCCTTGTCGGCTTTGAGGGAATGACCGGTGCCGCGCTCGTGATGGGCGCTGACTATGCAGCGCATCAATGTTACGTTCAGTCGGCCGGCAGCGCTTTCAGGATGGGAACCGAGCCCTTGAAGGAGGCTCTTGCGGACAGCCCAACGTTGCGCCTTTTCCTGTTGCGCTATGTCCACTACTTCCACATCCAGACCAGCTATACGGCCCTGATCAACGCAAAATCAAACCTTGAAGAGCGGTTGGCGCGCTGGCTTCTAATGTGTGACGATCGGGTCCACGGCGAGCGCCTTGCGATCACCCACGAGTTTCTCGCCGTCATGCTTGGAGCAAGACGCCCAGGCGTTACCGTTGGGCTGCAAGTTCTGGAAGGACGTGGTTTCATCTATTCTCGACGTGGCGAAGTGCACATCAGGGACCGCAGCGGACTTGCGGCCTGCGCAAACGGCACCTACGGCAAGCCAGAAGCCGATTACGTTCGGCTAGTTGGATTATAGCGCTCCAAGCATGCCGGACGTAGGCCGCGGTGATCCAAGCACCTGCGCCTCGCGCCAGCAATACAGCCCGTCCCGCCCACATTGCCGGTGACACGAAACGGCTGCGGAAGCCGCGATCCGATGCGATTGCAATCCAACCCTGGGCGCGCACGGATGTCCCGCAAGCTTCATATCCCGTGCGTCAGCACAAGATAAATAGCGGGGACGAGCATCAACCAGCCGCTCAGTCCAAGAACCACCAAGATCGCCATGCGCTCTGTTCGTCTGACAAGGTCGGCAATGTTTTCTCTGTCCGGCAAAGCGACGGAGGCCACAAACCCGGGCGCACCATCATCGTTGCCATTTCCCGGTTGGTTCGCGCTGCCACTCTCATTCGATCTCTGGACCAATGTCATTGTCATCGTTCACCGAAAAGAATCTAAACCGGCCCGTTCTCGGCGCGTGAGCCGGAACGGGCCGAGGCGGGAAATCAGTTAAAATCGAAGGACGACCGAAGGACCACGTCGGCGGTAGCACCGGACGCGACGGCGACCATGCCGCCAATAACTGCGGCAAACCCGTCTCCAGCCCCGCCGGCGGCGGTGGGGACGGTAGTGCCAGTCCCGATGGTAGACTTGCTGCACTTCTGCCTGTGCGTCTTCTTCAAGGGTCTCTGTTTGTGGCGTCTCAAGTTCATCGAGGATGCCGTGTCCGGCCCCTGGAACACCCGCCATTGCGTCAGTTGGGCGGACAGCGCTTGCAAGGGCCGCTACCCCGGCAACGCCAAACATTGCAGTCAAGAAGGATCGCCGATCCATAATAAACCTCCCAAGGTACATGAGCTAGAAATGCGCCCACGCCTGCCGAATGAGCATGCGTGGGCGCACGGTGAAATACAGGACCCGTCAGCTGCCGAAGCGGCTCACGGATCCTATCAGCGCAGGAAGGGACGTAGCTGCGCCGATCCACGCCGTGTCAGCCAAGAACGACCCCCATCACCAGGAAGGTGATGGCTGTTGCGAAAATCGGTGCGAGCAACCATCGCGCCTGGCCGACACTTTTTTCCACTGTTTCTCTCCGAATTTGCAGAGACAACAACCTTTAGGCCTAAGCCGTTCCGCCTACTCCCAACGGGTAAGACCATTGCGTTTTCCAACCAGACTTTGGTCCTGCGCGGAATCAGACAGAGGCCCGTATGAGGAACGTTTGGCCTGGCGACGTGTTCGGGTGGCTGGTGCCCAGCCGATCGTGCTGCCGCCAGGTTACAAGAGGAGAAAAACAAATGAGGATGCACCTAAGCAGCGCCGCTGCGGCGCTCTTGCTATTGGCCAGCGTCGGCGCGGTTGCGGCACAGGATGTGGTTATCACACCGGAACAGGACACCGTCGTCCGCGAATACGTGAAGAAGCAACCCTTGGCTTCTGTGAAGCTTCCGGGGGTGGAGTTGAATGTCGGCACGGCTCTGCCAGACACGGTCGAACTCCACGAGGTTCCCAACGTCAAATACCGCTATACGGTGGTCGACAACCGAACGGTTTTGGTGGACCCGAGCACACGCAAGATTGTGAAAGTCTACGACTGAAACTTCGAACCGGCCAGGCCCGCCGGCAGGGATGCCGGCGGGTTGCGCTCGTCAAATCGCCACTCAATCGGACAAATGAAAATGATGAACCCTGAAGTCGAGACGTCGCAATCGCTCGTGGCGCGCCTGGTTGATCTCCAGGCGAGAGCGCGGGCAGCACGTATAAATGAGGACGAAATAAAGACCTTCCAAAAGGTCGCAGCCGTCACGGATGATGGTCGAGGTCGGTCGGCTCAGGATCTGGCCGTTCCAGGTTCGATGGCGACATAGTGGTGCACGAGGTCACACCCCAATCGCCGCCACAAGAATTCGGTTCTGCCCGCGGATCGCCGCGCGCAGTTCCAACATTCCAAGTTGTGCCTTCTTCTACGACGCGCCAGCAACCTGGGTGGATGCCCCAACCCTGGTGAAGGTGTTCCGCACCCTGACGGACTTGTAGACGTAGGCGACCCAGAGCCCTATCAGCACAAACGAGACTATGTGCGTCGCAAGCGCCTCGCCAGTGACCACTTGCCGAACCGAAACCCCGATCGCGGTGGAGACCCAGATCGCGTCCAGTATGACCGCCACCGGGATTGCGAGCCATTGGATGAGAAACAACTGCTTGAACCGAAGGCTCCGCCTCAGCATGGCAACGAGCACCACAAGCTGAAGCACCATGAATGCCAGCAGCAGGGCAACCTCGCCATAGACCACCATGGGTCCATTCGGCACCAGCATGAGCTGGTTGTAGCCATCGCTGGAGGCCCCCAATTCGGCGAGTGTGCGCAGCGGTGACAATGCCTGACCGATAGCCAGCAGCATCAGCCAGCCGCCGAAGCCCACAAGAGCCTCAGGATTCTGCGACGGCTTCGCGGCCGATCGAACAGCAAAGAAAACAGGCACGCCGATCAACAGCAGCATGATCGCCCAATGCCAGATGGAAAACGCCCCCATTTACCCCTCCCCTTTTTATGCCCCTTTAAGTTGTACAAGGTTTTAGATTCAACTCAAGAGCGAGCCCTCGTGTGAATGAAGTTATGTCGAACCGACGATTTCTCCTGTCTGCTCCTGACTCCTTCACACCCCGATCGCCGCCACCAAAATCCGGTTCTGCCTTCGGATCGCCGCGCGCAGCTCCGGTATTTTCGCCGCGTCGCGCTTCACGAATTCGATGAACATCATGTTCATGTTGTTGAAGATCAGTTCGCCGAGCGCTGCTCCGTCGATGTCCTGCCGCACTAGGCCGAGCGCCTGCAGGCGGGCGATCAGGGCGCGGATCTGTTCGGTCAGCGCGCGGTCGAGCGCGGTGTAGGCCTGGCCGAACGGGCTGTCGGGCAGTTGCGTCGAGATCGCCATTGCCTGCCGCCACATCTCCTTGCTGAGATAGTGCAGCGAGTGCTCGATGTAGATGCCGATCAGCGTATCCAGCGCATCGCCGACATTGGCCGGCGGCCTGGCGACGACGCCCTGCCCGGCATTCAGCACCTCGTTGACCTCCAGCGAGACGATGGCGCCGAGGATGTCGCCCTTGTTCTCGTAGTAATTGTAGATGGTGCCGACCGAGACCTCGGCCTGCGTGGCGATCGCCTCTATCTTGGCGCCCTCATAGCCGGCCTCTCGAAACAGTTCCGCCGCCGCTTCGATGATGCGCCTGTGCCGGTCCGCCTTTTGCCTTGCCCGCAATCCGCTCATTCCAGCCTCTTGCCACAAAAACAGAATTGACTCAATTTTAGAATTGGTTCAATTTTTTGCAAGAAGCCACAAAGGCAAGGGAGAACACTCGATGTCCGCACATTCCAAGAGCATGAATTCGCTTTCCATGTTGAAGAGCCATCTGCATGCTGCGTGCGCGGCCGCGGCGCTGTTGCTCGCAGCCGGCAGCGCTGTCCAGGCCGCCGACCTCAACGCGCTGATCTGGTGCGATCATGCCGATCCAGCACTGCTGCAGCCCTTCGAGGAGGCCAATGGCGTCAAGGTCAACGTCAAGGAGTTCGAGGGCACCGGCGCAGGTCTCGCCATCGTCGAACAGTCGCAGCCGGGCGACTGGGACGTGATGGTGATCGATTCGATCGACGTGCCGCGCGGCGTCGAAAAAGGCCTGTTCGAGCCGCTGCCGGAAGACAAGCTGCCGCTGGCCGACCTGTTTGCGCAGGTGAAGATGGACGGCTCCACCATGGTCGGCGGCAAGCGCTACGGCATCACCGAAAAGTTCGGCTACAACACGATCGGCTACAACAAGACCAAGGTCGACCCGGCCGACATGCAGTCGATGGCGGCCCTGACCGGCGACAAGTACAAGGGCAAGGTCGCCATCTACGACTACTACCTGCCGGTCATCGGCATGGCCGCACTGGCGATCGGCAAGAAGACGGCCGATCTCACCGAAGCCGACCTGCCCGCCCTCAAGGACGAGCTCTTGAAGATGAAAGCCAATGCCAAGCTGGTCGGCGAAGTGACCGCCAGCCAGACGGCGCTGGCGACGGGCGAGGTCGACATACTGGTCGGCGGCGGCGAATGGGTGACGGCGGGCCTGGCCAAGGAAAACCCGGCGCTGGACTTCTCCATCCCGAAGGAGGGGGCGGTTCTGTGGTCGCAGTCGCTGGCCATGTTCAAGGATTCCAAGAACAAGGACATGGCGCTGAAGTTCATCCAGTACATTATGAGCCCGGAGGGCCAGGCGCGGCTTGCCACCTCCTCCTGCTACTGGGGCATGCCGGCCAACACCAAGGCAGCACTGACCGACGACCAGAAGAAGGTGCTGCGCTTCGACGAACAGCCGGGCTTCCTGACGCGTGCCCAGGCCTATCCGGCGCCGAACGCCGATCTCGACAAGAAGATGCAGGACATGTGGACCGAAATGCTGCAGGCGAAATGAGCCGATAGCGCTCATGAGCTCGGCTGGAAACAACCCCTTGCCCCGGGCGGGCCGTACCCTGCCCCGGGCGAGCTCTGCTCTGCCCCGGGCGAGCTCTGCTCTGCCCCGGGCGAGCTCTGCTCTGCCCTGGGCGCTGGTCACGCCGGCGCTCGGCTGGACGCTGCTGTTCTTCGTGCTGCCGTTCATTGCCATGGGGTTTTCCAGCCTGACGGCGCATGAGGGCGGCGGCTTCACGCTGTCCAACTACAGCCAGTTCTTCACCAACCCTTCCTACTGGCAGGCGATGGCGAACTCGCTTGAGGTGACCGCGATCGTCACCGTGGTCTCGGTGCTGCTCGCCTATCCCTTCGCCTGGATCCTCGCCGAACAGGTGCCGGAGCGCTGGCAGCGGCTGGCGCTGATGCTGGCGGTGCTGCCGTTCTGGACCTCCTATGTCGTGCGCTCCTATTCCTGGCTGCTGGTGCTGGCGCAGAACGGCGTCGTAAACCGGGCGCTGACCGGCTCCGGCCTCATCAGCGAGCCTGTGCATCTCGCCAACACGCGTTTCGCCACCATCACCGGCTTCGTGCACTTCTTCGTCATGTTGTTGACGCTGACGATCTTCGCCAATCTCAAGCAGCTCAGCCCGAGCTACCGCAAGGCGGCCGCCGATCTCGGCGCCGGGCCGGTGCGAACCTTCCTGCATGTCGTGCTGCCGCTGACCTTGCCCGGCATCATGGTCGGCGCCTTCCTCACTTTCGTGCTGTGCATCGGCGACTACATCACGCCGCAGATCCTGGGCGGCAACAACGAGCTGCTGATGCCGCAGCTGGTGATGATGCAGATCGGCCGGCGCGGCGACTTTCCGCTGGCCTCGGCGCTGTCGATCATCCTGATGGCGGTGGTCACCATCGCCTATCTCGCCTGCGCCCGCTGGCTGAAGATCGAGCGGGCCTGAGATGCGCAGGATTGTCCGCATCGCCTCCTGGCTCTACGCGCTTGCCGTCTACGGCTTCATCTTCCTGCCCGTGATCGTGCTGGTGCTGTTTTCGCTGCAGGCGACGTCGTTCCCGATCCCGCCCTTCACCGGCCCGTCGCTGCGCTGGTACGACGCAGTGCTCTCGGACCCACGGCTGACTTCGGCGTTGGTCAATTCGCTGCTGGTGGCGTCCATCTCCTCGCTCGCCGCCGTGACGCTCGGCTTCCTTTCCGCCTGGGGCTTTGCCCGCTTCGTCCTGCCCGGCTCCGGCCTGCTGCGCGGGCTGATCACCCTGCCGCTGACGGTCAGCTATCTCATCATCGGCATGGGGCTGCTGGTGCTGTTCAACTGGGCCGGCGTACCGAAATCGCTACTGGCTGCCGGCATCGGCCATGTCGTGATCAATCTGCCGCTGTGCTTTGCCATCATCTACAGCCAGATGGGCGACCACCAGATCAACATCGAGCGCGCCGCGCGCGACCTCGGCGCGCCGGAATGGAAGGTGCTGCTGTTGATCACCGTGCCGGTCATGGCGCCGGCCATCTTCGCCGGCTTCTTCCTGTCGATGACCTTCTCCTGGGACGAATTCGTGATCTCCTTCCTGCTCACCCGCTTCGACACCACGCTGCCGGTCGAGATCTGGAACCTGCTGCGTTCCGGCCTCAATCCCAAGACCAATGCCGTCGGCTCGCTGGTCTTCGCCGTCTCCATCGTGCTGGTGGTGTTTTTTGAACTGACATTGCTTCGGAGAAAGCCCGCATGAGCGCGCCCCTCGTCGACATCAGCAGTGTCTCGCATCGCTTCGGCCAGCACACCGTGCTGAAGGATGTCTCGCTGCAGATCGAGCCCGGCAGCTACACGATCCTGCTCGGGCCGTCCGGCTCCGGCAAGACGACGCTCTTGTCCATTCTGGGCGGCTTCGTCACCCCCAGCGAAGGCAAGGTGTTCATCCGTGGCCAGGACTGCACGTCGGTGCCGCCGGCCAAGCGCCCAACGACGACGGTGTTCCAGGACTATGCGCTGTTTCCGCATATGAGCGTCGGCAGCAATGTCGGCTTCGGCCTGCGCATGCAGGGCGTCGACGGCGCGACACGCGCCGCAAAGGCGCGCGAGGCGCTGGCGCTGGTCGGTCTCGCCTCTGCCTTCGACAAGAAGCCGCATCAGCTCTCCGGCGGCCAACGGCAGCGCGTGGCGCTGGCGCGCGCGCTGGTGATCGAGCCGGCGGTGCTGTTGCTCGACGAGCCGCTCGGCGCCCTCGACCTCAAACTTCGCCGGCAGATGCAGGATGAATTGAAGGCGATCCAGAAGCGCGTCGGCACCGCCTTTATCCATGTCACGCACGACCAGGAAGAGGCGATGGCGCTGGCTGACCATTGCGTGGTGATGAATGACGGGCGCATCGAGGACGAAGGTCCGCCAGAGCGCGTCTACGCACGGCCGGCGACGCGTTTTTCGGCGACCTTCATGGGCGAAAGCACGATCCTCGCCGGCACGGTCACGGAGGCGAAGGATAGGACAAGCACCGTCGCGACGCCGGTCGGGCCGGTCTCGCTGCCCGGCGCCTTGCCGGTCGGCTTTGCCGTTGCGCTGGCCATACGGCCGGAGCATCTTGTCCTCGGCGAGGCGCGCGGCGGTGTCAGGCTCGGCACGGCCGAGGTGAGCGACGTGGTCTTCCAGGGCAGCTTCAAGCGCGTGCTCGCCGTTTCCGTCGAGGACCCTTCGCTCCACTTCATCGCCAAATTGCCCGCGACGGCGACCGTCCAGCCGGGCGACAGGGTCGCGATTTCCTGCGATACCGATCAGATCATCCTGCTGACGGATTGAACATGGCAACGCTTGCGGTCATCGACGCTCCCGACTGGTACGAGACCATCCGCATGAGCGATGGCGTAACCTTGATCCACGAGCCATGGATAAAACCATTCTTCCGCTGCAACATGTGGCATGTGCGCGGCCGCGATCGCGATCTCCTGTTCGACACCGGGCTTGGCCATTTCAGCCTCAGGCGTCACGTGCCGTTGGTCAGCGAGCGCAAGCTGATTTGCGTCGCCAGCCACACGCATTTCGACCATATAGGCTGCCACCACGAATTTCCCGAGCGCTGCGTGCACGCCGCCGAGGCCGGGATCCTCGCCGATCCGCGTAACGAGTGGACGGCAGCCGGCACCTATGCGACCGACGAAATGTTCGATCGCATGCCGCAAGGCTGGGACACGGCGCGCTACGGCATTCTGCCCGCACCGGCCGGCCGTTTGCTCGAGCATGGGGACGTCGTCGATCTCGGCGATCGTGCCTTCGAGGTGATCCACACGCCCGGCCATTCGCCCGGCGGCATCGCGCTCTATGAAAACAGGACGGGCATCCTGTTATCAGGCGATATCATCTATGACGGCCCGCTGATCGACGATGTCTACCACTCGGACATCCCCGATTACATGGCGACGCTCTTGCGTATGCGCGACCTCGATGTCTCGGTCGTGCATGGCGGCCATTTCCCGAGTTTCGGCAAGGTGCGCTACCGCCAGCTTGTCGACGAGTATCTGGAACAGAAGCGGCAGGCCGGCTGCCATCTGCGGCAGCCATGAAAGCGGTCAGAGCGGTTCACCGTTTCACGGAAACGGCGAACCACTCCAACTCCTTGTTTGGCGCAATTCCGGACGGAAAACCGTTTCACACTTTTCCTGGAATTGCTCTAGCGCATCAGTTCGAAATGCCGCGGGAATGCCTGATGCAGCAGGAGCAGCATGGTCTTGCGCAGCACGTTGGTGTCACGGCTGGACGGATTGAGATGATCCCAATACCAGGCGCCGTGGACCAGATAATTCAGGCTCTCCGACAGCGTGTCGATGTCGACGCCGGTGTAACCGCCGCTGCGCGAAATCTCGATCAGCAACTCGCGCGCTTCGGCGGTGTAGGCAAGATCGCTCGGCAGGCCGATCTCATTGTAGATCTGCATGCTCTTGCGGTCGCTGGAGAACACGACAAAGACCGAAACCCATTTCGGGTGCTGGCGGGCGAAACGTTGCGCGCAATCGACTGCGCCCAGGGCCCGCTCAACCGGCGACAGGCCCGGCGCTCGCACCAGCGTCACCCACAGCTCGTCATATCGATCGCTGAGATACTGCAGGACGGCGCGAAACAGGTTCTCCTTGCTGCGGAAATGGAAGACGACCAGGGCATTGGACGAGCCGACATGTTCGGCGATGCGCTGCATGGTGACGCTTGCCAGCCCCTCCTCCGCGATGAGCTCGATGGTGGCGTCGATGATCCGCTGCACGCTGGCTTCGCCGCGTTCGCGCCGACGGTCCTTGGGCGGCGCGGCATCGTTTGCCGCACGTCCATTCTTCGCCGTTGCGCCTTTGCGTTTTGCCGCCGCAGCTTTCTGTTGCGCCATCTTCGTCCAGCTCCTTTCGGACCTTCTGCCGGCGATCGCCGACGCCGCCACGGATCCGTCTATTCGAGGTGTCCGGCGTCGGCTCACCACAACCGAAACCGCAGATCAACCACGATCGCGGCAAGGGCCGCATCGCTGTTATAGCGACGGGCGCGTTTCGGCGTTTGTGTACCACTGCCCCTTGGCCGTCTCATAGGCCATGGCCGCCCGGAAGACATCGGCATCGCAATAGGTGCGGCCGACGATCTGGATGCCTGTCGGCACGCCGCTTGCCGCCCGGCCCGACGGCACGGATAGAACCGGACAGCGGCTCATCATGTTGAACGGCGTCGTCATCACCCAGCCAAGCGACGGGTTCACCTGCTTGCCGTTGATCTCGACCGTGCCCGTTGTCTGATCGAACTCCGCCGGCACGGCGGGAAGCGCGTTGGTCGGGCAGATCAGCACATCGTAGGTCTCCAGCAGCGGCCCCAGAGTCTGGTACATCCTGGCCGCCACTTCCAGTGTTCCGACAAAGTCCGTCGCCTTCGACCTTTGCCCGTCCTCGGCGAACTGCCTGGCATAGCTCGTCATGTCCTTGCCGTGCTCCTTGAGCAGTTGCGACAGTGAGGCGCCGAACAGATGTTCGAGATAGGCCATGCCCGCCTTGAGCACGTCGTCGCCCCAGCCCAGATCGACTTCCTCGACCGTGGCGCCAAGCGAGCGAAACACATCGCAGGCGGCAAGCGTGTTCTTGCGCACGTCCGGATCGACCTCGAAAGAACCGAGGTCCATCGAGAAAGCAATGTTCCAGCCCTTGATCGGCTTGTAGTCGCTGGGCAGGCGCAGTTTGGGGCGGAGCGTGGCGATGTCGAGCGGGCTCGGTCCGGCCATCACGTTCTGCAGCAGGATCGCATCCCCGACGTTTCGCGCCAAAGGTCCGGTGTGGCAGTAGAAATCGAGGTTGAACGGCGGCTCGTCCGGATTGCGCCCGTAAGGCGGCTTGAAGCCGACAAGACCGCAGGCCGACGCGGGAATTCGGATCGACCCGGCAATGTCCGAGCCGGTGGCGATCGACGACGTGCCGGACGCCAGCGTCGCCGCGGCACCGCCGGACGAACCGCCGGGCGTGAAATCCCGGTTCCACGGATTACGCGTCACGCCCCAGCGTTTCGACCAGGTGTAGCCGGCGCAGCTGAATTCAGGCGTCGCCGTGCGGGCATGGACAATGCCTCCGGCCTTGATGATGCGCTCGTTCATCGTCGACGTATGGCCACCGATGGCATCCCGGGACAGCAGCGAGCCGTGCGAGGTCGGCTTGTCCTTGATGTAGCTCTCGTCCTTGATGCCGATCGGCAGCCCCTCGAGCGCCCCGGTACGGGCGCCCCTGGCGTATTTCGCCTCGGCTTTCCTGGCCAGGTCCATCGCCTCGTCGAAATGCGTGAAGGTGAGGCAGTTGATCGTCGGCTTGGTGGCTTCGGCGCGGCGGATGGTGGCCTGCATCAGTTCGACGGGCGAAAGCTTCTTTGCCTTGAACAGCCGCAGCGCCTCGCTGGCCGGCATGTAGCAAAGGTCGAGATCGGTCATGGGAAGTCTCCTGCGATCTGCGCATCGCGTTGCATGGACGGAGATGACCGCGCCGCGTGCAGCGGCGCGGGAAAGCCTGGTCAGGTCATTTCTGCAGGTCGGTCCAGATCTTCGTGTAGAGCGCCTGCACGTCGGGCGGGCATGCCTGCATGAACTGGCCCTTGGGGGCGAAATCGGCGGGAATGTTGACTTCCGGCGCGGTCTTCATGTCGTCGGGCATGAAGGCTTCCGAGCCCTTGATACCGTTCGAATAACGCGCAAAGGCTGAGATCAGTGCCGCATTCTGCGGATCCATGATGAAATTCTGGAACAGCTTGGCGTTGTCGACGTTTTTGGCGTCCTTGAGGACAGCGACATTGTCCATCCAGATCGGATAGCCTTCCTTGGGATAGCCATAGACGATCTTGTCGTTCTCAAGTCGCTCGCGCAGCGATATGCCGTTCCAGTTGACGCCCGCGGCGATGTCGCCCCTGCCCAGGCCATCGACGGCCGCATAGTCGAGCGAAAGCCATTTCGCCTTGGCCTCCACCAGCTTGTCATGCACTTTCTTCAGCATTTGCATGTCGCTGCTGCAATATTTGCCACCCTCGTAAGCGATGGCGAGGAACATGATGTCACCCATTTCGGGTACGACATTGATCTTGCCGACGAGTTCGGGGGGTGGGTCGAGGAAGATCGCCGATGTGTTGGGGTCGCCCGCATAAACCGACTTGTTCACCGAAATGCCGGTCGTTCCCCACTGCCATGGAACGGTATATTTGCGGCCTGGATCGAATGGAACATCGACCCACCTGGGATCGACGTTCTTGAAGTTCTCCATCTTGTTGGGATCGGTCTCCAAGAGCAGACCTTCGCTGATCCAGACCGGCACGACGCTCGCCGAGGGCACGACGATGTCATAGCCGGAGGCGCCCTGCCGGACCTTGGCCAGGGCGGTATCGTTGGAATCATAGTCGGTGACGGTGACCTTGACCTTGTAGGTCTCCTCGAACTTCTTGATCAGCTCGGGGCTGGTGTAGTTGCCCCAATTGTAGATGTTGAGTTCGCCGTCGGCATGGGCAACGCCCGTGACAGTCAGCAGCGACAGGCCGATGGCCGTCGCGGTCAGTTTCCAGTTCATGCTGTATGCTCCCATTGTTGGGACCGGCGGCGTTACGGCCTCAGGTCCGTTTCCTGCTGACGAAAAGATGGCCGCGACAATGCCGATCGACGGCACGAGAACGGCCGTCGGCATCGCATTTGCGGCATGCGGCGCACCGGCAACGGCAAGCCGCATCGCAGTCGAGATATTCCCCTCTTCATGGTGGCCATTCACCGGCTGGCGCCGGCTGTCCAACTCAATTCGCGACCTCAGGAGTAACTATGACTAAACATGCAGTCAATATCTTTATGCGGATACGGCCATGGCTCGCCGATCGATGCGCCCGATGCGGTGGTGACCAAGTGGGCAGCCAGGAAAGAGCTTTGGCCGCGACGTCGGGCGCGTCAGGCCGTTGAGGCCGCAACGGTTCCGGCCGCAATTCGCTGACGGAACCAATCGAAGGTGCGCCCGATGCCTTCCTGATAGCCCGTCCTGGCTTCCCAGCCAGGAAGGACATGCCTCGCCGACGTCAGGTCCGGACGCCGATTTGTCGGATCCTGGGGAGCCGGAGGGTGGTGCTCGATGCGGCTGCCGGGGACAAGCGACCTGACGAATTCCGCGATGCGCAGGACGGAAACCTCGTGATCGTTGCCGATGTTCAGAGGGCCGCGATGCGAGATGCCGTCGCGCCAGAAGTAACGTTCCAGCCCCTCGACGATGTCGTCGACATAACCCCAACTGCGCGATTGGGACCCGTCGCCATAGACCGTCAGCACCCCGGTTGTCAGAGCCTGGATGGCAAAGTTCGAAACGGCGCGTCCGTCGTCGATGCGGGTTCGCGGCCCATATGTGTTGAAAATCCTGACGACTCGAATGTCGAGCCCGACAACCCGCTGCTGTTCGAACAGCAATGCCTCGGTGCAGCGTTTGCTTTCATCATAAGAGGCCCTGGGACCGGTGCAGTCCACCGATCCCCTGTAACTCTCGGGTTGGGGTGAAACCAGGGGGTCGCCATAGACTTCCGAGGTCGAGGCGAAGCAGAAACGGCCGCCGGGCTTGAGCAGCGTCAGAAGATTGAGCGCGCCGCCGATGTTGGCCTTGATCGTGCGTACCGGCTCGCGCATGTACCAAAGCGGCGAAGCCGGCGACGCGAGATGAATGATCTCATCGAAGCGTTGAAGGGATGAAAAGCTTTCGGCATCGGCAATCTGCAGATCGAAACGCGGATCGGCGATATGTGCGACGTTGTCTCGCGTCCCGGTCCAAAGATTGTCGACGACGATCAGCTTTTCCAGATCGCTTCGCCGCAACAGACGGTCGACCAGATGTGAGCCGAGGAAGCCGCAGCCACCAGAAATCAACACGCTGCGCGACATGGACCCCCCTGCTCCAGACACCCGGCCAGTCAACGAGCCGCAGGGCTTGTTTCCCAACAACGGCGGATACGAGGCTACCCAAAAACCTTTCCGCCAATCGGTGCACCCATCTACACCGCCAAGCGCCGCGAGTGCAAACAGCAAGCTTTCACGAGTGGAACGTGCGGCAGCCGACCGGCCTCTGTTTTTAAGGAGAGAAACTGCCGCGCGATGTCGCGCACCGAAGCGGCCGCCAATGCCGCCGGTCGTCCGAAAGGATGATCAGGTTACAGCGCTACAGCGCCCTTTGCGGGCATGGCGCTCCGGCTGCGTCACCACAGCGCGACGCCGTGGGCTGCGGTCGGAAGCTCGTCTCTTCGGACTGGCGCACCAGTTCGGCAAAGAGCAGCGCGAAGCTTCCCAGCATCAGAAAGACAATGATCAGGCGTGTTACCGGCAATATGTCGGCCTCGACTGGCTAGCCCCCACGCCACCCATCCACTGCCGGCTAACATGACCGATCCGGCTTTACGAGACTTTAAAGCCGGTCTTAACCATCACATTCGCGTAGCCTTTGACATGATACGCGAACGCATGTCCGCATCCGCCGTCCCGCGGTCGCCTCGCCATCCCGGAATGGCATTGCCATCCGGGATGGCGGCTCCGTTTGCAGACCTACCCCGCCCATGCTACCCCGAAATTGGCGCGGCCCTGCCGCTGCCAACCGGTCGTCATCGGGGAGCCATGAGCAAAGCCGCCAGCCACATCGCCTTCGTCTCGTCCGACACCGCTGACGCCAAGACGGCGCTGGAAAGCCTGTCGGCGCGCTATGGCCAGTCTTCCGTCGAGGAGGCCGAGATCGTCGTTGCCCTTGGGGGTGACGGCTTCCTGCTGCAGACCCTGCGCGACACGATGGGGACCGGCAAGAAGGTCTACGGCATGAACCGTGGCACCATCGGCTTCCTGATGAACGAGTATCGTTCCGGTGGCCTGACCGAGCGTCTCGAAGCCGCCGTCGCCGAAACCATCCGCCCGCTGGAGATGCTGGCCGTGACCTCGGAAGGCGAAACGATTTCGGCACTGGCTATCAACGAGGTGGCGCTGTGGCGTCAATCGTACCAGACGGCCAAGATCCGCATCACCGTCGACGAACAGGTCCGGCTTGAGGAACTGAACTGCGACGGCGTCATGATCGCAACCCCGGCCGGGTCCACCGCCTACAATCTTTCGGCGCACGGGCCGATCCTGCCGCTCGACGCGCCGCTGCTGGCGCTGACCCCGGTCAGCCCGTTTCGCCCGCGCCGCTGGCGCGGCGCGCTGCTCTCCAACAAAGCGACGGTGCGCTTCGATATCCGCGAGCCGGAAAAGCGGCCGGTGAACGCCGCCGCCGACCATACCGAGGTCAAGGCGGTGACCTCGGTGACGGTGCGAGAATCACCCACCGCGACAGCAACGTTGCTGTTCGATCCCAATCATTCCTGGAACGAGCGTATTCTCGCCGAACAGTTCCGCTATTGAGCCGGCGCTGCGACCGACAGGTCGATTAAGCATCCCGATTAAGGTTACAACTTCACAATCGTGCCATTGCTGCCCGTTTCTGTTGACAAATCGAGGGCTTGCTCCTAATTGCAATACCGATCTTGCAGGCGCGTGGCGCTTGCCGCGACGCCATTAGACGCCGTTGCGCTTCCCCGAACCAGCCAAAGACAACAACACTTGTCCTCAGACACCACGACCGCTCAAGAAGCGTTGACCTTCGCAGACCTCGGCCTGTCGCCGAAGGTCCTTTCCGCAGTCACCGACGCCGGCTACACCCAGCCGACGCCGATCCAGGCTGGTGCGATCCCGCACGCCTTGCTCGGCAAGGATATTTTGGGCATCGCCCAGACCGGCACTGGCAAGACGGCTTCCTTCGTGCTGCCGATGCTGACCCGCCTCGAAAACGGCCGGGCCCGCGCCCGTATGCCGCGCACGCTGATCCTGGAGCCGACGCGCGAACTCGCCGCGCAGGTCGAAGAGAATTTCATCCGATATGGCAAGAACCACAAGCTCAACATCGCGCTCCTGATCGGCGGTGTCTCATTCGACGAACAGAACAAGAAGCTGGAGCGCGGCGTCGACGTGCTGATCGCGACGCCCGGCCGCCTGCTCGATCACCGCGAGCGCGGCAAGCTGTTGCTCAATGGCGTCGAGATCCTCGTCATCGACGAAGCCGACCGCATGCTCGACATGGGCTTCATTCCCGACATCGAGCGCATCTGCGAGATGATCCCGTTCACCAGGCAGACGCTGTTCTTCTCGGCGACGATGCCGCCGGAAATCACCAAGCTGACCGAGAAATTCCTGCATGCGCCGGTGCGCGTGGAGGTCTCGAAGGCCGCGTCCGCCGCCACCAACATCACCCAGCGGCTGGTCAAATCAGGCTCCAAGCCGTGGGACAAGCGCGAGACGCTGCGCAACCTGATCAAGGCCGAAGATGCCGAACTGAAGAACGCCATCATCTTCTGCAACCGCAAGATCGAAGTGTCGGAACTGTTCCGCTCGCTGCTGAAGTATGATTTCGACGCCGGTGCGCTGCATGGCGACATGGACCAGCGCGCGCGCATGCAGATGCTGGCCAATTTCCGCGACGGCAAGCTGCGCTACCTCGTCGCTTCCGACGTCGCCGCGCGCGGCTTGGACATCCCCGACGTCAGCCATGTCTTCAACTATGACGTGCCGATCCATGCCGAGGATTATGTCCACCGTATCGGCCGTACCGGCCGCGCCGGACGCTCCGGAAAATCCTTCACCATCGCGACCAAGTCGGACACCAAATACATCGACGCCATCGAGCGGCTGATCGGCAACAAGATCGAATGGCATGACGGCGACTTATCGACGGTGGTTGCCAGCGAAGGCGGCGAGGACGATGCTCCGCGCCGTGGCAAGGGCGCACCGCGCCGCGCCGGTCGCAAGGACGACGACCGCAGCAGGGAAAAGGGCGGCGAGCGCAAACCGCGCGAACGCCACGCCAAGCGCAGCGAAGACACGGCACCGGAAACAGTCCGCGAGGACCAGCCGGTGGCCGAGGTCGCAGCGGCAGCCGCCGACGTCGGCGAACGGCGCTCGCGCAAGGAAGCGATCCGTTCGGAAAACACCGAGCGCAAATCGTCCGATCGCAACGAACAGCGCGCACCGGAACGCGGCGATACCCGGCCGCAGCGAGACAACAGCCGCCCTGCCCGCCAACGTCACCAGGAAGACAACGATTCCACCGTTGGCTTCGGCGATGACATGCCGGCCTTCATGCGGATCGTCGCCAAGGTCTGATCCCGACCGCTTCGAAGGCAAGCCAGCCATCCGGCTTGCCTTCTCGGTAGAGCTCCAGCCTGGTTCGCCCGTTACATCGGCCCAGGCATCATCTTGGTCGGTTTTTCCAGCATCGGAAACTCGGCCTTCGAGCATTTCACGTTCGGGTTCGTCGGACTGAACATGCCGTTCGGATTGTCTCCGAGCCAGGCATGAAGGTCATAGTGGACGAACTCCTTCGGGATGAGAGGGTAGTGCCCCTCCATCGGCCCCATGAAGGTTTGGCCAAACAGCTTCGGAGGCTCCTTTATGTCCGGCGTCAGAGGCACCAGCCATTCCGCGCCCACCAGCCGCAAACCCTTCTTGGTCGGTTCATAGATCAGCACGTTGGGGTGCATCGGGTCGAGCTTCTGGCCGACACTCGGGACATTGACGAAGTGAATACCCATGGCGCCCTTCGGGTAATCCATCGCGCCCGCTATCTTTTCTCCGCTGTAGTAGACGCAGCCGACCGTCGACAGATAGAGGTCGCGGACGGCAGCGGTGTAATCCTCATATTTGGCGAGCGACTTTTTCAAGGCTTCGATGTCGGCCTTGTTGGCGTCCTCGGCCCGAGCCGAAGCAACGTTCAGCCACGCGCCTACCAAACCTGTTAAAACGAGGACGCCACAGCGCCCAAGGCTGGCTGTTCTTGTCATGCATTCCTCCCAGATTTCTGATCTGGCCGTGCAAGACCGAGGCGGAAAAATGCTGATTGCGCGGCCGGTTACACCGCCTCATCCCCGCTGGACTGCCATGATGCTATTCCTTTCCATGGCCGCCGGAAAGCTATATTTTAGCAGTAACTAAATCTATACCGTACCCATCCAGAGCGCCGATGTCAGCTCAAACAAAAACGGCCCCGCATGAGGGCCGTTTCGCATTCGCTTGCCGGACGGATCAGGTGAGCGGCGACAGCTGGATCTCGACGCGGCGGTTCTGCGCCCGACCTTCGGCTGTGGCATTGGATGCGACCGGACGTGTCTTGCCGAAGCCTGTGACGGCGAAGCGCCGCTGATCCACGCCCTGACCGGACAGATAGTTCGCCACCGCCAAAGCACGACGCTGCGACAAATCGAAATTGTGCTGGTCGCCACCGGTCGAATCGGTGTGGCCGAACACGTCGACCGTGGTCTGCTTGAACTTCTTCAGCACCAGCGCGACGGAGTTCAGGACCTGATAGAAGCCGGGCTTCACCGCATCCTGATCCGAGTTGAAGGTGATGTCGGACGGCATGTTGAGGATGATCTGGTCGCCGCTGCGGGTTACGCTGACACCGGTGCCCTCGAGCTGCCGGCGCAGTTCGGCCTCGTTCTGGTCCATCGTGGCGCCGATGGCGCCGCCGGCCAGCGCGCCGATGCCGGCGCCGATCAGTGCGTTGCGGCGGTCGTTGCCACCGGCAAGCAGGCCAAGGCTGGCACCCGCCAGGGCGCCAAGGCCGGCGCCGGCCGCCGTGTTGGAAATCTTCTGGTCGCCTGTATACGGATCGGTGGTGGTGCAGGCGCTCACGAGCACAGCCGTCGCCACGACGACGAGCACAGTCTTTTTCATAGGATGGTCCCTCTCCAAGTCACGCCTTGCGGTGGCGCCAAATCAGCCCTTCCCGCGACTTGTACCATGAATTGCGGCGAAAAGCGGAACGGCAAAAGCGCCGTTCACGGCTTTTCCCGAGAGACCAATACCCGGTGGTGGCGCCGCATCGCCGTGCCGGAATGGTTTGGATAAGCTACCAGAGGTTCTTGCCGTCTATGACAACCACTTCGACCTTGTCGAGATCGAAATCATCGAACAGCCGCGAGTTGACGCTGATCTTGGGATTGTCGAAATCCGGCTCGCCTGTCGACCAGTCCGGCGTTTCGGTAAAGGTGCCGCAGCCGCAGGTGGCGCAAAAACCGTGCTTTACGGTCTTCGACCCCCAACGATAGAAAGAGACGTTCTCCATCGGGCTGGTGAGCTTGAATTGCGAAGGCACGTAATAGGCCCAGAGCGAGCCGCGTTTCGAGCAGAAAGAACAGGTGCATTGCGTCACCGTCTGCGGTGCTTGCGAAACCTCGAACGTCGTCGCCTTGCAATGACAGCTTGCCTTGATGGTCATCAACGAACTCCTCCTGTCGCCGCCACCCTGTGCGGCAAAGGCAGCATAAAGAGGTGCTCCTGACAACTGTCTGTCAGCAAGCATCACCCGGCGCTACCGCGACAGGCGCGTCTCAGCAAGCCCGTCCCGTCACACGCGATCAGGCGGACGTCGGAATGCGTTCCTATCGTCAATAAGAGCGCGGCGGCACGAACAGGCAGATTGTCCTGCCGGCGTCGAGGCCCCCCTGGTGCGCGCACCAATGGAACTCGCCGTCCGGGCTGTCCTTGACACGCTTGTCGGTCATTGGAACGACCTCACCCGTTCCGGCGATGACATAGCCCTCGGGTTTCTCCAGCACTTCGCCCGTATGGGTCGTGCGACAATCATAGTTGGCGCAGCATGCGAACGGATAACTCCAGCCTTGTGGCTTTGCCGCCGTGGGCGTGGCGTCATGCGCGAAGGCAGGTGCCGTCAGCATTGCCATCGCGCCGATCGCGAACAGGGAAAACAAAAGTCGGCCAGCCGGTTGAACGGCATTGGCCGATCTGAGTGTGGCAGCAGACATGGAAACGTTCCTTTCAAACGAGCATCAAGCGTTTCGCTTGCCCGTTCCCGGAACGTATCTTCCCAGTGGCCGGATCGTCGGGTCGCAGATATGCCGCGTCCGGCCATAAATGCTTTTTCTCTCCCAGCCCTTGGATGCTGGGCTGATTCCTTGGTCGGCGCAAGAACATGCATTCCCGACATCGTTCTACAGACGTCAGGCATCCGCTACCGCCGACGAGATGAGGCCAAGGTCAATTCCCGGCAAACGGGCGTCGAATAAACGGGATTGGCCCGCTGTGGTTCCAGCCTATTGCTGGTCGGAGCCGGCAATCACGTGCTCTTGATACTGCGGCAGGTCATCGGTGATGGTGAACCAGCCCGCCTTCGAACCGACGAAGATGTGCTCGGTTGGACGAATGGATGGGTCGTCGACGAGCGTTCCCATGGCGACATGGACGTAGGCGCCGTCGCGCACGAGCGAATAAAGCAAGGAGCCGCACCGGCAGCAATGCGCGTTGTGGCCGCTTTGGTCGCCGAAGATCAGGAGTTTGTCCTCGCCTTCGGTGAGGACAAACTTTTCACGCTCGATACCGGCGAAAGGCTTGAATGCCGAACCGGTGGTGCGCCGGCAGTCCGAACAATGGCAATTCGCGGCATAGAGGAATTCGTCGGCCACCTCGTAGTGAACCGCGCCGCAAAAGCATTTTCCGGTGAGCTTGCTCGGCACTCTCTCCTCCATTGCTGTGGTGCGCAGGGGTATGTTCAGATGAGGCCAGGCCGGCCTCACCTGAATATGGGCATATCCTAGTCCAGGTCCGCCACGGCTTCGCCGGCACCGCCTTCGATGCGCTGCGACAACGAGGCTTCCATGAAATCGTCGAGGTCGCCATCGAGCACGCTCGACGGGCTGGTGCTCTCGACGCCGGTGCGGAGATCCTTCACCAACTGATAGGGCTGCAGCACATAGGAGCGGATCTGGTGGCCCCAGCCGATATCGCTCTTCGATGCTTCGGTGGCGTTTGCAACCGCCTCGCGCTTCTTCAGCTCTTCCTCGTAAAGGCGCGAGCGCAGCATCTCCCAGGCCTTGGCCTTGTTCTTGTGCTGCGAACGTTCGGCCTGGCAGGCGACCGCGATGCCAGTGGCCAGATGCGTGATGCGCACCGCCGAATCGGTGGTGTTGACGTGCTGGCCGCCCGAGCCGGACGAGCGATAAGTATCGATGCGGACGTCGGATTCGGAGACGTCGATCTCGATCGTGTCGTCGATGACCGGATAGACCCAGACGCTGGCGAAGGACGTATGCCGGCGCGCATTGCTGTCATAGGGCGAAATACGCACCAGGCGATGAACGCCCGATTCCGTCTTCATCCAGCCATAGGCGTTGTGGCCTTTGATCATCAACGTGGCGGACTTGATGCCGGCCTCTTCGCCGTCATGCATTTCCAGCACTTCGACTTTGAAACGGCGCCGCTCGGCCCAGCGCGTGTACATGCGCAGCAGCATCGAGGCCCAGTCCTGGCTTTCTGTGCCGCCGGCACCGGCATGAATTTCGAGATAGGTGTCGTTGGAGTCTGCTTCACCCGACAGCAGCGTCTCGACCTGGCGGGCCTTCGCTTCGCCTTGCATCGAGCGGATCGCGGCTTCCGCCTCGGCGATCACGCCCTCATCGCGCTCTTCCTCGCCGAGTTCGATCAGGCCGATATTGTCTTCCAGCGCCTGCGTCAGACCTTTCACCGAGGCGATGCCTTCTTCGAGGCTCTGGCGTTCGCGCATCAGCTTCTGCGCTTCCAGCGGCTCGTTCCAGAGGCTGGCGTCCTCGGCGCGCACATTGAGGTATTCAAGCCGCTTTATGGCTTGATCCCAGTCAAAGATGCCTCCTCAGCAGGGTTATCGCCTGCCTGATCTCGTCGACAATATTCTGCGTTTCCGCGCGCATGGCTGGCTGTTCTGTCCTGTTTGCTGAAATCGGTCGGCGCGATACATAGGCACGCCGCCGCCGGCTGTAAAGCAAAATGGGCCGGCCCAAGGCCAGCCCATCCGCCCCTGAAAATCGTCAGTAGAGGCCGCCGCCGCCGGACTGGATAGCCTGATTGGCCTGCGGCGACAGCGCGCCACCGGTGGCATTTGAGCCGTCGGCGCCCATGCCGATCACCCAATAGCTGTCGGCGGGACCGGTGCCCGGCTTGAAGGCTTCGATGATGGTGCCGGGATCGCCCGATGCGGCACGCATGCCGGTCTTGCGATTGATGGCGACCAGGTTCATGCCTTCCGGCACCTTGAAGTCGACATTGGGCGTGCCGTCCAGCGCCACTCGCATGAAGTCCTTGAAGATCGGGGCTGCGAGGCCGCCACCGGTGGCGCCATGGCCGAGGCCGCGCGGCGTGTCATAGCCCATGTAGAGGCCGACGACGAGGTTGGGCGTGTAACCGATGAACCAGGCGTCCTTTTCGTCGTTGGTGGTTCCGGTCTTGCCGGCGATGTGACGGCCGAGTTCGCCGATGGTGGCGCCGGTGCCGCGCTGCACGACGCCTTCCATCATCGAGGTGATCTGGTAGGCGGTCATCGGGTCGAGCACCTGCTCGGAATTGTCGACCAGCTCCGGCTCCGGCTGGTTCTGCCATTCCTGCGCATTGCAACCCTGGCAGCCACGTTCGTCCTGCTTGAACACCGTCTTGCCGTAGCGGTCCTGGATGCGGTCGATGAGCGACGGTTTGATCGACTTGCCGCCATTGGCCATGATCGAATAGGCCGACACCATGCGCATCACGGTGGTTTCGCCGGAACCCAGCGCCATTGGCAGATAGGGTGCCAGATGGTCGTAGACACCGAAGCGCTCGGCATATTCGACCACCAGCTTCATACCCATGTCATTGGCAAGCCGCACCGTCATCAGGTTGCGCGACTTCTCGATGCCGGAGCGCAGGGTCGCCGGACCGGCGACGGTGCCGTCATAGTTCTTCGGCGTCCAGCTCGTGTTGCCGCTCTGGATCGTGATCGGCCCGTCCATGATGACCGAGGCCGGCGTATAGCCATTGTCGAGCGCTGCCGAATAGACGATCGGCTTGAACGAGGAGCCCGGCTGGCGCATGGCTTGCGTGGCGCGGTTGAATTCGGACTGCGCATAGGAGAAGCCGCCGACCATGGCCAGCACGCGGCCGGTGTGCGGGTCCATGGCGATCAGGCCGCCTTCCACTTCGGGCACCTGGCGCAGGCTGTAGGTGCCCTCGGCACCATCGTTTTTCTGCACGAAGATGACGTCGCCCGGCTTCAGCACCTCCGCCGGCGACCTGGCCTTGACGGTCTTGCCGGCGACCACATGGCGCATGGCAAAACCCATGTCCTCCTTGCTGATGGTGCCTTCGACGCGCTCCTTGACGATCTCGCCCGACGCCTGCCGTGCGGGCTGCAGGCCGATCGACAGGCCGGTCGCCGAACTGTCGAGCACGACGGCGAGCGACCATTCGGGAACATCCTCCAGTCCCTTGACGGCGCCAAGCGGCACGCCCCAGTCGCCCGAGACATCGATCGATGTCACCGGCCCGCGATAGCCGCGCAGCGTGTCGTATTTCATCAACCCGTTCTGCATCGATTTGCGGGCAATGAGCTGGATCTTCGGATCGAGCGTGGTGCGGACGGAGAGGCCGCCTTCGTAGAGCGCATTCTCGCCGTAGCGGGCGATGATCTGGCGGCGCACCTCTTCGGTGAAGTACTCGCCGGCGAACAGATAGGTGCCGCTGCGCCGCGGCGTCACGCCCAGCGGCTCGGCCTTGGCCTTGTTGCCTTCCTCACGCGTGACATAGCCGTTCTCGACCATCTGATCGATGACCCAGTTGCGGCGCTCGATCGCGCGATCGGCATGCTTGAAAGGGTGATAGTTGTTCGGCCCCTTGGGCAGGGAGGCCAGGTAGGCGGCCTCGGCCACGGACAGTTCGTTGACCGACTTGTCGAAATAGGTCAGCGCCGCACCGGCGACGCCATAGGCGCCGAAGCCGAAGAAGATTTCGTTGAGGTAGAGCTCGAGAATGCGATCCTTGGGATAGGCCTGCTCGATGCGGAAGGCGAGGATCATCTCCTTGATCTTGCGCTCGTAGGTCTGGTCCGAGGACAACAGGAAATTCTTCGCCACCTGCTGGGTGATCGTCGAGGCGCCGACCTGGCGCCGGCCCGAGCCGAAATTCTGCAGGTTGACGATGATGGCGCGGCCGAGGCCGGTCACATCGATGCCCGGGTGATTGTAGAAATTCTTGTCTTCCGCCGACAGGAAGGCCGCCTTGACGCGGTCCGGAATGGCCTGGATCGGCAGATACAGGCGCCGTTCGCGCGCATATTCGGCCATCAGCGCGCCGTCGGACGCATGGATGCGGGTGGTCACCGGCGGCTCGTATTTGGCCAGCACCTCGTAGTCGGGCAGATCCTTCGACAAATGGCCGATGTAGATCGCAACGCCCGCCGCGACCAGAAGGGCCAGCGTCGTGCCGATGCCGAAAAAATAGCCAATGAGACGAATCATACCCGCTCCAGTCCTTGGTTCGGGAATTTCCTAAACGAAGCCGCCTTTCACGCAAGCTTTCGAGCCGGTCCCAATCCGTAATCGAAAACCCTTGTCGCCGCCATGTGGACAAAATACGGCAATGCCTGATTTCACGGCTGCTGGCCGGAAATAAAAGCACTGGGTGTTGTCGTCGCGCAACGCCGCCTCTGGTTGCAGGCGTCGCCGGTCATGTCAACCTCCGGTTCCCGATCCGGCCTTGGCCGACGCGAACAGCGCGACGGCATTGGTTATGCTCTGGGCCGCCTTGCCGCGCCAGTCGGCGTTGAGCAACTGCGCCTCGTCCTTGGCGTTCGAGAGATAACCGAGTTCGACCAGCACCGACGGCACATCGGGTGCCTTGAGCACCTTGAAACCCGCGGAGCGCTGCGGATTGTTGATAAGACCGACGCTGGTCGACAACTGGCCAACCAGCGTGTGGGCGAAACTCATCGAGAAGTTGTGTGTTTCGCGGCGGATCAGGTCGATCAGGATGTCGGTGACTTCCTTGTTGTCGTTCTTGATTTCCATGCCGGCGAACTGGTCGGAGAGGTTCTCACGGTCGGCAAGCGCCTGCGCCTCGGGGTCCGAAGCCTTGTCGGAGACGGTATAGACGGTGGCGCCGCGAATGCCCTTGACGCTGATCGTGTCGGCATGGATCGAAATAAGCAGGTCGGCCTCATGCTGACGGGCAATGCGCACGCGGTCGTCCAGACGCAGGAATTCGTCTGTGTCGCGCGTCATGAACACATCATAATTGCCGACCGCCGCGAGTTTGTCGCGCAGCTCCGTGGCGAAGGCCAGCGTGACGTTTTTTTCGATGGTGCCGTTCAGGCCCTCGGCACCGCCGTCGATGCCGCCATGGCCGGGGTCGATGACGACGGTGAACCGATGGCCCGGATTGGAGACCGGCCCGGTGCCGACCCGCCCTCCCTTGTCGGTCGAAACGGTCGATCCGGTGGTCAGCGCCTGATTGGCAAGTGCGGCATCGAACTCGCGTTCGGATGCCGCTGACATATCGATGGCAATGCGGTAGCCGGTTCCGTCCTCGTTCTTGAGCACGTCGAGCTTGTCGACGGCAAAGGGTCCCTTGCCGGTGAGGATCAGACGCGAAACGCCCTCGCCGAGTTCGCCCAGGCGCACGCCCTTGACCAGGCCCCGCGCCTTCAAATCCTTGGCATCCACGGCGAATCTCGTATTCGCGAGATCGATGACAAGACGGTTGGGACCACGCAGCAGGAACCATTTGATATCGGGTTCGCGGTCGAAATCCATGACGATGCGCATCTTGGTGGCATCGCCGGCCATCTTGTAGCCTTTTGCCACGAGCGGAGCGTCGGCGGCACTGGCATTTGCAGACAAGACGGATGAGGCCGCCAGCAGCAGCAAGAGGCAGAAAGCGGCCAGGATCCGGCCGCCGACAGGACATCCCTTGTCTGTGAAGTCCGCCAATCCCATCTCTCTTGCAGTCGCTCCCGGTTTGGCGCCCGGCGCCCGGTCGTTTCGTCGAAATGCCGGTTAGGCCGCGAACTCGATTAACGATTGGTATCCAGAGAAGGTTAACCAAGCCTTTTCATGCAGGGCCGCAAGCCTGGCTTTACGCTACGGAACGGCTTTTTGCCGGCATCGGAAATCGGGGTTGCCTTCCACCCCGCCAAATCATAAAAGCGATGGTGGATCACTGCAATCCTGGAACCGCCCTCCTCCGCAGCTTCTTGCTACAGGGTCAGACGTAAAGGCGGCTCCTTTCGCTTCAGGCGAAAAGGGTTCAGGTGATCGCGACGAATTTCGCAGGCGTGCTCCCGTGGCGGGGGAATCGCCTGCGTGAGGAAAACGGCCGGGTTTGTTCCCGTGCCGGCTCTGTATGAGCAAACAAGCTGGTCCGGTTCGTCCGGGCTTTGGTTCAAAAGGTTCTGTTGGTGACGATGGCTTCAAGCGCAATCATGGAAAGGTCCGCATCAAACCGCGCCATTATGGCTGCGGGCGGCACCGCCATGGCGCTCAAGCGGCGGCCGACGGACGTTCAAATATCCGGCACCCACATTCCAGACACGCAGCAGCAGGCTTTGCCTCGCAAGCTGCGGCTGACGGCTGCCGGGGGGAAACGAAATAATGCCCAACAAAATGCTGATAGACGCCTCCCACCCGGAGGAAACACGCGTTGTCGTCATACGCGGTAACCGTATTGAAGAATTCGACTTTGAATCCCAGGACAAGAAGCAGCTCAAAGGAAACATCTACCTAGCCCGCGTAACGCGCGTAGAGCCCTCCCTTCAGGCAGCCTTTGTCGAATATGGCGGCAACCGTCACGGTTTTCTCGCCTTCAGTGAAATCCACCCCGATTACTACCAGATTCCGGTCGCCGATCGTCAGGCACTGCTGCGCGCGGAAGCGCAGGAGGCTGAGGACGAGGAGAACGAGGACGGCGACGGCGATGATCGCCAGAGCCGCGATCGCGGACGGCGCGGCCGCAGGCGCGGCGGCAAGCCCCGCGACCGGGGCGAGCACAAGCGCGATGCAGCCGATTCCGGCGAGGCGAGCGACGCTGCCGACGAGGCAGAAGAAGGTGCCGACGCTGGTGTCGAGGACATCTCGCACACGTCCGAGATCATCGAACATGCGGCTGATTCGTCCGAACATGCCGATGCGTCCGAGCATGGTGAGGATTCGGCCGAGCAGGACGAAGGCGAAATCCGCGAAGGCGGCCCGACGTCGATCGCCGCCTCGGTCGAGGCCGATGTGATTTCCGAAGCCGTCCCGCTGGCCGAACAAGGCAGCGAAGCGACCTCCGGCGACAATGATCGCGGCATGCTGGAAGAAGTGCAGTCCTCGCATCCGGACGATCACGAGGTCGAATCGGTCGGCGCCGAGGATGCGCTGGAAGAAGTGCGCAACCGCCGCAAGCCGGTGCGCCGCCAGTACAAGATCCAGGAAGTGATCAAGCGCCGGCAGATCCTCCTGGTGCAGGTCGTCAAGGAAGAGCGCGGCAACAAGGGCGCGGCGCTGACCACCTATCTGTCGCTGGCCGGCCGCTATTCGGTGCTGATGCCGAACACGGCGCGTGGCGGCGGCATTTCGCGCAAGATCACCAGCGCGGTCGACCGCAAGCGGCTCAAGGAGGTCGTCGCCGATCTCGAAGTGCCGCAGGGCATGGGCGTCATCCTGCGCACCGCCGGCGAGAGCCGCACCAAGGCAGAGATCAAGCGCGACTACGAATATCTGATGCGGCTTTGGGAAAATGTCCGCAATCTCACCTTGCAGTCCACGGCCCCTGCCCTGGTCTACGAGGAAGGCAGCCTGATCAAGCGCTCGGTCCGCGACCTCTACAACAAGGATATCGACGAGATTCTTGTCTCCGGCGAGGAAGGCTACCGCGAGGCCAAGGACTTCATGCGCATGCTGATGCCGAGCCACGCCAAGGTGGTTCAGCCGTTCCGCGACACGACGCCGATCTTCGTGCGCAACGGCATCGAGGCACAGCTCGACCGCATGCTGCAGCCGCAAGTGACGCTGAAGAGCGGCGGCTACATCATCATCAACCAGACCGAAGCGCTGGTTGCCATCGACGTGAATTCGGGCCGCTCCACCAAGGAGCACTCGATCGAGGACACCGCGCTCCACACCAATCTGGAAGCGGCCGAGGAAGTCGCGCGTCAGCTAAGGCTGCGCGATCTTGCCGGCCTGATCGTCATCGACTTCATCGACATGGAGGAGAACCGCAACAACCGCTCCGTCGAGAAGCGGCTGAAGGATCACCTCAAGAACGATCGTGCGCGCATCCAGGTCGGCCGTATCTCGCATTTCGGCCTCATGGAGATGTCACGCCAGCGCATCCGCGCCAGCGTGCTGGAATCGACCATGAAGCCTTGCCCGCATTGCGGCGGCACCGGCCATGTGCGCTCCGATTCGTCGGTCGCGCTGATGGTGGTGCGGGCGATCGAGGAATTCCTGCTCAAGGATTCGCGCAGCCACATCACGGTGCGGACGCCGGCGGCGACAGCACTCTACGTGCTCAACCACAAGCGCGGCACGCTGGTGGAACTCGAAAGCCGCTTCGGGCTGACGATCACCGTCGAGGCCGACGATTCGGTGGGTTCGCAGCACTATGCGATCTTCCGCGGCGCGTTGGCTGAAAAGCCGGAAGGCTTTGTCGAGGCGCGCAGCTTCCCGGCCTATGTCGAGCCGGACGAGCCCGAGGATGAGATTGCCGTCATCGAGGAAGACGACGAGGCGCCGATCCAGGCAGAACAGCCACGCCAGCAGCCGCAGCAACAGCAGCCGCGGCCCGCTGCCGGTGGTGAGGAAGGCGAAGGCCGCGACCGCAAGCGCCGCAAGCGTCGGCGTCGGCGTGGCGGCAAGGATCGCGATCGCGAACATGGCGCCCCTGCGGACGGTGCTTCCGTCTCGGCTCCGGCCGGCGAGTTTTCGGACTCGGACTCGGCCGCCGGAGATGGCGACGCGGAAGCGGACGACAATGCCCCTGTTGGTGTTTCCGAAACTCCTGCCACAGCTGAAGCTTCGGACGAAGGCCAGGGCAAGAAGCGCCGGCGCGGCAAGCGCGGCGGCAAGCGCAACCGCCGCGAAGACGGTGAAGGCGAGGCTGAGGCAAGTGCTGGCGAAGCAGCCGACGCGTCCGAAGGCGAAGTCTCGGCAACCGAGGTGATCGCTAGCGAGCCGGTGGTTACCGCAGCGGCCGAAGAGCCGGTGGTGCTTGCTCCGGCCAATGACGACGCGCCGAGCACGGAGAAGCCGAAGAAGCCACGCCGTGCCGCCAAGCCGAAGAAGGCCGCAGCCGAAATCGTCGCCGAAGAGCCGGCTGCCGAGGCGGAAGCACCGGTCGAGACGCCGGCCACGGCGTCCGACGAAGCAGCGGCTGTCGAGAAGGCACCGAAGGCCCGCCCGTCGCGGCGCAAGCCGGCGGCGGTGAATGCGCCGGTCGAGCCGGTGGTGTCTTCGACCGTAGCGGAAGAACCCGCGGCCAAGGCCGAGGACAAGACCGACGACAAGCCGAAACGCGGCGGATGGTGGCAGCGGAAGGGCTTTTTCTAAGCCTTTCAGCCACCTGAGCTAGTTTGTTGACAAAAATCCCGCGCCGTCTCGAAGACGGTGCGGGATTTTCTTATCTGGCGCTATTCCGGATCGCGAAAGGCTAAAACGCTTCTTTGATTTTTATGCATGTCGTTGTCCCAAAACCGCTGCGCACTTTTGGGCGACATGCATCACGGCGCGAAGATCGACCAGTTCATCATCCTGGCCAGCTTTTCCAGCGCGATCGACCCCAGCTTGGAGTTGCCGTTGGCATTGAGGCCGGGCGACCAGACGGCAAGCGACGCCACGCCCGGCACGATGCCCAATATGCCGCCGCCGACGCCGCTCTTGCCGGGGATGCCGACGCGGAAGGCGAAATCGCCGGAGCCATCATAGTGACCGCAGGTCAGCATCATCGCGCCGATGCGGCGTGCCCGTTCGGCCGACACCACGGAATGCCCGGTCGCCGGGTTCTTGCCGCCATTGGCGAGGAAGCGGCCGGCGAGCGCCAGTTGCCGGCAACTCATTGCGATGGCGCAATGGTGGAAGTAGACGCCCAGCGCCAGCTCCGGCGCGTGGTGGAGATTGCCGAAGGATTTCATGTAGTTGGCAAGCGCGAAGTTGCGATAGCCGGTGGCCCGTTCGGACGCCGCGACCTCACGATCGATGATGATCGTTTCGTCGTCGGCGAGGAACTGGATGAAGCGCAGGATTTCGCCGATCGCCTCGCGCGGCTGGTGGCCGGCAAGCAGGATGTCGGAAATGACAATGGCGCCGGCATTGATGAACGGGTTGCGCGGAATGCCGTTCTCATGCTCGAGCTGCACGATCGAGTTGAATGGATTGCCTGACGGTTCGCGGCCTACCCGCTGCCAAAGCGCGTCACCGACATTGCCGAGCGCCAGTGTCAGCGTGAACACTTTCGAGATGCTCTGGATGGAAAATGCCTGGTCGGCATCGCCGGCCATCAGCACGCGGCCGTCATTGGTGACCGCCGCGATGCCGAACTTCTTCGGATCGACCTTGCCCAGCTGCGGAATGTAGGAAGCGACGTCGCCGCGATCGGTGCGCTCGGCCATTTCGGCGGCGACTTCGGCCAATGCCCGATCAAGTTTGGGGGCCTGTTCAAGTTCCGGCATGGTGCTACCTCAACCAGCGTTCGATGCGCACCATTGCCTCGACCATGTCGTCGTGGCTGCCGGCATAGGAGAAACGCATGGTCCGGTGCCCAGCCTGAGTGTCGAAGTCGCGGCCGGGCGTTGCTGCAACATGCGCCTCGGCCAGCATCTTTCGCGCAAAGGCCATGCTGTCATTGGTATGCCTGGTGACGTCACAGAACGCATAAAAGGCGCCGTCCATGGGCGCCGCCAGCGGAAAGCCGAGTTCCGGCAGGCGTTTCATCAAGAGCTCGCGATTCCAGGCGTAGCGGCCTTTTACCGCCTCCAGTTCCTCGGTCGCCCTGAACGCTTCGATCGCGGCAATCTGCGATAGCTCCGGCGGCGAGATGTAGAGGCTCTGGGCGACGCGCTCGACCGGCCGCACCAGTTCCTGCGGCAGCACCATCCAGCCGATTCGCCAGCCGGTCATGCAGTAATATTTGGAGAAGGAATTGATCACCGTCACATCGCCGCCATAGGCAAGTGCCGTGGTGTCGGGGGCGGCATAGGCCAGCCGGTGATAGATTTCGTCGGAGATGACGGCGATGCCGAGGTCCTGTGCCGTCCTTACCAGGGCCGCCAGTTCATCGGCTGGTATGACCGCGCCGGTTGGATTGGCGGGACTGGCGAAGAGAACGCCTTTCAGCGGCTTTTCACGATGCGCGGCTTCCAAATGGCCGGCATGCAGGTAGGCGGCGTCGCCGAGCTCGATCTCGACCACCTCGATGCCGAGTGCGGCCATGATGTTGCGGTAGGCAGGGTAACCGGGTGCCGCGATGGCGACGCGGTCACCCCGATCGAACATCGCCAGGAAGGCAAGGTTGAAGGCGGCCGACGATCCCGTGGTCACCGCGATCCGGCCGGGCTCGATCTCAAGCCCGTAGTGATCGGCGTAGTGTCCGGCTATCGCCTTGCGCAAACCTGCCAGTCCGAGCGCGTCGGTGTAGCCGATGCGCCCATCCTGCAGCGCCTTGGCTGCTGCGGCGCGAACCAGAACCGGTGCGGGATCGGAGGGTTGGCCGACGGCCATCGAAACAACCGGCACGCCCTGGGACTTCAGCCGGTTTGCCTCTGCCAGAATGTCCATCGCATGGAAGGGCTCGACATTGCCACGGCGTGAGAGCGAAACGACCATTTAACCAGTATTCCCGATGACTGACGGCGCCAGGCACTGGCGCATGTGCCGCACAAATGCCCGATTGATGTGAGGATCACAAGTTGAGGAAGTTTCCGGCGCCGACTTTTCATCTTTCGCCCGCTCGTCTACCAGTGGACACATCATGTTGAGCCGACCCAGATCGACGATTGCCCAGGCAGCGCGCGTCTTCGCGACGCTTTCGCTTGGCGTTGCCGTTGCAATGTCGAGCTCGGTCAGCGCCTTCGCCCAGAACGTGCCGGTGGTGCGCGACGCCGAGATCGAGGCGCTGGTGCGCGATTACGCGCGGCCGATCTTCAGGGCGGCCGGCCTGGCGAATGACGGCATCGACATCGTCCTGGTCAACGACCAGAGTTTCAACGCCTTCGTCACCGGGCGTCGGCTGTTTATCAACACCGGCGCGCTGATGACGGCTGAAACGCCCAACGAGATCATCGGCGTCATCGCGCACGAAGCCGGTCATATTGCCGGCGGCCACCAGCAGAAGCTGCGCGACCAGCTCGAACGAGCCAAGACGATGGCCGTCATCGCGACATTGCTTGGCGCCGGCGCCATTGTCGCCGGTGCCACAACCAGCAGCCGCGGTCTCGCCGGCGCCGGCATGGGCGTGGCTGCCGGCGGCGGCGAAATGGCACAGCGCAGCATCCTCGCCTATCAGCGCACCGAGGAGATGACGGCCGACCGCTCGGCGATCACCTATCTCAACGCCACCGGCCAGTCCGGCATGGGCATGCTGAAGACATTCCGCCGCTTCCAGACCGCACTTTCGCTTTCGGGCGCCCAGGTCGATCCGTATCGGATCAGCCATCCGATGCCGCAGGACCGCATCGCCAATCTCGAAGTGCTGGTGAAACAGGACCCCAATGTCGACAGGCCGGACCCGCCCGCGCTGCAGCAGCGCCATGACATGATGCGGGTGAAGATCGCCGTTTACATGGAAGGCCAGGCGGCCGCGTCCCGGCTGATGCGAAAGATGCAAGGAACCCTCGCCGCCCAGTACGGCGACGCCCAGTCGACCTACCTGTTCGGCAACATCGCCGCCGCCCTCGCCAAGACCAATGCACTGATCAAGGCGCAACCGAAGAATGCCTACTTCCAGGAACTGCGCGGCGACATCCTGATGAAAGCCAACAAACCCAAGGAAGCCGCGGACGCCTATGCCAAGGCGGTCAGCCTCGATTCGGCTCGGTCCGGTCTGCTGCCGGTGTCCGTGGGCCAGGCGCTGATGGCCGTCGGCACGCCCGACTCCCTCAAAAAAGCCGTCGTGCAGATCAACAATGGCCTCGGTCGCGACAAGGAAAATTCAGCCGGATATCGCTATCTGGCGCAGGCCTATGGCGAGTTGGGCGACATACCTGGCGCTGAACTTGCCACCGCCGAAAGCCATTTCTATTCCGGCAACTACAAGGATGCGAAGATTTTCGCCATGCGGGCGCAGCAGCAGATGAAACGCGGCGAGCCGCGCTGGCTTCGCGCCCAGGATATCATAAACTACAAGCCGTCAACCAAGATCAAGTGAACCTTCCGGCCCCGCGCCACGACATAGCCAGACCGGAAAACAGGCAGAAGGAACAGGAACGATGAAAAAGGCACTGCTGCTGGGCACCACGGGGGTTGCGGTCGCTCTGGCCATGCTGGCTTTCGGATTCGTTGCCGGAAACCCGCAGATCGCCAAGGCCGGGACCGCACAGCCGGTCGAGACGGCGGCGGCCGATACCAAGATCGACCGCACCGAGGTCGAAGGCATCATCCGCGACTATTTGTTGAAAAACCCGGAAGTTCTTCTGGAGGTCCAGGACGCGCTTGAGGCCAAGCAGAAGGAAGAGCAGCGCATCGCTCATCTCGGCGTGATCAAGGATGCCAAGGACCAGATTTTCAACTCCGCCTTCGACGGCGTCGTCGGCAATCCGACCGGCAAGGTCACCATCGTCGAGTTCTACGACTATAATTGCGGCTTCTGCAAACGTGCCATCGACGACATGAAGGCGCTGACCAAGACCGATCCGGACCTGCGTTTCGTGCTCAAGGAATTCCCCATCCTCGGACCGGATTCGCAGAAGGCGAGCGTGGTCTCGATGGCCTTCCACCTGATGCACCCGGAAAAGTACGGCGAGTTCCACAATGCGTTGCTCGGCGGTCAGGGACGCGCCACCGAGGCGGCGGCCATGAAGGTCGCGCTGTCGCTCGGCGCCGACGAAGCGGCGCTGCGCGAGAAGATGAAGGACCCGACAATCAACGAGGCCCTCGCCAGGACCTACGATCTTGCCAACAAGCTGGCGATCACCGGAACGCCGTCCTATGTCGTCGGCAACGAGGTGGTGTTCGGGGCGCTCGGGCAGGAAGTGCTGGCTGAAAAGATCGAGGCGGCGAAAGCCGCGCTCTGATCTTGCTCGCCAGCTATCTCTCACTGGCACATTTCCGCCTGTTGTGGACAGTGAAAGAACGCACTTGCGCTCTTTCCGCGGGCGGCTATGCCCATTATAGAGGGCCCAGCGCGCCGGCTTGATGACGGCGCCGGGAAAGGTCGGCTTTTTTGAAAACGGTTTTCGTCCTGAACGGTCCCAATCTCAACGCGCTCGGCAAGCGCGAGCCGGGCATCTATGGCGGCAAGACGCTTGCCGCGATCGCCGACGACTGCAAGCAGGCAGGCACGGCGCTGGGGTTCGAGATCGATTTCCGCCAGTCGAACCATGAGGGCGACCTTGTCGACTGGATTCAGGAAGCCGGCGACAAGGCTGTCGGCATCGTCATCAATCCGGGCGCCTACAGCCACACCTCGATTGCCATCCACGACGCCATCCGCGCCGTCGCACCATTGCCGGTGGCCGAAGTTCATCTTTCCAACATCCATGCGCGGGAACCATTCCGCCACGTCTCCATGGTCGCGCCGGTCGCCGTCGGCATGATCTGTGGCTTTGGGCCGCTCGGCTATACGCTGGCGCTACAGGCGCTGGCCGCACGCCTATGACCGGCCAACAAACAGAAGGCTCGAAAATGTCGATAAAGAAGACCGGTGTTGACCAGCAACTGATCCGCGATCTGGCGGGCATACTGAACGACACCAACCTCACCGAGATCGAGGTTGAACTGGGCGACCTGAAGGTGCGCGTCTCGCGGCAGGCGCCGGCCGTTCATGCAATCGCGGCGCCGCAACCGGCCTATGCGCCGGCAGCAGCGCAGGCTGCCGCCGTTGCCGTGCCTGTGGTGGCGGACCTTTCCAAGAATGCGGTCACCTCACCGATGGTCGGCACGGCCTATTTGGCGCCGTCGCCGGACGCCAAGGCATTCATCGAAGTCGGCCAGAAGGTCAAGGAAGGCCAGACGCTGCTGATCATCGAAGCAATGAAGACGATGAACCAGATCCCCTCGCCACGCGCCGGCACGGTGACCGCGATCCTTTTCGAGGATTCGCAGCCGGTCGAATATGGCATGCCGCTCGTCGTGATCGAGTAGAGCGGGCCTGATGTTTCAGAAGATCCTCATCGCCAATCGCGGCGAAATCGCCCTCCGGGTGCTGCGCGCCTGCAAGGAACTCGGCATCCAGACGGTGGTGGTGCATTCGACCGCCGATGCCGACGCCATGCATGTGCGGCTCGCGGACGAGAGCGTCTGCATCGGTCCGCCGCCATCGCGCGACAGCTATCTCAACATCCATCAGATCGTTGCGGCCTGCGAAATCACCGGCGCCGACGCCGTGCATCCGGGCTACGGCTTCCTGTCGGAGAACGCCAAGTTCGCCGACATACTGGCCGCGCACAACATCACCTTCATCGGTCCGTCCGGCGACCATATCCGCATCATGGGCGACAAGATCGAGGCCAAGCGAACCGCCAAGCGCCTCGGCATTCCGGTTGTGCCCGGTTCGGACGGCGCCGTCACCGACCAAAAGGAAGCCAGGCGCATTGCCGCCGAGATCGGCTATCCCGTGATCATCAAGGCATCGGCCGGTGGTGGCGGGCGCGGTATGAAGGTGGCGCTTACAGAGGCCGACCTTGAGGTCGCCTTGCAAACGGCGAGCACGGAAGCCGGTGCGGCCTTCGGCGACGATGCGGTCTACATCGAGAAATACCTGGAAAAGCCGCGCCATATCGAGGTGCAGGTGTTCGGCGACGGCTTTGGCCGCGGCGTGCATTTCGGCGAGCGCGACTGTTCCTTGCAGCGCCGCCACCAGAAAGTCTGGGAAGAGGCGCCCTCGCCGGCCCTCAATGCCGAAGAGCGCGCCCGTATCGGCGGCATCTGCGCCAAGGCGATCGCCGACCTCGGCTATTCCGGCGCCGGCACGATCGAGTTCCTCTACGAAAATGGCGAGTTCTATTTCATCGAGATGAACACGCGCCTGCAGGTCGAGCATCCGGTGACGGAAGCGATCACCGGCATCGATCTCGTGCATGAGCAGATCCGCGTCGCTTCCGGCGGCGGCCTCTCGGTGAAGCAGGAGGACATCAAGTTCAACGGCCACGCCATCGAATGCCGCATCAACGCCGAGGACCCACGCACCTTCACCCCCTCGCCCGGTACGATCACCCATTTCCACACACCGGGTGGTCTGGGCATCCGCGTCGATTCCGGCGTCTATTCCGGCTACAAGATCCCGCCCTATTACGACAGCCTGATCGGCAAGCTGATTGTACATGGGCGTAACCGCGTCGAGTGCATGATGCGCCTGCGCCGCGCCCTGGACGAGTTCGTCGTCGACGGTATCAAGACGACGCTGCCGCTGTTTCGCGATCTCGTCGGCAATGCCGACATCGCCAATGGCGATTATGACATCCACTGGCTGGAAAAATACCTGGCCAAGGAAGAGTAGCGCGGAGACGCGATGACCCGCCCCTACGCGCCCGGCTATCGCATCCCCACCGACCTGCTGCTCAAGGCCTACGCCTCGGGCGTTTTCCCAATGGCAGAAAGTGCCGGCGACCCGGAGGTGTTCTGGGTGCGGCCGGAGACACGCGGCATCATCCCGCTTGACGGCTTTCACACGCCGAAAAGTCTCTGGAAAACGATCAAGAAACATCCCTTCGACATCCGTTTCGATTTCGATTTCGAGGCGACCATCGACGGCTGCGCCGAAAAGCGCGCGGAGCGGCGCTCGACCTGGATCAATGCGCCGATCCGCGAAGCCTATATCGAGTTGCATCGGATAGGCCATTGTCATTCGGTCGAAGCGTGGCGTGAGGACCGGCTGGTCGGCGGCCTCTATGGCGTGTCGCTCGGCCGGGTGTTTTTTGGCGAGAGCATGTTCGCCAGGGAGACGGACGCTTCCAAGACCTGCCTCTTCTACCTCGTCGAGCGCTTGAAGGCGCGGGGCTTTGCTCTGCTTGATACGCAGTTCACCACCGAGCACCTCAAGCGGTTCGGTGCGGTCGACGTGCCGCGCGGCAAGTATGAGAAGATGCTCGCCGATGCGTTGAAGGGCGAGGCAATATTCTATCCCTGAGGATTGAGCCTACTTCCCGGTAGCGGCTTCCAATGGAGTCTGCGAATGGAACATCATCTTCCAGCCGTTGGCGCGATGGACGTAGCCGGTGCTGACCAGCGCGGCATAAGCCTCGCCATTCTCCCGTGTCGCACGCGCCTCGTAAGTCAGCATGATGATGTCGCTGCCCGGCTCGATAATGCCCTTGAGATCCATCTGCAGGTTGCGCCAGCGGTTGGGCTTGGCCGCGGTCTTGGCCAGATCCGCATTGTCCATCGCCTGTGCCATCTGCGGAAATGCCACCAGGCATTCGGTGTCGGCGTTGGCCGCGTAGTAGGCGGAGTCGCCCGTCCAGAACCCCTTTTCGAGTTCCAGCAATTCGGCCTTGCTAGCCGTGATCCGTTTGCTGTCTGACATCGGAAGATCCTCCTTGCGCATGAATGTGCGCTCGTCCGTGGCCCAACGCATTGTGGCCAGGACGGTTCCGGGGGATCAGTTGGTGTCGGTAGTATCGGGTTCCGAAGCGTCCGGCTCCGTCACATCAGGCGTTGTGACGTCCGGAGTGGTCGCGGCTTCCGGTTTGGCTGCGGCGGGCTTGGGAGCCTCCGCTTTGGTTGCGTCAGCCTTGGCTCCGTCGGGCGCCGGCACATCCGACTTCTGCTTGCAGGCCTTCAGCCAGACGTCGTAGACGGCATGCTCGACGGCGTTGAGGCCGGGGCTTTCGGCAAACATCCAGCCGGTGAAGATGCGGCGGATCTTGCGGTCGAGCGTGATCTCGTCGACCTCGACGAAGGAATCGGTCTTCGGCGCCTCCGCCTGCGGCCGCGAATAGCAGACGCGCGGCGTCACCTGCAAAGCGCCGAACTGCACCGTCTCGTCGATATAGACATCGAAGGTGATGATCCGGCCGGTGATCTTGTCGATACCGGCAAACTCGGCAACGGCATTGGTAACCCGGTCCGCTCCCGCGGGCGGCACCGGCGCGGGTGCCGCGGGCTCAGGCGAAGCGGCGAAGGCCACGGTGCTGACGGCAAGACCGGCGGCTAGCGCCAGACTGGCCGATATTGAGTAAGAAAAGCTCATGCAAAGATACCGGTGGTTCGCGCCCGGGTGATTCTGTCGATCGCCAAGGCTAGTCGCCGTTTTCTGATCAGCAAGCAGCTAAACACCAATTGTGGCGATAAAGGACCGGCTCGCACCCTGTCGCTACGACCCGGGTGTCCAGGCATCGTAGTCGCCGGTGACCTGCGGGCGATGCTGATTGGTGAGCACCGAGCCCTTCGGGCGATAGGCCGCCGGGCTGCCGGTCAGATTGGGCTGATGCGGCTTCTGCCAGTCGCGTGGCTTGTAGTCCTCGCTGGACGGCGCGACGTCGACACGGTGGTGCATCCAGCCGTGCCAGCCGGGCGGTATCGCCGAAGCTTCCGAATAATTGCGGTAGATGACCCAGCGGCGCGTGCGGCCTTCCGAATCGATGCCGCCTTCGTAGTAAAAATTGCCGGTCTCGTCCTGGCCGACCTTCTTGCCATACCGCCACGTGTGCAGGCGGGTTCCTATCGTCTGGCTGTTCCACCAGGTGAAAAACTGCGTAAGGAAAGTCTTCATTTCAAAACCCTCGCGCCGGCAGCGCCCGTTTCCTGCTTATGGCGTCAGGCCTTGCCGAAGGCAAGGGTTTTGCCACGGCGTGTGCGCAAATGGCTTTCCCGAAACCCGACACAAGCCTGTGATCCTGCCGGTGGCTGCATGCACGCTTGCCAAGCCTTTGCGGTGTTTCTAAAGCTCTGCGCGCCCATGCTTGTATCCAGCCCGGCTTGAGGCCAAAGGAGGTGACGATTGGCCACGGAATTGCCGACCACCGACATGCGCATCAGCGCCGAGGCGATTCGCCACCGCAAGGGCGGCACGCCGATCGTTTGCCTGACCGCCTATACCTATCCCATCGCCCGTCTGCTTGATCACCATGTCGATCTGCTTCTGGTCGGTGACAGTGTCGCCATGGTCCTCCATGGCCACAAGACGACACTGGGTGCCTCGCTGGAGATGATGATCGCGCATGGGCAAGCCGTGATGCGCGGCTCGGCCAGTGCCTGCGTCGTCATCGACCTGCCGGCTGGCAGCTATGAGGTCACGGCAGCACTTGCCGTCGCCTCGGCGCGGCGGGTCGTCGACGAAACCGGCTGCCAGGCGGTGAAGCTCGAAGGCGGCGTCGACATGGTTAGCCAGATCGCGGCCATCGTCGCCGCCGGCATTCCGGTCATGGGGCATATCGGCCTCCAGCCGCAATCGGTCGAGAAGGACGGCGGCTACAAGATCAAAGGCCGCACCGAGGGGGCTGTTGCGGCATTGCTTCGCGATGCGCTCGCCGTCGAGAACGCCGGGGCTTTCTCGGTGGTCATCGAAGGCACGGTCGAGAGGGTCGCCGCCGATATCAGCCGCCGCCTCGCCATTCCAACCATCGGCATCGGCGCCAGCGGCGACTGCGACGGCCAGATCCTGGTCATCGACGACATGGTCGGGCTGACCGTCGATCGCGTGCCGAAATTCGTCAAGGAATACGCCGACCTGCGCAGCGCGATCTCGCATGCCGCAAAGAGCTATGCAGCAGAAGTGCGAAACCGGACCTTCCCGGGCCCCGGCCATGTCTTTTCGGCGACAAACAGCAGGGATGACGCATGAGCCAACCCGTCGTCGTCGACAGCGTTGCCGCACTTCGCACGCAAATCCATGACTGGCGCCGTGACGGCCTTCGTGTCGCCATGGTGCCGACCATGGGCGCTTTGCACGACGGGCACATCTCGCTGGTCAGGATCGCGCTCGAAAAAGCCGAGCGCTGCGTCGTGTCGATCTTCGTCAACCCGACACAGTTCGCGCCGAGCGAAGACCTCGACAAGTACCCGCGCCAACTCGCCCGCGATCTCGACCGGCTCGGCGCGGCAAAGGCCGACCTTGCTTTCACACCGACGGTTGGCGAGATGTATCCCGCCGGCTTCGCCACGAAAATCTCGGTCGGCGGCCCCTCCGCCGGGCTCGAATCGGACTTTCGGCCGACCTTTTTCGACGGCGTCGCCACCGTGGTGGCAAAGCTCCTCCTGCAGGCAACGCCCGACTTTGCGGTCTTCGGCGAGAAGGACTACCAGCAGCTTTGCGTGGTGAGACAGCTCTGCGGCGATCTCGACCTGCCCGTCGAGATCGTCGGCGCCCCGACGATACGCGACGCGCATGGTCTCGCCATGTCGTCACGCAACGCCTATCTCGATGAGGCCGAACTGAAGGTCGCCCGCCAACTCAACGTGATATTGCGCAAAACGGCAGTGGCTCTGGCGGGCGGCGCCGACCAGAGCGACGCAACCGAAGAGGCCAGCCGCGCCCTCATCGCCGTCGGCTTCCAGAAGGTCGACTATGTCGAGGCACGCGAAAGCCTGACGCTTGCGCCATGGCGTCGAAACCGCGAAGGGCGTCTTCTCGCAGCAGCATGGCTCGGCAAGACCAGGCTAATCGACAATGTGGGGGTTCCCGCTGCCTAGCGAAGGCTCGATCCTCCGCGGCGGATTGCTGCCGCGCCTAGCTCTCGCTCTTTTGCCGGCCGGCCCTGACGATCAGGTGTCCCGCGACGATCCCAACCACCCCGGCAAAGGCTTTCACCAATGCATCGATGAGGCGTGCATGGCGACCGGGATCAATGAGCTGAAGCAGTTCCAGCATGCCGGCGATCACAGCCACGAAAATCACCACTTGATACAGTCGGTTGGGGAAGCCGACCGCCAGGGCGAAGCCCAGCAGGACATAAGCCAAGGCACGCTCGACATTTGCTTCAGCGAGGTGCGGCCGCATCTGGATCGGCGACAAGGTCGCGAAAATGATGATGGCGAGCAGCGCCAGCGCCGCAGTGCGGAACAATTTGGTCATGGCCCTTGCATATCCGTGGTGAGCCGGCACGGCAAACGCCGCGATGACGCATGGCCGGATCGTGGCCGCCATTGCTGCCCGCCAGTGGCCTTCGCCGAACTATTCCTCGGTCGGCATATGCAGATACATCGACTGGATGCCGACACGGCCCGGTCCGGTGAATCGGTTCACGATGAAATTCATGTTGGCGCCGAAGAAGCCGCTCGACAGGCGATCGATCTTGGTTTCCATCCTGACCGAGGCATCCTTGAACAGCCAGCCGCCTGGTTCGATGTCGATGGTTTCGCCGGCGGCGAGCGTCTTTTCGAAGACGTTGCCATAGCCGTGCAGCCAGACGATGCCATCGCCGGAATCACCGCGAAAGCGGTCGATGAAAAAGCCGCTCTGGCCGAACAGCATCGTCGCCAGGCCGCGCACCCGTTCGAAGGTGTAGTCGACATTGCCGGTGGCGGCGAGAAACTGGTGCTCGCGCACCTGGATCTCTTCGCCGTGCCTGAGATGGATCGGCACGATGTGGCCCGGCCCATCGCGGCTGAAGGCAATGATGCCCGCCCCCGACGCCTCGGTGACGAAGATCTGCATGCCGGCCATCATCCGCTTCAGCGCGCCCTTCAGCGATTTCAGGCCGATGGTGATGGTGGAATTCTTCCACAAAAGGATGTGGTGCTCGAAATAGACCGGCATGCGCGTGACATCGACCGAAAGCACCGGCACCAGCTCGCCCGCTATATGATAGGTGACGCCGCCAAAGGTCTCGTCCGACACCTGTGTCGGCATCAGTTCCGGCAAGCTTGGCATGACGATTCCCCAAGCTGCCTCGCATGCCACCGGTCAAACACCGATCATGGCTGGGGTCAGCGGCCACAGCTTTGCGCTCGATATTTGCGCCGTCAAATGAAAGCCGTGTGCTCGAGGGTCCACTCGCAACAACGTGATGCAATCGCGCGATCATCGAGCGCTCAGGCGGTCAGCATCCGCTCAAGAATCAACGCAGCAATACCGGACTGCGCCGGCCCATAATTGTCGGCCCGGCCAATCTCGGCAAAACCATTGGCCAGATAGAAGGCGACCGCACGCCTGTTCTGCTCCACGACCTCGCTGCGTAGAGAGCGGGCTTCCGGAAAATTCTCGATCACCTCATCGAGCAACATCCCGCCGATGCCCCGGCCTTGCAGGTCTGGTGCGACATGGAGCTGTTGCAGGTCGACCACGGTGCCGCCTTCGACGCTTTCGGCATAGGCGACGCCGCCGATGCGCTTGCCGTCGTCGGCGACCAGGAATTCGGCATTCGGCCGCTCAAGGCTAGCTCTCAATTTCGCCGGCGAACACCAATCCTCGATGATCCGGTCGATCCGATCAGGGCCATAGACCGCGTCATAGGTCGTGTGCCAGGTTTCGACCAGCAGCGCCCGGATGGCCGTCAGATCACGTTCACCTGCGGTGCGGACAAACACCGCGCTACTCGATGCCCAGCTTGGTCTTGACGAGGTCGTTGACCGCTTGTGGATTGGCCTTGCCGCCGGTCACCTTCATCACCTGGCCAACGAACCAACCGGCCATGCTCGGCTTGGCGCGCGCCTGTTCGACCTTGTCGGGGTTGGCTGCGATCACCTCGTCTACGGCCTTCTCGATGGCGCCGGTGTCGGTGACCTGCTTCATGCCACGGCTCTCGACCAGCTGGCGCGGATCGCCGCCCTCATTCCAGACGATCTCGAACAGGTCCTTGGCGATCTTGCCGGAAATGGTGCCGTCCTTGATCAGATCGATGACCGCGCCAAGCTGATCAGGGGAAACCGGAGCGTTTTCAATGTCTTTTCCGGCCTTGTTCAATTGCCCGAGCAGATCGTTGATGACCCAGTTGGCGGCGAGCTTGCCGTCGCGGCCGGCGGCCACCTTCTCGAAATAGTCGGCGATCGGCTTTTCCGAAACCAGGATCGAGGCGTCATATACCGACAGGCCGAGCGACGCGATCAGCCGCGCCTTCTTGTCGTCTGGCAGTTCCGGCAATTCCTTGGCCAGCGCATCGACATAGGCCTGGTCGAATTCCAGCGGCAAGAGGTCCGGATCGGGGAAGTAGCGGTAATCATGCGCCTCTTCCTTGGAGCGCATCGAACGCGTCTCGCCCTTGACGGCGTCGAACAGCCGCGTCTCCTGGTCGATCTTGCCGCCATCCTCGAGAATGGCGATCTGCCGGCGCGCCTCGAAGTCGATGGCCTGGCCGATGAAGCGGATCGAGTTGACGTTCTTGATCTCGCAGCGCGTGCCGAACTCGCCGCCCGGCTTGCGCACCGAAACGTTGACGTCGGCGCGCATCGAACCTTCGTCCATGTTGCCGTCGCAGGTGCCGAGATAGCGCACGATGGTGCGCAGCTTGGTGACATAAGCCTTGGCTTCGTCGGCCGAGCGCATGTCGGGCTTGGAGACGATCTCCATCAGCGCCACGCCGGAGCGGTTGAGGTCGACATAGGACATGGTCACATGCTGGTCGTGCATCGACTTGCCGGCATCCTGCTCCAGATGCAGCCGCTCGATGCCGACCTCGATGTCCTCGAATTCGCCCTGACGATCGGGGCCAACGGAAACGATCACCGTGCCCTCGCCGACGATCGGCTGCTTGAACTGCGAGATCTGGTAGCCCTGCGGCAGGTCTGGATAGAAGTAGTTCTTCCGATCGAAGACCGACTTGTGGTTGATCTGCGCTTTCAGCCCAAGGCCGGTGCGGATCGCCTGCTTGACGCATTCCTCGTTGATGACCGGCAGCATGCCGGGCATCGCCGCATCGACCAGGCTGACATTGGCGTTGGGCGCCGCGCCGAAAGCGGTCGAGGCGCCGGAAAACAGCTTTGCTTCCGATGTAATCTGGGCATGGACCTCGAGGCCGATGATGATCTCCCAGTCGCCGGTGGCACCGGAAACAAGGCGCTTGGCGTCGGGCGTGCGGGTGTCGATGAGGGACATGGTGGCCTGCGTATTGGAACTGCGGATAATGCGTTTCGCACACTTTGGTGTGCAACTTCGCTAGTGCAAACCGCCAAAAGAGACAAGCGCCCAAAAAACACAAGCGCAAAGCCGCGGACTGGCCTTTTCAGCCGCGTTCGCCTATAGGAGGTCCATTCCAATGGAGAGTGGATGTCCACTTACGCTCTGTCCCGGTAAGGCCCTGACCTCCTGGCGAGGCAGGGCAGAAAACCTGAAACCCCGTGCCGCGAAGCTTCGCGGCGGCGGCATTTTTTGTTTTCCCGGAAAACTCTCACATGGATATTTCGCGCAGCGCATGACCCCGAAAATCGGTATCGATTTTCGGAAAGGATCATGCGCCAAATCATAAGTGCCACAGCGTCCTTTGCGCGTCCAAGAGGACGCGCGGCGCTGTGGAAACAGCGCATCCTGCACCTGCTCGCGCAGGGCGGACGCATTGAAATCGAAAAGAACGAGAAGAAACGGATCGCCTCCGTCAAATGCCTGACCCGCGACGGCTGGCATTATCCGGGCGTCGATCTCGAGCTGTTTCGAAAACTGAAGCGGAAGAAGGCTGTTTCTTCGTCTGACGGTGGACCCTACCGCATCACCCGGCGCGGGCTCGCACTCGTCCGCTCCGAACTCGACAACAGGTAACCACGGCTCCGCCGGTCGGTTCTCCGGCCGGCGGTTCGCCTCACCGCTCAGGCGGTGGCGATGTAGGCTCTGATCTCGTCGGCCTCGCGCTCGACATCCTCGATGCGGCGCTTGACCACGTCGCCAATGGACACGATGCCATCGAGCATGCCGTCCTTTTCCACCGGCAGATGGCGGAAGCGGCCTCGGGTCATGATCTCCATCACCTCGTTGACGGTGTGGTTTTCGTTGCAGATCTTCACTTTCGGCGTCATCGCCGAACGCACGGGGATATCGAGCGCGGCTCCACCTTCGCGGGCGACAACCCGGACGATGTCGCGCTCTGACAGGATGCCGACGATCTTGCGATCGCCATTGGTGATGACCAGCGCCCCGATCTTGTGCTCTGCCAGGATACGGATGGCTTCGCTAAGCTTTTCGTTCGGCCCGAGCGTCAACACGTCATGGCCTTTTCTCTCGAGAATTGCCTTAACCGTCATGGCGTCCTCCTCTGCTTTGCCTGCCGGTTCCTGCCCTGACCGGCCTTCACGTAAGAGTGAACATCGTGCGCCGTGATCGGTTGCATTTCAAGTGTGGTGGTCGGCCGTCTCCCATTCGGGCGCCTGCCATCGCCTGTCGAACCAGCGCAGGCCGAGGAAGCCGGCGACAAAGCCGCCAATATGGGCCTCCCAGGCGATCTGGCCGTCTACCCCCGGGGCAAAACCGAGCAGGCCGGTGGCGAGATTGATGACCATCCACATGGCAAGGAAAATCACGACACCGCGTAAGCGCAACACGAATGCGATCGGCAGCACCGGGCCGGCGAAGGCGGCTTTGCCGGCCGAACGATCGGTGCGGAAGCCAAAACGCGCCGCAGCCCCCATCATGCCTGATATCGCACCGGAAGCCCCGACCAGCGGCGCCTCACCGTAAGGATGCAGTGCCCAGAAAAGCGCGACCGAAGCCAGCCCGGTTGCGGCAAAGAACAGCGCGAACCACAGCGTTCCCAGACGGTTTGCCAATGGTGAACCAAACGCGGCGAGCCACACCATGTTGATGGCGATATGGGCAAAGCCGCCATGCATGAACGCGTAGGTGAAGGGCCGCGAAAACAGGAACCAGTCGAAGCCGTATTGCCCGGTGTAGAGAACGGGGATGAAGGCCCCGTCATACAGCAATGTCATCTGCTGGGATTCGCTCAACACATATTGCTGCAACAGATAGACGACGACGCAGATGCCGATCACCGCCAGCACGACGGGCGGCAGGTTGAACACCGGCTCGCGCCGCGGCTCGGGCGCGCCCTCGAGCGGGTCGGCTTCCGAGGGAATTGCCGGTTCACTCATTTGAAATTGCACTCCCTGCGGGATTCCAGGTTCGAGCATCTAGATTAACGCGGACCGAACAGCAAACCGCGAATCATCTGGCGCGAATCAAAAAAGAAGCCGTTCAAGGTTTCCCTTGAACGGCCGGTCGAGCCCCCTGCTCCCCTAAAACTCTGACTGAAGTGCTGCCGATCGTCGCGAAACGACCGCTTCTGGAGTGGTTTTTGTGTGCCACGGGGCTGGCTCAGACGCAACGTAAACCACTTGTTAACCTTAACGACCCCGACCCGTGAACAAGTGTTAACGACGCTGGCACGCTTCCTGCTCCGCAACGCATGTAGGTCCTCGGAGGGCGCCCTTCTGTTCACCGATGGGACATCAGACGACAGATTGCGCGGAGCAGCATAGCATGAACCAGAATGGATCGATCACGCTGTTCCAATATTGGAACCGCCTGCGTGATGGACGCCCCGCCCCGAAGCGTTCGGAGGTCGAACCGGCCGACATCAAGTCGCTGCTGGCCGACACCTTTATCCTGGAACGTGACACGCGCGGACAGGCCGTATTCCGGCTGGCCGGCACAAGGCTTTGCGCCTGCTACGGCCGCGAGCTCAAGGGGTTTTCCTTTCCATCGCTGTGGCGCGAGAAGGACCAGCGGCTCGTCTCGCGCCTGATCCATGGCGTGTTCGAGCAGAAATCGGTCGTGCTCATCAGCTATGAGGGCTTCAGCCGCAACGGGCGCTCCAATAAGTTCGAACTGCTTGCCCTGCCGCTGGACGGCGGCGTCGAAAATCCGCGCTGCCTGGGCGTCATCAGCGCCGTGGAGAAACCCTTCTGGCTGGGTGCCGATCCGATCACCGATGCGTTGATCGATTCAATCCGCGTCATAGATCCGGAGAAGGAGCTTCTGAACAATCGCCCGGCGATCGATGTTCCCTCGCTTGTTCCCGATGAACTTGGGGCACCCGAGACGATCTCGGCGCTCGGCCGGGTGCGTCGCATCCGTCATCTCGTCGTCTTCGATGGCGGGCGCGAGGAATAGTCCGCTGTTTTTTGAGACCTGATGCACGTCGCCCAAAACTGCGCGGCGGTTTTGGCACCACGGCCTGCAAAAAGGAAAACGCTGGAGCGCCCGCTTTTCCCCTTTGTTAACCCGCTTTGTTGTACTTCTGTGATGAAGTTCCTCGCATCGGCGCGCGGGATGCCAAACGGGGTGTAGGCAGTCATGAGGTCAGCGGCGGTCGACTATGCGCCGTCCCAAGCTGAAAGGCGAAACTTTCAGCGCGTCCGGGTTAAAATTTACGGACGCTTCATGCTGGAAGACCGCACCGAACATCCCTGCCAGGTCGTCGACATGTCACCGGGCAATGTTGCGTTTCGCACCGACCGCATCGGCATGCCCGGCGAAAAAATCATCGCCTACATCGATCATATCGGCCGCATCGAAGGCGTCGTCACACGCACCCTGCAGGACGGTTTCGCGATGACCGTCATTGCATCGGATCGCAAGAAGGACAAGCTGGCCGCGCAATTGACCTGGCTGGCCAACAAGCATGAACTCGACCTGCCGGAAGATCGCCGCCACGAGCGCGTCGCACCGCGCAATCCGACAAGCGTGCTGCAGCTCACCGACGGCCGCCAGTACCAGTGCCGCATCATCGACCTTTCGCTCTCCGGCGCCGCTGTCGAAATCGACGTCAAACCGGCGATCGGCATCCAGGTCATGCTTGGCACCATGCGCGGGCAGGTCGTGCGTCATTTCGAGGATGGCGTCGCCATCGAATTCGCTGTGATCCAGCGTCCCGAAACGCTTGATTCCGAATTCAACACGCCACGCGCCTGAGCAGGCCCGACAGCAACATTCCAGGAACCGGCCCTTGCGGCCGGTTTTTTGTTTCTGGGAGCTTGTTTCTGGGAGCGCTCCGCGCCCGAGGTGGGAGCCTTCAGATCCAAACGAATTAATACTCAAATGATTCAAATTTTACGTTTATTCTATTGGAGTTTTACTCAATATCTACTTCGCGCTTTTGCGTCAAATAAATCCACACGTGGCAATGTCTCCTTCGAACGGGGAGACTACAACAATGAAGAAAACGAGGGGCAAGCTGTTGCTGGCGGCAATGGCGATGCAGCTTTCCGCTTGGGGATCAGCATATGCCGCGGGACCGGCCTATATGCACACCGGTGGACGCACCACCCAGCCTGTTGGTCACTATGAGTTCTGCCAGCGCATTCCCGGCGAATGCAGCGAACGGACCCCCAGGGGTGCGCCGGTCGAACTGACCCGCAAGCTGTGGGCGACGATCGTCAACATCAACAATTCGGTCAACACCCGCATCAAGCCGCGCACCGACATGGAAAACTACGGTGTCGAGGAATATTGGGCCTATCCGGCCAATGGCTATGGCGATTGCGAGGATTACGCGCTGGAAAAGCGCCGCGAGTTGATGGATGCGGGCGTCCCCGCCGGCAATCTGCTGATGACGGTGGCGCGCCAGCCGAATGGCGACGGCCACGCGGTGCTGACCGTGCGCACCAGCCTCGGAGAATTCATCCTCGACAATCTTGAGACCAAGGTCCTGTCCTGGACGGACACCGACTACACCTATCTCAAGCGCCAGTCGGACCAGAATTCCGGCGTTTGGGTGACGATCAATGACGGCCGCTCCGACGCGGTCGCCAGCGTCCGCTAAAACAGAGCTCAAGCGCGCCGCGTGAATGCGAGGCGCTTCAGGAGAAACCCGGTCGAGTCCCCACCCTCCCCGTCCCCAACGACCGGGTGAAAGGAGCCGGCCCCGTCCCCGGGCCGGCTCCGCCATTTCTGGCTATGGCCGTTCGAAAACCAATCAGGTTCCGAGAAATCTGCGTTGCAAAAGGTCAGCTATTGCGGTGCGGTGGGCTTGTCCACCAGCCTCTCAACCAGTCGCCTGAGTTCCGAAGGTGTCGTGTGACCGCCGACGATCTCATGGTAACTGATGCCAGCACGTCGCAGCGCTTCCTTTTTGACCGCATCACGTGCTGCTGCTGTGCCTTGGTGATGCGCATGGCCTTGGTATTCGAGCGCATGTCGAGGCAGACAAGTCTCGTCCACAAGAAGAAGGTCCACTCGTTTCGAGTTGATGCAGCTGTAGGCGTCAGCGTTCGCGCTGCGCAAAATTTCGCCCAGTGACACTTGGGCCATCACCTGCCATCCCGGATTGCAGCTGATCACCATGCGATCAAGTTCCTTGAAGACGCGCACTTCACTCCTGTTGAGGAGCGGTTGAATAGTGAAGCTCGCACCCATGACGATCCGCAACTGGTCAGCAGGATCAATCGGTTTCGGTGGCGCGGAAACAGGCTTCGGGGCAACCCATAGGCCGCTAAGAATGTCGCCCCCTCTGCGCTCTCTCGCCCAGCGCCTGCTATTGCTCTCCCTCCATGCCTGCCTCCGTTTCCTCGATAGGAGACGTTCCAAGGCCATACCAATGAAGACGCCAGCTAACAGAATGCAAATTAGCGAAAGAATTTGCTGCGTTTGCTCACTGAGCTGGAATGGCATGCCGGAAAGCTACCTCCGCGATGCAGATTATTATTCAGCGATGACTTATATCAGCAATCCGTGAAATGTTATGCGCATCGTCGACCTACTGGACGCATCGGACGACCGCCTTTCCACGCGCAGGGGATCGGGGCAATATAGGCCGTTGGTTTTCGCCTTCTGGAACACGGCGATGTTGGAAATCCCGGAAGATCGATGCGAGCGTCATCGCCTCTTCAAGGCGATCGACGATGCCTTCAAGGCCGGCGACTTCGACGGCCTCGGTCTAGCCTTGGGCGGCTCTTCGCGCTGGTTCGACGAGCGCATGCCGTTTGAGTTCGGCCTTGGGCATCCGCTGGAATATGCGATCTATTGGAGTCCCGTCGGCTTCATCTCGACCTTGCTGGATGCGGGCTCGGATCCGAATTATCAGGATCATGGCGGGTTTCCGTCCATCATTGCGGCGCTGTCCACCGATCGCGCCAATAGGCTGGACATCGTGCGGGTGCTGATCGAAGCTGGCGCCGACCCCAACATGCGGGGCGTCAACGACTGGACTCCGCTGCACTATTCGGTGGCCATCCGCAGTGTCGATGCGATCCGTCTGCTTTTGGCGGCGGGCGCCGACCCGGCGCTCGAAACCCGCATCGATGACTACAGGACCGCGATCGAGGAAGCCGAGATTGCCGGCTTTGAAGGCGGTGCTTCCTTGCTGCGCGATGCGATGGCTGGGCGCAACTGACGAACAGTGAGTTGAGGCGCTAAGAAACCAGCAAATGCCAGGCTAGCCTCAAACCTTCTTCAACCCCGCCTTGAAGCGCTTGCCGTTGGCGACATAATGCGCCGCCGAGCCGCGCAACCTTGCCACGGCCGCGTCGTCCAGCACCCTGATCGCCTTGGCGGGCGAGCCGACGATCAGCGAATTGTCCGGGAATTCCTTGCCCTCGGTAACCAGCGCACCGGCGCCGACCAGGCAATTCCTGCCGATTTTCGCGCCGTTCAGCACGATGGCGCCCATGCCGATCAGGCTGTTGTCGCCGATCGTGCAGCCATGCAGCAAGGCGCGGTGGCCGATCGTGCAGCCTTCGCCGATCGTCAGCGGGAAACCGGGATCGGTGTGCATGACCGTATGTTCCTGCACGTTGGTGTCGGCACCGATGACGATGGGCTCATTGTCGCCGCGGATGACGGCGCCGAACCAGAAGCCGGCATTGCGTCCGACCCTGACGTCGCCGATCAGCGTCGCATCGGGCGCGATCCAGTTCGAGTCCGCATCGGCGAAGCTGGGCTCTGTTCCATCGATCGCATAAAGCGGCATTTCTGGTCTCCGAATCGTCTCAAGCTGGCAGCTCGGACCCTAGGAGACGGACCGACCATGAGGCAATGGCAAGCACGACGACGCCCAGCGCCAAGGTCCACGCAATTGCCGTGCAGCCGCAGGACATCAGCGCCAACGTTGAAATGCGGCGCTGACGCCGGGCATCGATGGCGTCGTTGACCAGCATGAACGGTCCCGCACAGGCCGTGGCGAGCAGCGAGCGCAAGACATGTGACGGCGACACATAGGGTTCGGTGAAGGCGACCTTGCGGCCCGACACCAGTTCCATGGCCGATCCGGCCAGCCCGCAGGCCGTCAACCCGACGGCAAAAGCAAAGAGTGTGAGTTCCAGCGGTCCCATCTTAACTTTCCATTTACCATGAAATTGCACAGTCGTTCCATGCAGGCTGCAAGAGCCATGCCGTGCGATGTGTGCCGCCCGGGGACACTGGAGGCGGACGGGCGGCCCGAGATCCGAGGACTGAGATGAAGCAGGCAGCGCTCGCCAACGAACTCACCGTGGTCGATTCCACGCTGATGAAGCGGGTGCTCTACGGGTTCGCGGCGCTCGCCCTGTTGTCGGTGGCGATCAGCCTTGCCGGCAAATGGTTCGGCCATTCGATCGCCATGGCCGGATACACCGACGACGCAACGGCCCACCAGGTGGTGATCGGCAACAATGTCATCACGGTCCCGGCCAATGCCATCCGTTTCGCCCAGGCCCGGCGCGACGGCATCGCCTCGCGGCTCGACCTCTATCTGCGCTATCCCCAGATGGACGGCTACAGCGAGGCCGCGCGAGATGATTTCAACCATACGGGGACAGCCAAAAGCATCGTCTTCCTGTCCTTCGAACAGCAGATGATGTCGCGTGACATGAGCGGCCGCTTCGCGCCGATCTACAGCGCGCTGATCACCCGACCCGGCACTGCCGGGCCTGGCGGCACGATGATTTATGGTTTCAACGAGAAATCAGGCTATCTGAACGAGGTGCTGGTTGTCGGCAATCGCCCCGGCAAGGAGCCGTTCGTGGCCCGTTGCCTGAGCGGGCCGAGTGCCGACCAATCGCTGGCGCCTTGCGAGCGCGACATCCAGGTCGGCGACGAACTCAGCCTCACCTATCGCTTCCCAAGGGAGTTTCTGGGCGATTGGCAGGCGCTCGATGCGGCAATCGCCACTGAAGCCGGGCGCGTTCTGAAGGCGGGACGTTAAGAACGCTTCAAGGGAACCCGGCTGGCCGGCTCCATGAAGCCGGCCGACCGCAAGATTTTCTGGCTCAGGCCAGATCGATGTCGAGAATCGCCATCGAAAAATTGTAGTCGCCGTCGTCCTCGTCCTTGAAGACGATGCCGAGGAATTCGTCGCCGACATAGACCTCGGCCGAATCGTCCTTGCGCGGCCGCGCCTTGACCTCGAGCCTGGGGTTTTGGAAGACGCGCTTGAAATAGGCGTCCAGCTTTCTGATTTCGTCCGGCTTCAACAGTCTTCTCCGATCATCGGGCTTGCTCGTTCGAACGCGCTTCTGGCACGTCGACAATGGCGATGTAAAGGCAAGCGGCCTGATTAAGGTCTGTTGATATTCACGTGAGGCCGGCCTGCAAATGGCGGTTTCCTGCGCTTCCCCGTTCTACCGCGTCGCGGTAGAACTGTGCTCACGTACCCAAACGTACGCTCCGCTCCGGTTCTCGGAACCCACCATTTTCGGCTCGGCCTGACCTGAATCTCAAAAGACCTTGGGCGAGAACAATCGCCCATGTCTGCCCACGGCCTCAGGCAGCGGACATATGACGATCAGATGTCGAAACTGACGACCTGATCCATCGTCTGCGACGGCAAAAGCTGGTCCATCTGGCGCGACGGCTGATCGCAGCCGGTCTCGCCGACGACGCGGGCCGGCACGCCGGCAACCGTCTTGTTGTGCGGCACAGGCGACAGCACCACCGAGCCGGCCGCTATCTTCGAGCAATGGCCGATTTCGATGTTGCCGAGTATCTTGGCGCCGGCGCCGATCAGCACGCCGTAGCGGATCTTGGGGTGGCGGTCGCCGCCGGCCTTGCCGGTGCCGCCCAGCGTCACGCCATGCAGGATCGACACGTCATCCTCGATGACCGCCGTCTCGCCGACCACGAGGCCGGTTGCGTGGTCGATGAAGATGCCCTTGCCAATGCGGGCGGCCGGGTTGATGTCGGTCTGGAAGACCGAGGACGAGCGGCTCTGCAGATAGAGCGCGAAATCCTTGCGCCCCTGGTTCCACAGCCAATGCGCCAGCCGATGGGTCTGGATGGCGTGAAACCCCTTGAAATAGAGCACCGGCATGATGAAGCGGTCGCAAGCCGGATCGCGATCGTAATAGGCCTGGATGTCGACACGCACCGTCGTCGGCCACTCCTTGTCGTCGGCCAGCATGGACTTGAAGGTCTGGCGGATGAGATCGGAGCCGATGTCCTGGTGCGCCAGCCGCTCGGCCAGCCGATGAATGACTGCTTCTTCCAGGCTGTCCTGGTTGAGGATGGTCGAATAGAGGAATGCAGCGAGCAGCGGGTCGCGGTTGACAGCCTCCATGGCCTCGTCGCGGATCGAACGCCAGATCGGATCGACCGGCTTCAATGCGCTGTGTCGGGAAATGCTGATGCTGTTCATCGCCGTCTCGTCCTGCGTCCTGCCTGGCTTGCCTGTTGTGCTTGCCTGCTGCCCGGCCGCACATATAAGCCAGATCATAGCACGATTGAACTCAATTTTCCTTAGTGCTTTGTCAAATGGATTTGGTTCGCGGGAATTCAAGCAGCCATGGAAAACGAACCCTTGATCGACGACGCGCTGAAAAGCGAGCTCTCAGCACTCTACCGGGCACAGGGCCGCCACTACCACAACCTTGCCCATATCGAGGCGATGCTGGCGCTGGCTGGCGACTATCGAAGGTTGCTGGCCGATCCCGAGGCGATCGAAGCGGCGATCTGGTTCCACGATGCCGTCTATGACAGCAAGGCCAAGGACAATGAGGCGCAAAGTGCCGCCCTTGCCGAAAAAAAGCTGGCGGGCCGCGCAGATCCTTCACGTATCAACCGCATCTCGGCAATGATCGTCGCCACCAACACGCACCAGGTCCCGCCGTTCGACGACGCGACGGCCACACGGGACGCAAGTCTTTTCCTGGATATGGACCTGTCGATCCTGGGTGCCGCACCGGACGCCTTCGACGCCTATGAGCGCGCCGTGCGGCGCGAGTACCACTGGGTGGAGGAGCCGATGTGGCGAGCCGGACGCAGTGCGGTCTTGAAGAGTTTCCTCGCCCGCCCGCATATCTTCCACACGCAAGAGTTTCGCCAGCGCTTCGAACCGCAGGCCCGGGAAAACATCGCGCGATCGCTGGCGGCCCTTGCAAACGGCTAAGGACAATCAGGATAGGCGCCTATCACGATGCCAAGCAGCCTCGTCCCCGACTACGGCACTGCTTCTCGCTGCCCTGGCCCTCCGCTCAGAGCGGATTTTCGGCATAGAACTCCAGCACGCGCTGCTTGAAGGTCTTGTCCCCGACGGCCAGCATATGGTCCCGGCCCTCGATATGAAAAGCGCTGGCGTTCGGCATCAACGCTGCAAGCTCATCGGGCGAGCCGCCTATGTCGTCGGTCGTTCCGACGGCGACCAGCGTCGGCTGGGCGATGCGGGCAACATCCTGCTCGCTCAGCAATTCGCGCGATTTGGCGATGCAAGCCGCCAAGGCACGGCGATCGCTGCGGGTCTGGTCGGCGAAGGCGCGAAACGACCGGCCGCGCGGATGGCTGGTCGCGGCCGGATCTTCGGCAAGCAGCGCGTCGGCAATCGGATCCCAATCGCCGACACCGTCGATCATGCCGATGCCGAGGCCGCCGAAGACCAGCGTCGCCACCTTGTCCGGATCGGACAGCGCCATGAACGCCGCGATGCGCGCGCCCATCGAATAACCCATGACGTGGGCGCGCTCGATGCCGAGATGGTCGAGCAAGGCAGTGGCATCGGAGGCCATCTTGACCGGCGTATAGTCCGCCTCATCATAGCTCTTGGACGACGCGCCGTGGCCGCGATTGTCAAAGGCGATGGCGCGGTAACCGGCATCGTTCAGCGTCTTGAACCAGCCGGGCGACACCCAGTTGACATAGTGGCTCGAAGCGAAGCCGTGGATCATCAGCACCGGATCGCCCTCGCCCGATTCCGGCTGGCGCTCGAGGAAAGCAAGATCGAAGCCGTCATGGGTGAAAAACTGCATCAGCGACCCCGCTTGCGCACTCAACCGCCACCGCCATTTGGTGCATCGCCATTGTCGGCGGGCGGCATGCTCGGGCCGGACACCGTGCCCACCGCCGGATGGCGCAAAAGGTCGCCATACTCGATGCCGTTCCTGGCGGCAGTGCCGGCCTTGAGCTCGAGCACGAAGCGCACCGGTACACCAGGCGAAATGACGGCGTCTGATTGCGGCTCGCCGTGCTTGACCGCCCGGATCTTGCCATCCTGGCCGACAAAAATCAGATCAAGCGGCATCGGGGTGTTGTGCATCCAGAAGCCAACCTGCTGCTGGACCTCGAAGACGAACAGCATGCCGTGGTTGTCCGCCATGTCCTGGCGATACATCAAGCCAGCCTCGCGCTCCGCGGCGGTGTCGGCGACTTCGATGGAGAAAGAGCGGTCACCGCCTTTCGTCACCACGACCAATGGCGCCGGATCGGCCGGAAGGATCATCGCCCGGCTGTCCGCCGAGGTCGGCTTTTCGGAATAGAAGTAACCACCGGCGGCGGCGATGAAGGCAATCGCGCACATCGCGCCCGCGGTCAGCCAGTTCCTGTAAGCCATTCGAGATCCTCGGCCGGAAACGCCCTAGTGCGAGACCGGCAAGGTCCCCATATCGGGGTGAATTTCGGCGGCCATAAGGCCTTTGTCGCCGCGCCCGAAACGAACCAGCACAACCTGTCCGGGCCGAAGCTCGGTGACACCGTAACGGCGCAAGGTCTCCATATGGACGAAGATATCCTCGGTACCCTCGCCGCGGGTGAGAAAACCAAACCCCTTGGTGCGGTTGAACCATTTCACCAAGGCGCGTTCGAGACCGCTCTCCGGCGTCACCGCGACATGGGTGCGCTGCTCCTGCATCTCGGCCGGGTGGACCGCGGTGGTGACATCCATGGAGAGCACACGGAAGGCCTGCAATCCGCGCTCGCCATGCTTGACGAGGCAGACCACACGCGCGCCTTCCAGGGCCGTCTGAAAGCCGTCTCTTCGAAGACATGTCACATGGAGGAGGATGTCGCCCGAGATGCCGTCATCCGGGAGGATGAAACCATAACCCTTGGCCACATCGAACCACTTGATAGCGCCGGCTACTTCGAGCAGATCAGAAGCGTCGCCGCCTTCGTCACGCTGCAAGGCGTCGCCAAGGGTTCCGTCCCGCCCCATGAAAGAGGCCTTTTCCCCCATAAGAATGCCCCCTCTTTTCAAGAACACCGCAACTGATTCTTGCCAACAGATTAACACTGCGGCTTCCGGTGTGTGCAAGACCTGCCGTGCCTTTTTTCACGGTTCATTGGGGCAATACCGGATTTGTTCTTTGCCGGCATTGCGCACCGCCGCACGATTGCCCTTTGACAGGGCCGACCCTATGTTGCGCCGCAACGCAATTTATCGAGGAAATCACATGCGCTATCTGCACACCATGATCCGCGTCGCCGACGTCAATGCCTCGCTCGACTTCTACTGCAATAAGCTCGGCCTCAAGGAAGTGCGCCGCTACGAAAACGAGCAGGGCCGCTTCACGCTGATCTTCCTCGCCGCACCGGAAGACGAGGAGAGCGGCATCAATGAAAAGGCACCGCTGGTCGAACTGACCTACAATTGGGATCCCGAAGACTACAAGGGCGGGCGCAATTTCGGCCACCTCGCTTATGAGGTCGACGACATCTACGCCACCTGCCAGCATCTGATGGACAATGGCGTCATCATCAACCGGCCGCCGCGCGACGGCAACATGGCTTTCGTCAAGTCGCCGGACGGCATCTCGATCGAGCTTTTGCAGAAAGGCCCGGCCAAGGCCAAGGCCGAGCCTTGGGCTTCGATGGCGAACACCGGAAGCTGGTAGCCGATCACGCTGTCTTGAGCGGACAATGCCAGGCTGACGGCCCCGCTACCGTTTGGTTTTTCAGGGGCGGCGCCTATCTGTCTGGCTGAGGCGCCAGGCTTGGGCCGGCGCCCAGCCATGCAAAAGGGCGCTTGCCCAGGAGAATTCATGCCGACCAGCCATGCCGACGTCGCCACCGAACATGCCAGCCGCTACCTGCAGCAGTTGTGCAAGCACTGGGCACACAAATTCCCGGTCGAGTTCGATCCCACCCATGGCACCATCGATCTCTCAATGGGCCGTACCGTCATGGCTGCCGATGCCGCAGCGCTGCATATCACGGTGTCGACTGACGAAGCAGGATCGATCGAGCGCCTGGAAAGCGTTGTCGCCGATCACATCAAGCGCTTTGCTTTCCGCGAAGAACTGACCTTCGACTGGAAACCAACTTCCGCCTAGCCGGCCAACTACTTCTCACCGGCGTGTGCGGCCATCTCCAGCAGCGCCTGCACCGAGCGCCAATTGCGCGCGGTACCCGGCACTTTCAGCGTGCGCGGGATCAGCCCGGCAAACACCGATTTGCCCAGCCCATTCGGTGCGCTGAGGTAGAGCACATCGCCCTTGATCTCGAAGCGTTCGGGGCCGGTGCACTTTTCGGTCAGCCGCGCCACCTCATCGGCGGTCGGCTCGCGTTCCAGCACATAGGCGTGCAGCTTCGTGTGGTCCGCGGCAATTTCCGGATAGGGATTTTCGCGCACCAGCTTCTCGAACCAGGAGAGATCGCGCACCATGATGCGCGAATGGAACCCCCATTTCGTCTCGAAGGCTGCTTCGAGCAGGTTCGCCAGTGCCGCCGCGTCGCCTTTCTTCGCCCGGAACACGGCATTGCCGCTCTGCACGTAGGTGGCGACGTCGGAAAAGCCGAGGCCCTCGAAGAACGACCGCAGCTCCGCCATCTTGACGATGCGGTTGCCGCCGACATTGATGCCGGAAAACAGCGCGACGAAGATTTTTCCCGGATCAACCATTCGATCGCTCATATGATGAACCCGGCCAGTGTCTCGTTGTCGGTGATGTCCTGATACTGGACGCCCTCGGCCTCGAAATTCGCCTTGAGCAGGTCGAAATTGCGACGGTCCTTGGTTTCGATGCCGATCAGCACCGAACCGAAATTGCGTGCCGATTTCTTCAAATATTCGAAGCGGGCGATATCGTCGTCGGGACCGAGCAATTCGAGGAAGTCGCGTAGCGCGCCCGGTCGTTGCGGAAAGCGGATGATGAAGTACTTCTTCAGCCCCTCGAAGCGCAGCGCCCGCTCCTTGACGTCCGGCAGCCGCTCGAAGTCAAAATTGCCGCCCGAAACCACGGCAACGATGGTCTTGCCCCTGATCTCCTTCCTGGAGAAATCCTTGAGCGCATCGATCGCCAGCGCGCCGGCCGGCTCCAGCACGACGCCTTCGACGTTGAGCATCTCGATCATGGTGGCGCAGAGCCGGTTTTCCGGGATCAGCCGCACCGTGTCGGCCGGAAAATCCTTGAGATGCCGCAACGGCTCGCGGCCGATCTCTGCCACCGCCGCGCCATCGACGAAATTGTCGACCTTGGCGAGTTTGAGCCGTTTTCCCGCAGCGAGGCTCTCGCGCAGGCTCGGCGCGCCTGCCGGTTCGCAGAAGACGAAGCGTGCTTCCCTGCCCTGATCGGCGAAATAGTGGGTGACGCCCGCGGCAAGTCCGCCACCGCCGACCGGCAGCATGACGATATCGGGCATGCGGGCGCCCGGCATCTGGTCCGCGATCTCGTAGGCGACGGTTGCCTGGCCCTCGATGATGTCCTTGTGATCGAAAGGCGGCACCATATGGGCGCCGGAACTGTCGGTGAATTCCAGGGCAGCGCGATAGCAATCGTCGAAGAAATCGCCGACCAGTCTGATCTCGATGAAATCGCCGCCGAACAGCCTGGTCTTGTCGATCTTCTGCTGCGGCGTCGTCACCGGCATGAACACGACGCCTCGCCTGCCGAAATGGCGGCAGACGAAAGCAAAGCCCTGCGCGTGGTTGCCGGCGGACGCGCAGACGAACAGTTCGGCCTCGTTGCCGGCCGCCAGTGTCTTGCGGAAGAAATTGAAGGCGCCGCGGATCTTGTAGGAGCGGACCGGCGACAGATCCTCGCGCTTCAACAGCACCCGCGCACCGGTCTTTTTCGACAGATAGTCGTTTTCCTGTAGCGGCGTTTCAGGGAAGATCTGGCGGATCGCGGCGGCAGCGGCAGCAACGCGGGAAGAGAAACTGTTCATCGGAAACCACCCCTGGGGAAAATCACCTTGCGTTGCATGCTGTCCGCGGATCTCTATCATTAATCGGGTCGCGAACGTTCGGTTGTTGAGCGCCATGACCAGGTGCGGCGCGAGCCCGCCTATCACATATCCGGCTCCCCAGCGCCATCGTCCATCATTTACGTCCTTCCGGGCGGAAATTTTGCGAAATATTTTCAGCTACTTGCGGGTGCATTCTCATGCCCCCTCGCATCGGGCGGTATGAAATCGCTATCTCCGCGGGGATTGGAGGGCCAGCGGCGACGCCGCTCATTGCGCACATCACGCAGGCGTTTCCCGCCATTTTGGCTTTCGCGCAACACTGCGATGGCCGCAGCGGGGCGCCGACCACATTTCGACTCGACAGGACTTAGTTCTGCCGCACTCTGCCTGTCCGGGAGGTATCGTGAGGATAGACAGGCCTTTCGGCCGGAGTTGGAAATTCAGGCGTGCCTTTGAAGAAGATTTTTACCGTTGTCCTGGCCTTGTTCGTCGCCGGCTGCGCCGGCCAGCAAACACAGGAATTGCTTGGCAGCGCCATGGTGTCCGCGCCGGTGACGGAGATCGCCGGCAACCACTCGATCTTCATCGCCACGACGCGCAAGAAATCCGACGATCCCAACAAGGTTTTCGACGGCGAACGGTCGGCGACGCTGAACTATGCCCGCGTCAACGTCACCGTTCCGGGGCTTCACAAGACCGGCCAGATCGAGCGCCGCTCGCGCGGCAAGTCGGACGACCCGGCCAAGTATTTCATGGCTTCCGAGGTCGTCGGCTACGACACGCAGCCGAAATTCTCCAGCGCGCTCAACGCCGACATCGCGGCGCGCGGCGGCCGCGTCATGGTCTTCGTGCATGGCTACAACACCGGCTTCGATGCCGCCGTCTATCGCCTGACCCAGATCGTCCATGATTCCGGCTATCCCGGCACGCCAGTGCTGTTTTCCTGGGCATCGGGCGCCAGGACCACCGACTATGTCTACGACAAGGAAAGCGCCAGCGCTGCCCGCGACCAGTTGGAGGTGACGCTCAGGATGCTGGAGCAGTCCGGCGCGCGGCGCATCGACATCGTCGCACATTCGCTCGGAACCTGGGTCACCATGGAAACGCTGCGCCAGATGGCCATCACCGGCGATCGCGATCTCGGCGGTAAGCTCGGCGACGTGGTGCTGGCCTCGCCCGACATCGATGTCGACGTGTTCAAGAGCCAGATGCGGCGCTATGGCAAGCCCGACAAGCCGTTCATCCTGCTGTTGTCGGACGACGACCGTGCGCTGCGGCTCTCCGGCCTGATCGCCGGTTCGCGGCCGCGTGTCGGCGACTACAAGGATGCCGCCGATCTTGCCTCTTATGGCGTGACGGTCGTCGACCTGTCCAAGGTCAAGGGATCGGATAGCTTCAACCATACGAAGTTCGCCGACAATCCGACGCTGGTGAAGATGATCGGCCAGCGGCTGCGCGAGGATGACGGCTTTGCCAGCGACCGTGATGTCACTGACCGCATCAGCCTGCTTGGCCAATAGGTGCGGTCTCGCGGCCATGCCTGCCCGGCATCGCGGACGTATGGATTCACTTTGAACTGGACCGCGCCGGTCTCTGGCCTTATCGGAATAGCCAGCGACGTCACGCGTTTGACGTCCCCTTTTGCGGGAGCCTGCGTGTGACCGTGCGTTCGAAGAGCTACCTCGTCGTTGCATTGGCGCTCGCTGTCACCGGCTGCGCTGGCGGGAAAACGCACGACCTGCTCAACAGGACGACGGTCTCGGTGCCCGCATCCGACATCGCGGCCACGCATGAAATCTTCGTCGCCACCACCCGCCAGAGGGCAACAAAAGAGCCGCGACAGGTTTACGACGGCGATCGCTCGCTGACCACCAGCTTTGCCCGTGTCGACGTCACCGTTCCCAAAAGCCATCAGGTCGGCGCCATCGAGCGGGCCAAGGGATCGGCAAACAGCAATCCTGCCAAGGATTTTACCGCCAAGGACGTCACTTTCTATGAGGGCGCGCCCCAGTTCGCCAAAGCGGTCGGCGCCGACATTTCCATGCGCGGCGACCGTGCGCTGGTTTTCGTGCACGGCTTCAACAACGGTTTTGACGACGGCATCTACCGGCTGACGCAGATCGCCCACGACACCAAATATCCCGGCACCCCGGTGCTGTTCTCCTGGGCTTCGAGCGGCAAGACCACGGGTTATATCTACGACAAGGAAAGCGCCAACGCAGCGCGCGACGACCTCGAGGCGACGCTCCGGATGCTGGCCAAGACAAAGGTCAAGAGCATCGACATCATCGCCCATTCGATGGGAACCTGGGTGACCATGGAGGCGCTGCGCCAGCTTGCCATCACCGGCGACCGGGATCTCGGCGGCAAGCTGGGCTATGTCATCCTGGCCTCGCCCGACATCGATGTCGACGTCTTCAAGAAGCAGATGATCCGCTACGGCAAACCCGACAAGCCGTTCGCCATCCTGCTCTCTGCGGATGACCGGGCTCTCAAGCTCTCGTCCCTGATCTCGGGCGACAAGCCGCGCGTCGGCGACTACGGCAACGCTGCAGACCTCGCCAGCTATGGCGTGTCGGTGGTCGATCTTTCCCAGGCCAAGGGCGGCGACCGCCTCAACCACGCCAAATTCGCCGACAACCCGATGCTGGTGCAACTGCTCGGCGACCGGCTGCGGGCGCCGGCGGGCCTCGCCTCGGACGAACCCGACCCGACACAGCTCAACAATCTCGGCCAGGGCCTCGGCAAGGCCGTCGGCTCGGTCGCAGAGATCGTCATCACCACGCCGTTCAAGGTGCTGACCATCGCCACCGGCGGGTGAGCCAGCGGGCGGCATTGGCGCTAGGATTGTTGAGATTCGGGTCAGGCCGAGCCGAAAGTGGTGGTTTTCGAGAACCGGAGCGGAGCGTACTTAAGTACGTGAGCACCGGAAGCGCAGAAAATCGCTACTTGCAGGCCGGCATGGCCTGAATATCAACAATCCTAGACGAACAGATCGACCTTCTGGAATGTCGTCACATCGATCAGGCCGACGTCGGAGATCCTGAGCTCCGGAATGACGACCAGCGCCAGCAGCGAGTGCTGCATGTAGGCGTTGTTCAGCGAACAGCCCATCTTGCGCATCGCCTCGGTGAGCTTCTCGGCCTTGGCCGCGACGATTTCCGCCCGTTCGTCCGACATCAGGCCTGCGATCGGCATTTCGACCAGCGCCAGTTCCTTGCCCTTGGAGAACAGCACGACGCCGCCACCGACCGCGCCCAGACGGTTTACCGCCAGCGCCATGTCCTGCTTGTTGGTGCCGACGCAGATGATGTGGTGGGCGTCATGCGCCACGCTGGACGCCATGGCGCAGTCGCCCATATAGCCGAAGCCCGAAACGAAGGCGTTGGTGACGCCGCCCGTGCCCCTGTGACGCTCGACCAGCGCGATCTGGCAGATGTCGTTGCGGCGGTCCATGGCGACCAGCCCGTCCTCGACCGGCAGATCGGCCTCCAGCGCGCGCGTCGGCGCCTGGTTCTCGATGACGCCGATGACACGCACCCGAACCTCGTTGGCGCCCTTGGGGGCGGCGATATCGAAGTCGTCGCCCTTCAACTTCTTGCCGAGCTTGACGGTGTTCTTCGCCGTCCGGGGGTAATCATAGGCCGGAATGTCGATTTCGAGCTTGCCGCCCTTGGCCACCCTGACGCCGCGTGCATAGACCTCGTCGATGGTCATTGCGGCGAGATCCGAGACGATCAGCAGGTCGGCCAGCCGGCCCGGCGCGATCGAGCCGATCTCGCGCTCCAGTTTGAAATGCTGGGCGGTGTTGAGCGTCGCCATCTGGATCGCCGTCACCGGCTTCAATCCCTGTTGGATGGCGTGGCGCACCACGCGGTCCATATGGCCCTCCTGGACCAGCGTGCCGGAATGGCTGTCGTCGGTGCACAGGACGAAGTTGCGCGGGTCGATTCCGCCCTCCGTCACCGCCTTGATCTGCGAGGCAACGTCGTACCAGGCCGAGCCCAGCCGCAGCATCGCCTTCATGCCCTGGCGCACGCGGGCGATGGCGTCCTCGGCGCGCGTGCCCTCATGATCGTCCTCGGGGCCGCCGGCGACGTAGCCGTGGAACGGCAGGCCGAGATCGCGCGAGGCATAGTGGCCGCCGACCGTCTTGCCTGCCTTGACAGTCGCGGCGATCTCGCCCGACATGACCGGATCATTGGCGACGACGCCGGGGAAATTCATCACTTCGCCCAGGCCGATAATGTTCTCCCAGGTCATCGCTTCCGCGACATCGGCGACCGTCAGCTCGGCGCCGGCATGTTCCAGCCCCGGCGCCGAAGGCACGCAGGACGGCATCTGGACATGCACGTTGATGGGCATGGCGACCGCTTCGTCATGCATCAGCCGCACGCCGGGCAGACCCAGAACATTGGCGATTTCGTGCGGGTCGATGAACATCGAGGTGGTGCCGTGCGGAATGACGGCCCGGCAGAACTCGGTCACCGTCACCATGCCGCTCTCGACATGCATATGCGCGTCGCAGAGGCCGGGCACCAGATAACGCCCGCCGGCATCGACCACCTTGGTGCCCTGGCCGATTGCATGGCTGGCATTGGGCCCGCAATAGGCAAAGCGCCCGCCGGCAATGGCGATGTCGGTGCCGGCGATGATCTCGCCCGAATGAACGTTCACCCAGCGGCCGTTGCGCACGACCAGGTCAGCGGGTTTGCGCCCCACGGCGACATCGACCAGATGTGTCGCCATCTCGGTCCAAGGTCTGGGTTTTGCGGGCGTTGCTTTCGTCATGGGCGATTCCTCGGTTGCCGCCAGTCTCGCAAATGTCGGCGGGCGCCGCCAGAGCCGTCGGTCCGACATACCGCGTCAGGGCGAGCTTGTTGACTAATCCGGCTGGAAGGCGATGCTGACCGCGAACCGAACCATATGAGGGAAGACATGACCCGTTTTTGGAAAGCGTTCGCCATCGTTATCCTGTTCGCAGCGTCGACCACTTCTGCCGTGGCCGAGGAGCGTTGGCAGACCTTGCCGGAACCAGCGGCCATGCCCAAACCCGATCAGAGCGGATACGCGCCAGTGAACGGCATCCAGATGTACTACGCCGTTTTCGGCGTGGGCGATCCGGTGCTGCTCATCCATGGCGGCCTCGGCCACGGCGACATCTGGGCCAGCCAGGTGGCCACGCTTTCCAAGACGCACAAGGTGATCGTCGCCGACAGCCGTGGCCACGGCCGCTCCACCCGCACCGAGCAGCCCTATGGCTACGACTTGATGGCGTCGGACTATCTGGCGCTGCTCGACCACCTGAAGATCGACAAGACCGCGCTTGTCGGCTGGAGCGATGGCGGCATCATCGGTATCGACATCGCACTGCATCATCCGGAGCGGCTGACAAGGCTGTTCGCGCAAGCCGCCAACGTAACCGCCGACGGCCTTGATCCGGGCGTGATGACCAACAAGACCTTTGCCGCCTACATCGACCGCTCCGGCCGCGACTACAAGAAGATGTCGAAAACACCGGACCAGTATGACGCCTTCGTGGCGCAGATGAGCCACATGTGGGAGAGCGAGCCGGCGTGGAGCAAGGAACAGCTTGCCGAGATAACCACGCCGACGGCGATCGTTGCCGGCGACCACGATGAGGCGATCAAGCGCGAACACACCGACTATATCGCCTCCGCCATCCCAGGTGCGAAGCTGATCGTCCTGCCCAACGCCAGTCATTTCGCCATGCTGCAAGCGCCGGATGAATATAGCCAGGCTGTGCTGGACTTCATCGATGCCAAATAGAGGATTCTGTACGGCGACAGGGGGATTGCGATTGCGGCGAATGCGGTTATCCTTCTGACGAGGATCTTTCTGAACCGTCATTTCGGGGAGTTCGATGCGTCGATTGATGGTCGCTAGTGCCGGTTTCCTTGCCGTTCTGGCCGTGCCGGCTTTTGCAGCCGACCCAGCGGTCGACGTGCCGATGACCGCGCCCGGATTCGACTGGACGGGCTATTACGCTGGTCTGCAGGCCGGCTATGGCTGGGGCCAATCCGATGTATCGGTGACAGAAGGTGCGCCGTTTTCCATCGCGCCCGACATTGACGGCGGTTTTGTCGGCGGCCACGTCGCCGGCCTGTGGCAATTCGACCAGGCGGTGCTCGGCGCCGAGGCGGACCTCAACTATTCCTCGGTCGGCGGCACGACGGTATCGGCGCTGGGAAGCACATTCGGCACCGACATCAAGTGGTTCGGGTCGGTCAACGCCAAGGCGGGTTACGCCATGGACCGCCTGCTGGTCTACGGCATTGGCGGCGTCGCCTTTGCCGGCATCGAAACATCGCAAGTCGCGGGTCCGGCGTTCGACAGCACGCGCACGAATGTCGGCTGGACCGTGGGTGCCGGCGTCGACTACGCGCTGACCGACAAGTTCGTCGTCGGCGCGCAGTATCGCTACTATGATTTCGGCTCCGAGCACTACGAGGTGGCAGAACCCTTTAACGATCGCGATCAGAACGTGAAGCTGAATACGGTCGGGATCAATTTGAGCTACAAGTTCTGACCAGGCCCACAATCGCGACGCTGCCGGCCCAGGCGACCACTTGAGGGGCTCTCTTCATGGAAGGGTGGCCGACGCTCCCAGTGGGCGGGGGGAATGGGTTGGGCCTGAGAGGCGCCGGCCTTGGCGGATCAAATCCACCACAAGGCATCCTACCACTACCCGCCGCGCCGATAATTCCGTGATCGCGCCAGTATCATCAAGCCGCCCGGTCTGTTTGCACGTTCGGCGAACGCTCAACAACACGACTTGACGGCCTGTGTCTGGCGTCTGAAAAGGGCTGGCCTGCGGACGTGGCGGAATTGGTAGACGCAAGGGACTTAAAATCCCTCGATCTCTGATCGTACGGGTTCGATTCCCGTCGTCCGCACCACCCTTCGCTCTTCGAGCTTCGGTGGCGTGCCACCCTAAGTTCGTTAGATGAAGGAGTGTTCTCAGGTTCGTACTTCATCCGTTCAGGCGCACCAATTTCACTGGCTACAGCTTGTCGGCATCTCTACGCCTCGAACACTTTCTCAGTGAACCATTCCGCCAACCTGGCAAGCTCCGGTCCCAGCACGCGATCGGCGCCGACAGGCGGCACGATAGCTCTGATTTGATCGACGAAGGAACGCAGTGCCGGCGGCGGCGTCCGTTCGGTGACGTGCAGCGCCTGCGAGGCGATCATTGCCAGCATCGCCATGGCGGCATCGACGCAGCGGCCGGCGGTCGCTTCCTTGGTCCATGCGAAGAATGCCGTCGTGGCGACGTCGTCCTGCCCCGCGCCAGCCGATTCCGTGCCCGGAATGAAGGTGCGCTGTGCGGCCAGCTTGGCCTGCTCGAGATAGCCGGTGATCGCCATCGGCACATAGCCGACATTGCCATGGCCATCGCTATCGGCTGAGTGACGTCCGGTCATCAGCAGATCCGGCAGCAGCGACACCTTGCCGTTCAGAAGCTTCGAGGCGTGGCGGTCGCAGAGCAGGCAGATGTCGGCCCATATCGCCGCCAGATCGTCCAGCGCCGGCGTTGCCATCGCATTGTGATAGCCGCCGGTCGAGATGCAGCGGCCGAGCCGATCTGCATCGTCGGGCGGGATGTAGACGGGATTGTCCGATATCGAGGCCAGCGACACATTGGCCGCCCGCTCGGCCGTCGCCAGCGCACGATGCGCCTGGCCGAGGACGGCGGCACGATGCGGTAGCTGACCGGCGCCTGATAGTTGCGTCGCCCATCGCCGGCGCCAACCAGAAACTCCCGCAATCCCTGCAGGGCAGCCGTTTCATGCTCATCGCCCCAGAGCGTGTCGAGCGCCGCGTCATAGTGCTCGAGCGGCGCGCGAAACGCTTCGATCGACAGCGCGAAAACTTTTTGCGCCATGCGGATGCGGCGGCGCCCCGCGAGCGCTGCGTCGGCCACCAAAGCGGCGGCGCAGGGCGAGCCGTTGATGAGCGAGCCGCGTTCCTTGACCTCGAGGTCGAAGCGCGTCGAAAGTTCTGCAAACAAGGGATAGAGCGCCAGGATCTCACCGGCGCCGCCCTGGCCGGAGGCCGGCACGACAGGCATCGGCCCACCGTCGAGCATCGCGGCCACGGCAAGCGCGATGCGCGGCGTGGTGGCGGCGTTGCCCTCGATGAAGTTTGTCAGACGGGCAAGCACGATCGCCCTGACCACGCGATCCGGCAAGGGATCGCCGAACGAGGTGGCGGCGGCAAACGCCTTTATGCGCGCATGGCGATCACGCTCGTCAGGTTCGAGCTTTCGGCTTGCCAATTCCCCCATGGCGGTTGTGACGCCATAGATGACCGGTGGCGGATCGGATTCAATCAGCTTCAGAAACGAGACGCGGCATTCGGCGATGCGCTGCAAGGCCTTCTCGCTGATCTCCACCGTGTCCTTCTTCCAGGCGACGCGGAAGACAGTGTCGAGGTTGATGTCTTCACGCGTCGACAGGCTAACTGGCATGCTTCGCACCATCGGAAATAAGGGACTTAGTAGAGTGGTTCCTCGAACAGCGTCTTGTCGCCGTCGACCAGCGCCTTGATCTGCGCGGTGCCGTCGCCGGCAAGCGCAAGACGGATGCCGAATGGCCGCACCCGCATGTCGTTCTGGATCGCCATCCCCTCGCCTTCCGGCAGATAGAAGCGCTCGATGCCATAGTCCGGCGCGATGGTCGCCTCTTCGCCGCGAAGGTCCCAGCCTTCGGCGATGTGGCCTAGAATATCGGCCTCGTCGGCGGTTGCCATCGTTGGCGCCTTGCCGAACCAGGCGGCCGTCGGCTGCCAATAGCCGTCGGCGCCCTTCTTCAGGCGCACCACAATCGACGTATCGTCGCTTGAAAATTTGTCGGGCGGAATGTTGGCGATCATTTTCACCGGTATGCGTGAAATCTCGTAGCCCAGGATAATATAGTCGCCGCGCAGGAGGTCGCGCGGATCGACGGGTTCGATCTTCAGCAGCACTTCCTTGCCGTTGCGCAGGATCGCCGCCCGGCCGGCGATGATCCAGCTCAGGAAGCCTATCTGGACGAGCGCCAGCACCAGCGCCGAGATGACAAGCCTTTTCCCGGTGATCATGCCGTGGCTCCCTTGGCGTCTGGGCCCTTCATGCGTTTTTCCACGCGGATGATGACGATCGCGAGGATGCCGAGCAGCACCGCGGCGGCCAGGAAGAAACCGGCCGTATCGAGCATCGATTGCAGGGTCACGACATAGATGATGGCGAGTTCGAAGGCGAAGCCGAGATAGGCAAGCCAGCGTAGCCCACGGCTCTCCCGTCCTGCCAGCACGATCGCGGCGACAACACCGGCCAGCGCGATCGCCGAAGCGAGGGCAAAACCGCTGTTGTAGGTGCTCTCGTCGGCGAGTTCGAACTGGATCATTGCGAGGCCGGTGAGGAAGGCGAGCAGCGCGTGCAAGGGCAAGCGGCCGCCGAGTTGCACGACCCGGTCGACCGGGCCAGGCGCGAAGACCGAGGCCGCGAACAGCAGCGCCGAGGCGACGACCAGCGGGATCGCCACCTGCAGCGTGTCGTGGTTGGTGACCAGCAGCATGAGATAGAACAGCACCGACAGGATAATCAGGTGGCGCGCCGCCTGGCTGCGGGTCCAGAACGAGACGGCAAACAGCACGATCGCCATCACGACGAAGCCGTGCGGAAAATCGCTGCGGCTGTAATAGTCGAAGCCTTTGAGGACCAGCCAGGCATCGGCGATGCCGACCGAAGCCACCGTCAGCGGGTTCGATCGCAGCGCAACCGCCGCCAGCGCCGTGCCGGCTCCCCAGGTCACCAGAGCCGAGGCCTCGTCGCCCGAGAGATGATACATCTGGCCGATCAGCGCGATCGAGCCGCCGAAAGCCGCGGCCGCCACGATCCACAGCGCTTCCCCGATTGCCGCATGGTCGCGGGCCTTCAGCACCGCGCCGCCGACATAGCCGCCAAGGATGACGGCAAACAGCGCCGCCACGCGCGCCAGCCTCGGGATCGCGTCCCAATTGGCGGCGACGAAAATCAGGATGGCGGCGCCGAACAGCAAGGCGGCCATCATAGCCAGGATCGAGCCGAAGCTCAGCGACTTGCGCTCGTTGGCCTCGACATCGCGCGCCAGCGAATCGGCCGTCGCGGCGTCGATCATGCCGGCCTGCTGCCAGCGCGCGATATCCGCCCTGACCCGCGACGAATAGCTCGCCATGCTGCTTCTCCCCCCAAGTTTGGTCTTTTTTGCAGCCGATCCGGTCAAGCCGTTGACGCTTAGGCATTTTCCGATTCGGGTTTCTTTGTGTCAGGTCCGTGAACGAGCGTTAATGCTGCATTGCACAATTTGCATTGCTGCCATGCAGCCATAGCGCTTTTAAATCGATATGGGTCCGCCTATTTATAGTTCGTACACAAACGGAATGATCCGCAAGAAAGACGAAACGAGAACTACCATGAACCTGATCCGCAACTACCGCAACTGGCGCCGCTACAGGGACACCGTGTCCGAGCTGAGCCGCCTGAGCAACCGTGAACTGACCGACCTCGGCATCAGCCGCAGCGACATTCCTTACGTCGCTCGCAAGGCGGTCTAATTCTTCGGACCGCGAATGGTCCGAACCAGTTTTGAAAAAGAGAACGACAATGAACCTGATCCGCAACTATCGTAACTGGCGCGTTTATCGCGAGACGGTTACCGAGCTGGGTCGCCTTTCGAACCGCCAGCTGCATGATCTCGGTATCGTCCGCGACGAAATCAAGATCATCGCCCGCCAGGCGATCTAGACAGAATTTCGCCAGGGTCGACCTCCTCCCCGACCTTGACGAATACGGTCACCCCTTACCTCCTCCCAAGGGTTGACCACCAAAACGGCGCCCGCCGCACCTCCTCCCGCGGCGGGCGTTGTTTCCCGGCAAATCGAATTTTGCCCCAAAGGTTTCGCTCCTTTTCAAACAGCGAAAGAGTTTTCGTCAAAGCCGACCTCCTCCCCGGCGATGACGAATCGGCCCGACCTTCACCTCCTCCCGAGGGTTGGCCACAAAAACGGCGCCCGCCGCACCTCCTCCCGCGGCGGGCGCTGTTTCCCAGGGGCAAGACGAATTTTGCTCCAGAGGTTTCGCCCCTTCTAAAAATGGCGAAAGGAATTTCGTCAAAGCCGACCTCCTCCCCGGCGATGACGAATATGGCCGGCCTTCACCTCCTCCCGAAGGTCGACCCGAAAAACGACACCCGCCGGACCTCCTCCCCCGGCGGGTGTTGTTGTTTTCACGAGGCGCTCCCATCAGCAGCTGTTTGCCCCGCACCGCGCACGGCAATTGCAATCGCCGCACCAAGCGATTATTCCGGCGCTCATGAGCAAAAACCCAATCCACATCATCGGCGGCGGCCTCGCCGGTTCCGAAGCCGCCTGGCAGGCAGCGCAAGCCGGCGTGCCCGTCATCCTGCATGAAATGCGGCCCGTTCGTGGCACCGATGCGCACAAGACCGATAGCCTGGCCGAGCTCGTCTGTTCCAATTCCTTCCGCTCCGACGACGCCGACAACAACGCGGTCGGCCTGTTGCACGCCGAAATGCGGCTGGCCGGCTCGTTGATCATGAGCGCCGGCGACGCCAACCAGGTTCCGGCCGGCGGCGCGCTGGCCGTCGATCGCGACGGATTCGCCGATGCCGTGACGAAAAAACTCGAAGCACACCCGCTGATCACCATCCGGCGCGAGGAAGTGCCAGGTCTGCCGCCGACGGATTGGGACCAGGCGATCGTTGCCACGGGTCCGTTGACCGCCCCCGGGCTTGCCCAGTCGATCGCGGAAGCGACCGGCGCCGATGCGCTCGCCTTCTTCGACGCCATTGCGCCGATCATCCATTTCGACACGATCGACATGAATACCTGCTGGTTCCAGTCGCGCTACGACAAGGTCGGGCCAGGCGGCACCGGCAAGGACTACATCAATTGTCCGATGGACAAGGACCAGTACCTTGCCTTCGTGCAAGCGCTGGTCGACGGCCAGAAAACCGAATTCAAGCAATGGGAAGGCACGCCCTATTTCGACGGCTGCCTGCCGATCGAAGTCATGGCCGAGCGCGGTGTCGAGACGCTACGCTACGGGCCTATGAAGCCGATGGGGCTGACCAATGCCCACAATCCGACGGTAAAGGCCTATGCCGTCGTCCAGTTGCGGCAGGACAATGCGCTGGGCACGCTCTACAACATGGTCGGTTTCCAGACCAAGTTGAAGCATGCCGAGCAGGTGCGCATCTTCCGCACCATACCGGGTCTCGAAAACGCTGATTTCGCCCGTCTCGGCGGCCTGCACCGCAACACCTACATCAACTCGCCGACCTTGCTCGACGCTTCGCTGCAACTGAAGTCGCGGCCCGGCCTGCGTTTCGCCGGCCAGATCACCGGCTGCGAAGGCTATGTCGAAAGTGCGGCCATCGGCCTGCTCGCCGGCCGCTTCGCCGCAGCGGAGCGGCTCGGCCTTGCTCCGTCCCTGCCGCCGCTGACCACGGCCTTCGGCGCTCTGCTCAACCACATCACCGGCGGTCATATTGTCTCCGATGACGAGCCGGGAAAGCGCTCATTCCAGCCGATGAACGTCAATTTCGGCCTGTTCCCACCTGTCGAAGCTCCGAAGGCCGAGGGCAAACGCATGCGCGGCAAGGACAAGACCGTTGCCAAGCGGCACGCCATCACATCGCGTGCGCAGGCTGATTGCCGAGAATGGCTAGGGCTGCCGGCACAAGCGCAAGCCGCCGAGTAGTCCGTGGCCAAGCACTCCGAGCTGCACCAGCTTCTGCCGTCGGACCTGCCGCCGAGTGGCGAACCTTTCGCCGGCGACTACGAAATTTGCTGGAGCATCTATGTCAGATGCACCAACCTGCGGAAGCTGCGCGAAGTTCATATACCCGCTATCGAGGCGCTAATAGGTCAGCCTCACGGGGGCCAAGGTTGGCTGTACGAAAATGAAAATTACAATGAGAACCGTGATCGAAGCTTGAAGAGAATCATTGCCGTTCAGCCTGTCGAAGGTCCCTACAATGACCGGCTAATTCTGGATTTCATGAAAGCGATCTATTCGCTGTCATCCTTCTGGGCGATCCAAGCCCGTCTGGATCCCTCACATCCTCATGGCGTCTACCTCAGTGCACGATTCACGCAGGAGGCTCCCAGCTCGGAGGCGCCGGCTATTGTCGACGCGCTGGTTGAGTTCGAAGCCAATTTTACAGATTTGGGGGGCCATGAATTCGGCCGGCATTTCGGCACAACTCGGCGCATTAGCGCCACCATGCCGGATGGTTCGGAAGCCGGCCGGGCGAAACCCAGGCGCTAGGACCTCATCGTTGGCCGCACGGATGAAGCAGGATACAATCCCACTTGCTGTCCAATGGGAGCCGTTCCACGGAATTCGCCGAGAAACTTTCTGTCACAGTCACGCCAGCAATGGCCCGCCTTATCCGCCAAAAAGTCGAAGACGGCTCTTTCGGCTCGGCGAGCGAAGTCATCCGCGCGGCGCTCCGGGCCTTCCAGCGCGAGGAAGAGGAGCATGCCGAGCGCCTAGCCGCGATCCGGGCCAAGATAAAGGCTTCGATCGAAGATACGCGTCCCGCTATTCCGCTGGATCACGCCATCTCGCAAGTGAGGGAACGAATCGCGCAATTGGCGTACGACAGCGATGACGACGGACCCTCCTGACATAAGAAGTTCTACTCGGCGGGCTCGACACCCACGCTTGGCAATCCCGGCTTCCCCGCCTCAGCAGGATTTCGCCTGACATAGGCAGCCTTCAAACTCTCCGAAGTCTCGCGCGAGCCGTCATGGCTCCAGCCGGGAGGCTTGATCAGATAGTTCAGGCGATCGCTCAAGGTCAGACCGGGCGCAAAGGCATCCCTGAACATGCCGATCCATTCATGGAATGCCACCTTCAGCGGATTGAAGGTGCCGAGATTCCTGACGATGCCGTAGCGCGGCCGGTCTTCTTCCAGTTCCCCGACGAAGGTGCCGAACATGCGGTCCCAGATGATCAGCGTGCCGGCATAGTTGGCGTCGAGATAGCGCGGATTGGTGGCGTGGTGGACGCGGTGGTGTGAGGGCGTGTTGAAGACGAACTCGAACCAGCCCCACATCTTGCCGATGGTCTCGGTGTGGATCCAGAATTGCCAGACCAAATTGAAGCCGAAGGTGAAGGCAATGACCGCCGGGTGGAAGCCGAGCAGCACCAGCGGCGCCTGCAGCACGAACATGAAGGTGAACAGGCCCGTCCAGCTCTGCCGCAGCGCCGTCGACAGATTGTAGTGCTGGCTGGAATGGTGGTTGACGTGTTCGGCCCACACCCAGCGCACCCGGTGCGCGATGCGGTGATAGAAATAGTAGCGCAGATCATCGAGCAGGAAGGCCACCAGAAAGACCCAGATCGACAGGCCGAGATTGAAGACGCGGAACTGCCAGAGCCACAGCAACGCCCAGTAGGACACGACGCCAAGCAGCAGCCCGGCAACGACATTGCCGGTACCCATCATCAGGCTGGTCAATGTGTCGCGCGTTTCGAACGAACCCTTGGCACGGCCGGTGCGCACCAACCAAAGCTCGATCAGGATCGCGACAACGAAGAACGGGATGGCCAGTTGAGTGACCTGCGGAAAATTGTAGTCGTCCATCATGCCGCCTCTCCGCCGAAACTCTGCGGCTCAAGCGCCTTCAGCAAGCCTTGCGCATCCGTTGCGCTGGCAAAGCGGAAGCGGCCGCCCTTCCAAGTGAAATCGGCGAGCCGCAGCGAGACCGTATTCCCTTCTTCGGCGGTCAAAACCCCGACATCCCGGGGCGTGACGATGCGGGTCAAAAAGCAGTCGCCGATGCTGTGGACGATCCCGATGCGCCGTCGCCCGATATTCAAAAACGCTGTCCTGGCATCCGCTGTCAGGCGGACCGCCGCCACGATCTCGTCGGGAAAATCTTCGGCGAACCGGCTCTTCGCATGATCTGCGCCACTGAGCGTCGCCGTCTTGCTGCCGCCAGTGAAATGCACCGCGGCAACCGACAGCGCGATGCCAAGGGCGACGATCGCAACCAGCAAAGGCAAGCTCATTGAATGGGTATCTCCTCCGGCCGGCCTGTCGTCTATGGCGACAGTTTTGGCGCGGAGACTTCTTAGCACGGTTGACGTTTACGTCAAAGAGCAGGCCAACCCTTGCTCGCACGACGCAGCAGCAGCCAATGCCGGCGCAAGGCCGACAGCCGCGCCACGCCTTCGAGCGGCGAGCCATTCTCCATCTTGCCGAGATAGGCGCGTGACAGGGCAAGTGGCAGGAATGCCGGACGCAGCGAGACCGGCAGAGCCGGTGCGCCCCTCTCGAAGGCGGAAAGATGTTCCCGTGCCAGCGCCATCATCGCCGCCACCGCGCGTTTGGCGCCGGGTCCGCCGTCGCCGGTGACGAATTCTTCCGGCGACGATCCCGCTGCCGCCAGAATGTCGGCCGGGACAAAACATTGTCCGCGCTGGCGGTGCAGCGGCAACAGCAGCAGCAGGCCGGTCATCGCCTGTGCGCAGCCTGCCCTGCCCGCCAGTTCGGCAAAGCGCGGCGCCTCGCCGGGGTCGAGCACCATCGCCGCAAGCTGGATGAGTGCTGCGGCCGTCTCACCGCAATAGCCTTCCAGATCGGTGCGCGACGGCATCGGGTCGTCGTAGAGGTCGAAGATGCGCGCATCGAGCATGTTCTCGAAGGCCGGCTTCGGCAGGCCGAATGTCGCTATCGTAGCGTTCACGGCTTCGGCAGTGGGATGGCCGGCGCCGGCCTCGCCGCCGGCGGCAATGACATCGCGCCACCATTGCAGCCGCACCTCGCCCGGTAGCGCCTCATGGATGCGATCGCGAATACCTGATATCTCCGCGTTGAAGGCGTAGAGCGAAAACAGCGCGTAGCGCTTGCCGTCCGGCGCGTAGAGCGCGGTCAGATAGCGATCATGGTCGGCGGCACGCACCGCGTCCATGACGATTTCAGCGCTTCGAGGCATATCAATCGACGGCAATGAGCGCGGCGGCCACGGCGCGCTCTTCCGCCAGAAGGACATTGTAGGTCCGCACCGCGGCACCCGTCGACATCGGGTCGGATGCAATGCCGGCGGCCTTCAGCGCGGCCCGCAATGCAGCGGGCAACGGCCGAAGATCCCTGCCCATGCCGACCAGCAGGATCTCGATCTTGTCGGCCTCGGACAGCAGCCTGTCAAAATCCGCCACCGTCAGCGCCAAGGGGTCCACCGGCTCCCAGCCATGGATGCCGGATGGCAGACAGAGCAGCGAACCGCGATGCGACATGTCGGCAAAGCGGAATCCGCCATTGCCGTAGGCTTCGATCGGCGCGCGGCCCGGGAAATGCGCCTCGCGGATGACGATGCCTTTGCTGGTCACCGTTAAACCTCTTCGGGGGGGGCGCGTCAGGTCGCGACCGCCTTGCCGCCATTGACCGGCTTCTCCTCGTCGGCTGAAGCCTGCGGCCGCAGCTTGAACAGGATCAGCAGCGGTGCGGCGATGAAGATCGACGAATAGGTGCCGAAGATCACGCCGAACAGCATGGCCATGGTGAACGAGCGGATCACCTCGCCACCGAACAGAACCAGCGCCAGCAGCGCCAGGATCGTCGTCACCGAGGTCAGCGTCGTTCTCGACAGCGTCTCGTTGATGGCGTTGTTCAGGAGTTGCGGCAGCGGCATGCGCTTGTATTTTCGCAGATCCTCTCGGACACGGTCATAGACCACGATCGTATCGTTCAGCGAATAGCCGATGATCGTCAGGATCGCCGCCAGTGACGACTGGTTGAACTCCAGCCCGGAGATGACGAAGAAGCCGAGCGTCATGACCACATCGTGCACCGTCGCCACGATGGCGCCGACCGCGAACTGCCATTCGAAGCGGAACCAGACATAGATCAGGATACCGAGCAGCGCGATCAGCATGGCGATCGTGCCTTGCTTGGCGAGCTCGCCGGACACGGTCGGTCCCACCACTTCGACGCGGCGGAAATCGTAATTATCCTGCAGCTCGCCGCGCACCTTGTCGATGACGGTCTGCTCGGCATTTTCGCCACCATCCTGCGTGCCGACGCGGATCAGCACGTCGTTCGGCGTACCGAACTGCTGCACCTGGACTTCGCCGATGTTGAGTTCGGTCAGCCGCGCGCGGAGGTCGGCGAGATCGGCATTGCCGCTCTTGGCCTGCACTTCGATCAGCGAACCGCCCTTGAAATCGATGCCGTAGTTGATGCCGACGGTCATGAACAGCACCACCGACAGGACCGAAAGTGCGCTGGACAGCGTGAACGTCCAGCGACGGATGCCCATGAAGGGGATCTTGGTGCCGGGCGGAACGAAGGTCACCGGCGCCTTCGGCAATTCCTTCGGGCGAGCCCGGCGCAGCCAGATCGAGACCAGCAGACGGGTGAAGGTGAAGGCGGTGAAGACGGTCGTCAGGATGCCGATGGCATAGGTGATGGCAAAGCCCTTCACCGGACCGGTACCGAGATAGAACAGCACCACGGTGGCGATCAGGGAGGTGATGTTGGAATCGACGATGGTCGCCAGCGCCTTGGTGAAACCGGTATCGATCGCCTGGATGACCGAGCGGCCGGCGCGCCGCTCCTCGCGGATGCGCTCGTAGATCAGCACGTTGGAATCGACCGCCATGCCGATGGTCAGCACGATACCGGCGATACCAGGCAAGGTCAGCGTCGCGCCAAGCAGCGAGAGCACGCCGACGATCATCGCCACGTGCACCGCCAGCGCGATGTTGGCGAGGAAGCCGAGGAAGCCGTAGGCGACGAACATGAAGGCAACGACGAGGATAGAACCGATGATGCCGGCGACCTTGCCGGCATGGATCGAATCCTGGCCAAGGCCCGGACCCACTGTACGTTCTTCGATCACCGTCAACGTCGCCGGCAGTGCGCCGGCGCGCAGCAGCACGGCGAGATCGTTGGCGCTCTGGGCGGTGAAATTGCCGGAGATCTGGCCGGTGCCGCCGAGGATCGGCTCGCGGATCTGCGGCGCCGAAATCACCTGGTTGTCGAGGATGATGGCGAACAGCTTGCCGACATTTTGCGCCGTGGCCTGGCCGAAGCGCGCCGCCCCCTTCGAATCGAAGCGGAACGACACCACCGGCTCGTTGTTCTGCGAATTGTAGGTCGCCTGCGCATCGACGAGGTTTTCCCCCGAAACGATGACGCGGTTCTCGATCAGATAGGGGACGGGCGGATCGTCCTGCGAATACAGGACCGACGAACCGGCAGGCGGACGGCCATTGAGCGCGTCCTGCACCGGCATCGACTGGTCGACCATCTGGAAGGTCAGCTTGGCGGTCTGGCCGAGGATCTCCTTCAGCCTCTGCGGGTCCTGAAGGCCCGGCACCTGGACGAGGATACGATCATCGCCCTGCCGCTGCACGATGGGTTCGGTCGTGCCGAGTTCGTTGACGCGGCGTTCGACCACCTCGATCGACTGCGTCAGCGCGGTCGACGTGCGGTATTTGATGCCGGCATCGGTGACGTTGAACTTGAGCAGGCCGGGCTCGGAATCGTCGAGCGTCATTTCCTGCACGGAACCGCCGGTGAACAGGCCGGCGGCGACCGGATCGGTCAGCGTCTTCAGCGCCGTCTTGGCGGCATCGATCTGGGCGGGATCGGTAATGCGAACCTGCAGGGTCCGCCCCGTGCCGGCAAGGCCGGTATAGCCGATCTTGGCGTCGCGCAGCAGCGTGCGGATTTCGTCGCGCGTCGTCTCCAGCCGGTCCTTGATCAGATCGTTCTGGTTCATTTCCAGCAAGATGTGCGAACCACCCTGCAGGTCGAGGCCGAGCGTCATCTGCCGCTTCGGCACCCAGTTGGGCAGTTGCGCCAGCGTGCTGGCGGAGAACAGGTTGGGCGCGGCGAGGATCACCGTGATGGCCACGGCCACCCAGATCAGGATCATCTTGAAGCGCGAGAAATACAACATATGGCGTCGTCCGTCAGAGCGTGTCCGCGGATCGCTCCGCCTAAAATTGGATTATTTCTTGGCGTTCTGGTTGGCCACCGGCTCGCCCTTGACGCGCACATCGGCGATCGCCGAGCGCAGCGCCGTCACCTTCAAGCCATTACCAAGGTCGACCTCGAGCTCGTTGTCGTCGATCACCTTGGTCACCTTGCCGACGAAGCCGCCGCCGGTGACGACCGTGTCGCCGCGACGGACCGCGGCCAGCATCTCGCCACGCTTCTTCAGCTGCGTGCGCTGCGGCCGGATGATCAGAAAATACATGATCACGAAAATCAGGACAAACGGCAAAATGCTGATGAACATGTCGGGAGAAGCGCCGACGCCTTGGGCGTATGCCGGTGTCACGAACATCGAGGTACTCCTGAATTTTGAAAACAGCCGCCAATCTGGCGGCCCCTTGAAATTTGGCCGGAATATAGTCGGTAAAGTTGTCAATGCAACTGCGCGGCCGGCCAAATCGGCTGCTTTTCCGGCCTGTTGAGCCGTGTTAGAGCAGGATCGCAAAAAGCGCGAGCCGGTTTCCGCAAAAAATTATGCTCGAACAAAAGGTTGCAACCGGTTTTGTATCAGGCGGAATCGGGCAGCTTCACGCCCCAAGACATCAAAAACGCGAAAACAAAAGACAGACATGACCGACAGCAGCATTGAGGCCCTGAACCAGAAACTCGACCGGCTGATCGAAGCAGTGAGCCGCCTTGCCCCGCCGCCGGTGCCTCAAACCGACCTCCGCGAGGCCGATTGCTTCGTTTGGCAGGCCGATCCGGGCTATCTGGAACCGGTGCACAGGGTTAACCGCGTCGACATCGGACTGATCCGTGGCGTCGACCGTGTCCGCGACATCCTTGTCGACAACACCGAACGCTTCGCCGCCGGTTACCCGGCCAACAATGTGTTGTTGTGGGGCGCGCGCGGCATGGGCAAATCGTCGCTGGTCAAGGCCGTGCATGCGGAGATCAACGCCAAGGCCAGGTCCGACCTGCCGTTGAAGCTGATCGAGATCCACCGCGAGGACATCGACACGCTGCCGAAGCTGATGGGTCTGCTGAAGGCGGCGCCCTTCCGCTTCATCCTGTTTTGCGACGACCTCTCCTTCGACCATGACGACACCTCCTACAAATCGCTCAAGGCAGCGCTCGAAGGCGGCGTCGAGGGCCGTCCAGCCAATGTCATCTTCTACGCCACCTCGAACCGCCGCCATCTGTTGCCCCGCGACATGATCGACAATGAACGCTCGACCGCCATCAACCCGTCCGAAGCGGTCGAGGAAAAGGTGTCGCTGTCCGACCGCTTCGGGCTGTGGCTCGGTTTCCACAAATGTTCACAGGACGAGTATCTCGACATGATCGACGGCTATGTCCGCCATCACGGGCTGACAATCGATCCCGACACGCTGCGCGCCGAAGCACTGGAATGGGCGACCACCCGCGGCAGCCGCTCGGGCCGCGTCGCCTGGCAGTTCACCCAGGATTTGGCTGGCCGGCTCGGCAAACCGCTGAAGGACTAATGCGTTGGATAGCGTCGCCAACGCCATCCGATGACAAGATCATTTGGGCGGCTGCGACCGCCGCAAATCACGCGGCGTTTGGCCGATCTCACGCCGCATCCAATGCGCCAGATGTGACTGGTGCGCGAAGCCCGTCAATTCCGCCACTTCGCTTGTGCTGAGATCGCCTTGCTGCAGCAGGACGCGTGCGCGTTCGACGCGACGCCGTAGCACGTAGCGGTGCAGGGTGAAGCCCGTCGCCGCCTTGAACCATGTCCGCAAGTGCGAACTGCTGGCGCCGGCAACCCGGCTCAGTCGATGGATCGACAGGGGTTCGTGCAGCGCAACCTCGATATGCTCCAGCACGCGCTTGAGCTGAGTATCCGACAATCGGCTCGCGCGATCGATATCAGGTTCACCGAGGCCAAGCAGCCTCACAGCGAGCGCGGCGCCGATGCTGTCGACAAACAACGACCCGCCTGGCGCCTTCGCATTGAGATCGCTCTCCAGTGCTCGTGCGAGATGCTCGATGCGCTGGTCACGAAGCAGGTGACGTGTGCCGAGCGGCAATGCGCGCGCCTTGCCGCCAAGTTCGGCTGCCACCCTTTCCATCAAGGCCGGTTGTAACGCGATCTCGATCGTGTCGAACGGGGTCTCAGCCTCGAACCCACCCTCCTGACCGGCGGGCACCAGGTCGATGTCGCCGGCGCGCCTGACGAAATACCGTCCAACCTCATGGCAGTAGGAGCGCGTCGCGGCACTTGCATGCACCATGATGCGATGGTGTGGCGCCCGGAGCAGACGATGGACCCCGGCTTCGACATGCCGGGAGGCCAATGTTACGTCGGACGGGGATCGGGCCGGGGCGACTTGCGAGAGCATGCTTTCTCGATTCATGGCAAAACCTGTTCAAGACTTGGCAATTCCCGCGCGATTTTCAATGCCGTGGCTATGTACCTACGCCTCTCCATAAAACTTGGATGAGAGGTTATGCCATGAGTTTCTATGTTGTTGTGGGAGCAGGCCCGGTTGGTCGCGAGACCGCGCGGCTTCTGAGCGAAGAAGGCCATGATGTTGTCTTGACGAGCCGGAGTGTCGGTTCGAACGCGCTGCAAAACGTCCGGACCGTGCAGTCCGACGCCACCAATGCCGCGGAACTGGCGCGTATCAGCCGAAACGCCGACGCGATCTTCATGTGCGCCATGGCCGCCTATCACCGCTGGCCGACCGACTTTTTCCCAATCATCGACGGCACCGTGCGGGCTGCCGAAGCGGTCGGAGCGAAGCTTGTGGTGCTCGGAAACCTCTATGGCTATGGCAAAGATGCCGAAAGCCCGCTTCACTCCGACCTGTCTCTGGATCCGACTTCGAAGAAAGGAACCGCGCGGACGATCATGTGGCAGCGGGCGGTCCGTGCGGACGTGCCGGCCGTCGAAGTGCGGTCCAGCGATTATCTTGGACATGGCGCGATCAGCTCTTTCTCACTGGTCGCGCTGCCCTCCATAATCGAAGGGAAACCGACGGCTTTCATCGGAAACCTCGACGCAACTCACGCCTGGTCCTTCACGAAGGACGTGGCCAGGACACTGGTCGCTGCCTCGCGCTACGCGGGCGAATGGGGACGGGCGTTCCATGTTCCATCGCAACACGCCCCACCCCGGGAACTCATCCGAGCGACCGCGGCAATGCTTCACCGTGAAATTCCAGGAACACGCTCCTATTCCATCTCCGAAATGGAAGCATTGGGCATGCATGAGCTTATCGAGATGAGCTATCTCTTCGACAAACCCTTGCTGGTCGATTCCTCCGACGCGGAGACGCTTCTCGGCGTCAAGGCCAGCAGCCTTGGCGTCATGATCGCCGACACTCTGCGCGACCATCTTTGAAGCTTGAAGACTGGCGCGTCGCACCGGAACTGAAAAAGCCCGCTCCTTTCGGAACGGGCTGAGCCGGCGGGCCGGACTGGAGGTCAGACGGCCCGCAAATTGCTTTTTTTCTTCTATTCGAAACAGCCCCGACTATTCGAGATAACCGGAGGGATCGACTGGCGCCGAATTCTTGCGCACTTCGAAGTGCAGCTTCGGCGAGTCCGTCGTGCCGCTCATGCCCGACAGCGCGATCTCCTGGCCGCGCTTGACCTTCTGGCCGCGCTGCACCTCGATCGAACTGGCATGGCCGTAGACGGTGACCAGGCCGTTCTCGTGGCGCACCAGCACCGTGTTGCCGAATTCCTTGAGGCCGTCGCCGGCATAGATGACGACACCGTTCTCGGCCGCCTTGACCGGCGTGCCCGTCGGCACGGCGATATCGACGCCGTCCTTGCCCGAGCCGAAACCGGAAATCACGCGGCCGCGCACCGGCCAGCGCATCTTGCCGATGCCGGTGGCATCAGGCGCGACGGCATCGTCGGCCTCGGCCTGCTGGATGACCTTCGAATCCTTTTTCGGCGGCGTGTAGGACGCCAGCGTTTCAGACGGCGTGGTCTTTGCCGCGGGCTGCGTGGTGGCCGTCGTCACCGGATCGACCTTGGCCGGCTTGGCAGCGGCGACGGTCGCGGTTCCGCCGGCCGGCACCTTCAGGGTCTGGCCGATCTTGAGCAGTCCGTCCTTCATCCCGTTGGCCTGCTTTAGAGCAACGACGCCGACGCCGGTCTTCCTGGCAATCGAAGACATCGTGTCGCCCGACTGGACCGTGTAGGTCCCGGCAGCGCCGGTCGTCTTGGCAACCTGCGGCTTGGGCTCCTTTGGCTGGTTTGCTGCGGCCGACGCGTCGACCTGAGCGGCGGGCTTGCCTTCCTTAGGCTTCGGCTGCTGCGGCAGAACGGCGACCTTGTCCGGCGCAGTGGCCGGCAGGTTGTGCTTGCCGTCTTTCGCCGGCTTGGCATCCGCGACCTTCGCCTCGCTCTTGCTGGAATAGGCATAGGCCGGGATGACCAGCTTCTGGCCGGTCTTCAGCCCCTTGGTCGCGCTCAGCCCGTTGACCTTCATGATCACGTCGGACGGCACCTTGTAGCGCTGCGCCAGGCCGCCGATCGTTTCGCCGTCCCTGACGACGATCTCGGTTGCATGCGGAGTGCCGGAAGCAGCCACGCGGGGTTCGTCAGGTTGCGAAACCTTGAAAGGCGACGCCGCCGGAGCGACGGTGCCGGTCGTGGTCCTGTCGACATGCGGTGCCGGGGCCAATGCGGTGCGCACCGGCTTCGATGCCGGCGCCTGCTGCGCTTGGGCAACGGGCGGCGGCAGCGGCCGCGTCGAGACCGGCTCGAGGCTGGAGCGGCTGACCGATTGTGTATGGCTGCCATCGATCGGAGCGGCGGCGACATCGCCCGGATAGGGCTGCTGTACGGCATCCTGCTTGTTGATGATGGCGCGCTGATTGTTGGTCGAGGATGTAAAGACGTCGTCGACGCCATTGAACCGCGAAACCTGGGAACTGCACCCCGCAGCAGCACCCGCGACCATCAGAATGGCGCAGCCTCGCGCCAGATTGCGACCGTTTGTCTTCAAAACACTGAGTTGCATCGCACTAACCCGCACATACCCGGTACAAACTAGGCATGATTAAAGCGCGTTAATGTTACTCGACGGTTAACCTCATGGAATCCGACGCAATTTTTCTTAAAATATTAGACAGCGAGCCGTGCGGAGATTTCGGGTCAGGCCAGCCGGGGTCGAAGACGGGCGCACGACGCGGCCGAACATCGACATCCGCGCTAGATAACAGCGGCGACACCGCGCAGGATCGGCTGCAGGCGAACGAGCCCGATGTCTTCGCGCTCGAAGCGGCTGCCGACCTTGGTCAGCTTGGCCAGCACCTGTTCGCCCTCTTCGGGGCCGATCGGAGCGATGACGATACCGCCGCTCGACAACTGGTCGAGCAGGAAACGCGGCAGGCTGTCGAAGGCGGCCCAGGCGACGATGCGGTCAAATGGCCCTTCATTCGGCAGCCCGCCGGAACCATCGGCGTGGCGCACGATCACATTGCCGATGCCGAGCGCCTCGAAGCGCTGCCGCGCCTGCTCGGCGAGCGTCTTGTAGCGATCGGTGGTGATGACCCGAGCGGCCAGCCGCGACATCACCGCCGAGGTGTAGCCCGAGCCGGTGCCGATCTCGAGCACGCGGTTGCCCTGCTCGATGGTGAGTGCGGCGATCACCGCCGCCTGCATGTCGGCGCCTTCGATCGCCTCGCCGCATTCGATCGGCAGCATGCGGTCCGACCAGGCGATCTGATGGAACTGGGCCGCCAGGAAGCCGCGCCGCGGCGTCGCCTCGAAGGCCGCGATCAGCGCCTTCGGCACAGTCCCCCGGCCGCGCAGACGCAGCAGAAAGGCGGCAAAACCTTCGCGGTCGTCGATCGGGAGGCCCTGGTTCATGCGAGCGCCTTGCTCAGTTGGTCACGGATTTCATGGGCGGTAAGGTCGAGCTGCAGCGGCGTCACCGACACCAGCCGGTTGCGCAAGGCGTAGAGGTCGGTGCCTTGCTTGCCTTCGACCGGCTCGCGGCCGAAACGCAGCCAGTAGTAAGGCAGGCCGCGCCCGTCACGGCGCTCGTCGACCCACAGGGAGTGCACGAGCTTGCCCTGCGAGGTGACCACCGTGCCTGCGACTTCCTCGGGCGTGCAGTTGGGAAAATTGACGTTGAGCAGCACGCCGTCCGGCAATGGCGTCGCGACAAGTTTCTTCAGCAGCGCCGGCGCCAGCGCCTCCGTCGTCTCGTAGGGCACGACGCGATCTTCGCCGACATAGCTATAGCCCTGGCTGAGCGCGATCGAGCGAATGCCGAGCAGCGCGCCCTCCATGGCGCCTGCAACGGTGCCGGAATAGGTGACATCGTCGGCGATGTTGGCGCCCGAATTGATGCCGGACAGGATCAGGTCGGGTGCGCCAGGCAGGATCTTCTTGACGCCCATGATGACGCAATCGGTCGGCGTGCCGCGCACGGCAAAATGCTTCTCGCCAATCTTGCGCAGCCGCAGCGGCTCCGAGATCGACAGCGAATGCGCATAGCCGGACTGGTCCTGCTCGGGCGCCACCACCCAGACATCGTCGGACAGCGTACGTGCGACGCGTTCGAGCGACGCCAGGCCCTCGGCATGAATGCCGTCGTCATTGGTCAGGAGGATACGCATTATTTCGCTTCGATCTTTTCCAGACCGCCCATGTAAGGCCGCAGCACTTCAGGAATGGTTACGCTGCCATCCTCGTTCTGGTAGTTTTCGATGACGGCGATGAGCGCGCGGCCAACGGCTGTGCCCGAGCCGTTGAGCGTGTGGACGAAGCGGTTGCCCTTGCCGTCCTTGTTCTTGTAGCGGGCGTCCATGCGGCGTGCCTGGAAATCGCCGCACACCGAGCAGGACGAGATTTCGCGATAGGCGTTCTGGCCGGGCAGCCAGACCTCGATGTCATAGGTCTTGCGTGCGCCAAAACCCATGTCGCCGGTGCACAGCGTCATGGTGCGGAACGGCAGGCCGAGCCGTTTCAGCACTTCCTCGGCGCATTGCGTCATCCGCTCATGCTCGGCAAGTGACGATTCCTGATCGGTGATCGACACCAGCTCGACCTTGTAGAACTGATGCTGGCGCAGCATGCCGCGCGTGTCGCGCCCGGCCGAGCCCGCTTCCGAACGGAAGCACGGTGTCAGCGCGGTGTAGCGCAGCGGCAGTTTTTCATGCGCGGTGATTTCCTCACGCACAAGGTTGGTGAGTGGGACCTCGGCGGTGGGAATCAGGCCAAGCCTGCCCTCCCCGTGCGGCGTGAAGAACAGATCTTCCTCGAACTTCGGCAATTGGTTGGTGCCGAACAAAACATCGTCCTTGACCATCAACGGCGGGATCACTTCTTCGTAGCCGTGTTCGGTCGTATGCAGGTCCAGCATGAACTGGCCGAGCGCGCGTTCCATCCGCGCCAGTCCGTTTTTCAGCACCGTAAAGCGCGAGCCCGACAGCTTTGCCGCGCGCTCGAAATCCATCATGCCGAGCGCTTCGCCGATCTCGAAGTGCTCCTTCACCCAGTTCGGCCGCGTCGGTACCTTGCCGACGATGTGCTTGACGACATTGTCGTGCTCGTCCTTGCCGACAGGCACGTCGTCCAACGGTACGTTGGGCAGCACCGCCAGCGCGTCGTTCAGCGCCTTGTCGAGCTCGCGTCCGCGCGCCTCGCCGTTCTGGATGAAGACCTTGATCTCGCCGACTTCGGCTTTCAGCGTCTCGGCCAAGGCGGCATCGCCCGAACGCATGGCGTTACCGATCTCCTTCGACGCGGCATTGCGGCGCTCCTGCTTGGTCTGTAGCTCGGTAACGTGTTCGCGCCGCGCCTCGTCCGAGGCGATCAGCCCGCCGACCGTGGACTGCGCCTCGTCAGCCGACCACGAGCGCTTCACCAGCGCCTCGACAAGGGCCTTCGGGTTGTCGCGAATCCATTTGATGTCAAGCATGGTTTGAACGCTCCGGGGTAGCATGTCGCCCAAAGTGCGCAGCGGTTTGGGACAACGACATGCTTCAAACAAAACTGAAACGCATCGCTTTCAGTGCGATGCGTTTCAGCCAGAGGGGGTAAACCGCATCCTCGATCGATGCAAGATGGGGCATGGGGAACGCAAGCATGCGATCACGCTTTGACGCGCTTTCGGCTGAAGGCGGAGGAGAGCCTGAAATGAAAAACCCGCCTCTACGGCGGGTCGCTGGCGCAAGTCAGCACCATACCGAGAATCATAGCATAGCTGCCCTCACCAGGTCAAGAAAAAATTCCTATCGAGGCTGGCCAGACGCGGCGGCGCCGTTCAGGTGGAGGACGCGTCCGCCGGCTTCTTCTCGGCGACCTCTTCCGCCGCGTCCTGCTTCTCGCGTGCCACGCGCTGCTTTTCCTGATCGCGCTCGATCAGCCGGGCAGCCCAGATGGAGACCTCGTAGAGAAGGATGGTCGGAATGGCGAGGCCGATCTGGCTCATCGGATCGGGCGGCGTCAGCACCGCCGCGACGACGAAGGCGATGACGATCGCCCATTTGCGCTTTTCGGCCAGCCCCTTGGACGACAGCATGCCGACGCGTGTCATCAGGCTGGTCACCACCGGCAGTTGGAACACCAGGCCGAAGGAGAAGATCAGCGTCATGATCAGGCTGAGATATTCCGACACCTTTGGCAGCAGCGAAATCTGCACCTGATCGTCGGTGCCGGCCTGCTGCATGGCGAGGAAGAACCACATCACCATCGGCGTGAAGAAGAAATAGACCAGCGACGCACCCATCAGGAACAGGATTGGCGACGCGATCAGGAACGGCAGGAAGGCGTTGCGCTCGTTCTTGTAGAGGCCTGGCGCGATGAATTTGTAGATCTGCGTGGCGATCAGCGGAAAGGCGATCACCATGCCGCCGAACATGGCGAGCTTGACCTGCGTGAAGAAGAATTCCTGCGGCGCCGTGTAGATCAGCTCGACCTTGTGCGGATCGAGGCCTGCCCACTGCGTCGCCCATTTGAACGGGACGACCAGAAGGTTGAACAGCTTCTTGGCGAAGAAGAAACAGACCAGGAAGGCAACGAAGAAACCGCCCAGCGACCAGATCAGCCGCCGGCGCAGCTCGATCAGATGCTCCATCAGCGGCGCCGACGATTTCTCGATCTCGTCCTTTTCGGTGTCCGAAACGCTCACTTGGCGGCTCCAGCCGTCTTCTTGGCCGCCGGCTTCTTGGCCGCAGCAGGTTTCGGTTCGATTTTCGCCCCCGTCTTGGTCGCTACGGTCTTGGACGCGATCACCTTGGCCGCAGCGGGCGTCTTGGCCCTGGGCGTTTCAGGCATTGCCGCCGTCACCGGCTTCGCTGGCACCTTGGGCGCAGGCGTGGCCTTAGCGGTGACCGTTTTTGCAGGAGCTTTAGCGCCATTTGCCGAAGCCTTTATAGCCGGCGTCGCCCTTGACGGTGCAGGCTTGGCTGCCTTCTTCGCCGTGGACGCCTTCGGCGCCACGACGGGTGTCGTCGGCACTGATGACGTTACCACCGATTCGTCGGTCATCGCCGGGAAAATCGGCGCTGCCGGCGCTGCTTCCGGTCCGTTGACGCCGGGCATGGTCGTTGCACTGTTCTTCAGCGGCTCGGCCGCCTGCGGGGTCGAAGCGGCTGGCGTTGCCGGATCGGCTGCCGGCTTCGGCTTCATCGCCGCGTCGACGCCGGAGCGAACGTCGGCCGCGGCCTGTTCGAACGGATTGAGCTGCTTCCTGATCTCGGCCATCGGGCTCATGCCCCTGAGCTCATCGACGGACTTCTTGACGTCGTCGAGCTCGGCTTCCTTCAGCGCCTCGTTGAACTGTTTCTGGAAATCGGATGCCATGGCGCGCAGCTTCGCCGTCGTGCGGCCGAAGGTGCGCAGCATATTGGGCAAATCCTTGGGCCCGACGACCACGATCATGACGATCGCGATGACCAGCATTTCGGTCCAGCCGACTTCAAACATGACACTCTGTTCCGACTAGAACCTTTAGGCTCAGCTCTTGCTGGCCTTTTCCTTCGCGGCCGCAACGGTCTCGTCGGCACGATGTTCGACGGTGCGCTTGTCTTCGGCAACGTCGTCGTCGGCCATGCCCTTCTTGAAGCTCTTGATGCCCTTGGCCATGTCGCCCATCAGCTCGGGAATCTTGCCGCGGCCGAACACCAAAAGCACGATCACCAGCACGATCATCCAGTGCCAAATCGAAAATGAACCCATAGCAAATCTCTCTCGAATGTTTTCCCTGGCGATGATCTATGCGTTTTCGCGTTGGGATTCAAACACAACTGCGACAGAGTTTATGAAAGGGTGGCGGATGTCACGCATTTTCGACGCGGCGGCCCCGCTACGAATCCGCGCATCCTCGACAGATCGGCCGCCAATGCCAGTCAATCTTCCGTGACGCGCGGCGTCAGCAGGCCGAGTTCCTCGAGATCGATATCGGTCAGCGCATCCTCGTCGTCGGTCAATGCATCGGGATCGGCCGGAGGCTGCGGAATGGAGAAATTCGACGGCATGCGGCCCGAAAGCAGGCCGGCCCCCTTCAGTTCCTCCATGCCGGGAAGATCGCGGATCTCTTCCAGCGCGAAATGGTCGAGGAAGGTCTCCGTGGTGCCGTAGGTGACCGGGCGTCCGGGTGTCTTTCGCCGACCGCGCATGCGCACCCATTCCGTTTCCAGCAGCGTGTCGAGCGTGCCTTTCGAGGTTTCGACGCCGCGGATGTCCTCGATCTCGGCACGCGTCACCGGCTGGTGATAGGCAATGATCGCCAGCACTTCGAGAGCCGCGCGGGAGAGCTTCCTTTGCTGGACGGTATCCCTGCTCATCAGGAAAGCCAGGTCGCCGGCGGTGCGGAACGCCCAGGCATCGCCGACACGCACCAGATTGACGCCGCGCCGCGCATAGATCTGCTGCAGTTCGGCCATGGCCAGGGCGATGTTGATGCCGTCCGGCAGGCGTGCCGCAAGCTGCTTTTCGCTGACGGGTTCGGCGCTGGCGAACACGATCGCCTCGGCCATGCGCACAGCCTCGGCCAGATGCAGCCGTTCGGCCGGGTTTTGTAGCTGCTGCTCGGCCGGATCCTGGGAAAGCGGGCCCTCTTCGGGTTCATCGCCGATCTTGAACGGGACAACCGAAGCGTTGGCGCGTTCGCTCATGATGCCACCTCGACTGCCTTGATTGTCTGCGTTCGGCCGCGCAAGTAGATCGGCGCGAACGTCTGATCCTGCCGTACATCCATCTTGCCTTCGCGCACCAGTTCCAGCGTGGCAGCGAACGAGCTCGCGATCGCCGTGCGCCGCTCCTCGGGACTGGTCATGTACGCGATCAGAAAACTCTCCATCGTCGTCCAGTCGCTCACGGCTCCCACAAGGCGGGTCAGGATGTCGCGCGCGTCCTTGAGCGACCAGACACCGCGCCTGGCGATGGTCACATTGTTGATCGCCTGCTTCTGGCGCTGCTGGGCATAGGCGGTCAAGAGATCGTAGAGCGAGGCAGAATAGGCGTTGCGCTTTTCGATGATGACCATTTCCGGCATGCCGCGCGCGAACACGTCGCGGCCGAGCCGGTTGCGGTTGACCAGACGCGCCGAGGCGTCGCGCATGGCTTCCAGCCGCTTCAGTCGGAACTGCAGCACCGCCGCCAGTTCCTCGCCGCTTTCGCCCTCGTCGCCTGGCTGCTTGGGGATCAGGAGCTTGGACTTGAGGAAGGCCAGCCATGCCGCCATCACCAGATAGTCGGCGGCAAGCTCCAGCCTGAGCGCCCTCGCCGTCTCGACAAAGGTCAGATATTGCTCGACCAGCGCCAGGATCGAAATGCGCGCCAGATCGACTTTCTGGGTGCGGGCAAGATGCAGCAGAAGATCGAGCGGACCTTCGAAGCCGGCCACGTCGACGACCAGCGACGGGTCCCCGGTGACGCGTGAATCGTCATTTTCGGCCCACAGACGGTCCATCGGTGCGGCCTTCGCGGCCTTGCTTTCCAATGTCTCCGCCACTGCCTGTCACTTTCCCTTGCTATGCCACCGCATCGAAGTAGGTGGCGAATTCGGCGCGTATTTCGGTTTCTTCGACCGTGTCACGGTCCTTTATATAGGTCAGCGCCCGCTTGGCGCGCTCCAGCGACGTGCCCTCAAGCCCCGTGGTGCGCGATGCGATGCCGGCCATCTCCTCGAAAACGCCGTTGCAGTGAAGGACCAGATCGCAGCCCGCCGCAAGGATCGAGGCCGCCTTTGTCGGGAAATCCCCAGAAAGTGCCTTCATCGATGTATCGTCGCTCATCAGCAGTCCGTCGAAGCCGATTTCGCGCCGGATGATCTCGTCGATGACCTTGCCGGAGGTGGTCGCCGGATTGTTCGGGTCGATCGCGCTGTAGACGACATGCGCAGTCATCGCCATCGGCAGATGGCTAAGCTCCTTGAACGGGGCGAAATCATGCCGCTGCAGATCACTGAGCGAGGCATTGACCACTGGCAGTTCAAAATGCGTGTCGGCAAAGGCACGTCCATGGCCCGGAATATGCTTCATGACCGGCAGCACGCCGCCCGATATCAGCCCTTCCGCGGCTGCGCGGCCGAGCTCGATCACGGGTCGCGGGTCCTTGCCGTAGGCACGCGCGCCGATGACATCGCTGGCGCCTTCGATCGGCACGTCGAGCACCGGCAGGCAATCGGCTGTGATGCCGTAGCGTAACAGGTCGAAAGCATGCAGCCGCGCCATCAGCCAGGCCGCGCGGGCGCCGGCATCATGATCGTCGCGCCACAGCGCGCCCAGCGCGCCGCCGGCGGGATAATTCGGCGCCAGCGGCGGCCGCAAGCGCTGCACACGGCCGCCTTCCTGATCGATGAACACCAGCGCGTCCGGACGCCCTATGCAGTCTCGCATCTCGGCGACCAGATCGCGGATCTGTTCGGTCTCGCCGATATTGCGTGCAAACAGGATGAAGGCCCACGGGCATTCATTGCGATAGAAATTGATTTCTTCGCGGGTGAGCGATTTCCCGGCGCAGCCGAGGATCATGGATTTTGATTCGGTCATGTCGGCAGTTTAGGGCTTTGTGCGATCAAAGGGAATCGCCAGGGATTCATCCACGGCAACGCCGGATCTGCTTTCCCCATGAAAAAAGCCGGCGCGGTGACCGCGCCGGCTTTCAATCGGTTGGCTCCGGCTTTAGCGCGAGACGAAGCAGTTGCCGCCGGCTGCCTTGTAGCTGGTGCACAAATTGATCGCGTCATTGCGTGACTGGGCCGGAACGCGCACGCGGTAGAACGTGCCTTTGCCGGCGATTTCGGCCTTGACGATGTTGGCGGTACGCCCGGCAAGCACGCTGCCATAGCGGCGCTGCAGATCCTGATAGCTGGACTGGGCGCTTTCGACGGTCGGCTGCGAGGCGATCTGCATCGACCACGAGCCACCGCCGGCCGCGGTCGATGCCGGATCGATGGACGCAACCTGATCGGGCTTGACCTCGCCGACGACATCGACCGGCTGGTCGGACGGACGCTGCGGCGCGAGCGGAACTTTTGCCGGCGTGTTGGCCGATTGGGCCTTGGCCTCGGCCTTCGGCTTGGCCACCGGCTTGAGGGCCGGCTCGTCGTCCGCCTGGGCGGCGGCAGGCGCCACGGTACCGGTCTGGTCGGCATCGGCTTGCGCCGCCGGGGCGACATGCTGCGGCGCCGGATCGACCGGCTCGGTAGCGGCCACTTGCGGAGCGGCGGTCGCCGCCGGATCTTCACGCGGCACCAGCGAACCGTCCGACTTGACCACCATGGTCCTCACCTTGCGCGGTGCAATGGCGACGACATCGGCATTTGTGCCCTTGTCTGCATCCTGCAGCACCTGCGCGATGCGGTCCTCGGACTTGGGAGCTGGCGCCGTATTGCCGGCCAAAGCGGCGCCGGCCATCGGCGCGGCGTTGCCGACATCGGTTCCAGCGCCGGCTGCATTCTGGTCCGGCGAAAGATCGATGGCGCGGGCCGGGTCCTTCGCCTGCACGTCCACCGGCTCTTCGGTGTTGGTGACCAGCTTTTCCTGGACCGGCTCGGCGGGCTTGGCGCCCCTGACCGCGTCGTAGACCTTGTTGTCCTGGTTGGGCACCACGGCGCCGCCCGGATTCTCCGGCTTGACCTTGATCGGCGCGTTGTCGGCCTTGACGATGACGGGCGCTTCGCTGCCGCCCTTGCCGCCAAAGGACAGCGCAAAGGCACCGAGACCGCCCGCGACCGCGACCGCGCCGACAATCGCCGCAATGAACAGGCCGCGTCCGCGCGACGGCCTTGCGGCCTCACGCTCGCCGAGACCCGGAACAGCCATCTCCTCGTCGAGTTCGGGATCGTAGTCGAGTTCATCGACGGTGAAATCATCGGCTTGGGAAGCCGGCTGGCTCCCCGGCAGGTTGTCGAGGTCGTAGCCCGAGGCGTCGGCATAACCCGTGGGCGGCGCCGCGCGGGCAGACATTTCCATCGGCCGCGCCGCATAGGTTCGCGCTTCCGGCTCATAGCCCGACTTGATCCCATCATAGCCCGGCTTGACCCCGTCATAGCCCGGCTTGACCCCGTCATAGCCCGACTTGAGGCTGTCATAGCCCGGCCTGAAGCCCGCGGCATAGGAGCCATCATCGTAAGACGCGCCGGCCGCGTTGCCTGTGGGAGCGGCAGCGACCTCCACCGCGTTCATCTCGGAGAGAAGGCTGGAGAACTCGGCATCGAGATCGTCATAGCCAGGCGACGCCGGCTGGTCTTCCTCGAAGTGCAGTTCGGGGATATCGAGATCGTCCGCCAGCGCCACGACACGCTCGGGCACATCGACCGTCTCGACATCGGGCATGTCTTCGTAACGCGCCGGCTGGCGCGATTGCGGCGCCGATACTGGGGCAGCGGGAGCCAAGGTTTCGACCGGCTCGGACGAACCATAGGACGTCGTGGCGGCGACTGCCGGCGCTGCGGCCATGGATGATGCCACCGAAGCGGCCGGCTGAGCGCTAAACGTAGGCTGAGTGATGAATGACGGCTGCTGCGGAACCGGCGTCACGCGGCTCCACGAACGCGTCGGCTCTGTCGGTTTGGAACGCTCCGCAAGCCAATCGAAAGAATCCGCCGAATTGTCCCGGGGAGCGGCTTCGTCACGCGGATCAAGGCCCTGGGCCAAAGCCGCGTCCAACGCATCATCGTCGAAATCGACATCGCCAATGGTGTCCGAGTTCGGATCCTGGAGTTCATCAAGCATAAGATCGTCAATATCCGCGTCGGCCGCTTGGGCCGTGCCAACATGTCGATTCTGCTCAGGCGTGGTTTCGTCAAGATCCCAGTCGAGGTCGCCGACAAGGTCGGCCGGTTCCTCGGCAGGCTGGGCAACAGGCGGCGGGGCAGCGACAGCCGGCTGAGCCGTGACAGGCTCGCTGGCCACCGGCGCCGTGCGGGAAGTCATGGCGCCCAGCAGCGCATTCAACTCGTCTTCCAGGCTCCGTTCGTCCGCAATCGGGGCGTGCACCGCCGGCGCGACATTGGCTTCTGGCGCCGCCGGCTGGATCGTAGCGGCAGCAACTTCGGCGACCGGCTCTTCGACCGTTTCGGCGAACGAATCGTCAAAATTCAGGTCGAAGGCATCGTCCGACAGGCCTTCAGGGTTGGAAATCTCGCTTGTTGAGTCCGCAGCATCGGCAAGCACTTCATGCGCTTCCGGCTCGTCGAAGGCGATCGGCTCATCCGCGCGAACGTCGAAATCCATGTCGACATCGGCCATGGCATCGTCGAGGCCAGCAAAGCTCTCGTCGGAGATTGCCTGGCCGTCAAGCGCCGCCGCCTGCTCCGGCATGGCATGCTCGAGGGGATCTGCGGCCATGAATGACTGTTCCGCCGCCGAATGGTCGTCGAGCATCAGCTCGTCTTCAAGCGACATTGCCACCGCATCGTCGAATTCGTCATCGGAGGCAACCGGCTCGACAGAAGCGGGCGTATCGGCAACGCTGTACAGGGCCTCTTCGGCTTCCTCATCGATCCGAAGGTCCTGGTCGAGCGAGGCGGCAAGCTCGTCCGCCATCGACTGATCGTCCTCGAATGGGGACACGTCCTCAAGCGATCCGGTGACGGCATCGCCAATGTCGGGCGCGAAAGCGGGCTCGACGGACGGCACGGCTTCAGCGGCGACCGCATGGCTGGCGCCGGCGACGTGGTCGTCGATCTCAGCCATGTCCAGTTCGAAATCGTCGTCGAGCGACACCGAAAGCTCGTCGTCCATCGCGCTGGCGTCAGCCGCTTCGAATGCCGGCTCATGCACGAAAGTCGGCTCATGAGCCTGAACAACCGGAGCGGCGTCGCTGTCGTCAGCGCCGAACTCGCCCATCATTTCTTTCTCGAGATCGATATCGAAATCGCCCTCTTCGAGCCCGTGATCGGCGGCTGGGGCCTGCGGCTGGGCGGGCGATTGCGGCCTGACCGGCTGGCGCGGGTCGAATCCCATGATCCTGGTCAGTTCCGCGAACGGATCATCCTCAGCGATGTCGTTGTTGTCGGCTACTCTCAGCTGGGTTCTGTCTGCCATTATTGTTCCCGAACTCGCACTCATTCGGACGCCATGGACGTCGCGTAGGGTTGGCCCTTACCAGCGCAATGTGGGCAAAAGGTGACAGGTTATTTAGTCAAACCTAACGCATTTCAGTGGGCGCGGCGGCCCCGATCAACGTCAGGCCGGACGTCAAAACGTCCGAAACAGCCTGCACCAGCCCTAGTCTGGCATGCGTCAATTGTCGGTCGTTAACCTTAACAAAACGTAAGTCCGGATTATCCGTGCCACGGTTCCAGTGCCCGTGGAAGCTGGAAGCCAGATCATAGAGGTAAAATGCCAGCCGATGCGGCTCGAGCGCAAGGGCGGCGGACTCGATCAGCCGCGGGTATTCGGCAAGCTTGCGGATCAGGCCGATCTCGCCCTCGTCGGTCAGCAATGCCGCGGCCGACGCCAGGCTGTTGCGGTCGAAATTGGCTTCGCCCAGTTGCTCGCTCGCCTGCCGGAACACCGAATGACAGCGCGCCGAGGCGTACTGGACATAGAACACCGGATTGTCCTTGGACTGCTCGGTCACCTTGGCGAAATCGAAATCCAGCGGCGCATCGTTCTTGCGATAGAGCATCATGAAGCGGATCGCGTCGCGGCCCACCTCCTCCACCACTTCGCGCAGCGTCACGAAATCGCCCGACCGCTTCGACATACGCACCGGTTCGCCCTCGCGAAACAGCTTGACCAGATTGCACAGCAGCACGGTGAGCTTGACCTCTTCGCCGGCAATCGCCCGCGCCAGGGCTTCCAGCCGCTTGACGTAGCCGCCATGGTCGGCGCCGAGCACATAGATCAGGTCGACGAAGCCGCGATCGACCTTGTCCTTGAGATAGGCGACGTCGGCGGCGAAATAGGTGAATGAGCCGTCCGACTTGACCAGCGCCCGGTCCATGTCATCGCCGACCGCGGTCGAGCGGAACAGCGTCTGCTCGCGGTCCTCCCAATCGTCGGGTTTCTCGCCCTTGGGCGGCGGCAGCTTGCCCTTGTAGATATGGCCCTTCAGCGTCAGATCGTTGATCGCGGAGCGGATCTTCCTGGCATTGTCGGCGTGCAGCGTGCGCTCGGAGAAGAACACGTCGTGATGCACGTTGAGCATCGCCAGGTCCTCGCGGATCATCGCCATCATCGCATCGATGGTGCGATCTTTGACGATGGCGAGCGCCTCGTCATCGGGCATCTGCAGCAGCGAGCGGCCGAATTCCGCGACCAGCGCCTGGCCGACAGGCACCAGGTAGTCGCCCGGATAAAGCCCGGCCGGAATCTCGCCGATGTCGTCACCCAGCGCTTCGCGGTAACGCAGGAATGCGGAACGGCCGAGCACGTCGATCTGCGAGCCGGCGTCGTTGATGACGTATTCCTTGGTCACGTCGTAACCGGCGAAGGCCATCAGATTGGCAAGTGCATCGCCGACGACAGCACCCCGGCAATGGCCGACATGCATCGGTCCGGTCGGATTGGCCGAGACATATTCGACATTGGTCTTCCTGCCGCCGCCAACCGTCGAGCGGCCATAGTTGCGGCCCTCGCCGAGCAGTGCGCTCAGATGTGTCTGCCAGAAGCCGTCCTTCAGCCTGAGATTGACGAAACCGGGGCCGGCCACCTCTGTTGCCGCGACATCCTTGTCGTCGCGCAGCGCCTGCGCCAGTCTTTCGGCCAGCGCGCGCGGGTTCTGGCCGGTCGGCTTGGCCAGCACCATTGCCGCATTGGTCGCCAGGTCGCCATGGCTGGCGTCGCGCGGCGGCTCAACGGCAATGCGCGACAGGTCAGGCGAAATGCCGTCTTTGTCTTTCAGATCAAGCGCTTCGACGGCTTTTATGATTCGCGCGGTGAAATCGGCGAAGATGTTCATTTGTGTGACTCTGGGGTCTGGCTCTGGCGGCTTTGCAGCGAATCCGGCTCGTTGGCCGGCAAAATCGAGCCCGCCCTAGCCCAATTCAGGCGTATGGTCAAACAAACGCCGGTGTTCCTTGAGCGCGTAGGTGTCGGTCATACCCGCCAGGAAGTCGGCGACGCTGCGCGCCTTGATGCGATCATCGGCCCGATCCAGCCCCTCGCGCCAGCCATCCGGCATGGCGCGCGGATCGGCGAAATAGGCGTCGAACAGATCCTTGACGATCTGCTCGGCATCCGCGCGCACCCTCATAACCTCCGCGTGCCGGTAGAGGTGCTTGTACAGAAAGGCCTTCAGTTCCTTCTCCAAGGCAGCCATTTCGGCCGAGAAAACCACCATCGTCTCGCCAGCTGCCCTCACTGCATCGGCGCTCGGCGGCCTGATGCGATCGAGATTGGCGGTCGTCGACCTGATCACGTCCTCGACCATGGCCGTTATCTGCCGCCGCATCAGTTCGTGGCCGGTGCGCACGGCATCGAGGGAGGGATAGCGTTCGCGCACGCCTTTCAGGATCGTTCCGGGCAGCGAAACCGTCTCCAGCATGTCCAGCGTCAAGAGCCCTGCCCTCAACCCGTCGTCGATGTCATGCGTGTTGTAGGCGATATCGTCGGCGATCGCCGCGCATTGCGCCTCGATGCCGGCGAACCGGTCGAGTTCGAGATCGTGCAGTTGCGAATAATCACGGATCGCCTGTGGCACCGGCCCTTTCAGACCCTTGCCGTTGGCATCCGTCAGCGGCCCATTGTGCTTGACCAGGCCTTCCAGCGTTTCCCAGGTCAGGTTGAGCCCGTCGAATTCGGCGTAGCGCGCCTCCAGCCTTGTCACGATGCGCAGCGATTGGGCGTTGTGGTCGAAGCCGCCCCAGGCGGCCATCTTCTCGTTGAGCGCGTCCTCGCCGGTGTGGCCGAAGGGCGTGTGGCCGAAATCATGCACCAGCGCCACCGCCTCGGCCAGATCCTCGTCGCCGCGCAGCGCCCGTGCCAGGGCGCGCGCTATCTGCGCCACTTCGATCGAATGGGTCAGCCGGGTGCGATAGTGGTCGCCTTCATGGGCGATGAAGACCTGCGTCTTGTGCTTCAGCCGCCGGAAGGCCGTCGAATGGATGATGCGGTCACGGTCCCGCTGGAATGGCGTGCGGGTCGGGCTCTCCACCTCGTCGAACAGCCGCCCGCGCGAGTTTGCCGGATCGCAGGCATAGGCGGCGCGTGGCCGATAGCCGAATCCGATGTCGCCCAACTCACTGGTCATGGCTGATGCTGCCGCGTTTGACTTAGCCAGGTTGACTTGGTCCCTCGCGCTTCATACCTATCATGTGAAACCGAAAGCAAGGTGACGCCCATGGGCGCTGATGCCAAGACTGCCATGAAAGTCGATATGACCGAGGCCGCCGCCAAGCGGATCGCCAGGATTGTCTCGAACGAAGCCGGCAAGACGGCGCTGCGCGTTTCGGTCGAAGGCGGCGGCTGCTCGGGCTTTTCCTACAAGTTCGATCTGGTCGATACGCGCAACGACGACGACGTAGCCATCGAGAAGGACGGCGCCACCGTGCTGATCGACGATTTGTCGCTGGTCTATATGGGCGGCTCTGTGATCGATTTCGTTGACGATCTGATGGGCCAGTCGTTCCAGATCCGCAATCCGAACGCCGTCGCCTCCTGCGGCTGCGGCACGAGTTTCTCCATATAGAATGCCTGCCATCGGTGCGGTCCGTCAGATCGCGCTGTCGGCTGGCCGTGACCTCGACGTGACGCTGGCTTTCTGGCGCGACGTGCTGGGCATGGCTGTCCATGCACGCTTCGATCCGCCGGGCATCGCCTTCATCATGGCCGGAGAAATCAGGCTGCTGTTCACCGACGGCGTACCGGCCGGAACCGTCTATCTCGATATATCGGGCCTTGATCAGTTCCATGCCTCGGCTGCTGCCGCCGGCGTGCCTTTCACCGCGCCGCCAACGCTTGTCCATCGCGACACGGACGGCCAGTTCGGTCCAGCGGGGGAAAGCGAATGGATGGCCTTCCTAAAGGACCCGGCTGGCAATACGATCGGCCTCGTCGAACGCCATCCGCCGCAAGAGCCCAACTGAACAGCATCGAGACCGCCATGAAAATCGTCACCTGGAACATCAACGGTGTCCGCGCCCGCATCGGCAACCTGACCCATTGGCTGACCGAGAGCGCACCCGACATCGTCTGCCTGCAGGAGATCAAGACGGTCGACGAGCAGTTCCCGCGCGCCGAGATCGAGGCGCTTGGCTACAATGTCGAAACCCATGGCCAAAAGGGTTTCAACGGCGTCGCGCTGTTGTCGAAGCTGCGCTTCGACGAGGTGATCAGGGGCCTGCCCGGCGACGATGCCGATGAACAGGCGCGTTTCATCGAAGGCGTTTTCTCAACCGACAAGGGCGCCTTGCGTGTCGCCTCGCTCTATCTGCCGAACGGCAATCCGATCGATGACGAGAAGAAGTTTCCTTACAAGCTGTCCTGGATGGCGCGGCTTGAGCGCTGGGCCGAAGAACGGCTGAGACTTGAGGAGGCTCTGGTGCTCGCCGGCGACTACAACGTCATTCCCGAGCCGATCGACGCGCGGTTTCCGGAGAACTGGCTGGGCGACGCCCTGTTCCAGCCGCAGACGCGACAAGCCTTCCGCCGGCTGCTCAATCTTGGTTTCACCGAGGCGGTGCGCGCGGTCACCGACGCGCGCGACACCTATACGTTCTGGGACTATCAGGCCGGCGCCTGGCAGAAGAACAACGGCATCCGTATCGACCACCTGCTTTTGTCGCCGGAAGCCGCCAACCGATTCTCATCGGCCTCTATCGAAAAGCATGTGCGCGCTTGGGAAAAACCATCCGACCATGTCCCGGTGGCGATCGATCTCGCGCTTCAGCCGGCTTGAGAGAACCCTCGCCGGGCCCGTCTGCGCTGAACCCTCATATCGCCACATTTCGCGCCGTTCATTGCAGACCAGCATGGCGGCTGGGGTTCCATGAGCGCACGATTTCATCTTTGTCCCATTGGCCTGGCATTTGCCATGGCCGTTCCTGGTACGGCATTTGCCGACCAGGAATGCCTGGCCAATGGAAAATCCTACCAGATCGGTCAGGTCGCCTGCCTGACGGTGGCCGAGCAGAGCCATCTGGCCCGCTGCGATATGGTGCTCAACAACACCTCGTGGACGAAGATCGGGGATAGCTGCCCGGAAAACACGCTGGCGCCACACCCCCATGTCACGCCGATCTCGACGCCGGCGCCCAGCATGGTGCCGACGGAGCCGATCGCGAACTGAGCCAATCTCGCGCCTTGTGGGGGAGATCGGCAGTTCAGCCGCCAGCAAAACTACTGGTCCGCGTTGTTGCCCTTGGTGAGGATATCATCGGCCAGCGAGATCGCGGTGCGGCGGTCGGCCTCGCCGGCGGTGGCAAATGCCTCTTCCTGCATGCCGCGGATCCAGGGCTGGTCAGCGGGCGAAGCGCGTTCGAGCGCTGCCGTCATCATCGCCAGGCCGCGAACGATCTTGCCGCTCTGGAACAACAGATGGCCCAGCGTCGCCTGGGCGCCGGCATGGCCTTTCTCGGCGGCGAGTTGGAACCAGCGCCCGGCCTGCTTGACGCTGGCCTTCACCCCGCCCTCGCCCTTCAGGAACATCTGCCCCATCTCGAACTGTGCGTTCGGGTTGCGGTAGTTGGCAGCCGCGCGCATGTAGTATTCCTGGGCCGCCACCTCGTTCTCGGTGACCGGGCTGCCGGGAATGCCCGTGCGCAAATAGTCGCCAAGCGCCACCAGCGCGTCGGAGACATAGCTTTCCTCGGGCGAGCCGGGCTCGACATCCTGGTCGACGATCTCGGAGAAGAACTTGAACGCCTCATAGTCGTCGCGCGCCACGCCGTCGCCCTCGGCATACATGCGGGCAAGCTTCCAGGTGGCGCCGATCTGGCCGTTTTCGGCGGCGTATTTGTAGGCCTCGGCAGCCTGCTCCTTGTGGCCGTTCTTGTAGGCGGAGAAGCCGAACTGGAAGACCGCCCAGGGGCTCGATTGCGGCTTCACCCCGGTCTTGTCGTCGAACACCTTGTCGTCGAAGGCCATGGCCTGGCCGACGGCGCCAAAGGTCGCGCCAAACGTGGCGGCCACGACCAGTGCCGAAAAGACAGATGACCTCAACAACTCAGATGTCCGCATAACAGTGTGTTTCTTTCGCACCGCCCGGATGGGTCACCGCGCCATCGCGCGCCGGCCCTACCGTCTGTGCATATTTCCATATCGCGCCCGACTGATAATCGGTCGCGCGCGCCTTCCATGTCTTTGCCCTCGCCGCCAGTTCGCTATCGGACAACGCCACATCGATCGTGCCGTTCACCGCGTCGATCGAGATCACGTCACCATCCCTGAGCAGTCCGATCGGGCCACCCACGGCTGCTTCGGGGCCGACATGGCCGATGCAGAAACCGCGCGTCGCGCCCGAGAAGCGCCCGTCGGTGATCAGCGCCACCTTGCCGCCCATGCCCTGGCCGTAAAGTGCTGCCGTCGTCGACAGCATTTCGCGCATGCCGGGGCCGCCGCGCGGTCCTTCGTAGCGAATGACGAGAACCTCGCCCTCCCTGTAGTTACGATGCGTCACCGCCTCGAAACATTCCTCTTCCGAATCGAAGCAGCGGGCCGGACCGGAGAATTTCAACTCCGCCATGCCGGCGACCTTCACGATCGCGCCTTCGGGGGCCAGGTTTCCCTTCAAGCCCACGACACCGCCGGTTTGGGTAATGGGTCTGTTGGCCGGGCGGACCACATCCTGATGCTCATTCCAGACAACGTGCTGCATGTTTTCGGCCAAAGTGCGGCCAGTCACCGTCATGCAGTCGCCATGCAGATAGCCGTGGTCGAGCAGGGTCTTCATCAGCAGCGGAATGCCGCCGGCCTCGAACATGTCCTTGGCGACATATTTGCCGCCCGGCTTGAGGTCGGCGATGTAAGGCGTCTTCTCGAAGATCTTGGCCACGTCGAACAGATCGAACTTGATGCCGGCCTCGTGCGCGATCGCCGGCAGATGCAGTGCCGCGTTGGTCGAACCGCCGGTGGCCGAGACCACGGTCGCCGCATTCTCCAGCGCCTTCAGCGTGACGATGTCGCGCGGCCGGATATTTCTGGCGATCAGCTCCATGATCTTTTCGCCCGAGGCGAAATTGAACCGGTCGCGCATTTCATAGGGCGCCGGCGCGCCGCAGGAATAGGGCAGCGCCAGGCCGATCGCCTCGGCGACGGTCGCCATGGTGTTGGCAGTGAACTGGGCGCCGCAGGAACCGGCCGAGGGACACGCGACCTGCTCGATCTCAAGCAGTTCGTCATCGCTGATCGTGCCGACTGAGTGCTGGCCGACCGCCTCGAAAACATCCTGCACGGTGATCTGGCGGCCGCGATAGCTGCCGGGCAGGATCGAACCGCCATAGATGAAGATCGACGGCACGTTGAGCCGCACCATGGCCATCATCATGCCGGGCAGCGACTTGTCGCAGCCGGCGAGCCCAACCAGCGCGTCGTAGCAATGGCCGCGCATGGTGAGCTCGACCGAATCGGCGATGACCTCGCGCGACACCAGCGACGACTTCATGCCCTGGTGACCCATGGCGATGCCATCGGTGACGGTGATGGTGCAGAATTCGCGCGGCGTGCCGCTGGCGGCCGCGACGCCCTTCTTGACCACCTGCGCCTGGCGCATCAGCGAAATGTTGCAGGGCGCCGCCTCGTTCCAGCAGGAGGCGACCCCGACCAGCGGCTGCGCAATCTCGGCCGCCGACAAACCCATGGCATAGAGATAGGAACGATGCGGCGCACGCGCCGGACCGACGGTCACATAGCGGCTAGGGAGCTTAGCCTTGGAGATGACTTTGGCGTCCATACTCTTCCTTGCCCCATCTTCCCTGCAAATGGGGCGGAGCGGCCTGCCCCCTCGCCGAGCCTTTTGGCGCGTGTCCCGAGACAAGATCGAGGTGCGCCGGGTTTATGGCGGGAAATAGGCAATTTCCTCAGCCCGGCTTCCAGCGCAGGGGTTGTTCAGAAAGTGTTGCCAAAACGCCACAATCGCACGAGGCGCAAGCGGTTTGGATTACGTGCAATGCAGCTTGGATGAGACAATCGCGGGCAATGCGATCTCAAACGAAAAAAGCCGGGCAGTGCCCGGCCTTTCATGCGCAATTTCAATTCGTTACCACTTGACCTTCAATGATGTTGAAAGTGCCGTGACAAGGTCGTTGCCGAAGTCCGCGGTATAGCCATTGTCATATGTTAGGCCATCATCTGGGTTTACGGCCGTATGGATCGATCCACTGGTCAGCACTCCCACCGCGCCCCCAAGTCGAACCTCGATGTTCTGAGTTGGCGTGTAGGCCACGCCACCGCTGAGGGTCCAGGTATCGGTCTGGGCGCTCAGGCCGGTCGACGTTCCGCGATCCCACGTGATAACCGCCGCACCGCTCCACTGATCATTGAATTTGTGGCCGACGCCGCCGGAAACTGTCCAGCCATCGCGATAGAGTAGATCGAGCGAGGTAAGCCGCAATGGGCTGGTCGTCGTGCAGGATGCCGTGCCGGTGGGACAAAACGGAATGCTCTGTAGCTCGCTCCAATTCATCCACTTGATGGATCCGAATGCCAGCCAGCCAGGAGCTATGCCCGACTGAAGCTTGAGCTCTACAGAATCCGGAACCTGCGAGGAACCACTAACATTCGTCACTTTGCCCAAAAACGGATTTAAAGGATTGAGGGCCGCGGGAACCTGAGACAGATCCAGCGTTCCGTCCAAATTGTTGAGCTTGACCGCCGAATTATAGACCAAGCTGGCGCGCAGGGCGATATCCGGAATCTCATACGCAACGCCGGCTCGCCATCCCCAGCCGTCACCCTCAAGGTCAAGCCGCCCTATGCCCGCACCGGGAATGGGAGCCACCAATTGTTCTTTGAAGCCAGAAACATTCTCGTGGAACACGCCGCCGATAAAACGAAACTGTCCTTTGCCGAGATCCATTTTGTAGGAGCAGGTTCCACCCACAGCCTCGCTCTTCACCTGGGTTTCAACATTGCTGTTCGCGCCGGCCCAATTCCGACCCGGGTTGCTGGACGCACCAATCGGCTGGCCATAGTCCACGAGGCAATCGACGGGGCCCATACCCGCCTTGATGCCGACGCTCGGCACCCAATAGCTTTCGGTATCGCGAGCACTGTTGGAGAAACCCATGAGGTTAAGGGGGCCGTCGGACGGGTCGGTGTCCTTCACGTTCTTGAGGTCGCGCTGCGGCATCACATAGGTGCCGGAGACCTCACCCGTGACTTGGGCAGGATCGAACAGCAGATCGATATCGTAGCCGCCACGCTCCAGGCCGCCGGCATGTGCCGGATTCATCGCCGTCCCGATCAAAGCCAGCGAAAAGCAGCCCGCCCCCAGCAGCGCCTTCAGTCGCAGAATAGTCATGAAATGTCCTCCCCCGAATTCGAGTGCACCAAGCTAGAACCAATTCAGGTTAACGGTGCAACAACGAATTCGCGGGCGTACATGTACACACTGGCCAGCCGCATTTTCGAGGAAATGCAACCGGGTGCGGCAAGGCCGAAAAATGGTCTGTGAAGGCTGAGCGGCTCTCAAAAAACAGAGAGAACCATCCAAAAAGGCTCGAAAACAGGCCTTTTTTGGGCTCCGAGAGCCCCATTGTTACATTATGGCAACAATGGGGCTAAAACTTCCGTTTACGTCAATATTAACGCAGGAAATCTGATTTTCGAGGCGGAAAACCAGCATTTTAGAGGGGTCTAAAGTCTCGCGAATCTATCCTCAACCGGCGTCGCGAACCCTGGCCAACGCGACCGACAGCTTGTCCTGCGCATCGCGGTATTCGGCGAGCTTTTCACGCTCGGCATCGACGATCTCGGCCGGCGCGCTGGCCACGAACCTCTCGTTCGACAGTTTCTTGTGCAGGCGTGCGATCTCCTCGGTCACCTTGGCCAGTTCCTTCTGCAACCGTGCAGCCTCGGCGGCGAGGTCGATCAGGCTGCCAAGCGGCAGGCAGATCGTCGCCTCGTTGAGCACGATCTGCGCCGAACCCTTGGGCGCGACATCGGCAAGCGAGATGTCGCCGACCCGCGCCAGCCGCTTGATCGCCGAATCCTCGCGAACGAGGCGCTCGCGTGTCACATCGTTGGCGCCGACCACGACGAGCGGTGCGATGGCTGCCGGCGGCACGTTCATCTCCGAACGCACGGAGCGGATGCCGGAGACGAGGTCGACCAGCCAATTGATGTCGGCTGCAGCCTCGGCGTCTTCGAAGTCCGGTGACGGCCACGTGGCATGGCACAGCAGCGAGGGGCGTTGCTTGCCTTCGCCAGCGGTCTGCGCCCACAGTTCCTCGGTCATGAACGGCATCATCGGATGCAGCAGCTTGTAGATCTCGTCGAGCACGAAGGCGACGCAGGCTCGGCTTTCGGCTTTGGCCGCCTCGTCGGTTCCCATGAACACCGGCTTCAGCAGTTCCAGGTACCAGTCGCAGAACAGGTTCCAGACGAAGCGGTAGGCGGCACCCGCCGCCTCGTTGAAGCGGTATGAGGTGATGCCGTCCGTGATCTCGCGCGCCGCCCGCGTCAGTTCGGTGAGGATCCAGCGGTTGACCGCCAGTTTGGCGTCGTTCAGCCAGAAATCGTCATTGCGCGCGACCTCGTTCATCTCGGCAAAACGCGTCGCGTTCCACAGCTTGGTGCCGAAATTGCGATAGCCGGCGATGCGCGCCGGATCGAGCTTCACGTCGCGGCCCTGCGCCGCCATCACCGTCAGCGTGAAGCGCAGCGCATCGGCGCCGTATTCGTCGATCAGGTCGAGCGGATCGATGACGTTGCCTTTCGACTTCGACATCTTGGCGCCGTTCTTATCGCGCACCAGCGCATGGACATAGACGGTGTGGAACGGCTCCTCGTCCATGAAGTGCAGGCCCATCATCATCATGCGGGCGACCCAGAAGAAGATGATGTCGAAGCCTGTCACCAGCACGTCGGTCTGGTAGTAGGTCTTCAGCTCGGGAGTCTCATCGGGCCAACCCAGCGTCGAGAACGGCCACAGCGCCGACGAGAACCAGGTGTCCAGCACGTCCTCGTCGCGGGTCAGGATCTCGCCCGGCTTGAAGTTCTCCAGCTTGTCCTCGACCCAGGCCTTCCACGGTCCTTCCAGCGCCAGATAGAATTCGATCGCGGCGCTCAGCGCCTCTTCCTCGGTCTTCTCGACGAAGACGCGCCCGTCGGGCCCGTACCAGGCCGGAATCTGATGACCCCACCAGAGCTGGCGCGAGATGCACCAGGGCTGGATGTTCTCCATCCAGTCGAAATAGGTCTTTTCCCAGTTCTTCGGCACGAAGTTCGTGCGACCTTCGCGCACTGAAGCGATCGCCAGTTTGGCCAGCTCCGCCGCATTGGCATACCATTGCTCGGTCAGGAACGGCTCGATCGGCACGCCGCCGCGATCGCCATGCGGCACCGCGTGGCGATGCGGCTCAACCTTTTCGAGGAAGCCGCCCTCTTCCATCAGCTCGACGATCTTCTTACGCGCGACGAAGCGGTCGAGGCCGTCGAGTTCGTCCCAGACCGCCTGGCGCTCCGGCGTCACCTCGAGGCCGGCGAGAAAATCTTCATTATCCCTGAGGCTTACCGCCGCCTCCGTGGTCAGGATATTGATCGCCGGCAGCTTGTGGCGCTTGCCGACCTCGAAGTCATTGAAGTCGTGCGCCGGCGTGATCTTGACCGCGCCCGAACCTTTTTCCGGATCGGAATACTCATCCGCCACCACGGGAATCCTGCGGCCAACGATCGGCAGGACGATGTTCTTGCCGACCAGATGCCGGAAGCGCTCGTCGTCGGGATGCACCGCGACGGCCGTATCGCCCAGCATCGTCTCCGGGCGCGTCGTCGCCACGGTGATGAAGGTTTTCGGGTTTTCCGGGTCGAAGACCTTGCCTTCGACGGGGTAGCGGAAGTGCCAGAGATTGCCATTGACCTCCTGCTGCTCGACCTCGAGATCGGAGATCGCGGTGAGCAGCTTGGGGTCCCAGTTCACAAGACGCTTGTCCTTGTAGATCAGCCCTTCCTTGTAGAGCGTGACGAACACTTCGAGCACCGCCTTGGACAGGCCTTCGTCCATGGTGAAGCGTTCGCGTGACCAGTCGGCCGAGGCGCCGAGCCGCTTCAGCTGGTTGAAGATGGCACCGCCGGATTCGGCCTTCCACTCCCACACTTTCTCGATGAACTGTTCGCGGGTCAGGTCGCGGCGATGGATCTGCTTTTCCATCAGCTGCCGCTCGACCACCATCTGCGTGGCAATGCCGGCATGGTCCATGCCCGGCTGCCACAAGACGTTCTTGCCGCGCATGCGCTCGAAGCGCACAAGAATATCCTGCAGCGTGTTGTTGAGCGCGTGGCCCATATGCAGCGAGCCGGTGACGTTCGGCGGCGGGATGACGATGGTGAAGGCCTCAGCCCCCTCCTCGGCCCCGGCACCGGCGCGAAACGCGTCGGCCTCTTCCCAGACTTTGGCGATCTTCGGCTCGACGGTTTTGGCGTCGTAGGTCTTTTCAAGCATGGGAAAATGGTCCGCGCTGTCGGGAGTTTTGCTGGTCCGGTGTAAATCGGAAGGTTTTGGCCAAGTCAACCGCAAGGGCTGTCTCGGACCCTCACAAGCAGATAGGCGCGGCCTCAGTCATTTCAACGCAAAGCGATCCGTCGTCCTGCCGACAACGACTTCACCAAAAGAAACGGCGCCACGAAGGCGCCGTTTCCTCTGGGCAATCGGCATGGGGAACTACTGCGCCCCGCGCGCCACGCGCTCGATCTCCTCGCGCACCAGCCTTTCGACCAGTGTCGGCAGATTGTTGTCGAGCCAATCCTGCAGCATCGGCCGCAGCATCTCTTCGGCCATCTCGTCGAATGTCTTCTTGCTGCGGCTGGCAAACGCGTCGGAAAGCTCGCCAAAGGCAGCCGCGACCTGACGGCCGGTGTGCTCGGAAACGATCGCCGGACGCGGCGCGTCGCTGGCCGCCACCGGCCGCACCACGCTTGCATCCGGACGAGACGGCTCGGTAGCCGGTTTCGCGGTCGGTTCATCCCCTGGAGCCTCCATCGACGGCTGGGAAGCCGTCTTGCGGGCTTCGCTCCGGTCTGGCACCGCCGCCCTCGCCTGCTCGCCAACCGCGGCGATCTCGCGACGCCAATCGGCGATGGAAGCGTCGGCGACAGGACGCGATATTGGCGCTTCAGCCGTGATTGGCTCCGCTGCGACGCGGGCGCTGACCTCGGCGAGTGTCATCGATGGCCTTGCCGGGCTGGGATCGGGGCGCACCGGCGTTTCCATGCGCGCCACCACCGGCTCGGCCGTCGGCAGCTGTGCCTGCACTTCCGCCAGCGTGACCGGCTTCCTGCCCTCGGGGGCGGCATGCAGGTCGGCACGAAATGCTTCCACGTCGGGGGCTGCATAGGCGCTCGACGCGCGCTCCAGATCCTGGCTCAGATCATCGGCGTCGCCCGGCTGCTTGCGGCCGCCGTCGCTGTCCTCGATGATCCGCCTGATGGAAGCCAGTATCTCTTCCATGGAAGGTTCGCGCTGTGCGCTGCTTGCCGTTGCCATCGTCACATCCGCCGCCCTTGTGACCCCTGTTGGGTTTTCCGCTCCGGCAGAGCCGGATCGAATCATGGCCACAGCGTAACCGACGGATCGCCGCACGAGAATCCCCAATCTGGGGACTTGTGGGATTTCAACAGATTAGCGCCATCTGAACCCGAGAGCCGCAGCGCGAAAGATCCTGCTCAAGCAGGGAACACGGCCAGTTCAGGCCGAACGCCTCAGCGGCCGTCCGGCGTGCGCAGCCCGTACCACTTGTCCTTGACCGCGTTGTAGTGCTCTTCAGGCTTGTATTTCGCTACCTGCAAGCCAAGGCGGTCGACGGACAGACGGCCGGTCGCCTGCAGGATGGCGTAGCTCGCCACCACCACATCGTGTTCGTAACCGGCCTGGTTGATCTGGGCGGTGATGACCGTCGCCTGCGCATTGAGGACGTCGAGCGTGGTGCGCTGGCCGACATTGCGCTCTTCGATGACACCGTTCAGTGCCAGCTTCGCGGCTTCGATCACTTGCCTGTTGGCCGTCAGCTGCTGCTGCGCGGCGGTGTACTCGGTCCAGGCGGCGGTGACGGCCTGGCGCACCTGGTCGCGGCTGACGTCGACCTGGATGCGGGCCTGGCTGAGTGATTCCTTGTTCTGGCGCACGATCGCCGAGGTGCGGCCACCTGAATAGATCGGGATGGTCAGCGTTGCCCCGACACTGGCCGAATTGGTCGTGCCATCCTGCGAACCGACGCCTGGCAAAGGCGAGGTATTGCGATAGGCGCTCGAAACGCCGGCGGAAGCCGACAGCTGCGGCAACAGCGCGCCTTCGGCCGACTTCACCGAAAACGCGGCGGCGTCGACCAGATGCTGCGTGGCAAGGATGGCCGGATGCTCGTTCGAGGCCACCCCGACGGCGGCGGCGAGGCTCGACGGCAACAGCTTTGCCACCGGCGAAGCGCCCTTGAGCTTGCCCGGCTCGTCGCCGACGATCTGGCGATAGAGCGCCGCACTTGCCAGCGCCTGCGCCCGGGCAGCACTCAGCGATGCCACGGCGGCGGCGCGTGAGGCGTCGGCCTGGGCGACATCGGTGCGTGTGCCTTCACCAACTTCGAAACGCGAACGCGCCGCGCGCGCCGTCTCGGTCAGGAACTGCAGGTTCTGCTCGGTCAGCACGGCGACCTGCCGGTCGCGAATGACGTTCATATACGCTTGCGCCGCGCTGAACAGGATGCCCTCTTCAGTGTTGCGCAGGCTTTCGACCGAGGCCCGGACCTGCGCTTCAGCGGCAGCAACATTGTTCCTGGTCTGAAAGCCGTCGAACAGCGTCTGGTCGATCTGAACGCCAAAATTGCCGGTGGTCAGCCGCACGCTTGAATTGGTGCCGTTGAGATGGCTGCTCGAATAATCGATATCCGCCGAGCCGGTGACAACCGGGCGGTAGCCCGACTTGGCGATGGCGACACCCTCATCGGTGACGCGAACGCCGGCACGGGCCGAATTCAGTGAAGAATTGTACTGGTAGGCCTTTGCAAGCGCGCCGGAGATGGTTTCGGCTGAAGCGGCCAGTGGGGACAGCATGGTCGCCGAAACGAGGACGGCGGTGAAAAGTGACTTGCGTAAAGACGGCACGGTTAAACCCTCATTCGTTTTCCATGGGAACCGCGCCGCGCCTGCTTCTCTCATAGATCAGCCGGCGCCGCGTGTTCGTGTTCCCTGCTGCTCACCCCCAAAGTGCCCCCAGTTTGGCATCAGCAGCGATCGTTCAAATGCAAGCGACCATGACAAAGCCTCTGCTGCAAGGCCAAATCATTCAGAATTCGAAAGCACGAATGCGTTCAAACCCCGGTAGTGGCTTAATTGCCGCATTAAATGCACGTCTTCCGGTTACAACCCCCCCGGCCTTGAAAAAGAGACGGGCCACGCCGGAATTGCCCTGCCCTTCGACGGCGACGAGTCGGCCGCCTTCGGCAAGCTGGTCGAGCAACGGGGCCGGCACTTCCGCGACACTGCCACCGATAAAGATAACATCATAAGGCGCCTTGGCGGCATGCCCCTTCGGCAACGCGCCCTGGACGACGGTCACATTGCCGCAGCCAAGCGACGAAAGCGTCGATCTGGCGGTTTCCGCCAGCGCCGAATCGTTTTCGAGCGCCACTACGGACCCGGCCAGCCGCGACAGGATGGCCGAGGCGTAGCCCGTTCCGCAACCGACATCGAGCACCGAATCGGTCGGGTTGATCTCGGCCAGCTGGATAAGCTTGGCCAACGGCGACGCTTCCATCAGGTAGCGCGAACCGTCCGCGCCGGCTGCAATGCGGATGTCCTCGTCGATATAGGCGAGATCGCGCTGGGCGGCGCCGACAAACATCTCTCTTGGGACGACAAGCATTGCATCGAGCAGCGGCGCGCTGGTCACATCTGTGGTGCGGACCTGGCCGTCGACCATCTTGACGCGTAGTTCGGAGAAATCAGCGCTCATGTCCCAACCAGTCCGCTTGCCGCGCCAGAACCGCGGTCCATTGTGTCAGGAACTTCAGGCCCCTGCGCTGCCGCGCGGGGGCCCGGGCATTGGAGGCCTCGCCCGGAATCGAACCGGGGTGCAAGGATTTGCAGTCCTCTGCGTAACCACTCCGCCACGAGGCCTCATTGCTCCCGGCGTTCCACCCGGTTCCAATAGGTTGCGGCGAAAATGCCGTCAAGCGGCCACCTTGCATTCCGAACGGTTTCCTCGCGTCACTCCGGACGGCGTCCGGCAAATCATCGGACCGCTTTATTAGCGGACAGTTAAGCATAGCCTGACGGGAGAAGAAACGCATCCTGTCGCCGCATGACAGGGCAAGGCTTGCCTCGGCCGCGGCTGTTCTCAAGCAGATCCGTGAGGCACTGGAAGACCAGGCCGCCCACTGAAACACCACCTTGCGCTATCGGCGGTCAATCGGGCCGGCGACGCCGTTCCCACCAGACGACAAAGCGACGCCGGTGACGGCGAACCATGGCGAATTCATAGGACAGCACCAGCAATCCGAGCGGAACCATCCAGAAGCCGAGGATCGGCAGGAAACCGAGGATGCCACCGATGGTCAGCAGGATGCCGATCGTGATTCTGAGCCCGCGCGAGCGCGGCATTTTGAACTCGCGCCCGAAAACGGAGATTTTGCGCGCCGGCATCTGGTTGTCTTGTGCTGTCATCGTCTCGAAAGATTGACCCGTTTCGATCGTTCGCAAGCATGCTCAAACCAAAGCCGCCGCCGCGCTTTCGGTTCCATATCCCTGCCAAGACGGCTAATATGAGGGCATCCTTCGACGATTGCGAGAAAGGCCTATGCGAAAAAGCCTCGGAAAAATGTGAAAAGCTTCTTTGCAAAGCCGAAAAGGGCAGCTATAGGCTGCGCCACTCACATAAGAGCCTCCGTTCCCCGGTAGCTCAGTGGTAGAGCAACCGGCTGTTAACCGGTTGGTCGCTGGTTCGAATCCGGCCCGGGGAGCCAATTTCTTCAAAGCGTTGAGACGGTCAGGTCGCCCATAGGGGCTGATCTATGGCATGTCTGGAAAACCGCAGTCAGCAGGTTGATTCTCAATTTGACCTAGCGCCGCTATGCAGCGCGCTTCGATCACGGCGATCTCATCACCGCGATCTCATCAGGATTTCATCTCTTGTCGCCGTTCGGGTTGGGTGCCGGTGCCTCTCGCACATCTCGTGGTGGCGGGTCGACATGTTCAAGCTCTGGCGGGGCTTCTTTGTCCCGACGTCGGACAGGTAGCTTCTCCGGTTCGGGCTTCGATGGTGGTTCTTTGATCTTGCTCGGCATAATCGAGTTAACCGCACTGCCGGTCCCTTGTTCCCGCAGCAAGCCGAAAACCTGAATGGGGGAACCGGGAGCGCCAAAAAGCGTTTTCTCGCATGCTCAAGAAGATCGCCCTTGCCGCCGTGCTGGTTCAGGTTGCCGCGGTTTCGGCTCTCATCACTCAGACGGTCCTCTTCGCGTCCACGGCCACACAGGCCGCCAACGCGCAGCCCGGCGACGTAGTCGCTGTCACTGCCGACAAGGAACCGGACAAGGCGGCGCAGCCTGCTGGTGCCGACCAATGCCCAACCCGGCTTGTGACGAGCAAGATTTTCACGAGCAACGTAATTACGGCGCAACGATAGTTCGCCATCGATGCCGGCCATCCGTCGATCCCCCCAATTTAAGTCAGGGCAGTGTGCTTGAAAGCGCAATGATTCCTGTTACTTGCGGCATGGGGCGAGTGCGTTTGGGTTGGGCAAGAATTGGGTATGACTTCATCGAATATGGAATGCCTGCGCTGTCATGGCAGCGGCAGGATTTTCGACTGCTCCAAATGGTATGCGTCAAACGGGCACTGCTGCCCGCAGGGAACCCATCGGGGTGGCTGCCCCGGAAAAACGGGTGCCTGCACGGAATGCGACGGCCTGGGGACAATGGCGGAGCCTCCGCTGAGGGCCGTGGCATAATCTGCGATAGTGTCGCATGCCGCTGATGGCGACGCGGACGCGCCCGCCAAAAAACCGTACTAACGGCTCGAACAACAACCGCCCGCCAAAGGTGAGCTGGCAGGGCAGCTCACCTTGTAGCGATGCGGAAACGACGACCATGCAGCCGAACCATCCTGATGGCGCCGCCCCTTATCAAGGCTAAGCGGTTACCCCACCACGACCTGACCTTGTGCCGTCCATCCAAGGGAATTGGGCAAGCGGGTCCTGCAAGATTTTGACGGATCTTGCGAAGCCGGCGACGGCATCGCGCGCCACCGTCAGCGGAACCTGGCCGTCGTGAGCACGCTGGCAAGCTCGAAAGGCCGTTTCGAAAATCGGACCTCGCCGTTCCCTTGGCCACTCCTCAAAGAAGTCGAACGCATCGTCGAGGCACCCTATTTCTTGAACGAACTCGCCATTCTTGACCAGGACCGGTCGGTCGAACGTCCTGTAACTCATGTGATCCTCCATTCCGCACGTTGGTTGTTGCTGGCTTGGGTCATCATGCGATTGCATGCTCCGGCTCGGCCAACATGCCGCCGCCTCCACGCCCGGGCGGCACCGTCGCAAAGGCCGGGATTGGCGGCGGATCATCATCGTCATCCCGCCAGGGGCGCCGCATCCAACCGAGCCGGCTCTTCTTGCGGCGCCGGTCGAAAGACAGGCTGACGGTTCCCGACTCCTTTGAAACACGCGGTTCCCGCCCGGTTTCGTCCAGAAGGCGGAGTGCGCGAAGTATGTCGCTGACTTCCACGATGGCGCCGTTGTCCAATTGGCGCAACGCGGGATTGTCAGGAACCGCATGAACGTCGGAAGCCCAGAAAGCGAGCAAAGCCCGCTTTGCACCGATCGTCATCGTCTCCTCGTTCAGCACATCATCTGGCGTCCGCAATCCAGCGGATTCCGCGGCAAGATTTTTCGGTTCAGGTTGGTGAAAACTGTAAGTTTCGGTTCTCATCTCCATTCTCCGCGATCTGTGCCTCCCGGCCGAACCGGGAGGCGGACCGTAGATTTAGCTTCCAGTGATCAGGCGACCTCGCGTTGAGGCTCCGCATCCGAGTCGATCAACTGCTTCTTGCCGGGTTGCTCGAGCGAAACCGCTTTGGCTTCGGACCCTATCTCAATGCGCCGAGGCTTGAGTTCCTCGGGCACTTCGCGGACCAGGTCCACTGACAGCAAGCCATTCTCGAGGTTGGCCGCCTTGACCTTTACGTGGTCGGCAAGTTTGAACACCTGCTTGAAGTTGCCCGTCGCCAAGCCGCGATGAAGGACCTCCCGATTTTCCTGGTCGGGTTTCCTTTGGCCGACGACAGACAATTCGGGGCCGTTCTGCATGAGTTCGACCTCATCGAGAGCGAAGCCGGCGATAGCCATCGTAATGCGATAGTCGTTCTCGCCGGTCTTCTCGATATTGTAGGGAGGCCAGTCGGAGCGTACGCTTTTTTCGAGCATATCGAAGAGACGGTCGAAGCCGACCGTTGTGCGGTAAAGAGGGGTATAATCAGAGCTTCTCATAGCCATATCCTCCGTGAAGCAACATGGATTACGAGGCTGTCGCAGCGTCGCTGCGACGCCAGTATGTCGAGCCGAAGCCTCGACGGAAAACGATCTGGTAATCGTATTTTTTTCCTTCAAGAGGGGCGACAAAAATATTTTTGGCCGGCAGGCAGGTGCCCAAGGCGCTGCCTTGCGTGCTGGTGGCCACTGCGCGATGTTGACGCCAGGGGTGGATGCGAATCATGCGAAAAATTTTGATGTCCGGACTGCTGCTCGCGGCAGCCTTTTCCGCGAACCCGGCCCACGCGCTGGACAGCAGCGGCACGCCTGTCGTCGTGACCCCTCTTGCGTCGCGCACGACGACCGCGTCCGGCCAACCGATCACGCTGCCGCAGAAGAACGTGCAGGTGCTGGTCTCGACCTACGACATCGCGCCGGGCGCGACCTTGCCGGTCCACAGGCACCCTTTCCCGCGCTATGCCTATGTCCAGGCCGGCACGCTGAAGGTCACCAATGTCGAGACCGGCGACAGCAACACCTACAAGGCCGGCGATTTCATCATCGAAATGATCGGCCAGTGGCATCAGGCCACCAATATCGGTGATATCGAGGTGAAGCTTCTGGTGATCGATCAGGTCGAGCAAGGCGCCAAGAACACGGAATTGCGCCAATAACCGCGAAATCCGTGCCCGGCGCGAAAGTCTGTTCGCGCTTTCGCAGCAACCGGCGCGGTGGTAGGGCTGGCCGGGAATCATGGAATGGATCGCCCCTTGACCAAAGCTCTCCGCCTGCCGCTGATCGAAATCTGTGTCGAAGGCATTGACGGCCTTCTCGCGGCGCAAGCCGTCGGCGCCGACCGGGTCGAACTGTGCGCCAGCCTCGTCGAAGGCGGGATTACGCCAAGCCTCGGCACGATCCGCGCCGCCATCGAGCAGGCAAACGTGCCGTTTCACGTCATGGTGCGGCCGCGCGGCGGCGATTTTCTCTACAGTGAGACCGAATATGCCTCGATGCTGGCAGATGTCTCGGCACTGCGCGAACTCGGCGTGCCCGGCGTGGTGTTTGGCTGCCTGAACGCCGATGGCACCATGGACGAGGCGCGCATGAGCGAACTGACGCAGGCCGCCGGCCCCTTGAACGTCACCTGCCATCGCGCCTTCGACATGACGCGCGAGCCGGCCGAGGCGCTCGAATCGCTGATCCGCAGCAAGGTCGGCCGCGTGCTGACCAGCGGCCAGCGTGACACTGCCATCGAAGGCTTGCCGCTGTTGGCGGATCTGGTGCGGCAGGCCGGCGACCGCATCGTCATCCTCGGCTGCGGCGGACTGGATTTGCACAACATTGCCGAAGTGCGCAGCAGAACCGGCCTGTCCGAAATGCATTTTGCCGCCCTCAAGGATGTGCCGAGTGCCATGGACTACCGCAATCCCCATGTCGGCATGGGTGGTTCCGATCTCGATCGCGAGTACCGCAACACGCTGACCGACACAGCGCTGGTGGCGGCAACGATCGCGGCAGCCAAGGCATGACCTCGAGCCCTGCCCCGATAGCCCGTGTATCGGCCCAAGACGAAGCGGCGATCCTGGCGCTCAATAACGAGCATGCCGCCGAACTGTCGTGGCTGGAGGCTGAGCGGCTGTCCTTCCTGCTTGGCGAAGCATTTTACACCAGGCGCATCGGCGATCTCGAAGCCTTCATCATGACCTTCGACCAGGACGCCCGCTACGACAGCCCGAATTTCCTGTGGTTCCGCGAGCGCTATGAGCGCTTCGTCTATGTCGACCGGGTCGTCGTGGCGGCGCACGCACGCGGCCGCGGCCACGCCCGCCGGCTCTATCAGGACCTGTTCGGCCATGTTGAGCGCGCCGGCCACACGCTGGTCACCTGCGAAGTCAACACCGCCCCGCCGAACCCCGCCTCGGATGCCTTTCACGCCGCGCTCGGCTTCGTCGAGGCCGGCGACGCCGTCATCCATGGCGGCAAGAAAGCGGTGCGCTATTACGCCAGGCAGATCAGCGCCTGACAGACCAGGCAGATCTGCGCACGAAGATGAGGACTACTGGAACAGGGCTGTCGCACTCACAAGCGTCATCCAGAACCCCCAGACCAACGGGATGCCGACCAGCAGCCAGGCCAGCGTGAGTTTGATCGAATTCTCGTTGTCTTGCGCCATGGTCGGTCTCCTCAGAGCTGATCCCGAAAAGTGGACTCCGGTTTTCGGAAAAGATCATGCTCAAACAATAAGATAGAGCCCATCCCGATTCTATCGGGATGGAACTGACTCTAAGCCACCGCTGGTTCGGTCTTCATGTGGAAGCGCGCATTGACGGGCCGCATCATCAGGTTGAGCAGGAGGCCGACAACCAGCAGGCCGGCCATGATGTACATGGTGACCGTGTAGGCGTCGGCCTTCGCAACGCCGCTGTCGATCTGGTACTGCCGGATATAATTCACCAGCACCGGGCCAAGCACGCCCGCCACCGACCACGCGGTCAGCAATCGGCCGTGGATGGCGCCGACGTAACGCACGCCGAAGACGTCGCGCAGGTAAGCGGGAATGGTGGCGAAGCCGCCGCCATACATGCTGAGGATGATCCCGTAGAACAGCACGAACAGGAAAACGCTGCCGGTCTGGCCGGTCCACGGCACCGCTGCATAGAGGACGACGCCCAGCGCGAAGAAGATGGCATAAGTTGTCTTGCGGCCGATATAATCGCTGGTCGAGGCCCAGAAGAAGCGGCCGAGCATGTTGAAGATCGACAGCAGGCCGACGAAGCCGGCGGCAGCGGCAGGCGTGATGCGTCCCGGAAACATCTCCTGGCTCATCGCCGAGGCCTGGCCGAGCACGCCGATCCCTGCCGTCACATTAAGGCACAGCACGCCCCACAGCAGCCAGAACTGCGGCGTCTTCAACGCATCGTCGAGATGGACATTGGACGTCGTCACCATCGCATTCTGTGCCGCCGGCGGCGTCCATCCGGCTGGCCTCCAGCCCTCCGGCGGCACCCTGACGATAACGGCGCCGATCAGCATGAAGACGAAATAGACGATGCCCAGCACCAGGAAGGTTTCGGCGACGCCGATGTGCTCAGGCGTCGAAAACAGCTTCATCAGATAAACCGACAGCGGCGAGGCGATGAAGGCGCCGCCGCCGAAGCCCATGATCGCCATGCCGGTTGCCATGCCCGGCCGGTCCGGAAACCAGGTGATCAGCGTCTTGACCGGCGAGATATAGCCGAGGCCGAGACCGATGCCGCCCAGCACGCCGTAGCCGAGATAGATGATCCACAACTGGTGCAGATAGACGCCGAGCGCCGAGACAATGAAGCCGCCGCCGAAACAGCAGGCAGAAGCGACCATGGCTTTGCGCGGACCGACGCGATCCAGCCAGCCACCGCCGAACGCCGCCGCAATGCCCAGGAACAGGATCGCGATCGAGAAAATCCAGCCGAGGCCGGTCAATTTCCAGTCGTCGGGCGCCGAGTCGGTGATGCCGATCAGCTTAGACATCGGCAAGTTGAAAACGCTGAACGCATAGGCCTGGCCGATGCAAAGGTGGATGCAGAGCGCCGCCGGCGGCACCATCCACCTGCTGAAGCCAGGCTCGGCGACGGTGCGTGAGCGGTCGAGCCAGCCGCCCGCCCTTTCCCCGGTCGTATCCATTCCATCCTCCCAGATGCGTCTTCGAACCATCTTCTCAGATGTGTCCTGCGAACAAACTAGGCGGGTAAGCCGGCGAGGCAATAAGGAATGCCTGCCATACGACCAATGTCTAATGAGACTGGCCCATATCGGAAAGCAGGTCATTGCTTTCCCGAAAGTTAGATTAGAAACAATTAATTGACTGTCTTCTTATGAAGCGCGATCCCTCCACCTGCCCTCACGATCATCTGGCCGGGCACGACGGCATTCACCAGTTGCGGTTGAGCCATTCGCGAGCCGGGCGCTCTATGAGGTAGTAGCTGCAGGCCGCGCAAGCGAAGACCGCGGCCAGCATCGGTATCGGCGCGCTGCCTTGCTCATAGACGAATTTGTAGAACGGCTGCTGCCATAAATAGAGCGAGTACGACCACAGCCCCAGCGTCGCCATCGGCCAGGACGACAGCAATCCGGAAAAATACCGTGGGCTGAAATCGAGTGCGTTGACGGCCAGAGCCAGCAGCGGCACCGCGAAGAGATAGTGCATCGGCGTCGGCACCCGATCCAGGAACAGGACAACGGCACAGACCGTCGCCACCAGGGCCACATGCTTGCCTCTCAAAAACGCCGGCAGCCTGCCGTCGGCCTTGAGCAGGCAGATCGAAGCCGACAGCAGGATCGACGCGATGTGCACATCCGTGCGCCAATAAGTGGTTTCGTAGTCCATCCCCAAGACCCAGTACGAAACCGCGCCATTGGCCATGGCCAGCAAGGCCAGCGCCAGGAGCAGCACGACCACGCGAGAGCGACTTGAGACGATGACGCTGATCAGCGCCAGGATGATGTAGGCGTGCTCCTCGATGCAGAGCGACCAGATATGGTCGAGCGCCCCTGCCCGAGCCACGAGAATGCCGGCATAATTGTAGGTGAATGTCAGCGCCGTCAGCGCGGCCTTCCATTTGAAGGCGAGGAACGTGCCGGAGAGCGCGATCATCGCGACGACTACGAAGACCAGAAGAGCCGGATAGATGCGGGAGAAGCGGCGTTTGAAGAATTTTTTCAGCGGGTAGCGTTCGATGAACAGGATCTCGCCCATCAGCCGGCCGCTGAGCACGAAGAAGAATTCGACGCCCAGCACGCCAAGATTGATTCCCGGAACCGGAAAGAAATGGCCGATCAGAACCAGCGCGATCGAAAGCCCGCGCCAGCCGTCGAGATAGGCCAGTCTTGTTCTGGTTGATCTGTCGGCGGCGGATCGGGACGGAACGACATGCGTCGCGGAAATGTCGGTCATGCCGATCCTCTCGCAATAGGTATGCGAAGGGTACGACGGTACATTTCGAACCCAGCTCGCATTCCCGCCCAGTCCATATTGCAGTGCAATATGAATTTGTGCAAGTGCGAGATTGCTGCCGGATCAGGTCCGGGCGATGTATCGGCCGGAATTGCTTCAAGCAGTGCGGCGGCCATGCCAGCAGCAACTGAACGGATGCAGGCCGCCGCACGACAAAAAAGGGGCCACGGAGGCCCCCTTTCCTTGTCTGCGACCGATCGTATTAGAAACTGTTTCGAAACTCGCCCTGGCGAGTCATATGGTGGTGGTTTCGAGAACCGGAGCGGAGCGTACTTTTGGTACGTGAGCACCGGAAGCACAGAAAACGCCATCAGATGGCCGCCGGAGTAGAGTTTCCAAACAGTTTCTCAGGCGTTGGCTGCCGCAACCGCGCGCTTGGCCATCACCGCGATCAGATTGGCGCGATAATCGGCCGAGGCATGGATGTCGGTCATCAGATTCTTCGCCGGCACTTTCACACCTTCCAGTGCCGAGGCCGCGAAATTCTTGGCCAATGCTGCCTCGATCTCCTTCGAGCGGAAGACGCCGTCATCGCCGGCTCCAGTGACGGCGACGCTGACGCCATCCTTGCCCTTGGCAACGAACACGCCGACGATGGCGTAGCGCGATGCCGGATTGCGGAACTTTTCATAGGCCGCCTTGGCCGGCGCGGTGAAGGTGACGGCGGTGACGATCTCGCCTTCCTTCAACGAGGTCTCGAACAGACCCTTGAAGAACTTGTCGGCAGCGATCTCGCGCTTGTTGGTGATAATGGTGGCGCCCAGCGCCAGCAGCGCCGCCGGATAATCGGCCGCCGGGTCGTTGTTGGCGATCGAGCCGCCGATCGTCCCCTTGTGGCGCACCGCCGGATCGCCGATCAGTGACGCCAGATGGGCAAGCGCCGGACAGGCCTTCTTCAGCTTCTCGTCATTGGCAACGGCGTGATGCGTGGTCGCGGCGCCGATGGTGACGGTCTTGCCCGACACCTTGACGCCCTGCAGCTCCGCGATCCGCGACAGGTCGACAAGGTCGGACGGCGCGGCAAGCCGCGTCTTCATCGCCGGGATCAGCGTCATACCGCCCGAAAGCAGCTTGGCGTCGCCTGTCTTGACCAGCTTGGCAGCATCGGCGACCGAGGCGGCGCGGTGATAGTTGACTGCGTACATGGAATTCTCCCTGGGGTGAATGGGCGAATAGGGAGTAGCGAATAGCGAATAGGATCTATCCAGTCGCACCGCCTTCTCTTCCCTATTCGCTACTCCCTATTCGCTATTCGCTTTCAGTGTTTCGTCGCGCGGATCGCGGCCCAGACGGTGGACGGCGAAGCCGGCATGGCAAGATCGTTGCTGCCGATGGCGTCGGTGAGGGCGTTGATCACCGCCGGCGGCGAGCCGATGGCGCCGGCCTCGCCGCAGCCCTTGATCCCCAACGGATTGCCCGGGCAAGGCGTGTTCGAGGTCGAAACCTTGAACGACGGCAGATCGCCGGCGCGCGGCATGGTGTAGTCCATGTAGCTCGCGGTCAAAAGCTGGCCGCTATTGTCATAATGGGCGCCTTCGAGCAGCGCCTGGCCGATGCCTTGCGCCAGCCCGCCATGCACCTGGCCCTCGACGATCATCGGGTTGATGATGTTGCCGAAATCGTCGGCAGCGACGAACTGGACGATCTCGGTGACGCCGGTTTCCGGGTCGACCTCGACCTCGCAGATATAGCAGCCCGCCGGGAAGGTGAAATTCGACGGATCGTAGAACGCCGTCTCCTTCAGCCCGGGCTCCATGCCGCCCGGCAGGTTGTGGGCAGTGTAGGCGGCCAGCGCCATCTGGAACCACGGCACGTTCTTGTCGGTGCCGGCGACCTTCAGCGCGCCATTCTCGATGACGATATCGCCTTCGTCGGCTTCGAGCAGGTGTGCCGCGATCTTCTTGGCCTTGGCCTCGACCTTGTCGAGGGCCTTGACGATGGCCGACATGCCGACTGCACCCGAGCGCGAGCCATAGGTGCCCATGCCCATCTGCACCTTGTCGGTGTCACCATGTACGATCGAGACCGAATCGAGCGGCACGCCGAAGCGCTCGTTGACCAGTTGCGCGAAGGTCGTCTCATGGCCCTGGCCGTGGCTGTGCGAGCCAGTCAGCACCTCGATCGTGCCGACCGCGTTGACGCGCACTTCCGCCGATTCCCAAAGGCCGACACCGGCGCCGAGCGAGCCGACGGCAGCAGACGGCGCGATGCCGCAGGCTTCGATGTAGCAGCTCATGCCAATGCCGCGCAGCAGCCCCTTCTTGGCGGCGGCGGCCTTGCGCTTGGCAAAGCCGGCATAATCCGACGCCTTCATTGCCGCATCGAGCGAAGCGGCATAGTCGCCGGCGTCATAGCACATGATGACCGGCGTCTGATGCGGAAACGCTGTGACGAAGTTCTTGCGCCGCAGCTCGGCCGGCGAGACGCCGAACTGGCGGGCCGCCGTCTCCATCATGCGCTCCATGACGAAGGTCGCTTCCGGCCGCCCTGCCCCGCGATACGCATCGACGGGCGCGGTGTTGGTATAGATCGCCTTCACATTGGCGTGGATGGCCGGGATATTGTACTGGCCCGACAGCAGCGTCGCATAGAGGTAGGTCGGCGTCGCCGACGAAAACAGCGACATATAGGCGCCGAGATTGGCCTGGGTTTCGACCTTCAGGCCGAGGATCCTGTGGTCCTTGTCGAAGGCCATTTCAGCATGGGTGTGATGGTCGCGGCCATGCGCGTCGGTCAGAAAACTCTCGGTCCGGTCAGCCACCCATTTGACCGGCACCCCGGTCTTCTTCGACGCCCACAGGCAGACGATCTCTTCGGGATAGATGTAGATCTTCGAGCCGAAACCGCCGCCGACATCGGGCGCAATCACGCGCAGCTTGTTTTCCGGCGCGACATTGTAGAAGGCGCTCATCACCAGCCTCGCCACATGCGGGTTCTGCGAGGTCGTCCAGCAGGTGTAGTGATCCTCGGCCTTGTCGTAATGGCCAAGTGCGGCGCGCGGCTCCATGGCGTTAGGCACCAGCCGGTTGTTGATGATGTCCATCTTGACCACATGGGCTGCCTTCCCGAAGGCCGCTTCCGTGTCGTCGGCATTGCCGATGTCCCAGTCGAAGATCAGATTATTGTCCGCTTCGGGGTGGATCTGCGGCGCACCCTTGTCCATCGCCTTGGAGGCGTCGACGACGGCCTTCAACTCCTTGTAGGTGACCTCGACCGCCTCGGCGGCGTCACGCGCTTGCCCCTTGGTCTCGGCGACGACAATGACGACGGCGTCACCGACATAACGGACCCGGTCGAAGGCGAGTGGCGACCATGCCCCCATCTTCATCGGCGAGCCGTCCTTGGAGTGGATCATCCAGCCGCAGATGAGATTGCCGATGCCATCGGCCTTGAGTTCCTTGCCGGTCAGCACGCCGATGACGCCGGGCATGCCTTGGGCCTTCTTCACATCGATCTTCTTGATCTGAGCATGCGCGTGCGGACTGCGCACGAAGGCGGCGTGCTTCATGCCGGGAACCACCATGTCGTCGACATAGCGGCCGGCGCCCGTGATGAATCGTTTGTCTTCCTTGCGCGCGACCCGAGCGCCAACACCTTCAATGCCCATCAGAAATTCCTCCCGAGATTGTAGGGGAGTAGGTGAGTAGGGCAGTACGGCAGTAGGGAAAAATTGGCTCCGATTCCCTACTGCCCTACTGCCTTATTGCCCTACTGCCTCGTTCAAGCCGCTTGTTTCGCCTTACCCTTCGACCCCTTCATCGTCGTCGATGCGGCGAGGATCGCCTTGACGATGTTGTGGTAGCCGGTGCAGCGGCAGATGTTGCCGTCGAGTTCGGCACGCACCGTCGCCTCGTCGAGCCCTTCGGGGTGGCGGCCGATCATGTCGGTCGCCGTCATGATCATGCCCGGCGTGCAGAAGCCGCACTGCAGCCCGTGATGTTCCTTGAAGGCGGCCTGCACCGGATGCAGGTCGGCGCCATTGGCCAGGCCCTCGATCGTCAACACGGTCGAGCCGGAGGCCTGCACCGCGAGCATCGTACAGGATTTGACCGCCTTGCCGTCGACGTGGACGACGCAGGCACCGCATTGCGAGGTGTCGCAACCGACATGCGTGCCGGTAAGGCCGAGATTTTCCCGCAGGAAGTGAACCAGAAGTGTTCGGTCCTCGGCAGCACCGCTGACCCGCTTTCCGTTCACTATCAACGAAACGTCCGACATGGTCCCTCCCTGGGTATCAACCTTGGTCATCACGTTGCCAACGCGGCGTTGGCGCATCGGCCATGCGTTATTGGTACACCGCACATCGGACAAAAAACAGCACGTCGCAAACGCGGCACATTGTACTTTCGGTCATGGCCGCGCCCAAACATGCGGTGCCGGTGGCCCCATTGCCAAACCGCCGATTGAAGGCAACAATGTCGGTCGACGCCCGCGCGCCAGAAGCATTTAAAACAGCCGCGCACAAAAAAGCGTCGGAGGAAATGCGGAGAACATCGCTGGCCAATTCACAGACGCGCTATGCATGCGGCCTGTCGGCGCTCACCACGGACGAGCCCGACATGGAGGCGTTCGCCAAGGCGATCGCACTGGAAGCAGCCGCCATCGACGCGGGCTTTGCCCTGCTGTTCTTTTCCCAGAGCCTGGTCGAAGCCAGCGCCCTTTCCCAGGCGCTCATGACCCACGCGCCGGCGCTCCACCACGCCGGCTGCTCGACTGCCGGCGAGATCACGCCGCAAGGTCTCGAGGATGGTCATGTGCTGGCCATGCTGCTTCCGTCCACCGCGTTTACCGCCGTCAGCGTGATGGTCGAAAATCTGTCCTCGTCGGGTATGGACAGGATCACCGGCGAGGTCGAGACCCTGCGGCGATCGCTGCGCGCGCGCCTCGGTTGCGATCGGACCAAAGGCACTTTCGCGCTCTGCTTCATCGACGGGCTCTCCTATGCCGAAGAAGCGGTGAGTTCAGCCATCCACTGGGGTCTCGATGACATTCCGCTGCTTGGCGGCTCCGCCGGCGACGATCTGAAATTCGAGACGACGCGCCTGATCTCGAACGGCAAGGTCACCTCCGACAGCGCCATCATCGTGCTGATATCGACCGAAATTCCCTTCCATGTCTTCAAGACCGACAATTTCGTTCCCACCGATGAGAAACTGGTGGTGACGGCTTCCGATCCAGATCACCGCATCGTGCGCGAGTTCAACGCCACCAATGCGGCGCAGGAATACGCCGCGTCCGTCGGTATCGTCGCGCAGATGCTGACGCCACTGAGCTTCGCCTCGCATCCCGTGGTGGTGAAGGTGGGCGGACAATATTATTGCCGGTCGATCCAGAAGATGCATGCCGACGGCTCGCTGTCGTTCTTCTGCGCCATAGACGATGGCGTCGTGCTGTCGATCGCTCAGCCCAAGGACATGGTGGAATCGACGCGCGCCGCCCTGCGCGACGTCGAGGAGAGGCTTGGCGGCATCGACATGATCCTCGGCTTCGACTGCGTGCTGCGCCGGCTGGACGCACGCAATCGGCAGGTGTTTCGCGAGATCTCGGAACTCTACCGGGTCAACAATGTCATCGGCTTCGGCACCTATGGCGAACAGTACCGGTCGATGCATCTGAACCAGACTTTCACCGGCATCGCCTTCGGCGAGCGCCAGGCGGCGGAATAGGACGGCGCAACAAGATGCCGCTGAGGGACATAAACGATCTTGAAAAGCTGAAGAAGATCAACGCGGCACTGGTCAGCCGCGTCGAGCGCTCGATGGACCAGCAAGGCAACGCCTTTTCGCTGTTCCAGACCACGATCTCGCTGGAAAACCGGGTGCGTACACGTACCGAGGAACTTCACTCGACCTTGCGGCGGCTGGAGCAGTCGAACATTGACCTCAGTGCCGCCAAGGAAAACGCCGAACTTGCGAACCTGTCAAAAACCCGTTTCCTCGCCGCTGCCAGTCACGACGTGCTGCAGCCGCTGAATGCCGCCCACCTTTCGGTTTCGGCGCTCGCCGAAGTTCAGACCAGCGACGAGGGCAAGAAACTGGTGCGGCAGGTCGAGCGCTCGCTGGAGACGATGGAGGACCTGCTGCGAACCCTGCTCGACATCTCCAAGCTCGATGCCGGCGTGGTGCAGCCCGACATAAGCGACGTCAGCCTGGAGGCGCTGTTCTCGTCGCTCCGCTCGGATTTCCTGCCGGTGGCGGAGATGAAAGGCCTGTCGCTGAAATTCCGGCCGGTCCATGCCGTGGTCCGCTCCGACCGCACGCTGCTGCGCCGTATCCTGCAGAACATTCTCTCCAACGCGCTGGGCTATACACGCTCGGGCGGCGTGCTTGTCGGCACCAGGCATCGCGGCGACACCATCCGCATCGACGTCGCCGACACGGGCTGCGGCATTCCCGACGACCAGCGCGAGGCGGTGTTCGAGGAGTTCCACCGCGGCACCTCGCCGGCCAATGCCGAACTGGACGGTGGCGGTCTCGGGCTCGGGCTCGCCATCGTGCGCCGCATGGCCAGCGCGCTCGGCCATCCCGTGACATTCTCGTCGAAGGTCGGACGCGGCACGATCTTCCACATCGATGTACCCGTCGGCATCGGTGCGCCAGCCGATGCCATCGCCAGCGTTGCCGATATGGAACGGCCGCGCGGCTATGGCCTGTTCGGCACCAAGGTGCTGCTGGTCGAGAACGATATCGAAGTGCTGCAGGCCATGACCTTCCTCCTCGAACGCTGGCAATGCCTGGTGCGGGCCGCGACCTCGACCGACGATGCGCTAGACATGCTTGGCGACACCGACTGGGTGCCCGACATCGTCATTGCCGACCAGCATCTCGACGGCGGCGATCTCGGCACCACGACCATCGCCGAAGTCCGCGACTATCTCGGCCGCGCCGTGCCGGCGCTGATCGTCACCGCCGACAGTTCGGAAGCGGTCGCCAAAGCCGCCCGCTCCGGCGGCATCGAACTGATGCGCAAGCCACTGAAGCCGGCCCAACTAAGGGCGCTGCTGGCGCATTTGCTGGCTTAGCTTCATACCCTCCCCTTGAACGGCAGGGTAAAAGCTCAAAACCCAGCCTGATCGCGAAACAGCTCCGCATTGTCCAGTTTCGACACCTCGATCACTGCCTGCGTGCGGCTGTAGACATTGAGCTTGCGCAGGATTTCCGAGACATGCGCCTTCACCGTGGTCTCGCCCACCTGCAGCTCATAGGCGATCTGCTTGTTGAGCAGGCCCTGGCGCAGCATCTGCAGCACGCGCAGCTGTTGCGGCGTCAGTGTCGACAGGCGCTGCACCATGTCGGCGCGGTCGACGCTTTCGGCATCCGGCGTGCGGCCCTCATAGGTTTCCGGCACATAGATCGCGCCTTCCATCACCGAGCGTATGGCGGCGGCGAGGTCGCTCTTGCGCGCCGATTTCGGGATGAAGCCGGCGGCACCATAGGACAGCGCCTCGGAAATGATCTTCGGCTCCTCGTAACCAGAGACGATCACCACCGGCAGGCGCGGATAGCGGGTCCGGAGCTGCAGCAGGCCGTCAAAACCGTGCACGTCGGGCATCGAGAGGTCGAGAAGCGCGAGGTCGAACGGCTTGGCATCGGCCAGAAGATCGAGCGCCTCGGTGATCGAGCGCGCCTCCACCGTGTCGACTTCCGGATAGGCCATCTGCACGGCGCTGTGCAGCGCCTCACGAAACAGCGGATGGTCGTCGATGATCAGGAACCGGGCGCGATCGTGGGTTGCGGTCATGGGGTTCATTTCAGTTCGTGAGCGATTAGAATAACCTCTCCACCATGGCCAGATTATTGCCAAATAGTATATCGCCATCTCCGGCGGAAAGTGCCGCCGGCACTTTCTCGACCAAATCGCCTTGTCCAGGCCCCCAAATCGGTCGAATGTTCCGGCAACCAAGCAGAGACCCTTGATGACAGAATTCGTCCTTCCCCTGCCCGCAACCGCATCGGTGGCCGTTGCCGGCTCGTCCGATCGTTTTGCGGTGCGCCGTATCTACTGCGTCGGCCGCAACTACGCGGCGCATGCCCGCGAATTCGGCAATGACGAGCGTGATCCGCCCTTCTTCTTCACCAAGCCGGCCGACGCGGTGGTCGATTCCGGCACCGCTATCCCCTACCCGCCGCTGACGGCCAATCTGCACCACGAGATCGAACTGGTGGCCGCGATCGGCAAAGCCGGCTTCCGCATTCCCCGCGACAAGGCGCTGGACCATGTCTGGGGCTATGGTGTCGGCATCGACCTCACCCGCCGCGACCTGCAGGACGAGGCCAAGAAGGCCGCCCGGCCCTGGGACTGGTCGAAGGCCTTCGACCGCTCCGCCCCTTGCAGCCCGTTGGTGCAAGCGCACGAATCCGGCCACCCACAGAAGGGCCGCATCTGGCTCGCCGTCAACGGCAAGGTCAGGCAGGATGCCGACCTCGCCGAACTGATCTGGCCGATACCGGATATCGTGTCGATCTGCAGCGAGGCGATGGAGCTCGAGCCCGGCGACCTGATCTTCACCGGTACGCCAGCAGGCGTCGGCGCGGTTGGCCCCGGCGACACGATGACCGGCGGCGTCGACGGCATCGGGACCATCGAAGTGACCATCGGCCAGCCGAAGTGAGGCCATGAGCGAACTCGTCCTGCACAACTACTACCGCTCCTCCACCTCGTATCGGGTGCGGATCGCGCTGGAGATGAAGGGGCTGAGCTACGACTACGTCCCGCATCATTTGCGCCATGGCGAGCATCTGGAACCAGCCTATCTCGCGGTCAATCCGCAAGGGCTGGTGCCGGCGCTGATCCTCGGCGACGGCACGCTGCTGACGCAATCGCTGGCGATCATCGAGTTCCTCGACGAGACCAAACCGGAACCACCGCTGCTGCCGAGGGATGCGGCCGGTCGGGCACGGGTCAGAATGCTGGCGCAGATGATCGCCTGCGACATCCACCCGGTGAACAATCTGCGCGTGCTGACCTCGCTGCGCACGCTGTTCGGCGCGGGTGACGAAGACATCACCAACTGGTTCCGCCACTGGGTGAACGAGGGCTTTCAGCCGCTTGAAAAAATCCTGGCCTTGTCGGCGGAGACCGGAACATTCTGCCATGGCGACGCGCCGGGTCTGGCTGACATCTGCCTCGCCGCACAGATTGCCAGTAATGCCCGCTTTGGCGTCGATCTGACGCCCTACCCGACGATCGCGCGCATCAACGCCGCCTGCATGGCGCTGCCGGCCTTCCAGAAAGCGGCGCCCCAGAACCAGATCGATGCCGAATAGAGAAGCCACCGATCCAGAGGAAGTAAAGGCGCTTGCCGACATCGAGGCCTATGGCTGCCATATCCTGTACGTGCTGGAGGAAGGCGACCTGGCGCCCTTCGCCTATTCAGTCGGTATCGAGCACAATTTCGGGGCTCCAGAATTGGTCGTGATAGGTCTGAGGCCTGAAATCTCGCAGTCCATCATCAACGAGTATTGCAGACGGGTCCACTCAGGCGAGGTTTTCGAACCAGGACAGCGAACGTCGGGCTTCGTCAAAGACTTCGACTGCCAGTTCGGCGCTGTTCATATCGAGCACTACCCCGAGCATTTCGGCTGGATCTCTGGTTCTACGACGGCCCGGATTTCCGTGTCGTGCAGCTGATTTTTCCGACGACTGAAGGCATCTGGCCATGGGACGCCGAGGCCGACGACTGGTTCCGAGCCTGGCAGCCGCTGCTCGACACGGCTCCCGCGTCCCAGGCCTGATCGACGGCATCAATTTCGGACTCGCCGCGCCAAGGAATCGGCTATCTTCGCGCTTCGATGCGCGTGGTCCGTGAAATTATTTGGAGTTATCGATGAAAGCCGTCGTCTTCGAGAAATTCGGCGAAGCGCCGAGGATCCAGACCGTTCCTGATCCGAAGCCGGCAGCCGATGGCGTCGTCATCAAGGTCGAGGCGACCGGTCTGTGCCGCAGCGACTGGCATGGCTGGATGGGTCATGACGAAGGCATCACGCTGCCGCACGTGCCGGGCCACGAACTTGCCGGCATCGTCGTCGCCGCGGGCAAGCAGGTCACGCGCTGGAAGGCCGGCGAGCGCGTCACAGTGCCGTTCGCCGTCGGCTGCGGCCGCTGCTTCGAGTGTAATTCGGGCAATCACCAGGTCTGCGAGCACCAGACACAGCCTGGCTTCACCGGCTGGGGCTCGTTTGCCGAATATGTCGCCATCGAACATGCCGACACCAATCTTGTGCGCCTGCCCGACGAGATGGAATTCGCCACCGCCGCCAGCCTCGGCTGCCGCTTCGTCACTTCGTTTCGAGCCATTGTCGACCAGGGCCGGGTGAAGCCGGGCGAATGGGTCGCGGTGCATGGCTGCGGCGGCGTCGGCCTGTCGGCGATTATGATTGCCAGCGCCATGGGCGCCAATGTCATCGCCATCGATCTCACCGACGAGAAACTGGATTTCGCCAAAAAGATCGGCGCCGTCGCCACCATCAATGCATCTGCGACGCCGAACGTGGTCAAGGCGGTCAAGCAGATCACCAATGGCGGCGCGCATATGTCGATGGACGCGCTCGGCCACCCGACCACCTCGTTCAACTCGATCGCCAATCTGCGCCGGCGCGGCCGCCATGTGCAGGTCGGCCTGATGCTGGGCGAGCATGCCCGGCCGCAGGTGCCGATGGACAAGGTGATCGCCTTCGAGCTCGAAATCCTCGGCAGCCACGGCATGCAGGCCTACCGCTACCAGGCGATGATGGACATGATCCGCAACGGCAAGCTGAAGCCCGAACTGCTGGTCGGCAAGAGGATCAGCCTCGACGAGGCGCCTGCGGCCCTGATGGCGATGGGCGGCTTCGAGGGCATTGGTATTGGGGTGGTGACGAAGTTTTAGGCGAGGACGGCACCGTCGTCAGGCGATCGCGCGTCGTGGCAATTCCTGCTTCGCGAATCGCTTGGCGCCTACGACGCAAAGCACGACGCCAAGCGTGACGACGACCATCAACGAACTGACCTGTTCGTGCAGCAGCGTCGCTGCCAGTGCCAGTCCGAAGAATGGCTGCAGCAGCTGCAACTGTCCGACCGTGGCGATGCCGCCTTGCGCCAGGCCGCGATACCAGAACACGAAGCCAATCAGCATGCTGAACAGCGAGACATAGGCAAGCCCCATCCACGCACTGACGCCGACGCCGTCGAACGACGGCGGCATGGTCAGCAGCGTCAGCACCAGCATGACCGGCAGCGACAGCACCAGCGCCCAGCAGATCACTTGCCAGCCGCCGAGCCTGCGCGACAGCGCGGCGCCCTCGGCATAGCCGAGGCCGCAAGCGATGATGGCAGCCAGCATCAGACCGTCGCCGACCGGCGAGGCAGTCACGCCCTGCGTCAGCGCAAAGCCCGCGACCAGCGCGCTGCCGATGCATGAAAACAACCAGAACGCCGGGCGCGGCCGATCGCCGCCGCGCAGCACCCCGAATATCGCAGTGGCCAGCGGCAGCAGGCCGACGAAGATAATGGAATGGGCCGTGGTGACGTGCTTGAGCGCCAGCGCGGTCAGCAAGGGAAAGCCGACAACCACGCCAAGTGCCACGATCACCAGCGACAGCAGATCGCCGCGCTCCGGGCGTTTCTGCCGAAACAGGAGCAGCAGCGCAAGGCCGAGCAGTCCGGCAATCGCCGCTCGGGCCGAGGTCAGGAATGTCGGATCGAATTCCCTGACCGCCACCCGCGTCGCCGGCAGCGAGCCGCTGAAGATCAACACACCGATGAATCCATTCATCCAGCCACTCGCGGTCTTGTCCATCGTATGCTCCGTTTGTCGGCTCCGTATCAGGCGGAGCCGGTAGTATCGCCAGAGACAATGCGGTACAATTATGCAAAACTGTCATGGTCAGCAGAGCAGTACGGATGGACAAGCAGACTACAGGAAGCGAGAGCGGCGGTACGCTGGTCGAAGGCGTCATGGCGACGATCCGCCAGCGGATCGCGGCGCGCAGCCTGACGCCGGGAGGGCAATTGCCGTCGATCCGCGCCTTTGCCAAATCCATGCGAGTGTCCAAATCCACCGTGGTCGAAGCCTATGAGCGGCTCGCCGCCGAAGGCGCGATCCGCTCGCGGCCGGGCTCCGGCTTCTATGCCGCCGGATCGCTGGCGCCGCTGTCGCTGGCCGAAATCGGCCCCCGCCTCGACCGCGCCGTCGATCCGCTCTGGATCTCGCGCCAGTCCCTGGAGGCCGGCGATGACATGCTGAAGCCCGGCTGTGGCTGGCTGCCCGCTTCATGGATGCCACAGGCAGGGCTGCGCCGGGCACTGCGCACGGTGGCGCGTGCCGACGATGTCGCACTGGCCGATTACGGCACGCCGCTCGGCCTGCCACCGCTGCGGCAATTGCTGGCGCGGCGCATGGCCGGGCATGGCATCGAGGCCTCGCCCGAGCAGATCATGCTGACGGAATCAGGCACGCAGGCCGTCGACCTCCTGTGCCGGTTCTTGATCGAGCCCGGCGACACCGTGCTGGTCGACGACCCCTGCTACTTCAACTTCCACGCCCTGTTGCGCGCTCACCGGGCTAAGGTCGTCAGCGTTCCCTACACGCCGTCGGGGCCGGATATCGATCTGTTCGCGCAGGCGTTGGCCGAGCATCGGCCACGCCTCTACATCACCAATTCCGCCATCCACAATCCGACCGGCGCGGTGCTGTCGCCAGTCACCGCGCACCGGCTGCTGAAACTCGCCGATCAATCGCAATTGACCATTGTCGAGGACGACATCTTCGCCGATTTCGAACATGCGCCCGCCCCCAGGCTGGCGGCGTTCGATGGTCTCAACCGCGTTGTCCATATCGGCAGCTTCTCCAAGACACTGTCGGCATCGGTTCGCTGCGGCTTCATCGCCGCACCGCGCGACTGGATCGAGCCCCTGACCGACCTCAAGATCGCCACGACCTTCGGCGGCGGCCGGCTCGCGGCCGAACTGGTGCTGACGTTGCTGAAGGACGGCAGCTACCGCAAGCACATGGATTTGCTGCGCGCGAAGCTTGCGCGCGCCATGGGCGAGACGGCCGCCCACCTGAAAGCGATCGGCATCACGCCGTGGATCGACCAGCCGGCTGGCCTCTTCCTGTGGTGCAGCCTGCCGGACGGCGTCGATGCGGCCGAAGTCGCCCGCCGCTCGCTGGCCGACAACATCGTGCTGGCGCCCGGCAACGCATTCAGCCTGTCCGGAACGGCTGGCCGTTTCCTGCGCTTCAACGTTGCCCAATGCGCGGACGAGCGGATTTTCAGGGTGCTCGAGGCGGCGATGGCGCGTTGACGCGCATCAAGCTGATCCTGTTGCCTGGGCAACCTTCGGCTGCTAGGGAAACGCGAGCGCACTCGAGAGAATGTCTGCGCCGTCATTTTCCGGGATAGCGTTTATGGGAACCCGCAAGTCAGCAGACAAGTAGGCCGCAACAGCACTTCGTTGTTGCGGCGGCCCGTCATTTCCCATCTTCATTGAGAACGGCAGATCGCCGCCAAATGTAGCCATTTGAGCGGATGTTCAATCATGCCTTTTCCAAAAAACCCGACATGGACCACTTCCCTGCCAGCAGCCATGGTGCTGATGGCGCCCTTCGACATCCTGGCCTCGCTGGCCATGGACATCTACCTCCCGATTGTCCCGGCGATGCCGGGGATCCTCGAGACATCGCCTGATGTCATCCAGCTGACGCTGAGCCTCTACATGATCTGTCTTGGGCTCGGCCAAGTCGTCTTCGGCCCGATTTCCGACAGGATCGGCAGGCGCCCGGTGCTGATCGGTGGCGCGCTTTTGTTTTCAGGCGCTTCCTTTCTGCTCGCCAGCACCTCGCTGGCCGCTGTCTTCGTCGTCCTGCGCGTCGTGCAGGCCATTGGTGCGTCCGCCATTCTCGTTGCAACCTTCGCAACGGTTCGCGACGTCTATGCGCAAAGACCCGAAAGTGCCGTCATTTACGGCCTGTTCAGCTCGATGTTGGCTTTCGTGCCGGCGTTGGGGCCGGTTGCCGGTGCGTTGATTGCCGGCAATTTCGGCTGGCGGGCGATCTTCCTGACGCTCGGAGTCCTGGCCACGGCAGCTACCCTCAATGCATGGCCGAAATGGCACGAAACCCGCCCCTCGAATGGCAATACCAGGCGAATGGCGCTTCGACCCATTCTCTCCAGTCTTGCCTTTTGGACCTACACGCTTGCATTCAGTGCCGCCATGGGCGCCTTCTTCGTGTTCTTTTCGACTGCGCCACGGGTGCTCATGGATCGGGCCGGCTTTTCACAGTTCGGCTTCAGTCTAGCCTTCGCCACCGCGGCGCTGGTGATGATCGTCACCACCCGCTTCGCCAGAAGGTTCATTGCAAGCTGGGGCATCGCCGGCAGTGCCATCAGGGGCATGGCGATGCTGCTGTTCGGCGCGGCGCTATTGGCAGTGGGGCAACTGTTCGCACAGCCGTCCTTCGCGACATTTATCTTGCCGATGTGGGTCGTTGCCGTGGGTATCGTCTTCACTGTCTCAGTCACCGCAAACGGTGCACTCGAGGCGTTTGGCGATGTCGCGGGAACCGCAGTCGCACTCTACTTCTGCATCCAGAGCCTTGTCGTCGGCATCCTCGGCACGTTGTTCGTCGTCCTGCTCGGCGGAGACACGGCGTGGCCGCTGGTCGCCTACTGTTCGGTCATGGCGACGCTCACACTAAGCGCACTGAGGCATTTGCAGAAACGCCAAACCGAATAGACTGGACAGATGAGAAGCCTGGGCGGTTGGCTCAGGCTTCTCATCGTTGTCAGCGCGACGCCGCACACACCTCCCGCACACAGTCGCGCAACCAGCGTTGCGCCGGATCGGCATCGAGGCGCGGATGCCAGAGCATGGAGATAGTGACTTCCGCGGTGGCAACCGGCAGGGGAAAACTGCGCATGCCGGCGCGTGCGCCCTCGGTATGCCGCTCCGGAACGCTGGCGATCAGGTCTGATGTGCGGGCCATGGCAAGGGCTGCCGAGAAACCGGAAACCATGCACACGACGGTCCGCCGCAGCCCGAGCCGGTTCAAAGCCTCGTCGATCGGCCCTTTCTCGCGGCCACGCCGTGAAACGCTGATGTGTCGGCCTGCGGCATAGCGCTCAGGCGTCACCGCGCCCTCGGTCAAGGGATGGCCCGTTCGCACAGCGCCGATGAAGCGGTCGCGAAGCAACGCCTGGATGCGCACCTCCGGGCCGGTCTCGCCAGCGACGCCTATGTCCAGATCGATCGCCGCGTCGCGCAGCGACATGACGTCCCGGTCGGACTTCGGTGCAAAGCGCAGCCGCACGCCGGGCGCATCGGCCTGGATACGGGCAACGAGACGAGGTGCGAACTCTTCGACGAAGCTCTCATTGGTGCGCAGCGTGAAGACCCTGTCCAGGTTCGGGAGATCGAGCAAGGTGGCAGGGCGCAGGATCGCCTCCGCATCCTGGACGACACGGCCTACCTGCTGTCGCAGTTCTTCCGCACGCGGCGTAGCCACAAGGCCTCGACCGGCGCGAACCAGCAGCGGATCGCCCGTCGCCTGGCGCAGTCGCGCCAGCGTGCGGCTCATCGCCGAAGGGCTGAGGCGTAGGCGGCTGGCGGCGCGCGCCACGCTGCCTTCGGTCAGCAGGACGTCGAGAGCGAACAGTAAGTTGAGATCGGGTGATGTCATCGGCAGATCATGACATGATATGGCGCCAAACGCACGAATAAGATGCAAATGCTGCGCCTTCCGCCACATTGGCCAAGGAACTAGATCTCCAGCAGTTCCGGTTGTGGGACTGATGGAAGGAGACCGCCGTGGCAATCGCTGAGCAAAATCCGGACGGGCTGACATCGGCGCCACCACGGATGCAATCCACCGGCTGGGCGTTGGCAAGCCTGTCGCTCGCCACACTGCTGTCGTCGCTGGGAACCAGCATTGCCAGCGTCGGGCTGCCGTCGCTGATGCAGAATTTCGACGCGACGTTCCAGGCCGTGCAATGGGTTGTTCTGGCCTATCTCCTCGCGATCACCACACTGATCGTCAGCGCCGGCCGGCTGGCCGACATGTTCGGGCGCCGACCGTTGCTGCTTGGGGGCATCGCGCTGTTCACGTCCGCATCGGTGCTCTGCGGCCTGGCGCCGACACTCTGGCTACTGATTGCCGCACGCGCCGTGCAGGGACTTGGCGCAGCGCTGATGATGGCGCTGACGCTGGCCTTCGTCGCCGAAACCGTGACCAAAGACAGAATCGGCGGCGCCATGGGCCTGCTCGGCGCCATGTCCGCGATCGGCACGACACTTGGCCCCTCGCTCGGCGGCCTTTTGATCACCGGCTTCGGCTGGCGGGCAATCTTCCTCGTCAATGTCCCGCTGGGAGTGCTCACCTTCGCTCTTGCCTGGCGTGCCCTGCCGGCACGCAATAAAACCGCGCGGCTCGACCGAGGCACGTTCGATGTCGTGGGCACCGCCCTGCTGGCCCTGACGTTGGCCGCCTATGCGCTGGCGATGACGCTGGGCAGAGGTAATTTCGGCACGCTCAACATCGGCCTGCTGATCGCCGCCGGCACCGGCGTTTTTCTTTTCGCCGCCGCGCAGGCCAGAGTGAAAAACCCCTTGATCCGGCTTGCCAGCTTCCGCGATCTTCAGCTGAGTGCCAGTCTCGCCATGAGCCTCGTCGTCGCCACGGTGATGATGGCGACGCTGGTGGTGGCTCCGTTCTACCTGTCGCGCGGGCTCGGGCTGGATGCTGCAATGGTGGGTGTGGTGCTGTCGACCGGCCCGCTCGTCTCGACCTTGTCGGCGCTGGTGGCCGGACGCCTGACCGACCGCTTCGGCGCTCATAGGATGATGGTCGCAGGCCTGCTCAGCCTCACGACAGGCACGTTCCTGCTGTCGCTCGCCATGACCAGATTCGGCATTGCCGGCTATATCGTTGCGATCACCGTCACCTGCATCGGCTACGCGCTGTTCCAGACGTCGAACAATGCAGCCGTCATGACTGGCGTTGACGCCGGTCAGCGCGGCGTCGTCTCCGGTCTGCTCAACCTTTCGCGCAATCTCGGGCTCATCACCGGCGCCTCGTTGATGGGCGCCATATTCGCCGTCGCATCGGCCGAAGGGCACGAAGGCATTGGTCTTCTGAGTTCCGAGGCCGCCGCCCGGGGAATGCAGGTCACCTTTCAGACGGCGACGGTGCTGGCGCTGGCTGCGCTGTTCCTCGCACTGCTCTCGGCCCGCGCCACAGGCCGCGCAGAATCCAGGGCTTCGTGACGCGCACACCGCTCAGAGAATAGAATTTCCAAACAGGCTCAGGCACCTGCCCGCTTGCGGCGTTCATAGAGCATGACCAGCGTTTCCGCCGTCAAGGCAGGCTTTTCCTCGCCTTCGATCTCGACCGTGTTGGCCGCCTTCATCAGATACTGGCCTGGGCCCCTGTCCTCCATGGACAGCAGCGTGATGCGCAGTCTGATGCGGGCGCCGACCCTGACCGGCGCCAGGAAGCGTACTTTGTCGAAGCCATAATTGAAGGCGGCCTGCGTATTCTCGGGCACGATGCCCATGCCGAGCGCCAGCGCGCCGATGATCGACAGCGTCAGATAGCCATGCGCGATCGTCGTGCGGAACGGGCTTTGCCGCCGCGCCCTTTCAGGGTCGACATGAATCCATTGATGGTCGCCGGTGCATTCAGCGAACTGATCGATGCGGTTCTGGTCGACCGTCGTCCACTCCGACACGCCGAGTTCCAGCCCGGCCATCGTCCTCAACTGCTCGTAGGTAGGCGGCGTTTTAGGCCGTATTTCGTTCATTCCTGGTTTCCCGATCGCTTCCAGAGCCTCCGGACCACGAACTGACGGCCTCTGTCAATTCGCTCTACGCGAATCCGTTCCGTCGATCTCGGCCGCAATCGTGCCACGCCGCCGGCGCAGTCGCAGGCCAACTCGGGCTTTCCGGGCTTCAGGGCGGCCGGCAGCCATGAACCGGTCCCGGCCACATCCGCTACTTCTTCTCGTAGCCGGCGCGGATTTCCTCCATCGCCTCCTTGATGCGGGTGCGCAGGATGTCGACCGATTCGGCACCGGATTTCTTGACCAGTTCAGCCACTTCGCTGGCATTTTTCAACGCGGCCTCGAAGGACTTTCTGGCAAACTCCGTCTGTTTGGCCATCAGTTCCTGCGGATTGCCCGGCGCCCTGTAGCTTTGCGCCATATCGGTGACCTCGCGCAGCGTATCCTGCAGCATCTCGCGCTGCCGGGACAACAGCGAGGTGGCGCCGGCGGCACCGGCTCGTGCCGATTTCTCCAGCGCTTCGAGGTTCTTGCGATGATGGGCGAGGATCGCCTCGACATCGACATTCGGCACCTTCAGGTCGCGGCCGAACCTGCCGAACATGTCCATGAAGGAATCGGATTCCGGTTGTTTTGCCATGCTTGTTTGCTCCCCTTTGCCGCGGATGCGGGCACCCTCGGATGGAGAATAACACTCGCGTGCCGTGAGTCCATTCGGACGCGGAGGAATGAGCGCCAGTCTGGCCGCGCATCAATTCACGAGGAACAGCCGCTCGGCCACATAGAGCACGACACCGGCGAGGCCGCCGATGATCATGCCGTTGAAGCGGATGTACTGCAGGTCCCGGCCGATGTTCATCTCGATCAGCCGCGTCAGTTGCGCGAGGTCCCAGCGTTTGACCTGGTCGGCGATGAATGTCGACACGCCGGCCTTCTGGCTCTCCACGAACGACGCCAGCGCCACCACGAACCCCTGGTTCATGTCGGCCCGGATCTGCGCATCGCCGGCAAGATGCCGGCCGACCTCGACGAACATATTGGCGAGGTGCGCACGGATGACCGAATTCGGCGCCTTGGCATCCTGCTCGATGAACTGGCTGAGGCTTGCCCACATGTCGCCGGCCAATCCCTTGACCTCCGGCCGGCCCAGGAAGTCGCGCTTCAGCTTTTCGGCCCGTTTGGCGTATTGTTTCGATGTCCTCAGCTTATCGATGAAGCCTTGGGCGAAGCTGTCGAATTCGGCGCGCAGCGGGTGGTCGGGATCGGCCCTCACTTCGTCGAGCAGCGAGCCCGCCGAGGCGACGATCTTCTTCAGGAGATAGGCGTCGGCGCGGAACAGGTTGAACAGCGACGGCAGTTCCTCGCGGATTTTTTCGCGCATCGTTGCCAGCGCTTTTTCGTCATTGAGGAACCGCCCGATCACCTTGGTGAACTCGTCGAACAATTTCTGATGGCGGCGATCATCGGTAAGCGCCGAGAGCAGTTCGGCGGCCAGCGGCGCCAGCGGCACCTTTTCGATCTGTTCGAGCATGCGGCTGGTGACGAAGCCGCGCAGGCCGGATTGCTCTATCGCCGCAAGCGTCTGCGGCACCAGCCGCACGATGAAGCGCGACAGGCCGGCGGCGCGCTCCGTATCGGCCAGCCAATCGGCGACCAGCGCCGAAAAATCGACCTCGGCAAGCTTTTCACGCACCGGTTCGGGCGCCAGGAAGTTGACCTCGATGAAGCGGCCGAGATTGTCGGCGATGCGGTTCTGGTTCTCGGGGATAATGGCGGTGTGCGGGATCGGCAGCCCCAGCGGCCTTCGAAACAGCGCCACCACCGCGTACCAGTCGGCGAGGCCGCCGATGGTCGCCGCCTCGGCAAAGGCAGCGACGAAGCCGAGCCACGCATGGATGTGCTCGAACGATTTGGCGAGCGCAAACACCAGTACGCAAAGCGCCAGCGCGGCCGCCGCGAGGAATTTCGTCCGCCGCAACGCGGAAAGCTTGGCATCCGCTTCGGCATCGAAACGGACCGGCGTCAAGGGCGAAGCCGATTGTGACATGGGTGAGCCGCTCCTCGTCGATCTCAGCCTATCTAGTGTTCCGACGGCCGAAATACCCGCGACAGCCGGTTTCGCCCGGCATCTTGCCCGGCTGCGCACACAAAGTTGAGGAGAAAATTCATCTATCGCGCCAAGCTAGTCTGGAATTATTCCAAGGTATAGGCCATATTCCGCCTGGGCCAATGTGGCGAATCCGGAATTTCGGGTCAAAGCCGCATCAGCAAAATTTCCAGATCTGGCGTGGGTTGCACCGCCCCAGTGCCTTGTGAGGACAATATGCGGCTTACGCGCCAGACCAACTATGCCATGCGCATCTTGATGTATTGCGCGGCAAATGACGACCGATTGAGCCGCATTCCCGAGATCGCGGCCGCCTATTCTGTGTCGGAGCTTTTCCTGTTCAAGATCCTGCAGCCGCTGGTCGAGCACGGCCTCGTCCAGACCGTGCGTGGCAGGAATGGCGGCGTCAAGCTTGGCCGGGCGGCCGAAGCCATCAGCCTGTTCGATGTCGTGCGCGTGACGGAAGAGAGCTTCGCCATGGCCGAATGCTTCGAGAACGATGCCGCCGAATGCCCGCTCGTCGACAGCTGCGCGCTGAACTCGGCGCTGCGCGAGGCCCTGAATGCGTTTTTCGCAGTGCTCGCCCGCTATACGATCGCCGATCTGGTAGCGGCGCGGCCGAATGTACGCAACCTGCTCGGCATCGACATGCTGATGGAGCGCCGCGCCCCGGCTGCCTAGCGTATTTCTCCCCGTTCTGCGGAGAGAAATGCCCGGCAGGGCAATGAGGGGCGGCGCCGACTTCGACAAATTGGCGGGAGAAGCGCAGGAAACCGCCATTCGCAGGCCCGGCCTCACCTGAATATCAATAGACCGCCGACTGCGGCAGCACGAACGGCATATTGCCCGCCGGCAGCACGCCGACCTTGAGCCGGCAGTCGAACACTTTCTCGATCAGATCATCGCTCAGCACGTCCCGCGGCGATCCGGCGGCGGCCAGCCGGCCGCGATGCATGACGAAGATCCGCTCCGCATACATGGCCGTCAGATTGAGGTCATGCAGGATGGCGACCACGCCACCGCCCCTTCTGGCGAAGTCGCGGGCAATGTTCATGATGATCAGCTGGTGCTTGATGTCGAGGCTGGACACTGGCTCGTCGAGGAACAGAAAGCGCGGCTTGCCGTCGAGCACCGGCGCCCAGACCTGGCACAGCACGCGCGCCAACTGAACGCGCTGTTGCTCCCCGCCCGAAAGCTCCTGGTAGAAACGGCCGGCAAAGCCGTCGAGATCGACACGCGCCAGCGCCCGTTCCGGCAGCCGCGCATCCTCGCCCGGCAAGGCGCCCGAACGGCCGCCGACAAGACCAAGCTTGACCACTTCCCGCGCGGTGAACGGGAACGACAGCGTCGTCGCCTGCGGCAGCACCGCGCGATGGACGGCTGCCTCGGCCGGCTTCATCGTCGAGAGATCTCGGCCGTTGAGGGCAACGCGGCCGGTATAGGCGAGCTCGCCGGAGAGCGCTTTGAGGAAGGTCGTCTTGCCCGAACCATTGGGGCCGACGACGGCGGCGATCTCGCCGGGCCGCGCGTGGAAATCGACACCACTGACGATAGGCTTGCCGGCGATATCAACCGAAACATCCTTTGCCTCGATCATCAAGCCTCACAAATCAACCACGCCGCGCTTGCGCAGCAGGATCCAAAGGAAGAACGGCGCGCCCGCTATCGCGGTGACGATGCCTATCGGCAGTTCGGCCGGCGCAACGATGGTGCGTGCGACCGCATCGGCCAGAAGCAGCAGCGAGGCGCCGAGCAGCGCCGACGCCGGCAGCAGATAGCGATTGTCCGGACCAATCAGCAGGCGCAGCAGATGCGGCACCACGATGCCGACGAAGCCGATGCCGCCGCTGACGGCGACGGATGCGCCGACCGCGGCGGAGACGCCGACGATGGCCGTGTATTTCAGCCGCTGCACCGGAATGCCGAGATGGCCGGCGGTCGCCTCGCCAAGCGCCAGCGCGTTGAGGCCGCGTGCCAGGAACGGCATCGCCGCCAGCGCCAGGACGATGATCGGCCCTACCGACGCGATCTTCGCCCAGGTCGCACCACCGAGCGATCCGAGTTGCCAGAAGGTCAGGTCGCGCAACTGGCGATCGTCGGCCATGAAGATAAGGATGCCGGTCAGCGCCATGGCGAGCGCCGCCAGCGCGATGCCGGCGAGCAGCATTGTGGCAACCGAGGTTTGCCCCCGCCGCGTCGCGACCTGATAGAGCATCAGCGTGGTGGCGAGCCCGACACAGAAGGCCGCCAGCGGCAGGGCAAGCGTGCCGAGCAAGACTGTCACCGGAGCCAATATCGTCGCGCCGAGCACGATGACGGCAACCGCGCCGAGGCTGGAGCCGGCCGAGACGCCGATCAGGCCGGGGTCCGCCAGCGGATTGCGGAACAGCCCCTGCATGACCGCGCCGGAGACGGCGAGCGCCGCGCCGACCAGCATGCCGAGGATGACGCGCGGCAGGCGGATGTCATAGACGATCAGGCTGTCGCGGGCGCTCAACGCGGCGTCGTCAGGCACTGCGCCGAACAGCCGGCCCCCGATGACGTTGGCGACCGATGCGTCCGAAGCCCCCGATGTCAGCGACAGAAAAACGGCAGCCGCGAGCCCCAGGCACAGCAGAAGGATGACGATGCGGGCGCGGCCCGACCGGTCGCCTTCGGATACGCTTGCCATCACCGGGCCGGCGATCGATTGATCGACCATGATCTGCCTGCTCAGTCCGTGACCTGCCCGCCATAAAGCGAGACAGCGAGGTCGTGGATGGCATCAGCCGTGCGCGGCCCGAAGCCGAGCAGATAGGCGCCGTCGATGCGGATCAGCTTGTGCGCCGTTCCGGCCGGCGTGGAGGCGATCGACGGATTGCCGAACAGTTCGTTGTCCGAAACCGTAGGCCCGGCATTGCTCATCATCAGGATCACGTCAGGCCTGGCGGTTATGATCGCCTCGTCGGACATCTGCTTGTAGCCGGAAAAGCCCTCGACCGCGTTGACGCCGCCGGCCAGCTTGACCATGCCGTCGGCGGCGGTCTCGCTGCCGGCCGCCAGAATCTTGCCACCCTGTATCGACAGCACGAACAGGATGCGCTTGCGCTCCTTGATCGAAGCCGTCTGCTTCTCGGCGGCCGTGAGCTTGGTATCGAGCTCCTTGGCCAGCACCTCGGCCTTGGCGTCGACGCCGAGCGCCTTGCCGACGATGCGGACCTTCTCGAGAATGCCTTCGTGGCTGTAGTGCTCGGGCACCTCGATGAACGGCACGCTCGTCTTCTTCAAGACATCGACTGCTTCCTTGGGGCCGCTGCCATGCAGCGCCAGGATGCCGGTCGGGTCGACCGACAGCACACCCTCCGGCGACAGCGCGCGCATATAGCCGACATCGGGCAGCTCAAGCGCCGCCTTTGGGAACCGGCTGGTGGAATCGCGTGCCACCAGATGCTTTTCCTGGCCGAGAGCATAGACGATCTCGGTGATCGAGCCGCCAATGGCCACGATCTTTGAAGGATCGGCAAACACGGCCGTGCCATCCGCGGCGCTGGCGGGTTGCAGTGCGATAGCAGCCATGGAGAGACCGATCACCGGCCCCAAAATAAATTCGCGCACAGCCGACAATCTTGGGAAAACACTCATAGCATTTTTTCTCAGGCTGCGGTCGGGCTTGGGATGCGCGGCAGGTTTTCCGCCAGGAAGCGCCAGTCGTCCCGCTCGCTTTCGCCTTCATGACGCTTGCCGAAGAACTGGATGATCATCTTGCCGTCGGCGTCATAGACCTCGAGCGAGGTGACATGACCGTCCTTGGTCGGCTTGCGCACGGCCCAGACCTCGTGGATGTGGTCGGTGCGCAGATGCAGGTGGAAGGTTTCGTCCAGCACGTTGATCCATGGTCCCATCGGCTTGATCGACTTGATCGGACCGGAATGGATCTGGATGCAGCCGCGGTTTCCCACAAAGCACATGATCGGCATCTCGCCCTCCGCGGCATGATGAAACATGGCCCGGACCGCCTCATTGTCGAGCTGCCAGGCATAGTCCTGCCCAACCAGGCGCACCGCCTGCCGGCGGCTTAGTTTCAGCGTCTTCAGCATACCAAAGAACTGGTGCACGTCGGTCAGCCGGCTCCAGCGGTCAAGCAGATCGTCGAGATTGGCGGCCGCTTCGTCGCCATGGATCTCGTCATCGGGGAGTGGCCCCGAGATGTCGACCGTCGGTTCCTGGTTGGACGATTCGAGCGCGGCGACCAGCTTCTGATAGGCATAGAGGCTGGAGGCCGGCCGCAGATGCACCTTGTGCACGGCCTCGCCTGCCGCATCGAAGAACTGGAGACTGCGGCGGATTTCGTCGCCGTCGCGCTTCTCGACGGCAAAGCCGTGCGCCCAGACCTTCGGGAAGATGCGCAAGTCGATGTTTTCGCCAAGCACCATGGCATTGTGGGTGCCGGTGACGACCTTGTCATAGACGCCGATCTTCTCGTGCACCGCGCTGTCATTGCGGGTCAGCGCCATGACCTCGCCGACGGCCTCGAGGCCGGTCAGAAGATCGTTGACGCGCGGCTCGATGCGGACGACGCCGTCGCCGCAATGCGCCGCGACCAGTTCGGCTTCCGAAATGCCGAGATGGGCAGCCAGATCACGCTCGCGCGTCTTCGGATTGTCTGTCCGTGCCCGCCGGATTTCATGCGGGGCGGGTTTTACGCGCTGATCCATGTCTCGGTCCCTGTTGCCTTGTCTTACTTGTTGAGAATGAGCTTGCCCTGGCGGGTGATTTTCAGCCGGTAGAGTGCACCGTGATGCTCGATGCCTATCTCGTGCTCGCCCTGGAACAGGGTGTTGCTGGAAAGGGTTCGTACCGCCAGCGGAACCCGGTCGAAATGGGGGGAGGCATCGTCGGGACGGCGGACGCGATAGCGAAAATCGTTGGGATTGTGGGTGTTCATCTGGATGGATCCCTTTCCTGTGCCGGGCGTCTGGCTAGGCGTTGCGTAATCCGATTCATTTCTTGACTTTAATAATCATGTTTACTAGCCAGTGCAATACCGGATTAAATGAGTCAACATTTAAGACGCCGGCGACGATCAAAAATGCCAGCCAGCCCCGGGCCAGCCAGCATGAAACCTGGACTTTGGAGTTGGGGCATGGGGTTTGTGACTTGGGAATGGCGCGGCCGGTCGGCGGCGAACGGCGCGGCGGCATTGCTGGCAAGTGTGGCGGCGATTGCCTTATCGGCGCAACTGGCCAACGCCCAGCAGGCGGCGCAGCCGACAGATCAAACGAAGAAGGCTGAAGAGGAAAAGGCAGCACCAGCGGGAGCAACGCTGCTCGACAAGATCCTCGTCATCAGCCGCACCGGCGAGACGGCGATCGAATCGCTGGCATCGGCCAGCCATGTCGGCCAGGAACAGCTCGACCGCCGCATGGCGACGACGCCCAATGAGATGCTGCTCGGCGTGCCCGGTGTCGCGGCGCAGGCCGACGCCAGGCGCGTCAGCACCAGCATCAACATCCGCGGCCTGCAGGATTTCGGTCGCGTCGCAGTCATCGTCGACGGCGCACGACAGAATTTCCAGCGCTCCGACCACGGCACGCAGTCGACCTTCTACATCGACCCCGAACTCGTCAAATCCGTGGATGTTATCCGTGGTCCTGTAGCCAACACCTACGGCTCGGGCGCCATCGGCGGCGTCGTCTTCTTCGACACCAAGGATGCCGAGGATTTCCTCAAGCCTGACGAGACATGGGCCGGTTCCGTCACGGGACGCTATGAGAGCAACGGCAAGGGCTGGACCACAAGTGCATCCGGCGCCTACCGCATTAACGAGAATTGGGACGTGCTGGGCAACATCGTCTACCGCGACTATGACGACTACAAGGATGGCGGCGGCGACACCGTCAAGGGCACCGGCTTCGACGTGCTGAGCGGACTGCTCAAGACCAGCATACGCCCGACCGACAACAGCGAACTGAAGCTCGGCTGGGTCGGCTCAAGCGATGGCTGGAACGAGATCAGCGGCGGTGCGCCGGTCAATGACGTCGACCTGAAGTCGAACACCTTCACGGCGCGCTACAACATCACGGATGAGGACAAGAGCTGGCTCGATCTCCACATCAACACCTCCTACAACAAGACCAACCTCGATCTGACCAGCCTTGTCCCGCAAAACCGCTTTGATCCGGTCACCGGCCTTCCCGTTGTCTTGCCGGCTGGCTCGACGTCGACATTCGACATCGGCACGACCAGCATCGACCTCTGGAACACGTCCCGGTTCGAGACGAGTGGGATCGCGCACGAGCTGACATATGGCGGCGACTGGGCCGGCGACAATGTCAAGACAGGCGGCGCGGCTGGTGGCGACAGTTTCTACACGCCTTCGGGCAAGCGCAACGTTTCGGGCGCTTATGTCCAGGACAAGCTCACCTGGGAGTGGCTCGAAGTCATCGCCGGGCTGCGTTACGACAACTACAGCCTCAAAGATGACACCCACGACATTTCCGGCGACAGGGTATCGCCGCGCATCACCGTCGGCGTCTCCCCGTTCGAATCCGCAGGCCTTGCCGGCCTTCAGTTTTATGGCACCTATGCCGAGGGCTATCGCTCGCCATCGATCACCGAGACGCTGATCAGCGGCAATCATCCGGCAGGCGTCAGCTTTCCGTTCCTGCCCAATCCCAATCTGCGGCCGGAAACCGGCAAGACGACCGAATTCGGCGTCAACTACAAGCAGAACGACATCCTCGAAGCCGGCGATGCGCTGCGCATCAAGGCAGCGTATTTCAACAATGATGTCGAAGATTACATCGATGGCGTTACCCTGTCGCGGTTTGACCCGACAGCCGGTTGCCCGAGCGGACCCGGTATCCCGATATGCTTCCAGTACCAGAATTTTGCCAAGGCCAAGATCGACGGCTTCGAACTGGAGGGCGTCTATGATGCCGGATGGGGCTATGCCGGGCTCTCGGCTTCAATCACCAATGGTCACACCATTTCCTACAAGGGTGTGGAAGCGGATCTCGCCACGATCCCATCATCCCAGGTCACCGCGCAGCTCGGCTTGCGCTTCCTCGAGGACAAGCTGACCGTCGGCGGCGAAGTGCAATACAATGGCAAGCCCAAGGGCAATCCGATCGCCGAGGACTACACGCTGGTCAATGCCTTTGCCAGCTACCAGGCGACGGACAATTTGAAGATTGATTTCCGCGCCGACAATCTGTTCGATGTCAAATACGCCAACCCGCTCAACCTGACCACGGCCGGCCAGCCGCCGCAGCCGGTTTTCGCGGCCTACGAGCCCGGCATAACGCTGAAGCTGGCGGCAACGATGCGGTTTGGAGGCTGATTGCCATGACGAGCTTGACGACACCCCTTCGTCTGCTGACCTCGATGCTGGCGATGTCGCTTGCGATGGTTCCGGCGTGGGCGCAAGAGTCCGCGCCGGTCCCCGCGCTCACCCTGGAACTCAATGGTGCGCAACCTTCCGACAAGGGTTGCCGCCTGACGTTCGTGGTCAACAACAATCTCGGCGCCGACCTGTCCAAGGCTGCCTTCGAGATCGCCTTGTTCAACGAGGCAGGCGTCGTCGACCGGCTGACCGTGCTCGATTTCAAGGAATTGCCGGCGGGCAAAACCAAGGTGACGCGTTTCGATCTGGCCGGCACCGAGTGCTCGAAAGTCAGCCGCGTGCTGATCAACAGCGCGACCGAATGCACCGGTACCGGCGTCGAACCGAACGCCTGCATGCGAAAGCTGAAGACAGACACCAAGACCGGTATCGCCTTCGGCGTCTGAGGTGGGACTGCATCCCGCATTCCTGCAAAACAAAGCGGCGTGGCCAGCTGCCGGCCACTGCCGACTGCCGCTGCGAGCGAACGATCTTGATTTGACAATTCTGCTCTTGTCGCTGCAGGTCTCGCGGCGAGACATGCAGGATATCAGCCCCCTCCCCGAAGCCGGCGCCGAGCTGGCGATAGAGCCAACCGAGCCGCTCGCGCTGCCGCGGCCATCGGCCTGGAACCGCAAATGGACGGCGGCGATCGTCGTCTCCTGCGCGCTCCATGCCGCCGTGGCGGCGGCTTTTCTGATCTCGCCTTCGGGGATTTCGAGTTCCCAGAATGCCGAGCAGCCGGAAGGCAGTGATCAGTCGGGCACCAACGTGGTCGGCAGCGCGCTGGACAAGGACCCGACGGCAATAAACGTTGCACTGGTGCCCAGCCCGCAACCGGCCAAACCACAGCCGGCAACGCCGCCCAAGCCGTCGCAGCCAACGGAGGCCTCCCAACCTGCCGCGGAAGCGGCAAAGCCGCCGCTCAAGTCTTTGCCGGAAGCTGTCAAACCGCAGGCGGTCACCCCGGACATACTGGTGGCCGGCGCCCCTCGCCCCGATGATCAGAGCGTGGCTCCCAAGACCGAAGCGCCGGCACAGCCGACCGTTCAGCCCAGGAGCACCGAGGCGCCTGTCGCCGTTCCAGAACAGCCGCCGATCCCCAGCGCGAGGCCCAGTCCGGCAGCTGCCCAGTCAAAGACGGCGGATGAAAAGCGCGGCACGGCGGATGGCCAGGACCTGTCGGCGCAAGCGGCCAGCAAGGGCAAAAGGCAAAACGAGGCAGGCACTGCCGCGGAAGATAACTACCGCGGCGATGTCTTTAGAAAGCTCGGCAGCGTCAATCGCACTCTGCCGCCGTCCCTACAACTGGCGGCACGCAACAATGCGGTTGTTAAATTCGTCATAGGCAGGAAGGGCAACATAAATGAGTTGCGCATCCTGGAGACCTCAGGGTCGGCGGCTTTCGATCAGGCGGCGCTTGGCATTATCCGCAAAGCAGCCCCCTTCCCTTCGATTCCACCACAGGCAGCAAGCGCAAGTTTGGAGTTCGAGACCGAAATCGGCCCATTTTGAATGTGCGCAGAACAAAACGCTGCGGCCGCAAATCATCAACATCCCTGTGAGAGGAAACCACCATGTACATCGCCATGAACCGCTTCAAGGTGCAGACCGGCTCGGAGAACGATTTCGAGGCCGTGTGGAAGAACCGCGATTCCAGCCTTGCGGAGATGAAGGGGTTCCGCGAATTCCACCTGCTGCGAGGCCCGGTCAACGAGACCGAAGGCTACACGCTGTTTGCATCGCACACGGTGTGGGCGAGCCACGATGATTTCATCGCCTGGACCAAGTCCGAGAATTTCCGCGCCGCCCACAGGAATGTCGGCACGACGAAGGTCCACTATCTCGGCCACCCCCAGTTCGAGGGTTTTTCGGTCGTCGAAGGCGCGTAATGCATGTCGCCCAAAAGTGGTCCCGGTTTGGGACAACGACATGCATAAACCGAAAGAGATAGAGCCATTCACCGTTTCCACGAAACGGTGAATGGCTCTAACGACCGGCCGGAGTCAGGCTCCGGCCAGCAAGCTCGCATTGCCGCCCGCGGCGGTGGTGTCGACGCAGACGGCCCGCTCATGTGCATAAGCCGCCGGGTTCAACACTTCGCTGACCAGCGGCACGATCGGGCCTGAGCGATCAGCGATAACCCTGCGCACGATGCGCGCGGCCTCTGGTGTGCCGGAAAAAGCAACGATATCGACGCGCAGCGAGCGTGCCTCGACCGGATCAGGCCGCCCGTCGATGGCGGCCAGTGGGAGGCCCTTGCCGGTCAGAGCGGAAAGGGCTGCCGGTGCACCCGGCGCAACGGCCAGCACGGCGTTGCCGGCGGCGAGCGCCTGGATCGTCTGCGCCAGCAGCGTATCACCATCGGGACCAAGGCACAGCACCCGTCCACGTGGCGACAGCGAGAGCGTGTTGGCTTCGCCGGTCGGCCCGGGCAGGTCGACCTGGCCGAAATCGATGCCGGCGGCCGCACCAATGGCCGCAGCACCCTTGCCGCGCAGATGCTTCCTCAGAATGGCGATCCGGTCCGGACGCGTCGACCAGCCACCAAGTGTGGGATCAGGCAGATTGTCGGCAAGCTCGGTCGCCGTGACCTTGTGGCCATCCTGCACATGGGTGCCGGCCTCCGGCCCCTTGCGGAAGCGGCGGAGATAGTGCGGACCGCCGGCCTTCGGCCCGGTGCCGGAAAGCCCCTCGCCGCCAAACGGCTGCGAACCGACGACGGCGCCGATCTGGTTGCGGTTGACATAGATGTTGCCGGCATGGATGCCATCGACGAAATGCTGCACGCGGCCCTCGATGCGGGTGTGCAGGCCGAAGGTCAGGCCATAACCCTTGCGGTTGATGGCGGCGATGACCGCGTCGATCTGGTCGGCGTCGAAACTGGCGACATGCAGCACCGGCCCGAACACCTCGCGCTCCATGTCCTCGATACCCTTGACCCGGAAAACATGCGGCGCGACGAAGCGACCTTCCCTGGGCGCCTCGAGCTTGGCGATCAGCCTGCCCTGCAGGTCCATCTTCGTGCAATACTCGCGGATCGAGCTTTGCGCCTCGTCGTCGATAACCGGGCCGACATCGGTCGAAATCCGCCAGGGATCGCCGACGTTGAGCGCCTCCATGGCGCCCTTCAGCATCTCCAGCATCTTCTTCTCGACGTCCTTCTGCACGTAGAGTACGCGCAGCGCCGAGCAGCGCTGGCCGGCACTCTGGAAGGCGGAGGCGAGGATATCGCGCACCGCCTGTTCGGGCAGCGCGGTGGAATCGACGATCATGGCGTTGAGGCCGCCGGTCTCGGCGATCAGCATGGCGTCGGGCGCGGCCGTCTCGGCCAGCTGCTTCTCGATCAGCTTGGCAACCTCGGTCGAACCTGTGAAGCAGACGCCAGCGATGCGCGGATCGGCGGTGAGCGGCCCGCCGACCGATGGGCCGTCGCCAGGGAGCAACTGGATGACGTCTTCCGGCACGCCGGCCTCGCGCAGCAGTTCGACGGCGCGGAAGGCGATCAGCGGCGTCTGCTCGGCCGGCTTGGCGATCACCGAATTGCCGGTGACGAGCGCTGCCGCGATCTGGCCGGTGAAGATGGCGAGCGGGAAATTCCACGGCGAAATGCAGACAATGGCGCCGCGCGCTTGCGTGCCCGCCTCCGCATTGGCCGCCTCAGTGGCGTAGTAGCGCAGGAAGTCGACGGCTTCACGCACCTCGGCGACGCCGTCGGCCAGCGATTTGCCGGCCTCGCGGGTGGCGAGTGCAAAGAACTCGACGGCATTCGCCTCATAGAGATCGGCGGCGCGGTTGAGGATGGCGGCGCGCTCCGCGACAGGACGTTTTGCCCAAGTCGGCTGCGCTTCCACCGCGAAGCGCACGGCGGTCGCGACTTGCTTGGCAGCTGCTTCGCTGACCGTGCCGACCACTTCGGAAGGCTTTGCCGGGTTGACGATCGGACGCTGCTTGCCATAGCCGGCGGCCCGCGTAATCGGCTTGGCATGCCAGCGATCCGGCCCGGCGAAGGCCGCCCTGGCCTTGTCGATCGCCGCCAGCGTCACCGTGTCGGTGATGTCGAATCCTTTCGAATTGCGACGCCCGGCTCCAAAAATCTGGGAAGGCCGGGCAATCGCCGGATTGGCTGCCGGACCCTGGCTTTCGACCGTTTCGAGCGGATCGCGCGCAATGTCCTCCGGCTCGACATCCTCATCGGTCAGCTGGTGCACGAAGGAGGAGTTGGCGCCGTTCTCCAGCAGCCGGCGGACCAGATAGGCCAGCAGATCGGAATGCGCTCCGACCGGTGCATAGATACGGCAGCGCGTGCCTTCGGACCGTCGCACCGTCTCGTGCAGCGCCTCACCCATGCCGTGCAGGCGCTGGAACTCGAAGGCGTCGCGATTGTCAGCCATCGACAGAATGGCGGCGACGGTATGGGCGTTGTGGGTGGCGAACTGCGGATAGATGCGGTCGGTCATGCCAAGCAGCTTCTTCGCGCAAGCCATGTAGGAGACGTCGGTGTTGGCCTTGCGGGTGAAGACGGGATAACCGGTGAGTCCCAACGTCTGCCCCCGCTTGATCTCGGTGTCCCAATAGGCGCCCTTGACCAGCCGAACCATGATGTTGCGGTCGTATTTTTTGGCCAGCGCATAGAGCCAGTCGATGGCGAAGGTCGCGCGTGGCCCATACGCCTGCACCACCACGCCAAACCCGTTCCAGCCGGCAAGTTCCGGCTCGGCCAGCACCCGCTCGATGACGTCGAGCGATAGATCGAGGCGGTCGGCCTCCTCGGCATCGATGTTGAGACCCATGCGCGAGTGGCGCGCGGCCAGCGCCAGCGACAAAAGCCGCCCGGCCATCACAGGCAGCATCTCTTCCTTCTGCGCCACCTCGTAGCGCGGATGCAGTGCCGAAAGCTTGACCGAGATGCCGTGGTTCTGCCTGATATCAGGACCGTTGGAGCCGGAATCGAGCGACGAAATCGCGTCGGCATAGGCCTTGTGATAGCGCAAGGCGTCGGCCTCGGTGCGGGCCGCCTCGCCCAGCATGTCGAAGGAATAGAGATAACCCTTCTGGGTCATCGGCCGGCCGCGCTTGACGGCTTCAGTGATGGTGCGGCCGAGCACGAACTGCTCGCCCATCTCGCGCATGGCGGCGGCCACCGCCTTGCGGATGACCGGCTCGCCCAGCCGCCGCACCATAGAACGCAGCGTGCCCTCGATGCCGCCCTCGCCTTCGTCGAGGACGCGGCCGGTCAGCATCAGCGCCCAGGTCGAGGCGTTGACGAAGATGGAGCTCGAACCGCCCGAATGCGCCGACCAGTCGTGCGGCGCGATCTTGTCGGCGATGAGGTCGTCCATCGTCTCGGTATCGGGCACGCGCAGCAGCGCCTCGGCCAGGCACATCAGCGCCACGCCTTCCTTGGTGGAGAGACCGTAAGCGGAGAGGAAGACTTCCATCAGCCTTGGATCCGACGAACCGCGCACCGCGCGCACCAGATCGGCGGCACGAGCCGAGATCGCCTTGCGGTCTTTCCCGGAGAGCCCCGTCGCCTCGGCAAGCCGCTTCACGGCCTCGTCTTCGTCGGGCAGGTAGTTGGCGCGGATCTGCTGGCGGATGGCATCGAGCGCTGGCATGGCGGTCCCGTGGATCGAGCAAAGGGGATCGGGCCGGCGGTCACCGGACCGAATGGCGCAAGCTAGCACAAGTGCAAAATTTCGGCCGGTCCAAAGAAATCGACACTGTAGGTCATTCGATCTATCCTAGCGGCATATAACTGACATTTGGACTGCGATTTCGATGACAGAAGACCAATTGGACCGCATAGATCGGAATATCCTGGCCGCACTTGCAAGCGATGGCCGGCTTTCCATGTCAGAACTGGCCGCAAAGGTCGGCCTGTCGAAGACGCCGGTGCAGGCGCGGGTGAAGCGGCTTGAGAAGGACGGCTATATCAGAGGCTACCAGGCGATCGTCGACCGCGAGCGCATGGGCGAAGGCCATGTCGCATTCGTCCAGGTGAAATTGTCCGATACCAGATCCGCCGCGCTCGACGCCTTCAACCGGTCCGTACAGGCTGTGCCGGAGATCGAACAGTGCCACATGATGGCGTCGAGCTTCGATTATCTGCTGAAAGTCCGCACCAGGGACATCGCCGCCTACCGCCGCGTCCTCGGCGAGCGCATCTCGGCCCTGCCCCATGTCGCCCAGACCTCGACCTTTGTGGCGATAGAGACCGTGAAGGATCGGTAGATCACTCCGAAAGCGTCTTCAAGAACGCCACCAGAGCAGCGCGTTCTCGGTCTGAAAGCTTCAACGGGTGAACCTCTGATACCCCTTCGACGCTGGGCGCGGCCTTCGCATAATGCGCCACGACCTCGTCGAGCGACGAAAACTGCCCGGCATGCATATAGGGCGGTCGCGTTGCCGCACCGCGCAGAGACGGCGTCTTGTAAGCGCGGATGAGTTGTGGCGCATTCTTGACCATGAAGCGCAGTTCGCCGCAGGCGGCAACGTCGCCGTCCCGATAGGCGCCAAGGCAGTTGAACGGGTCGGCCTCGACTTGGTGCACGGCATCGATGCGGCCGCGATCCGGCGGCAGGCCCGCAACAGGCGGCACGCCGGTGTTGTGAAAGCTGTTGTCGGTGAAGCGCGGGCCGTTGTGACAGGTCACGCAATTGGCCTTGCCGATGAACAGTTTAAGCCCAAGGACTTCTTGTTTGGAAAAGACTGCGTCGCCCTTCGGCTCGGCACCGGTGGCGAGGTCCAGCGCAAAGCGGTCGAAGCGCGCTGGCGCTGGCGCTATCGAGCGTTCGAAGGCGGCAATCGCCTTGCCGATATTGACGAAGACACCGTTGATGGCGTCGCGCTGCGCGCTGCTCATGGCATTCCAGGCTGCTTTCTCGGCATCGTTTCCAAGTGGGCTGGCATTCAACGGCATGCCGGAAAAATCGGGCAGCGGCCCAAAAATGCGCTCATAGCGCTCGCCGAAGCGCGCCTTGATGTAATGCGCGTAGGCAGCGCGGTTTCCCGCCTGCTCCAGCGGATTTTCGAGCGGCGTCAACGCTTGCGCCCACAGGCTGTCGCGACGGCCATCCCAGAAGAACCAGGGATCGTGCGCCACGCCGGCCAGCGGCATGGTGCGCCGGTTGGCGTGGCCGACGCCGACCGCCTGCGGCAGGTCGTCCTGGAACTGGCGGTCGATTTTGTGGCAGGTCGAACAGGATACCGACCCGTCACCGCTCATGCCCTGATCGAAGAACAGCGTCGAGCCGAGTGCGGCGGCGGCCGGCACATCGGCAAAACGATTGGTGGTGTCGGCCTTGAGCGCCGGCAGCGACGACAGCGCCAGCGAAGCGATAGTCTTCTTTTCTGCGTCGGAAAAATCAGGCTTGCCGCAGCCCACGAGGACGACGGCGACCATCAGCGCCAGAAAGCGGAAAAGGCGCTTCATCGATCGCTCACAGCACCACGTTGAACAGTACGGTATCGGAGCCGGCGCCGGATGAGATGGCGAAACGAAGTTGCCACCAGCCGCTCATGGTGAATTTCAGCCCCTTGATGCGGTAACGGCCTTCGCCCAGGTAATCGGTGACCTGCGGGCTGGTCGGCAGGCCGTGATTGTGTTGCGGCATTCCGCCGGAGATGGCGATCGCGGCGCGCTCCACCGAAGCCCCTGTCTTTGTTTTCAGGGTCAGCAGCCAGGATTCCAGTTCGCCCTGCCGCACCACGCCCCGTTCCGGCACGAAACTCGCCACGTACAGCCCGTTGTCGGTTTTCTTCGTCCGCGCGACATCCGGGCCGGCTGGCAGCGACGAACGCGGCGCCGTCAGGAAGACGACCGCGAGAATGGCGACCAGCAAGGCAGCCAGACCAAGACCCGCCAGAAGATAACGCCATATCGATGCCAAACCGGTTCCTCTTCTGCAGACAACGCTCTGCCGAACGGATCGCATCCCGCCAGCCTGTGGGAAAACGCTGTGGCGGAAAAAACCCTGCTTGCCAAGCATGGCGCTGCCGATGGCAAAAAGCTACAGCACCGGGAAGCACTGGAGGATTGTAGATGGCGGGAACCGGCGTCGCCTCGATCGGCGAATGCATGCTCGAACTGTCGGGCCAGACCGGACCGAACTGGCGCATGGGCTTTGCCGGCGACACGTTCAACACGCTGTGGGCGCTGCACGCGCTGAGCACTGAGCGGCCGGCAACCTATGTCTCGGCCTTCGGCGACGATCCGTTCTCGCAAGCCCAGATCGATTTCTTAGGCCAGAACGGCATCGGCATCGGCTCCAGCCCGATCATAGCGGGCGCACGGCCTGGCCTCTATGCCATCACGCTGACCGGGGCCGAGCGTTCCTTCACCTACTGGCGCGGCGACGCCGCCGCGCGGCAGCTCGCCTCAGACCCGGTTGCATTGTCGAAAAACCTGGTAAATCAGGCGCTTGTCTATTTTTCCGGAATCACTTTGGCAATTCTGGATGAGGCCGCGCGCGCCGTATTGCTGGCGGCCGTCGCCAAGGCGCGCTCGGCCGGTTCACTTGTCGCCTTCGATCCCAACTACCGGCCGCGGCTTTGGCGCAATCGCGAGGATGCACAGGCAGCGATCGTCGAAGCCCTTGCCGCCACCGACATCGCATTGCCGACTTTCCCCGACGAGCAGATGCTGTTTGGCGATGCAACACCGCAAGCGACCGCAGAGCGACTCAGGCAACTGGTTAGCGAGGTCGTCGTCAAGAACGGCGAGCAGCCCGCCCTGATTGCCCAAGGAGAAACACTACGCGAAGTCCCGGCGATCCATGTCGCCGCCCCCGCCGATACGACCGGCGCCGGCGATTCGTTCAACGGCGGCTATCTTGCGGCTCGTCTCGCCGGCCACGACCCGCAGGAAGCCGCGCGCCGTGCGCATCGTGTCGCCGCCGCCGTGGTGCAAGTGCGCGGCGCGCTGGCGCCGTTCGAGACGCTGCGGGCGGCTTTCGAAGGCTAAGGTCGGAAAACTAGGGCAGGCGGAACCTGTATTCCGTGACGTGGTGGTAGATCGCGCCCGGCCACAGCGTTGCTTGCGGGAAATAAGGCCGGTTCGGCGCGTCCGGCCAAATTTGCGGCTCCAGGCAGAAGCCGCAAAAGGCCTTGTAGTTCCGCGCTTCCAGCCCGGTGCGCGGCGTCACATACTGGCCGGTATAGAGCTGGACGCCGGGCTCGGTGGTCCAGACCTCCATCTCGACACCGGAACTGGCGCCTTGCGTCCATGCCGCCTGCTTGAGCGGCCCGCGTGCCGAAGCAAGGCAGAAATTCTGGTCGTAGGGCAGTTGATCACCCTCGGTTTCCATGCGCAGCGGCCGCGCCTGGCGGAAATCGAATGGCGTGCCGTCAACCGGCTTGACCACGCCTGTGGGGATCATGTCGCCATCGACCGGCAGGTAGGCGCCGGCATTCAGCATCATCCTGTGGTCGAGAATGTCGCCTGCGCCGCCATCATCCAGGTTGAAATAGGAATGCTGGGTGAGATTGCACAGCGTCGGCTCCTCGCAGGTGGCGGTCAGCTCGACGCTGAGCGTGCCGGGGATCTTCAGCCGGTAGGTGCAGGTGACGTCGAGCGCGCCGGGAAAACCCATCGTGCCGTCGGGATCGTGCAGCGTCAGCGTGACGAAATCCCTGCCATGCAAGGAAACCGTCCACGCCCGGTGGGAGTAACCTTGCGAGCCGCCATGCAGCGTATGCTTGTCGAGGAAGTTTTGCTCGGTCTGGTAGCGGCTGCCGCCAATGGTGAAGCGGCCGTCGCGGATGCGGTTGGCATAGCGGCCGACGACCGCACCGAAGAAGGCCGTATCCGTCTCGTAGCCTTCCAGACTGTCGTAGCCGAGCACCAGCGGAGCATCGTGCCCGGTCAGGCGCAAATCCTGGATGATCGCGCCCAGACCGATGATGTTGGCTGTGATGCCGCCGCCCCTGATCGTGAAGCGACGCACCTGCTCGCCAGCCTGCGTCGTGCCGAAAACCTCGCCGTCCTTCATCGCCATGCCCGTAAATGCCAGTTGATCCAGAAGACTTCGGCTGGTTTTTCCATGAGAGATGGGCAGGCCATCGGCCTCCCCATCTCAGGGATAGCCTATCAGAGGCCGAGGCCGCCGATGCAGACATATTTGGTGTCGAGATAATCCTCGATGCCCTGATGCCCGCCTTCTTTGCCGAGGCCGGATTCCTTGACGCCGCCGAACGGCGCTTCCGGCGTGGTGATGAGGCCTTCATTGACCCCGACCATACCGTATTTCAGCCCTTCCATCACTCGGAAGGCGCGGCCGAGGTCACCGGTGTAGAAGTAGCAGGCAAGGCCGAATTCGGTGTCGTTGGCGAGGGCGACGGCTTCCTCTTCGGTCTCGAACTTGAACACCGGTGCGACCGGGCCAAAGATCTCTTCCTTCATGAAGCGCATCTTGGGTGTCGCGTTGGCGATGACCGTCGGCTGGAAGAACGAACCGCCGAGCGCATGGCGCTTGCCGCCGGCAACGATCTTGCCGCCCTTTGATGTGGCGTCGGCGATCAGTTCCTCGACCTTCTCGACCGCCTTCTCGTCGATCAGCGGCCCCTGCTGCACACCGTCCTCGAGGCCGGAGCCGACCTTCAGCGCGTTGCTGGCGGCAGCGAGCTTCTCGACGAACTTGTCATAGACACCTGCCTGGACAAGGAAGCGGTTGGTGCAAACGCAGGTCTGGCCGGAATTGCGATACTTGGCGGTGATGGCGCCGGCGACGGCACGCTCGAGGTCGGCGTCGTCGAAAACGATGAACGGCGCGTTGCCGCCGAGTTCCATCGACACCTTCTTGACGGTGACCGACGACTTCTGGATGAGAAGCTTGCCGACCTCGGTCGAGCCGGTGAAAGTGATCTTCGACACCAGCGGATTGGCGCAGATCTCGTCGCCGATCTCGCTGGCCGAACCGGTCAGGATGTTGACGACGCCCTTGGGGAACCCGACTTCCTCTGCAAGCGCGCCCCAGGCGAGACCCGAATACGGCGTCTGCGACGCAGGCTTGACCACGGCGGTGCAGCCGGCGGCGAGCGCCGGGCCGAGCTTGCGGGCCAGCATCGAGGACGGAAAATTCCACGGCGTGATGGCGGCGATGACGCCAACCGGCTCCTTGGTCACCAGGATGCGGCGGTCCGCCCATGGCGAGGGCACGACGTCGCCATAGGTGCGGCGACCTTCCTCGGCGAACCACAATATGTAGGACGCGGCCGAGCCGATCTCCCCCTTCGATTCGAACAGCGACTTGCCCTGCTCGATGGTCAGCAGTTCGGCCAGTACGTCCTGATTGTCCATCATCGCGTCGTGCAGCTTGCGCAGCAGCTTCGAGCGCTCGAGCGCGGTCGTCTTGCGCCAGGTCTTGAAAGCTTCCGCGGCGGCTTCGATGGCGCGGCGGGTCTCGGCCTTGCCCGACTTCGGCACGGTGCCGATCTTGAGACCGGTGGCAGGGTTGTTGACGTCGACCGTCTGGCCGCTGTCGGCCTGCACCCATTCGCCATTGATGAGATTGGCCTGCCGCATGAAATGGCTGGTTTTCTGAAGCATGCTATCCTCCGTTCGGCGCCCTGACGGGCGGGTCTGTGAAATCTTCGGTGCGCGTGCGCCATGGACTGAGGCCGGCACGCCGGAGCCACTGCTCTTTACCGAGGGCAAGGCACGCAAGCAATCGCAAGATGGCATATAGGGCTTGGGCCAGAGCGAGACGAGAGCAGGCTGACGTGCTTACACCGATGCCTTACCCGAAAACGTACAAGACAACAGTCAGCCAGAACGCGGTGGTGACGGCGGCGCAGGCCGTGGCGAGGGTCATCTGGTTCGACGCCAACGCCTGGCCGGTGTTGAACTGCACCGCGATCAGATAGGAATTGACGCCGGATGGCATCGCGGCCACCATCACCGCCACCTTGGCCGTCAAGGGCGGCATGCCGAGCAACCAGACGAAGACCAGCACCAGCGCCGGCATCAGGAACAGCTTCAGCACCGAAAGCGCCAACGCCGGCCGGACATTGCCCGATATGCCGAAACGGCGCAGGCTGAGCCCCATGGCGAACAGCGCCACTGGCCCGGCAGTGTCAGCCAGCGTATCGACCAGCCGCGTGGCAAGGTTCGGCAGCGGCGCGCCGGTTAGGCGCCAGGCCAGCCCGGCCAGGATACCGATGATCAGGGGATTGGTGAACAGTCTTCTCAGAAAGCTCTGGACGATGCGCAGCGGGTGTACGGGCTCACTGCCACCGCGGCCAAATATCTCGAACATGATGATCGAAGCCATCATCATGGTCGGCAGATGCACGGAAACGAGCAGCGACAGCACTTCGAATCCCCTGGACCCGAATACGCCGAGAACGAAGGGAATGCCCAGCAGCACCACATTCGAGAAGGACGACGACACTCCACCGACGATGCCTGCGCGTGCGTCCCGCCCGAAGATCCGCGTCGTCACCAGATGGCCGGCAGCCCATGTCATTGCAACCGCCGTGAAGTAAGCGCCCCACAGCGGCCAAGGCGCCACGCCGTGGAAGTCGGACTTCACCATCGTCTGGAACAGCAGCAGCGGCATCGCCACGTTGATGGCAAATTCCGAAATCCCCTCGCCGCTCGCCGGCTTCAGATAGCCGGTGAGCCCGGCGAGGTAGCCGAGCGCGACAAGGCTGAAGACGAAAAGAACGGTTTCGGTGAGCGGAGACATTTTTACCGTGAGGGGCGGGTTCCCCGTGATAGGCGAGCCAGGACCGCGACGCAATCGCGCCTGAATTTGATCATCGTCGGCTGGCAGCGTTATAGAGGGCTTGGATCATCAGGGCGGACACGGACGACAAATAGCCTTTGTCCGACTCTCGAACCTCCGTCTTTTGCAGCGGGCATGGCTGACGGCTTTCGTCGCCGCACTGCTTTGTCTTGCCGCGACCGCGCTTGCAGTTGCCGAGACGAAAAGCGACGCGCGCAGCGTCACCGATCGAGGCCGCATTCACGGCGACGCTGAAGGTATTCACCAGGGAAGCCTTCCGATGCAATGGCCTTCGCGCAGAACAATCTCGGGGATGTCAGCTGGAATCGGGCCAGCTATGGCGGCGGCAAGGCCGAATATCAAAAGGCGATCGGATTCTTCGAGAACGCCAAGCAGCGCTTTACCGAAGCCGGCTACACCAGCCATCCCTCTCACCGACCAGAAGGTCGATCTGGTGAAGAAGCAGATGGCGAAGAAGTAGGTCTACGCTTCCCGCCGACCGCGCCTTGTCTTTCGGCCGGCTTTACCGTCCCTATATGTCCTGCCACCGGAACCCCTTGCCGGGAACCGCAGAAGGATAGCGGATGATTCGATTTGCCTTGGCGTTGTTCCTGCTTGTTGTTCCCGGCGTGGCGCACGCCACGGATGCAGGCTGGGCGCTGCTGCGCGACGGCGGACACGTCGTGCTGCTGCGCCATGCCATGGTCACCGGCACCACCGATCCGGCCAATTTCGACATCGACAGCTGCGCCACCCAGATGAACCTGTCGGCGCGCGGCAAGCAGCAGGCGAGCAAGATCGGCGCTCTGTTTGCCGCTCGGGCGGCACCGATCGAGCGCGTGCTGTCCAGCCGCTATTGCCGCTGCCTCGACACCGCCCGCATCGCCTTCGAGGCCGACCCGGAACTCTTTGCACCGCTCGATCTCCTGAAAGGCGACGAGACGCAGAAGGCCGCGCAGACCGCTGCGATCCTGAAGGAAATCCGCGCCTATTCCGGCTCCGACAATCTGGTCATGGTCACCCATCTGGAAGACATCGTGGCACTGACCGGCATCTCACCGCGCGAAGGTGAGGCCGTCGTCGTCGAGCCGCAAGGCGATGGCCTGCGCGTGCTCGGCCGCGTCACCTTCTGAGCGTGCTGCGCGCGATCGCTGACGCCGAAAGCGGTGTTGCTGAAATGCCACCGTTGAAAGAAGCCGCAAATTCGCCGTGACAATGCCGCTTGCGACAACCCGTCGCAGGGGCTATAGGCGCGCTCCCGGTCACGAGAACCGAAGCGAGCACAACGGTTGGAGCTTTCGTCTCCGCCCGTGCAGGCGGCATTGCCGCCCTGCATACGGCGCCGCTTTGGGGATTGGGATCGCGGATGTAGCTCAACTGGGAGAGCGCCGGACATAATCCGGAGGTTGTGGGTTCGAGTCCCTTCATCTGCACCACGGATAGCTCAGTTTGGTTAGAGCATCAGATTGTTAATCTGACTGTCGAAGGTTCGATTCCTTCTCCATTTGGCCTTTGAAAAGCCATCCGAAAAACGGTCCGGGGACTGGAATGCGAAAGACTGGACGGGTGACCCAAGCTTTCGGGCGCGGATCATCCCAAGCGTCTTTCGCCATCGGCTCGCGGCCAGGCCCGCGGTGACGATCAAGGCGCGGTGTCGCCGGCAAGGGAGGCTAAGGCCTCCTGCGCCCGCTTCGCTGCCCCGCGATCCGCTCCCGAAGGCCCGCCACGGCTCGATGCCACCAGTCCCCGGATCATTCGTGCCCGGGCTACGACGCAAGAGACGACGTGAAACGAGAAACGAAGGGAAGATCGACGCATGACGTGACGCCTCGCATGGGGCCATGCCCGACAGGAGTAAGACAATGACCATTCTCGACAAGGTTCTTGGACGCGAGCGCGTCCTCGTAAAGGAAAACGAACGTGCCCTCGCCCTCCACAAGGGGGAGATCAAGGCTGTCCTGCTGCCGGGCGAGCACTGGCTCGCCACCCGGCGCGGCAGCCTCGAAGTGTCTCGGCACGATCTGAAGAACCCGGAATTCGTTTCGGCATACGAGAAGGCGTTGTTCGACAAGCTTCCGGATGTGGCCGCGCGTCATTTCACCGTCGTTCGCACCGGGCGCACGGATGTCGCCGTCATCGAGCGTGACGGCAATCTGCACGCCGTGCTGGCACCGGACCGCAAGCTCGTGCTGTGGACGGATGCCGGCCCGTGGAAGGTGACGCTGATCGACACGTCAGTCGATCTCGCCATCGATGCGGCGATCATGCGCCGGCTCGGCCAGGCCCGGAAGGCGGAATTGATGTCCGTCCATCCGGTCGTCGATGGTCAGGCCGGACTGCTGTTCATCGACGGTGTCCTGGTCAGGACGCTGACGGCGGGCGTGCATGGCTTCTGGAACGTCGGACGCATGGTGCAGATCAAGGTCGTCGACCTCAAGCGCCAGTCGCTCGACGTTGCCGGGCAGGAAGTGCTGACCAAGGATCGCGTGACGATCCGCGTCAACATCGCAGCCGAATACCGGGTCGTCGATCCGGTCAAGGCGGTCAGCATGGTGAAGGACTTCTCCGAAGCCCTCTACCGCGCCCTGCAATATGCCTTCCGCAAGACGCTTGGCGCGCTGACACTCGATCAGATCCTCGAAAAGAAGGTGACGATCGATGAGGAAGCGGCAGCCAAGGTCCGCGCCGACATGGCCGAGATCGGCGTGGAGGTCAGCGATATCGCGCTCAAGGATGTCATCCTGCCGGGCGAGATGCGCGAGATCCTCAACCAGGTGGTGTCGGCCGAAAAGCAGGCCGAGGCCAACATCATCCGTCGCCGCGAGGAGACGAACGCGACCCGTTCCCTCCTCAACACGGCCAGGGTGATGCGGAAAACCCGGTGATGCTGCGGCTGAAGGAGCTCGAGGCGCTGGAAACCATCGCCGGCAAGGTCGAGCGGCTGACCGTCCACAACGGAACGGGCGGGCTGCTGAACGATCTGGTCAAGCTTCGCGACAGCTGATGCATGTCGCCAAAAGTGTTCCGCTTTTGGAAAAACGACACGCATCGAAATAAGGCTGACGTTGCGTCAACAGAAGGGCCGCCGGGTAAACCGGCGGCCCTTCTTGCGTTTCGAAGGAACCCTACCCATCTGCGCCCGGCGTATCAGGCCTTTTCCTGCCGGAAAAAACCGATTAGACAGCGCCCAAACAAGATGCGGACAGATTCCGCCCGCAACCGAAGGAAAAGCCCTTGTCCACCACGTTCGACAAAGTCGCCAAGATCATTGCCGACACCAGCGAGATCGATATCGACACCATCACGCCCGAGAGCCACACGATTGACGATCTCGGCATAGACAGCCTCGATTTTCTCGACATCGTCTTTGCCATCGACAAGGAATTCGGCATCAAGGTGCCGCTGGAAAAGTGGACCCAGGAGGTCAATGACGGCAAGGCTTCGACCGACGATTACTTCGTCATGAAGAATCTGTGCGCCAAGATCGACGCGCTGGTCGCCGCCAAGACCGCCTGACGTCAGTTAAGCGCACGATCTTGACGCGCTCTGCCGCCTGACCCACAAAGCCGCACATGAGCAGCCCCCGCGACGTCGTCATATCAGGTATCGGCCTTGTCTCCTCGCTGGGGGAAGGTCCTGACGCCCACTGGCAGAAGCTCGCGCAACCGGGCCCGCGGCCGGTGCTCGAAGCGACGCGCTTTGCACCCTATACTGTCCATCCGCTGCCTGAGATCGACTGGAACCTGCAGATCGCCAAGCGTGGCGATCAGCGCCAGATGGAAACCTGGCAGAGGCTCGGCACCTATGCTGCCGGCCTTGCACTGGACGACGCCGGCATCAAGGGCGATGACGAACTCTGCGCGACCATGGACATGGTTGTGGCGGCGGGCGGCGGCGAGCGCGACGAGGCGGTCGATGCCGCCATTCTCGCCGCTTCGGAAAGCCGCAATGACCGCGATGTACTGCTCAACGAGAAATTGACCACCGAATTGCGCCCGACACTGTTTCTGGCCCAATTGTCCAACCTGCTCGCCGGCAACATCTCCATCGTCCACAAGGTCACCGGTTCGTCCAGAACCTTCATGGGCGAGGAAGGTGCCGGTGTCGCCGCGGTTGAAACGGCCGCCGCACGCATCCGCTCGGGTCAGTCGACGCATATCCTGGTCGGCGGTGCCTTCCAGACCGAACATTCCGATATGCTGCTCGGCTATGAACTCGCCGGCTATCTGCATCGCGGCCCATGGAAGCCGGTTTGGCAAAGACAGGGCACTGAGGGCGGTGGCGTCGTGACCGGCTCCGGCGGCGCCTTCCTGGTGCTGGAGCAGCGCGAACACGCGATGAGCCGCGGCCGCAAGATCTATGCAGAACTTGGACCGGTCGTCTCCGGCCGTGCCCGGCGGCCACGGGGAGAACTCGACGCCGAGATCGCCGCACTGCTCAAGCAGGCTGCATTGCCGAACGGCAAATTGCTGACCCTGTCGGGCGCATCGGGCGCGCATGCGGCGACAACAGCCGAGAAGGCAGCGCTCGATGCCAATCCGGCGATCGCCGCGCGTGGCTTCTCGACGCTGACCGGGCACATGAAGGAAGCACAGTTTCCTTTCGCTGTGGCACTGGCGGCACTCGCTGTCGACCGCAAGGCCGCCTATCCTGTTTTTGATGCCGCAGCCGAGACGCCGTTCGAAGGCGTTCCCCAATCCGTCCTTGCAACGGCGATCGGCTATCACCAATTCGAGGGCATGGCGCTGGTCAATGCCGCGTAATGCGGCTCCACGATCCATGCTGCAACGATAAGAGGGCTCCCGGATGGCCAATCTCAGAGATCACATGGGCAGGCCGATCGTCGCCGTCACCGGCATCGGCGTGGTGACCTCGCTTGGCGTCGGCAAATCAGACAATTGGGCGGCACTGACCTCCGGCAAGTCGGGCATTCACCCGATCACTCGCTTTCCCATCGATCAATTGAACACCCGCATCTCCGGCATGGTCGATTTCCTGCCGTCGAGCTCGAAAGGCGCCAGCCCACTCACCTATGAGCTAGCCGAGCTTGCGGGCTTAGAAGCGGTGAGCGAAGCCGGTCTTGATTCCAGCGATTTCGGCGGACCGCTCTTCCTCGCATCGCCGCCAGTCGAACTCGACTGGGCCGAGCGCTTCTCGCTCTACAATTCTGACAAGGACAAGGATGACACCGCCGCCGAAAGACTGCTTCGGGTCGCGCGTAGCTTGAAAGAGCTGGATATTTTCGAGACCACCCAGTTCGGTTCGATCGCCGGCCGCCTTGCCGATCGCCTTGGCACGCGTGGTCTGCCGATCACGCTGTCGACGGCTTGCGCTTCAGGCGCCACCGCGATTCAGCTCGGTGTCGAGGCGATCCGACGCGGCGAATGCGACCGTGCGCTGTCGATCGGCGCGGACGGTTCCGCGACCGCCGAGGCATTGATCCGTTTCTCATTGCTTTCGGCGCTCTCCACGCACAACGACATCCCCGAAAAGGCGTCGAAACCCTTCTCCAGGGATCGCGACGGCTTCGTGTTGGCCGAGGGATCCGGGGCGCTGGTGTTGGAATCGCTTGAGACGGCATTGGCTCGCGGCGCGACTATTCTCGGCGTCCTGGGCGGTTGCGGCGAGAAGGCCGACGACTTCCACCGCACCCGCTCCAAACCGGACGCTTCACCGGCCATCGCCGCGGTCCGCGCCGCCCTCGTCGACGCCGGACTGGGTGAAGACGAGATCGACTACGTCAATGCCCACGGCACCTCGACGCCCGAAAACGACAAGATGGAGCATCTGGCGCTGTCGACGGTGTTCGGCGAGCGGATCGGCTCGATGCCGGTCTCGTCGAACAAATCGATGATCGGTCACACACTGTCGGCGGCGGGCGCTGTCGAGGCGGCTTTCTCGCTGATGACGATGCGCGAAAGCGTCATTCCGCCGACCATCAACTATGACAATCCCGACCCCGCGATCGTGCTCGACGTGGTGCCGAACAAGAAGCGCAACGCCGAGGTCCGCACCGTTCTGTCGAGCTCCTTCGGCTTCGGCGGCCAGAACACTTGCCTTGTCATGGCGCGGGAACCGGTCTAAGCGACCTTTTTCAGCCAGACTGAACCGACAGGCCCCATGCGCGCATTGCAACTTATAGAGGACCGCCGTCTTGAGACGGTGGACCTGCCGCCTCCTCCACCGCCGGCACTCGGCGAAGTCACGCTGCGCATCAAGGCAGTAGCGCTGAACCATATCGACGTCTGGGGCTGGCGCGGCATGGCCTTCGCCAAGCGCAAGCTGCCGCTGGTCGTCGGCGCGGAGGCATCCGGCGAGGTCGAGGCGGTTGGCCCCGGCGTTTCCAGCCTGCTGCCCGGACAATTGGTGTCGATCTATGGCGCGCGCACCTGCGGCCTCTGCCGAGCCTGCCGCGAAGGCCGCGACAACCTTTGCGAACATGTTTCGGGCGTGCACGGTTTCCATCTCGACGGTTTCGCGCAGGAGAAGATCAATCTGCCGGCCCGCCTGCTGGTCCCTGCCCCGCCCGGCGTGACCGACATCGGCGCGGCGGTGGCGCCCGTCACCTTCGGCACCGTCGAGCACATGCTGTTCGACAACGCCAGGCTTCAACCCGGCGAAACCATCCTTATCCATGCCGGCGGATCCGGCATCGGCTCGGCGGCCATCCAGCTGGCCAAGCGGATGGGCTGCACGATCATCACTACGGTCGGCTCCAACGACAAGATCGACAAGGCCAAGGCGCTCGGCGCCGACCATGTCATCAACTACCGCGACGACCGTTTCGAGGGCGTCGTGCGCAAGCTGACCAAGAAGAAGGGCGTCGACGTCGTCTTTGAACATGTCGGCGCCGACACATTCGCCGCCTCGATGCTGTGCCTGAAGCGTGGCGGCCGCCTGGTGACCTGCGGTTCGACCTCCGGCGTGTCGACGCAGATCAATTTGATGCAGCTGTTCCAGCAGCAATTGAAACTGCTTGGCTCCTTTGGCTGCCGCATGGAAAACATGGCCAACGCCATGCAGAAAATGGCGGCGGGACAAGTCGCACCCGTCATCGACACCGAAGTCGGCTTCGACGGTATCGACGCCGCGCTGAAGCGCATGGAAGGCCGCGACGTTTTCGGCAAGATCATCCTGCGCGTCGGCTAGAGCCTTGACCTCTGTATTCAAGAAGTTCCGCCGGGACCTCAAATTTCGTTACGGCAGGCAACTGCGCCAGCTCAATTACTGGCTGGTGGCGCGGGCAGCGATGATGGTCATCTCGGTCCTGCGCCTGCTGCCGGCCGACAGTGCGCTGAATTTCGCCGACCGCGTCGCACGCCTGGTCGGCCCCCGGGTGGGACGCCATCAGGTCGCCGTCGACAATCTGCGCAAGGCCTATCCGGAAAAGAGCGAAGCCGAAATCCAAGCGATCGCCTCCGACATGTGGGGCAACATGGCCCGCTTGGCCGCGGAATACATTTTTCTCGACGCCCTCTTCGACTACGACCCCGCGGCCAGCGAGCCCGGCCGCGTCGAGGTCAAGGGAGCTGACCACTTCGTCGAAATAGCCAGCGAAGAGAAGCCGCATATCGTCTTTACCGGCCATCTCGGCAATTTCGAATTGCTGCCGGTGGCGGCCGCGACTTTCGGCATGAACATCACTGCGCTGTTTCGCCCGCCTAACAATCCCTATCTCGCCGACTACATCCTCTCGACGCGCCGCTCGACCATGGGCTCGTTGCTGCCATCCATGGCGGGCGCGTCATTCGCCCTGGCCGGGCTTCTGGAGAACGGCGGCAACATCGGCATCCTTGTCGACCAGAAATTCTCCAATGGACTGGAGACGACATTCTTCGGCCGTCCCTGCCAGAGCAATCGCGTGCTGGCCACCCTTGCCCGCCACTACGACTGCGACGTCTATCCGGCGCGCTGCGTCAGGCTGCCAGGCAACCGCTTCCGGCTCGAAATCGAGGACAAGTTAACCTTGCCGCGCACCGCTGACGGCAGCGTCGATGTCCGTGCCACCACCCAGCGTCTCAACGACGTCGTCGAGCGCTGGGTGCGAGAAGATCCCGGCCAGTGGATGTGGTTCCACAAAAGGTGGGAGATCAGCGGCGGGCGTCGAAAGCGACCGCAGGCAAAGGCGGTCCCAAACGCTTAGGCAGAGCTGCTGGCGTGGGGTTAGCCCAGCGCCAGCAGACAACAGCGAACCTGAACCGCCTTAGTTGGTGACGACAATGCGCGTGTTGCCGAAACCCACTTCCCGCACCATCGAATAGAACGTGGCGGCATTGGCCGTGTGCAGCCTCACGCAGCCATGCGACGCCGGGCGGCCGAGCTGCCTGACGGCGCCGGTTCCATGGATGGCATAGCCGCCATGGAAGAACACCGAATAGGGCATCGGCGACATATGGTATTTGCGCGAATACCACATCCTGGCCGTGCGCTGCGGCCGATAGGTGCCGCGCGGCGTGAAATAGCCGGTGCGGGCGGTGGAGACACTCCACCGGTAAACCGACGCGCCATATCTGACGGTCATCGTCTGCGACGACACGTCTATATTTGCAACGAGGCTGGCTGCCCAGCCCTGCCCCGAAGCACCGAACAGCATTGCAACAAACATGGTTGCCATGAGAACTGTCTTTTTCATGCGATCAAACCCCTTTGATTGCCCCTAACCTGCCTGCCTGATTGTTTTTCATCTTTTTAATGGCAGATGCACGGGCTAACACACACACCTTGACCAATTCGCCAATCCAAAGCAGCGAATTTGAACGATTTCCCGCAATAGTTGCCGCAACGACACGCCGCACCGGCTTGATCGCCGGCGGGCTTGCAAAATCGCTGGGATCGCTGCTCAACTCTGCGCATGAACCAGCGACTCCTCCAGGCAATCGATGACAGGCGCGACGACGTCGTCGCGCTGACCGCCGAGCTGATCCGTTTTCCGACCATCAATCCACCCGGCGAGGCCTACCGGCCATGCGCCGAATATCTCGGCGCGCGGCTGAAGAAGAGCGGTTTCGAGACCGAGTTCATCCGCGCCGAAGGCACGCCCGGCGACACCGACCGCTACCCGCGCGTCAATGTCGTTGCCCGTTCCGAAGGCAGGTCGCCGGGCGCCTGCGTCCACTTCAACTCGCATATCGACGTGGTCGAAGCCGGTGATGGCTGGACCGTCGATCCCTTCGCCGGCATCGTCAGGGACGGCAGGGTCTATGGCCGCGGCGCCTGCGACATGAAGGGCGGCCTTGCCGCCTCTATCATCGCAGCCGAGGCCTTCCTGGAAGTCTTCCCCGATTTTCCCGGCGCCATCGAAATATCCGGCACCGTCGACGAGGAATCCGGCGGCTTCGGCGGCGTCGCGCATCTGGCCAGGCTCGGCTATTTCTCAAAACCCAGGGTCGACCATGTCATCATTCCCGAGCCGCTGAACAAGGACCGCATCTGCCTCGGCCATCGTGGCGTCTGGTGGGCGGAGATCGAGACCAAGGGCGAGATCGCGCACGGCTCGATGCCGTTTCTCGGCGACAATGCGGTGCGCCACATGGGCGCCGTGCTGCGGGCTTTCGAGGACGAACTGTTTCCCGCGCTCGACCGCAAGATGACGCGCATGCCGGTCGTGCCCGAAGGAGCAAAACGCTCGACCATGAACATCAACTCGATCCATGGCGGCCAGACCGAGGATTTCCGGCCCGGCCTGCCGTCGCCCAACGTGCCCGACTCCTGCCGGATGACCATCGACCGCCGTTTCCTGCTCGAGGAGGATCTCGACACCGTCAAAGGTGAAGTGACCGGCATTCTCGACCGGTTGAAACGCGAGCGGACAAAATTCGACTATGAAATCCGCGACCTGATGGAAGTGCTGCCGCTGATGACCGAGCGCGACGCGCCGGTGGTCAAGGCGGTTGCGCAAGGCATCATGGCGATCTTCGACCGCGAACCCGATTATGTCATTTCGCCCGGCACCTATGACCAGAAGCATATAGCTCGCATCGGCCATATCTATGATTGCATCGCTTATGGGCCTGGCATTCTCGACCTCGCCCATCGGCCGGACGAATGGGTCGGGATATCGGACATGGTGGAATCGGCCAAGGTGATGGCGATAGGGCTCAACGTGCTGCTGCGCGGCACAGCCACGGGATAAGGTGTGCACCGCGACAAGCTTCGACTGCCGATGCGATCGCCAGGACAAAAACATTCCCGGCCACGCCAAGGGGCAGAACGAAACGCAATTTACTCCGTGGCGAAATCACGCTTCTATCACTCGGGTTCGAGCACGTGTCTGAACGCATGGGGAGTTGCACGATGAAATTGTGGAAAACCATTCTGGCGGCCGCGGTGCTGTCGCTGGCCGCCGGCAGCTCTGCGTTCGCCGCGCGAACCGACCTGGTCATCGGCATTCCGCTCGAACCCCCGCATCTCGATCCGACCGCCGGTGCCGCCGCAGCGATCGACGAGGTTCTCTATGCCAATGTATTCGAAGGCCTGACGCGCATCGGGCCGAATGGCGAGGTGCTGCCGGATCTGGCCGAAAGCTGGACCATTTCCGATGACGGCACGGTCTACACCTTCAAGCTGCACACCGGCGTGAAATTCCATGACGGCACCGACTTCGATGCCGCCGACGTGAAATTCTCGCTCGACCGGGCGCGAGCCGACAACTCCGTCAACGCACAAAAGGGCCTGTTCGCCGCCATCGACAAGGTCGACGTCGTCGATCCGGCAACCGTCAAGGTCACGCTGAAGAACCCGCAGGGCTCGTTCCTCTACAATATGGGCTGGGGCGACGCGGTGATCGTGGCGCCGGAATCTGCCGACACCAACAAGGAAAAACCGATCGGCACCGGCCCGTTTAAGTTCCAGAGCTGGGCCAAGGGATCGTCGATCACGCTGGTCAAATCGGACAATTACTGGGGCACGCCGGCGTCGCTCGACAAGGCCGAGTTTCGCATCGTGCCGGATGCCGCGGCCTATGTGCCGGCGCTGCTCTCGGGCGACATCCAGGCTTTCCCGTTCTTCGATGCCGACAGCGTCGCCCAGGTCAAGGACGACCCGCGCTTCAAGGTGGTGATCGGCGCGACCGAGGGTGAGACCATCCTGTCGATCAACAACAAGAAGCCGCCTTTCGACAAGCTGCAGGTGAGGCAGGCGATCTCTTACGCGCTCGACCGCAAGGCCATCATCGACGGCGCCTCGGCCGGCCTCGGCCAGCCGATCGGCTCGCATATGTCGCCGGCCAACAAGGACTATGTCGACCTCACCGGCCGCTACCCGCATGATGTCGCCAAGGCCAAGGAATTGCTGAAAGAGGCAGGCCTCGAGAACGGCTTCAAGGCGACGCTGAAACTGCCGCCGCCCACCTATGCCCGTCTCGGTGGCGAAATCATTGCCTCGCAGCTTCGCGACGTTGGCATCGATCTGGAAATCATTCCGGTCGAATGGGCACAGTGGCTGGACCAGGTATTCACCAAGAAGGATTACGACCTGACGATCGTCTCCCACACCGAGCCCAACGACATCGATATCTATTCGCGCAAGGATTATTACTTCAACTACGACAACCCGGCCTTCGACAAGGTGATTGCCGATCTCGGCGTCACCTCCGACGAAGCCAAGCGCAAGGAATTGCTGGGGCAAGCGCAGAAGATCCTGGCCGACGATGCGGTGGTCGGCTTCCTCTATGAATTGCCGAAGATCGGCGTCTGGGACGCCAGGCTGCAAGGGCTGTGGGAAAACGCCCCGATCCAGGCCAATGATTTGACCAAGGTGAAGTGGAGCGAGTGATCCCCCACCTTCCATGACCGCCTACCTCCTAAAACGCCTCGCCATCGCCATCGCCACGCTGGTGCTGGCTTCCATGGTGGTGTTCGCCGTCCTGGAGATCCTGCCCGGCGATCCGGCGCGGCTAATGCTGGGCATGAATGCCAGCGCCGACCAGGTCGAGTTGCTGCGCAACCAGATGGGCCTCAACGCGCCGCTGGCTTGGCGCTATCTGCACTGGGCGGGCGGCCTGCTCAGCCTCGATTTCGGCCGCTCCTACACCTATTCGGTGCCGGTCATCGGTCTGGTTCGCGAGCGGCTGGCCGTCTCGCTGCCGCTGGCGCTGATTGCGCTTGCGCTCTCCACCCTCATCGCGATTCCCGTCGGCCTGTTTTCCGCCAGCCGGCGTGGACGGGCCGGCGATACGATTTCCATGGGCGCCGCACAGCTTGGCGTCGCCGTGCCCAATTTCTGGTTCGCGCTGATGCTGATCTATGTCTTCGCCGTCTGGCTGCGGCTGGTTCCTGCTGGCGGCTTTCCCGGCTGGAGTGCCGGCGTCTGGCCAGCCTTGAAGTCGCTGCTGCTGCCGGCGGTGGCGCTTGCCTTGCCGCAAGCCGCGATTCTGGCGCGCGTCACCCGCTCGGCGCTGATCGAGGTGCTGAACGAGGACTATATCCGTACCGCCCGCGCCAAGGGTCTGCCCTACCGAGCTGTGCTGTGGCGGCACGCGCTGCGCAACGCCATGATTCCGGTGCTGACCATTCTGGGCCTGCAGTTCGCCTTCCTGCTTGCCGGCACCATCATCATCGAGAATGTTTTCTATCTGCCCGGCCTCGGCCGGCTGGTGTTCCAGGCGATCACCCAGCGCGACCTGATCGTCGTCGAAAGCGTCGTCATGCTGCTGGTCGCCGCCGTCATCGCCGTCAATCTGCTGGTCGACCTTTCCTATGCGGTCGTCGATCCGCGCCTGAGAAGCCGGCAATGACACTGCACATCGACATATCAGAAGAGACGTTCGGCAGCATCCTGGGCAAGGCGTTCGGGAATACCGCCTTTGTTGCCGGTTTCGTCATCACCTTGCTGATCCTGGCAATGGCTGTCGTCTCCTATGCCTGGACGCCCTATGACGTCACGAAACTGGTGATATCGGATAAGACGCAAGCGCCCTCGCTGGCGCACTGGTTCGGCACCGACCATTTCGGCCGCGACATCCTGTCGATGGTCATGGTCGGCGCCCGCAATTCGATTGCGGTGGCCCTGGTCGCGGTCGGCATCGGCATGGGGGTCGGCGTGCCGCTCGGCGCCTTTGCCGCGGCACGCGGCGGCCTCGTCGACGAGGCGCTGATGCGGCTGAACGACCTCGTCTTCGCCTTCCCGGCTTTGCTGTCGGCGATCATGATCACCGCCATCTTCGGGCCGGGCGCCGTCAACGCCATCATCGCCATCGGCATCTTCAACATCCCGGTCTTTGCGCGCGTCGCCCGGGCCGGCGCGCTGGCGATCTGGCCGCGCGAGTTCATTCTCGCCGCACGCGCCGCCGGCAAGAGCAGCACGCAGATCACAATCGAACATGTGCTGCCCAACATCGCCACGCTGCTTCTGGTGCAAGGCACCATCCAGTTCGCGCTGGGCATCCTGGCCGAGGCCGGGCTTTCCTATCTCGGCCTGGGTGCGCAACCGCCAATGCCGAGCTGGGGCCGCATGCTGTTCGACGCGCAGACCCGCATGGTGGTGGCGCCATGGATGGCGATCTTTCCGGGCATGGCGATCGTTGTCGCCGTGCTGGGGCTGAACCTCCTGGGCGACGGCATCGCCGACATCCTCGATCCGAAATCGCGGCGGCAGCGATGAGCCTGCTCGAAATCGAGAACCTGTCGCTGACCATCGGCGACACGCAGATCCTCAAGCGTGTGGAGCTTTCCGTCGCGCCCGGTGAGGTGATGGGGCTGGTCGGCGAATCCGGTTCCGGCAAATCGATGACCGCGCTGACGGTGATGCAGCTTCTGCCCCATGCCGCGCGCGCCAGCGGACGTGTCACATTCGACGGCATCGACATCCTGGCAGCAACCGAGGACCAGATGTGCGCGCTGCGCGGCGACGACATCGGCATGGTGTTCCAGGAGCCGATGACGGCGCTCAATCCGGTCAAGACCATCGGCGAACAGGTTGCCGAAGGCATACGCTGGCACACCAGGGCCAGCCGCGCCGAGGCCGAAGACCGGGCGCGAAAAATGCTCGACCGTGTCGGCTTGCCCGAAGCGAAATTCCCGCTGTCGCGCTATCCGCACGAACTGTCGGGCGGCCAGCGCCAGCGCGTCGTCATCGCCATCGCCTGTGCGCTGAAGCCGAAGCTGCTGATCGCCGACGAACCGACGACGGCGCTCGACGTGGTGCTGCAGGCACAAATCCTTGATCTATTGCGCGACATCGTCGCGGAGAGCCGCATGGGCCTGCTGCTGATCTCGCATGACCTCGCCGTGGTGACCGAGATGGCTGACCGCATCACCATCCTGCGCCGCGGCGAGGTGATGGAAGCCGGCGACACCGCACGCACGCTATCCGAACAGCTCCACCCCTACACGCGCCAGTTGGCGCAGGCCTCGATGCATGTGCCGGCGCGCGCCAGGCCGCATGGCATCGAGACGGGCCGCCCTTTGCTTCAGGTCGAGGGCGTGACCCGCGACTATCCCGGCCGGCGCACTTCGCTGTTTAAGCGCGCGCCTGGTATCCGCGCCGTCGACGACGTCTCGCTGTCGATGGCGCCGAGTCAGTCAGTGGCACTGGTTGGTCGCTCCGGCTGCGGCAAGTCGACGCTCGCCCGCATGATCCTGGCGCTGGATCGGCCGACATCGGGCTCAATCTCGTTCCGCGGCGGGACCATAACCGGCAAGAGCGAAGCCGAGTTAAAGCCGGCGCGACGCGATATGCAGGTCGTTTTTCAAGATCCCTATGGCTCCTTCGACCCGCGCCAGAAGGTGGAAAAGCTGGTTGCCGAACCCCTGCATGTGCTGGAGAAAAAGCCGACGCGCGCCGAGTGCCGCGAGATGGTGGCGCATGCCCTGCACGAAGTCGGCCTCGGCATCAGCGACATGGACAAATACCCCCATGAATTTTCCGGCGGCCAGCGCCAGCGCCTGTCGATCGCCCGCGCCATCATCACCCGCCCCAAGCTGGTCGTTGCCGACGAGCCGGTCTCGGCGCTCGATGTCTCGATCCGCGCCCAGATCCTCGATCTGTTCGCAGAGCTCAACCAGAAGCTCGGCATCGCCTACCTCTTCATCACCCACGACCTGACCGTGGCCCGCGCCATCACGGACGAGGTGCTGGTCATGCATGACGGCAAGATCGTCGAGCGCGGCAAGACGAGCGAAGTGCTCGACCACCCGCAGTCCGAGGCTGCCAAGGCGCTTGTCACCGCCGCCCCTGACTTGCACCGGGCGATCGCGGAGCGGCTGCGGGAGCAAGGCTGATCAGGAGAGAAGGCGGCCCGATCACTCCTGCGTCTTGACCACATCGACCGGGCTGATATCGAGCAGGTCGAGCGTGCGGCGCAGCAGGCGGATCTCGCTCTCGGCCAGTTGCGAATCCGCCTTGGCGATCTCCGCCATATGTTTGGCCAATTGCCGGCGCCGCTCGACGTCGAGATCGCGGAACAGTGCAATCGCCTGCGAGCCATTGGTCTCGTAGCCGAACTCGTTGAGATATTCGATGACGCTGTCGATGCTGCTTTCCTGAATGCCGAAGGCGTCCTTGCAGATGCGCCGGAAGGCAACCATTTCGCTCTCGCTGACCGACCCGTCGGCCAGGATCATGCGAAACAGCATCAGCAGTTCCGCCGATAGGACCGGATCGTCCGCCACCTTGCGCACGCCGGGGTCGCCGTCGAATATCTGACGTATCTGGTCCAGCAATGCGAATGCCATCAGGAGCCCCTCTTTTCCGGGTTAACTACACAAACACAATCCAGGCGCGATGCGCCGGGATAGAGGTAGCGCGGAATCGATCTTGCGCAAACAGGGCGGCCGTGGTCGAACGCCCGATATTTCAGCCGGCCGGACACCCCCATACATCAGATGATCGACCTTAGCATCCAGACCGTCGCCATGCTCGCTTTCGCCGCTTTTGCCGCGGGCTTTGTCGATTCGATCGCCGGCGGCGGCGGGCTGATCACAGTGCCGGCGCTGCTGCTTGCCGGCTTCACGCCGGTCCAGGCGCTCGCCACCAACAAACTGCAAGGCATGTTCGGCTCGGGCTCGGCGACCATCCACTACGCGTCGAAGGGTCATGTCGACCTGCGCCGGCAATTGCCGTCGGCGCTTCTGGCCCTTGTCGGCAGCGCCATCGGCGCCTTGCTGGCGACGATCGTGCCGGGCGACATACTGCGGGCTGCCCTGCCCATCGTGCTGATCGCCATCGCGCTCTACTTCGCGTTCAAGCCCAACATGAACGATGTCGACCGCGCCGAGCGCCTGTCGCCGTTCCTGTTTGGATTGACCTTGGTGCCCGCCATCGGCTTCTACGATGGCCTGTTCGGACCGGGCGCCGGCTCCTTTTACATGCTGGCCTTCGTGGCACTTGCCGGCTACGGCGTGCTCAAGGCGACGGCGCATACCAAATTGCTCAACTTCGCCTCCAACATCGGCGGCTTCATCGTCTTCGCGGCCTTCGGCGTCGTCTACTGGAAGATCGGCCTGATGATGGGCGTCGCCCAGTTCCTCGGCGCTCGCGTCGGCGCCAGCCTGGCCATGCGCATCGGCGCAAGACTGATCAAGCCGCTGCTGGTGATCGTATGCCTGGCGCTTGCTGTGAAGTTGCTGGCTGACCCGGCGAACCCGCTGCGGGCCTTGATTGGTGTGTGATCCCGCGCCCTGATAGGATGCCGCTGTTCGAATCATGTTGGAGAGGCAGACATGAATCTTAGCGCACCTACCCAGATCGTTTTTGTCATCTCCGTTGTTATCGCCATCATCGGCGTTCTCGCCGCGCTTGGCGTTCTCTCATTCGTTCCACTCGCATCGGTGTGGATCGTGCTTATTGCTTTCATCGTGCTTGCCGGCGGCTGCTTGATGCGCGGCGCCTGACCATTTCCCTTGAAGTGGGGACGAGGAGCGCCCGGCCAAAAGCCGGGCGCTTTTGATTCCGGCCCTTGGTCTGTTAGATTTGACTGGCGCGAGGATGGCCGATGCCAGTCAAGATGCAACCCCAGCAAGAGCAGGACCGGTCCGTCGCCGGGCGGTTTGAGATGCGCCGGCGCCTGCCCGATCCTCGACTTCAGGGCATTGTGTCGGACATTTGCGGCTATCGCGAAATGGCGCCCGGCCATATGCGCAACGTCGAATATGCGTCGCTCACCGTACCGCTGGTCATCAGCTTCGCCGAACCCTTCGCCATCGGCCTCGGCAAGGCGCCCGGCGACAATGACCGCTTCGCCAGTTTCGCCGCCGGCCTCTTTGCCGGACCGGTGGTGATCGAATCCTTCGGCGGCGCCTGCTGCGTCCAGGTCAACTTCACGCCGCTTGGCGCACGCCGTTTCTTCCGCCTGCCGATGAGCGAACTGACAGACAGCATGGTCGTCCTCGACGACGTGCTTGGCGCTCAGGGCTTGGCGCTGCGTGAACGGCTGGGCAATGCGCCGGATTGGACGACGCGTTTCGACATGGCCGAAGCCTTCGTCACCGCCCGTCTCGAGAATGCCGCCGAGACGCCACTTGAAATCGCCTGGGCCTATGACCGCATCATCACATCCGGCGGCCGGACCCGCATTGCATCGATCGCCGAAAGGCTGGGCTGGAGCCGCAAACATCTCGCCGGTAGTTTTTCCAACGCCATCGGCATGGGCCCCAAGACACTGTCGCGCATCGTCCGCTTCAACCGCGCGCTCGGCCTGTCGAGGCAGCAGGCCGTCGACTGGGCCGATATCGCAGCCGATTGCGGCTATGCCGACCAGGCGCATCTGGTGCGCGAATTCCGCGACCTCGCCGGCGAGACACCAACCGGAATCTCGGCCAGGTAACATTTCTTCAAGACGCCGGAACGGCCTTTACCCACAGTGGGGCATCGACCAACCCCACTGAAGGAGATCGACATGACCACCACCACCGAAGCGCCCCGCCTCTACCCCGCCTTGCGCTACAGGAACGCGGCAAAGATGATCGACTGGCTGGGCGAAGCCTTCGGCTTCAGCGTCCGGGCCCGCTATGGCGAAGGCGACGTCGTGCACCATGCCGAACTGGTTTTCGGCTCCTCGATGATCATGCTGGGCACCGTGCGCGACGACGACTACGGCAAGATGGTCGGCGAACCCGGCTCAGGCGGCGGCAAGTCGATCTACATCGCCGTCGATGATGCCGATGCCGCCTATGCCAAGGCCAGGAAGGCTGGCGCCACGATCATCCAGGAATTGACCAACCGCGACTATGGCAGCCGCGAGTTCATCTGCCGCGACCCGGAAGGCAACGTCTGGTCCTTCGGCACCTACTGGCCGAAGGCAAGCGAGAAGGGCTGAGCCAACCTGTGCCGCGAATTACCGCGCCAGTGCAAAGATCGCATCGCAGTCGAGATGGGTCTCCAGCTCGGCTGCGACCTCGTCCAGCGCCCGCTCGACCTCGGCTCGGTAGTCGATGCCGCCGCCCTTGATGCCGAGGCTTTCGAGGAATCTTCCGCGAAAGCCGTCGGCGCCAAACAGACCGTGCATATAGGTGCCGATCACCTTGCCATCGGCCGACACTGCCCCGTCATCGATGCCATTGATGACTGCAGACGGCCTCAGCGTATCCGGCCCGGTGGTGCGGCCGAGATGGATTTCATAGCCTTCGAGCGGCAGGTCGAACGGCACCGAACGGGCCCTGACGTTGCGCACCGTCTTTTCCGGCTCCATCACAGTTTCGATGTCGAGCAGGCCGAGCCCTTCGGCTTCGGTGACGCTGCCTTCGATGCCGTCGGGATCGCGCACCATGCGGCCGAGCATCTGGAAGCCGCCGCAAATGCCCACGACATGGCCGCCGCGCTTGCGATGCGCAAGAAGGTCGCGATCCCAACCGTTCTCGCGGAATTTCAAGAGATCGCCGATTGTCGACTTCGAGCCTGGAATGACCACCAGCCCGGCATCGGCGGGCAGCGGCTTTCCCGGCGGCACGAACACCACCTCGACCTGCGGCTCAGCCTTGAGCGGGTCGAGATCGTCGAAATTGGCGATGCGGCCAAGCATCGGCACCGCCACCTTCAGCGCGCGCGCTTCGCCGGACGCCAGCCGCTCCAGCACCACCGAATCTTCCGAAGGCAAGCGTGCCGCCGCTTTCAGCCACGGAACGACACCGAAACAGCGCCAGCCCGTGAATGTCTCGATCGACTTCAGGCCGTCGTCAAACAGCGAAACGTCGCCGCGGAACTTATTGATGAGGTAGCCGGCGATCATGCGCCGGTCCTCTTCCGGCAGGATCAGATGCGTGCCGGCCACCGAAGCGATGACGCCGCCGCGATCGATGTCGCCGACCAACACCACGGGCACATCGGCGCGCGTGGCAAAGCCCATATTGGCGATGTCGCGGCTGCGCAGGTTGATCTCGGCCGGCGAGCCGGCGCCCTCGACGATGACCAGATCGGCGCCCTCGCCGACCTTGCCCCAGGACTCCAGCACGGCGTCCATCAGCCGGCCCTTCATCGCCTGGTAGTCGCGCGCCCGCGCTTCCCCGAACATTTTGCCCTGCACGATGACCTGCGCGCCGACATCGGTCTGCGGCTTCAGCAGCACCGGGTTCATGTGGACCGATGGTGCGACACCGCAAGCGATCGCCTGGAGCCATTGCGCGCGGCCGATCTCGCCGCCGCCGGCTTTATCCCCGGGGATATCGGCGACGGCGGCATTGTTCGACATGTTCTGCGGCTTGAACGGCCGCACCTTCAACCCACGCTTTTTTGCCGCGCGGCAGAGGCCGGCGACCAGCACGGTCTTGCCGACGTCGGAACCCGTGCCTTGCAGCATGATCGCTTTGGCCATCAGTCCCTGCCCTGCGCCACGGTCCCGGTGATGTTCGATTTTGCCGCCAGCGGCCCGCCGCGCCAGATGTAGAGTGCCAGCAAGGGGTCTTTGCCGGTGCGCATGGCGTGATTGACGTTGGACGCGTGATGGACGACCTCGCCGGCCGTACGCATGCAAAAGCCGCTCTCGCCCATGCGCCATTCGGTGCCGCCGGTCAGCGGAATGTAGATTTCCTCGGCGACGTGATGGTGGTCGGGATAGACGATATCTGGTCCAAGAATCAGCAGGCCGGCGGCGGCCTCGTCATTGGCAAAGTGGCCACGTGTGCCGAACACTTCCAGCCAGCCGTAATTGTCGATGAACTCTTTCCCGAAGTCCGCCTCGCCATAAGTCTGCCCCCAGCGGAAATCATTCCGACGTTCGGCAAGCAGTTGCACGAGCGGCTTGGCATCCGGAGGCGCCAGTTCGGCGGCGCGATCGAGATGGCGCAGGCAGGCAAGCGGACGCGGCTCCAGCGTGCGAGCCGGCATGTCCCAGCCGATCCGGGCCACGGCATCGCGCATCAGGACGTGATCCACGGTCGCAAGGTATGCGTGGAACCGGCCCAGCAGTTCATCGAATTTTGTCGTCACATCTTGCTCCGGACATGCGTTGATGCACAGCCGCTCCGCAGGGGATCGGGTTGCGCGGCGGCATCATTGGTCTAGATTGGTGCGCGCGCAAAGCCAAAAACAACAGGCCAGCGAGCTAGCTGGCCAGCACACAGGGAGCACGCCATGGACGCCGCGGTCGATGCGAGCACCAGCCAATTCGAACTCAACGAGGAGCAGCGCGCCATCCAGGAGATGGCGCAGGCCTTCGCCGCCGACCGTGTCGCACCGAATGCGCTCGATTGGGACCGCAACAAGCATTTCCCGGCCGACGTGATCCGCGAGACCGGCCCGCTCGGGCTCGGCGGCATCTATATCAGGGACGATGTCGGTGGCTCGGCACTTGGCCGGCTCGACGCCGTGCTGATCTTTGAGGCGCTGTCGCACGCCGATCCGGCCTTTTCGTCCTTCATCTCGATCCACAACATGGTGGCCTCGATGATCGACCGTTTCGGCAATGACGAACAGCGCCAGCGCTTCCTGCCGAAGCTCACTTCGATGGAATGGCTGGCCAGCTACTGCCTGACCGAGCCAGGCTCCGGCTCCGATGCCGCGGCGCTCAAGACCCGTGCGGTGAAAAGCGGCGGCGACTATGTGCTCAACGGCACCAAACAGTTCATCTCCGGCGCCGGCGACAGCGATGTCTATGCCGTCATGGTGCGCACCGGCGCGGACGGGCCGAAAGGCATTTCCACCATCGTCGTACCCAGAGATGCGCCGGGCCTCTCCTTTGGGGCAAACGAGCACAAGATGGGCTGGCACATGCAGTCGACCCGCCAGGTCATCTTCGAGGATTGCAAGGTGCCGGCGGAGAACCTTCTGTCCGACGAAGGCGCTGGCTTCGGCATCGCCATGGCCGGGCTCGACGGCGGCCGGCTGAACATCGCCGCCTGTTCGCTGGGCGGCGCGCAGTCGGCGCTCGACAAGGCGCTGTCCCACACCGCCGAGCGCAAGGCTTTCGGCTCGAAGATCAATCAATTCCAGGCGCTGCAATTCAGGCTGGCCGACATGGAGACCGAGCTGCAGGCGGCGCGTATCTTCCTTTATGCCGCCGCCTCGAAGCTCGACCGCAAGGCGCCGGATGCCGGCAAATGGTCGGCGATGGCCAAGCGCTTCGTCACCGACACCGGCTTCAATGTCGCCAATGACGCACTGCAGCTGCTCGGCGGCTACGGCTACCTGCACGACTACGGCATCGAGAAACTGGTGCGGGACCTGCGCGTGCACCAGATCCTCGAAGGCACCAACGAGATCATGCGCGTCATCATCGCTCGCGCGCTGATTGGCCGTTGAAGCCAGCAACTCTGGGAGACAGACAATGACGACGATCGCCTTCATCGGCCTCGGCAATATGGGCAATCCAATGGCCGCCAATCTGGTCAAGGCCGGGCATGCGGTGAACGGTTTCGACCTCGTTCCGGAAAACCTCACCGTCGCCAAGGAACATGGCGTGACGATTATGGCGAATGCCTTGGCCGCGGTGAAGGATGCCGACGTGGTGATCACCATGCTGCCTGCAGGCAAGCATGTCCTCTCCGTCTACGAAGACATCGCGCCCAAGGCCAGGCAAGGCGCACTCTTTATCGATTCCTCGACCATCGACGTCGAGTCAGCCCGCAAAGCCCATGCCGTCGCCAGGAAGCACGGGCTGTCGTCGATCGATGCACCGGTCTCGGGCGGCACCGGGGGTGCCGCAGCCGGCACGCTGACCTTCATGGCGGGAGGCTCCGATGATGCCTTCGCTGCCGCCGAGCCGATCCTGAAGCCGATGGCCGGCCGCATCGTCCATTGCGGCGGCGACGGCGCCGGCCAGGCAGCAAAGATCTGCAACAACATGATCCTCGGCATTTCGATGATCGGTGTCGCCGAAGCCTTCGTTCTGGCCGAAAAACTCGGCCTGTCGCATCAGGCGCTGTTCGACGTCGCCTCGACCTCCTCCGGCCAGTGCTGGTCCTTGACCACCTACTGCCCGGTGCCCGGCCCGGTGCCGACTTCGCCCGCAAACAAGGACTACAACCCAGGATTTGCAGCCGCCTTGATGCTGAAAGACCTGAAATTGTCCCAGGAAGCCGCGCAAGGTGCGGGTGCTGTAACGCCGCTTGGTGCCGAAGCGGCTCAGCTTTATGCCTTGTTCAACGCCCAGGGACATGGCGGCGTCGATTTCTCCGGCATAATTAATTTTCTCAGGGGTAACCCGGCGTAACCCACGGATTTGGCGGATTTTTCCGATTTCCTTCGGTGGAAAAAATGAAAATTTAGATTTGCTTAAGCTCTCGATAACTCCGCGGTAACGATGTCCCTATAAAACGGACTGTGAGGCGGACATCTCATCCGTCCGGCGCTCCGGATCAGGTCTCGCGTACCGGAGCCCGTAAGTTTCGACAAGTGCCATAAGTTTCGCAAAGTGTTTGCGTAGCGAAGCGCCATGCGTATCTGGCAAAACCGCGTTCCCGATGGAGCGCGGTTTTTGCGTTTTACCCAGCAGCACGGTTGAGACATCGATGAACCGGAAACTGTACTCCGGGATACCTCACATGCGCCCGCGGGCGCCTTCCGGATCATAGGGCGAGTCGGCGATCACCTTTGCCGCGCGGCGCTCGCCGAGGATCGAAACCTCGAGCTCGGTACCGGGCGACACAAGTTCCAGGGGCAGCAGCGCAAGTGCGATGTCGTGACCAAAAGTGTAGGAGTAGCCCGCCGAGGTGATGTGGCCGACGAGCTCGCCTTCGCGGTAAACGCCCTCGAAGGCGAATGCGCTCGCACCGTCCGTGTCGATCGACAGTGTGGCGATCCGGCGTGTAACCTGCTGCTGTTTCGCGACCAGTGCCGCCCGGCCGATGAAGTCCCTGTTGTCGAGGCTGATGAAGCGCTCGAGGCCGCTTTCCCAGGCGGACAATTCGGGGTTCATATCGCGGTACATGGCCCGGTAGGATTTATCGAGACGAAGCGATTCCAGCGCTTGAAGTCCGACCAGCCTCAGCCCGTGTGCCTCTCCCGATGCCAGAAGCGCATCCAGCAAATGCCGCTGGTAGCAGAGTGGATGATAGAGTTCCCATCCCAGCTCACCCGAATAGTTGACACGCAGCAGCCGTACGTCGCTGGCCATGCCGACGGTGCCGGACTGTACGCTGAACCATGGGAAGGCCTCGTTGGAGAGGTCGATCTCCGTCAGCGGCTGCAGTATGTCGCGCGCCTTCGGCCCAACCACCGTGAAGCTGCCGCGATCCTCCGTGACGTTGCGCAGATGCACGCTGCCGTCCTTTCGGCAACAGCCGGCCGAGATCGTCAAGGTTCCAGCGTTCGGCGCGCGGCGTCGATATGAGATAGAACAGGTCGCTCTGCAGCCGCGCCACCACATACTCGGCCTGCACGCCGCCGGTCGGCGTCAGGTGATGGGCAAGAGCGACACGACCGGGACGCGGCAGTCTGTTGGCCAGGATTCCGTCGAGCCAGCCCTCGGCGCCCGGCCCGCCGACCTCGAACTTGGTCATTGGTGTCATCTCGACCAGACCGGCGGCCTGGCGGACAGCCTGGACCTCTGCGGCGACGTGGTTCCCCTTGGGGGTCCAGCGCCAGCTGTAGACATTGCGCGCCTCGACACCCGCGGGCGCAAACCAGCTCGGCATCTCCCAGCCGTTCAACACCTCCCATACCGCGCCAAGCTGACTTAGGCGGTCATAGGACGGGGCCGTTTTCTGCGGTCGCGCCGCCGGCATGTCCTGGCCCGGATAGTGCTGTACGGCGTGGGTGCCCCAGGCTTCCCGGACCTTGGCCCGGGTCCAGTTCTTGTTGGCGTATCGGCCGAACCTGCGGGGATCCAGCTCCGCCGTGTCGATGCTGTTGCCACCCTCCACGATCCGTTCGGAGAGGTAATAGCCAATCGCACCGCCCCAAAGGATGCCCCCCGGCACCCCTTCGGCGAGCCAGACATTCTCCAGGCCCCACGCCTGCCCCATCAGCGGCAGCTCATCGGCCGTCATCTGGAAAGGTCCTCGCACATTGCGCTTGATGCCGGCGCGCCCGAGCGCGGGAACCAGTTCGGTGGCGCGCTCCCAGTTCCAGGAAACGGCATCGAAATCTTCATCGAGCAGATCGGCGCCGAACCATTCCGGGACGCCGTTTTCGGCGAACAGCTTGAGCTGCTCGGTGCGCTCATAGGGACCGAACATCAGCCCGTCTCCCTCTTCGCGCAGATAGCCCTCGTAACCCTCGTCCCTGAGGATCGGCATCTCCGGAAGACCAAGCCGTTTGCGTTCCACGATTTCGGGAACCGCCTCGGTGATCCAATACTGGTGCAGGATCGGAATCGCGGGAATGTCCAGGCCCAGCATGGCGCCTGTCTGGCGTGCGTAATTGCCTGTTGCAAGGATGACATGTTCACAGACGATCTCGCCGCGTGAGGTTTTGACCCTCCACTCGCCGCTCGGCATCCGCTCGAAACCCACCACCTCGGTATCAAGATGGATCTTCGCGCCGAGGTCGCGTGCACCCTTGGCCATGGCCTGGGTGACATCGGCGGGTGCAACGTGGCCGTCATCGGGATGGTAGAGGGCACCCAGCATGGTGTTGTTGTCGAGCAGCGGCCAGATCTCTCGCGCCTCCGCGGGCGATACGATCCGGGCCCGCACTCCCTGGACCTCGGCAACGTCCATGTAGCTTCTGTACTCGTCCAGCCTGTCGCGCGTGTTGGCAATGCGCAGTTGCCCGCATTTGTGCCAGCCGACGTTCTGGCCCGTCTCCGCCTCCAGGCCTTCATAGATCGCGATCGATCTGGCGATCATGCGGCCGACATTGCGGCTGCGCGCGTAAGAGGGGATGAGCCCCGCGGCATGCCATGTCGAGCCGGCCGTAAGCTGTGTTCGCTCCAGCAATGCCACATCGGTCCAGCCGCGCTTTGCCAGGCCGTAGAGAATGCCGGCGCCCACACAGCCGCCACCGACCACGACCGCACGGAAGGAGCTCACCATATGTGCATGCCCTTGTCTGAAATTGCCACCGGTCCACATGAACGCATGCGCATACTGTCAGACAGCATCCGGCTTTTCAGCATATTTCCTTGTCTGGAACGCTGCAGTGGTCACCCGACTGTTGGGCCACGAAGCCGGCCGAACTGTCAGCTGTCGCGCCCGCGTTCAGGCCGCTTTTTTGCGTTTTGCCCAGCTATATTCCGATTGCAGCATTCGGGATCGGGACATGATCTTCGTTGATCAGCACGATCGGCGCATCGGCTCCCTCGACCCTGACGACCAGCAGGCGCAGGCTCCACGTGCCGGCTGTCCGGACAGCCGTCGAATAGGCCGTGCCCTTGCCCCTGGCGCCGTGGACCGGAATGCCGAACTGGGCCTCACCAGCCCCATTCGCATTGACGTTGAGATGGCCGCCGACCCAGAAACTGTCGGTTTGCAGCCCCGGTCAGGTCTTGTTGGACAGCCGGCGAAAATTCGCTTTCACGGCACGGCTTGCCGGCTTCAGCGCGGCGCTGATCGAGCGCTCCGCCGCAACCCCGTTGAACAGCGATGGCGTGCGGCCGGAAAAAACTTCCGGCCAGAACCGCGATGCCGATTGCAGGAAAGACATTTGCGCCGCAAACGCGCCTTCGGCCATAGCGGCGGTCTTCTCGTTGACCGCACGTGCGGTCTCCGTGCTCCATGGCTGGCGGCTCCCGCCATCCATGGCCATCAACGGTAGCCGCATCATCGCCACCAGCGGCGCCAGCATCAGGTCGCCGCTGATGCTGGCCGCTTCTCGCGCCCGTCGGCTCTTGCCGGTCTTTCTCATGGAAACAAACCCCTTGTGGCGGCCGAATCAGCCGCTGCCCCACACACTACGCGCTTGTGATGGAATTCGTTCCCTCCCCGCTTCGGCATGGTCTCAAGGCTGGGCGCTTCCGCCGAGGAGCGCCCAGCCGAGGGGTCGAGTTCTACCGCTTGCGAAGATCGGTTTGCGCCAGATCCAGCGCCTTCGAGATGCGGTCGCAGGCCATGTCGATCGTATCGCGGGTCCAGATCAGCGGCGGCGACAGGATCATCGTGTCGCCGGTGGCGCGCAGCATCATGCCATTCGTGATGGCGTGATCCCGCACGGTTACCGCCGCACTTCCAGCCGGCAGGAACCGCTCCTTGGTCGCCTTGTCCTTGACGATCTCGATCGCGCCCATCAGTCCGATTGAACGGACCTCGCCGACCAGATCATGTCCGGCAATGCGCTCCTGCAACGCCTTGGCGAAGTAAGGGCCGGTGTCGTTCCGGACGCGGTCGACCAGCCCTTCGCGCTCGATGATCTCGAGGTTCTTCAGCGCCACGGCGCAGGCCACCGGGTGCCCGGAATAGGTGTAGCCATGGTTGAACTCGCCGCCCTTCTCGACCAGCGTCGAGGCGATGCGGTCGCCAACCAGCAATGCCGACAGCGGCTGATAGCCCGAGGTCAGCGCCTTGGCCGTGGTGATCGTGTCTGGCTCGATGCCGAGTGTCTGTGCGGCAAACCATTCGCCGGTGCGTCCATAACCGGTGATGACTTCGTCCAGCATCAGCAGGACATCGTATTTACGGCAGATGCGCTGCACTTCCGGCCAATAGCTCGCCGGCGGTATCTTCACGCCGCCGGCTCCCATGATCGGCTCGCCGATAAACGCGGCAACCTTGTCGGCGCCGGCTTCGAGGATCGCCTCCTCGACAGCCCCGGCCGCGCGCAGACCGAAATCATGATCGCTCTCGCCAGGCAGCGCCAGCTCATAGGCATAGGGCATCATCACATGGACGATGTTGGGCACCGCACCGTTGAGCTGCTTGTGCATACCATCCATGCCGCCGAGCGAGGTGCCGGCAACGGTCGAGCCGTGATAGGCCATCTTGCGCGAGATGATGCGGTTCTTCTCCGGCTTGCCCTCCAGCACCCAATAGTGGCGCACGAGGCGCAGCGCGGTGTCGTTGGCTTCCGACCCGGAAGAGCCGTAGAATACCTGGTTGACGTGCTTCGGCGCGATCTCCGCCAGCTTCTTGGACAGCAGCACTGGCGTCGGCGTCGAGCATTTGAAGAAGGAGTTGTAGTAAGGCAGTTCCTTCATCTGGGCATAGGCGGCCTCGGCCAGCTCGTCACGGCCATAGCCGATGTTGACGCACCACAGCCCGGCCATGCCGTCGAGGATTTCAGCCCCCTCGGAATCGTAGATGAAAGGGCCGTTGGCATGGGTGATGATGCGCGACCCGGCCCCGCGCATTTCCTTGTGGTCGGTGAACGGATGCAGATGATGCGCGGCGTCGATCTGCTGAAGCTGCTTCAGCGAATAATTCTGATAGGTCATGTCTGATCTTCCCTCTGGATTCTATCCGGCCAAGCCGGGGCGAATGCTTCAGAGGCAGAGAGGTGGCGAATAGCCGATGCGGGCGCACAGCCGCAAAAGCTCGGCGCGCAGCGTGCGCGGTGACGGCGTCACCGCGACCCGCAATGCGCGAGCCTCGAATGCGTCAATCAACATCCTGACGAGAGCCATGGAAGCCACCTTAGAGCAAAGGCTGCTCGAGGAGAACCACCCTTTGCTTGGCCCATAACGGAATGACTCTAGGCCTTGGCTGTCAGCGCCCTCTGCAAGAAGACATATTTCATCGCCGTCTGCGCCGCCTGCGGCCGGCGGTCGCCACGCCCGCCATGGCCGCCCTCGGTCTCCTCGAAGAACAGCGTCCTGGCATGGCCGGCTTCCTGCAGGCGGGCGGCCATCTTGCGCGCGTGGCCGGGATGGACCCGATCGTCAGCGGTCGATGTGGTCAGCAGCACAGGCGGATAGGCGGCAGCGGCGTCGACATGCTGGTAGGGCGAGTAGGCTGAAAGCCACTTCGCGTCTTCGGGTTTCGACGGATCGCCATATTCGGCCATCCACGAGGCGCCAGGCGGCAATTCGGCGTAACGCAGCATGTCGAGCAGCGGCACCTCGATGATGACGGCGCCGAAAAGCTCGGGATGCTGCGTCAAGGAAACGCCGGTCAGCAAGCCGCCATTCGAACCACCCTGGATGCCGAGCGAGCTTGCTGTCGCGATGCCGCGCTTGACGACGTCCTGCGCGACCGCTGCGAAATCGTCGAATCCGTTTTGGCGATTGCCCTTGAGCGCCGCCTGATGCCAGGCCGGGCCGAACTCGCCGCCGCCGCGGATGCATGCCTGCACATAGGCATTGCCTTTCTCCAGCCACAGCTTACCACGCACGCCGGCATAGCCGGGCAGCAGCGGCACTTCGAAGCCGCCATAGCCGTAAAGCAGCGTCGGCACCGGACCTTTCTGGTCGCGCCGCCTGACGACGAAATAGGGGATCATCGTGCCGTCCTTGGAGCGCGCCTCGAACTGTTCCGAGATGAGCGGCGAGGCATCGAAACGCGCCGGCTGCGACTTCACGGTGGCGAGCGTCTCGCCATTGTCGTCGGACCAGATGATCGAACTCGGGGTCAGGAAATCGGTGAAGGAGAAGGACACGCTCGAGCCGAACTGCTCGGCATGACTGATGCCGACATTGCCATTTTCGGGCAGCGCCACCGGTTTCAGCGACCAGTTGCCATCCATGCGCTCGCAGACGACGACTTTGCCGCGCACATTGTCCATCAGGCTGACGAACAACCGGTCCCGCGTGCGGGCAATGCCGGCTATGGAAACGCGATATGCCGGCTCGAACAAGGTTTCGACAGGCCCGATCGCGCCGGTTGCGACCCAATGTGCAATATCGACCGAATAAAGACCGTCGGGCTTGCAAACCGTGTCGTCGGGCGCCGTCCATGCACTGCGCACGCCGAACACGAGCTGATCCCTGAATATTGCCGTATCGGTCATGTCGTCCGGTAGCGGCAGCTGTTTGTTTTCGCCGGAAGGCAGCCGAAGGAAGATGTGCGAAGCGAAGAAATTCAGCGTTCGAGCCAGGACCAGATAGCGTCTGTCACCGTCGTACTCGACAGCGGCACCAACGGCGAGATCCTCTTTCTGCGCCTCGAAGATCGGCGTCGCGTCTTCCAGCTTGGTATCGCGCTTCCACAGCTTTATGACTCGCGGATAGCCGGACTCGGTCTTGTCGGCCTCGTCGAAAGCGGCCGAAACAATCACGGTGTCCTTATCCAGCCAGCTGAAACCCGACTTGGAAGCGGGTGCACGAAACCCACCCTCGACAAACGACTTGGTCGCGATGTCGAATTCGCGCATCTCGCTGGCGTCGCCGCCATCCGGCGACATACTCACCAGGCAACGGTTGAAGTCCGGATAGAGTCGGCTTGCGCCGCCAAAAACCCATTTTATCCCCTCCTTCGCCGCAAGCTGGTCGAAGTCGATGATCGTTTCCCAGTCGGGCTTCTCGGTCTTGTAGGAAGCGACGGTCGTGCGGCGCCAGAGGCCGAGCACATTGGTCTTGTCCTGCCAGAAATTGTAGACATGGCCGGCTTTTGCCGCGCCGACCGCGATGTTGTCCTCGGCCGTCATCAGGTCGAGCGCGGTCTGGAACGACGCCTGATAGGACGGATCGCCCTGCAATTCGCCAACCGTGATCTCGTTCTGGCGATGTACCCAGTCCAATGACTGCTTGGCCGTCCTGTCCTCCAGCCAGAGAAAGGGATCGTCGGTCGTGGGGGCGGAATTCGGCGTCTGGGTAGCAGGCTTGGTCATGAGGTCTCCGATAAACGCGTTGCTTTGAAAAAGCCAACGCCGACAGGCCGTCGATATTCACCATGTTCAGCGCACAATTGAGGCTTTCCGCCGACCAGCGAGGCTCGCAATGGCCAGCGCCAGGCACAGCAGCCCAAGCGTGATCGGCAGTCCGCCGGCGCCCATAACATCCATGGCGCCCCCCGCCAGCGGCGGCACGGCGATGCCGCCGACGCCCCACATCAAGGAAAAGGCCGCATTGCCGGCGACCAGTGCGGAGCCGGTGAAGCGTTCGCCGAGCTCGATGATCGACATCGTGTAGATGCCGTAGGAAACCGCGCCCCAGACAAAGATCATTGGCCAGATCAGCGGCGACTCGATGAGAAGCGGAAGCAGGACGCAGCCGAGCACCGTGATCGCGACGCAGGCAAGCCGCACCAGGCGCGCGGAAAGCCTTTCCGCCAAAAGGCCGAGCGGCACCTGCATGACAATGTTGCCGGCGATCATCACCGACAGCAGCGCCGACATGCGGGTTTCGGTGATGCCGTGATGGGTGCCATAGACCGGCAGCAACGCCAGCGCACCCTGTTCAAAGCCGGCGGCGACTATGACGGCGAACAAAAGCAGCCACGCCAGCGGCACGAAACCCAGGACGGAAACCTGGTGCCCGGCCTCGTCGACCTTGGGCAAACGCGGCAGCACCGAGGCCAGGCAAATGCCACACAGCACGAAGGCGAAAATGCCGACGAGGAAGGGCGGCCAGCCCTCAGTGCCGACTGCAAGCAGGCACAGTGGCCCGGTCGCGAAACCGGCCGAGATGATCGTCGAATAGACACCCATGACGCGGCCGCGTCGGGCCGGCGGTGCCAGCGCGATCACCCAGATCTCGCTCAGCACATAGAGCGGATTGGTCACGACGCCGATCAGGAAGCGCAGGGGAAACCACAAATAGACATTTTGCGTCCAGCCGATCAGCGCCAGCACGACAGCCGAAAGGGCCGCACAGGTGAGCGCGGTGCGCCCTGCCCCGAATCGGCGGGCCAGCGCCGGGATCAACGGCGATGACAGAATGAAGCCAATCGGCGTCATGGCCGCCGACAAGCCGATCATCGCTGGCGAAACGCCCTGGCGCTGCAGGATGAAACTCAGCAGCGGATAGGACAACCCTTGCGCGATGGCGAACACCGAGACGGTCGCGATCACACCGGTGATCGCCGCCCATTGCATCGTCTCGTCCTTGTTCGATTCAACCAAATTCATGTACGCACCGCTGTCGGGCTGCAGGATTAGCGATTGAGTTGCGCGGAGGTAAGCCCCTGGCGGGCGAAAACTGCTTGCTCCAGACAGGGCCTGTCAGGAGGCTGGGCCTGTCAGGAGGTTGGGCTTATCAGGAAGCTCGGCGCATGGATGAGCGGTACAGCGCGAACATCACCAGCACCGCGTCGAGAGCGGCAATAACCACCGGCAGCCCAAGTGGGCCGATGCCTTGCATGAGCAGGCCCGCACCAGGAGGGCCGACGATGCCACCAACGCCCCACATCAGCGCAAAAGCAGCGTTGCCGGCGACCAGCACAGAGCCCTTGAACCGGCTGCCGAGTTCGACCAATGCCATGGTGTAGACGCCGTAACCGACCGCGCCCATCACCAGCAGCACCACCCAGATCAACGGCGTTGTGATCAGCAGAGACAGCAAAAGCGCGCAAACGGTTGTTGCCAGTGCGCAGACGATGATCATGGCGCGGCCGCCAAAACGCTCCGCCAGAAGGCCGAGTGGTATCTGCAGCAGGATGTTGCCGAGGGAAAGCGCCATCACCAGCGAGGCCAGAACGGCTTCCGCCAGGCCATAGCTGGCGCCGAAGACCGGGACCAGCGCATAGGTGCTCTGCTGGACCGCCGCCGAGACAAGCACGGCAAGCAGCAGCGCCGGCGCCATTTTGGCAAACCCGACAAGGCCGCTGGCAGGCTGGCCGTCATCCTCGAAGCCGGTGAGCTTTGACGAGACGGCGTGCAGGATCACCGCGCAGAGCGCGAAACCGGCGACGCCGACCATGAAAGGCGCCCAGCCCGACGTGCCGAGCAGGGTCAGCGCGAATGGTCCGGCGGCGTAACCGGCGCCCATCAGCGTGTTGAACACGCCCATCACCCGGCCGCGCCGCGACGGCGGTGCCAGCGACAGCGCCCACACCTCGCCAAGGATATAAAGCGGATTGATGACCACGCCGATGATGAAGCGGATGACGAACCACGCCACCCAGTCCTGTAGATAGCCGATGCCCAGGAAGCAGAGCGCGCCGGTCAGCGAGCAGCCGACCGCCAGGTTGCGCCCGCCGACCAGCCGCACCGCCGCCGGCACGAAGGAAGCCGACAGGATCAGCCCAAGCGGCATCATCGCCGCCGACAGGCCGATCAGCGCCGGCGACATGCTTTGCTTCTGCATCAGCAATGTGAACAGCGGCGAGCTCAGCCCTTGCGCGGCGCCAAACATGGCAAGTGCCGCGGTGACGCCGGCAAGCGCTGCCCATTGCGTTCCTGCTTCGCCTTCGCTCGAGCCGGTCGCGACCATGCTGCCATCCAGATGAACTGCTGGCCATCAGGCCGGCAAGCCAAGTAGCTATCGGTTCGATCCCCGGAAGGAAAGGGCCGGCCACCGAAATCCGCTTGCTCCAACGCGGCAACCTAATCACGCCGATGTCGCGGCCGGGCACCTGCCGTTCCGGCATGTCGCTTCCCTCGCCCTAGTGGTCGTCGCCTCCGCAATGGCCGGACAGCCGCCGGTCCATTATGCCGCCCGCTATCGCATCCCACGAGGACCATCATGACCGCCGCCCTACAACCCTCAGAACCGGCATTGGCCACCGACCGCGCCCGTCGCGGCGGCCGCGCTGGAAAGCGCGCCGGCGGCTCAGCCGCGTTCGAGCAGCTGGCTTTTCGCCAGTTGAAGAACCCGCTGGCGCCAACCAGGCTGGTGTCCGACGACGAGCTGGAATCGATTCACCTCGCTTCCCTGCGCGTGCTGCGGGAAATCGGCGTCGACGTGCTGCATGACGAGGCCCGCAGCATCATGAAGGCGCATGGCGCCGACGTGCGTGACGGCTCAGAGCGGGTGCGCTTCGACAGCGACATGATCCTCGACCTGGTGTCGCACTGCCCGTCGGAATTCACCATCCATGCCCGCAATCCTGCGCACAATGTGCGCTTTGGCGGCAACAATGTGATCGTCTCGATGATGGCGTCGGCGCCCAATTGCTCCGACATCGATCGCGGCCGCCGGCCCGGCAACCAGCAGGACTACCGCAACTTCCTCAAGCTCGCGCAGATGCACAACATTCTGAACTGCACGGGCGGCTACCCGGTCGAGCCGACCGATATCCATCCATCCGTCCGCCATCTCGAATGCATCCGCGATCTCAGCGTGCTCACCGACAAGGTGTTCCACATCTATTCGCTCGGCAAGGAGCGCAATGTCGACGGCATCGAGATCGCCAGGATCGCGCGCGGCATCAGCCACGAGCAGATGCTCGAAGAGCCGTCCGTCTTCACCATCATCAACACCAATTCGCCGCTGAAACTCGATGTGCCGATGATGGAAGGCATCATCCAGATGTCGAGCAAGGGCCAGGTCGTCGTCGTGACGCCGTTTACCCTGTCGGGTGCGATGGCGCCTGTCACCATCGCCGGCGCACTGGTGCAGCAGAACGCGGAGGCGCTTGCCGGCATCGCCTTCGCCCAGATGGTGCGCAAGGGCGCCCCCGTCGGATATGGCGGCTTCACCTCCAATGTCGACATGAAGTCCGGTTCACCGGCGTTCGGCACGCCGGAATACATGAAGGCGCAGCTCGTCGGCGGCCAGCTTGCCCGCCGCTACAATATCCCCTACCGCACCTCCAACACCTGCGCCGCCAACACGGTCGACGCGCAGGCGGCTTATGAAAGCGTATTCTCGCTGTGGGGTGCCATCCAGGGCGGCGGCAACCTGATGATGCATGCCGCCGGCTGGCTCGAGGGCGGCCTGCGCTGCTCCTACGAGAAGACCATCCTGGACATCGACCTGCTGCAGATGGTGGCCGAATTCCTGACCCCGCTCGACCTTTCCGAAGAGGCACTCGGCTTCGACGCCATCCAGTCGGTCGGCCCGGGCGGCCATTTCTTCGGCACCCAGCACACGCAGGACCGCTACAAGACCGCCTTCTACTCGCCGATCCTCTCCGACTGGCGCAATTACGAGACCTGGGCGGAAGCCGGCTCGCCGACGGCGCTCGAAAAGGCCAACAAGGTCTGGAAGGAGCGGCTGGCGTCCTATGAGGAGCCCTACATGGACCCGGCCGTCCGCGAGGAACTCAACGCCTTCGTCGCCAAGCGCCGGTCCGAAGGCGGCGCGCCGACCGATTTTTGATCGGCAGTATTGTTGATGAACGGTCGACCCCCACTCCGTCGAGCTGCGCTCGACACCTCTCCCCCGATCGATGGGGTAGAGGAAGGGCGCGAGCTTATACCGGCTAGCGCCCTTCCTCTCCCTCCGGAGGGGAGAGAGGTGGCGCTGCGAAGCAGCGACGGAGTGGGGGAAGCCATTCACGAAACACGCAGCCGTCGCGAGACAGGCACGCCTCATTCACTCGATTCCATCTCTTCAAAAACGGATCTATCTAGATGAAATCTCATGTAAAAGCGGTTGTCATCGGCGGCGGCGTCGTTGGCTGCTCGGTTCTCTATCACCTGGCCAAGGCCGGCTGGACCGATATCATGCTGATCGAGCGCTCGGAGCTCACCTCCGGCTCGTCCTGGCACGCGGCGGGCGGCTTCCACACGCTGAACGGCGACCCCAACGTCGCCAAGCTGCAGGCCTATACGGTGCAGCTCTACAAGGAGATCGAGGAGATATCCGGCCAGTCCTGCTCGCTGCATTTGACCGGCGGCGTGATGATGGCCGATACGCCCGAGCGCATGGACTTCCTGCGCCTTGCCCACGCCAAGGGCCGCTATCTCGGCATGGACACAGAGCTGATCACCCCTTCCGAAGCCAAGGCGATGTTCCCGCTGATGGACGAGACCAATTTCGTCGGCGCCATGTGGGATCCGGTCGAAGGCCATCTCGACCCGTCCGGCACCACCATCGCCTATTCAAAGGCGGCGAAAAAACTCGGCGCCGAGATCGTGCTGCGCAACCGCGTCGTGGAATTGACGCAGGAGGTCGACGGCACCTGGAATGTCGTCACCGAACAGGGCACGGTGAAGGCCGAGCATGTCGTCAATTGCGGCGGCCTGTGGGCGCGCGAGATCGGCCGCATGGTCGGCGTCGAACTGCCGGTTCTGGCCATGGAACATATGTATCTGCTCACCGAGCCGATGCCGGAGGTCGAGGAGTTCAACAAATCGACCGGCCGCGAAATGATCGGCGTGCTCGACTTCAAGGGCGAGATCTACACCCGCCAGGAGCGCAACGGCATCCTGCTCGGCACCTACGAGAAGGCCTGCAAGCCGTGGTCGCCGGTCAACACGCCATGGGATTTCGGCCACGAATTGCTGCCGCCGGACCTCGACCGCATCGCGCCGTCGCTGGAAATAGGCTTCAAGCATTTCCCCGGCATCGAGAAGGCCGGCATCAAGCAGATCATCAACGGCCCCTTCACCTTCGCGCTGGACGGCAACCCGCTGGTCGGCCCGGTGCAGGGCCTGACCAATTTCTGGTGCGCCTGCGCCGTGATGGCCGGCTTCAGCCAAGGCGGCGGCGTCGGTCTGGCACTGTCGAACTGGATGGTGCATGGCGATCCTGGCTTCGATGTCTGGGGCATGGATGTTACACGCTTCGGTGAATGGGCCGGCCTGCGCTACACCAACGCCAAGGTGCGGGAAAACTATTCGCGCCGCTTCTCCATCCGCTTCCCCAATGAGGAACTGCCGGCGGCACGTCCGGCGCAGACGACGCCGCTCTACGACACGATGCTGGCCAATAACGCCGTCATGGGCGACAGCTGGGGCCTCGAAACCCCGCTCTGGTTCGCACCTGAAGGCAAGGAACCCAGGGATATCGTCTCCTTCCATCGCTCCAACGATTTTGGGCCGATCGGCGAGGAAGTGCGCGCCACGCGTGAGCGCGTCGGCGTCACCGAGATCGCCAATTTTGCCAAATACGAAGTCTCGGGACCCGCGGCCGAGGATTTCCTCAACCGGCTGATGACCAACCGCATGCCGAAGACCCGCCGCATCGTGCTGACGCCGATGCTCAACGAGTTCGGCAAGCTGATCGGCGACTTCACCATCGCCAAGGCGGCAGAAGACCGCTTCATGATCTGGGGCTCTTCGGCGGCGCAGAAATACCACATGCGCTGGTTCGAGAAGCACCTGCCGAAGGACGGAACGGTGCGCATCCACCGCTTCGACCAGACGCTGGTCGGCCTGTCGATCGCCGGGCCGAAATCACGGGACCTGCTGCAGAAACTGGTCGATGTCGACGTCTCGACAAAAGCCTTCCGTTTCATGGATTTCCGCGAGATGGCTGTTGGCGGGGCGCCTTGCATGGTCAACCGCATCACCTACACCGGCGACCTCGGCTATGAAATCTGGATGGCGCCGGCCTACGAACGCCTGGTTTACAAAGCGATCAAGGACGCCGGCGAGGAATTCGGCCTTGTCGATTTCGGCATGCGCGCTCTGCTCTCCATGCGTCTGGAAAAGAACTTTCCGACCTGGTTCCGCGAGTTGCGGCCGATCTATGGACCGTTCGAAGGCGCGATGGACCGCTTCATCAAGCTCGAGAAGAATGACTTCATCGGCCGCGAGGCCGCCGCCAAGGAACAGGCCGAGGGGCCAAAGCTGCGCCGCGTCTCCTTCATCGTCGATGCCGCCGACGCCGATGTCATGGGCGACGAGCCGATCTGGGCCAAGGTCAGCAAGGACTACGGCACGGTGGAAAAGCCGCATGGCTATGGCGCGCCGCGCTTCGACAAGGGCGGCAAGGAAATACGTGGCTCCAAGGCTGCCGAAGGCGCATCCGCCGTGCGCGGCATCGTCGACGGCGACTGGCGCGTGGTCGGCTGGGTCACGTCGGGCGGCTATGCGCATTATGTGCAGAAGTCGATGGCGCAGGGTTATATCCCCGCAGCGCTTGCCGAGGACGAAAGTGCCGGGCTGTTCGAGATCGAGATCCTCGGTCACCGGCGCCCGGCCCGCATCAATGTCGAAGCGCCCTTCGATCCGAGCGGCGAGAAGATGCGGACCTGAGGTTCGACGATGGACAGCGCGGGGCCGAAGGGCAGCTTTGGCCGCCACCGCAAGATCATGCCGTTCGAGCCGGGCTCGATCGAAGCTTTGCGCGACGCCTCCCGTCAGAAGGCGGGTTCGCTCAATCAGCATGTGCTGGGCTATGGCCCGCAGGCCGAGGCTGAGTGGGCGGCGGCAGGCATTGCCGCGCCCGACCTGGCGGCGATGCGAAAATACCGGCTGGAGCGTATCCGCGCCGAGTTGAAGCGGCGCGGCTATGCCGGCGCCCTGCTCTACGACCCCGTCAACATCCGCTACGCCACCGACAGCACCAACATGCAGCTTTGGGTGGCGCACAATCCGACGCGGCATTGCTTTATCGCCACTGAAGGCCCGGTGGTGCTGTTCGATTATTTTTCCTGCGAGCACCTGTCCGACCATTCCGGCGTCGTCAACGAGGTGCGGCCGGCGGTGTCGTGGATGTATCTCTATGGCGGTGAGCTGACCGAGCAAAAGGTCCGCCGTTGGGCCGCCGGAATAGCCGATTTGGTCAGGGAATATGGTAGCGGCAACAGCCGCATCGCCGTCGACCACATCAATCCCGAAGGCGTCGAGGAGCTGGCTCGCCTCGGCATTTCCATCGGCAATGGCGAAGCCGTGATGGAGAACGCGCGGCTGATCAAATCGCCGGACGAAATCCTCGCCATGCGCCGGGCGATTGTCGCTTGCGAAGCGGCGATGGGCGAGATGGAACAGGCGCTGAAGCCGGGCATTTCCGAGAACGAGCTATGGGCGGAATTGCATCGTGGCAACATCGCGCGCGGCGGCGAGTGGATCGAGACGCGACTGCTGACGTCAGGCCCGCGCACCAATCCGTGGTTCCAGGAATGCTCTTCGCGAAAGATCGAGGCTGGCGATCTCGTCGCCTTCGACACCGACCTGATCGGCCCCTACGGCTTCTGCGCCGACCTGTCGCGCACCTGGCTGTGCGGCGATGCAAACCCGTCGAATGAACAGCGCGCCCTGTTCCGCATCGCCGCCGACCAGATCGAACACAACACGGCTCTGATGCAGCCAGGCATCTCGTTTCGCGACCTCGTCGAAGCCTCGGCGGTGCCGCCGGGTGACTGCTTCCCGACGCGCTACGGCGTGCTCTATCACGGCGTCGGTCTGGCCGATGAATACCCGACCTTGCCGCATGCCAGCGACTGGACATCGGACACGCCGGACGGCGTGCTGGAACCTGGCATGGTGCTGTGCGTGGAAAGCTATATCGGCCGGCTTGGCGGGCGCGAAGGCGTCAAGCTCGAAGAGCAGATCCTGATCACCGAGACCGGCAACGAACAGCTCTCAACCTACCCGCTGGATACGAGGCTGCTCGGATAGTCCGGCAAGCGCTTCTCGCATTGCCCTGACTGTCTTTTCCGGTGTTGCCCTCGCCGTGATGAACGGCAGGCCTTTGCGCCGTCCGGTCCAGCCGACGATCGCGACTTTCCGCGCTGCTGGCTCGAAGCGCTGCGCCAGCGCCCAGCTTTCGCAGTCGATCGCTGCAACATCGGCCCTGCCCTCGGCAATGGCGACGATTGAAGCGCGGTGACCGCCGCTCTCGCTACGCGACGAAAAGATGTCCAAGCCTTCGTCGGCCGCTCGCAGGTCGCGCGTCAGCGCAATGATGCCCGACATGGAATCGAGGCTGTTGAAGGTGAAGCGCTTGCCGCGGATCAGATCGAGCGGGATGAGAGCGCTGCCATCCGCAGGCGATCGAACTTCCGGTCCCTCGCCTATCCGCATCACCAGAGCGCTCGAATAGAGCTCGCCCTGCCCGCCTTCATAGGCGTCATAGCTCGGCTGGCCGACCACCTGCACATGCCTGGACAGGCCAAGTTCCATCGGCCCCCAGCAGGTCTGCGCGAACAGCAGCAACGGATGCAGCCACAATCTATGGAAATCGAGTTCATCCGGCGGCAATGTCGCGGGATCGGGTGCGATCAATGCACCGGCAGCATCGCGAATTCCGCCCGGCACCGGCGGCAGGTCCCCATTGCGCCGCACGATGGCTTCCGGCGCGTCGATCCCCTTTTGCCGAAACGCATCGCGCAGCAGCACCCATTGCGCGTCGACCTCATCGCGCACTTCGGGCCAATCATACATCGGCAACGCGGCAACCAATTCACTCATGCCGATATCAAATCATCATGTCTGGAAAAAGGATCGCGAAAACGCGGCGTCCAATCAGAGTTGGCCGACACGGATTCCGGGTAGGCCGGAATTATTCCTTGGGCGGCTCGGCGGGAACCGGCGCACTGCCGAGCCCGTTGATGCTGCGCGCCCTGATGCGCGGCTTGAAGGCCCTGCCCGGCTCAGGCGCACGCCGCAGCACCGGGTGCACGATCGGCTCTTTCGCCTTGAACGCATAGGCTTTGACCAGCGCGAAATAATTCGGATAGGCATAGCCATTGTTCATCCGCAGCCATTCCTCACGGCGGTCGCGAAACAGCTTGGGCAGCTTGTACCAGGCCACGGTCGGGGTCTTGTGATGGACGAAATGCAGATTGTTGTTGAGGAACAGGAACGACAGCGGCGAGCGCTCGACGATCACCGTACGGCCTTCCGGATGTTCCGACCATTGATGCTCGGCGAACGTACGGATCGAGATCAGCGACTGGCCGAGCCAGACCGGCACCAGAATGTAAAGCCACAGCGGGATGCCGAAGCCGAACTGAACGATCGGCAGCACGACGGCCAGGCCGATCGCATGCAGCAGCCAGGCCTTGCGGATCGGCTTGTCGCCAGCGATCACCTGCTTGGCATCGTCGATGAAGAAGCCGACGCAGGACAGCCACGGGCCGAGCACGAAGCGGCCTGCCATGGTGTTGTTGATCTTGAGCAGGAATTTCATCGTCGGCGGCAGCTCGTCATGCTGCCAGAGCGCCTGATAATAGCTTTCCGGGTCATCGAGCGGGTCGGTCAGCCGCTCGTCGGCGTGGTGACGCAGATGAATGGTCTTGAAGCGGCGGAACGGCCAGACCAGACCGATCGGCAGAAACACGAAGGCTTCGTTGACCCGCGCGTTGCGCGTCGGATGCCCGTGCAGCACTTCGTGCATGATCGACGACTGCAATGCGGCGGTGAAGGCGAGGACGGCGAGCGCCAGGACGGGATAGGAAGGCCAGAGCAGGAAACCGGTGGCGAGCCATGTCGCGTAGCAGAAGAAGGCGAGTACCACGGTTGGCCACTCAATGGCCCGTACGCTGTGTCGCCTGATGCTCTTGCTCGTCATGCTATCGACCACTGCCCCTCAGTCGCCGGAATCCCAATTGATTCCTGACAGCATTGTGTCAGGAGAAATGATTCCACTCAACGAGACAAAGTGCACAAACTGTTGCGATTGCGCATTTTTGACTGCACATGTTATACATTGTAAACAGACTTAGGGATTCATTTACGCATAACGCCACCCTCGGAGCGGTTCCGGCGCAAATTTTTCCTCAATCCAGGTGGAGCACGGACATGGACAAGCGCGACCTGTCGACGATCTTCCGCGAGCGACTGAAAATGCTCTTGACACGCTCCGACCTGAACCAGTCGGCCTTCGCAACCGCGGTCGGCATCGACCGCTCGGCGCTGTCGCAACTGCTGTCGGGCGCCTCGACGCGCCTGCCCCGCGCCGAAACACTGCTCAACATCGCCGCCGAGTTCAAGGTGTCGCTCGATTGGCTCCTCGGCCTCAGCCAGGACGAAGGTCTCACCGGCGAAATCCGCGAAAGCCTGGAGATCGAAGAGGCACCGGATGGTTTCGACCGCACGCTGTTGGCCAAATGGCATGCCGAGGCGGCAGGCACCAAGATCCGCTACGTGCCTGCCGGCATTCCCGATCTTCTGCGCACCGAAGCGCTGGTCGACTACGAAGCCGGCATCGCCAACAAGAGCCGCCTGGCGCAGGCCGGCGAAACGCAATACCGCATCGACTACAACAGGCGGCCTGAGACCGACATGGAAGTCTGCATGCCGCGCCACACGCTGGAGATATTTGCCCGCGGGCTGGGTGTCTGGGACCGTTTCCCCGAAGCCGACCGGCGCGCCCAGCTGCTGCACATGGCGACGCTGCTCGACGACCTCTACCCGACCTTCCGGCTATTTCTCTATGACGGGCGGATGCGCTATTCGATCCCCTACACCATCTTCGGACCCTATCGCGCCGCCATCTATGTCGGCGACATGTATCTGGTGCTCAACGCCACCCAGCCGATCCAGACGCTGATCCAGCACTTCGACAATCTGATCCGGGCCGCCGACATCAATGCGCACGAGGCGTCCGGCTTCGCGCACAGACTGGCCGGTATGTCATTCTCAACAGGCACTGCCTGATCTTCGGCAACAATGATCCTTTGGACGGAAACCGGCCTCCGCATTGGTGGCCGCGTTGCCGCCATTCCATTGACTACACATAAAGACTTCTTTATATCCTTATTCGACTTCGAAACATGAAAGCCAATCCGATGACGACCACCAACCCGATCGATGCTCTGCTGGCCGAAAAGGGCGTGCTGCTGGCCGATGGCGCCACCGGCACAAACCTGTTCGCCATGGGGCTGGAAGCCGGCGAGGCGCCAGAGCTGCTCAACGAGACGGCGCCCGACACCATCACCAGCCTGCATCAGAATTTCGTCGATGCCGGGGCCGACATCATCCTCACCAACTCGTTCGGCGGCACCCGTCACCGCTTGAAGCTGCATCATGCGCAGGACCGTGTGCATGCGCTGAACAAGCGCGCCGCCGAGCTCGCGCGCGCCGTCGCCGACAAGGCCGGCCGCAAGGTGATCGTCGCCGGTTCGGTCGGCCCGACCGGCGAATTGCTGGTGCCGCTCGGCGCCATGACCTATGACGAGGCGGTCGACGCCTTCGCCGAGCAGATCGAGGGTCTCAAGGAAGGCGGCGCCGAAGTCGCCTGGATCGAGACGATGTCTGCTCCCGACGAGATCCGCGCCGCCGCCGAGGCTGCCATCCGCGTCGGCCTGCCCTACACCTATACCGGTTCCTTCGACACCGCCGGCCGCACCATGATGGGCCTGCTACCCAGGGATATCCACGGCGTCACCGACGGGCTGTCGCAGGCGCCGCTTGGCGTTGGCGCCAATTGCGGCGTCGGCGCGTCTGACATCCTGGCCTCGCTGCTCGACATGACCGAGGCGAAGCCGGAGGCAACGGTGATCGTCAAGGGCAATTGCGGCATTCCCGAATTCCGCGGCACCGAAATCCATTATTCCGGCACACCCGAACTGATGGCCGACTATGTCAGGCTCGCCGTCGATGGCGGCGCCAAAATAATCGGCGGCTGCTGCGGCACCTCGTTCCAGCACCTTGCCGCCATGCGCAAGGCGCTCGACGCGCACACCAAGGCGGATCGTCCGACGGTTGCCGCGATCGTCGAGCGCATCGGCCCGATGCGCAACAAGGTGGCGACGGAAAATACCGCCGAGACCAGCGAAGCCCGCCGCGAGCGCCGCCGCAGCCGGGCCTGAGCTTATCGGTTTCGATTATTCGCTGTTGTCGGCGTAGCTCGACTGCGCCGACTTGAAGTCGACCACATTGTCGCTGTGCATCGTCATCAGCGCGCCGGATGAAACCGGATCGGTTATCTGCTCCAGCATGATGCGGAAGCGGTCATTGGTCAGCGCCGACATGGCGGTGTGGCGCGCCTGCGCGACATCGTCACTGATACGCCTGGATTCCGATGATGGGGCCGATGAAACCGCCGAAGCATCTCGTGCCGGCGGTGTCGAGTTGGCGATAGTCCTGATCTGCAATTTCGGCTCCCTCAAGCCCGGTACACCTGTCCTGCGTAACAAGCAGGGGGTTGCGATCCGCTACCGGAAATGCCGCGCAATTTAACGACCTGGAGATTCTCCGAAAAAAGGCCGGCAAGGGAATGAACCCCTCGCCGGCATGCCTCACCCGCCCGCGGTCGGTTTCCCCTGTCAGAACGATCCCATCTGAAAGAAACCGGCCGTCATCACCACTACCGATTACCGCCCAGCGCCGAGGCAAGGCGCACAAGCGAGAGGAACTCGGACCTGTACCCAAACGGGTCGGCTCCTCGAGCGGCAGTGGCGATCTCCATGATCTTGTCGTAACCGAACTTCGCGATCGCATCCTCGTCGCGCAGCTTCTGGCCGAAGGCGGCGACCGCGACGGAGAAGCGCTGGTCGGTGCTGGCCTGGTCGAAAGACGAGATCTCGTTGGCCGAGGTCACCGGCGTGGTGATCAGCTTCGAGACGTCTTCATTCGGCAGCTTGTAGCGGATCTTGACGAAGGCATATTCGTCCGCATTGGCAACGCCGCCATTGTCCACCGACGCCTGGCCATAACGCAGCGCGTCGATCTGTTCGCCGCCGCTGCCCTTTGGCGTGATTTCATAGATCGCGGTGACGGAATGGCCCGAGCCGATATCGCCGGCATCGACGCGGTCATTGTTGAAATCCTCGCGGTTCAAGGCGCGGGTCTCGTAGCCGATCAGGCGATATTCCGAGACCTTGTTCGGATTGAACTCGACCTGGATCTTGACGTCCTTGGCGATGGTGAACAGCGTCGACGATGCATCTTCGACCAGCACCTTCTCGGCTTCGGCCAGCGTGTCGATATAGGCGGCGGTGCCGTTGCCGTTCTGGGCGATGGTCTGCATCATCTGGTCGTTCAGATTGCCGCGGCCGAAGCCGAACACCGACAGGAAGACACCGGTCTTGCGCTCTTTTTCGATCAGCCGCTTCAGATCGTCGTCGTCGCTCTGGCCGACATTGAAGTCGCCGTCGGTGGCGAGCATCACCCGGTTGACGCCGTCCTTCACGAAGGATTTCTGCGCCAGCCTGTAGGCTTCCTTGATGCCCGCCTCGCCGGCCGTGCTGCCGCCGGGCGTCAGATTGTCGATGGCACTGAGGATCTTGTCCTTTTGGGACGCCTTGGTCGGCTCCAGGACCGTGCCGGCGTCACCCGCATAGGTTACGATCGAGATCGTGTCGTCGGCCTTCAGCTTGCTGACCAGCAGCCGAAAAGCCGATTTGAGCAGCGGCAGCTTGTCCGGCTCGTCCATCGAGCCCGAGACATCGATCAGGAAGACCAGATTGGCCTTCGGCTGCTCGGTCGGCTTGACGTCAAAACCCTTGATGGCGACATGCATCAGCCTGGTATGCGTGTTCCACGGCGTCGGCATGACGCTGACGGTCGAGTTGAATGGTGTCGAGGCCGACTCCGGACCCTTCCAGTCATAGGGGAAGTAGTTGATCATCTCCTCGACGCGAACAGTATCGACCTGCGGCAGGGTGCCCTGCTTCAGCGAGCTGCGCACGAAGGAATAGGAGGCTGTGTCGACGTCGATCGAGAAGGTCGAGACCGGATCCTCGAGTGCCGCATGCACCGGATTGGTCTTGAAATCCTCGATGCGGTCGTGGTTTTCCGGTTGCGGCTGCATCTGGTCGGCCGGCAAGGTCGACGGCTGCTGCGGCGCCATCAGCTTGGACTCGGCCGGCATGCGGGCCCGCGACGTACTGGGCGCACTTACGGCGCCATCCAATGCGAATTCGCCTGTCGGAGCCGGTGGCGCGGGCTCGGCCAGCACACCGCGCTCCAGCGCATTCTGTTGTGCCGCGCCGCCGGCAACGGTCGATTCGGATTTCTGCGGCGAGGCCGGCGCCACAAGCGCATCGGCCGCGTCGCGGCTTTCCACATCGGCGTCGGCTTTCTTGTCCTTCTCCAGCCCGGTCGGAGCCGGCTTCGGCTGAGCGGTCGTCGGCTTCACCGTCGCCGGCTTGTCGGCCAGCGTCTCGGTGATTTTCTCGTCGCCGCCGAATTTCGGCGGCTGTTCCCTCAGCATATGGAAGGTGGCGTATCCGGCGATCGGCAGGGCGACGAGCCCGGCAAGAACCGGCGTGGCAATGAGTTTCTTTTGCATGATCTCGCTCCAGAGCTTTTGTGCTCGCTCTGTGAGACGAAGCCCGCCAACCGATCCTTGGGTAACGGCAGAAATATTTTCCTGATCGTATGCGCGCAGGGCGGCTTCGAAAGCACGTGCCTTGGCATCCTTGGCGGGCGCCGGCGCTGCTATATCGCGCAGTCTGTTGAGTTCGTTGTCGTCAACCATGGTCACACTTCCCCGGCCGCGCGCATCAGCGTCTTCAGCCGTTTCTTCGCTTCATGGATGTGCCAGGAAACCGTCGTCTCCGAGATTGTCATCGCCTCGGCCGCGGCCGCATGGCTCAACCCTTCGCCATAGACCAGCAAAACTGCGTCGCGCTGCTTGTCCGGCAATCGCCGGACGGCCGCCCATAACGCTTCGGCAGGGTCTTCCGGTTCGACCGACGCCTCGCTCGAGATCAGTGCATGGACGCCATAGGCCTCGGTCTTGACGGTCTCGCGGGCGGACTTTCGCATCACGTCGCGCGCGGCGTTCATCGTCACGGAATAGAGCCATGTGGTGAAGGCGCCGCCGCCGCGATAGTCGCGGATCGCTTTGCCCAGCCTGACGCAGACTTCCTGGGCGATGTCTTCGGCATCGGCCTTCCTGCCGCACCAGCGATAGGCGGCGCGATAGACGAAGTCATAGTGCCTTTCCAGCAATGTGCTGAAGGCCCTCCTGTCTCCGCCCTTCGCCCGCCCGATCAGTTCGGCGTCGGAGGCTTCGCTCTCATCCAGCATCATCGCCATCATTTGCCTGTTGGACGAAGGCTAATGGCTAATCCTTGGGGCAATGGAAAGATTTTTTTGGAAACCGCCGGATCGGGACCGCCAACACCCCCGCTTGACATATCCATATCTCGACAGTTATACGTAAATCAATAGCCACAGGGTTATCGATCCCGGATGACGAACGCTCACGATGTCCTCTTCAGAACGCTCTCCGATCCGACGCGTCGCGCGATCTTCGAGCGCCTGTGCCGGCAAGGCGAGCAGACGGTCGGCGCCCTGACGGCTCAGTCGGGGGTCTCTCAACCTGCGGTGTCGAAGCATCTCGGCGTGCTCAAGCAGGCCGGGCTGGTGCGCGACCGCCATCAAGGACGGCAGACCCATTACAGCGCCCAACTGGCAGCACTTTCCCCACTGACCGACTGGACGAACCAGATGAACGCGTTCTGGCAGAGCCGGTTCGACGATCTCGAAAATTTGCTCAAAAGAATGGACCAATGACCAACATTGCGACCGAAACGCGCTCTGTCATCGTCGAACGTGAGATCCCCTATCCGCCGGAAAAAATCTGGCGCGCGCTGACCCAACCGCATCTGATCGAGGAATGGCTGATGAAGAACGACTTCAAGCCAGTCGTGGACCACCGTTTCAAGCTGCGGAAGGAACCGCAACCTGACGTAAGCATCGTTGTGGACTGTCAGGTAATAGCCGTCGAGTTGAACAAGACACTGTCCTACACGTGGCAGGCCTATGGCCTTGAGAGTGTCGTCACCTGGACCCTCGTGCCAACCAGCACAGGCACCCGGTTGCGTATGGAACAGTCCGGCTTCCGGCCGGATCAGGAGCAGGCGTATCGGGGCGCGACGAGCGGGTGGCGGCAGTACTTTGCAAATCTGAGTCAGGTCCTGGCGCGGATAGATTGAAACCCGCAGGTGCGGATCGGTGGTCCGCACCGGCTGTTTTGACAGGAGGATCTATTGGACTGGAACAAGTGGGTTCGGCAAATGCATCGCTGGCTGTCGATCATCTTTGCGCTGACCGTCATCGCCAACTTCGCCACCATGGCATTCAGGCAGCCTCCCGCCTGGGTGGTCTACTCGCCGCTCCTGCCGCTCCTCCTGCTGCTGCTCAGCGGCCTGTACATGTTCGTGCTGCCCTATGCCGCCAAGGGACGCGGCGTGCAGCGTGCCGGCGGATAGGGAGTGGGGCAGAGTGGCCAGGACGCAGGGACAATCGACCGAGGCCAAGGCTGCGCCAGTGCTGCTCTCCGGCGGCAACCCGCAAATCGCCAAGGGCGACGGCGACGCCCCGGTGCAGGCCTATATCGCTGCGATGCCGGACGGGAAGCGCGGCCTGGGCGAGCGCCTCGACGCGCTCATCGTGGGCAACGTGCCTGACGTCCGCAAGGCCGTGCGATGGAACTCACCCTTCTACGGCATCGAAGGCCAGGGCTGGTTCGCGAGTTTCCATGTATTCACCCACTATGTGAAGATGACCTTTTTCAGTGGCATCTCATTGCAACCGATCCCACCAGGCGGCACGGCCAAGAGCAAGGATGTGCGCTGGATCGACATCCGCGAAGACCGGTTCGAGGAGGCGCAAATGGCGGAATGGATCAAGCAGGCCGCCGCCCTGCCCGGCTGGACCCCGTAGCGGCCACAGACGCAAGAATACGACAGAGGAGAAAGAGCGATGAAGATCAAGCTGACCAGCGTGTATGTGGACAACCAGGAAAACGCATTGCGCTTCTACACCGACGTGCTGGGCTTCACCAAGAAGGCCGATTTCAGCAACGGGCCCTATCGCTGGCTGACAGTGACCTCGGCTGAAGAGCCTGATGGAACCGAACTGCAGCTCGCGCTCAACGACAACCCGGCCGCCAAAGCCTATCAGGAAGCCATCTTCCAGCAGGGTCAGCCTGCGGTCATGTTTTTCACCGACGACGTCAAGGGCGACTACGAGCGCATCAAGGCGAAGGGTGGCGCGTTCACCATGCCGCCGACCGAGGTGACCGGTTCAACCATCGCCCAGCTGAACGACAGCTGCGGCAACCTCGTTCAGATTACCCAACTGGCGCGCTGGTGACAGGCAGCGGTTGAACGCGTCGACGCACAGGAGACACCAAATGACCCCCTCGCAACAGATCGACCAGCTGATCGCCGGTCTCTCGGACTGGCGCGGCGAGACGCTCGCCGACATCCGCAAGACCATCCTTGCAGCCGACCCGGACATCATCGAGGAGTGGAAGTGGATGGGCAGCCCGGTATGGTGCCTCGACGGCAACATCGTGGTCGGCAACGCCCACAAGGACAAGGTGAAGCTGACCTTTTCCCATGGCGCCAGCCTGCCGGATCCCGACAGGCTGTTCAACAATGGTTTTGGCGGCAAGGTGTGGCGGGCTATCGATGTGTTCAAGGGCGACACGCTCAATGAGAGCGCTTTGAAAGAGCTCGTCCGTGCCGCCATCGATTACAACAAGGCCAAAAAGAAGAAAAAGGCGCCGGCAGCTACTGGGGCGAAGCCACGGAAGTAAGTCTATGCTGCCTGGCCTGCCACCCAGCCCGACGACCATGCCCACTGGAAATTATAACCGCCCAGCCAACCCGTGACATCGACGACTTCGCCGATGAAAAACAGGCCCGGCACGGATTTCGCCTGCATCGTCTTCTGGTCCAGCCCGTTGGTGTCGACCCCGCCCAGTGTCACTTCGGCGGTGCGGTAGCCCTCAGAACCGGCAGGCTTGATGCGCCAGTCATTGACTGCGGCAGCTATGGTTTTGATCTGGGCGTCCGCAAGATCGGCGAGGTTGCCATCGATCCCGGTGCGTTCGGCGATCGACTGCGCCAGCCGCTTCGGCAGGTGATTTGCCAGCACGGTCTGCACCGCCTGCCGCCCATTACCGCGCTTGGCACTACGAATGAGGTCCGCCACATCAACTCCCGGCAGCATGGCGATGCGGATTTCGTCGCCCTCGCGCCAATAGGACGAGATTTGCAGGATGGATGGTCCGCTGACGCCGCGATGCGTGAACAGCATCGCTTCGGAGAACTGCGTCTTGCCGCAGGCGACTTCCGCGTCGACGGCGTTGCCGGCCAGCGGCGCGAGCCCTTCGAGCGTGTTTGCGTCAAAGGTCAGCGGCACCAGCGCCGGCCGCGTTTCGACGATGGCAAGCCCAAACCGTTCGGCAAGCTCGTAGCCGAAACCGGTCGCCCCCATCTTGGGGATCGACTTGCCGCCGCAGGCCACGACCAGAGACTGGCAGCTAATCGTGCCCGTGGAGAGAGTGAGCACAAACCCCTCCACGATTTTGCGGACATCCTCAACGCTGGTCGACAGCACCAGTTCGGCGCCCTTGTCCTGCATTTCCGAGACCAGCATGTCGATGATCTGGCGTGCGGAGCCGTCGCAGAACAACTGCCCAAGCGTCTTTTCGTGATAGGCGATGCGGTGGCGTTCGACGAGGGCGATGAAATCGCGTTGCGTATAGCGGCTGAGCGCCGAAATGCAGAAATGCGGATTGCCCGACAGAAAATTCTTCGGGCTGGCATGGATGTTGGTGAAATTGCACCGGCCCCCGCCGGAGATGCGGATCTTCTCGCCAGGCGCCGCCGCATGATCGAGGATCAGCACAGAACGGCCGCGCTTGGCCGCCTCCACGGCGCACATCATTCCGGCGGCACCCGTGCCGATGATCACGACATCATAGGATTGCATCAGGCTGTTCGTTCCCGCTCGGCCCACTCATCCGGCGCAGCGCATTTGTGCTGCCTGATACCGCGAACGGGGCGGACAGCCAACAGGCAAGAACAGCCAAGCAAAGGCTCAGATCAGCGTCTCTGCGAACAGCATCGTCAAGCGCTTCCAGTGGCGTTCGGCGCCCGCGGCATTGAAAACGCTATGATCGGGCACGCACCAGCCATGCGCCATGCCGGCATAGTTCTCGATGACATGATCTACTTCCGCAACCCTGAGCGCCTCGGCCAGGCGCGCCGACTGTTCCGGCGGGAAACTCCTGTCGACGCCGGATGTGCCGACATAGACGCGCGCCTTGATCGAGGCTGCCTTGCGATGCGGGCTGTCGGCGGCGTCGCTGGCGAGATTGCCGCCATGGAAGCTTGCGGCCGCTTTTATCCGTTCGGGATAGGTTGCAGCCGCATTCAATGATCGACCGCCGCCCATGCAATAGCCGATGGTGCCGATCGGCCCGGTAATGCCCTCGGCAGCAAGCGCATCGAGGAACGCACCGCTGTCGCTGATGGTCATCTCCTGCGTCGTGCCGGTGACCAGCGCCATCAGCGGGATTTTGGTCTTTTCCTCGGCGAAGGCGGTCTTGGCGTCGAACGGCCCGTAAGGCGCATTGCGGTAAAACAGGTCGGGCACCAGCACCGCATAGCCTTCATTCGCCAGCCGCTCGGCCATACTGTCGAGCGCCGGCCGCGGACCAAAGGCGTCCTGATAGAGAATGACGCCGGCCTTGGCAGGAGATGCGTTTGCCGAGCGGAAAAGCCCGGCATTGGCAACACCATTCCTGGTCTTGATCTGAAGGTCGTGTTTCGTCATCGCTCGCTCCGTTCGACAGATGCGCGATACATATCCGTGCAAGCCTATACGGCAAGGCGCTCCCTGAGCATGGCAGTCAAAATTTCGTGCGGGATTGCGTGACGCTATTGCTAGCCTTCTCGCACCGTCCGCGCACCGACATGCAGCGCGCGGCCGGCACCGAGCCCCATAATGGCTACGCCAAGCCCGAGCGCGACGAACAGGAACGCCGTTCCCGAAAAACTGCCGGTCCAGTCGCGGATCAGGCCCACCAGCAGCGGGCCGAATGCCGCCAGCACATAGCCGACGCCTTGCGCCATGCCTGAAAGATGCGCGGCGACATGCGAATCCGGCGAACGCAGCACGATTAGGCTCATGGCAGCCGCGATCAGGCCGCCCTGCCCGATGCCTTGCAGGATCGCCCAGAACAGCACGGTCGAGGTCGGTGCGAACAGAATGCCGAGCAGCGCGATCACCGCCGTGGCAACGAGCGCCACATTGATGCCGCGCTGGTCTTTCAGCCGCATCGCGAAGGACGGCACGGCGAGGCAGGTGATGACCTGCGCCATGACAGACACCGAAACCATGGCGCCGGCGGTGGCCGCATCGAAGCCACGCTCGCGCAGGATCGGCGCCAGCCAACCGAAGATGCAATAGGCAAGTGCCGACTGCAGGCCCATGAACAGCGTCACCTGCCAAGCCAGGCGATCGCGCCAGAGACCAACGACGCGAAAGCCCCGATGACTGACCTGCCGACGGCTGCCCAGCGCCTGCGGAATCCAGATCAAAAGCACGACCAGTGTAGGCACCGCCCAGGCAGCAAGTGCCCCGGACCATGAACCGGTGACAAAATGCTCGATCGGCAGTGTGAAGCCGGCGGCGGCCGCCGAGCCGGCACAGAGCGCCATGGTGTAGAGCCCGGTCATGACGGCGGCCTTGTCGGCGAAATCTCGCTTCACCAGGCCCGGCAGCAGCACATTGCCGATGGCAATGGCGCCGCCGGCAAGGAAGGTGGCGACAAACAGCAGGGGAACCGTACCGAACCAGCGCAGGCCGGTTCCCAGCACCAGCAAGGTGAGCGCCCCGAGCAAAGTGCGCTCGGCTCCATAGCGCTGGGCAAGTCTTGGCGCGAAGGGCGCGAACAGACCCAGGCACAGAACGGGCAGCGTCGTCAGCAGGCTGGCGCCCGTCGTCGAGAGTCCGGTTGCCTGCATCACCTCGGGCAGCAGTACCGACAGGCTGGAAAACAGCGGCCGCAGGCTGAAGGCGATCAGCACAAGGCTCGCGCCAAGCACGATGCGCGCCGCACGGCTGCGCAGTTCAGGCGGCTGCGGCACGGGCAGGCTGTCGGCCTCGGCATCGATGAGTTCCAGACCCTCGATGGCGGCGGATTGCGCCGTCGGGTCAGGCTGACGAAAACTCTGGTTCATTGCGAAAGCAGTCTTTCAAGTTGGGCAAGCACCGGCGCCATGAAGGCGCGAACGGCGGCAACGGCGCGCTCGGGATTGCTCGCGGCAATGGCGTCGACGATAGCCGCATGCGCCTGGTGGTCCGGCTCGGGCAGATCGCCGTCGATGGTGGCATGGATGGTCTCGGTGATGGCGGCGGTGAAGAAGTCGTAGAGCTCCATCATCGCTTTGTTGCCGGACGCCGCGACAACCGATTTGTGGAAAGCGAGATCGCGCCGGATGAAGGCATCGCTTCCGCCGCCCGCGACGGTGCCGCGTTCGGCAAGCAGTTGCCGCATCGTCTCAAGATCGGCTGGCGTGTGGCGCATGGCGGCGAGCCGTGCCGCCTCCAGGTCGAGCGCCGCCCGCGCCTCCCACTGATCGCGCAGGCCGGTGCGCTTGACCCGGTCGAGCGCGGCAGAGGCATCGACGGTAGAGCGCACATATGTGCCCGAGCCCTGGCGCGTATCCAGCAATCCTTGCGAGACCAACACCCGCACCGCCTCGCGCACCGTGCCGCGGCTGACCGACAGAAGGTCGGTCAGGGCTGCCTCATTGGGAATGCGCTCGCCGACGCCCCAGCGGCCGCTGACGATCTCCGCACGCAGGCTGCTGGTGGCGCTGTCGGTGAGATTGGTTCTGGTGGCGGGTTGCATAGGCCTATTCATAAGTCATCAGATGACTTGATGAATAGGCCTGCTTCTAGCTGCCGTCAAGATGCTCATCGAAGCCAACGAGCACCACGCAATGGGAACGGATCAGCTGGTGGCTCGTGCGAAGCTCGCCATGTGAAACGCCTGGACCTCCGGCGGATAGCGATACCCCGCGCCATAGGGGCACGCATTGCGATCGAGGCAACCGCCGCTGCGGCAGGGTTCGCCATGCGCTCCCCCCACATGCGCGAGGCAGGATTGATAAGCGAATCCTTGCGCGGAATAGGCGTCGACCGGGCAGGATTTCAGGCAGGGTTTCTCGACGCAGCTATCGCAAAGGTGAGGCGCTGCCTCGGCAACTTGAACTGGAATTTCGTCGTCAAACAGCAGCACACCGCGGTAGGCATGCCATAGCCCGTAGCGCGGATGCATGAGGATGCCGAGCGGCGACGGTTTCAGCCCCTCCGCCCGCATCGCCCATTGCTGGAACGGCAGATAGGGCTTGTCCGACGGAGAAATCGCCCGTGCGCCAAAATCCTGCGCCACGGCGCCGATCACTTCGCGCGACCATGTGTCGAGCGGATTGGCGATTGCCTGTGGCTGTTGCTCCCACCAACGCAGGAAATGCGGCCAGGGTGCCGCGCCCGCCTGCCCCACCAGCAGGACGGCCGCTGCCGGCGCACCCGATGATCCCGTTGGCGGCACATCGCTTGGCGTAAAATTGAAGCCGCCGCGAAGAACAAGGCCGTTGGCGAGAAGCGCCGCAGCAATGCGGTCAACGCTGCCGGCGGGCGTAATCATCCCTTCTTGTCCGGATCGGAGAACGCGCTCCGCCAGACTTCCTTGTGGATGATGTTGGCGACTTTAGCCCCGCCTGACTCGGGCTCCTTTCAAGTGAAGGCGTCGGGCATCGACCCCTTCTTCTTGGCGATGAAGTCCTTCAACGCTTCGTCGATGCTCGGATCGAGATGCGGCGCCTCATAGCTTTCCAGCCAGCGGCGGGCGAGTTCGTTGGCGCGCTGCGGCGCGGTCTTCTCGCCTTCGGCCAGCCACTGCTCGTAGGAATTGTTGTCGGCGATGTTGGAGCGGTAGAAGGCGGTCTGGAAGTTGGCCTGGGTGTGGTCGCAGCCGAGATAGTGGCTGCCCGGCCCGACCTGGCGGATGGCGTCCATCGCCTGGCCGTTTTCCGACAGGTCGACGCCTTCGGAGAATTTCTGCGTCATGCCGAGCTGGTCGATGTCCATCATGAACTTTTCGTAGCAGGAGGCTAGCCCGCCCTCGAGCCAGCCGGCCGAGTGCAGCACGAAATTGGTGCCGGCCAGGATGGTCGAGTTCAGCGTGTTGGCGCTTTCATAAGCCGCTTGTGCATCCGGAACCTTGGACGCGCAGAGCGAGCCGCCGGTGCGGAACGGCAGGCCGAGACGGCGCGCCAGTTGTGCGGCGCCATAGGAAACCAGCGACGGCTCCGGCGTGCCGAAGGTCGGCGCCCCCGACTGCATCGAGATCGACGAGGCGAAGGTACCGAACAGCACCGGCGCGCCTGGCCGGATGAGCTGCGTGAACGAGGCGCCGGCCAGCACTTCGGCCAGAACCTGCGTCAGCGTGCCGGCAACCGTCACCGGGCTCATCGCGCCGGCGAGGATGAACGGCGTGACGATGCAGGCCTGGTTGTGGCGCGCATAGACCTTCAGCGCACCGAGCATGGTCTCGTCGAACACCATCGGCGAGTTGGCGTTGATCAGGCTGGTCAGCACCGTGTTGTTCTCGACGAAATCGTCGCCGAACACGATCTTGGCCATGGCGACGGTGTCCTCGGCGCGTTCCGGCGCGGTCACCGAGCCCATGAACGGCTTATCGGAATATTTGATGTGGCTGTAGATCATGTCGAGGTGGCGCTTGTTGACCGGCACATCGACCGGCTCGCATACCGTGCCGCCCGAATGGTGGATCGACGGCGCCATATAGGCGAGCTTAACGAAATTCTGGAAATCCTCGATCGTCGCGTAGCGCCTGACACCGTCGAGGTCACGCACGAAGGGCGGGCCATAGACCGGCGCGAACACGGTGGCATTGCCACCGATCTGCACCGAACGCTCGGAATTGCGGGCGTGCTGGGTGTAGACGGACGGTGCGGTCTTGAGCAGCGAACGGCACAGCCCCTTCGGGAAATGCACGCGCTCGCCCTTGACGTCGGCGCCGGCCTCTTTCCACAGTTGCAGCGCTTCTGCATCGTCGCGAAAGATGATGCCGATCTCCTCGAGAACCGTGTCGGTGTTCTTCTCGATCAGCGCCAGGCCTTCCTCGTCCAGCACCTCGTAAACGTTGATCTTGCGCTTGATGTAGGTGAGCTGCGTGCCCGGGCCTCCGCCCGAACGCGCGGCCCGCCGGGCAGCAGCCCCGCCGCTGGCGCCGCGCCCACGTCGCGCGTTTGACGCTTCCTGATCGACTGCCGCGTGTTCGCTCATGGTGTTCTTCCCTGAATCTGTTCTTGTCTGGAATCCATAGCGGCTGCTCTCGCCGCTTCTTGCCAGATCGTAGCCATGCACCCTATTCGAAACGGCCCGCCAGCGCCAACGCCTGTCGCAAAATCGACAAGAATTCCAAGAGAGTTACGGTCGCTTTCCTTTTGCGGGAAGTCGCAAATCAGCTATGGATACATGCCCTCAGCGGGTTAGGTATGAACGCGAAGATATGTGCCTTGCGACATGGTCGCGATGCCGGCAGGAGCTCGATACAAATGTCCGACGACGAGATCATCCTTTCCGAACTTTCCGACGACGAGTTGGTGCAGCAGATGCACGACGATCTCTATGACGGGCTGAAGGAAGAGATCGAAGAAGGCACCAACATCCTGCTCGAGCGCGGCTGGGCGCCTTACAAGGTGCTGACCGAGGCGCTGGTCGAAGGCATGCGCATCGTCGGCGAGGATTTTCGCGACGGCATCCTGTTCGTGCCGGAAGTGCTGCTTTCCGCCAATGCGATGAAGGCGGGCATGTTCATCCTGCGCCCGCTGCTCGCCGCCACCGGCGCGCCCAAGCAAGGCAAGATGGTCATCGGCACCGTCAAGGGCGACATCCACGATATCGGCAAGAACCTTGTCGGCATGATGATGGAGGGCGCTGGCTTCGACGTCATCGATCTCGGCATCAACAATGCGGTCGAGAAATATCTCGATGCGATCGAACAGCACCAGCCCGACATCATCGGCATGTCCGCACTGCTGACCACGACCATGCCCTATATGAAGGTCGTCATCGACACGATGAAGGAAAAGGGCATCCGCGACGATTATGTCGTGCTGGTCGGCGGCGCACCGCTGAACGAGGAATTCGGCAAGGCCGTCGGCGCCGATGCCTATTGCCGCGACGCGGCGGTGGCGGTCGAGACCGCCAAGGACTTCATGAAGCGCAAGCACAATGTGCGCGCTTCGGCCTGATTGGCCAATTCGGCCTGGACGACAGGAGAAGCCGCGCCCTTGCAGCGCGGCTTTTTTGTTACCAGATGATGAGGTGGCCGCGTGCGGATCAGGGCTTGGTGACGGTGTCCTCGACCGCCTTGGCCGTCGATTTGACATCCCTGCCGACGCCACGGACGGTGTTCGCGCAGGCCGCAAGGGCCAAGGCGCAGGCCAGGATGGCAATCGGCGTGATGCGCAGCAGTTTCATGGACGGTGTCTCCCTCAACAGATAAATTAGCGCCACAACAACGAAAGCCGCTCGACTGGTTCCATGGCCAAGACGCAAAAAACGAAACCGAATCAAGACGACAGGCTGCTCGTCATCGCCTGCGGGATGATTGCGCGCGAAGTTCTGGCCGTCAAGGAACAGCTCGGGCTGGATCACCTCGACCTGACCTGCCTGCCGGCGGAATTCCATTTCTACCCGGACCGCATCGCACCGGCCATGGACAAGGCGATCGAAAAAGCCAAGACGGAAGGCTACAGCAACATCTTCGTCGGCTATGCCGATTGCGGCACCGGCGGTCTGCTCGACCGCATCTGCGAGAAGCATGGCGTCGAGCGCATGGCCGGCCCGCATTGCTTCGCCTTCTACCAGGGCATGGAGGCCTATGCGAAAGTCGCAGACGACGACATGATGTCGTTCTACATGACCGACTTCCTCTGCCGGCAGTTCGACGCTTTCTTCATGAAACCGCTCGGCCTCGACAAGCACCCGGAGTTGATCAAGGACTATTTCGGCAATTACGAGAAGCTGATCTACCTCGCCCAGACCAACGATCCGGAACTCGACAAGGTCGCCGAAAAAGCCGCCAGAATGCTCGGTCTCGTCTATGAACGCCGCGCCACCGGTTATGGCGACCTGACGGCCGGGATGGCGCAGGCGGCTGCAGGCGCCTGAAGCAATTCTTGCCCCGCGATGACTCAAGGCTAGATGACAGGCCGCCGTGGACGGGTAAGGTGTGCGCCACAAGCAAACAGACTGCCAGCCATGGAAACGCACTGATGACCCCTCGCCTCTTGATAGCTGCACTCGGCCTCCTCTGTTTGGCCCTGCCCGCCCATGCCGACGGCGAGATACAGAAACTCATCACCCCGGCCGACAAGACGCGGCTCGACAAATATGGCGAGACCCGCAAGGCAGCCCTTGCCGAGGCGAAGACAGGCAACCCGGCCGAGGTCAAGCAACTCGATGCCCTGTTGGCAAAGCCTCTGGTGGCCTTTTCCGACAAGGACCTGACCGGCAACTGGCAGTGCCGCACCATCAAGGCCGGCGGACCTTTGCCGCTCGTCATCTATGGCTGGTTCAAGTGCAAGGTGACCGATGACGGTTCCGGCTGGCGGCTGGAGAAGATCAGCGGCTCGCAGCGCACCAGGGGCCGTTTCTTCGACGATGGCGAGAAACGCGCGATCTTTCTCGGCTCCTTCTATGTCAACAGCGATCCGGCAAAGCCCTATGGCAGCGGTCCGCAAACCGACCAGGTCGGCTACGCCTTCCGCAACAGCGCCAAGGAATGGCGCATCGAATTTCCGGCGCCCTACTATGAATCGAAGCTCGATATCATCGAATTCAAGCGCTGACTGTGTATCGAAGAGCTCATCACCAAGGATTAACCCGGACACCCTAGCATCCCGTCTATTGTCGAGAACGGTTGCTTGGAGGGGGCAAGATCCATGGCAGCATCAGAATCCAATACGCGTCCGATCGTGGTCGTCACCGGAGGCGGCCAGCATGTCTGGGCTATGATCAATGCGATCGCCGACCGCGTAGGTCCTGTCAGCGTCGTCCTCGAAACGCCTGAATCCAAAAAGCAATTGCTGCGTGGCCGGGCTCGCCGCCAAGGCTGGATTTCCGCCATCGGCCAGCTTGGCACGATGGTACTGAGTAGGTTGGGCAAGCGATTCCTGGCCGGCCATAGCGCGCGACTGATTGCCGAGGAGAAGCTGGAGGTTGAGCCGCGACCAGGCCAGGAGATCATCCCGGTAGCCTCGGCCAATGGGCTTGAGTGCCTGCAGGCGATCCAGAAGATCCGGCCAGGCGTTGTGCTGCTCAACGGTTGCCGACTAATCTCGGCTGAGATGCTGAGCAAAATGCCCTGCCCGGTGCTCAACTACCATGCGGGCATCACGCCGAAATATCGCGGCATGAATGGCGGCTATTGGGCTCTGGTATCAGGCGATGCGCAGAATTTCGGCACGACTGTCCACCTCGTCGACGCTGGCGTCGACACTGGTGGCGTGCTGAAGCAGGCGCGCGGCAGATCGAAAAAAGGCGACACCATCTCAAGTCACGCGCTACGCCAGACGGCGTTCTCGCGCGACATCTGCGTCGAGGCTGTCAGCGATGCACTGGCTGGAAAACTCACGACGATCGATCCCGGCCTGCCTTCGAAACTCTGGTATCATCCGACGATCTGGTTCTACGTCTGGACGGGCCTCAGAACTGGCATCTGGTAGCGCGTTTTTCGTCCTGGACGGCATACTGCGCGCCAGCGTTTCCGACGCGCTGGACCGGGCGCCGGCACACGCCGCAAACGAATAAACCCACCTTTCATTTTACGACATCGATATGCGTCGCTTTTGAATGCGCGCGCGTCGTCCCATAACAAGCGGCACCACTGCGCTTGCGGCAATGCTCGATAGTTCGAGGAGTGAGAATTCATGGCCGATCTGATCGTCGTCTACTGGCGCGACATCCCTGCCCAGGTGATCGTCAAGAAGGGCCGGCAGAACGCCAAGCGCGAACTGCCGCTGCGCTTTACCGAGGCGATCGACATGTGCGCCATGCGCACCGGCGCCGGCGGTACAGACGACTATCTGGCCGAATGGCGCAAAGCCGATCCCATTCCGGTCGGCGACGACCTCGAAGCCGAAGTCGAGAAGGCATTCAACGACATCGACACGAGATATGACCGCGAGCGGCTGGTCGCTCTGGTCAAGGCGGGCGGCAAAGAAAATGTCTGAAACCATTCCTGCCAAGGAGAGGCCGGCTGTTACCCAGGCCACTCTGGTCAAGAAGGCAGCGCCGAAATCCGACTACAAGCCGGCCGACGTATCGCCGCAGCGGCGCGTGCAGCGTTCCTTCGCGGTCAGATTATGGTCGGTGCGGCACTCGCGATTACTCGAATGGTTCTACGCCAAATTCGCCGACATGTTCCTGCTCCTCCATCCCTTATGGAAAGGCATAGGCTATGGCCGTGTCGAAGGGCCGATCAAATTTGTCGAGAAGCGCGTCAAGGGCTTCATGTTCGACTGCCGCATGTGCGGCCAGTGCATCTTGTCCTCGACAGGCATGTCTTGCCCGATGAACTGCCCCAAGCAATTGCGCAACGGCCCTTGCGGCGGTGTCCGCGCCAACGGCAATTGCGAGGTCGAGCCCGATATGCCCTGCGTCTGGGTCAAGGCCTGGGAAGGCTCGCAGAACATGGTGCACAGCGACAGGATCCTGACCGTGCAGAAGCCGGTCGACCAGTCGCTGCGTGAAACCTCGGCCTGGCTGCGGGTGACCGCGCAGGCGGCCACCGCGCGCGAAGCCGCCGCTGCCGCCAAGAATGAGGCGGCCAGCACCGGGGCGTCGGCATGATCGGCCGCCAGCGCGACGAAAACCCGGCCGGCATCCACCTGCCGCTCGAACCCCTGCCCGGCCACACCTCGCGCGGTCGGCTGGAGCGCGTACTGCGGCGCGGCGAGTTCGCTGTGACGACGGAGCTCAACCCGCCCGACAGCGCCGATCCGGAAGACGTCTACAACAGGGCGAAAATCTTCGACGGCTGGGTCGACGCCATCAACGCCGTCGACGCATCGGGCGCCAACTGCCACATGTCCTCGGTCGGCATCTGCGCACTTTTGACGCGCATGGGCTATGCGCCGATCATGCAGATCGCCTGCCGCGACAAGAACCGCATCGCCATCCAGGGCGACGTGCTGGGCGGGGCTGCGATGGGCGTCGCCAACATGCTGTGCCTGACAGGTGACGGCGTGCAGGCCGGAGACCAGCCCGGCGCCAAGCCGGTGTTCGATCTCGACTGTATGTCGCTCCTGGAAACCTGCCGCATCATGCGCGACAACGGCAAGTTCCTGTCCGGCCGCAAGCTGACGACGCCGCCGCAGCTTTTCCTGGGTGCTGCGATCAATCCGTTCGCGCCGCCGATCGACTTCCGCCCGCACCGGCTGGGCAAGAAGATCGCCGCCGGCGCGCAATTCGTACAGAGCCAGTATTGCTTCGACGTGCCCATGTTCCGCACCTACATGCAAAAGGTGCGCGACCTCGGCTATACCGAAAAATGCTTCATCCTGGTTGGCGTCGGGCCGCTCGCCTCGGCCAAGACGGCCAAGTGGATCCGCTCGAACGTGCCGGGCATCCATATTCCCGATTCCGTCATCAAGCGGCTGGAAGGCGCCCAGGATCAGAAGAAGGAGGGCAAGCAGCTCTGCATCGACATCATCAACGAGGTGAAGGAAATATCAGGCGTTTCCGGCGTCCATGTGATGGCCTACCGGCAGGAGGAATATGTCGCCGAGATCGTCGATGAATCGGGCGTGCTGAAGGGCCGCCAGCCGTGGAAACGCGAGATCCGCCGCGACGACCAGATGGTCGCCGATCGGCTCGAGCACATACTGCACGACGATATTACCGAAACGCAGGTGGATATGGTGAAGACCGCGCACTGACGGCGCGGACGGCCACCCATTCGCTTGAACGAAACCAGACAACGATATAAAGAAATCTTTATATCACGGCGGAGAGAATTTATGACCCGTACCATCGTCGCTTCGGCGACACGAGAAATCATCATCGGCTTCGACCAGCCGTTCTGCGTGATCGGCGAACGCATCAACCCGACCGGCCGCAAGAAGCTGGCCGCCGAGATGATCGCGGGCAATTTCGAGACCGTGATCCGGGACGCACTCGAGCAGGCAGCCTGTGGCGCCACCATGCTCGACGTCAATGCCGGCGTCACCTCGGTCAACCCGAACGAGACCGAACCCGGCCTCTTGGTGCAGACGCTGGAGATCGTGCAAGGGCTGGTCGACCTGCCGCTGTCGATCGACAGTTCCGTCACCGCCGCGATCGAAGCCGCACTCAAGGTTGCCAAGGGCCGCCCGCTGGTCAACTCCGTCACCGGCGAGGAAGAAAAGCTCGAAGCCATCCTGCCGCTGGTCAAGAAGTACAACGTGCCGGTCGTCGCCATCTCCAACGACGAAACCGGCATTTCGATGGACCCGGACGTGCGTTTCGCCGTCGCCAAGAAGATCGTCGAGCGCTGCGCCGATTTCGGCATTCCGGCGCATGACGTCGTCGTCGACCCGCTGGTCATGCCGATCGGCGCGCTGGGCGATGCCGGCCGCCAGGTCTTCGCGCTGCTGCGTCGCCTGCGTGAAGAGCTCAAGGTCAACACCACCTGCGGCCTGTCCAACATCTCTTTCGGCCTGCCGCATCGCCACGGCATCAACGCCGCCTTCATCCCGATGGTGATCGGCGCCGGCATGACCTCGGCCATCATGAACCCGGTGCGGCCGCAGGAAATGGAAGCCGTGCGCGGCGCCAATGTGCTGAACGGCACCGACGAGAACTGCACCAACTGGATCCGCACCTACAAGGATTATAAGCCGGCCGAAGGCGGCCAGGCGGTCGCCGCCCCGACTCAGGTCAATGCGCCGGGCGACGGCGCCGGCAATGGCGGCCGCCGCCGTGGCGGTCGTGAGGCCCGGATGGGTCGAGGATAGCGATTCAATATGGAATTTGATGATTTAATAGAAATATGAAAATATGGATTGTGCCTACTCATATTTCCATATAGACCCCTTCCGTAACTTGAAGGAGGTTTTGATGCAACGTATCGAAATTTCGGACGCTGACTACGAACGCCTAAAGGCGCTTGCCGAGCCGTTTGTTGACACTCCAGCCACGGTTATAGGGCGATTGCTCGATCGATATTCTGGCCATTCCGACCAAAAAAAGGGGACTGAAGCCAACCCGTTGCCGATGATGTTTACGGAGATCCCTCCTCTAACTCATGCGAAATTTTTGGATGGAAATCTGGACGGGAAGTCACCCGAAAAGAAGGCTTGGGACGCTTTCCTTGTGGTCGCTTTGAATGCGGCATTGGAAAAGCTGAATGATCTCGATGAGTTGAGAAAAGTATCCGGCGCCAACTTGAAAAATGGTAGAAAAGAAGACGAGGGTTACAAGTATCTCGCCGAAAAGAAATACTCGTACCAAGGGGTTTCAGCTGAAGATGCGATGAAAATAGTGCAGCGTCTTTGCAAGTATTTTGACTGGCGTTGTGATTTGGAATTCGAGTGGCGTGACAAGGAAGACGCGTTTTTTCCCGGAAAGCGAGCCCACATTCATCTGTATGGTAGCTTTGTGAACGGTGGCATCAGCTAAAAATGAATTCACCTGCAAACATCACCGACCCGCTCGTGCTGTTCATGCCGTCGGGCAAGCGCGGGCGGTTTCCTGTCGGCACCCCGGTGCTCGATGCCGCGCGCCAGCTCGGCGTCTATGTCGAAAGTGTGTGCGGCGGACGCGCCACTTGCGGGCGTTGCCAGATCGAAGTGCAGGAAGGCAATTTCGCCAAGCACAAGATCACCTCCTCCAACGACCACATCACGCCCAAGGGCGCCAAGGAAGAGCGCTATGAGCGCGTCCGCGGCCTACCCGAACGGCGTCGCCTCTCCTGCTCGGCACAAATCCTCGGCGACCTCGTCATCGACGTGCCGCAGGATACGGTCATCAACGCGCAGACCATCCGCAAGGATGCCGACACCAGGGTCATCGCCCGCGATGCGGCGATCCGCATGTGCTATGTCGAGATCGAAGAACCCGACATGCACAAGCCGCTTGGTGATCTCGACCGGCTGAAGATCGCGCTGATGCACGATTGGGGTTTGAAAAGCCTCGATTTCGATTTTTATCTGCTGCCGCAGGTGCAAGGCATCCTGCGCAAGGGCAACTGGACCGCGACCGCCGCCATCTACAAGGATGCCGACTCTGAGACAGCGCGCGTCGTAGCACTTTGGCCCGGCCTCAAGAACGAAGCCTATGGGCTGGCCTGCGATATCGGCTCGACCACCATCGCCATGCATCTGGTGTCGCTGCTGTCGGGCCGCGTCGCCGCCTCGTCGGGCACCTCGAACCCGCAGATCCGCTTCGGCGAGGATCTGATGAGCCGCGTCTCCTATGTGATGATGAACCCGGACGGCCGCGAGGGCATGACGGTCGCCGTGCGCGAGGCGATCTCGGGTCTCGTCGACAAGGTCTGCGCCGAAGGCAATGTCCAGCGCAACGACATCCTGGACAGCGTCTTCGTCGGCAATCCGATCATGCACCATCTGTTCCTCGGCATCGATCCGACCGAGCTTGGCGGCGCGCCCTTTGCGCTCGCCGTTTCGGGCGCGGTGCACATCAAGGCATCCGACATCGGCCTCAAGCTCAACCAGGGCGCCAGGCTCTATATGCTGCCTTGCATCGCCGGCCATGTCGGTGCGGATGCGGCGGCGGTGACGCTGTCGGAAGGCCCGCATCGCCAGGACGAGATGATGCTGATCGTCGATGTCGGCACCAATGCCGAGATCGTGCTCGGCAATCGCCAGCGGGTGGTTGCGGCCTCCTCGCCCACCGGCCCTGCCTTCGAGGGCGCCGAAATCTCCGGCGGCCAGCGAGCAGCGCCCGGCGCCATCGAGCGCGTGCGCATCGATCCCGATACGCTTGAACCAAAATACCGCGTCATCGGCTCTGAACTGTGGTCCGACGAGCCGGGCTTCCTGGAAAGCGTCCAGGCGACCGGCGTCACCGGCATCTGCGGCTCCGGCATCATCGAAGTGGTGGCGGAGATGTATCTCGCCGGCATCATTTCCGAGGACGGCGTCATCGACGGCGGGCTTTCGGCGCGCTCGCCACGCGTTACGGCCAACGGCCGCACCTTCTCCTATGTGCTGAAGGACGGCTCCGCCGCATTGACGGAAGATGGGCCGAAGATCACCATCACCCAGACCGATGTGCGCGCCATCCAGCTTGCCAAGGCAGCGCTTTATGCCGGCACCAAGCTGTTGATGGAAAAGCAGAACACCGAGCATGTCGACCGCATCCATTTCGCCGGCGCCTTCGGCTCCTTCATCGATCCGAAATACGCCATGGTGCTGGGCCTGATCCCGGATTGCGACCTCGACAAGGTCTCGGCGGTCGGCAACGCCGCCGGTGCCGGCGCGCGCATGGCGCTGCTCAATCGCGGCTACCGCCGCGAGATCGAGGACACGGTCAGCAAGATCGAGAAGATCGAGACGGCGCTGGAACCGAAATTCCAGGAGCATTTCGTCTACGCCATGGCGCTGCCCAACAAGGTCGATCCGTTCCCGAAACTGTCGGCAGCGGTGAAACTGCCGCCGCGCAAGACGGTCAGCGAGGATGGCGTTGCCGGCGACGCCGCTCCGCGCCGGCGTTCGCGCGAAGGCCACGAGGGGCGGAGGCGTGGACGGGAATAAGCGGCCCGCCCCCGCCAACACCTTTCGAAACTCATTTGCATGCAAATGTTTCCGGATCGTCTGATCCGGAAACCAAAACGCTGTTTTCGTGAAATTCGCCAGATACATGGCAGGCGCATTCAACCGGCATCGAACGGCAGGCAGGAAATATCTTTCAGCCGCTGCAACGCTCCAGGGGAGACAACGATGTCAATGCTCGAAAGCCTGAGCCGCTATGGCACCGCCATCAGACAAGCCCATGACCGCAGCAAGGCGCGGCGCCTGCTGAACAGCCTGCCGCCCGAAATCCAGAAGGACATCGGCTGGCCGGTGTCGCCGCGATCCAGTGAAAGGGCATCCCTCAGCAGCGCTATCTGGAGCGCCGCGCGCTGATGACCTTCGCCGACAAATGCAAATTGCTCGGCATGCGCCGGGGACCTCGCATGTCTCCGGCGACCACCAGCAACCGGCTGCGAGCCGCACTTTACCGCGTCGCTGACGACTGCGGCGCGGATCAAACCGCCGTGTAGACGCGGGCGCAAATCTTGACATTTTCAGCCACGGCACAATCTTTCGATTTAGGGGGTTCTCTTAGTCGGCTTTGGCCGAAGTTCGTGTATTCGCATGCCAAGTTTGAAAAGCCATGTCGTGTCTTTTGTCTTGCGGCACAGCCGTAAGCAGGCATTTGCCAGTCCGGAAAATCTGCAGCGCTGGATCGCGGCCGCGCGCAAGACCGAGAACCACCGGCCGCCCGCCTCGCTACACCAGCGTCTCGACATCGAGATGCATACGGTCGATGGCTTCCCCGTATACGAAATCCCACCCAAGTCCGGCGAACAGAAGCGGATTCTCTACTTGCACGGCGGCGCCTATGTCTTTGAAATCACGCCCTATCATTGGCACCTGATTGCCGACATGGCGGATCGGTTGGGCTACGCAATCACGGTGCCGATCTATCCAATCGCCCCCGAACATGATTTCCACGCCATGTTCGGAATGGTTGGCGATGTTTACCGGCAGATGCTCGCCGAGACGGAGGCCGAGGACATCGTCTTCATGGGCGATTCCGCCGGCGGCAACATGGCTGTGGTGCTGACCATGATGGCCGCCGAAGAAGGACTGTCCCTGCCGTCACGGCATGTGCTCATTTCGCCGGGTCTCGACGTGTCGCTCACCAATCCCGCAGTGTTCGAGGCGGAACGCAACGACCCTTGGCTGGGCATAGCTGGCGGACGAGAGGCGATTCGTCTGTACAGTGCCGGCATCGATCCCAGCGACTGGCATATCAGCCCGGTCTATGGAGACCTGTCAGTGCTGCCAAGAACACTGCTTTTGACTGGCTCGCGCGATCTTTTGACGCCCGACAATCTGATCTTCGCGGAAAAAGCCCGCGCCGCCGGCGTTGAAATCGATCTTGTCTATGAGGAAGGCATGTTCCACGTCTGGCCGCTGATCGACATGCCGGAGGCCCGGCGCGCCCGCGAGCGCATCGTCGAATTTCTCGGGGAGAGCCGGATCGTGCAAGACACGAGAGTAAGGCCTGAACAGCGCCCCGCCGAAGCGGCGGAGTAGCTCTATATTGTCGTCCTTACCAGCCGGTCAGAACTTGCCGGTTTCCCGGAACACTTCGAAGGTCGCGCGGATGTGGTCGGCGACGGCCTTGACCGGCGCGCTGGCGTCCGGCGCCACCACCATCGCCAGATTGTAGGTGCCGATGTCGGGCATGCCGTCCTTCGGGCAGAGTTCGACCATGTCGTTGCCGAGAAACGACTTCGGCAGCGGCGCCACGGCGAGATCGGACATGATCGCGGCGCGCTGGCCGGCCGTGTGCGCGCTCATATAGGCGATGCGGTAGTTGCGGCCCTCGCGGCCAAGCGCATCGAGCGCTCCGGCGCGCCAGGCGCAGCCCTCTTCCCAAAGCGACACCGGCAAGGGCTCGCGCAGATGCGCGCAGCCACCCTTGGCGCCGGCCCAGACAATCGGCTCGGTCAGCAGCACCTCGGCGCCGAGCGCGCTGGTCTTGTAGGAATTGGTCAGCAGCGTGATGTCGAGCGCCCGGTCGTCCATGCGCCGGCGCAGATTGCTACTCTGGTCGATGGTGACGTCGACGGCGATCGACGGATGCGACTGCGCGAAACGCTTCAGCACATGCGGCAGCACGCGCTCGCCGTAATCGTCCGGCGAACCAAGCCGCACGACACCGACAATCTCGGGAATGATGAACTTCGACACCACCTCGCGGTTGATCGACAGCAGCCGGCGGGCATAGCCGAGCAGCATCTCGCCGTCCGTGGTCAGCGACACCGAGCGGGCGTCGCGCGCGAACACGGAGCGGCCGAGAATGTCCTCCAGCTTCTTGATCTGCATGGAGACGGCCGAAGGCGTGCGAAAGACGGCATTGGCGGCGGTGGTGAAGCTGCCGGTCTCGGCAATCGCCACGAAAGTGCGCAAAACGTCGAGATCGAGCAGTGGCAGCGGATGATTGAGCGGGGCGTTCATGGCAACCGACCTTCAATTTTTCTGATACAAAACATCATTCCATTTCGTTTGATTGAACATCAGATTGGGAGGATAGTCAATTCCATCGAATGAGGCAGCTGCCACAAGCAGCCATGAAACGACCCCGACACAGACCTGCATTCGACACGAAATGAAGTTGAAACAAACCCGACGTAACCAACGCGCTGTCTGGCACCCGCCAGCCACCAAAGGAGAAAGAAATGTCTATCCTGTCGTCTCTTGGTCGCATCGCGACCGAATTCAGCGCGGCACGCGCCCGCTACCAGACCGAGCGCGCCATCCGTTCCTTGCCGATCGAACTGCAGAAGGATATCGGCTGGCCTGAGGCTTCCGACACCAAGACCGGTACTCGCAATGGCATCGGATCCTGGGCTGGAGCAAAGTAGATCGTGTGTACTATGTGCTGAAGGCCTGCCGCGCGAACCGCCCGGCAGGCCTTCTTTATTTTATTTGTATACAAATGAGTTTTGGAGCCATGTCGCCAACGCATGACGCATATGAGAAAGCCGCATAGCAGCTCCTGTTTTCACTTAATGCCTTGTAAATGATCGTAAATTTTGGGCACCTTGCCCAAATCTGTCGCAATCGATGTCGCATTTCATATCAAGCGGTTCGCTTTTGCGATTTAGTTTCTGCTTACACAAGCCTATATCAGCGCCAGCAAACGAGCTGCCCCACTCCATCAAGCGAAGGCGACCCGTCTGAGCAACCGAATGGAGATGATTATGAAGCTTTTTGCCCGCCTCTTTGCCCGCCGCGAAATGAACCTGACCACCGCTCTCGAGCGTCAGCGTCTTGCCAACACCATGCCCGGCCAGACTGGCGCCATGAATGCGGCGCGCCTCGGCTTCGTCGCCTGAAGATTTTCCAGGCAGCGCATCCCTGCCGCTGCTTTAAAACTGCAACGCCGCCTGGCTCCAGCCAGAGCGGCGTTTTTGTTCTGCGCACAGGCTGTACGCTGCCTGTCCCTTGAACAGTTCGTGCCACTTCCGGGCCCCGCTGCACGCCGATTGCCCATTTGCGACCCATGTCGCAAATTTAATCTTGTCGTAGCGGCGTAGCCGATTGACAGACATGGTTTTTCCTGATGTCGCTATGCTATTCGCGACATCCTGTTCGCGCCATGGCTGTGTGAGGTTCCCTTGAACGCCGTAAAGCATCCGATCAAGCGGTCGTTTGTATTCTTCCTTATTCCCGATTTCACCATGATCGCCTTTGCGACCGCGCTCGACCCGCTGCGCTCGGCCAATCGCATGCTCGGCTACGAGGCCTATCGCTGGCGCCTCGCCAGCATCGACGGCAAGCCGGTGCGCGCCTCGAACGGAGTCGAATGCGCGGTCAACACGTCGCTCGAGGATGAACGCAAGAAGATGGCAGGCCCAGATCGGCCGAACATGGCCATCGTCTGCAGCGGCATCAATGTCGAGCGCTACCAAAACAAGTCCGCCTTCGCCTGGCTGCGCGAGGAATACAATCGCGGCGTCGCCGTTGGCGGCCTGTGCACCGGCGCGCATATCCTCGCCGCCGCCGGCCTGTTGTCCAACAAGCGCTGTGCCATCCACTGGGAGAACCTGCCGGGCTTTTCCGAGGCGTTCCCGAAGGCCAATGTCTTTGCCGACCTCTTCGAGATCGACCAGAACATCTACACCTGCGCCGGTGGCACCGCCGCACTCGACATGATGCTGAAGCTGATCGGCGACGACTTTGACGAGAACCTCGTCAACCGCGTCTGCGAGCAGGTGCTGACCGACCGCGTGCGCAGCCCCACCGACCGCCAGCGCCTGCCGCTGCGCGCCCGCCTCGGCGTCCAGAACTCGAAAGTGCTGACCATCATCGAACTGATGGAGGGCAATCTGTCGGAGCCGCTGTCACTGATCGAGATCGCCGATCACGTCGACCTGTCGCGCCGCCAGATCGAGCGGCTGTTCCGCACCGAGATGGGGCGCTCCCCCGCCCGCTATTATCTCGAAATCCGGCTCGACCGCGCTCGGCACCTGCTGATCCAGTCGTCGATGCCAGTGGTCGAGGTGGCGGTCGCCTGCGGCTTCGTCTCGGCCTCGCATTTCTCCAAATGCTACCGCGAACTCTACGCCCGCTCGCCGCAGCAGGAGCGCGTCGATCGCAAGCAGCTGCTGGCCGCCTGAGCAGAGGTGTCACGTGAGTACGAGAACGACTCGACCCGAAAGGCTGGCCGACCGGCGCATCTTTCCTCTCGATGTCGAAAAATGGGTAGCGTTCAAGGCGGCTCTGGACGCCCCGAAACGTGATCTTCCTCGCCTCAAGCGTCTGTTGAGCGAGCCAAGTATCTTTCCAGATGATCAGGCTGTGTCGGTCTGACTACGCCTGCGCCGTGCGCATCGCCTCGACCCGAATATCCTCGGTCAGCCGCGCTTTCAGCGCCGAGAATTCCGGGCTGGTCTTCAGCGTGTAATGGCGCGGATGCGGCAGGTCGATGGCGACATCCGACTTGATGCGGCCGGGCCGCGCCGTCATCACGATGACGCGCGAGGCCATGAAGATCGCCTCCTCGATGTCATGGGTGACGAACAGCACCGTCTTTTGGCGCCGTTCCCAGATGCCGAGCAGCAGTTCCTGCATCAGACCGCGCGTCTGGTTGTCGAGCGCGCCGAACGGCTCATCCAGCAACAGGATCTCCGGATCGTTAGCCAGCGCCCGGGCGATTGCCGTGCGCTGCTGCATGCCGCCGGAGAGCTGCTTCGGCCAATGGTTCTCGAACCCTTTCAGGCCGACGAGATTGACGTAGGAAGCGACGACCCCGTCCCGTTCCTTTTCGGGCATTCCGCGTTCGCGCAAGCCGAAAGCGATGTTCTGCGCCACAGTCAGCCAGGGAAACAGCGTGTAGGACTGAAAGACCATGCCGCGATCCGGCCCCGGCCGGGTCACCGCCTTGCCGTCGAGCAGCACACGGCCCTCGCTCGATGCTTCCAGGCCCGCGACAATCCTGAGCAGTGTCGACTTCCCGCAGCCGGACGGCCCCAGAATAGTGATGAAGTCGTTGGCGGCCACCGCCAGGTCGATCGGCATCAGCGCCTTGACCGGCTGACCGCCGCGCACGCCGGCAAAGGTGCGCGAAACGCCCTCGATGAGAAGCTTGTTCACGCCAGGCTCCACGGAAAGAGCCAGCGGTTGAAGGCCTTGAAGGCGAAGTCGGACAACAGCCCGATCAGTCCGATGACGATGATGCCGAAGATGATCTGACCCGTCGCCAGCCGCGACTGACTGTTGATGATCATGTAGCCGATGCCGGATGACGAGCCGATCAGTTCCGCGACGATGACATAGGTCCAGGCCCAGCCGAGCACCAGCCGCAGCGTCTCGGCGATCTCCGGCGCATTGGCCGGCATGATCACCCGGTTGACGATGCCGCTGTTGGTGGAACCCAGCGTGTAGGCGGCCTCGACCAGATCGCGTCGTGTGCCGCCAACTTTGACTGCGATGATGAGGACGATCTGGAACACCGAGCCGACGAAGATGACCAGCAGTTTTTCCAGCTCGCCGATGCCGGCCCACAAGATGAGCAGTGGGATGAATGCCGACGCAGGCAAGTAGCGGGCGAAGGAGACAAAAGGCTCCAGAAACGCCTCCACCGGCTTCCAGGCGCCCATCGCGATGCCAAGCGGCACCGCGACGACCGAGGCAAGCAGGAAGCCGCCGAAGACGCGCCAGATGGTGATCAGAACGTCGAGCCAAAAACGGTCTTCGACCAAAAGCCGCCAGCCATCCCGCAGCATCGACAGCGGATCGGCGAGGAAGATGCGGTTGACGTGGCCGCCTAGCGTGATCCAAGCCCAGAAGGCCACGAAAAGCACGAAGAAGGAAATGCCGAGCACGGTTCGGATGCCCGGCGAGACGGGATGCAAGGGGCGCATCGTCAAATCGTCGCCATTTTCAAATGGTCCCCATGCTCAAATCGCGCTTTGTCCAAGAGAAGGCGGCAGCGCCAGGCGCCGCCGCTTGATGGTCAAAGGCCGAACGATCAGTTCGAAACCGCGCTGGTGTCAGCCAATGTGGTGACGTCGGGCGCTTCCTTGATCAGTCCCATCTGCAGCAGCAGTTCGCCGGCGGTCTTGGAAAAGTCCTGGAATTCCTTGGTGAAGAACTGTTTGTTCTCCGCCCGGTCGGCCCATTTCAGGTATTTCGCCGAATCCTCGAATTCCTTGGCCGACTGTTTCACGTCGGCACCCATGGTCTCGTAGGATTTCTGCGGATCGCTCTTGATCAGGTCGAGTGCATCAAAATAGCTGTCGGCCAGCGCCTTGGCGGCATCCGGATTGGTTTTCAGGAATTCGGGTGTGCAGCCCACCGTGTCGAGCACCATCGGGTAGTCGAGCGTCGTCGCCAGGATATGGCCCTGGTCCGACTTGTCGCGCACCGCCGAGATGAACGGTTCGTAGGTGACGGCGGCGTCGTTCTGCCCGGCGAGGAAAGCTTGCGCCGCCGCATCAGGCTCCAGATTGACGACGGTGACGTCCTTCGTCGACATGCCGTTCTTGTTCAGCACCCAGGCGAGCATGAAATAGGGCGACGTGCCCGGCGCCGATGACGCGACGTTCTTGCCCTTGAGATCGGCGACGGTCTTGATGTTGTTGCGGGCGACGATGCCGTCGGCGCCGTAGGATTTGTCGAGCTGGAAGATCTGCTTGGTGGTGACGCCGCTGGCGTTCCACACCAGCCAGGTCTCCACCGTGGTGGCCGCGCATTGCAGGTCGCCGCTGGCGATGGCGAGCGGCCGGCTCGCTTGCGGCACCTTTTTCAAGGTCACGTCGAGTCCGTGTTTCTCGAAGATGCCCGCCTGCTTCGCAAGCGTCAGCGGCGCGAAGCCTGTCCAGCCGCTGATGCCGATAGTGACCGAGGTGGCAGCCATCGCCGGTGCGGACAGGCCGGCGGCAAGTGTCAGAGTTGCGGTAAGAACGGCGATCCTGTTCATGTCGGTTCCCCTTTTGTTTTTGCTGGGGAATTGTCTCACAGACGCCAATCGGCTTGTCAATGAACAGCTTGGTGAGGCAACCGGCAGGCCCGACTCTGCTGTCGGCCAATGGCTACCACCGCCAGAAATCCATCGTGGCTAATCCAAAATGGCCTCAATAATCGTCGCAGGTGCACTCCGCCGACGATATACGGTCATTCCAGTCGCTGCCGCCGAAATCGCGGATCCGGCGCCGGATCTCGATCGAGCGGCCACCCATCCGGGAGTCCTCATAGGCAATGAGTGTGCAACCCCGGCGCACAATCACCGACGACACACGGTCGTTCCAGAACTGGCCGCCGCGAAAGTTCACGGAATCATCGGGGCCCATACCGATGGACCGACCGCGAAAATTCGCGTGCTCGAACATCATGCAGGCGGGCTCATCATTGTATTGGGCGCTGGCGGCGTCGGCAAAAAGCACGGACGCGACAGCAGTCAGGATGGCTAGACGTTTCATCTGATGTTTCCTCGGTTTTTGCCGCGGCCCCTCCGACTGGATAGCGCGGTCCGGCCAATTTGCCAATGCTTCGGTCGCCTAGCGGCTGTCAAACATCCAGCTGCGGTTGCGCCACATTTTCTCGCCGACTAGGCAGTCGGTGGCGGGCTTGTCCTGCGCCAATACCACCGGCGGATGCGTGGCTTCTTCTGCCGCCCATTGCGGCGACGCCGGGCCGGCGAGTTCCAGCACCAGCTTGCGACGGATGGCTTCGGGAAACTGCGTCCAGTCATTGACCGGAATCATGAAGGCTCCGGGTCCGCCGATGACGCAGTCGCTGTAGTAGCGATCGAGATTGCTGACGTCGTAGGCGCCGGAAAAACCGCCTCGCGTCATCAGCGGCAGGCCGTTGATGACGATGCCTTGCTTGATCAGATCGTCGCGGGTCAGGTTGACCGGCGCGCCTTGATTGTTGGGGCCATCGCCCGAAATGTCGATGACCCGCTTCGTGCCCTGGTAGCCGCTTTCGGCGAACAGGTCGTTGCCGAACTCCAGCGCTCCGGAGATCGAGGTGCGCCGCGCGCTGTTGGGCGGCTGAGCGGATAGTTGCGCAACCACCCGCTCGGCGTCGGTGCGGCTGGCGATCACCGTCCACGGCACGATGACGCGCTGCCAGTTGGTGCCGGCCCATTCGACATAGGTGACGGCGATCTTGCCATAAGCGCCATCGGCAATGGCCTGCAGCACATTGTCGTGCGTCAGTGCCGCGGCGTAGCCGTGACGCTGGATCTCGAGTTCGTCCGGAGACATCGACAGCGAGACATCGACGGCCAGCACCAGCTCGACATCGACGGGCTCGTCAGCTTGGGCCGCAGGCGTCAACCAGAGCGTCAGTGCGAACGAGGCGCAGCCTGAAAGGAAATGTCTTGCGCAGGCAAAAGCAGACATGCCGCGAAGGTAAGCGAAAACCGTCGGCTTAAAAAGAGAAAAGCCCGGCCGATGGCCAGGCTTTTGCCTTCATGCCCTTTGCGCCGGCTAGCAATCAGCTGCGCGGCTTCAAATTCTCCGGATCGTAGAGCGGCTTGTAGCCGACAGCCGCCACTTCGACCGGATATGTCTCACCGAAATACTCGATCGTGAGCTTGCGGCCTTCCTGGGCGTACGCCCACGGCAGATAGGCAAGACCGATATTCTTGCCGATGGTCGGGCCATAGGCCATCGAGGTGGTGAAGGACCGCCGGCCGAGTTCGTCGACCAGCGTCTCGCCGGTCTTCGGATCCATCACCGGCATGGTGCCGACGGGATAGCGGGCAACGCCTTTGGAATCGACATTCTCGGTCATCACCAGCGTGCACAGCATGGCCGGTTGGTGCTCGCGGGCGCGGTATTCGACGTGCTTCGCCTTGCCGCAGAAATCGTTCTCCTTGACCTTTGGACGAGCGAGATCCGCTTCGAGCAGATTGTACTCGGTCAGAAGGTCGGCGTTCTGCAGGCGCAGGCTCTTTTCCATGCGGCGCGTGTTGGCATAGGTCTCCACACCGAAAGGCATCACGCCGGTCGAGCGCAGCGCATCCCACACAGCGAGACCGTCCTCGTAGCGCATATGCAGTTCCCAGCCCTGCTCGCCGACATAGGAGATGCGGAAAGCGGTGACGTCCTTGCCGCCGATCCGGACCGGCTTGATCGCCGCGAATGGGAAGTTCTCAACAGAGAGCCCGTCCGGGTTTTCGACCACCTTCTGCAAGGTCGCCCGGGCGTTCGGCCCCCAGATGCCGATGGTCACATAGTTCTCGGTCACGTCGGTGATGGTGACGTCGAAACCTTTGTCCTGTGCCGTGCGGCGCATGTACTGGAAGTCGCGCGGGCCAGCGTCCGCGCCGTCGATCAAACGACAGCGGTCGGCCATGCGAATGACGGTAAAGTCGGCCCGCACCATGCCTTCCTCGTCGAGGAAGTGGGTGTAGATGCCCTTGCCGATGTTGTTGTCGCCGCCAATCTTGGCTGCGCACAACCATTCCAGCAGCGCGACATGGTCTGGACCTTCGATGTCGTACATGGCGAAATGCGACAGGTTGACGATGCCGCAATCCTCGCTCATGGCGAGATGTTCGGCATTGGAGACGCGCCAGAAATGGCGGTTGTCCCATTCGTTCTCACGCACCGGCACCCGGTTGCCGTATTTCTCCAGGAGATGCTCGTTGGCGGCATAGCCGTGGGCGCGCTCCCAGCCGCCGAGTTCCATGAAATAGCCGCCGAGTTCCTTCTCGCGTTCCCAGAACGGCGAGCGCCGGATATTGCGGGCCTTGGAGAACGGCTCGCGCGGATGTACCGCCGGATTGTAGACCTTCATCGCCGTCTCGGTGCAGCGGTCCCAGATGAACTGCTCCTTGGTCTGGTGCGGATAGAACCGTGCATAGTCGATGGCATGGTGATCGATTGCGGTGCGGCCGTCGGTCATCCAGTCGGCGATCAGCTTGCCCATGCCGGGACCATCCTTGACCCAGATGGCAACGGCATACCACAGACCCCGCACCTTCTGGCTTTCGCCCATCGACGGGCCGCCATCCGCGGTTACCTGGAGAAGTCCATTGAACGAATGGCTCTCATTATAGCCGAGTTCGCCGAGGATCGGCGTCAGTTCCATGGCGCGTTCGAGCGGCGCCAGGATCTGTTCCATGTCGAGATCGCGTTGCGACGGCGAAAGCCGCGCCTGGTCCTTCTCCAGCAGGTCGCGCGGGTGGCAAAGGCGCGGATTGGTCTCTTCGTAATAACCCCATTCGATCTGCCCGCCCTCGGCGGTCTTGGGATCACCGGTGTCGCGCATATAGGCCGAGTTGCCCTGGTCGCGCAGCAGCGGCCAGCCGATCTCCTTGCCGGTGCCGGCGAACTCGTTGTAGGGGCCGAAGAAGGTCAGCGGATGGTCGATCGGCATGACCGGCAGGTCTTCGCCGACCATTTCCGCTATCAGCCGGCCCCAAATCCCGGCGCAGACGACGACATAGTCGGCCTCGATGGTGCCGCGGTCCGTTACCACGCCTGATATGCGGCCGTCCTTGACGACCAGCGACCGGGCCGATGTGTTGGCGAAGGATTTGAGCTTGCCCGACGCTTCCGCCTGGTCGACCAGCTTGCCGGCGACCGTCTGCGAACGCGGGATGACCAGACCGGCATCGGGATCCCAAAGACCACCTTGAACAATCGCTTCTTCGATGAGCGGAAATTTTTCCTTGATCTCGGCCGGCTCGATCAGGCGCGCGCGCGTGCCAAACGCCTTGGCCGAGGCGATCTTGCGCTTGATTTCTTCCATTCGGCTGTCGTCGCCGACACGCGCGACCTCGAGGCCGCCGATACGCGCGTAATGACCCATCTTCTCGTAGAAATCGATGGAGTAGAGCGTCGTCCAGCACGACAGGAAATCGTGGCTGGTGGTGTAGCAGAAGTCGGAGGCGTGCGCCGTCGAGCCGATATCGGTCGGGATACCTGATTTGTCGATGCCGACAATGTCATCCCAGCCGCGTTCGATCAGGTGATGGGCGATCGATGCGCCGACAATACCGCCCAGGCCGACGATGACGACCCTCGCCTTTTTCGGAAACTCTGCCATTGCCCGCGACTCCAAAGTGATAAAGCGGGCGGACTATAGGGCGGAGCGGCAGGGCGATTGAAGCCTGTTTGCGACATTGGCAAAAAGCCGAGCGACCAGACGGCAGAATGCTTCACATCGGGCGCCTGGGGCGGTTCGCTTTTCGGTGGGCTAACTCAGGCGAAGGCCCAGATGTCTTCGGCCTGGAAGCCGACCTGATAGCCTGATGTCTTCAGCTTGACCACGACCTGGCCGATCTCGGCGGCCGGCAGCGCGCCAACCTCGACCTTGATCATGCCGGGGCGGTAGCGCTTGAGGTCGAGCTGTTCGAAGACGATCCAGTCGGCGCCCTCGCAATCGACGAGGAAGGCATCGATATGGATGATGCCGTTGCGGTCGAGCAGCGTCTGCAAGGTCTCGGATGGCACCTCGATGTCCCTGAGGTGCGGGGCGAACTTGTTGAAGTTGGCGTCGGCCTCGCCCCAGGCATTCTTGCCCGACATCAGATTGGTGTCGGTGACCGACGAACAGCCGATGAATTCGATGGGCAGCGTGCCGGACTCGAGCGCGGCGGCATCGAAGGTGTGGACGGTGATCGTCCCCTTGGCCTTTGTCACCGCCACCGGCTCGATGATGAACCGGCCGGTGTCGGGATAATTGGCGCGCAGCCGTTTCTGATTGTACGGGATCGGCTCGACCAGCATCGCGCGTGCGCCAGCTATGCGGTGCAGCCACGGCGTCACATCGTCGAACAGCGCGCCGTCGCAGGCGCCGACATTGACCATCTGGAACGGCCGCCCTGCCCCACCAAACCGCGCCTTCAGCGCCGCCTTGGCCAGGAACTTCGTGCCGCGCAGCGATGGTCCGCGGTCGAGAACGCCACTGGGAAGACCGAGCGACAGGGCAACGCGCGCCAGGCTGGATAGCGAACTCATGACTTGTCTCCAGGAATGATTTGCATGGCAGCGCGATTCTGACCGCGAGCCGCGGCCGCCCACAACGCCATGAGCGGCGTCGCCAGCAGCAGGAATGGCGGGATCAGATGCGGAAAATAGATGCGCGTGTCGTGGATCGGGAAGACGGTGAACTTCGCCAGCGCGCCGAGCACCAGTGCCGCAAACAGGATGCCGGCGCGGCGATCGAGGCGGAAGCCGGCGCAGGAGGCGGCAAACCAGCCGGCCAGTGCCAGCACCGACACCCCGACCCAGCTGTTCAGGCTGACGGCACGCAGCAGCGAGGTGGCAAATGCCCTGAGATAGGCAACGATGGAGAATGGCGGCTCGAACCCGTCCATATTGTAATGCTGCTCTATGCTGGAGAACCACAGATGCGGCCACCAGCCGGGATGATGCGCCCAGTGCGAGATGGCAAAATAGGCAACGAGGGAAGCGGCAAAGCCGGCCAGCGCGCCCCACGATTTCTGCCGGAAGGCGACCAGCAGCACGGTAAAAACAGCAAGGAAAACGATGTTGTCCGGGCGCACCATGAAGGCGAGGAAGAGCAGGATCGCGGTCGCCATCTCGCGCCCGCGGACATAGGCATAGAGCCCGCCGAGCAGCAGCGCTGACGTGAGCAGATCCGGCGTCGAAGCGCGCGCCGCATCGCCGAAATCGGCCATGATCAGCACCGCGCCGACCACAGGCGCCAAGGCCAGTGCCCCCTCGGAGCGCAGCCACATCAGGGCGATCGCGCCGAACAGCAGAACCGAGACCACTGAGACCAGGCGCATCGCCTCGACCGGCGACATCACCGCGCTCATCGTCGACAGGACCTCGGCGTAGAGGAACTTGATCCGGTACATGCCGAGCAGCGAATGGAAATCGGCGGCATTCTCCGCCATGTGGCTGCGGAAGCCGCCACCATCGTCGGTCAGCGCCTTGTAGTCGCCTGCGGACACGCCCGATTTGACAGTGTTGTAGGCATAGTCATGCAGCGCCTGTGCATCGGGATAGGTGCCTTCCTCTGATATAGCGAGATAGGGCAGCATGTCCCAGTTGGCGTCGGGCATCACCCATGCCGTGAACGCTGTAAAAAGGATGTAGAGCGCGAAGGCCGCAGCGCCGATCGGTGCCGCCAGCCGCGCATAAGTCCCCTCGCCCCACGCCAGGCCGGCTCCGGTGAGCCGGTCGAGTGGGTTTTGTGGAGCGGGCGACTTGGTCAGCATCGTTGTACCCAGCGAACTCGCTTAACGAACCTGGCTTTTGACGAAATCCTTCACGATCGACACGATGCCGCGCGACAGCAGGCTGTCGAAGGCATCGACGAAGCGGTCGACATGCTCGCGCTGGCAGATCAACGGCGGCTCCAGCCGGATGACGTTTCGGTTGTACTCGGTGAAGGCGACCAGCACGTCGTAGTCGCGCAGCAGCAGCGCGCCGACGAAGCCCGACAGCGAGCCCTTCAGCTTGTCGTCGAGCACGCTGACGATCGGCCGCAGCACCATCGGCAAGGTCTGCGAGAAGTCGTGGAACTCCAGGCCGACCATAAACCCCTTGCCGCGCACATCCTTGATGATCTTGGGGTACTTTTCCCTGAGCGCCTGCAGGCGCTGCAGCAAATAGTCGCCGGTGACGGCGGCATTGTCGATCAGGCCCTCGTCGTAGAGCACGTTGAGCCCTTCGATCGAGGTGACGCAGGCCTCGCCCATTCCGCCGAAGGTCGCCATGGCATGGATCATCGCCGTTTTCGGCGTGCCATAGGCCTTCATGTAGACCTCGCGCCGCGCAATCATCGCGCCGACCGCCGCCTTGCCGGCGCCGAGCGACTTGGCCAGCGCCGTCACATCGGGAACGACGCCGTAATGTTCGAAGGCGTAGAAGCGGCCCGAACGGCCGTAGCCGCACTGAACTTCGTCGGCGACCCACAGCACGCCATACTGGTCGCACAACGCGCGCAGCTTCTGCCAGTACTCGGCAGGCGCCTGGATGATGCCGCCGCCGCCCTGGATGGTTTCCAGCACGATGACGCCGACCTCCGGGTCGGAACGGAACAGGCGCTCGACCGCCTCGATGTCGGCAAACGGGATGCGGACCGTGTTTTCGGCCACCTTGAAGTCGGCGCGGTAGAGCTGGCCGTCGGTGATGCCGAGCACGCCCTTGGTCTTGCCATGGAAGGAATTCTCGGCATAGACGACCTTCGGCCGCTTCGGACCGGCGGCGCGCTCGGCGAGCTTAACCGCCGCTTCCATCGCTTCCGAGCCGGACGAACCCAGAAACACCATGTCGAGATCGCCGGGCGAGCATTTGGCGATGTTGTGCGCAAGTGCCGCCGCATATTGCGACATGAAGGCGATGGCGATTTCCTGGCGCTTCTCCTCCTGGAATTTCTTGCGTGCTTCCAGGATGCGCGGATGGTTGTGGCCAAAGGCCAGCGAACCGAAGCCGCCGAAGAAGTCGAGGATCTTGCGGCCGTTCTGGTCGATGTAGAACATGCCTTCGGCACGCTCGATCTTGATCTTGTGGAAGCCGAGCAGCTTCATGAAGTGCAGCTGGCCGGGGTTGAGATGCGCCTTGAACAGGTCGGTCATCTCTGCGACGTCCATCGCCTTGGCCTGCTCGACACTGATCAGGTCGGGCTTGGCGATGGTGGCGGGCGACAGCGCCGGCGCACTGACCATGGTGCGCGCATTCGTCTGTTCGGGCTTGGCCATGACGGTCATTTCAATCTCCTGTCTGCACGCACGACCGCAATCGTGCGCAACGAAAGCTGTTTTGCGAGCCGCTATTCGGCGGGCACATGTGTGGTGGCGACCGCGAGACCGGCTTTCTTGGCGCGGTACTCGCTATAGGCGGCGATCAGCATGTCCTCGTCGCGATATTGCGGCGCCCAGCCGAGCTGACGCCCGGCCTTGGACACGTCGAGCACGCATTCCTCGTCGGCGATCAGATACTGTTCCGGGTCCATGATCGGCATGTTCATCAGGTCGAGCAGGTCCAGCGTGCGCTTGACTGCCCAGCCCGGTGTCGGGATCAGGATCGATTTCGAGCCGGCATGCCTGATCAGATCGCCGAGCAGCTTCTTGACCGGCGGTGGATTGAGTGAACCCAGATTATAGGCCTCGTTTGGCACGCCGGCCTTCCAGGCCGCGCGGGCGGCTTCGGCGCAGTCGAACACCGAGATGAACTGATAAGGGTTCCTGCCCGAACCGATCATCGGCACCGGAAAATTCCAGTCGATCAGCTTGAACAGTTTTTCGAGAATGCCGAGCCGGCCGGGACCGATGATCAGGCGCGGGCGAAACAGCGAGATCGACATGCCGCGCTTGCGCCACTCGGCCGCCAGCTCCTCGGTCTTCTGCTTCGACCAGCCATATTCGCCCAGCGGCGCCACCGGGTGCTCCTCGGTCATAGGCTGCGTGACCGTGTGGCCGTAGATCATGTCGGTCGTGTAGTGGACGAGTTTTGACGCACCGGCTCCGTCCATGGCTTGCATGATGTGCTCGGTGCCATGGAAATTTACAGGGAAGAAGAAGTCATGCCGCTTGGCGCGCACCTGGATCGGCGACAGCATCTTGGCCGACAAATTGTAGACCATGTCGTCGGCCTTCAGCCCAATCGCGGCGACCGAGGCCGGATCGGTGACGTCGCATTGGATAAAGCGGACGCTGCGGTAATGCGGCAGGTCGCTCTTGACGATGTCGGCGACGACAACCTCTTCACCATCGGCCACAAGCTTCGGGGCAAGATGGCGGCCGACGAAACCGTCACCGCCGAAAATTATATGTCTCATCGAAGGATCTCGTTTGCTTGGATCTTGTCGGGCGTGATGGAAGCGGCCTGGTCCTCATGCCCTTGCCCACCCAAATCCCGGCCACTTTGCGCGATCAGCACCGTGCCGACGCAGATGAAGGCGATGCCGGCGATCCGCCAGCCATTGAGGTCCTCGCGGAAGACGAAATAAGCGAAGATGGCGACGGCAACATAGGCGAGGCTGAGGAACGGATAAGCGAAGGAGAGCTCGACCTTGGACAGCACATAGAGGTGCGAGGCCATCGAGATGACGAAGGTACACAGGCCAAGGAACACCCAGGGGCTGAAGACGATCTGCAGCAGCTTGACGAGCGGATTGACGCCCTCGAACGAGATCGGTCCGAGCGACATCATGCCTTGCTTCAGCATCAGCTGCGCCGCGGCATTGGTCATGACTGTAAAGAGAATGAAGACGATGTATTTCATGAGTTCCAAGCCACCCCTTCACACTTCCTACTACAAACCCGCAAACATTTGGTGAAGTCCCAACATTGTTTTGAGTGAATCGCGCTATCAACCATCTGTTAACCAATAATTATTCGGATTTTATCTATTCGGCTGCCTCGACCGAGCCTCGCCGCACATCCAATTTCTTCGCAGTGCGCGCCCAGAAGTCGGACATGAAGGCGTGGTCGCGGAGCGCTTCCAGCCGCTGCCATTCGGGAAAGGACGAAGCGAAGATTTCGGCCCCCATGCGGGCGTCCTTGTACGGATTGACCGCGCCGCCGGCCTCGACCGTGATGCGGTCGAGCTCCCGCAGCAGTGTCAGCGTCGCGGCGCCCCTGTTGGGGAAATCCAGTGTCAGCGTGTAGCCGGGACGCGGAAACGACAGCAGCGCCGGCGAGCGGATGGAGCCGAAGCGTTTCAGCACCGTGAGGAACGAGCCCTGCCCGGCTTGCCTTGCAGCCGCCAGCAATGCCGGCACGGCCTCGCGCGCCGTCTGTTCCGGCACCACGCTCTGGTGCTGGAACAGCCCTTTCGGCCCATAAAGCCGGTTCCAATCGCGCACGCCGTCGAGCGGGAAGAAGAAGCCCTGGTAGCCGGCCTGGCGCGGCACCGTTGCCCGGCTCTTCCTCCACCTGTAGGCAGCGTTGAAGGCGGTCAGGAACGGCCGGTTGAGCACGTTGAACGGCGGCTGGACCGGCACCGAGAAATTGCCGCCGGCGCGCGAAGCGGCATGCGAGCCGTGCTCGGCGTGATTGCCAGTGAGCAGCAGGCCGCGACCGCTGTTGCGACCGCCGGCAAGCTGGTCGATCCAGGCGACCGCATATTCGTTGGCCTGATCGGCCGCCGCGGCCAGGTCGAAGAATTCGCAGAGGTCACGAAACGGCGTCGCCCTTTCGACGATGTCGAGGGAATGCACCCGCATCAGCCGGATCGAGGCCGACAGAATGAGGCCGGTCAGCCCCATGCCGCCGATCGTCGCCGCAAACAGCCGCGCATTGTCTGTCGCCAAGCAGCGATGGGTCCTTCCATCGGACCTGAGCAGCGTGAAGCTCTCGACATGGCAGCCGAAGGTGCCGCGCCGGTGATGGTTCTTGCCATGCACGTCATTGGCGATGGCCCCGCCGAGCGTGACGAATTGCGTGCCTGGCACAACGGCGGGGAAGAAGCCGTAGGGGGCAGCGTGGGCGATGATGTCGGACAACAGCACGCCGGCATCCGCCTTGAGAACACCGGTTTCGGCGTTGAAGGCGTGGATCCGGTTCAGCGATCGCATGTCGACGACCGCTCCGGCTCCGTTCTGGCAGGAATCGCCGTAAGAACGGCCATTGCCATAGGCAAGCAGCGACGCCGGCTTGGCCTGACCGCCCTTCAGCAGCGCGATCGCCTCGTCGGCACCGATGGCGCGTGGCGCCGGCGGTGTGGCAAGACCAAAGCTCGGGAACCGCTGCGTGGCCATGCCTACCAGCCCCCGATGACCAGCATCACCGCACCGATCAGCACCACGATCTGGCTGCGCCAGTCGCGGATGATGAAGACGACCGGATCGTCATGCATCTCGTTGCGGCGCGCCAGGATCCAGACGCGCATGGTGAGATAAAGCACGATCGGCGCCAGCGGCCAGATCAGCCATGGATGCGGATAGAGTTCCCGCACCGCGACACTGTCCATGTAGAGCGCCAGCACCAGCGCCGAGGAGAAGGCCGAGGCCATGCCGGCCTGGGCGACGATCTCCTGGTCTTCGGTGCGATAGCCGCGACCGGCAATGCGCTCGCCGGGGGGAATGGCGGTGGTGCGCAGTTCGACGAAGCGCTTCACCAGCGCCAGCGACAGGAAGAAGAAGATGGAGAAGGCCAGCAGCCAGAACGAGACGTCGACGCCGGTCGCCGCCGCACCGGCCAGGACGCGGATCGTGTAGAGGCCGGCGAGCGTCAGCACATCGACCAGCAGCATGCGTTTGAACGACAGCGAATAGGCGGTGGTGACGACCATGTAGCCGCCGAGCACAGCCATGAATTCGGGCGACAGGAACAGCCCGGTGCCGATGCCGATCGCCAGAAGCACCGCGATCGCGCCAAGTCCGAACGGGATCGACAGCGCACCGCTGGCGAACGGCCTGTTGCGCTTGGTAAGGTGTTTGCGGTCGAGCGCGAGGTCGAAGAAATCATTGAGGATGTAGATGGCCGATGCCACCGCGCTGAACGAGACGAATGCCAGCAGGCATTCCCAGATCATGTCGGTGTTGAAATATTCATGCGAGAGCACCATCGGCACTGCGATCAGCGAATTCTTCAGCCACTGATGCACGCGCAGCATCTTGACGATGGTCCGCAAAGTCGGCTTCGGCGCCGGCACCGTCTCGGCGCCATGTGCCGCCTGCCAGCGCGCGGCATGGCGGTCGGGCGCGACGACGATCGCGTTGCGTGCGGCATCGAAGACCTGGAGGTCATGGCGGCTGTTGCCGGCGTAGTCGAAACCGCCATCGCCATAGGCTGCGATCAGCGAGGCGCGCTTCCTGCCCGAGGTGAGATTGGCGAGACCATCGGTGGCCAGCACCTGGTCGAAAATGCCGAGATGGGCCGCGATGGCGTCGGCGAACTTGCGCGGCGTACCGGTCGCCAGCACGATCTTGCGGCCCTCGGCGTGCTCGGTCCGGAGGCGGCAAAGCAGCACCTCGCGATAGGGCAGCGATGCCGGATCGATGTCGATGCGCTGCGCGATCGCCTGCTTCAGCCGCGCCGGCCCGCCGGCGATCCAGAACGGTACGAGGAAGATATAGAGCGGGTTCTTCTTGAGAAGGATGAACAGCCCTTCCCACAACAGGTCGGTTGCGATCAGCGTGCCGTCGAGATCGACCGCAAGCGGTATTGCGTTCCTGTCCGATCGCGCATCCATGTCCGTCCTGCCCTGCCCGCGTAGAGTTGCGCGCCGCTTTTCGGCGTCTTGAGGCTGGTATAGCGGGCGATGGCGTAGCGAACGTTAAAACGCACGGTTGCAGGCGGCTGCCATGGCGGTATTTCCGGTGTCATTGTTAAACAACCGCTACCGGAAACGATAAAAGGCCGGGCAAATGCCCGGCCTCTACAATCGTGACGCCAAGATTACTTGATGCGGGCGACACCGCCCGAGATCTCGACGGTTTCCGAACCGGTCAGGGCTTCGAGATCGCCATTGGGCAAGGTGACGAAGCAGCCGTTCGGGCAGAACTCAACCGTTTCGCCACCGGCCAGCGCAAGGTCGGTCTTGCTGCCGCCCTCCGTTACGACCAGCGTGCGGGTCTCGGCGTCCTTGTTGACCGCGCTCGCGGCATGGACCGAGCCGATGGCGGCGACCAGGGCGACTGCAGCGACGAGAGACTTCCACATGGTGCAATATCGGTGTTCCCACCGCCTCTGTTGCATTGGCAAGGCATTTTCGCCTTTGCATGGAGCTTATATGAGATGGAAGCTGAACCGCAACTGAATGCCCCATTCATGCCGCAATCGATTCCGGGCAGGATTGAGGTCGACGGAGTCCGAGCCTAGTCCGGGTCCGGCTTCTTGGTTTTGCGAGACTTGACCAGTCGCTTCTTCTCCGCCTCGGCTTCGGCCCTTATCTGCTCCTGTTCGGCGAAGTCGGCCTCGATCTTGTCGTCGTCCGTCGGCCAGGCCTTGGGCTTGTGGGCCTCGACCACGGCGCGCGGCGTCGAGGGGATCTCGATGTGTTCGCTGCTGAATTTTTCGAGGACGGCAAAACGGATGTCGTTCTGCGCGATGTTGCCGTTCATCACGTCGGCCAGGAACACGCGGATTTCGAATTCCAGGGCGGCAGGGCCGAAATTGGAAAACAGCACGAAGGGTTCGGGGTTCTTCAGCACCATCGGGTGGCTGCGGGCGATCTCCAGCAGGACGGCATGAACCTGCTTGACGTCGCTGCCATAGGCGACGCCGACCTTGATGTCGACGCGGCCGAGCTTGTTGCGGTGCGTCCAGTTGCCGACGGCGTTGTTGATCAGGTTCGAATTGGGCAGGATCACCGATTGCCGCTGGAAGGTTTCGATCTCGGTGGCGCGCACGCTGATCTTCTTGACCGTGCCGCTGACGTCGCCGGCAACGATCCAGTCGCCCACCTTGAACGGCCGCTCGGCCAGAAGGATCAGGCCGGAAACGAAATTGGACACCACGTTCTGCAGGCCAAAGCCGATACCGAGGGAAAGAGCGCCGGCGACCAGTGCCAGGCTGGACAGGTCGATGCCCGCCGCCGAGATGCCGACCAGTGCCGCCAGCGCGACGCCGGCATAGCCGACCGCCAGCCTGATCGAGTTGCGCACGCCGGTATCGACCTTGCCACGCGCCATGACCGAGCCGTCGAGCCAGCCTTGGAACCACCGCGTCAGGAAATAGCCTATGACGAAGACGACGATGCCGGAGAGGATGCCGGTGACCGAGATCGTCACCGAGCCGATGTTGATCCCGGTTGCGAGCTTGTAGGCCCAAGCCTGGATATCGCCGGGCTGGAAACCCCACATCAGCAGGATCAGCGGCAGGAACACCAGCACGATCATCACATTGATGGCAACGCTGACGACAAGGCCGAGCTGGTCGAGGGCCGTATCCTCGTAGCTGGAATTGGCCGACAGCCAGCGCCCGACGGAGGTGTTGGCGAAAGCACCCTCCTCGCCGATCGCCTGCGCCGACAGGAAGCCGATATAGGCGGTGATCAGCGCGGTGCCGGTAACGACGACCTGCAACGAAACGAACAGAGCAAGGCCGATATAGCCGAGCAAGGCGGCTATGATGGTGAATAGGCCAAGGCCCAACGACAAGTAGCGCAGCCATGCCGGCCAGGGCCGCCAGCTTCCGTCACGCGCCTTGAACGGCCTCAGCATCGCCATCAGGATCAGGATGATGCCGACGATGATGGTGGCGACAAAACTGCGGGCGATGGTCAGCGACAGCGGCGAACCCATCTTGTCGTTGATCACCGACAGGAAGGTGTTGACGCTGATGACCACGGCCATGGCGGTGGCCAGGCGCACCAGCCAGCGCGCCGGCCCGGTTTCGACCGGGATCAGGCGCCAGTTCGGCAGCCGCGGTTCCAGCGCCGCATTGGTCAGCCGGTTGACGCAGAACACCACGCCGATGACGGTCGCCAGCGCGTTGAGGAAGAGCCCAATGTCGCCGCGCAACACATTGTAATAATTGAAAAAGAAAATCGTCGATCCAAGAAAGGCGGCAACCGCCAGCGTCGGCAGCAAGGTCGACCAGAAGGCCACCGAAAGGCGGCTGAGATAGGATGGGTCCTCATTGGTGGGGTCGGCTTCGAACACCCGCCCGAACAGGCGCCTGCCGCCGACCAGCAGCACCAGCGCCAGCCCGAGCGCCACGAAGGTTGCCGCCAGGATCGCCTGGAACTTGAACTTGAAGGCAAAGCTCAACCAGGACGACACCGCCTTGTAGAGATTGCCGAACTCGTCGCGGGCGTCGGAAAACACCTGCGGGCTGAGCGCATCCGACAGCACGTAGCGCTTGGTCAAAAGATTGCGGAACAGCTCGCTGCGCATATTGCCGATCTTGTCGATCAGCCCGCTGATGCGGATCGACAGGTTCTGTGCGCTGGCAACGACCGCGTTGATCTCGGCCTTTTCCGATGCAAGCGCCTGACGCTCGCCCGTCACGATGTCGGGCTCCTGCGGCTGGCCCGCCGCCGGTGGAGGACCCAGCACCTCGATGCGATTGTTGATCTCGGTGAGCCGCGAGCGGAATACCAGCGCACTGGTGAGTGCCGCCCGCGACAGATCCTCCAGCTGCAGACGGATCTCCACGAGTGAGGCATCGTCCTCACCGTCCTGCTGTATCTTCTTCTCGAGATCGTCCGTCTTGGCCGTTAGATCCTGGATGACCTTTTGCTGATCGGCGACCAAACCGGCCGAGCCCTGGCCGAGCGCTTGCGCCATCGCCTCAAACGAAAGCGGCGCCGAAACGACCAGCGTGAGTACCAGGATGAGACGAAGCAATCGGAAAAGCATGATTTGTTGGCGACTCATCGGCGGCAAAGGCAATTTGAAAGCCTGTCCTTGATAAAGACGGCCCTATCATGGGGCAAGCCGTCGTATCGCGAGCCCATCCGATCATTGGCCCCAACCGATCACTCACGCCGAGTGATCCCATCCCGGGCGTCGGCCAGTCGAAAGGCGATGGCGCAATATTGGCTTTGCGGATGCGGCCTGCTCTATAGTCTGCCGCATCGCCCGAACCGGATGACATCAATGGCAGAGTACTCGGCCTTTTCGCTGCTCGCGAACGCGCTCAAGGGAAACAAGGATTGGAAGCCGGCATGGCGCAAGCCTGACCCGAAGGCGTCCTATGACGTCATCATCATCGGTGGCGGCGGTCATGGGCTGGCGACCGCCTATTATCTTGCCAAGGAACACGGCATCACCAATGTCGCCGTTGTGGAAAAGGGCTGGCTCGGTTCCGGCAATGTCGGCCGCAACACCACGGCCGTGCGCTCGAATTATCTGCTGCCTGCCAACACCCGCTTCTACGAACACTCGATGAAGCTGTGGGAGAACCTGTCGCACGAGCTCAACTACAATGTCATGTTCTCGCAGCGCGGCTGCCTGAACCTGGCGCACACGCCGGCCCAGTTCGACGACTATGCAAGGCGCGGCAACGCCATGCGCCATCTCGGCGTCGATGCCGAACTGATGACGAAGGCTGAGATCAAACGCCTGATTCCGGCGCTCGATATCTCCGACAGCGCTCGCTTCCCGGTGGTCGGCGGCCTGATGCAGCGCCGCGCAGGCACCGCCCGCCACGATGCGGTGGCCTGGGGCTATGCGCGCGGCGCCGACCGGCGCGGCGTCGACATCATCGAAAATTGCGAGGTCACCGGCTTCCTGCGCGACGGCGACCGCATATCCGGCGTCACCACTTCGCGCGGCGACATCCGCGCCAGGAAGGTGGCCGTGGCGGTCGCCGGCAGCACCGGACGCGTCATGCAGATGGCCGGCATCGAGACGATGCCGATCGAGAGCCATGTGCTGCAGGCCTTCGTCACGGAATCGCTGAAGCCCTTCATCGACACGGTCGTCACCTTCGGCATGGGCCATTTCTACATGTCGCAGTCGGACAAGGGCGGCCTCATCTATGGCGGCGACATCGACGGCTACAACAGCTACGCCCAGCGCGGCAATCTGCCTGTCGTCGACGAGGTGATGAGTGAAATGCTGGCGTTGTTTCCGGGACTCGCGCGCGTGCGCATGCTGCGCTCCTGGGGCGGTGTTTGCGATATGTCGATGGACGGCTCGCCGATCATCACCGCCGGCCCCCTGCCCGGCATGTATCTCAACTGCGGCTGGTGCTATGGCGGCTTCAAGGCGACGCCGGCTTCCGGCTGGTGCTTCGCCTGGACCATCGCCAAGGACCAGCCGCACGACCTCAACGCGCCCTTCACGCTCGACCGCTTCCACCGCGGACTGCTGATCGACGACAAGGGCCAGGGTGCAAACCCGCGGCTGCATTAGGCAATAGGTAGAGTCCAATGTTGATCACTTGCCCCTATTGCGGCCCGCGCGACGTCATCGAGTTCACCTATCAGGGTGACGGCAATCGTGAGCGTCCCGACCCCGCCTCGCAGAATTTCGAGGCGTGGAACGCCTATGTCTATGACCGGCTGAATCCGGCCGGCGACCACAATGAGATCTGGCAACATTCCGGCGGCTGCCGCGCGTATCTCAAGGTCGTGCGCAACACGCTGACGCATGAGATTTCCAGCGTTGCCTTTGCGCGGGGCGATCATGGGCCGGCCGCGCGCCGCAAGGCGGAGGACAAGGCATGAGCCCGCGCCGTGCCGACACCGGCGGCCGCATCGACCGGCTGAAAACCATCCGCTTCACCTTCGATGGCACGGCCTACACTGGCCATGCCGGCGACACGCTGGCGTCAGCCCTGCTGGCCAAGGGCGTCACGTTGTACGGGCGTTCGTTCAAATACCACCGCCCACGCGGCCTGCTCACCGCAGGCGTCGAGGAACCCAACGCGCTGGTGACGGTGCTGAAGGGCGAGGTTCGCGAGCCCAACATTCCAGCGACCATGGTCGAGATCCATGACGGGCTGGTTGCCATCAGCCAGAACCGCTTTCCCTCGCTTGCCTGGGACATCAACGCCGTCAACCAGCTCGGCGGCAAGATCCTGTCGGCCGGGTTCTACTACAAGACCTTCATGGGACCGGTGTTCGGCCCGCTCAAGGGCACGCGTTTCTGGATGTTCTGCGAACACTTCATCCGCCGCGCAGCCGGTCTCGGCAGTGCCGGATCGGCGAAAGACCCGGCCCGCTACGAACGCATGAACGCCTTTTGCGACGTGCTGGTCGTCGGCTCGGGGCCGGCCGGCCTGATGGCCACCAAGGCCGCCGCCGATCAGGGTGCGCGCGTCATGCTGGCCGATCTCGAGCCGCATTTCGGCGGTTCGGCCAACTGGTCCGAGGAAACGATCGATGGCGCGCCTGCCGCCGATTGGGCGCGGCGCACCGTCGCCCAGCTCGCAGGCCGCGACAATGTCCGGCTTCTGCCGCGCACCACGGTGTGGGGTTACTACGACAACAACACGCTTGCCGCGCTCGAACGGGTCAGCGACCATAAGGAGCACCCCGGCAAGGGCGAGCCGCGCCATCGCTATTGGGCGATCCGCGCCAAATCCGTGGTCCTCGCCACTGGTGCGTTCGAGCGGCCGCTCATCTTCCCCGGCAATGACCGGCCAGGCGTGATGCTGGCGCATGCCGCCGAGCGCTATGCCAACGAATTCGGCGTGCTGCCGGGCGAGCGGATCGCGTTGTTCACCAACAATGACAGCGCCTATCGGGCGGCTGTCGCCTTGAAGAAGGCCGGCGCCGCGGTCGTCGCCATCGCCGATGTCAGGCCGGAACTTTCGCCGGAGATGCGCAAGCTGGCCGCGGAAGCCGAGGCAGAGATCTTTGCCGGCCATGCCGTCGTCGCCACCGAAGGCGGCAAGGCGCTGTCCGGCCTCAAGCTGCAGCGCTTCGACATGGCCAATGGGGCACTCATCGGTGATGCACGCAGTATCCATGCCGATTGCCTGCTGATGTCCGGCGGCTGGTCGCCGACCATCCATCTGGCCAGCCAGGCCGGCGCCAAGGCAGAATGGAACGCCGCGCGGCAGGCTTTCCTGCCGCCAAAGCCGACACAGAGCTGGATCGGCGCAGGCGCCTTCACCGGAAGCTTCTCGACGGCCGAAGCCATCGCCGAAGGCCGCGCCGCCGGCCTCGCCGCCGCAGGCGGGCAGAGCACACCGTCCATGCTGCCGACCGTCGAAGCAGTGCCTGGCGATCCCGACCCCGCCCCGGTGTTCGAGATCAGGGCCAAGGGCAAGAGCTTTGTCGATTTCCAGCACGACGTCACGGCCGAGGACGTGCGGCTGGCTCACCGGGAAGGCTTTGTCTCGGTCGAGCATCTCAAGCGCTACACCACGCTCGGCATGGCGACCGACCAGGGCAAGAGCTCCAACGTGCCTGGCCTTGCCATCATGGCCGAGGCGCTGGGCAAGCCGATCCCCGAGGTCGGCACGACACGCTTCCGGCCGCCCTTTGCTCCGGTGTCGATCGGCTCGCTGGCTGCCGAGCGTTTTGGCGACCTGAAGCCAGAACGATTGACGCCGATGCATGACTGGCATCTGGCCAATGGCGCGACGATGTATTCCGCCGGCCTCTGGTACCGGCCGATGATCTATGGGCTTTCAGGCGAAACGGTCGAGCAGGCCTATGTGCGCGAAGCCAAGGCGACGCGCGAAAGCGCCGGCATCGTCGATGTCTCGACACTGGGTAAGATCGCGGTGCAAGGCCCTGATGCCGCCGCATTCCTCGACCGCGTCTACACCAACATGTTTTCGACGCTGGCCGTCGGCAAGGCCCGCTACGGGCTGATGCTGCGCGAGGACGGCCTCGCCTTCGACGATGGCACCACCTGGCGGCTCGGCGAGCAGGATTTTCTGATGACCACCACCACGGCCAACGCCGGCAAGGTGATGCAGCATCTGGAATATTTCCTCGACGTGATCTGGCCGGAGCTGAAAGTCCACGTCACCTCGGTGACAGACGAATGGGCAGGTGCCGCGATCGGCGGCCCGAAGGCCAGGCAGATCCTCGCCGCCTGTGTCACCGGCACGTCGGTCGACAACGCCACCTTGCCCTTCATGGGTATCGTGCGCGGCGAAATATCAGGCGTGCCGGTGATGATCTGCCGGCTGTCCTTCTCCGGTGAAATGGCCTTCGAGGTCTATTCCGGCGCCGGCCATGGCACCCATGTCTGGAAAGCGCTTGTCGAAGCCGGCAAGCCGTTCGGGCTGGTCACCTACGGTCTTGAGGCATTGGGCACCATGCGCATCGAAAAGGGCCATGTCACCGGCGCCGAGATCGACGGCCGCACCACGGCGCGCGACCTGCATCTCGACTGGATGCTGTCGAAGAAGAAGCCGTTCATCGGCTCGGCGATGATGGACCGCGAAGGCTTGATCGCATCGGACCGCCTCGAACTGGTCGGCCTGATCGCCCTCGATAACCGGCCGCTCAACGGTGGCGCCCACATCGTCGAGGAGGTTGACGAAGCCAATCCGCACGACTCCATCGGCCATATCACCGCCTGCTGCTATTCGCCGGCGCTCGGCAGACATATCGCGCTGGCGCTGATCGAGGGCGGCAAGGCACGGCACGGCACGCGCGCCCACGTCTCCGATCCCTTGCGCAACCGGTTCGGACCGGTCGAGATCGTCTCCAACCACTTCTTCGATCCGGACGGGAGCCGCATGCATGGTTGAGCACCAATCCCCGCTTGAGCCGGAATTTCACGTCGGCTCGCACGGCAATTTCGAGCATGGCGTCGAGATCATCCTGACCGAGACGAGGCCGGGCTCGATCGTGCAACTCGCCGCCTGGCCCGGCGAGGAGAAGAGGCTGATCGCAGCCATCCGCACCGTCACCGGGCTGGCGCTTCCCGATGGCGCCGGCGGCGGAGTGAGCGACGGGGTCAGGTCAGTGTTCGGCTTCGCGCCGGGGAAGTTCACCGTTGCCGACGAGGCCGAAGGGCTGGCCGCTGCCTTTGCCAAGGTGGTGACCTCGGCCATCGGCACGGTGACCGATCTCTCGCACGGCCGCACCGCCATCCGCATTGCCGGGCCGAAGGCCGAATGGGTGCTGGCGAAATTCTTCGCCATCGACTTTTCGCTGCCGGCCTTTCCCAATGGCGCCGGCCGCTCGACCGCTCATCACGACGTCTTCGCCCAGATCCAGCGCACCGGCGCCGACCAGTTCGACATCTATGTCTTCCGCTCGTTTGCACGCTCGTTCTGGAAGGCGCTCTGCCACGCCAGCGAGGAAGTCGGCTACGAGGTGCAATAGGCGGCGCCGAACGGTCGCATCGCTCCTGCTTCTGGCATCAACGCCAGCCGTTTCTGCCGCTAGAGAATCAGGCCGCAGGCGCCCATGGTGCGAAAACGCGGCCGCCCAACCGGCCCAGGGATATGAAATCCCTTCTTCAAGAGTCGGCACATTCGTTTGGTTCGAACATCTCCATGACCGCAGAACTATCCGCCGGCGCCACGGATCGCGCCGATGTGCCGGCCAGAGCCTTGCTCCTGCTGCCGCTGACGGTCGCCTGCGGCGTGTTTATGACCAGCCTCGACCAGAATGTCGTGGTGACCGCGCTGCCGGGCATCAGCGAAAGCCTCGGCCGTCCGCCCAGCCAGCTCGGCCTGCTGATCACCGTCTATGTCGCCAGCCTGATCATCTCGATGCCGCTTGGCGGCTGGGCCGCCGACCGCTTCGGCCTGCGCAACGTCTACTGCTTTGCCTTGCTGGTGTTCGCCGCCTCGTCGGCGCTTTGCGGGCTGTCCGACAACATCTGGACGCTGGTTGGTGCGCGTGCATTGCAAGGCTTCGGCGGCGCCTTGATGGGCACACTAGGCCAGGTCGTCATCCTGTCGACTTTTCCGCGCAGCCGAACGCTCAAGATCAACATGTACATCTCGCTGGCCGGCCAGTCCGGACCGTTGGTCGGTCCGCTCGTCGGCGGTGCGCTGACCACCTACATTTCCTGGCGCTGGATCTTCTTCATCAACGTGCCGTTCGCGCTGGCGGCGGCAATTCTTGCCGCCTCGCTGTTTCCGACGATGACCAAGCCCGTGCGCACGCCGTTCGATTTTCCGGGCTTCCTGCTGGTCGGCAGCGGCATGGTCCTGCTGGTCTTCGGCATGGATTCGCTTGCCGCCAAGGACGCCGCGGGCGGCATCATCGCCGGCGAACTGGCGCTGGCGCTCGTCATCCTGACCATCGCCTCGTTCTACTGCCTGCGCGTGCGCAATCCGCTGCTCGATCTCAAGCTGTTGCGCATCCGTACCTTCCGCATTTCGTTCCTCACCGGTGGCGGGCTGGACACGATCGGCCTTAGCTCGGTCGTCTTCCTGCTGCCGCTGATGTTCCAGCTCGGCTTCGGCATGAGCGCGGTGCAGGCGGGATCGCTGACCTTCGTCGCCGCGGTCGGCTCGGTGGCCATGCGGTTCTTCATGCCGCGTGTCCTCAACCGTTTCGGCTTTCGCCGCGTGCTGGTCTACAACACGCCCATCGTCGCCGCCCTGGTTGCCGGCTTCGCGCTGATGCAGGCGACGACGCCGGTGTGGATCGTGCTCACTTACATCTTCGTCTTCGGCGTCTTCCGCTCCGCGCAATGGGCCTCGACCGGCAACCTCGCCTATTCCGACATCGCGCCCGAGCAGCTCGCCCGTTTCAGCGCGCTCTATTACATATTATGGCAGCTGGCGGTGGCGATCAGCGTCGGCCTGGCCGCCGCGGCATTGTCGTTTCTGGCGGGCGGCGGCCCCGCCGTCGCCGACGATTTCCGCATCCTGTTCGTGATCGAGGGCATCATCACGCTCTGCGCGCTGCTCGCCTATCTCAAGCTGACACCCCAGGACGGCGCCCATGTCAGCGGCCACGGCGCACAGATGAACACGGAATGAGGCTGGCTGGCTTATTCGCTGAACGTCACCCACTCTTGCAGCGGCACGCGGTCGGTGCGGAAGGCGTTTTCAGGTTTTGACGTATCTTCATAACCAAGCGCCATGCCGCAGACGACGATCTCTTCGTCGGGAATGTCGAGCACCGGCCTGATCTGCCGGTGATAGGGCGCGAACGCCGCCTGCGGACAGGTGTGCAGACCCCTGCCTCTAGCCGCGACCATGATGTTCTGCAGGAACATGCCGTAATCGATCCATGAACCCTGGTTGAGGCGGCGATCGATGGTGAAGATCATGCCGACCGGCGCGTCGAAGAAGACGAAGTTGCGGTCGTGCTGGGCGCGCATCTTGTCGACCTCGCGGCGACCGATGCCGAGCGCGCCATAGAGGCCGAAACCGTTGGCGCGACGTCGCGTCAGATACGGCTCGAAGAACTGCGTGGGATAATACCGGTACTCGTCCCAATCGGCTTTTTCGGCGCGAATGCCGGAATTGAGAATGGCGTCCGATATGCGCTGCTTGCTCTCGCCCTTGGTGACATAGACCTTCCATGGCTGCATGTTGGTGCCGGATGGGGCGCGCGCCGCAACCGCCAGAATGGCGCGGATGGTGTCGTCTTCGACCATGTCGGGCAGGAATGCGCGCACCGAACGGCGCGACAGGATCGCCTCGTCGACAATCTCGGCGTCGCCCTCGATTCGGGGGTTATTTTCCAGCATGGGCCGTCCCTTACCCTTTGTCTCGATCGGACGTCCCCACTCGCCGCTCTCGGCGGAGCCTTTGCATGAACCGTCAAAATCGCGCAAGCAAATCTTGTGCATCCGTGAAAATCTGCTTGATTTTTTCATGAGCTTGATTTCTCATGAAATTTGTCGGTGATTTTTCATAAAGAGAGCGTTTTGCCTTCGACTACCGCAAGAACATTGCAGGGACCTGACGAACGCGTGCTGGCCGGCGACATCAGGGCCCTGCGCAAGGCGCGCAGGCTGACGCTCGCCGAGATCGGCCTGAAGCTAGGCCGTTCGGTCGGCTGGGTCAGCCAGGTCGAGCGTGGCCTGTCGACGCCGTCGCTCGGTGACCTCAGAGCCTTCGCCGAACTGTTCGGCGTGCCGATCAGCCTGTTCTTCAGCCATGACGTACCTGTCGAAAGCGAGCGCGGCGTGGTCGTGCGCGCCGGCAGGCGCCGCACGCTTGGCACAAGCGAATCCGGCCTGGTGGAGGAGCTTCTGTCGCCCGATCTCGGCGGTAGCTTCGAGATGGTGCGTTCGGTCTTCGCGCCGGGCGCGGAACTGAAGGCCGAGGCGCAGCGGCCGACCGAGGAAGCCGGATACGTCGCGTCCGGACTGTTCGACATCGAGATCGGAGGTGTCTGGCATCGGCTTGGCGAGGGCGACTCCTTTCGCTTCGAAGGCAAGCCCTACCGCTGGCGCAATCCGGGTGCCGAGCCGGCAATTGTCATCTGGGTGGTTTCACCACCCGTCTATTGAGTTCAAGTTTGGAGAAGAACATGGCGGGTTTGCCGAGCACGGCGCGCGTGGTGATCATCGGAGGCGGCGCCGTCGGCACCTCCGCGCTCTATCATCTCGCCAAGGCGGGCTGGACCGACTGCGTGCTGCTCGAGAAGAACGAGCTGACCTCCGGCTCGACCTGGCATGCCGCCGGCAACGTGCCGACCTTCTCCTCGTCCTGGTCGCTGATGAACATGCAGCGCTATTCGACCGAGCTTTATCGCGGGCTGGCCGACGCGGTCGACTACCCCATGAACTATCACGTCACCGGCTCGCTTCGCCTTGCCCACTCGCTCGAGCGCATGCAGGAATTCCAGCGCGCCAAGGGCATGGGCCTCTACCAGGGTATGGACATAGACATTGTCGGTGTCGACGAGATCCAGCGTCGCTATCCCTTCATCGAGACGCATGAGCTGAAAGGCGCGCTCTACGACCCGAGCGACGGCGACATCGATCCGGCGCAACTCACCCAGGCGCTGGCCAAGGGTGCGCGCGACATGGGCGCGAAGATTATCCGCTTCTGCCCGGTCACAGGCGTGCGCCGCGAGAACGACGAGTGGGTGGTCGAGACGGCACAGGGCGAGATCCGCTGCGAGATCGTCGTCAATGCCGCCGGCTACCGCGCCGCCGAAGTCGGCCGGATGTTCGGCCGCGACGTGCCGATGATGGTGATGAGCCATCAGTACATCCTGTTCGAGGAGATCCCCGAACTCGCGGCATGGTCGAAGGAACAAGGCAAGAAACTGCCGTTGCTGCGCGACGTCGACACCTCCTACTACCTGCGCCAGGAGAAGAACGGCATGAATCTCGGCCCCTATGAGCGCAATTGCCGCGCGCATTGGGCCACCCACAATGACCCGATGCCGGAGGACTTTTCCTTCCAGCTGTTCCCCGACGATCTCGACCGGCTGGAACATTATCTGGCCGACGCCGTCGCCCGCGTGCCGATCCTTGGCACGGCCGGCCTGTCCAAGGTGATCAACGGGCCGATCCCCTACACGCCGGACGGCAATCCGCTGATCGGTCCGATGCCTGGCGTTCCCAATGCTTTCGAGGCCTGCGTCTTCACCTTCGGCATCGCCCAGGGTGGCGGCGCCGGCAAGGTGCTGGCCGAATGGGTGACCGAGGGCCGGACCGAATGGGACATGTGGTCGTGCGACCCGCGCCGCTTCACTTCCTATGCCGCGGCGCCGGACTATTGCGTCGCCAAGGGCATGGAGATCTACGGCAACGAATACGCCATCCAGTTCCCGCGCCATGCCTGGCCGGAAGGCCGCGACCGCAAGCTGTCGCCGATCCACGATCGCATCAAGGCGCTCGGTGGCCGCTTCGATGCCTATAATGGCTGGGAGCGCGCCACCTGGTACGCGCAGGACGGCGATGACATTTCCGAGGAAGCCACGCTGACCTTCCGCCGCGACGGGCCATGGCAGCATCGTGTGCGCGAGGAATGCCTGGCCGTGCGTGACGCTGCCGGCATTTTGGACCTGCCTGGGTTCTCGCGCTTCAATCTCGATGGTCCAGGTGCCGCCGAATGGCTGAGCCTGCAGGTCACCGGACTGGTGCCGAAGCCAGGCCGCATCGGTCTCGTCTATTTCGCCGACGACAAGGGCCGCATCGTCACCGAAATGTCCGTCGTGCGTCACGACGAGAACCTGATGACGCTGATCACCGCGGCGGTCGCGCAGTGGCATGATTTCGAATGGCTGAAGTCGCGCATGCCCAAGGACGCACCGTTCAAGCTGATCGACCGGACCGAGGAATTCTCGACCCAGATCCTGGCAGGCCCGAACTCGCGAAAAATCCTCGCCGATGTCTGCGAAGCCGACCTCACTCTGCCATGGCTGACGCATCAGGAGACGAAGATCGCCGGCCGCTGGGCCAAACTCGTGCGCGTCTCCTTCGCCGGCGAACTCGGCTGGGAAATCCACACCAGGATCGACGACACCGCCGCCATCTTCGATGCCGTCTGCGCCGCAGGCCAGCAGCACGGGCTGAAGCCTTTCGGCATGTACGCGCTGGATTCGCTCCGGCTTGAGAAAGGCTACCGCACCTGGAAGGGCGACCTGTCGACCGACTATTCGATCCTGCAGGGCGGGCTCGAACGCTTCGTCAAATGGGACAAGCCCGACTTCCGTGGCAAGGCGGCACTGCTGAACGAAAAGCAGCAAGGCGTGAAGAAGCGCTTCGTTACGCTGGTGGTGGAAAACCCCGGCGATTGCGACGCTCCGTCAGTTTCTACACTCTGGCATGACGGCAAGATCGTCGGCGAGACGACGTCCGGCGGCTGGGGCCATCGCATCGACAAGTCGATCGCGCTCGGCATGCTGCGCGCTGACCTGGCCAAACCAGGTACATCAGTCGAGGTCGAAATCTTCGGTGACCGCTTTCAGGCAATCGTGCAGAAGGATGAACCGCTGTGGGATCCGAAGAACGAAAGGCTGCGCGCATGAAGAAAATCATCCTCACCGATGGCGGCATGGGCCAGGAACTGGTCCGCCGCAGCCAATCCGAGCCGACGCCGCTATGGTCGGCCAGGGTGCTGATCGACGAACCGGATCTGGTGCGCGACCTGCACGCGGAATTCATCCGTGCCGGCGCACGTGTCATCACCATCAACACCTATTCTGCGACACCCGAACGCCTGGCGCGCGAAGGTGCGGAAGACCTCTTCAAGCCATTGCAGAAGCGCGGCATCGAATTGGCCAGGCAGGCCCGCGACGAGGCCGGCGATGCAGCCATCGCCGGTTGCCTGTCGCCGCTTTTCGGCAGCTATGCACCGGCACTGACCATTTCCTTCGAGGAGACGCTCGAGATTTACCGCCGCATCGTTGCCGAGCAGGCCGATGGCGTCGACCTGTTCCTGTGTGAAACCATGGCGTCGGCGGACGAAGCCCGCGCAGCGGTGACCGCTGCATCGGAAAGCGGCAAGCCGGTATGGGTATCGTGGACGCTGGCTGACCACGGCAAGCCGCGGCTGCGCAGCGGCGAAGCCATTGCCACCGCGGCAAGCGCGCTCGACGGCCTGGCAGTCGCCGCGCGGCTGGTCAATTGCTGCCGGCCGGAAGCAATCGCCGCGGCTTTGCCTGAACTGATCGGCCTCGGCGGCCCGGTCGGCGCATATGCCAATGGCTTCACGTCAACCGAAGCACTTAAGCACGGCGGCACCGTCGATGTGCTGCACGCTCGTCACGACCTTGGCCCGGATGCCTATGCCGACCAGGCGATCGGCTGGGTGGAGGCTGGCGCAAGCATCGTTGGCGGCTGCTGCGAAGTCGGACCACCGCACATCGCCGTCCTGCGCGACCGGCTCGAACAGGCCGGCTACGAAATTTCGGGAGTTTTGCATGCCTAGACCATCATCGCGCATTTCCGGCATCGTGCCTTCGGGCAAGGACGGCTGGGAAGTCCATTTCGCCGCCTGGACGCGCAAGGAGGCCGGCGAAGACATCATCATGCTGTCGGTTGGCGACCATGATTTCGACACGCCTTCGCAGACCATCGAAGCCTGTGTGACCGCGGTTCGCGGCAGCAATCATCACTACACCCCGCTTCCCGGCTTGCCGCGCCTGCGCAAGGCGATGGCCGCGGCCTCGAGCGCCTGCACCGGCGTCGAGACATCGCCGGATCAGGTGATCGCCACGCCGGGCGGCCAGGCCGCACTCTACGCGGCCGTGCAGGGCGTGCTCGACCAGGGCGATCACGCCATCGTCGTGGCGCCCTATTATGCCACCTATCCCAACACGTTCAGCGCCGCTGGCGCTGATTTCACCGTCGTCGAGACACCGGCCGAGGATGGCTTCCAGCCGCGAGCCGACATGATCCGCGCGGCAATCCGGCCGAACACGCGCGCCATCCTGATCAACACGCCGAACAATCCAACCGGTGCGGTCTATTCGCGCGAGCGGCTGGAACAGTTGGCAGAAGTCTGCCGGGAGCACGACCTCTGGCTGCTGTCGGACGAAGTCTACTGGACGCTCGGCGGCGGCGAGCACGTCTCGCCGCGCTCGCTGCCAGGAATGGCCGAGCGCACGCTGGTCATCAATTCGATGTCCAAGAGCCACGGCATGACCGGCTGGCGCATGGGCTGGCTGACGGGACCGGAGCAGATGATCACGCTCATGATCAATCTCAATCTGGTGACGACCTACGGCCTGCCGGCCTTCATCTCGATCGCTTGTTCCGAGGCGCTGGAGAACCGTTACGGCGTCAAGGAGATCGCCGAACGCTACGCGGCACGCCGCACCGTCTTGCTCGACGCTGTGCGGGGCATGAACGATGTCACCGTGCGCGGTTCGGAGGGCGGCATGTATGTCATGCTCGACATCTCGGCCGTCGAGCCGGACGACGAGAAATTCGCCTGGGCCCTGCTCGACAAGGAAAAGGTTGGCGTGATGCCCGGCTCCAGCTTCGGCGAGGCGGCCGCCGGCCACATTCGCATCAGCCTCTGCCAGCCCGAACCCGTGCTGCAGGAAGCTGCACTTCGTCTGCGCCGCTTTGCTTCCAGCTACCGTTGCGAGGCAGCATGACCGCCAAGGCAGTTCCCGCCAAAGCAAGAGCGGTCATCATCGGCGGCGGCGTTTCCGGCTGCTCGGTCGCCTATCACCTGGCCAAGCTCGGCTGGACCGATATCGTGCTTCTCGAACGCAAGCAGCTGACGTCGGGCACGACATGGCATGCCGCCGGCCTGATCGGCCAGCTGCGCGGTTCGCAGAACATGACGCGGCTGGCGAAATATTCCGCCGACCTCTACGTCAAGCTGGAAGCAGAGACCGAAGTCGGCACCGGTATGCGCCAGGTCGGTTCGATCACCGTGGCGCTGACCGAGGAGCGCAAGCACGAGATCTACAGGCAAGCGTCGCTGGCGCGTGCCTTCGATGTCGACGTGCGCGAGATTTCACCAAGGGAAGTCAGCGAGATGTACCCGCATCTCAATGTTTCCGATGTCGTCGGCGCCGTGCATCTGCCGCTCGACGGCCAGTGCGACCCCGCCAACATCGCCATGGCACTGGCCAAGGGCGCGCGCCAGCGCGGTGCGACCATCGTCGAGAACGTCAAGGTCACCAAGGTCCACAGCAAGGCCGGTCGCGTCACGGGCGTGTCCTGGACACAAGGCGAAGAGCAAGGCACGATCGAGGCCGACATCGTCGTCAACTGCGCCGGCATGTGGGCGCGCGAACTGGGAGCGCAGAACGGCGTCACCATCCCGCTGCACGCCTGCGAGCATTTTTACCTCGTCACCGAGCCGATCCCCGGCCTCACCCGCCTGCCGGTGCTGCGTGTGCCCGACGAGTGTGCCTACTACAAGGAGGACGCCGGCAAGATGATGCTGGGCGCTTTCGAGCCGGTGGCAAAACCCTGGGGCATGGACGGCATCCGTGAAGATTTCTGCTTCGACCAACTGCCGGAGGATATGGAGCATTTCGAGCCGATCCTCGAAATGGGCGTCAACCGCATGCCGATGCTGGCGACCGCCGGCATCCACACCTTCTTCAATGGTCCCGAGAGTTTTACGCCCGACGACCGCTACTATCTCGGCGAGGCGCCGGAACTGTCCGGCTACTGGATGGCGACCGGCTACAATTCGATCGGCATCGTCTCCTCCGGTGGCGCCGGCATGGCGCTGGCGCAGTGGATCAATGACGGCGAAGCCCCCTTCGACCTGTGGGAAGTAGACATCCGCCGCGCCCAGCCGTTCCAGAAGAACCGCCGCTATTTGAAGGAGCGCGTCTCCGAAACGCTTGGCCTGCTCTATGCCGACCATTTCCCCTATCGTCAGATGGCGACGTCGCGCAATGTCAGGCGCTCGCCGCTGCACGAGCATCTGAAGGCGCGCGGCGCTGTCTTCGGCGAAGTCGCCGGCTGGGAGCGCGCCAACTGGTTCGCCCGCGAGGGCCAGGAGCGCGAATACCGCTATTCCTGGAAGCGCCAGAACTGGTTCGACAACCAGCGCGAGGAACACCTTGCGGTCAGGAATGGCGTCGGCCTGTTCGACATGACCTCGTTCGGCAAGATCCGTGTCGAGGGCCGCGACGCCTGTGCTTTCCTGCAAAGACTATGCGCCAACGACATGGATGTCGCGCCGGGCAAGATCGTCTACACCCAGATGCTCAACCAGCGCGGCGGCATCGAGAGTGACCTGACGGTCTCGCGGTTGTCCGAGACGGCGTTCTTCCTCGTCGTCCCAGGCGCCACGCTGCAGCGCGATCTGGCTTGGCTGCGCAAGCACGTCGCCGACGAGTTCGTCGTCGTCACCGACGTAACGGCGGCCGAAAGCGTGCTCTGCCTGATGGGCCCGGACGCGAGAAAGCTGATCCAGAAGGTCAGCCCGAACGATTTCTCCAATGAGAAAAATCCGTTCGGCACGTTCCAGGAGATCGAAATCGGCATGGGCCTGGCCCGCGCCCACCGCGTCACCTATGTCGGCGAACTCGGCTGGGAGCTCTATGTCTCGACCGACCAGGCGGTCCATGTCTTCGAGGTGGTCGAGGAGGCAGGTGTGGATGTCGGCCTGAAACTCTGCGGCCTGCACACGCTGGATTCCTGCCGCATCGAAAAAGCGTTCCGGCATTTCGGCCATGACATCACCGACGAGGACAATGTGCTGGAAGCCGGCCTCGGCTTCGCGGTGAAGACCGCCAGGGGCGACTTCATCGGCCGTGATGCGGTGCTGCGCAAGAAGGAAGCCGGCCTGTCACGCCGGCTCGTACAGTTCCGGCTGAAGGATCCGGAACCCCTGCTCTTCCATAACGAGGCGATCCTGCGCGACGGTAAGATCGTTGGTCCGATAACGTCTGGCAATTACGGCCATCACCTCGGCGGCGCAGTCGGGCTGGGCTATGTGCCTTGCGAGGGCGAGAGCGAGGCGGATGTGCTGGCGTCGTCCTATGAGATCGAAATCGCCGGCGAGCGTTTTGCGGCGGAAGCCTCGCTGAAGCCGATGTACGATCCGAAATCGGAGCGGACGAGGATGTAGTGCCTTCTCGCCTCCCCCTTTGTGGGGGAAGGAAGGGAAAGTCGCCCTCTCAAAACCTTTCCAGCTTCCCTCGCACCTTCGCCAGAAACGCCGCCCTTGTCGCCGGTGTCGAGGCATCCATCAAATAGTGCGCCAGGAAAAAGGTCCGGCAGCGCGTGGCACACAGCGCCCGCATGCCACGCAAAAGGGTCTTGCGTCCCGGCTGGCCGACGACGATGCTCCACCAGGTCGGGGCGCCGCAGGTGGTGATGACGCCGACCTTGGTTACATGCGTCATCAGCGACTTGATCCGTCCCTTGCCGGCCGGCAGCTTGAAGGCGACGTCCGTTGCCCACACCCGGTCGAGCCAGCCCTTCAGCATCGCCGGCAGTCCGTACCACCAGGTCGGATAGACGAACAGGATCGCTTCGGCCCAGTTGAGCAGTTCGAAATGCGGCTTCAGTGCCGGGTCCTGCGGCGCCTGGTCATTGTAGGAGCGCCGCTCGTCGCAGCCCATCACCGGGTCGAATTTCTCCGCATAGAGGTCGAGCAGCCGCACCTCCCAGCCTCGTCGCATCAGCACGTCGATGGCAGTGTCGCGGATGGCGGCGCAAAAGCTCTCGGGTACCGGATGGCAGTAGACCACCAGGGCGCGCATCAGAACTCATCCATGCGGGCCGCGACCTTGGTCGTGAAAGCCTTGCGCGTGCCGTCGGTAGACAGGTTCATCGCGTAGTGCGCGAGGTAGGTCACCGGCGCGCCCGGTTTGACGGTGGCGCGCAGCATCCGCTTGATCAGCCTGCGCGGCGGATCGCCCATCAGCATGGCGCGGAACCGGCTGCCGCCGTAGGTGGTCACCGCCGCAACCTTGCGAATGTTGTGCAGCGACGGCTGCGCCTTGCCGTCGACCAATTTGAACGACACGCCGGGCAAGAACACGCGATCGAAAAAGCCTTTCAGGATCGCTGGAAAGCCATAGTTCCAGACGGGATAGGAAAGCACCAGCGCATCGGCGCGCAGCAGGCGCTCGACATAAGGCGCGACAGCGTCGGCGGGGCCACGTGGGTTGTGGTAGTCCAGCCGCTCCTGGCGCGTCAGTCGCGGATCGAAACCCTCGGCATAGAGATCGCAGTCGTCGACCGTATGGCCCGCCGCCGTCAGGCGCTCGACGATCATCCGGTGCAGGCCGGCATTGAAGCTGGTCTCGACCGGATGGGCGTAGAGGACGAGGATGTTCATCATCCTACCTTCTGCAGCCCCCTGAACAAAAAAGTCCGCCCGGAACGGTAGTCGTAGTCCGGGTTCTCCCAGGCGATCATCTTGCCGGGGTTGAGGAGCCCTTGCGGATCGGTCTCGCGCTTGAAGGCGAGTTGCACCGCGTCGGTCTGCTTCATGCCGCCCTCTTCCAGCGTGTAGCGATGCGGGTTGAAGATCGGGCAACCGTTCGCTTCATGCAGGCGCACGATCTCGTCGAGCCGCGCCTCGGTCGTGAACTTGACCAGCGGCAGGCCGAAGCAGGTAATGTTGCCGTCCAGCCGCACGAATTCGAGATGCGAGAAAACCTCGCCCGGAAACATCGCATCCATCTTCTCGACAAGCGCCAGCTGGTTGGGAAAGGGATAGAGCGACTGCAGATAGGTGATCGAAGGGTCGACGCGCAGCGCCCTCAGCGTGGTGTGGTTCCAAGCCAATTCATAGGCCGGCGGCAGGCCTTTTTTCTCATCCGGCGTCGCCGTGGCCGCATTGTAGATCACCTCGCCGCCGGCACGCCGGGTGAAGGCAAGAAAAGCGTCCAGCCCATGCTGCGCCACCATGACGACGCAAATGCTCTGCCCGTCGCTCAGGAATTTCTGGTGCCGCTTGAAATAGAGCTGCGGCACGGGTGCGGCGATCGGTGTGATCAGCTTGGTCAGGATGCCGTCCTGACACGCCAGCGCATTGCCATAGCGGGCCGCATCCATGAAAGCGTCGAAGCCGACAATGACGTCGATCCAGTCATAAGCCGCGGTCAGCGGCATCTCGACTTCCGATATGATGCCGTTGGTGCCGTAGGCATGGGTCACCTTGTGCAGATCCGCGCCGGTGAGCTCGAGCGCTTTCGGCTCGGCCTCCATGGTCACCACGCGCAGCCGAAGCACATTGCCGAAATCGCGCAACCCGCCGAAATTGATCGAGCCGACGCCGCCCGAACCGCCGGCGATGAAGCCGCCAATCGAGGCTGTGTTGTAGGTGGAGGGCGATAGCCGCAGTTCCTGCCCGGAATGCGCCCGCGTTGCCTTGTCGATATCGGCCAGGATCGCCCCCGGCCCGGTCACGACGCGACCCGGAGCGATCGACTTGATCTCGTTCATCTCGGCAAGGTTGAGCACGACGCCGCCGGAGAGCGGCATCGCCTGGCCGTAATTACCGGTGCCGCTGCCGCGCGGCGTCACCGGCACGCCATGACGATGACAGGCGGCAAGCACGCGGATCAGTTCGGCCTCGTTCTTCGGCGTCACGATCAGGTCGCCGGTGACATGGTCGAGCTGCTGCTTCAGCACCGGGCTGTACCAGTAGAAGTCACGGCTCTTCTGCTGGACGATGGCCGGATTGTCGTCGACCTTCAGGCCTTCGAGATCGCGTTTGAGCGCCGAAACATCCATCATTCCACCATCAGTTCGTCGAGTTCGGCATAATCTGGCAATTGGCGGTCGATCGCCTTGCCGCCGCGCACCACGATGCGATCCGATTCGGGCCGCGACAGCAATTCCGTCCAGCTTCGGCCTTTGAACACGATGAAATCGGCATCACCGCCGGCAGCCAGCGTGCCGAAGCCATCAAACCGCATCACCTTGGCCGGCGTCGCGGTGACCGCTTGCGGCCAGTCGGCGACCGGATGATCGAAATGCAGGATGCGCGTCGCCATGCGGTAGACCTCCAGCATGTCGAGATCGCCATAGGCATAGAAGGGATCACGCGTGTTGTCGGAAGCAACCGCCACCGGAATGCCCCTCGCCTTCATCTCGTGCAGCAGCGTCACGCCACGCCAGCGCGGCGTGGTTTGGTCAGCGCGTCGGTCCTGCAGATAGAGATTGCACATCGGCAGCGAGACGACGGCGAGCCCCGCTTTCGCCACCTTGTCCAGCGTGTCGAGCACGTCGAGATCCGGCTGGCGCGCCAGCGAGCAGCAATGGCCGACGAGGATCTTTCCTTCGAAACCGTTCCACAGAGCGGCCTCGGCGATCTTCTTCAGCGATATGGCGGAAATGTCGTTGGTCTCGTCGGCATGGAAATCGAGATCGAGGCCATGCTTGATGGCCTGCGCGAAGACGTGGTCGAGCAGCTCTTCGAGGTCCGGCGCCATATAGGTGACGACACCGAGCACGCCCTTTGCCGCGGCAACCCTCTTTGCCAGCCTGTCGAACCACTTTTTGTCGCGCACGCCTTCGATGCCGAGCAAGCAGGCGCCCTGCAACTCGATGCGGCCGCGCCATTCCTCGCGCATCGCCTCGAACGCCGGCCAGGAGATTTCCTCCTGCGGCGCGACGCTGTCGATGTGGGTGCGCAGCGCCCTTGTGCCATGGGCGTAGGCGCAGCGCAGCGAGAAATCCATCCGCCGCGCCAAATCCTCGGCGCTCCAGCGTGCCACACGATCGGCATCGGCGGCATTCAGCGCGCCCATGAACGTGCCGTCGGGATTGGGCTTTCGCGGCCAGATATGGCCCTTGTCGATATGCGTGTGGCAGTCGACGAAGCACGGCAGGATTATACGGCCGCCCAGGTCGACCGCATCAGCGGATCGGCCATGCGCGGTGATGCTGGAAATCTTGCCGTCGGCCACAGCGATGTCGGCAAGCCCGAAGCCGTCAGCATCGAAGGGCGCGGAAAGGCCTGGCGTCAGTGAGCGATGAAGGCGAACATTGGCGAGATGGTAAGAGCCGGAGGTTGGTATCAAGGGTTGCCCCCCTCTGCCCTGCCGGGCATCTCCCCCTCAAGGGGGGAGATTGGCAGCGTCCGTGCCGGCTCATTTTTTTCAATGTTGGAGATTGGCGAAGATCGTGACAGCGGCCAATCTCCCCACTTGAGGGGGAGATGTCCGGCAGGACAGAGGGGGGCGCCTCGCACCAACATATCAATCACGTCACACACCCTAGCGCTCCTGCTTCAGCGCGCTTTCATGCCAGCGCCGCAAGATGAGATGCGATATCAGCGACAGCACGAGGAAGATTAAAATGCCGGTCAGCGAGATCAGGAACAGCGCCGCGAACAGCCGCGGCGCGTTGAGCCGGTAGCCGGCCTCGATGATGCGCGAGGCAAGGCCGGACGACTGGCCGGTGGTACCGGCGACGAACTCGGCCACCACGGCGCCGATCAGCGACAGGCCGCCGGCGATCTTCAACCCGCCGAGGAAATAGGGCATCGCCGCCGGCAGCCTGAGATAGCGCAATTGCTGCCATCGCGTCGCGCCGTTGAGCTTGAACATGTCGCGCAGATTGCGGTCGACGGAGTTGAGGCCAAGCGTGGTGTTGGACAGGATCGGAAAGAAGGCGACGATCCAGGCGCACAGCAGAAGCTTGGTCGTCTGGTCGTTCACATAGATGTTGATCAGCGGAAAGATCGCCACGATCGGCGTCACCTGCAGCACGATGGCGAAGGGGAAGAACGACATCTCGACCCATTTCGACTGCGCGAACAGCACCGCCAGCCCGACCCCGCCTATGACCGCCAGAGCCAAGCTGAGAAAGGTGATGCGCAAGGTGACCAGCAGCGAGGAAAACAGCAGGCCGGCATCGTTGTAGAGCGTCCACAGCACCACGCCGGGACGCGGCAGGATGTATTGCGGGATCTCGTTCCACACGCAGATGCGATCCCACAGCCAGATCGCCAGGATCATGATCGCCAGCGGCAGCACCCAGCGGCCGATCCGTTCGAACCGCGCCTGGCGCACGCGGCGTGCTTCCTCGGGATCGAGTTGGAGCATCCGCTCGTCAATGACCGTCATAATGCGCGCCTGCTGTTGAGTTGATGGCCTTGACCAGCACGTCGGAGGCCTGACGGCACAGTGCCGCATAGTCTGGCGAGGTGCGAAACGCCTCGTCGCGCGGATAGGAGGCCTCGATGGCGAGTTCGTCGAACACCCTGCCCGGCCGCGCCGCCATGACGACGACGCGGTTGGACAGGAACACGCTTTCGAAGACACTGTGGGTGACGAAGACGACGGTGAACCGTTCGTCCTGCCACAGTTCCAGGAGATCGTTGTTGAGCTTGAAGCGGGTGATCTCGTCGAGTGCCGCGAACGGTTCGTCCATCAGCAGCACGCGCGGTTTGGTCACCATGGCGCGCGCTATGGATACGCGCATCTTCATGCCGCCGGACAGTTCGCGCGGCACCGCGTCTTCGAAACCGGTCAGGTGAACCCGCGCCAACATTTCCGTTATCGTCGGTGTCGCCTTGGCGCGCGAAATGCCTTTCAGCCGAAGCGGTAGCCAGACATTGTCGAAAACATTGGCCCAGGGCAGCAGCGTCGGCTCCTGGAAGACGAAGCCGATGTTCGAGCGGTCGAGCGAGCCGCCACCGCGCCAATCGAGCACGCCGGAAGTTGGAGTCGACAGGCCGGCGATCAGCCGCAGCGCCGTCGACTTGCCGCAACCCGACGGTCCGAGCAGGCTGACGAAATCGCCTTCCCGGATGGTCAGGTCGACGTCGCTGAGCGCCGTCACGCCGTTGGAGAACACCTTGCCGACGCCCTTCAGCGCCAGGAGCGTCGGGGCCGCACCCGACGCAGCCGGCGCTTGCGCCACTTTTTCCCTTATCATTCCGGGGCGGCCTATTTCTTCAGCTCGAGCCCGACGCCTTTGTTGATGAAGGTCAGCGTGTAGGCCTTCTTGATGTCGATGCCGGCTGGCGTGACCTTGGCCTTTACCATCTTGTCGTAGAAACTCTTGATCCGCGCGTCGGTCATGGCGCCAATGCCGAGCTTTTCGGTGTCGCCGGAATCGGCCAGGCCGAACTTCTTCATCTGCTCGATCGAGAACGCGATCTGCTCGTCGCTCATGTCGGGATTGTCTTTCTTGATCATGTCGTTGGCGGCTTTGTTGTCGCCGTAGAGATATTTGTACCAGCCTTTGGCCGAGCCATCGACGAAGCACTGGACCACCTCCGGCTTCTTGTCGATCGTGTCCTGCATCACCTCGATCGTCGTCGAATAAGTGTCCCAGCCATAGTCGGCGAGCAGGAACTGGTTCGGCACGAAGCCGCCTTCCTTCTGGACCGCGAACGGCTCTGAGGTGACGTAGCCCTGCTGGATCGACTTCTTGTTGGCGAGGAAGGGAGCGGTGTTGTAGGTGTAGGGCGCGCGTTTGGAGGCGTCGAAGCCGAGTTCGATGACCATCCACTGGAAGAAGGTCTGCACGCCCTCGTCGCCCAATATGTACTGGTCGGCGTTCTTCAGGTCCTCCCATTTGTCGAGCCCCTCGCCGGGGTGGGACATGATGACCTGCGGGTCCTTCTGGAAATCCGCCGCCACCACGCGCATCGGTATGCCTTGCTGGACCGCATCGAAGGCCGACAGCAGATTGCCGCCCATATAGAAATCGATCTTGCCGGCCAGCAGCATCGGCCGGCCGCTGACTTGCGGACCGCCCTGCATGATGGTGACGTCGAGGCCGCAGGCGGCGTAGGTGCCGTCCGCCACGGACTGGTAATATCCGCCATGTTCCGGCTCGGCCAACCAGTTGGTGCCGAAGGTGACTTTCTCATTCGCAGCCGCACCCAGCGTGCTGGCTGCAAGCAGCGCCACAACCGCCACCGAGATCTTCTGTTTTCCGTACATCGACACCACCCTCTGTTTGCTCCGGCGCGCCACGCGCCAGGCTCGACACCAAAGATTCAAGAAGCAAGACACATGCCACCGGCGTCTGGCGCCGGGACCGCCCGCTTGAAAGACGTTGCCATGCCAAGCGCGAACGGGTCATGCTGTACGGAAGGCATCGTGCCTATTTTTTGAACGGCTGTCCACAATCGCCCGGGCAACATGCACCGCCATCTTGAAGGTGTAATGAGTCCGGCTTTAGGTGGCGGCATCCAGGAGATTGCCATGTTCAAATTCCTCACCCCGAAGTCCATCAAGCCGCCCTTTGCCCGCTATAGTCACGGCGTCGAGGTGCCGGCCGGCAAGCGGCTTGTGCTGTGCTCGGGCCAGGTCGCCATCACCGCCGACGACCTGATTCCCGAAGACGCCGGAGCGCAGGCCGAACTCTGCTTTCAAAACATCGCGGCGGTTCTCGGCGAAGCCGGCCTGGGTCTCAGGGATATCGTGCGCATCAACGCCTATGTCACCGACCGCGCGCATCTGCGGCCCTATATGGACGTCCGCGACCGGCTGTTTTCGAGCCCCGCGCCAGCGTCGACATTGATGATTGTTTCCGGCTTTGCCCGGCCCGAATTCAAGGTCGAAATCGAGGCCATCGCGGCGGGGTGATCGACAGGCCGCCCGTCCCGCGCTAGGTCTGCCTGACCATTGAAGAGGCATGACATGACCGTACCCAAAAGACGCGTGTGGTGGGGCGACTACCGGACCACCGAATACGCCTCGATCGATCCCGAGGCGACCATCGCCGTGCTGCCAGTGGCGGCGATCGAGCAGCATGGGCCGCATCTGCCTGTTTCGACCGACACGTCGATCATGAACGGCATGCTCGACACGGTCATTTCGCGCCTGCCCGACGATCTCGACATCCGCATCCTGCCGGTGCAGGCCGTGGGCAAGTCCAACGAACATCTGCATGCGCCGGGCACCCTCACTCTGCCGGCAACCACGCTGATCGAAGCCTGGACCGAGCTTGGCCTGTCGATCGCGCGCGCCGGTGTGCGCAAGCTGATCGTGGTCAATTCGCATGGCGGCAACGAGGAGATCATGGGCATCGTCACGCGCGAATTGCGCGTGCGCGAAAAGATGCTGGCGGTGAAGACCAGCTGGCAGCGTTTTGGCCGTCCGGCCGGCATGTATACCGAACTGGAGGACCGTCACGGCATCCATGGCGGCGATGTCGAGACCTCGCTGATGCTGCATTTCCGGCCGGACCTCGTGGACATGGGCAAATCAGACAGTTTCGTTTCCAATGTCGCCAAGGCCGAAAAGGAATTTTCGCTGCTGCGCCACACCGGCACCCACGCCTTCGCCTGGATCGCCAGCGATCTCAACCCGAACGGCGTCGTCGGCGACGCCAGCATCGCGACGGCGGAGAAGGGCCGGCTGACGGCAGAATATCAGGCCGACGGCTTCATCAGCCTGCTGCAAGATGTGCGCAAGGCGAAGCTTGCCGACTGGCTGAAGTAGCCTAACTGCGAGGCACAGATGTTCTGACCGTCCGATGGCAGATCGCCGGCTCCCAATTTAGCGGAAGCCTTTCTGCCCTCGTCATCCTGGGGCGAAGCAAGGAGCGAAGCGACGCGGCGCGGACCCCAGGATCCATGCCGGGACTCGGAAGCGCTGCTACGGTGCAGAAGTCTGCTCCGCTGCATTCCTCGACAAAGGTCGCGGCATGGATCCTCGGGTCTTCGCGACGGAGCTTCGCTCCTGCTCCGCCCGAGGATGACGAAGACGGGGAGGCTTCAGCTAACTTACAACGGTCGTATCGTTCCGCTCAAAACTACACATCGATCCTCAGCGCAAAGGGCGTGCCTTCAAAGGCGTCCGCGCCGCGCCCGATCGATTCGATCGCCTCGACCATGCGGCCGTTGCGCTCAAGCAACGCATCGGCCACGGCGATCAGTCGCGGATTGGGCGTTGCCGAAGGCGACAGCACCCGCAGCGTCCGCGCCAATTCGGCCTCGTCACGCTTCGGCGCCAGTGCTGCCGCGATGATATAGGCCGAAGCCGTCGAGCGGCTGATGCCGGCATAGCAATGCACGAGCATCGGCCTTGCCCGGTCCCACCGGCGCGCGAAATCGAGCAGATTGCGGACATGGTCTTCGCCCGGCATGGTCATGCCGTCCTGCGCCACCGCGATGTCGTGCATGACCAGATGCAGGTGGTTTTCCCTCGAGATCGAGGCCGGCCGCACCACCTCCGTTCCGGCGGCGAGCAGCGAAAGCATGCGGTCGGCGCCGGTCCTGGCCACCGTTTCCTCGATCTTTGCCAGCGAGCAGACATGGATCATTGTTTTGAACCCTTCGATTGATGCTCGCGCCGCGACGCCCATTCGGCAAGTGCGGATTCGAGCCGCTGCCATTCCTCCTCACTGCCCGGCAGGCCGGCGCGCAGAACGTCAGGCCGGTCGGCAAAATGGCGAAGCAGGATGCCGCGCTCGCCGAGCGCTGCAAACAAATCGGCGGCATTGGTCAGACTGAGGAAACGATACAGTGTGGTTCCGCCCGCAACAGGAGCGCCGAAGCGGCCGAAAAGCGCATCGAGACGCGCCGATTCACCGGCCAACGACGCCCGCATCACGTCCTGCCACCCGATGTCGGCAAGCGCGCGGATGCCATATTCCAGCGCCGGGCCGGCGACGGCCCATGGTCCGAACTGCGTATCCAGCCGGTCGACCGTCGCAGTATCGGAAAGTGCAAAGCCGAGCCGCAGCCCGGCCAGGCCGAAGAACTTGCCGAACGAGCGCAGCACGACGAGGCCGCCCTGACCGACATCGCCCGCGAGGCTGTGCTGACGCGGGCCGACATCCATGAACGCCTCGTCGACGACCAGCAGTCCGCCCTTGGCGCGCAATCCGGCGGCCAGAGCCAGCAACCGGTCGCGCTCTATGACACGTCCATCCGGATTGTTCGGATTGACGATGATGACGAGGTCGGCGTCAGCCAACGCTTCGAAATTATCGACCTCCGCCGCCTGGTGCCCGGCGATCGCGGCAGCGCGGGCATGTTCGGCGTAGGTCGGACCCAGCACCAGCGCCTTGCCGGGCGAAATGAGCGACGCAACGCGCGGCAACAGGATCTGTGTGCCCGGCGCCGCCACGACGTTGGCTGGCGACGGCGCGCCGTAAGTACTGGCCGCGATCTCTGTCAGGTCGCGTGTGCGCGCGGCTTCCGGCAACCGCGACAGCGAGGTGGCGGGCAGGTCGAAAAGCGGGTAGGAGTGCGGATTGATACCGGTCGAGAGGTCGACGAAAGGCAGCAGGGCGTTGGGGAAAAGCACCCTCGCGCGGCCAAGACTTCCACCATGGTCCACAACCGCCCCATTAAGAAGCTTCATGTCAGTCCTGATCGCTTTCCTGTCATTGGTCGTCGAATTCGCCCTCGGTTACCCCGACTGGCTGTTTCGCGCCATCGGCCATCCGGTGACGTGGTTCGGCAGGCTGATATCCTTTCTCGACCGCAGGCTCAACCGCGCCACTGATCCCGACGCGCTGCGTCGCAAGCGCGGTGTCCAGGCGCTGCTGGTCATCGTGCTGGTGCCGGCGGTGATCGGCCTCAGCGTACAGATCCTGTTCTGGTTCGTTCCCATGGGCCTGGTCATCACGGCCCTTCTGGCAACGTCGCTGCTGTCGCAGAGGAGCCTCTATGAGCATGTCGAGGCGGTGGCTGACGCCCTCGACACCGGCGGCCTTGCTTTGGCCCGCCTTGCCGTTTCGCGGATCGTCGGTCGCGACCCTGAAACGCTCGACCGGGCCGGTGTCTGCCGCGCGGCGATCGAGAGCCTGGCCGAGAATTTTTCCGACGGCATCGTCGCCCCTGCCTTCTGGACCGGCGTCGGCGGCCTGGCCGGCGGCGCCGCCTACAAGGCCGCCAACACCGCCGATTCGATGATCGGCCACCGCACCCCGCGCCACGAGGCGTTCGGCTGGGCGGCGGCGCGCTTTGACGATTGGATCAACCTGCCGGCGTCGCGGCTGACGGCGCTTCTGATCGTGCTGGCGGCATTCTTCGTCAAAGGCGCTGATGCGAAAAAAGCCTGGCATGCGGTGCGGCGCGACGCGAAAAAACATCGCTCGCCCAATGCCGGCTGGCCGGAAGCGGCGATGGCCGGTGCGCTCGGCCTGGCGCTCGCCGGGCCGCGCTTCTATGGCGGCGTGCTGGTCGACGACGTCTTCATGGGCGAAGGCGGCCGGCGCGAAGCCGACAGCCTCGACATCAGGCAGGCGCTGAAACTCTATCGCGTCGCCGACTATCTGCTGATCGCTCTGTTCGGGTTGGTTTCGGTCGTTGTCATCGTTGTGACCTAACCTCACCCTCCCCCGTCTGGGGAGGTTGAGGAACACTCAGAACTCGATCCCCTGCTGCGCTTTCACGCCGGCGGAAAAATGATGCTTGGTCACGCCCATTTCGGTGACGAGGTCTGCGGCCTCGACCAGCGCCGGCTTGGCGTTGCGGCCGGTGACAACGACATGCAGGCCCTCGCGCCGCGCTTTTAGCGCGCCAACCACTCTGTCGAGATCGAGATAGTCGTAGCGCAGCGCAATGTTCAATTCGTCGAGCACCAGCAGGCTGATCGACGGATCGGCCATCAGTTCGAGCACCTTGGCCCAGGCGGCTTCGGCGGCAGCGATGTCGCGCTTCAGATCCTGGGTTTCCCAGGTGAACCCCTCGCCCATCGCGTGCCACACGACACGGTCGCCGAAGGCGGCGAAGGCGTCCTTCTCGCCGGTGTGCCACTTGCCCTTGATGAACTGGACGACACCGACGCGCTTGCCGTAGCCGAGCATCCGCAGCGCCAGCCCGAAGGCGGCCGTGGTCTTGCCTTTGCCCGGGCCGGTGTTGACGATGAGCAATCCCTTCTCGACCGTCTTGCTCGCCACCTCGGCATCCTGCACCGCCTTGCGCTTGGCCATCTTGGCGCGGTGGCGCTCTTCGTCCTTATTGTCGATATCGGTCATATCATTTCACCTTGAGCGGCAGCCCCGCCACCATCAGCAGCACCGTATCGGCAATCGCCGCGACCTTCTGGTTGAGCCGGCCGGCGGCATCGCGAAAGCGGCGCGCCAGTGCATTGTCCGGCACGATGCCTTGGCCGACTTCATTGGACACCAAGAACCAGGGTCCGCGCGGCCGCGACAGCACCTCCGCCAATCGCCGGCATTCAAGGTCCAGATCGTGTTCGGCCAGCATATGGTTGGTCAGCCACAGCGTCAGGCAGTCGACAAGCACCGGCCGATCGTCCGGCAAGGCGGCAAGCGCGCCGGCGAGATCGAGCGGTGCGTCGATGGTCGTCCAGCCTTCGCCGCGCCGCGACCGGTGCAACGCGATGCGCTCACGCATCTCGTCATCATAGGCTTGCGCCGTGGCGATATAGGTCCAGGGCGGCGGCAAGGCGGTCGCCAAAATTTCGGCGTGCGCGCTCTTGCCGGAGCGCGCACCGCCGATGAGAAAGGTCAGTGTCTTGCGATCAGGCAAAGCTGTCGCGCAGGCTGGTCGCGGTGCCGGTGAAGCGACCGCGCACCACACCGACGACCGCTCCGAGCACCAGCCAGAACACCAGATTGGTCACGGTCACCGCCACCACGAACTGGTGATGCAGCCCTTCCGGAATCGCCGTCTCGTAACTGTCGGGCTGCGGTGCCCCGACAACATGCGGTGCGACGATCAAAAGGACGGCAAGGATCGCCAGCGGCAGCGACTTGCGGAACGCGATCAGGCCGAGACCGGCAGCGGTTGCCGCCACCGTTGCCCACCACCAGATCTGGCGCTGGGTGAGATCGGCGGCCGGCATGGCCGGCAGTTCCGGCGGCAGGCCGAGGCCCGGTGCCAGCGTGAACACGGCAAAGCCGGCCAGGCCCCAGAACACGCCCTGGCGCCAACCACCGATGCCGCCGGCGAATTCGGAAACCGCGACCAGGATCAACCCGAAGCCGATGCCGGTGACGATGTTGGCAAGCACGCTGAAGGCGAAACGCTCGAAACCGTCTGCCGGCGCCCAGCCCTCGTCTTCCGCCGCGGCAGTCGCTTCGGCAGGGGCCGGAGCGGCTGTGCTCATGGCATTGCTATCCGTTGCTGCCGGAGCGGCATGGTCATGGTGATGCCCGCCGCCCGCCTGTTCGTAAACTTCCGCCTTCAGGATCAGCGGCACGGTCGCATAGGCCTGCATGCAGGCAAGAACGACGCCGGCCACGAGCCCGGCGATCGCCGCGATGAACACGACGTTGCGAAACAGGTTCATGATGTCAGCCCCTCGTCAGTGGCAGGGAAATGCCATCGAATGGCGATAATCGTGAGCCGCATTGTGGACCGCATCGATATGCGAGAAGCCGACAAAGCCCATCACGAAAATGCCGAGCAGCGCGGCAAGCGCGAGCTGCATGAAGCGCGACTGCGAGGAGACGGAAGCGCCGAGGGAGACGGAAGCGGTAGTCATGTCTTGTCCTTTCGCCCTCCACCCGAGGGCATCGAAGTCAGTTTCCTGTCGCCGGCAGGTCTCCTGGCTCACGGATCAGCGTCCTTCCCCACCTTCCCGAAGAAAAATCTTCAGTGGCATATGGAGAGGACTACCGCACACAGTTGCGGGGGCAGCCACGGCATTGGGCGAAATCCGCCCTTACCGCATTCCCTCTTGGCTCCAAAATGGAACCGGCGACACCGGCGACTATAGGCAGAATCCTCGCGTCCGGCAAACCAAATTCCGCCGGCGACCGTTGCGAATGCGCCATGAAGGTCAAAGCGATTTCGGCAGATAGCGCCACGTCACGAAGCCGCAGACCGCCGCCAGCAGGCCAAGCGTGACGAACACCGAGCCCAGGCCGAAGAAGGCCAGCACCACCGAATAGACCAGCGGCGGCGTCAGCTCGGAAAAGTCGAGATAGGTGCGATAGACCGCCGCCATCTGCGATCTTTCATAGGAGCGCACCGAGCGCATGAAGGCGGTCGAGCCGAGCGCGTCGAGTGCAATGGTGAAGAAGGCGCCGCAGAGCAGGAAGGCGCCGGTGAGCAGCGGCACGGTTTCGCCGACGAAGCCCGCCGCCAGAAGCGCGACCGACATGGCGAAATAGGCAAATGTCATGGTCCTGCGGCCGCCAAAGCGCTTTCCCGCCTTGCCCCAGAAAATCGCCATGAACAAAAGCGCGTTGCCGGCCGAAACCAGCAGGCCGCCGGCCAGCTTGCCCTCACCCGTAATGACCATGAACAGCGGCCCATAGACGAAGAACGTCGTCCAGAAACAGGAGCGCCCAAACGCGATCAGCCAGGCCAGCCTGAGCCTGGGCTGGGCGATGAAGCGGCCGATATTGGCGAGCGGATTGGCTGGTCGCGTCTTGCCGGGACGGATCGACGGGTTGTCGCCGAGCCGGTAGGTCCAGAACAATGCCAGCAGCGCTAACGCGAACACGGCCACCGCGCCATGCGCGGCATAGACGCCGAAGCGCGTGTAGAGGAAGATGCCGAGCGTCGGCCCACCGGTCCAGGCCAGCATCGACCACGCCATGCGCAGCGATTCGGCCTGCATGAAGTCGGTCTTGCGGATGTGGTCCATGATGTAGAGGTTGAGCGTGATCGACAGCGCGCTGGCGCCCATCACCCGGCACAGCATGCCGGCCAGTTGCCCGGCAAGCGTGTCGGTGGCGAAGAACAGCGAGCCGATGGCCAGCAGGCAGGCGCCCGCCGTGTAGACCCAGCGCCGGGCGAAACGGCGGATCAGCATCGGCATGAACAATGTCACCGACAGGCCGAGCATCGCCACGACGGTGTAGAGGATCGAGACGATCTGCTCGTTGTGCAGGATCTCGTAAGCCTGGATCGGGATGACGCTCGACACCGTGGCGCGGGCGAAGGATTCGACCGCATAGAGCGAAGCGAAGGTGCGCGCGTCCGCGGCCTTGAGGGCCGGTAGCCAGATCGGATGGCGCACATGGGTGGACATTGCTTTCCCCGAAGCAGATTCACCGGGTCAAATCTGCCGTGGCGACCTCAGCGCCAATAAGAGGAAACCGACGTGCATCCGGCAAAAGCGAAGCCGGCCAAAGGCTTTCCGGCACTGGCACAATGCCGCGGCTGATCCGGCGTTATCGGCAGGGTTGCCGGTCTTCTTTTGTCCTGGGCAACCGTGATAGTCCTCCAGCGGGGCTGAATCAGAATGCGAGACCATGAGCATCCAAACGCCGACCGCACCCGTTCAGGATCGACCAAAGCGCATCGTCGCCATCGACATCGTGCGCGGCATCGCGCTGATCGCCATGGCAAGCTACCATTTCACCTGGGATCTGGAGTTCTTCGGCTACACCGATCCCGGCCTGACCGCCTTCGGCTGGTGGAAGATTTACGCGCGCTGCATCGCCTCGACCTTCCTGTTCCTGGTCGGCGTCAGCCTGTATCTCGCCCACGGCCGACAAATCCGCTGGAACGGCTTCTGGAAGCGGTTCGCCATGGTCGCCGGAGCCGCGATCGCGATTTCGGTCGTTACCCGCATCGCCACTCCGGACGGCTTCATCTTCTTCGGCATCTTGCACGAGATCGCGCTGGCCAGCCTGCTCGGTCTCGCCTTCCTGCGCCTGCCGGCGCTGCTGACGCTTGTCGTCGCCGCGCTCGTTATCGCCGCCCCCGTCTATCTGCGCTTCGAGGCCTTCGATCACCCATGGCTGTGGTGGGTCGGCCTGTCGGCGATCAATCCGCGCTCCAACGACTACGTTCCGCTGTTTCCGTGGTTCGGCGCCGTGCTTGCGGGCATCGCGGTGACGAAACTCGCCGCAGGTGCCGGCCTGCTTGCCAGGCTTGCCAATCTGGCGCCCGGTCGCTTGGCCAACCCGCTGGTCTTCATCGGCCGGCACAGCCTGGCTTTCTATTTGATCCACCAGCCGCTGCTGATCGGCTGCGTCTGGCTGTTCTCGCAGATCATGCCGGCGCAGGTCGAAACCCCGCAGGTGAATTTCCTCAAAACCTGTCAGCTGTCCTGCGAGCAGTCGCGCGACACCGAGTTCTGTACAAGCTACTGTGTCTGCATGCTCGATACGCTCGAGGGCGAGTCCACGCTTGATAGGCTCTACAACAACGATCAGACTGCGGAGTGGAAAGCGCATTTGTCCGATCTCGCCGGCATGTGCACCGCCAAGACCGACAGCAAGTTGATGGAGGGAGGGGCCGAATGACCGAGAACCAGCCGAAGCCGGGGCTCATACCGTGGCCGCCGCTGATCTACATCGCCGCCATCGCCGTCAGCATCGCACTGGGCCTGCTCTATCCCCTGCCCTGGATCGGCGACCTGCTGGGCGATATCCTGTTCGCGGCCGGCTGGGTGGCGCTGTTTGCCGTCGCCGCACTCTGGTTCACCGCGATCCGCACCATGATCCGGGCCAAGACCACGCTCAACCCCAACGCTGTACCCGATCACCTGGTCACCACGGGTCCCTTCGGCGTCACCCGCAATCCGATGTATCTGGCCAACACGCTGCTGTTGATCGGCGTCGCCTTTGTCTCGGGCATCGTGTGGTTCCTGCCGCTGGCGTTCATCGCCGCCTATGCCACGCAGAAGGTGGCGATCGAAGGCGAGGAAAAGGTGCTGGCAGCAAAATTCGGCAAGAAATACCGCGACTACGCCAAACGCGTGCGCCGCTGGATTTGAGCTGGCTTTCAAGCGGCCAATCTCCCCCCCTCGTGGGGGAGATGTCCGGCAGGAGAGAGGGGGCGCTGTCCCTCAAACTCTCTGCCTAGGTATTCACGCCAAGCTCCACCAGCCGCTCCACACAAGACTCCTCGGCCTGGTCGAGTTCAGCCAGCGTCTCCTCGAGGTCGCGGCGTTTCTGCCGGAGATCCTCGCGCTTTTCCTCGATGCGCTTGATCATCAGGTTGAGCTGGCCGACTTCGCCGGGCGGCTCCTTGTACATCTGGATGATTTCGCGAATCTCGTTGATCGAGAAGCCAAGCCTTTTGCCGCGCATGATCTGGCGAATGAGCTGCCGGTCGGAGGGGCGAAACAGCCGCGTGCGGCCGCGCCGCACCGGCTGCACCAGCCCTTCGTCCTCATAAAAGCGCAGCGTCCGCGTCGACACGTCGAACTCGCGGGTCAACTCGGTGATCGAATAATATTCTCGCATTGCCACTCCCACACGCCGAAACACCGGGGCGATCGCCATGGCGGCGTCACCCTTCTGTCCCGAACCAAAACCCATGCCATGCCGGAATCGACATAGCGCCCCGCGCGAGCCTCGCACGGCATTTACGTAAAAGTCAATTGAGCCAAAAGGCGTGCCTTCAGGGCACGCCGAACCACCACGTGGCAATGCCGAGAAATGCAAAGAAACCGACGACGTCGGTAACCGTGGTGACGAAGACCGCCGAAGCGACCGCCGGATCGACCTTGAAACGATCGAGCAGCAGCGGGATCAGGATGCCGGCCAGGGCGGCCACGAACATGTTGATGATCATCGCCGCCGCGATGATCCCGCCCAGATTGGGATCACGGAACCAGGCTGCCGCGACGATGCCGATCAGGATGGCGAAGACGATGCCGTTGATGAAGCCGACACCCATCTCGCGGCGAATGATGCGGCCGGCATTGTAGATGTCGAGATCCCTGGTCGCCAACGCCCGCACGGTGACGGTCATGGTTTGCGAGCCGGCATTGCCGCCCATGCCCGCGACGATCGGCATCAGCACCGCCAGTGCCACGATGTGTTCGATCGTGCGGTCGAACAGGCTGATCACCGACGCCGCCAGGAACGCGGTCAGAAGGTTGATCAGCAGCCACGGAACGCGTGAGCGCGAGGTCGAAAAGATGCTGTCGGAAAGCTCTTCGTCGCCGACGCCGCCCATACGCATCAGATCTTCCTCGGCCTCCTGCTGGATGACGTCGACGACATCGTCGATGGTCAGAACGCCAACCAGCCGTTCGTTCTCGTCGACGACCGCGGCCGACAAAAGATCGTACTGCTCGAATTCCCGCGCCGCCTCTTCCTGGTCCATGGTGGCCGGAATGGCGTGCCGCGTCTCGTGCATCACCTCCTCGACCTTGACCGAACGCTTGGTGCGCAGGATCTGGTCGAGGTCGATGGCGCCGAGCAGCTTGAAGCTCGGATCGATGACGAAGATCTGGCTGAAGCGCTCGGGAAGATTGTTGTCCTCGCGCATGTAGTCGATGGTCTGGCCGATCGTCCAGAACGGCGGAACCGCGACGAACTCGGTCTGCATGCGGCGGCCGGCCGTCTCTTCGGGATAATCGAGCGATCGGCGCAGCCTGATCCGCTCGGTGAACGGCAGTTGCGACAGGATCTCGTCCTGGTCTTCCTGGTCGAGATCCTCGAGAATGTAGACGGCGTCGTCGGAATCGAGCTCCTGCACCGCCTGCGCGATCTGCGCATTGGGCAGATTGTCGACGATCTCCATACGGATCGCCTCGTCGACCTCCGTCAGCGAGGAGAAGTCGAAATCGGCGCCCAGGAGTTCGACCAGCGCGCGGCGCTGTTCGGGATGCAGCGCCTCGAGCAGGTCGCCGAGCTCCGACTGGTGCAGGTCGTCGACTTCATGCTTGAGGGTCAGCGTGTCGCGGTCGGCGATCGCCGCGCCGATCCGCGCCAGGAAGGACGAAAGCACGGCGCCGTCCTCGCCATAGATGTCGGCGTGGTTGTCCTCGGCGGCCCCGGCGCCGGTCGTCCGTTCGTGCTCGCCTTCCACCAGCGCCTCCCGCCACAAGAATCCCGGAAAAGGTGCAAATCAGGTCTAGAGCATCGGACCCAAGGGGGAAACCGGTTTTGGGAGAATCCGACGCTCAAAAAGAAAGTGGCGTAAAGTGCGGGAATATCAACGAAATGCGTCCGGCCCGCAGCGGGCGAGACCGGCACAAATCGGATTCTGGGAAGAGAATGGTGCGGTCGAGAAGACTCGAACTTCCACGGGTTGCCCCACAGCGACCTCAACGCTGCGCGTCTACCAATTCCGCCACGACCGCACGTGGTAGAGCCGGAACCGACCGGCTCGCGGCGTGTAGCAAATCGTTTCCGGTGAAACAAGTGCACGGCAAGCAATAATGTCAGGCGATTGGCATAATGCTCCACAGGGCCCGAACCCAGCGCCGGAACTGGACGTTTGCGCCTGATATCGCCATATGGAAGGCAAGTTGATGTCGCCCAAAGGTGCGAGGCGTTTTTGGGCGCGCCATGGACAAACGAAAAGACGATACGCCATGACCGAACGCAGCCAGATCGCCACGTCGTTCCTGCCGCTTCCCGGCTCGGCACCGGTCGAATGGCTGATCGAGCCCGGCCTTACCGCCTATCCCGAGGCACTTGCCTTCATGGAGGCGCGCGCCGAGGCGATCCGCAGCGGCGCTGCCGGCGAAATGGTCTGGTTGGTCGAACACCCGCCGCTCTACACGGCCGGCACCAGCGCCCGTGGCGAGGATCTGATCGACGCCAGCCGCTTCCCGGTCTTCGCGGCCGGACGCGGCGGCGAATACACCTATCATGGGCCGGGCCAGCGGGTCGCTTACGTCATGCTCGACCTGAAGCGGCGGCGCGAGGATGTCCGCGCCTTCGTCGCGGCGCTCGAACAGTGGATCATCGGCACGCTTGCCGCTTTCAATGTGCGGGGCGAGCGCCGCGAGGACCGGGTCGGCGTCTGGGTCGTGCGGCCGGATCGCCCTGCTCTGCCGGACGGCTCGCCGGCGGAGGACAAGATCGCGGCCATAGGCATCCGGCTGCGGCGCTGGGTGAGTTTTCACGGCATCGCCATCAATGTCGAGCCCGATCTCGACCATTTCAGCGGCATCGTGCCTTGCGGCGTGCAGGACCACGGCGTCACCAGCCTCGTCGACCTAGGCCTTCCCCTGACCATGGCCGATCTTGACCTGGCGTTGAAATCCGCCTTCGAGGATGTGTTCGGTCCCGCCACGGCGTTGCCTGTCGAAGCCGAGCGCAAAGCCGGCTGATCTTCCGGATCCGGTACGGCTCAAATCAGTTGGGCAGAGGCCCACAACACGCCATAGCCATGGATGGCGAACACCGCCAGCAACGCCGCCGCCATGGCCAGCCGGTCGATGGTGCGGATCGGCTTCAGCTCGTGACGCGGCTTCACCCCACTGCTCATCGTCAGCAGGCTGAGGAGCGAAAACACCGCTCCCGTCGCGAGCAGGAAGGTGGCGGAAAAGCCGGCCTGCCAACCCACGGCCAGGAAAGCCGAGAGCAGGAAGAAGGAAGCCAGCGCCAGCGCGACCGGTCCCGGACAGATCTGGCGCAGCACCTGGCCGCCGTCGAACTTCCACACCGGCACCAGATTGGCGATGTTGAACAGTGCGGCGAAGCCCGCCAGCGTCGCCAGCAGGGCCGCCGCCAGCCGGTGACCTTCCGCGCCGGCAAAGGTGCTTGCGGCGATGGCGATCGGCACCAGGAAGGCCGAGAAGCCGGCGCCCATCAATGCCACGAAAGCCACTTCGAAACGGCTGTCATAGGGCCGCCCGCCAATGGCGATGCCGCCGAGCAGCGGAATGAAGATCATCCGCGCCCGGTTGTGGCCCATCAGCCGGAACGCCGCCATATGGCCAAGCTCATGCAGGGCGACCACCGATGTGAGGATCGCGGCCAGTGCCAAACCGCCGAAGTGAAGGCCGAAGAATGGCCACAGGATCAGCGCCGAAAGCCCGGCAAAGCCGACCTGACTGAGCGGATGCTCGAACCAGCCGCCCTTGCGATACTTTCCGGTCCGCGCCCAGCGCTGCAGCTTGGAGAGTTCGCGGCGCAGGGCGAAATAGCGGAACACCAGGAAGGCAACGCCACGATAGCGATCGGTCTGGCTGAGCGTCACCCGCGTGCTGTTGCCTTCCGAAACGAGTTCGGCGGTTTCGCGAAAATCCTTCCAAAACGAAGCGTCGAGTGCCGTATCCTCGATGACACGCATCGAGAAGCGGCTGCCTTCGACGACGTCTTCAAACCGCGACTTGCGTTCGATCGGCTTGCCGTCGCGACCTTCCCAGGACAACGTGATGCGGGCCACGCCCTCGCCGTCCGGGGCCTCGGCGGACAGGATCTCACCGGACCAGCCGGCATTGCTGCCGAGCGGCCACAGCGCCTGCCAGAGGCGCTGCCGATCCATCGCCACCAGACGGGTCAGCCGGACCGTGCGCAAACCAAGCGGCACCGTCATCAACAGAAAGATCAGCCCGAGATTGCTGGCCACCAGAATGGCCGTGACGATGGGCGACACCTGGACGTTGCTCCCTGTCTTGCCGGGGCACTCTAACGTCGCTGCGGCAAGAAAAGCTTAACGGCGGAGCGGTCTTCGACCGCATGGGACCCACGGCGGCGAACGCCGCCAAATCACATGGCTCCAATCCAGATCGCCATGGAGACGAGAAAGGTGCTCATGCAAACCAGTGAGATGACATCCTGAACCAGATCGGTCATAACTCTCTCCTGTTGTTGATATGTTCGTATTTTGTTCTAATTTTGTTTCAAAGTCAACGGACACAATCCGGCCGTGTCCGAATTTCCGGGCGATCAGATCGGCAGGGTTAAGAAAAGGTTGACGGGCGAACGACGGTTGCCCAGCGCCGACCAGGGCACGACGAGACTGGGGTCAGGCCGAGCCGAGAATGGTGGATTTCGAGAACCGGAGCGGAGCGTACTTTTGGGTACGTGAGCACCGTTCTACCGCAACGGGGTAGAACGGGAAGCGCAGGAAGCCGCCTTTCGCAGGCCGGCCTCACCCCAGTATCGCCGTGCCCTAGAGCGGCACCACTTTGCCGTCGGCCAACGTGACGCGCCGGTCCATGCGCGATGCCAGCTCGTGATTGTGGGTGGCGATCAGCGCCGCGAGGCCCGATTGCTTGACCAGCGCCGCCAGCGCCTCGAACACATAGGACGCGGTGACCGGGTCGAGATTGCCGGTCGGCTCGTCCGCCAGCAGTACCAGCGGCGCATTGGCGACCGCACGCGCAATGGCGACGCGCTGCTGTTCGCCGCCGGAGAGCTCGGACGGCCGGTGCGCCGCGCGTTTGCCGATCTGCATGTAATCGAGCAGCTGCGCCGCGCGCTCGGCCGCGTCCTTGCGGCTGAGCCCCTTGATGAGCTGCGGCATCATTATGTTTTCCAGCGCCGAGAATTCCGGCAGCAGATGATGGAACTGGTAGACGAAGCCGACATCGTTGCGGCGGATCGCCGTGCGCTCGTCGTCGGACAGCCGCCCGCAGGCGCGGCCGGCCAGGATGACGTCGCCGGCGTCGGGACGCTCCAGCAGGCCGGCGGTGTGCAGCAGCGTCGACTTGCCGGTGCCAGACGGCGCCACCAGCGCCACCATCTCGCCGCGCTTCAGCGAGAAGTCCGCACCATTGAGAATGGTGAGCTTTCGCGGTCCCTGGACGTAGTGCCGCTCGACGCTCTTCAGCTCGATAATGACCTCGGCCACTATTCGTACCTCAAGGCTTCGACCGGATCGAGACGCGCGGCGCGCCATGCCGGAAACACCGTTGCCAGGAAGGACAGGCCGAGCGCCATCAGGACGACATAGGTCGTCTCGCGCGGATCCATCTTCGCCGGCAACTGGCTGAGGAAATAGAGTTCAGGATTGAACAGCACTTTACCGGTCATCCACGAGAAGAACTGGCGGATCGATTCGATGTTGGTGCAGATCAGTACGCCGAGCAGCACACCGGCAAGCGTGCCGGTCACGCCGATCGCCGCACCCGTCATCAGGAAGATGCGCAGGATGGCGCCGCGCGACGCCCCCATGGTGCGCAGGATGGCGATGTCGTGGCCCTTGTCCTTCACCAGCATGATCAGGCCGGAGATGATGTTCAGCGCCGCCACCAGCACGATCAGCGTCAGGATCATGAACATGACGTTGCGTTCGACCTGCAGCGCGGAGAAGAAGGTCTCGTTGCGCTGGCGCCAATCGACCATGTCGATCGGCCGCTGCGCCGCCGCCTCCACTTTCGGTTTCAGCGCATCGACATCGTCTGGATTGTCGACATAGATCTCGATCGTTTGCGCCCGCCCGTCCATGTTGAAATAAAGCTGCGCTTCGGAAAACGGCATGTAGACGATGGACGTGTCATATTCGGACATGCCGACTTCGAAGATCGCCGCGATCTTGTAGCCCTTCATGCGCGGCGTGGTGCCGATCGGCGTCACGTCGCCGTCGGGCGAAATCAAGGTGATGGTATCGCCAAGCGTCAGGCCGAGATTCTCGGCCATGCGCTTGCCGATGGCAACGCCCTCGCCAGAGTCGAAATCGGCGATCGAACCCTGCTTGATGTTGCTGGCAACGATGGCGATCTTGCTCAGATCCTCGCCGCGTATGCCGCGAACCAGCGCTCCGGTTCCGCCGCCGACATTGCCTTGCGCAAGCACCTGGCCATCGATCAGCGGGATGGCGTATTTGACGCCTGCTACACCGTTGATGCGGCTGGCGACCTGCGCATAGTCCTCCAGCGGCGAATCGAGCGGCTGCACGATCAGGTGACCGTTGACGCCGAGGATGCGCGTCAAAAGCTCCGCCCTGAAACCGTTCATCACCGCCATGACCACGATCAGCGTGGCGACGCCCAGCATGATGCCGAGGAACGAGATCGAGGCGATCACCGAGATCACCGTCTCCTTGCGCCGCGAACGCAGATAGCGCCAGGCGACCATGCGCTCGAAGATGGAAAAGGGTCCGGCGCCGACCGATCTTGCCGCCACCGCCTCGCTCATGCGGCGACACCGAAGCGCTTCTTCGCGTCCGCGATAGGCAGCGTCTCGCGCTCGCCGGTCTTGCGGTTCTTGATCTCGATCTCGCCGGCGGCGACACCGCGCGGTCCGACGATCACTTGCCAGGGAAGGCCTATCAGGTCGGCGGTGGCGAACTTGCCGCCGGGCCGCTGGTCGGTGTCGTCGTAGAGCACGTCCTTGCCGGCGGCGACGAAAGCGGCATGCAGTTCGTCGCAGACGCCGTCGCACTCGGCGTCGCCCGCCTTCATGTTGATCAGTCCGATGTCGAACGGCGCCACCGCCTCCGGCCAGATGATGCCGTTATCGTCATGGCTGGCTTCGATGATCGCCGCGACCAGCCGCGACGGACCGATGCCGTAGGAGCCGCCGGAGACGAAATGATCCTTGCCGTCGGGTCCGGTCACCTTGGCGCCCATGGGCTTGGAATATTTGTCGCCGAAATGGAAGATGTGGCCGACCTCGATGCCGCGCGCCGAAACCTTGTCGCTCTCGCCGATCTTCTCCCACGCCGCCTCGTCATGCATCTCGTCGGTGGCGGCGTAGGGCGTCGTCCATGTCTTGACGATGTCGGCGATCTCGGCGTCGTTGGCAAAATCGGTGTTGGCGCCGGGCACATCGAGCGCAAGATAGTCGCGGTGGCAGTAGACCTGGCTCTCGCCGGTGTCGGCCAGGATGATGAATTCATGGCTGAGATCGCCGCCGATCGGCCCGGTGTCGGCCCGCATCGGTATTGCTTGCAGCCCCATGCGCGTAAAAGTCCGGAGATAGGACACGAACATCCTGTTGTAGGCCGCCCTGGCGCCTTCGAAGTCGAGATCGAAGGAATAGGCGTCCTTCATCAGGAACTCGCGCGACCGCATGACGCCGAAGCGGGGCCGCACTTCGTCGCGGAACTTCCACTGGATGTGGTAGAGATTGAGCGGCAGGTCCTTGTAGGACTTCACATAGGCGCGGACGATCTCGGTGACCACTTCCTCATTGGTCGGGCCGTAGAGCATGTCGCGGTCCTGCCGGTCCTTGATGCGCAGCATCTCCTTGCCGTAGTCGTCATAGCGGCCGCTTTCGCGCCACAGATCGGCCGACTGGATGGTCGGCATCAGGATTTCCAGCGCACCGGCGCGATCCTGCTCCTCGCGGATGATGCGGCAGACCTTGTCCAGCACCCGCTTGCCGAGCGGCAGCCACGAGAAACTGCCCTGCCCCTGCTGGCGGATCATGCCGGCGCGCAGCATCAGCCGGTGCGAGACGATCTCGGCCTCGCGCGGATTTTCTTTGAGGATCGGCAGGAAATAGCGCGACAAACGCATGGGCAGGTCCGTGAGTGAGGAGGGTCGCGTCAGAATCGGCGCGACTTTGGCTTGCTTGACCCGGCTTCATAGCCATTTCAAGGCGGAATGGGAACCCGGACGCTTCGGCCCGAAAAGCGGAATCGATTTCCAAAAAACATGGGTAGCCGGGATCAGAAGCGTCGCACCGCCGTTCGCCCGTCCAGAAGACCCACGGCGCTGCAAGGCCTCCCGGTCACTGTGCGCGTCTTGGTGATCGTTCGCCAAGCAACGCCTGCCACACTATTGTGCAGTGCAGCACGAGAATGCCCGTTTCAAGGCAAAATTCTTCGTGACATTTTCATTCGCCTTAGGCTAATGTACCTCGATAACCGAGAGGGCAGAAAAAAATCTGCTCTCCTACGCGGTCAAAGTCTTGGGAGGATGCGATCTAGGCGCGGTTACTCGCTGCCGCCGGAAACCGGAAACAGATCGGACGCGTTTAAATTGCAAGGCCTCGTGCCTTGCATTTTTTTTGTGCAATCATCTGCTTAGCGCAACGCGTTGCCAAACCACCTTACCCAGCGTCAGCGCTCGTCAGGCCGCAAAACGGCACGACGTTCCCCGCCGAAACCCGCCCGGTTCCGACATATGAAAACGCCGTCGCTGGACAGTCTATTTAGCCGGCGTCTGGCTGAATTCCGGCACGATGTGCGGGATGTCGTTGAGGCTGTATCCCAGCCCATGCGTCAGGCCATAGAAAATGCCCATCAGAATCGCGGTGGCGATGGTGGTGCGGATCACGGCGCGCAGCATGTGAGGCCCACGCGGCGCGCTCGGAACCGTGCCGAGCGTCACGTCGTGATCGTCGTCCTGCGTCCTCACGCTGAACGGCAGCACGGCGAACAGCACCACCCACCAGGTCGCGAAAAACAGGGCGGTGAACGAAACCCAGCTCATGATTGCTCCAGTTCGATCAGCGTGCCGAAGAAATCCTTCGGATGCAGGAACAGCACCGGCTTGCCGTGCGCGCCGATCCTCGGGTTGCCGTCGCCCAGCACGCGGGCGCCGGCGGCCTTGAGCTGATCGCGCGCGGCCAGGATGTCGTCGACCTCATAGCAAAGGTGATGCATGCCGCCGGAGGGGTTCTTCTCCAGGAAGGCGGCGATCGGCGATCCCTCGCCCAAAGGCTCCAGAAGTTCGACCTTGGTGTTGCCGACATTGACGAACACCACCGTCACCCCGTGCTCCGGCAGCGCCTGCGGCGCCGTCACCTCCGCGCCGAGCGTGTTGCGGTAGGCCGCTACGGCAGCAGCCAGATCCGGCACGGCAAGCGCGACATGGTTCAGACGTCCGAGCATAGGTTTTCCCCAGGGCAGTAAGGCAATAGGGCAATAGGGGAAAAGCTGACCTGCCTCGTATCGAAATCCCTACTGCCCTACTCCCTTACTGCCCCACTCCCCTCAGCGAGTGACGAACACCGTCACCAACGGCTTCTTGCCCCAGGCTTCGTTGGCGGCGCCGCGCACGGCGCGCCGCACTGCTTCCTGCACCAGGTCGAGGTCTTTTCGGCGCTGACGGGGGATCGAGTCCACCGCGCCGATTGCCGCATCGATCATCAGATCTTCCAGCGACTCGCCACGGCCATCGGCCTCGGCGACGCCGATGGCGACCAAATCGGGGTCGCCGGCAAGCTCATATTTGTCGTCCAACACGACATTGACCGCCACGTGGCCGGCAAAGGACAATTTGCGCCGGTCGCGGATGCCCATCGCCTGATCGGTGCCGATCAGTCTGCCATCCTTGTAGATACGGCCGAACGGCACCTGATCCATGATGGTGGCTGGGCCGGGAGCAAGCCTGAGCATGTCGCCGTCGCGCACCTGCGCCACCTGGCCGATGCCCGATGTCGACATCAGCGAGCCCTGCGCCACCAGATGTGCCGCCTCGCCATGCACGGGAACGCCGATCTGCGGGCGCACCCATTCATACATCTTGCGCAATTCGCTGCGCCGCGGATGGCCGGAGACATGCACCAGCGCATCGCCGTCCTCGATGATCTTGACGCCGAGGTCGATGAGACGGTTCTTGATCTCGAGGATCGCCTTCTCGTTGCCGGGAATCGTACGCGAGGAAAACACCACCGTGTCGCCTGCCGTCAGCGACACCGACTTCATCTCTTCGCGCGACAGCTTGGCCAGTGCGGCCAGCGGCTCGCCCTGGCTGCCGGTGCAGATGATGACCAGGTTTTCGCGCGGGATGAAACCAAAATCCTCCTCGGCGATGAACTCCGGCAGACCGTCCATGTAGCCGAGTTCTCCGGCCACATCGATGACCCGCTTCAGCGAACGGCCAAGCACCAGGCACTGGCGTCCGGCATCGCGGGCCGCTTTGGCGATCGAGACGATACGTCCGACATTGGAGGAGAACGTGGTGACGGCGACTCGGCCCTTGGCAGCCTGGATGACGCCCTTGAGGCCCTCGCCCACAGCCACTTCCGAAGGCGACTCGCCTTCGCGCAGCGCATTGGTCGAATCGCAGATCAGCGCCAGAACGCCCTTGTCGCCATAGGCGCGGAAACGCGCCTCGTCGGTCTTCGGCCCGATCGTCGGCTCCGGATCGATCTTCCAGTCACCGGTATGGATGACGGTGCCTGCCGGCGAGGTGATCGCCAGCGACATCGGCTCGGGAATCGAGTGCGCGACCGGAATGGCTTCGATCTCGAAGGGGCCGACGGTGAATTTCTCGCCCAGCCGGTAGATCGTGACCGGTATTTTCGGTGCGCCCTGCTCGCCTTGCCGCTTGGCTTCCAGCAGGCCGGCGCTGAACGGCGTCATCCAGACCGGCGCCTTCAGCTTCGGCCATGTGTCGAGCAGCGCGCCGTAATGGTCTTCATGCGCATGCGTGATGATGATGCCGCGCAGATTGGCGAGGTTCTCCTCGATGAAGCGCGTGTCGGGCAGCACCAAGTCGACGCCCGGCAGGCTGGCATCGGGGAAGGTCACTCCGACATCGATGACGATCCATTCGCGCGCGCTGGGCGGTCCGTAGCCGTAAAGAGCGAAGTTCATGCCGATCTCGCCGACGCCGCCGAGCGGCACGAAGACGAGTTCGGCGTTTTCCGCTTTCGCCATGATTTGTCCCTTCCTGGCCCTCAGGCCAAGCTCAAAAAGCAATTCCGGGAAAAGTGTGTAACGGTTTTCCCACCGGAGTTGCGCAAAAACAAACAGTTAGAACCGTTCATGAACGGCCCTATGCCCTGGCCGAAGCGACCGCGCCGAAATGCACATCGCCGGCGGCGATCGTCCGAACCGAACCTTCATCGTCGCGGATCACGAAACGGCAGTCCTCGTCAATGGTCTCAAACACCCCGCGCACCACATTACCGTCAATTCTGACGGCAACCTCGCCGCCGAGCCCCGCGGCACGTTCAAGCCACCGTCGCCTGACGGCGGCAAGTCCGCGCCCCTCATCCCACAATCGGGCATTCTCGCTCCAGGCATCCGACAGCGCCAGGAACAGTGTTTCCGCATCGCATGCCGCGCCCAGCGCGCGCAAGGAAGTTGCGGGATACGGCAAATCCTCAGGGTATGCCACCACATTGACGCCGATGCCGACCGCCACTCCGAAACGGCCGCCCTCGAGGATTGCCGATTCCAGCAGGATGCCGGCCAGCTTGGCGCCGGAGGCAAGCACGTCGTTCGGCCATTTCAGCTCGAAACGGTTTTTTCCTTCGCTGCCACCGTCGAGGCCAATGGCGATCCGGCCCTTCGGCACCACGGCATCGAGTGCATCGGCCAGCGCCAGTCCTGCGACGAAGCCCAATGTCGCGGCAAGGCGAAGCTCTGCCTTGGTGATGACGAGCAGCGTCGCCGCCAGGTTGCCTTCCGGGGTCGCCCAGACGCGGCCGCGCCGGCCACGCCCGCTTTCCTGCTTCTTGGAAACGACCCACAATTTGCCGGAGTCGCCTGCCCTTGCGTGGTCCAGTGCCAGCGCATTGGTGGAGCCGACGCTCTCATGCGCCTCGAGCCGGAACCCTTCCGACGCCGAGGTTGGAGCCAGCCGAAATGCCATGCCGTCTAGAAAAACGTCTTGGCGGCGGCTTCGGCATAGGTGCCGATCGGCCCACCGATCAACACGTAGAACAGCACGAAGGCGCCGGAGACGCCGAGCACGACACGCAATTCCGTCGCCATCGGCACGAAGCCGCCGACCGGTTCGTCGAACCACATGATCTTGATGATGCGCAAATAGTAATAGGCGCCCACCACCGAGGCCAGCACGCCGATGATCGCCAGCGCGTAGAGATTGGCGTTGATGGCGGCGAGGAAGACGTACCATTTCCCCCAGAAGCCGGCGAGCGGTGGAATGCCGGCGAGTGAGAACATCAGGATGGTCAGGATCGTCGCCATGACCGGATTGGTCGACGACAGGCCGGCCAGGTCGCTGATCTGCTCGACATTGCCTTCCTTGCGCCGCATGGCAAGGATGAAGGCGAAGGTGCCGAGCGTCATCACCAGATAGATCAGCATGTAGATGGCAACGCCGCGCACGCCGGCCTGGCTGTTGGCGGCAAGGCCGACCAGCGCGTAACCCATATGGCCAATCGAGGAATAGGCCATCAGGCGCTTGATGTTGGTCTGCCCGATTGCGGCGAAGGAGCCGAGTGCCATCGAGGCGATCGAGATGAAGACGATGATCTGCTGCCAGTCGGCGGCGATCGGCTTGAACGCGCCCATGGTGACGCGCACGATCAGTGCCATCGCCGCCATTTTCGGCGCCGCCGCCAGGAAGGCCGTCACCGGAGTCGGCGCGCCCTCATAGACGTCAGGCGTCCACATGTGGAACGGCACCGCGGAAATCTTGAAGGCAAGGCCGGCCAGCACGAAGACGAGGCCGAAAACGAGGCCAAGCTGGCGCTCGCCGCTGCCGAGTGCCGTGGCGATTTCCTGGAAGCCGGTGTTGCCGGTGTAGCCGTAGACCAGGCTGATGCCATAGAGCAGCATGCCCGACGACAGCGCACCGAGAACGAAATATTTGAGGCCCGCTTCGGTCGAGCGCAGATTGTCGCGGTTGATCGCGCACAGCACATAGATCGCCAGCGACTGCAGCTCGAGGCCGAGATAGAGGCCGATCATGCTGTTGGCCGAGATCATCAGCATCATGCCGAGCGTGCACAGCAGGATCAGCACCGGATATTCGAACTTGTCGAAACGCTCCGCCTTGGCGAAGCGCATCGACATCACCAGCGTCACCGCCGAGCCAACCAGTGCCAGCACCTTCATGAAGCGGCCGAAGGAATCCTGGATGAAGGCATTGCCATAAGCGCTGCCCTGCCCGGTTCGGAAGATCAGCCAGGCGCCCGCGATCGCCAGCACGGCAACCGCAAGGCCGGTTACCGTGTTGGCCGTGTTGGCGCGCGAATAGGCTCCGACCATCAGCAGCGCCAGCGCGCCGACGGCAAGGATCAGCTCTGGCGTCGAGAGCGACAGGCTGGAGAGAAGGTCCGGCGTCATGGTTCGCAAAACCTCTGGTCAGTTCGCCGCCGCGGTCTGCGCGGCGCCGATGGATGCAGTGACATTGGTGACGAGCGACTTGACCGATTGGGCCGTCGCGTCGAAGACCGGGGCGGGATAGACGCCGAAGAAGATGACCAGCACGACCAGCGGGTAGATGATCACCTTCTCGCGCGGCGACAGGTCGAGCAGGCCCTTCAGGCTCTCCTTGGTCAGTGCGCCGAAGATCACCCGGCGGTAGAGCCAGAGCGCGTAGGCGGCCGACAGGATGACGCCGGTGGCGGCGAAGAACGCCACCCATGTGTTGACCCGGAACACGCCGAGCATGGTCAGGAACTCGCCGACGAAGCCGCTGGTCCCGGGCAGGCCGACATTGGCCATGGTGAAGATCAGGAACACCGTGGCGTATTTCGGCATGTTGTTGACCAGCCCGCCATAGGCCGCGATCTCACGTGTGTGCATGCGGTCGTAGATGACGCCGACGCACAGGAACAGCGCGCCGGAGACGAGGCCGTGGCTGAGCATCTGGAAGATCGCGCCCTGCACGCCTTCCTGGTTCATGGCGAAGATGCCCATGGTGACGAAGCCCATATGAGCAACCGACGAATAGGCGATCAGCTTCTTCATGTCCTCCTGCATCAGCGCCACCAGCGAGGTGTAGATGATGGCGACGACGGACAGAGCGAAGACCAGCGGCGCGAACATTTCCGAAGCCAGCGGGAACATCGGCAAGGAGAAGCGCAGGAAGCCGTACCCGCCCATTTTCAACAGGATGCCGGCCAGGATGACGGAGCCCGCCGTCGGCGCCTCGACGTGCGCGTCGGGCAGCCAGGTGTGCACCGGCCACATCGGCATCTTCACCGCGAAGGAGGCGAAGAAGGCAAGCCATAGCCAGGTCTGCATGTTGGCCGGGAAGTTGTGGGTCAGCAGCGTCGGGATGTCGGTTGTTCCGGACTGGAAGAACATCGCCATGATGGCGAGCAGCATCAGCACCGAACCGGCGAGCGTGTAGAGGAAGAACTTGAACGAGGCGTAGACGCGCCGCTTGCCGCCCCAGACGCCGATGATGATGAACATCGGGATCAGGCCGGCTTCGAAGAAGACGTAGAACAGCACGATGTCCAGCGCGCAGAACACGCCGATCATCAGCGTTTCGAGCAGCAGGAAGGCAATCATGTAGGCCTTGACGCGCTTCTCGATCGATTCCCACGAGGCCAGGATGCAGAGCGGCATCAGGAAGGTCGTCAGGATGACGAACAGCATCGAGATGCCGTCGACGCCCATATGGTAGGAAATGCCGGAATCGAGCCAGGCGACCTTCTCGACGAACTGGAAGCCGGACTGCGAATTGTCGAATCCGGTCCAGATGAACAGCGAGATGATGAACGTGAACGTCGTCGTCAACAGCGCGATGGCGCGGATGTTGCGGCGTGCATTTTCGCTGTCGTCATTGATGAACAGGATAAGCAGCACACCAACCAGCGGCAGGAAGGTGACCAGCGAGAGGATTGGCCAGGCGGTCATCAGAGCATCATCCAGGTGACGAGTGCGGCAACGCCGATCAGCATGGCGAAGGCGTAGTGGTAGAGATAGCCGGTCTGCAGCTTGACGACGCGGTTGGTGACATCGACGACGCGCGCCGAAATACCGTCGGGGCCGAGGCCGTCGATGACGGTGCCGTCGCCGGTCTTCCACAGGAAGTGGCCGAGGCGCTTGGCGGGCCGCACGAACAGGAAGTCGTAGAGCTCGTCGAAATACCACTTGTTGAGCAGGAAGGCGTAGAGCCCGCGATGCTGCGCGGCCAGGTTGACCGGCATTTCCGGCGAGCGGATGTAGAATTTCCAGGCCAGCGCGAAGCCGATCAGCATGGCGATGAAGGGCGACAGTTCGACCCACAGCGGCAATTCATGGATGTCGTGCAGGATGTGATTGTCAGGCAATGTGAACAGCGATGCCTTCCAGAACTCGGCATAGCCCTCGCCGATGAAGGCGTTGTGGAAGATGACGCCGGCAAACAGCGCGCCGGCAGCCAGGATGAACAGCGGCACCAGCATCACCGGCGGCGATTCATGGACATGGTGCATCACCTCATGGCTCGCCCGCGGCTTGCCGTGGAAGGTCATGAAGATCAGCCGCCAGGAGTAGAAGGAGGTGAAGCAGGCGGCGATGACCAAAAGCACGAAGGCCATGCCGGCAACCGAATTGTGGCCGGCAAAGGCGCTCTCGATGATGGCGTCCTTGGAGAAGAAGCCGGCGGTGCCGATGACCGTCACCGGAATGCCGACGCCGGTCAGCGCCAGCGTGCCGATCACCATCATCCAGTAGGTGGTCGGGATCAGTTTCCTGAGGCCGCCCATCTTGCGCATGTCCTGCTCGTCGGACACGGCATGGATGACCGAGCCCGAGCCGAGGAACAGCAGCGCCTTGAAGAAGGCATGCGTGAACAGGTGGAAGATCGCCGCGCCATAGGCGCCGACGCCGAGCGCCACGAACATGTAGCCGAGCTGCGAGCAGGTCGAATAGGCGATGACGCGTTTGATGTCGTTCTGGACGAGACCGACGGTGGCCGCGAAGAAGGCCGTGAAGGCACCGATGAAGGTCACGACCGTCAGCGCCGAATGCGACAGTTCGAACAGCGGCGACAACCGCGCCAGCATGAACACGCCCGCCGTCACCATGGTGGCGGCATGGATCAGGGCCGAAACCGGCGTCGGGCCTTCCATGGCGTCCGGCAGCCAGGTGTGCAGCGGCACTTGCGCCGACTTGCCCATGGCACCCATGAACAGGAGCAGGCAGACGATCGTCATGGCCGCCTGCTTGTCCAGCGCATGGCCAAGGAAAGTCAGCACCGCGGCACCCTGCGGCGCGCCTTCAGCGGGGATGAACGTCGCCGCATTGGCGAAGATGGTGCCCAGATTGACCGAGCCGAACAGCACGAACACGCCGAAGATGCCGAGCGCGAAGCCGAAATCGCCGACGCGGTTGACGACAAAGGCCTTGATTGCCGCGGCATTGGCCGACGGCTTCTTGTACCAGAAGCCGATCAGCAGATAGGACGCCAGCCCCACCCCTTCCCAGCCGAAGAACATCTGCACGAGGTTGTCCGCCGTCACCAGCATCAGCATGGCGAAGGTGAACAGCGACAGGTAGGCGAAGAAGCGCGGCCGGTTCGGATCGTGGTGCATGTAGCCGATCGAATAGATGTGGACCAGCGCCGACACGGTGTTGACCACCACCAGCATGACCACCGTCAGCGTGTCGATCCGCAGCGCCCAGGACGCTTCCAGCCCACCCGACTGTATCCAGCGCAGCACGGGCACGGTGAACACCTCGCCATGGCCGAAACCGACGGTGAAGAACGCGACCCACGACAGCACGGCCGCGATCACCAGGAAACCCGAGGTGATGTATTCGGACGCCTTGGCGCCGAGCGACGTGCCGAACAGGCCGACGATCAGGAAGCCGAGCAGGGGAAGGAAGACGATGGCCTGATACATGGTGGTTCCGTCAACCCTTCATCATGTTCACGTCTTCGACCGCGATCGAGCCGCGGTTGCGGAAGAAGACGACGAGAATGGCAAGTCCGATGGCGGCTTCGGCCGCCGCGACCGTCAGCACGAACAGCGCGAACACCTGGCCGACCAGATCGCCGAGTGCTGCCGAAAAGGCGACGAAATTGATGTTGACCGCCAGCAGGATCAGCTCGACCGACATCAGGATGACGATGACGTTCTTGCGGTTCAGGAAGATGCCGAACACGCCGAGCGTGAACAGAACAGCCGATACGGTCAGATAATGTGCGATGCCGACAACCATCTCAGAGTCCCTCGCCTGTCTTGACCTTGCGGATTTCCATGCCGGTCGCCGGTGTGCGGCCGACCTGGGCTGCGATCGACTGCCGCTTGACGCCTGGCTTGTGGCGCAGCGTCAGCACGATGGCGCCGATCATGGCGACCAGCAGCACGAGGCCCGAAATCTGGAAGTAGTAGAGGTAGTCCGTATAGAGGATGTCGCCGAGCGCGGCGGTATTGGTCCGCGTGGCAAGATCCGGAATGGGCTTGGAGACCGTCGAAGCGAGCTGCGGCGCGAAGGTGTAGCCGCCGAGAACCACGATCAGCTCCGCCGCCAGGATCAGCCCGACCAGCGCGCCGATCGGCGCATATTGCAGGGCGCCGCTCTTCAGTTCGGCGAAATCGACGTCGAGCATCATGACGACGAACAGGAACAGAACCATCACCGCGCCGACATAGACGACGAGCAGGATCATCGCCAGGAACTCGGCGCCGGTCAGCATGAACAGGCCGGCGGCGTTGAAGAAGGTCAGGATCAGGAACAGCACCGAATGCACGGGGTTGCGCGACGAAATGACCATGAACGCCGATGCCACCGCGACAAAGGCGAAGAGGTAGAAAAAGGCCGCCTCTAGTCCACTCAACATTGGGGATCCCCCGGGTTCCTGTACAAACAGGACAACCGTCCTGTTTCGATGTTTGCTGCCGCCTCCGGCCGCAAGTTTCGTTGTGTCCTTAGACGAGGCCCCTCGCCCCGTCCATGCGTCAAATATCAGCGGTAGGGCGAGTCCAGCGAGATGTTGCGCGCCAGCTCGCGCTCCCACCGGTCGCCATTCGCCAACAGCCTGTCCTTGTCGTAGTAGAGTTCCTCGCGCGTCTCCGTCGCGAACTCGAAATTCGGCCCCTCGACAATGGCGTCGACCGGGCAGGCTTCCTGGCAGAAGCCGCAATAGATGCACTTCACCATGTCGATGTCGTAACGCACCGTGCGGCGGGTGCCGTCATTGCGGCGCGGGCCGGCCTCGATGGTGATGGCCTGCGCCGGGCAGATCGCCTCGCACAATTTGCAGGCAATGCAGCGTTCCTCGCCGTTCGGGTAACGGCGCAACGCATGCTCGCCGCGGAAGCGCGGGCTGGTCGGCCCCTTCTCGTGCGGATAGTTGATCGTCTCCTTCGGCGCGAAGAACTGGCGCATCGACAGGAAGAAGGCGCTGACGAAATCCTGCAGCAGCAGCGATTTGGCGGCTTGGGAAAGAGCGGACATCACGCAAACCCCGTGATCTTGAGGAAGGCCGCGGTGGCGACCACCATGAACAGCGAGATCGGCAGGAACACTTTCCAGCCAAGCCGCATCAATTGGTCGTAGCGGTAGCGCGGCACGAAGGCCTTCACCATGGAGATGCCGAAGAACACGAAGCAGACTTTCAGCACGAACCAGATGACGCCCGGCACCCAGGTGAACGGCGCGAAGTCGAACGGAGGCAGCCAGCCGCCGAGGAACAGGATGGTGGCCAGCGCGCACATCAGCACGATGGCGACATACTCGCCGAGGAAGAACAAAAGGAACGGGGTCGACGAATATTCGACCATGTGGCCGGCGACCAGTTCCGATTCGGCTTCCACCAGATCGAAAGGCGGGCGGTTCGTCTCGGCCAGCGCCGAGATGAAGAAGATGATGAACATCGGGAACAGCGCCAGCCAGTTCCAGTCGAGGAAGGTGTTGGGCAGGCCAAGCCGCGTACCAATTCCATCATGCTGCGACAGCACGATATCGGTGAGGTTGAGCGAGCCGGCGGTGAGCAGAACGGTGACGATGACGAAGCCGATCGAGACTTCGTAGGACACCATCTGCGCGGCCGAGCGCAGCGCGCCGAGGAACGGATATTTCGAGTTCGACGCCCAGCCGCCCATGATCACGCCGTAGACCTCGAGCGAGGAGATGGCGAAGACATAGAGGATGCCGACATTGACGTTGGCGATCGCCCAGCCGTGGCTGACCGGGATGACCGCCCAGGCCGAGATCGCCAGCACGGCCGACACCAGCGGCGCCAAAAGAAACACGCCCTTGTTGGCGCCTGACGGGATGACCGGCTCCTTGAAGACGAACTTCAACAGATCGGCGAAAGCCTGCAGCGTGCCCCAGGGGCCGACGACGTTCGGGCCACGGCGCAATTGCACCGCCGCCCAGATCTTGCGGTCGGCGTAGAGGATGTAGGCGACGAAGATCAAAAGAACGACGATCAGCACGACTGACTTCAACAGGATCAGCAGCGCCGGCAGCACGTAGAAGGAGAAGAAAGTGTCCATGCTTATTCTGCCGCCTGCTTGAAGCCGCTCTTGGCCAGTGCCGAGCATTCCGCCATCACGGCCGATGCCCGCGCGATCGGGTTGGTCAGGTAGAAATCCGTCACCGGCGAGGTGAAGGTGCCCTTGTTCAGCCGTCCGCCGAGCTTCGCCACCTCGGCGATATCCTCGGCATTGCCGGCCGCGACCTGGTCGATACGGGCCAGATGCGGGTATTCGCCATAAAGCTTGGCGCGCAGCTGCGGCAGCGAATCGAACGGCAGTTTCTTGCCGAGCACATCCGACAGCGCCCGCAGGATCGCCCAGTCCTCGCGCGCCTCGCCCGGCGCGAAGCCGGCGCGGTTGGTCTGCTGCACGCGCCCTTCGGTGTTGACATAGGTGGCCGATTTTTCCGTGTAGGCGGCCGCCGGCAGGATGACATTGGCGCGGTGCGCGCCCTGGTCGCCATGCGTGCCGATATAGACGACGAAGGCGCCGCCGGTCTTGGCCATGTCGATCTCGTCGGCGCCGAGCAGGAACAAGAGCTCCATTTCGCCCAGCATGCCGGCAACGTTTCTGCCGCCCTCGCCCGGCACGAAGCCGAGATCGAGACCGCCGACGCGCCCGGCCGCATTGTGCAGCACGGCAAAGCCGTTCCAGTCTGCGCGAGCAGCGTTGACGGCGGCCGCGAGCTTGGCCGCCTGGCCGAGCACGGCTGCGCCATCGGCACGCGCCAGCGCGCCCTGTCCGACGATGATCAGCGGGTGTGTCGCCTTCTTCAGCGTCTGGAAGAACTTGCCGTTTCCGTCGGCCAAATCCTTCAGCGAATCCGGCCCGGCGCCCAGCTGTTCGTAGTCGTATCGGGTATCGCCGACATCGCCGATGACACCGACCGGCAGATTGCCGGTCCGCCAGCGCTTGCGGATACGGGCGTTGAGCACCGAGGCTTCATAGCGTGGGTTGGCGCCGATGATCAGCACCGCATCGGCCTGCTCGATGCCTTCGATGGTCGGGTTGAAGATGTAGCTCGCACGGCCGAGCGCCGGGTCGAGTGCAGCGCCATCCTGGCGGCAATCGGTGTTCTTCGAGCCGAGCGAAGCCATCAGCAGCTTGAGCGCATAGGTTTCTTCGACGGCGGCGAGATCGCCCGCGATAGCGCCGATCTTTTCGGGCGCCGTCTTCGACACTGCATCCTTGATCGCGGCGAAGGCCTCGGCCCAGCTGGCGGCAACCAGCCTGCCGTCCTTGCGCACATAGGGGCGGTCGAGACGCTGCGTGCGCAGGCCGTCCCAGATGAAGCGGGTCTTGTCGGAGATCCACTCCTCGTTCACCGCCTCGTTGACGCGCGGCAGGATGCGCATCACTTCGCGGCCCCGGCTATCGACGCGGATCGCCGAGCCGACCGCATCCATCACGTCGATGGATTCGGTCTTGGTCAGCTCCCACGGCCGCGCCTGGAAGGCGAATGGCTTCGAGGTCAGCGCGCCGACCGGGCAAAGGTCGATGACATTGCCCTGCAGCTCCGAGGTCATCGCCTGTTCGAGATAGGTGGTGATCTCGGCATCCTCGCCACGGCCGATCAGGCCCAGTTCGGAAATGCCGGCGACTTCGGTGGTGAAGCGGACGCAGCGCGTGCAGTGGATGCAGCGGTTCATCACCGTCTTCACCAGCGGTCCGATGTATTTGTCTTCGACCGCGCGCTTGTTCTCGTGATAGCGCGAGGAATCGACGCCGAAAGCCATCGCCTGGTCCTGCAGGTCGCATTCGCCGCCCTGGTCGCAGATCGGGCAATCCAGCGGATGGTTGATCAGCAGGAACTCCATCACGCCTTCCCTGGCCTTCTTGACCATCGGCGTGTTGGTGAAGATTTCCGGCGCCTCGCCATTCGGGCCGGGACGCAGGTCGCGCACGTTCATGGCGCAGGAAGCCTGCGGCTTGGGCGGCCCGCCCTTCACCTCGATCAGGCACATGCGGCAATTGCCGGCGATCGACAGCCGCTCATGGAAGCAGAAGCGCGGCACTTCCGCGCCAGCGTCTTCCGCCGCCTGCAGCAGCGTGTAGTGGTCGGGTACAGTGATCTCTTTCCCGTCGACCTTGAGCTTTGCCATTCGCCTCAAACCCCTGCGGAGTTCCCGCAATCTCTTTTTCCGGACGCGGTCGAGACCACGTCGGGCACTTCATTCACTTCTTGACGGCGAGCGCCGCCGCTTGAGCTGTCCAATCGTCGCGGCCGATGCGGCCGCCGAGCGACAGATAGTCCTCGACCCAGGCAACCTCTTGCGGCGTCCATGCCGCGATCTGGGCATACGTCCAGATGCCGAGGCCGTTGAGAACCTTTTCCAGCTTGGGCCCGATGCCCGATATCGCCTTGAGATCCGCCGGTTTCGCCGGCTTCTCCACGGCCTTGGGCTGCCTGAAATCCTCGGGCAACAGCGCATCGCCGACGCCGCTTGTTGCTGGAGCGGCGTTTGCGGCCGGCACGGCAGTTGCGGCTTCCTTGGCGGCAATATCGGTGACCTCCCTGGCGAAGGACTGCGCCTCGGCGATCATGGTTTTCGCCGTCGCCCGCGCCTTGGTGGAGGAAGAGTTCGGATCATCGAACTGCGCGACGCGCGCCTCGAAATCATCGACGATCGGCTGCAGCAGCCGTTGCGAGGCTTCTGCCGCGCCTGAAAACGCGCCCAGCCAGACGCCGAAAGCATGATTGGCAAGCCCGAGGCCAAGCGCCGACATCGCCGCCGCGCCCGCCACAGGATGCACGAAAAGGTTGACGGCACTGGCCATCTCCTTCGGCATCATCCTGGTCAAGTCCTGGTTCATCTTGTCGATCTGGTCCAAATTGGGCATCAGCGGGTTCGAATACGGCGCCATAGAGTTCTCCTGGTCGTTTCGTCGTTCGCCCCGCCCTTCGCTGCGGACTTTCGTCCGCGTAAAACGTTCTTCTATTCCGCCGCCACCATCACAGGCTCGGCCCGGTGCGCATTGCGCGAAAACTCGTCGATGCGCCGCTCCACTTCGCCGCGGAAATGCCGCATCAGGCCCTGGATCGGCCATGCCGCCGCGTCGCCCAGCGCGCAGATCGTATGGCCTTCGATCTGCTTGGTGACGTCGAGCAGCATATCGATCTCGCGCTTCTGCGCCTCGCCGCGCACCAGCCGTTCCATCACCCGCCACATCCAGCCGGTGCCTTCGCGGCATGGCGTGCACTGGCCGCAGCTCTCGTGCTTGTAGAAGTAGGAAAGCCGCGCGATCGCCTTCACGACATCGGTCGACTTGTCCATGACGATGACAGCCGCGGTTCCGAGGCCGGATTTGAGATCGCGCAGCGCGTCGAAATCCATCGGCGCGTCGATGATCTGCTCGGCCGGCACCAGCGGCACCGAAGCGCCGCCCGGTATGACCGCCAAAAGATTGTCCCAGCCGCCGCGAATGCCGCCGCAATGCGTCTCGATCAGTTCGCGGAACGGGATCGACATCGCCTCTTCGACCGTGCACGGATTGTTGACATGGCCGGAGATGCAAAACAGCTTGGTGCCGACATTGTTGGGCCGGCCGAAGGACGAGAACCAGGCCGCACCGCGGCGCAGAATGGTCGGCGCAACCGCGATCGATTCGACATTGTTGACCGTGGTCGGGCAGCCATAGAGGCCGACATTGGCCGGGAATGGCGGCTTCAGCCGCGGCTGGCCCTTCTTGCCTTCGAGGCTTTCGAGGAGCGCTGTCTCCTCGCCGCAGATATAGGCGCCGGCGCCGTGGTGCATGTAGATGTCGAAATCGTAGCCGGACGTGTTGTTCTTGCCGATCAGCTTGGCCTCATAGGCCTCCTCGATCGCGCGCTGCAGCGCCTCGCGCTCGCGGATGAACTCGCCGCGCACATAGATGTAGGCGGCAACCGCACCCATGGCGAAACCGGCAAGCAGCGCGCCCTCGACCAGCGTGTGCGGGTCGTTGCGCAGGATGTCGCGGTCCTTGCAGGTGCCGGGCTCGGATTCGTCGGCATTGATGACCAGGTAGCTCGGCCGGCCATCGCTCTGCTTGGGCATGAACGACCATTTGAGGCCGGTCGGGAAGCCGGCGCCGCCACGGCCGCGCAGGCCCGACGCCTTCATCTCGTTGACGATCCACTCGCGGCCCTTGGCGACGATGCCGGGCGTGTTATCCCAGGCGCCGCGCGCCATCGCGCCGGCCAAGGACTTGTCGAACAGGCCGTAGATATTGGTGAAGATGCGGTCTTTATCCCCGAGCATTTTTCGTCCCTCAGACCGGCTTCTTGCCGAAGACGCGGATGTATTCGGCGACGCCACCCTTGGCGAGCGCCTTGGCCTGCTTGACCCAGTCGTCGCGATCGATGCGGCCCTGGAAAGAGAGATAGCCATCCACCCACTCGCGTTCGGCCTTCTTCCACGACGCGACCTGCGCGAAGGTAAAGATGCCCAGCGTATGCAGGATGCCCTCGATCTTGGGGCCGACGCCGGAGATCAGTTTGAGGTCATCGACCTGTGCCGGCCTGTCGATGCCGGCCGGGCGGTTCTTGTCCCCGAGCGACGGTTTGGCCGGCTTGGCGGCCGGTACCTTGACCTCTGGCGCCTTGAAGGCGGAGGCCGGCTCGGCCTTGGTGATGGGGCCACTGCGCTGCTTGGAAACCTGCTCGACTTTGGAGTCTGCCTTGTTGGCATTGGCGGCCGAATGCAGTGGAGCGGCAACACTCGCCGCCTTTTCAACCGCCGGCGCGACCTTGGTTTTTGAAGGCGTCTTCAACGCCGGGCTGGTTTCAGGGGCGTCGGTCTTCGGCTTGCTGGTGTTGGACGGTGCGACAGGGGCCGCGGCCGGCGCCGGCACCGGCGCTGCGACGATCGCGTCGGGTGCCGCCCTGGCGGCCTTGGCCGCCTCCCTGGCTTCCCTGTCGCGGGTCGACTTGAGGATCGCCTTTTCGCTCTTCAGCGTGGTGAGGCCGGAGGCCGGCTCCGAGCCGGTGCGGCCATTCTGCGGCCCCGGTTCTACCGCAGCACCCTTGCCGGCGTCATAGAGATCGATGATTTCAGCCAGGCGTTCCGGCGTCAGATCCTCGAACGTGTCCTTGAAGATCATCACCATCGGTGCGTTGACGCAGGCACCGAGGCATTCCACCTCTTCCCAGGACAAGGTTCCCTTGTCGTTGGTGTGGAACTGGTCGTGATGGACTTTGGAGCGGCAGACATCCATCAGCGCTTCCGAACCGCGCAGCATGCAGGGCGTGGTGCCGCAGACCTGGATGTGCGCACGCGTGCCGACCGGATTCAACTGGTACTGCGTGTAGAAGGTCGCGACTTCCAGCCCGCGGATGCGGGGCATGCCGAGCATGTCGGAGATCGTCTCGATCGCCGCCTTCGTCACCCAGCCTTCCTGCTCCTGTGCTATCATCAGAAGCGGGATGATGGCCGACTGTTCACGGCCCTTCGGGTACTTCTTGATCCATTGCTTCGCAGCCGCGGCATTCGCCCGGTTGAAGGCGAAGGATGCTGGCTGGACGCTGGCTTCTGCGAGACGGCGGACTGACATTTAGCGATCGACCTCACCAAACACGATGTCGAGGGAGCCGAGAACGGCGGTGACGTCGGCCAGCATGTGGCCGCGGCAGAGGAAATCCATCGCCTGCAGATGCGCGAAACCCGGCGCGCGCAGCTTGCAGCGGTAGGGCTTGTTGGAGCCGTCGGAAACCAGATAGACGCCGAATTCGCCCTTCGGCGCCTCGACAGCGGCGTAAACCTCGCCGGCCGGCACGCGATAACCCTCGGTGTAGAGCTTGAAGTGATGGATCAGCGCTTCCATCGAGCGCTTCATCGCCTGGCGCTTGGGCGGCACCACTTTGCCGTCGAGGTTCGACACCGGGCCGGTGCTCTCCTTGCCGAGCAAAAGGTCGACGCACTGGCGCATGATCTTCGCCGACTGGCGCATTTCTTCCATGCGCACGAGGTAGCGGTCGAAGCAGTCGCCGTTCTTGCCGATCGGAATATCGAAATCCATCTCCGAATAGCATTCATAGGGTTGCGACTTGCGCAGGTCCCAGGCTGCACCCGAGCCACGCACCATCACGCCCGAAAAACCCCAAGCCCAGGCATCCGCCAGCGAGACGATGCCGATATCGACATTGCGCTGCTTGAAGATGCGGTTGCCGGTCAGCAGCCGGTCGAGGTCGTCGATCGACTTCAGGAACGGGTCGATCCACTTGCCGATGTCCTCGACCAGCTGACGCGGCAGGTCCTGATGGACGCCGCCGGGCCGAAAATAAGCGGCATGCATGCGCGAACCGGAGGCGCGCTCATAGAACACCATCAGCTTTTCGCGTTCGACGAAGCCCCACAGCGGCGGCGTCAGCGCACCGACGTCCATCGCCTGCGTCGTCACATTGAGGATGTGCGACATGATGCGGCCGATCTCGCTGTAGAGAACGCGGATCACCTGGCCACGCTTCGGCACCTCGATGCCGAGCAGACGCTCGGCGGCCAGCGCAAAGGCATGTTCCTGGTTCATCGGCGCGCAATAGTCGAGCCGGTCGAGATAGGGTACCGCCTGCAGATAGGTTTTGGCTTCGATCAGCTTTTCGGTACCGCGATGCAGCAGTCCGATATGCGGATCGACGCGATCGACGACTTCGCCGTCCAGCTCCAGCACAAGGCGCAAAACGCCGTGCGCCGCGGGGTGTTGCGGGCCGAAATTGATGTTGAAGTTGCGGACGGAGGTTTCAGCCATTTACTGCTTTGCCTTCTCGTCACCCGGCAGCACGTAATCCGTACCTTCCCACGGGGACAGAAAATCGAAATTGCGGAATTCCTGCTTGAGCTCGACCGGCTCATAGATAACGCGCTTGGCCTCGTCGTCGTAGCGCACCTCGACGAAGCCGGTCAGCGGGAAATCCTTGCGCAAGGGATGGCCTTCGAAGCCATAGTCGGTCAGCAGGCGGCGCAGGTCGGGATGGCCGGAGAACAAAACGCCGTAGAGATCGTAGGTCTCGCGCTCGAACCAGTCGGCGCCGGGATAGACGCCGGTGATCGACGGCACCATGGTTTCCTCGTCGGCCTGCACCTTGACGCGGACGCGCACATTCTGCTTCGGCGACAACAGGTGATAGACGACGTCGAAACGCTTGGCCCGCGACGGATAGTCGGCGCCGCAGACATCGATGATCGAGATGAACTGGCAGCGCGCATCGTCGCGCAGGAAGGTCATCACCTCGACCAGATCGCGCGGCTCGACATGGACGGTGAGTTCGCCATAGGCGATATCAGCCTCGTTCACGCGGCCGATCAGCTTCTCGCCGAGATAGGTCGACAGTTCGCTCAGGGATGCGGTCATGGATTTACCGTTCGATCGTGCCGGTGCGGCGGATCTTCTTCTGCAAGAGAAGAATGCCGTAGAGCAGCGCTTCGGCGCTCGGCGGGCAGCCGGGCACATAGATGTCGACCGGCACGATGCGGTCGCAGCCGCGCACCACCGAATAGGAGTAGTGGTAATAGCCGCCGCCATTGGCGCAGGAGCCCATCGAGATGACGTAGCGCGGCTCCGGCATCTGGTCGTAGACCTTGCGCAGCGCCGGCGCCATCTTGTTGGTCAGCGTGCCGGCGACGATCATGATGTCGGACTGGCGCGGAGACGCGCGTGGCGCGACACCGAACCGCTCCGAATCATAGCGCGGCATCGAGGTGTGGATCATCTCGACCGCGCAGCAGGCGAGGCCGAACGTCATGAACATCAGCGACCCGCTGCGCGCCCAGGTGATGAGCGCCTCGGTCGAAGTGACCAGAAAGCCCTTGTCGGCCAACTCGTTGTTGATCTCGAGGAAGAAGGGATCGTCCTCCCCCACCGGCCTGCCGGTGTTGGGATCGATGATGCCCTTGGGCTTCGGCGCGACGAGGGTGCCTGAACTGTCGTTCAATCCCATTCCAGCGCTCCTTTTTTCCATTCATAGGCAAAGCCGATGGTCAGCACCGCCAAAAAAACCATCATCGACCAGAAACCGAGCATTCCGATCTTCGAAAACGACACCGCCCACGGAAACAGGAAGGCTACTTCCAGGTCGAAGATGATGAACAGGATCGACACCAGGTAGAAACGGATGTCGAACTTCATGCGGGCGTCGTCGAACGAGTTGAAACCGCACTCGTAGGCGGAAAGCTTTTCGGGATCGGGATTGCGGTAGGCCACCAGGAAGGGCGCGGCCAGCAGCGCCAGGCCGACAACCAGCGCCACGCCTATGAACAGGACGATGGGCAGGTATGAGCTCAAGAGTGCGTTCATGCTCGGCTTTCCGTTGGCGCCAATCCACGTTGATTACAGCACCGGACCCTAATGCGGAAGCGTGACAGTTTAACCGCTGAACCGTTTTAAGGGCCTATGCTGCAACGCGGCGAGGGTTAGCGCAGCACTTCCAGCGAAGCAAGTCAAACCTTGTTCAAAACATCGACCTGGACGGCATATCGCGGCAAACTGGTCCGATCCGCTCCTGTTTGATTTCCTTCGCTTTTTACTCCACTTTTCTCTCCTGACATGAATGCTGCCAAAACCCTGCTAGCATTGGGTTGGAATCAGCCATTCGACCCTCGGTCAAAACACTTCAAAGTGATACCTGCATGAAGGAAAAGATCTCGCTCCCGATGGCCCGGCGCATCGCCCTTGCCGCCCAAGGGTTCCTCGATCCTCGCCCGACCGGCACGCCCGACCGCCGGCATTTTGCCCGCACGCTCTCCCGCACCGGCCTGTTGCAGATCGATTCCGTCAGCGCGGTGGTGCGCGCTCATTATATGCCGCTCTATTCGCGCCTTGGCCCCTACCCGCTCGCTCTGCTCGACAACGCGGCCGTGACGCGCAAGCGCATGGTTTTCGAATATTGGGCGCACGAGGCCTCCTTCCTGCCGGTCGAGACATACCCGCTGATGCGCTGGCGCATGCAGCGCGCCGAGCGGGGCGAGGAAATGTATCTGGGTCTCGCCAAATGGGGCCGCGAACACGCCGCCTACATCGAAGAGATCTACCGCGAGGTCGCCGAGCGCGGCCCGATCGCCGCTTCCGCGCTGGAGGGCCAGAAAGGTTCGGGCGGCTGGTGGGGCTGGAGCCATGCCAAACACGCCTTCGAATGGCTGTTCTGGGCCGGCCGCATCACCACGGCGCACCGCCGCGGTTTCGAGCGCTTCTATGACCTGCCCGAGCGCGTGCTGCCGCAGGCGATCCTCGATCTGCCGGTGCCGACGCCTGAGGACGCGCACCGCGAATTGCTGCGCATTTCCGCCCGCGCCCACGGCGTGGCGACTTCAAGCGATTTGCGCGACTATTTCCGCCTGTCGCCGGCCGATATGAAAGGCCGGTTGGAGGAACTGGTTGAAACGGGCGAGTTGCTGCCGGTGCGTGTCGAAGGCTGGGACAAGCCGGCCTATCTTCACCGGGACGCCCGTCTGCCGCGCAAAGTCGAGGCCCGCGCCTTGCTGGCACCCTTCGATCCGGTCGTCTTCGAGCGCTCGCGCACCGAGCGGCTGTTCGATTTCCACTACCGCATCGAGATCTACACACCGGCCGACAAGCGGCAGTATGGCTATTATGTCCTGCCGTTCCTGCTCGGCGACCGGATCGTGGCGCGCATCGACCTCAAGGCAGATCGCCCGGCCAGCATACTGCGCGTCCATGCAGCCTATGCGGAGCCCGGTGCGCCGCCTGAAACTGCTGCGGAGCTGTTCGAGGAATTGAAGCAGATGCAAGGTTGGCTCGGGCTCGAACGCATCGAAGTGACGCCTGCCGGGGATTTGGGGCCGGCGCTGGCCGACATAGCCGTGTCGTAAGCTCGCGTTGACACCGCCGCCCGCAAAAGCCTAAATCCGGTTCCAGATGGTCCCTTGCCCGCAACGGCAAGGGCTAAGAGGGAATGCGGTGCGGGGCAAAATCCCAAATCCGCGGCTGTCCCCGCAACTGTAAGCGAAGAGCCAAGGCCGAAAGCCACTGGGAGTTCCCGGGAAGGCGGCTACCCAAGGCGATGACGCGCGAGCCAGGAGACCTGCCGTCTGCGACTGTAGAATCCGATCGCCCGGCGGGTTTCCGGGCAAGGAGCCCGATCTTTGGACCACGACAGCAGTTTTTCGGCTGGCACAGCGGATATTTCGTCCGGCCATGATGATGCCTTGGCCGGCGTCACCATCATCGTCTGCGGCTCCTGCCGCAATGAGACCGGCTCCGACGCTCATCCCCGCGCCGGCGAGTTGCTGACGGACGACACGCGCCGCGCCGCCGCTGGCGACGATATCCGCATCCGCAGCGTCGAATGCCTTGGCAATTGCAAGCGGCGCCTCAGCGCCGCGATCCTGCGCGACGGTTGCTGGAGCTATGTCTTCGGCGACCTGACCGCGACCAGCGGCGCCGACCTCGTGACAGGCGCAAAGCTCTTCGCCACCTCGAAAGATGGCCTGATCCCGTGGCGTGGCCGCCCCGATAGCCTCAAGCGCGGCCTCGTGGCCCGCATTCCACCCATCGACATGCTGAAGGATTGACCATGACCACTTCCGTATCCCGCGTTCCCTGCACCGTCGTCACTGGCTTCCTCGGCGCCGGCAAGACGACGCTGGTCCGCCATCTCCTGGAAAACGCCGGCGGCAAGCGCATCGCCATCATCGTCAACGAATTCGGCGACATCGGCATCGATGGCGAGATCCTCAAGGGATGCGGTATCGACACCTGCCCCGAGGAAAACATCGTCGAACTGGCCAATGGCTGTATCTGCTGCACCGTCGCCGATGATTTCGTCCCGGCGCTCGACCAAATCCTGTCGCTGACGCCGAAGGTCGACCATATCCTGATCGAAACCTCGGGCCTGGCATTGCCCAAGCCGCTGGTCCAGGCCTTTCAGTGGCCGAGCGTGAAAAGCCGGGTGACCGTCGATGGCGTCATCGCCGTGGTCGACGGACCGGCATTGGCCGAAGGCCGCGTCGCCAACGACATGGAGGCCCTCCAGGCGCAGCGCGCCGGGGACGAGACGCTCGACCACGACGATCCGGTGGAAGAACTGTTCGAGGACCAGATCGCCTGCGCCGACCTGATCATCCTGTCGAAGAGCGACCTGATGGACGCCGCCGGCACCGCCCGCGCCAATGCCATCATTGGCGAACACTCCGCCCGCGCGGTGAAGATCGTGCCGACGTCGCATGGCAAGGTCGATCCCTCGGTGCTGCTCGGGCTCGGTCTCGCCGTCGAGGACGACATCGAGAACCGCAAATCCCATCATGACGGCGCCTTCGACCACGAGCATGACGACTTCGACACGTTCATCGTCGACATTGCCTCGATCGCCAATCCGGACGAGCTGGCAAAGCGCGTCGCCACCGTCGCCGAAGAAGAGAACGTGCTGCGCGTAAAAGGCTTCGTCGAGGTCGGCGGCAAGCCGATGCGGCTGTTGCTGCAGGCCGTCGGACCGCGCGTCAATCATTACTATGACCGTGCCTGGACCGCTGAGGATGACCGCCGTTCGCGCCTCGTCGTCATCGGCCTGAAGGGGCTGAACCGCCCGGCGATCGAGCGTATACTCGCCGGCTGATTTCGGACACGGGTCGCGATGCACATCCTCACCACGACATCCGCCTCGCTCGACGACCTCGCCGAGCCGGTCGATCTGCGGCAGACGCCGGCGGATATCGTGGCGCTGTCCTTCACCGACAGCGACCTCGCCGGACTGGCGGCGGCGTGGAGGACCGATGCCGACCGCCTGCCCTCGATGCGGCTGGCCGCACTGCGCGACCTGCGCCATCCCATGTCCGTCGACCTCTGGGTCGACAGCGTCGCCCGCCATGCCAAGATCATCCTCGTGCGCATCCTCGGCGGCTACGACTGGTGGCGCTACGGCTGCGACCAGCTTGCCTCGACCGCCCGCGAACGCGGCATAAAACTGGCGCTGCTGCCCGGCGAATGCCGCGACGAGGATCTGCGCCTGATCGAAGCCTCGACGCTGCCGCGCGAGGAGTTGGACGGCCTGCTCGACTATTTCCGCGAGGGCGGCCCGGCGAATATGAGCGCACTGGTGCGGAAATTGGCGCGGCTGGCGGGGTCGGATGCGGAAGTTATCGGCCCGGTGGTGGTGCCGAAAGCTGGTTTTTACGTGCCTGGAAGTGGAGTTGTGGAGAAGCGGGACTTATCGAATGCTGGCGCTTACAACGTCAACGCTCCTATCATCCCCATCCTGTTCTATCGCTCGATGCTGCTGGCCGCCGATGTCGCGCCCATCGATGCGCTTGTTGAAGCGCTGCGGCAGCGCGGCATCGACCCAGTCCCGATCTTCGTCTCCAGCCTCAAGGACCCAACCTCCCTCGCCTTCGTGGAAACAGCACTGACGGCGCTGAAGCCCGCCGCCATCATCACCGCGACCGCTTTCGCCTCAGGCGCCGAACCCGGCATCGAAACGCTATTCGACCGCGCCGGCGTGCCTGTCTTCCAGGTCATCGTCGCCACCACCCGCCGCGACATCTGGCAAAACAACCAGCGTGGCCTGGCACCCGCCGACCTCGCCATGCATGTCGTGCTGCCCGAACTCGACGGCCGCGTCCTCGCCGGCGCCATTTCCTTCAAGGGCGAGACCGAGACCGATCCCGCACTCGGCCACCGCGCCTTCGCCAACCGGCCGGAACCGGATCGCGTGGCGCAGGTCGCTGACCGCGTCGCGGCCTTCATCAAGTTGCAGGAGACACCCCGCGCCGGGCGCAAGCTGGCCATCCTAATCCCGGATTACCCTAGCGCTCCTGGTCGAACCGGCTATGCCGTCGGCCTCGACGTGCCGTCCAGCGTGCTCGCCATGCTGCATGACCTGAAGGAGCAGGGCTATGTGATTGAGGGGATTCCGCAGACGCCGCGTGGGTTGCTGGATTTGCTTGAGCGGAGTGCCGACGGGTTGGGGCTGGACGATTATCTCGCTCTTTCGACGGAATTGCCGACAGGTGCAATTGCTGCAGTCGAGGCTGCTTGGGGGAAGGCAGAAGACGAGACAGGTTTGCGCGAGGCGCCCCCCTCTGTTCTACCGGAGGGGGGCGCCTCGCGCCAACCTTCGCGACCGACCACTGCACGTTTCCCCTTCCGCGCCGCCACCTTCGGCAACGTCACCATCGCCCTCGCCCCCGACCGCGGCTGCTCCGTCGACCGCCGCGCCGACTACCACGACCCGACGCTGCCCCCGCGCCATGCGCTGATCGCCTTCGGCCTCTGGCTGCGCAAGTCGCTCGGCGTTCACGCGCTGGTCCATGTCGGCGCCCATGGCACGCTTGAATGGCTGCCGGGCAAAACCGTTGCTCTGTCGGAAAACTGCTTTCCGGAGATCGTCACCGGTCCCCTGCCCGTCATCTATCCCTTCATCGTCTCCAACCCGGGCGAAGCGGCGCAGGCCAAGCGGCGCATTGCCGCCGTCACCCTTGGCCATTTGCCGCCACCGCTGACCGGCGCCGGGCTGGACGAAAACCAGCACAAGCTCGAGCGGCTGGTCGATGAATATGCCCAGGCCGACGGGCTCGACCGTCGCCGCCGTGACCGACTGGCGAAACTGATCGTCGACACCGCGCAAAAAACCGGTCTCGCCTCCGAAGCCGGCGTTGCCAGAACCGACGCGCCCGACGAGGCCTTGCGCCGCATCGATGCCTGGCTCTGCGACCTCAAGGATTTCGCCATCAAGGACGGGCTGCATATCTATGGCCGCGCTCCGGAGGATGAGCCGGACGCCATGCGCCGGCAAAGTGCTGAAGCCGAGAAGACGGCGCTGCTCGCCGCGCTCGATGGCGGCCACGTCAAGGCCGGTCCGGCCGGCGCGCCTGCGCGCGGCCGCTCGGACGTCTTGCCCACCGGCCGCAATTTGTTCACCTCGGACCCGCGCACCATGCCGACGCCGACCGCCTATGATTTGGGCAGGGCAGCGGCGGAGGAAGTCGTGCGCGGCTACATGCAGTCGCATGGCGACTGGCCACGCTCGCTGGTCATCGATCTCTGGGGCTCGGCATCGCTGCGCACCGGCGGCGAGGAGATCGCTCAAGGCCTGGCACTGATGGGCTGCCGGCCGCAATGGGATTTGGCCACCGGCCGCATCACCGGCATCGAAGTGCTGCCGCCGGCCACGCTCGGAAGGCCACGCGTCGATGTCACATGGCGCATATCAGGCCTGTTCCGCGACATGTTCCCGACCCAGATCGCGCTGATCGATGCCGCAGCCAACGCGGTTGCCGCGCGCGACGAGGACGATTCGGAAAACCCGCTCGCGGCCAAAACCCGCGCCGACGGCAAGATCAGCCCGCGCATCTTCGGCACCTCGCCGGGCACCTATGGCACCGGCGTCGAGGATCTCATGTCCTCCGGCGACTGGGCGGCGCGCGAAGAAATCGGCCGCGCCTATCTCGACGCCACCTCGCATGCCTATGGCGGCGCAGAAGGCGAAGGCATCTCGGCGCCCGGCGCCTTCGAGGGCCGCATCGCCGAAGCCGATCTTCTCGTCCACACCGGCGACGACCCCGGCCGCGACATCCTCGAGGGCTCCGCCGATGTGGCCTTCATCGGCGGCTTTTCGGCCGCCTTGGCAACCCTCGGCAGGAATGCCGACGTCATCGTGCTCGACACCACGGACCCGCAAAAGCCGAAGCCACGCTCGATCAGTGAGGCCGTAGCGCGTGTCGTGCGTGCTCGCGCCGTTAATGCCCGTTTCATCGCTGGCCAGATGCGGCACGGCCCGCGCGGTGCCTCCGAATTCGCCGAAACCGTCGACCGGCTGGTCGGCTTCGCCGAAACCACGCACGCCATTTCGGGAACGCTGATCGAGGCGGTTCATGATGCCTATCTAGGCGATCCCATGGTCCGCGCCTTCATCCTGCGCGAGAACCCCGCCGCGGCAAAAATCATTGCCGAACGCTTCCTGTCGGCGCGCCGGCGTAGTCTCTGGCACCCCTTGCGCAATTCCATCGACGACGATCTCGCAGCCCTGATCGCCGAGGCAGAAGCGCTTGGAGTGGCGGCATGAGCGCCTTCTCGCGCCGCGGCGCCTGTCCGGCTTTGTCGGCGCCGATGCAAACCGGCGACGGCCTGCTGGTGCGGCTCAACCCGGTCGCTGGGGGGATGTCGCCAGAGTCGTTGATCGGACTAGCCGAATCCGCTTTGCGGCACGGCAATGGCATCATGGAAGTCACCGCGCGCGGCAGCCTGCAGATACGCGGCCTGACGGCGCAAAGTGCTGCGCTGCTGGCGGCGGAGGTCGATGCGCTTGATATCGCGGTTCGCACCGGCGTGCCGGTCGAGACCGGGCCGCTGGCCGGCATTGATCCGCAAGAGATTGCCGATCCCCGGCCGCTGGCTGAACGTATCAGGGCTGCGATCGAAGAAGCTGGGCTCGTACAACGCCTAGGGCCGAAGGTGTCGGTCGTTGTGGACGGCTGCGGGCAACTCACCATGGATGCGGTCACGGCCGACGTGCGGCTTGCTGCAACGCGCACCGATGCGGGAGTTCGGTGGCGGGTGTCTGTCTCGGGTGACGGGAGGAATGCGAGGCCGCTGGCGTTTGCCGATCAAGGTGCGGCGCGCGATATTGCCGTTGCAGCTCTAAGGATGGTTGCAGAGAAAGGCCGCGAGGCCCACGCAAGGGATTTATCGGAGAGGCAATTAGTGTCTTTGGCGGGTTGGCTGTGCTCGACGAGTTTGCGCGAGGCGCCCCCCTCTGTCCTGCCGGACATCTCCCCCTCAGGCGGGGAGATTGGCAGCTTCGACGCCGGCTTTTCCTTAACAGCACCGGAGATTGGCGAAACCATCGGTGACGGCGTAATCTCCCCCCTAGAGGGGGAGATGTCCGGCAGGGCAAAGGGGGGCGCCTCGCGCAAACCTATCGGCCTTTTCCCCTTAGCCGGCCACGCCACCGCCCTCGGCATCGCCCTGCCCTACGGCAGCATGCCGGCCGACAAGCTCATCAGCCTCGCCCAACACGCCCTCGCCCTCGGCACGTCAGAAATCCGCCTCGCCCCCGGTCGCGCCCTGCTCTTCCTCGGTCAACCAACCGCCGCCAACCACCCCCTCCAGCACACCGCCGCCACCCTCGGCTTCGTCATCGCCCCCACCGACCCGCGCACGCGCATTGCCGCTTGCCCGGGCATGCCGGCCTGCGCCTCCGGCCGCATCGCCACACGCGACATCGCCGAGACGATAGCCGCTGAAACAGCCGACATCCTCGACTTCACCCTTCACATTTCCGGCTGTGCCAAAGGCTGCGCCCACCCCGGTCCGGCAGCGCTGACGATCGTCGGCGGCGAAAATGGAGCCGGACTTGTCGTGAACGCGACGGCAAAGGCCCTTCCTGCCGGCTACAGGCCGGGCTATGACGCCGCGCGCGGCATCGGCCGCGTCGCGGCGATGATCCGCAGCACACGATATCAAGGTGAAACCGCCGCCGCTTGCCTGACAAGGCTCGGGCCGGCCGGTATCGCCGAGGCCTACCGACAGGCCCAAACTGAAAAACGGAAATGAGCATGGCCGCCTACGACTACATCCATGACGGCACGGCGATCTACGAGCGCTCCTTCGCCATCATCCGCGCCGAGGCCGATCTGTCGCGCTTCTCCGAAGCCGAGGCCGATGTCGCCATTCGCATGATCCATGCCTGCGGCCAGGTCGAAGCTTCAAATCATTTTGTGTTCTCCAAGGATTTCGTTGCCGCCGCCCGCACCGCTTTGGCGGCCGGCGCGCCGATCTTCTGCGACGCGGAAATGGTCTCGCATGGCGTCACCCGCGCCAGGCTGCCGGCGGGCAACGAGGTGATCTGCACCTTGCGCGACCCGCGTACGCACGAAATTGCCGGGCAACTCGGCAACACCCGTTCGGCGGCCGCCATCGACCTCTGGGGCGAGCGCATGGCCGGCTCTGTGGTTGCCATCGGCAATGCGCCGACCGCGCTATTCTATCTCCTGGAAAAACTGCGCGATGGCGCACCGAAGCCGGCGGCCATCATCGGCATGCCGGTCGGCTTCGTCGGTGCGGCCGAATCCAAGGATGCGCTGGCCGAGAATTCCTACGGCGTTCCCTACGCCATCGTGCGTGGCCGGCTTGGCGGCAGTGCCATGACCGCCGCCGCGCTCAATTCATTGGCGAGGCCTGGCCTGTGAACGCCTTTCTCAAAGGCCGCCTCGTTGGCGTCGGCACCGGTCCTGGCGACCCCGAACTGCTGACCCTAAAAGCCGCCCGCATCCTGGCCGAGGCCGATGTCGTGGCCTATTTCGCCAAGCGCGGCAACAACAGCAACGCCCGTGCCATCGTCGAAGCGCAGTTCCGGCCCGAAATGACGGAATTGCCGCTGCTCTATCCCGTCACAACCGAAATCGCCAGGGATCACGACGACTACCGCTCGCAGATCACGGCTTTCTACGAGGAGTCGGCCGAGAAGGTCGCCGAACACCTCGAAGCCGGCAGAATGGTTGCGGTGCTGTCAGAGGGCGACCCGCTGTTCTACGGCTCTTACATGCATCTGCATGTGCGCCTCGCCCATCGTTTTCCGACCGAAGTCATCCCCGGCGTCACCGCCATGTCCGGCTGCTGGTCGCAGACCGGTATTCCGATCGTCCAGGGCGACGACGTGCTCACCGTGCTGCCGGGCACGATGAGCGAATTCGAGCTCACCCGCCGGCTGGCCGACACCGATGCCGCCGTCATCATGAAGGTTGGCCGCAACCTGCCCAAGATCAGGCGGGCGCTGGAGGCTACGGCCAAGCTGTCGCGCGCCGTCTATGTCGAGCGCGGCACCATGGCCGGCAGCGTCTCGATGAAGCTTGCCGACAAAAAGGACGACAAGGCACCCTACTTCGCCATCGTGCTGGTCGCCGGCTGGTCCGGTCGCCCCGGCGCCGTGGGAGCACAGGCATGAGTGGCCGTCTCACCGTCATCGGCCTTGGGCCCGGCAATGCCGATCAGGTCACCCCGGAGGCCAGCCGCGCTGTCGCCGAGGCGAAATTCTTTTACGGCTACAAACCCTATCTCGACCGGCTGGACCTGCGCCCGGACCAGACCCGCGTCGCTTCCGACAACCGCGAGGAACTCGCCCGCTCCAAGGACGCATTGAGCAAGGCCGCAGAGGGCCATGACGTCGCCGTGGTCTCCGGCGGCGATCCCGGCGTGTTCGCCATGGCGGCGGCCGTCTGCGAGGCGATCGAGGCCGGTCCGGTCGAATGGCGCGCGGTCGATGTCGCCGTGGTGCCCGGCATCACCGCCATGCTGGCGGTTGCCGCCCGCATCGGGGCGCCGCTCGGCCATGATTTCTGCGCCATCTCGCTCTCCGACAATCTAAAGCCATGGGAATTGATCGAACTGCGCCTGCTGGCGGCGGCCGGTGCCGGCTTCGTCATCGCGCTTTATAACCCGATCAGCAAGGCCCGCCCTTGGCAACTCGGCCGCGCCTTCGAGTGCCTGACCGCCATCCTGCCGGGCACCACGCCGGTAATCTTCGGCCGCGCCGCCGGTCGCCCGGACGAGCGTATCGAGGTCTACCTGCTGGCCGATGTCGAGGCTGAAAAGGCGGACATGGCGACCTGCATCATCATCGGCTCGCCGGAAACCAGGATTATCAAGCGCACGGAGAAGCCGGCGCTGGTCTACACGCCGCGCTCGTCCACGGGACGGACAAAATGATCGACCCCAAATCGATCGACAATGGCGGCCAGCGCTTCGACGGTTTCAGCCGAGGGCACGTCCGGCAGATCAGGCCTGCGGATCATGACCACCTCGATGCCAAGCGCCCGAGCCGAGGCGATCTTGCCAAAGGTCGCCTCGCCGCCGCTGTTCTTGGACACCACGACATCGATGCGGTGCCTTTCGAGCAGCGCGCGTTCCTCCGCGTCGCGAAACGGGCCACGGGCCAACAGATATTCGGCGTCGGGCACGGCCAGCTTCGGCTCGACCGGATCGACACTGCGAATGAGATAGTGGTGCTGGGGCGCTGCTTCGAAAGCCGCAACCTCTTGCCGGCCCAGTGCCAGAAAAACGCGGCGCGGCGCCGGTCCAAGCGCTTGCGCGGCATCGCCGACCGTACCGACCAACGTCCAGCGGTCGCCTTCGACAGACTCCCAGCCGGGACGCCGCAGGGCAAGGATCGGCACGCCGGCCATGCGCGCGGCTTGTGCGGCATTGGCGGAGATTTGCGCCGCATAGGGATGCGTGGCGTCGATCAGCAGATCGGTGGCCGTTTCCGTGAGGTAAGCGGCCAGCCCGTCGGCGCCGCCAAAGCCTCCGCTTCGCACCGGCACGCCTTGCGCGACCGGGCTTTCGGTGCGGCCGGCCAGCGACAGTGTGACCGAGGCACGCGCCGCCAGTTTTCCGGCCAGTTGCCGCGCTTCGGTGGTGCCGCCGAGGATCAGGATACGGTGGGTCATTATGCCTGCTGAGCGTCAATCGCGAGCCGCCTGGCTGACAGTCGTCGGCATCGGCGAGGACGGTTTAGCGGGTCTCGGCGACGAGGCCAAGCAGCGGATTGCCCAGGCTGAGATCATCTTCGGCGGCAAGCGGCACCTCGCCCTAGTCGCTTCCTTCGCCAAGGGCGAGCCGCGCCCATGGCCGGTTCCCTTCGATGCCGAGATGGCTGACGTCCTGGCGCTTGCCGGCAGGAACGTCTGTGTGCTCGCGTCCGGCGATCCGTTCTTCCATGGCGTCGGCGCCACGCTCGCCCGCAAGGTCAAGGCGCAGGAGATGCACGTTATCCCCGCGCCTTCAGCCGTTTCACTGGCGGCCGCCCGGCTCGGCTGGGCGCTGCAGGATATCGAAACCGTCTCGCTGCACGGCCGGCCGCTCGACCTGATCCGGCCGCTGCTGCAGCCAGGCGCGCGCATCCTGGCGCTGACCTCGGATGCAGAGGCTCCCGCGGCGATTGCCCGCCTGCTCGCGGAACTCGACTTCGGCGCATCGCGGCTGACGATCCTGGAGGCGTTGGGTGGGCCAAGCGAGACCCAGCGCTCGGTCCGCGCCGATGCCTTCGACCTCGAAAACCTCAATCCGCTCAACGTGCTGGCGGTCGAAGTTGAATCCGGTCCGGACGCGCGCGTGCTGCCGCTCACATCAGGCCTTGCCGATCACCTGTTCGACCATGACGGCCAGATCACCAAGCGCGAAATCCGCGCGATCACCCTGTCGGCGCTGGCGCCGCGGCGCGGCGAGTTGCTGTGGGACATCGGCGCCGGCTCCGGTTCCATCGGCATAGAATGGATGCTGGCCCACCCTTCCATGCGCACTTTTGCCATCGAGGCCGATCCGGTGCGCGCTGCCCGTATTGGTCGCAACGCCGCTGCCTGTGGCGTTCCCGGCCTTGTCGTGGTCGAAGGCAGCGCGCCCAAGGCCCTTGCCGGGTTGGACACGCCAGACGCGATCTTCATCGGCGGTGGTGGCAGCGATGCCGGTGTCTTGAAAGCTGCCATCAAGGCCCTGCACACTGGCGGCCGTCTCGTCGCCAACGCGGTGACGCTGGAGATGGAAGCCCTGCTTCTTGCCCAGCATACGAAGCTCGGCGGCGATCTCACGCGTATAAACATCTCGCGGGCCTCGCCGGTCGGCTCGATGCAGGCCTGGCGGCCGGCCATGCCAGTGACGCAATGGAGCTGGATGAAGCCATGATAGTCGCAGGCATAGGCTGCCGAAAGGGCGTGGGCGTCGAAGAGGTGCTTGCGGCGATCGAAACGGCGCTGGAGGCGCATGGGTTGGCGATGACGGCGCTGTCGGCACTGGCGACTGCCGCGTTCAAGAAGGATGAAGAAGCGATCGCCGCCGCTGGCCGCACGCTGAGTCTTCCCGTCATCGTCGTCGACGACTCAGCACTTCAAGCTGCCTCGTCGGATACGCTCAGCCATTCCGATCTCTCGCAGGATGTTGCCGGCACACCATCGGTCTCCGAGGCGTCCGCCCTCGCCGTGGCCGGCACAGGCGCAAAACTGCTTGGCCCCCGCACCGTGCTCGGCCCGGTCACCTGCGCCATCGCCATCAGCGGAGATGCGCCATGACCGTTCATTTCATCGGCGCCGGTCCAGGTGCGGCCGACCTCATCACGCTGCGCGGCGCAAGGCTTTTGGCAAACTGCCCGGTTTGCCTGCATGCCGGCTCGATCGTCGCGCCCGAATTGCTGCAGCACTGCGCGCCGGGGACAAAGCTGGTCGACACCGCGCCGATGTCGCTCGACGAGATCGAGGCCGCCTATCTCGAGGCGCACAAATCAGGCCAGGATGTCGCCCGGCTGCATTCCGGTGACCTGTCGGTATGGAGCGCGGTCGCCGAGCAGATCCGCCGGCTGGAAAAGCACGGCATCCCTTATACGCTGACGCCGGGCGTCCCCTCCTTCGCCGCTGCCGCCGCCGCATTGCGCCGCGAGCTGACCATTCCCGAAGTGGCGCAAAGCCTGGTGCTGACCCGCATTTCCGGGCGCGCCTCAAAAATGCCGCCCGGCGAGACGCTGGCCGGTTTTGGCCGCACCGGCGCCACGCTTGCCATTCATCTGGCCATCCACGCCATCGACCGCGTCGTCGCCGAACTGACGCCGCACTATGGCGGCGGTTGCCCGGTGGCGGTCGTCTTCCGCGCTTCCTGGCCGGACGAGCGCGTGCTGACCGGCACGCTGGCGACCATCGAGGCACAGCTCGCCGCCGATCCGATGGAGCGCACGGCGATCATCTTCGTCGGCCGCTCGCTGGCGGCGCGAGGTTTTGGCGAGAGTTCATTATACGACGCCCATTATCAGCGGCGTTTTCGCGGACGGGACGGATTGTGAGCGGCAGCACCAAAAACACCGGCGAAAACGCCACGCTCGAAAAAGCCTTGTCCCGGCTGAACTTCAAGCCGCGCCGGCTCGAGCCGGGCCATGTCTGGCTGGCCGGCGCCGGCCCTGGCGCCCCCGGCTGCCTGACGCTCGAAGTGCTGGCGGCTTTGGCCGAGGCGGATGCGCTGGTCTACGACGCACTGGTGTCCCCTGACATTGTCGCAGTTGCCGAAAAAGCCGAGCTTTTCTTTGCCGGCAAGCGCGGCGGCAAACCGTCGATGAAACAGGACGACATCACCGCCCTTTTGGTCCGGCTCGCACGCGAAGGCCGCCGCGTCGTCAGGCTGAAGGGCGGCGATCCCTATATTTTCGGCCGTGGCGGCGAAGAAGCTCTGGCGCTGGCGCGGGAAAGTATCCCGTTCCGCGTCCTGCCCGGCCTGACCTCGGGCCTCAGTGCGCTGGCCGCGACCGGCATCCCCGCCACCATGCGCGGCATCAACAAGGCGGTGATCCTGGCGACCGGCCACGCCGCCGGCACCGATGACGATCTCGACTGGGCAGCGATCGCCCGCACCGGCCAGCCTGTGGTCGTCTATATGGGCATGGCCAATCTGCCCTTGATCGCCGCAGCACTGCTCGATGGCGGGCTGGCGCCGTCGACACCGGCGGCAGTGATCGTCGCCGCGACGACGCCGCAGGAACGAACCGTCGTCGCCACGCTCGCCACCATTGCCGAGGAAGCGGCGGCCGCCCGTCTCGCCTCGCCGGCGCTGATCGTCGTTGGCGGCATCGTTGCCATGCGCGCGGCCCTGGCGGGGCAAGCATGACGGCCCGCGCCATCATCATCGGCGCGCCGCGCTCCGGCTCCGGCAAGACCAGCGTCACCATCGGCATCCTGCGCGCGCTGACCCGGCGCGGCTTGAAAGTGCGCGGCGCAAAATCCGGCCCCGACTATATCGACCCCGGCTTCCACACCGCCGCCACGGGGCTGTCCGGCGTCAACCTGGACAGCTGGGCGATGCCGCCATCGCTGCTCAACGCGCTTGCCGCGCAAGCCGCCGATGACACCGATTTCGTCATCCTGGAAAGCGCCATGGGACTGTTCGACGGCATTCCGGCCTCGCCGGGGCGCACCGGCTCGGCCGCCGACCTCGCCCGCCTCTACTGCCTGCCGGTGCTGCTGGTGCTCGACGTCTCCGGCCAGTCGACCACGGCGGCGGCTGTCGCCAAGGGTTTTGCCACCTATGATCCTGACGTGCGCATGGCCGGTGTCGCGCTCAATCGGCTGGGCAGCGAGCGGCACCGCAAGCTGTGCAGCGAGGCCATCGAGGCGATCGGCCTGCCGGTCGTCGGCGCCATCCTGCGCGATCCCACTCTGAACCTGCCCGAGCGGCATCTCGGCCTTGTCCAGGCTGGCGAATATGACGACCTGATGGCGCATCTCGACCGGCTGGCCGACATGGCGGAAAAGTCGCTCGATCTCGATGCGATCATGGCCCTGGCGACGCCCCTCACCCCCGCGCCCGGCGGTTTCGACGACGCGCTGGCGCCGCCCGGCCAACGCATCGCGCTGGCCGAGGATGCCGCCTTCACGTTCCTCTATCCGCATGTCGCCGCCTACTGGCGCAAGGCGGGTGCGGAAATCGTCCCGTTCTCGCCGCTCGTCGACGAAGCGCCCGACGGGACCTGCGACGTTTGCTGGTTGCCGGGCGGCTATCCCGAGCTTCACGCCGGCAAGCTCGCCGCCGCCGCGACTTTCCGCGCCGGCATGGCGCGTTTCGCCGCGACGAAGCCCATCCATGGCGAGTGCGGTGGCTTCATGGTGCTCGGCGAAGCCCTGGAGGACGCGTCGGGCGAAACGCATGCGATGCTCGGCCTGCTCGGCCATGCCACCAGCTTCGCCAGGCGCAAGATGAACCTCGGCTACCGCGAGGCGCGGCTGCGTGCCGATTGTCCGCTGGGTGCACAGGGCGCGCTGATCCGGGGCCACGAATTCCACTATGCGCAGATGACGGCGACAGGCAATGACGAGCCGCTGGCCGACCTTGCGGACGGCCAGGGCAATCCGATCGGCGCCTCGGGCTACCGGCGCGGCCATGTCAGCGGCACCTTCTTCCATGCGATTGCGAGGGGCTAGAGCATGAAATTCGGGAATCTGGCCCTCTCACCACGACAGGTCGTCGACGACATCGCGCTCTGCCTGGTCTTCTTCACCAGGCTGCCGCTGCCCGTCTTCGATTTTCGCGGCCGCAGCCTTGCCGCGGCGATCTGGGCCGCCCCCATCGCCGGTCTCGTCGTCGGCCTGATCGGCGCCATCGTTTTTGCCACGGCGGAACGGTTCGGCCTTGCCATGGGGCCGGCGGCCGCACTTGCCCTCGTGGCAACCCTGCTCACCACCGGCTGCCTGCATGAGGACGGCCTGTCCGACGTCGCCGACGGTTTTGGCGGCGGCAAATCGCGCGGCCGCAAACTTGAGATCATGCGCGACAGCCGCATCGGCGCCTATGGTGCGGCGGCGCTGGCTCTGTCGCTGCTGGTCCGCTGGAGCGCGCTGTCGGAGTTCGTCGATCCCACACAGGCCCTGTTTGCCCTCCTGGCCGCACACGCGGCCTCGCGCGGCCTGCTTGGCGCCTTCATGCATCTCTTGCCTCCAGCGCGCGTCGACGGCCTCTCGGTCGACGCCGGCACCGTCTCGCAGGAAACCGCCATAGCCGGCGCCTTGCTCGGCGCGATCCCGCTTCTCTTGCTCGGGCTGGGCGGCGCCGTCTTCGCGCTGATCCTGCTTGGCCTGCTGTTTGCCGCATTCCGCGCCCTTTGCTTCAACCAGATCGAGGGCCAGACCGGCGACACGATCGGCGCCTTGCAGCAGGCAAGCGAGATCGCGGTGCTGCTCGTCGCTTCCGTAGCGCTTTCCTGATCCCTTTGGCCTGATTCTCGCGGCCTGATTCCTTTTCGGAGACTTTGCCCCCATGCCCTTCAAATCCCTTAGTGAATTGCGCGCCGCCTGCCTCGACCTGCCGGCTGGCAGCGATGCCGCGGCCAATGCGGTCGCACGCCGCCAGGACACGCTGACCAAGCCGCAAGGCAGCCTCGGCCGGCTCGAGACCATCGCCGCGTGGCTGGCGCGCTGGCAGGGCCGCGACATGCCGAAACTCGACCGCGTCAAGGTTTTCGTCTTCGCCGGCAACCACGGCGTCACCGCGCAAGGTGTGTCGGCCTATCCCTCGGAAGTCACCGTGCAGATGGTGGCGAATTTCGCTGGCGGCGGTGCCGCCATCAACCAGCTTGCCCGCATAGCCGGCGCCGAACTCGACGTCATCCCGCTCGATCTCGACCATCCGACCGGCGACTTCACCCAAGGTCCGGCAATGGACGAAGCGCCCTTTCTGGCGGCGGTCTCGGCCGGCTATGATGCGGTGACGAAGGATCTGGACCTTATCTGCTTCGGCGAAATGGGTATCGGCAACACGACGCCGGCAGCGGCCGTTTCAGCAGCCCTGTTCGGCGGCGGCGCGGAAAAGTGGACAGGGCGCGGCACCGGCGTCGATGACGCCGGCTTGAAGCGCAAGGTGGTCGCCATCGAAGCCGGCCTGAAGCGCCATGCCGCAGCCCTCGCCGATCCGCTTGCTATCGCTGCCGTGCTCGGCGGACGCGAACTGGCCGCCATCTTCGGCGCCACGCTGGCTGCCCGCCATCTCGGCATACCCGTGCTGCTCGACGGTTTCGTCTGCACCGCCGCCGCAGCCCCGCTGGCGAAGCTGCATCCGACCGGCCTCGCCCACACCATCGCAGCCCATGTCTCCGCTGAGTCAGGCCATCGCGGCCTGCTCGAAGCGCTCGGCCTGCCGCCGCTGCTCGATCTCGGCATGCGGCTCGGCGAAGGCTCCGGCGCCTGCCTCGCCGTCAACATCGTCCGCTCGGCGCTGGAGTGCCATGCCCGCATGGCGAGTTTTGCAGAGGCTGGCGTTTCGGAGAAGTAGTTATTCATTCCCCGTATCGGCCGACAAAGATGCCGTTGTCACGACAAAGGAGGCATCTTACCGTAACGGCGATTCTCAAATAGATTTTTGTGGATGAAGAAATTTCATCCTGCCGCAGCTGCGGTGTTATCGCCGGGGCGGTCGCTGTTGTGTTCCGTCACAGCAGCTATTCAAGTCATGGCCCGATCGACACCGGCATTTTCGTTGTCTTCCTGGTCTTCTTCTGGTGGCTCGTCAGCGATTTCTCCGGGGGGAAAAGACGGAATTGGCGCCAACGAAGCTGCAGCCGGGGAAAGGAGCCTTGCTTTTCGATTCGGCCGGTTTCTGAGCCGCATTTTTCAACGCGGCTAAATCGCCACAAGATCCGGATAGCGCGTTTGAAGAATCACGGTCGGACAGCCTTGCCCGAGATGCGCCAAACGCGTCTCGCTTTCAGGGTCTTTCCACCAACTCTTCTAGGAATTTGGTGGGTGCGCACAGGATTGAACTGTGGACCCGCTGATTAAGAGTCAGCTGCTCTACCAACTGAGCTACGCACCCACTCGGCCGGCAAAAACCGGCGTTGGCGGGCATATAGCCGCCACCATCGGTCCTGTCCAGCCCTGCCGGAATCATTTCCCGACAAATCGACCGAGCATGCGTTCGATCAAACGAACAGCTTGCCCTCCGCCACCTTGATTGCGTTGCCGCCGATGCGCGCCGAGGCCAGTTTTCCGCCTTGCACGGTCAGTTCGAGGCGGATGCGCGATGGCCGGCCCATCTCCAGCCCCTGCTCGATCCACAGCTGTGAAATGCCATCGGTCGGCGCGTCGAAATGCATGATGGCGCCGGCAAAGGCGGCTGCCGCCGAACCGGTCGCCGGATCCTCGTAGGAAGGCGTGCCGGGCACGATCATGCGCACATGGAAGGCGCTTTCGTGGTTCACCGTCTCGCGGCAGTAGACATAGGGGCTGGCGAAGGCCCATTCGCTCTTGCGCGGCGCCAGTTCCGACCAGGCCTGGTTGTCCAGCCGGATGCGACCCGCCGCCTCGAGATTGGCAACCGGGATGGTGACATAGGGCACGCCCGCCGACCAGAATGCGACGCGGTGATTCTCGAAGCCGATCTCATGCGGCGTCAACCCAAGCGCGGCACCGATCGCCTCCGGATCGGCATCGAGCTTCAGCGGCTCCGGCAGCTTCGCCAGATCGAACTCGGCAAAAGTGTTGCCGTCATGCTTGCTGACCGCGCACCGCACCGGACCGATGTTTTCCTCCAGCACGAAGATGCCGGCGCCGCCCTCCTCCGCAAGTTCGGCCAGCGCGATCGCGGCGCCGACCGTCGGATGGCCGGCGAACGGCATTTCATAGTCGGGCGTGAAGATGCGGATGCGGTTTTTGTGCTTGGGATTGTCCGGCGGCAGGACGAACACCGATTCGGACAGGTTGAATTCGCGCGCGATGGCCTGCATCGCGGCCGTGTCCAATCCCTTGCTGTCGAGCACGACGGCCAAAGGATTGCCGGCCAGTCGCTCGGTCGTAAACACATCGTAAAGCAAGTAATTCCGGGTTTTCATTCCTGCCTCAATCCCAACATGGGCGAAATTTAATTTGATATTTGAACCGGTAAGCCTGATCTGTGCACAGATAGGGACATTGCGCATTATAGGGGTCCAGCGTGGACCAGATTGTCAATCTGCCAAAGACGGAATCGGATTCCGCCATCGAGACGGCGCTTGGGCTCGACCAGACAGGCCGGCGCAGATCGCGCCGTCGTGGGTGGCTCTATGCGTTGCTGGCGCTGATCGTGCTCGTCGCCGCGCTTGGCGTCTATCAATGGTATGCCGGCTCGCCGGCCAGGATTGACTACACCACAGTGCCTGCCGCCAAGGCCGACCTCACAGTCGCGGTGTCGGCGACCGGCACGCTGCAACCACTCACCCAAGTCGATATTTCAAGCGAACTGTCCGGCATCATCCGCTCGGTCTCGGCCGAGGAGAACCAGCAGGTCAAGAAGGGTGACGTGCTGGCGACACTCGACACGGTGAAACTCGAAGTCCAGATCGAGCGCGCCGAAGCTTCGGCCAAGGCCGCCGCCGCCAATGTCGAGGACGCCGCGGTTACGCTGGCCGAAAACGAGAAGGCGCTTGTCCGCGCCGCAGCGCTCACCAAGCGCGGAATGGCGACCGACCAGTCGCTTGAAGCAGCAACCGCCACGCGCGACCGTTCCAAGGCAGCTCTCGACAGTGCGCAGGCCAACCTCGCCATCGCCCAGGCCGACCTCAAGGCGCAGCAGACCGACCTTGCCAAGAGCACAATCTATGCGCCGATCGACGGCATCGTTTTGACGCGCTCGGTCGATCCCGGCCAGACGGTCGCCTCCTCGCTGCAGGCGCCGGTGCTGTTCATCATCGCCGCCGATCTCAGGAACATGGAACTGGTGGCGGCGGTCGACGAGGCCGACATCGGTGCGGTCAAATCCGGCCAGCATGCCCGCTTCACCGTCGATGCCTTCCCCGAGCGGCCGTTCGATGCCGAGATCCGCGACATCTCCTATGCCTCGGTCACCACCGACGGCGTCGTCACCTACAATGCGCGGCTCGAGGTCGACAACAACGAGCTGCTGCTGCGGCCCGGCATGACCGCCACCGTTTCGGTCGTCACCAAGCAGGCCAAGGACGTGCTCACCGTACCGGCCACCGCCTTCCGCTATCGTCCTGCCCAGCAGGCCGCACGCGGCTGGAGCCTCAGCGACCTGTTCACCGGCCGCATGGGCCGCCCCGGCGGCAACCGCCAGCGCCAGGCCGCCACAGTGCCCACCGACGGCTCGCGCACGCTCTATGTGCTGGAGAACGGGCGTCCGCACCCGGTCAACGTCAAGATCGGCTCGACCGACGGCGAACTGACCGAGATCATTTCTGGCCTCGACGAAGGCGCACAGGTCATCACCGCGTCGCAGCAGCGGAGCTGATACCGTGGCTGCCGGTGCTGCCCTCATCACCTTCGACAAGGTCTGGAAGAGCTATGGCCAGGGCGAGGCCAAGGTGCATGCGCTGGCCGGCGTCGATCTTGCCATCCGGCGTGGCGAATTCGTCGCCATCATGGGGCCGTCCGGTTCCGGCAAGTCGACGGCGATGAACATCATCGGCTGCCTCGACACGCCGACGGCCGGAACCTATTCCTTCATGGGCATCGACGCCGGCCGCCTCGACCGCAACCGCCGCGCCATGCTGCGCAACCTCTATGTCGGCTTCGTCTTCCAGGGTTACAATCTGCTGGCCCGCACCACGGCGGCCGAAAATGTCGAACTGCCGCTGATCTATCGCGGCGTGGCCGCCCGCGAGCGCCGCGACCTTGCCATGCAGGCCCTGGCGGAGGTCGGCCTTGTCGGCCGCGAGCACCACACGCCGGCCGAACTGTCCGGCGGCCAGCAGCAGCGCGTGGCGATCGCGCGCGCCATCGTCACGCGCCCGACGCTGCTCGTCGCCGACGAGCCGACCGGCAACCTCGACACCGCCCGCACGCACGAGATCATGGAGTTGCTGACGCGGCTCAACAAGGAGCTTGGCCTAACCATCGCCATGGTCACCCACGAGGCCGACGTCGCCGACTATGCCGAACGCACCATCCGCTTCCTCGACGGCCACGTCGCCTCCGATTCCAGGAAGCTGGAGATCGCACAACCATGATCTGGGAAACCGTCCGCCTGTCGCTGCGCTCGATCCGCCGCAACGTGCTGCGCTCGTTCCTGACCTTGCTCGGCATCGTCATCGGCGTTGCCGCCGTCATTGCCATGCTCACCATCGGCTCGGGCACCACGCAGAAGGTCAAGGCCGACATCTCCAAGCTCGGCAGCAATCTGCTGGTCGTCCGCTCCGGTCGCCCGGCCGGTCCCGGTGGCCCGGGCGGGCTCGACCAGGTGGTGCGTCCGCTGGCCGAAAAGGAGCTGGCGGCGCTGGTTGCGCATCTGACTGGCGCCCGCGCCATTTCGCCGGCTTCGCAAAAGCAGGTCCGGGTCATCTTCGGCACCGAGAGCCTGACCTCGGGCGTCACCGGCACCGACAGCGCCTATCTCGATGCGCGCGACTGGAAACTGGTGTCGGGCCGCCCGTTCAGCGATTCCGAAACCCGCTCGGGCACCGGCGTGTGCCTGATCGGCGAGACGGTGCGCCAACAATTCTTCGGCGCTGGCGATCCCGAGGGCGAGATCATCCGCGTCAACCGCACCTCCTGCAAGATCATCGGCCTGCTCGAGCCCAAGGGCTATACCGGCTTCGGTCAGGATCAGGACAATGTCGTGCTGATGCCGCTGCACGCCTACCAGCGCCGCATCGCCGGCAACCGCGACATCGACAACATCTACATCGCCGCCGATGACCGCACGCCGACCAGCGAGCTGCAGCCGCGCGTCGAGGACATTCTGCGCGACGCCAGACGCATCACGCCCGATCGTGAAAGCGATTTCGCCATCCGCGACATGACCCAGATCGCCGACGCCATGGCCAGCGCCACAACCACCATGACCGGCATGCTGGGCGCCGTCGCCGGCGTCAGCCTGCTGGTCGGCGGCATCGGCATCATGAACATCATGCTGGTGTCGGTCACCGAACGCACCCGCGAGATCGGCATCAGGCTCGCCATCGGCGCGCATGAAAAGCACATCCTGATCCAGTTCCTGGTCGAGGCGACGGTGCTGTCGCTGCTCGGCGGCATCATCGGCATCCTGATCGGGCTGGCGCTGGCCGGCCTCGCCGCGGTGACGCTGACCATCCCGTTTGCGCCGAGCCCGGCGGTGATCCTGCTCGCCGTCGGCTTTTCCGCCCTGATCGGCATGGTGTTCGGCTTCTTCCCGGCGCTGCGCGGCGCCAGGCTCGACCCGATCGACGCACTTAGGCACGAATAGGGCAACCGGCCGAAACGCGGCCGGCGCTCCGACGGGTTTTTGCACAATCTTCGACATTTCCACCCAGCCCCGCCACTGTCGTCGCGCCGTTCATGATGCTAGGGCAATTCACGCTTGGGTGGAGGAATAGCCGATGAGCAAGAAGGCGCGACTGATCCTGGCGATGGTCATCATCGAGGCCTTCCTTGCAGGCATCTGGTGGTATCTCGCCCGCTTCGGCATGGCCAATCCCGATCGCGTCACAGCCGATTTTCAGGCAGTCGTCGGCCAGACCATGGGAATGGCGATGGGCGGTTTGCTGGGCATCGGCTTCATCCTGTTCCTCGTCGCCGCCCGCAACGATCGCAACGCGGCACAGAACAAGACGCGCCCTTAACTCCCGTTTGCGAAATGCCACTCGATCAGCGGCTTCATGTGCGGTGACAGGCCGACCGGCAGGTCGGCGGCATGGCGGATGATCACTGGCCCGTCGATCTCCGGCTCGGTTTCGGTGGCGACGAAGGCTGAGATGCGCTGGGCGATCTCGTCGGCGGGCGCCGCCGCGTGGTAGCGGCGGAAGATCACCGTGCCGCTGTTGGTCGACATGGCGTGGTAGCGCTTGCCGCGATGAGCCCCTGACAGGTCGAGGCCGGTTTCCTCGCGCACTTCGCGGATCATGTTGAAATCGACATCGACCAGGCCATCGCGAAAATCCACCGGCTCGAATGAGCCGGCGGCAAAATAGACGCGGCCGGCGTTGACCGTGTGCGGACCCATGCGGATCGCCACCAGCGCATTGTCGGCAGCCACCAGCATGGCATGGGCATAGGCATGCTCGGCGCCCGAATTCTCGCGCCGCTTCCGCCACAGCATGAAAGTCGAATAGTTGACCGCATGGCAGCGGCCGGCGAGACGGTTGTCGCGGTAGGCAAGCTGCGACAGCAGCACCACCATGCCGTCGAACAGCGCCGGATTGGCAGCGATTTCGTGCTGCCAGTTCTCGGCGATCGCCTCTGCATTGTCCCTTGCGAACGGGTGCGGACCGGGATCGAGCCGGACGTCGATGGCGTCGACCGGCAGGATGACGTTGCGTGGCAGGTCGAAACTCATGCGTCAGGTCATGTCCAGCGTGATCGCCACCGGGCAATGGTCCGACGCCTTCGGCCGGTCCCAGCCGGCACGCGGAAAGCGGTCGACCTCCTGCCCCGGCGGAAAAATGGTGCGCCAGGGCTGGCCGTTGCGGATGATGTCGGGAACAGCCGTCGCGTTGCTGGCGGCGAGCCCCTTCGACAGCAGGATGTAGTCGAGCTGGCACAGATGCCGCTCTTCCGGTCCGCGCGTGTGGTAGAAACTCCAGCGGTTCATCTCCGGCCGCCGCTCGACGACGTTTTCGCAGAAGCCGCCGGCCGTCAGCACGTTGATGCAGGACAGGGCTTCGTCGACCACCTCGAAGCGATAGCCGTCGATCGCATCGCCGGCCACCTTCACACGCTGGCGGTAATCGTTCATGTCGCCGCAGATTGCCCAGCGTTTGTCGGCGGCATAGTCCTTGCCGAAGCGCTCCTCGATGATGCGCCGCACGGCCTGCGCCTCCGCGATGCGCACCGGCATCGTCGCCTCGCGCCCGTCGAGCCCGTTGCGCGGCGAACCCATCGACTTGAAATGCACGAGATAGAGCGTCAGCGGCACGCCGCCCACGGTGACGTCGATCTCCAGGCAGTCGCGCCGGAAAATGCGCTCATTGGCCTGATTGCCCAGTGCCTCGAGTTCCGGCGTGTGCAGCCCGAACTGCTCGTAGGTGACATAGGCGTGGCTGGTCATGCGCACGAATTCGATCGGCTGGCCCTGGGCGGTCTCATTGCGCATCATCACGGCAACGTCGATGCCGCGTGAATCATTGCCCGATGTGGTGTATTTCTGCCGGTAGCCCTGCCCCACCATCTTGAACAGATAGCCATATTCGAAGGCCTTCAGCGCCTCGATGTTGTCGACCTCCTGCATGCAGATGATGTCGGCCCGGGTGGCAGCGATTGCCAGCGCCGTCAGCTGGCGCGTGTCGTCGGATTGGGCGATGGCGCGGGCCTGCTCCAGCATCCTGTATTCCGCCTCGCTCTGGATATCGAACAGCGCCAGCGTTCGATCCTCGTTGAGCTGGTTGCGATAGCCGGAATAATCGAACCTGTTCATCAGGTTCTCGACATTGAAGGTGGCAAGGCGCAGCGACATGCCATGACCTTTGCCCGCAAGTGCTTCGGAAAACAAGCGCGCAGGACCACCATCTGAGATCGATTGGTCCTGGGTGCGTTCGCGTCATGGTTGACGGAACCTTTCCGTTCATCCGCCGTTCAGATGCAAACATCCATTGTTGCCCCATTCCTCGGGTGGGCGTGGGGCCTGTAACTCTTGGAGAGTGCAATGAATTCGCTCTTTTCTTCCACGGTCAAATCGGGGCTGATAGCCCTGGGTATCCTCTCCGGCGTCACCGCACCGTCCGCCGCCGGCCCGATCATGCAGCCGGACCTGTCGATTCCCACCAGCACCGCGGCGCCGAATGTCACGCCGGTCCGCGACAGCTGGGCGGGCGGCAACAACAACCGTCAGTTCAACAACGACAATTGGAGATGGCGCCGGTCGGGCAATTGGGACGGCGGCCGTCGGCACTGGCACGGCGGCGGCGGTCACTGGAATGGTGGAGACAACTGGCGTTGGCGCCATGGTCGCCATCACTATCGCGGCGGCCGTTACTACGATGATGGCGCGAGTGCCGCGATCCTGGGCCTTGGCCTGGGGCTTGGCCTCGGCAGCATGTACAACAACTACGACTACTATGACCGGCCGGCGCCGCGCCGCTACTACCGCGCGGGACGGCTTTCGAGCGCCCATGTCCAATGGTGCTACAACCGCTACCGGTCGTACCGGGCCTACGACAACACGTTCCAGCCCTACAACGGCCCGCGCCAGCAGTGCTACTCACCCTATTGATGGGCTGGCCCTGTAGCTGAGCTGACCGACAGAATGAAAAAACGGCGCCACGTGGCGCCGTTTCTTGTTCATGGAAGCTGCTATTTTCGAGCGCTTGTGGATTTCGCTCAGTTCTTCGCCTTGTCGACCAGCTTGTTCTTGGAAATCCACGGCATCATCGCGCGCAGCTTGGCGCCGACTTCCTCGATCTGGTGGCTGTCATTGTTGCGGCGGATGCCCTTGAAGCGGGACATGCCGGCGCGGTATTCCTGCATCCATTCCGAGGTGAATTTTCCGGTCTGGATGTCCTTCAGCACGCGCTTCATCTCGGCCTTGGTCTCGGCGGTGATGATGCGCGGACCCGAGACATATTCGCCCCATTCGGCGGTGTTCGAGATCGAGTAGTTCATGTTGGCGATGCCGCCTTCATAGATCAGGTCGACGATCAGCTTGACCTCGTGCAGGCACTCGAAATAGGCCATCTCAGGCGCGTAGCCGGCTTCCACCAGCGTCTCGAAACCGGCCCGGATCAGCTCGACCAGGCCGCCGCACAGCACGACCTGCTCGCCGAACAGATCGGTCTCGCATTCCTCGCGGAAATTGGTCTCGATGATGCCCGAACGGCCGCCGCCGACGCCGCAGGCGTAGGACAGTGCCAGGTCGAGCGCATTGCCCGAGGCATCCTGGTTGACGGCGACCAGGCACGGCACGCCGCCGCCCTTCTGGTATTCGCCGCGCACCGTGTGGCCGGGACCCTTCGGCGCGATCATGACGACGTCGACCGTCGACTTCGGCTCGATCAGGCCGAAATGCACGTTGAGGCCGTGCGCGAAGGCGATAGCGGCACCATCGCGGATGTTCGGCGCGATCTCGTTCTTGTAGATGTCGGCCTGCAGTTCGTCCGGCGTTGCCATCATCATCAGGTCGGCCCATTTGGCCGCGTCCGCCACGCTCATCACCTTGAGACCGTCGGCCTCGACCTTCTTGGCGGTTGCCGAGCCGGCCTTGAGGCCGATTGCGATCTCCTTGGCGCCGGAATCCTTGAGGTTGAGCGCATGCGCCCTGCCCTGGCTGCCATAGCCGATGATGGCGACCTTCTTGCCCTTGATCAGATTGAGATCGGCATCACGATCGTAATAGACGCGCATTTTGTCTTCCTTCCCGTTTATAAATCAGAGCATGATGCCGAAAAGTGTGAAGCGGTTTTCGGACGACATCATGCTCTATCTTCTTGATTTAGAGACGGATTCAGATTTCAGGTCGACTTGACCTGAAATCATCCGGCTCTAGGGCCTTGCGGCCGGTTGTTGCTCCATGAAGAGCGAGAAACTGCTGCGTCGCCCGCGCGGCATCGCCGCCGATCGCCGCCTCAGTCAATTCCAGCCGGTCGCCGAGCAGCAGACGGATCTGCACATCGCGGGCGACCAGCCCGAAAAAGGTGCGGAACGCCGTCTCGGCATCCGCGAAATCCAAAAGCCCGGTCCGTCGGCCGGCCTCGAGCACCGGCTTCAGCCGCTTGGCCAATGCGAAGCGGCCGTTCTCCAGCACCACGGCGCCGAGATTGTCCTTGCCGGAGCCCGCATGGCTGACCGCCACCCGATTGAGCGCGATCGACGTGTCGCTGGAAATCACCTTGAGCCAATCCGAGGCGAAGCGCTCGAGGCTCGCGGTCAGCGAGGCAAGATCGAGCCCCTTGCGGTCGACCGGTGCCACCCGCACTTTAGAGGCCTGCCATTGCACCGTCGCCGTCAGCAGCCCGTCGCGGTCACCGAACCATTTGTAGAGCGTTTCCTTGGAACAGCTGGCGCGGCGCGCCACGGCGGTCATGGTCAGCTGGTCGCCCTCTTCGACCAGCAGCCGCAACGCCGCGTCGAGCACGGCCTTCTGCCGCTCTGTCAGCGCTTCGCTGGTGTCGATGTCAGGCACGATGTGCAACACGCTCTTCTCTCGAAAGGTCGGCATTCCCGATAAGCCGTACCGTACGTTACGGTTCGGCATATTGCGCGATCCGAGGCCGTGCGCAAGAGGACGAGAGCAAAATATCTGCAAAATGGACAGGCGCTGGCGCGACAGGCTCGCTTAATCGCTGGCTGGCGGATGGCGCAACCGTCCAAGCAGTGCCGAGACCATGGTCAGCTCATCCGCCGACAGTTTGGCGCCAACCAGTTCGGCGATCGAGCGTCCGTACACAGCCCACATCTGGCGGCGTATGTCTCGCCCCTTGGCCGCGATGCGGATGGTCTGGCCACGGCCGTCATCGGCCACCGGCAGTTTCTCGACGAGCCCATCGGCCTCGAGCCGGGTCAGCAGGCGCGAAATGTTGTATTGCGCGAACAGCGTGCGCTCGATGAGCTGGAACGGCCGCAACCCGCCCTCGCCCGCCTCGGCAAGCTCATGCAACACGTCGTACCAGGCAAGCGGCGGCAGACCGACGGCCTTCAATGCCTCTTCGGCGCTCTCCATCAACTGGCGCGATACGCGCATCAGGCGAGCCCAAGCCTTGATGGCTTCGGGCGAAGGCGTGGCTTTCTCGGTCATGGCGCATCCTTAGACGATAGATGCAATTGCATCAAGCTTGACGATCAATGCATATGCATCTACATAGATGCAATTGCATTAATCAGGGAAAGCCAATCCGATGAAACACGAAATCTGCAAACGCGCCGACAAGCTCATTCTCGTCAGCCATCACCTCTGCCCCTATGTGCAGCGCGCCGCGATTTCGCTCACCGAAAAGGGCGTGCCGTTCGAACGCGTCGATATCGACCTCGCCAACAAGCCGGACTGGTTCAAGGCGATCTCGCCGCTCGGCAAGGTGCCGCTGCTGCGCGTGCAGCGAAATGGCGAGGAAACGGTGATCTTCGAATCGGCCGTCATCCTGGAATTCCTCGAAGAGACGCAAGCCAATCCACTCCACCCGGCCGATCCCTATGCCCGCGCCCGGCATCGCGCCTGGATCGAGTTCGGTTCGGCAACCCTCAACGCCATCGGTCGGTTCTATTCAACATCGACCGAGGCCGGCTTCCTTGACGAATCCAGCGCGCTATCCGCCATGCTCGACCGTCTCGAAGCCGAGCTGGCGGACGAGCCTGGCGGCCCCTGGTTCGCCAGCAAGCACTTTTCGCTGGTCGACGCCGTTTACGGTCCGGTCTTCCGCTATCTCGATGTCTTCGACCGGATCGGTGATTTCGGCATTCTTGACCGAAAGCCCCTCGTCCGCGCCTGGCGCCGGGCGTTGAGTGAACGCCCGTCGATCAGGCAAGCCGTGGCGCCGGACTACTCACAGCGCCTGCATGCCTTCCTGCGGGCAAAGGGATCGTACCTTTCGAGCCTCATTGGCCAAAACGATCCGGCCACCGCGCTTCGACCAGTCCTATCCGCTTGAACGGATCGATTACGGTGCCGGCCACCATCGAGGCGAGAAACTGCGGCGCCGGCGGGATTTTTGCCACCGTCGCCACCAGCCTGTCGCGGATGAAGGGCAGCGCCACCGAATCCGACTGGTAGAACGGCGTGAACGCCAGCGACAGCGCCTGGAAGATGCGGACATGCCAGCGCCGCGCCCTCGCATAGGCTTCAAGTGCCGCTTCGACACTGTCCGTCCGCGCCAGCGCATGGCTGAGCGCCGCGGCGTCGAGCAGCGCCATATTGGCCCCTTGCCCGAGCTGCGGGCTGGTCGAGTGCGCCGCGTCGCCGATGATGGCCAACCGCCGCCCAACCGGCCGCTTCATCGTGTGGTGGCCATAGCGCGCCAGCGAGAGCTGGTCGAAACTGTCGATCTGGCTGACATACGCCTCGCTCTGCGGCCACAGCCGGATCACCCTCTCCTTCCAGGCATCCAGGCCCCGGACGCGCACCTCATCGGCGTCCGACGGCTTCAGGCTCCAGAAGAATGCCGCCATCTTTTCAGCGCCCGGCTGCGGCCGGCCGATCGGCAGCACGCCGATCATCACGCTCGCTCTGTCGTAGCGTTGCAGCAGCGCGCGCTCATCGAAACCGTCGCCGCGCCAGCCAAGCGAGGCCCAGAACGCGCCATAGGTGAGCGGTCGTGGCTCGCCTGCAGCGCTTGCGCGGCACAGTTTCGAGCGCGAACCGCTGGCGTCGACTACGAGGTCGAACGGCCCCGCCCTTCGTCCGTTGCCGCAGATCAGCGTCGTCCGTTCGCCCGTCTCCAAGGCCTCGATCTCGACGCCGGTTTCGATGGCGATCGCTTCGCGTTGGGCGGCGCGGAAGAGCACGCCGAACAAGGCCGCCCGGTGCACCGCCAGCCCGAAGCGGCCACCGCGTTGCGCATCGTAGCGGACATCGAGCACGGTACGGCCTGTGGTGGCATCGGCGCCATGCAGGCGGTCGATGCGGCTGCCCAGCGCCAGCATGTCGTCGAGCAGGCCAAGATCGGCCAGCACCGTCAGCCCTGTCGGCTGCAGGATCAGCCCGGAGCCGACCGGCTTCGGCTCATCGAAGCGCTCGAAGACCGTGACCCGATGCCCGGCGCGCTTGAGATAGAGCGCCATGGCCAGTCCCGCCGGCCCGGCGCCTGCTATTGCGATGTCGTAGGAAATGCCAATGCCCCCACAGCCGAACTGGCCGGGACAATCCTTCAGCAGCCCGGCGAAATCAAGCCGCACCCTGGGGCTTTAGCGGTCGTTCAAGCCTGGGCCTTGGCGGCCGTTCAAGCCTGGGACGCATCAAAATCGGCGCGCGCTGCGCGCACCGCATCATGGTTGAGTTCGGCCCACAGAATCAATTGATGAAAGGCGCCGAACATAGAGCGCCCGAGATCGGTCAGGCTGTATTCGACGCTTGGTGGTTTGGTCGGGAACACCTCACGATGCACATAGCCATCGCGCTGAAGATCGTACAGCGTCTGGGTCAGCATGCGCTGCGAAATGTCGGGCACAAGGCGCCGCAACTCGCCGAAGCGATAGGGTTTTTCAGCCAGCGCCATCATCAGCAGCGACCTCCATTTGCCGCTCACCCCCTGGATGACCTCGCGAACCGGACAATTGGCAATATTGCCGCCGCCTGAGATGGCCTTGTAGACCTCCAACTTCGACTTCAGATTGATGACCTTGCCGTCCATGGCTGGTTCCCTGCGTGTGCCTACCTCCCGAAAAACTGCCTTCTTTACGGCACCAGGTCAATTCCTATTTTAGTGCTGGTCTCTTTTTGAGACTGCCACTCGAACCGCCTTAGCGGCGCAATGTCAGGACCTTCCATGACCGAAACCCTTCTCGTCACCGGCGCTTCCGGCCAGCTCGGCCGCGGTGTCGTCCAATATCTCCTGGACAAGCACAAAGTTCCACCGGCAAACATCATCGCCGCCACACGCAATCCGGAAGGCGTGGCCGATCTGGCGCTGCGCGGCGTCGTTGTCAGGGCCGCCGACTTCAACGACGCGGCGTCGCTGGAAACCGCATTCAAAGGCGCCGACAAGGTGCTGATCATTTCGACCGGCGATCTCGATCTAAAAAGCGGCAGGCGCCTGAAGCAGCACGAAAATGCCGTCGCCGCGGCCAAAAATGCCGGCATTTCGCATCTGCTCTACACCTCGATGCCCAATCCGGAGCCGGTATCGCCGGTCCTGTTTGCCGATGACCACTACAGCACCGAGCAGGCGATCAAGGCGAGCGGCATCCCCTACACGATCTTCCGCAACGGCTGGTACCAGGAGAACCTGTTCATGGCCCTGCCGCACGCGATCGCCTCGGGAAAATGGTACACGTCGGCCGGCGACGGGCGCATTGCCCACGGTGCGCGCGACGACATGGCAGCGGCGATCGCCGCCAGCCTCGCTGGCGCTTCAAACGAAAGTAAGACCTACACCTTGACCGGTCCGCACGCCTACACCACCGCAGAGATTGCCGCCTTGGTAAGCGAGGTCACCGGCAAGTCGCTCGATGTCGTGCAGGTTCCGGATGAAGCGCTCACCGAAGGGGTAAAGGCATCAGGCGTTCCCGAGGATTTTGCTGAAGTCATCGTGTCCTTCGACGTCAACACGCGCTCCGGCCGCATCGCCATGGTGACGGACTCGGTCGAGACGCTTTCCGGCCGCAAGCCAAGAACGCTGAAGCAGTTCCTCGAGGCGAACAAGGCCGCGCTGGCCGGTTGAAGCGGAGTGACATGGACTGTGCCGCAAGACACAGCTCATTCGCCAGGACATGTCGAGATTCAGGTCAGGCTGGACCGAGAATGTGGGTTCCGAGAACCGGAACGGAGCGGACACTTGGTCCGTGAGTACCGGAAGCGCAGGAACCTGCCGTTCGCAGGCCGGCCTCACCTGAATATCGGCATGTCCTAGATGGCCACCTGAGTGCCGATCTCCACCACGCGCCCGGTCGGGATCTGGAAATACTCCGTCGCGTCGGCCGCCGTGCGCGCCAGGCCGATGAACAGCCGGTCCTGCCACACCGGCATGCCGGAATTGGGCGAGGCCTTGAGCGAACGCCGCGACAGGAAGAACGAAGTCGTCATGATGTCGAATTTCCAGCCCTGCTTGCGGCAGATCGCCAGCGCGCGCGGGATGTTGGGCTGCTCCATGTAGCCGAAGGTCAGCGTTACCCGCATGAACAGCTCGTTGACCGTCTCCATTTTGACCCGGTCGCTGTCGGGCACCACCGGCTGCGGCGCGGTCACCACTGAAAGGATGACGTTCTGCTCATGCAGCACCTTGTAGTGCTTCAGGCTGTGCATCAGTGCGGTTGGCGCGCTGAGCGGATCGCTGGTCAGGAACACGGCGGTGCCTGACACCAGCTGCGGCTTCTTCTTCAACAGATTGCCGGCGAGGAAATCGAGCGGGATCTCGTTGCGGCGGGTCTTGTCGAACAGATAGCGGCTGCCGCGCACCCAGGTCCACATGGCCAGCACGATGGTGAAGGCAACGGCCAGCGATGCCCAGCCGCCCTCAAACACCTTGACGATGTTGGAGGCAAAGAAACCGACGTCGATGAAGCCGAACAGCGCCGTCAGCGAGACCGCCAGCCACAGCTTCCATTTCCAGATCCGCGTCATGACCACAAACAACAGCACCGTGGTCACCAGCATGTTGCCGGTCACCGAGATGCCGTAGGCCGATGCCAGCCTGCTGGACTCGCCGAAGCCCACCACCAGCATCATCACCACCAGCGCCAGCAGCAGGTTGACGCGCGGCATGTAGATCTGGCCGGACTGTTTCTCCGACGTATGTAGAATTTCCAGGCGCGGCAGCATGTTGAGCTGCACCGCCTGCCTGGTCAACGAGAAGGCGCCCGAGATCACCGCCTGGCTGGCGATGACCGTGGCGGCGGTCGCCAGCACGACCATCGGGATCAGCGTCCAGCCTTCATTCATTTCGAAGAACGGATGGCCGACGACGCCGTTCTTGGCCAGCACGAAAGCGCCCTGCCCGGCATAATTGAGCAGCAGGCACGGAAACACGACCCACAGCCAGGCGAGCACGATCGGCTTGCGGCCGAAATGGCCGAGATCGGCATAGAGCGCTTCCGCGCCGGTGACCGCGAGGAAGATGGCGCCGATGGTGACGAAAGCGACATCGGGCGAATTGATCAGGAAGGCGACGATGTAGTGCGGGCTGATCGCCCACAGGATTTCCGGATCGGCGATGATGTGGTTGAGGCCGGAAAGGCCGATCGCCAGGAACCACACCGCCGTCACGGGACCGAACACCAATCCCACGCCGCCCGTGCCGAAACGTTGCACCGCGAACACCATGGCGAGAATGACCAGTGTCAGCGGCACGACATAAGGCTGGAAGGTCGGCGTGACGACGTTCATGCCTTCGACCGCCGACAGCACCGAAATCGCCGGCGTGATGACGGCGTCGCCGAAGAAAAGCGACGCCCCGACGATGCCGATGCCGAGCATCAGCGCCGAGCGCTTGGGGAAACTGCCGCGCGCCAGCGCCATCAGCGACAGCACGCCGCCCTCGCCGCGGTTGTTCGCCCGCAGCACGAACATGATGTATTTGATGGTGACGATGATGGTCAGCGACCAGATGATCAGCGACAAAACGCCGAGGATGTCACCGCGGTCGGCCACTTCTCCGCCGGAAGATGCCACCAGCGCCTCGCGAAAGGCGTAGATCGGGCTGGTGCCGATATCCCCATAGACGACACCGAGCGCGCCCAGCATCAGAACCTTGGTGCTGTGCTGTTCGACTTCCGAATGGCTCGATTGTTCGACGGGTTCTGCCTCACTACCATTATTGGTAAGGGCCATGGACGACACTCCGATAAGCGCGCGGTGCTCTACGCTTGCTGCAATGCAATATCAAGTGCCGTCGCGTAATGGCAGCCATGCCTGCCATGCGAGGCTGCCATTGCTACCACCCGCAGGCCTTGAGGAACCGACCCACCGTGCCGGCCATGCCATACTCCAACGCGTCGGCTGTCAACCCATGTCCGATCGACACTTCGGCCAATGCCGGAATGCGCCTGGCAAGTGCCGGCAGATTGCTGACCACCAGATCGTGCCCGGCATTGACCTGAAGCCCGGCGGCAAGCGCGGCGTCTGCTGTTTTTCCCAGCCTTTCCAGCTCTTTGGCCGCTTTGGCGGAATCTGTGTGATAGCTGCCGTATGGACCCGTATAGAGCTCGATGCGGTCGGCGCCGGTGTCGCATGCGGCCGCCACCCAATCGGGGTCCGGATCGGAAAACAGCGACACGCGAAAGCCCCCCTTTTTCAGACGCTTGACGATCGGTGTGAGGAACGCGGCCTGGGTAGCGAAGTTCCAGCCATGGTCCGATGTCGCCTGAGCCGGATCGTCCGGCACCAAAGTCACCTGTTCGGGCTGATGCTTTTCCACAAGCAACAGGAAATCCTCGGTCGGATAGCCTTCGATGTTGAATTCCGCGCGCGGAAACTCGTCGTCGATCAGCGAGCGAATCTCGGGCAGATCGGAGTGTCTTGTATGCCGTTCGTCGGGGCGTGGATGCACCGTCAGCCCATGCGCTCCGGCCGCCAGCGCGATGCGGCCGATGCCGGTGACGCTGGGCCACGGCAGGTCGCGCCGGTTGCGCAGCATGGCGATGGCATTGAGGTTGACGGAGAGCTTTGCAGGCATGCGGGTGGCCTCGGAAATCGTTAGACGCGCCCACCTATAATGCCTTTGACGGGAACAGTAATGCCTTTGGTGGGAACAGACTGGGGGTTTCGGGTGTTCCAAGCCTGATGAACCAGCGGGGAAAGGTAGCGCCGATGAATTTTCTTGATGAGGTGCCGGCAATCCGCCGTATCGAGACCAGCCGTGACGACCTTTTCGCCATCGATGTCGTCGGGCATGTTTCCGCGGCCGATGGTGAAAATCTTTTCGGATTGCTGGAGGCAGCCTACGCCCTGCATCCGCGCGTCGATGTGCTGGTGCGCCTCGTCGACCACGACGGCGTCGACTGGGCCGACATCGCTGACGAGACCCTGAAGCAGGGCGCCATTCATGCATTGGAACATGTCGACCGTTGCGCGACGATCGGCGAACCGGACTGGATAGCGGACGCACAACGCTTTCTGCCGTCCTCACCACCCATCGAAATCAGGCATTTCAGGACGGAGGACGAGGCTGCCGCCTGGCAATGGCTTGCCGCACAGCCTATCGGGGCAACAGCATCCGGCGCCCCTACCTGACGATCGTCAGCCGCTCGGCCGCCCGCGTGATGGCGGTGTAGAGCCAGCGCTGGCGGGTTTCCTTGAAGGCCCAGCTTTCATCGAACAGCACGATCTCGTTCCACTGCGAGCCCTGCGCCTTGTGCACGGTCAGCGCGTAGCCATAGTCGAAATCGTCGAAGCGCTTCTTCTGCTGCCAGGGGATATCGGCGTCCGGATCCTCGAACGCCGCCTTGAGCAGCTTGATCTTGGCGACGCCGCGATCCGGATCGTCCTCTTCCGGCGACACCAGAAGGTTGATGCCGGGCTTCACCGTCTCGCGCGACGATGTCATCACCTTCCACAGCGAGCCGTTGAGCAGGCCCTTTGCCGGATCGTTGCGCAGGCAGACCAGCTTGTCGCCGGCTTGCGGATAATCGGCATTGAAGCCCTTGAGCTCGCGCAGCCGCTGATTGTAGCGGCGCCGCGTGCGATTGGTGCCGACCAGCACCTGGTCCGCCTTCAGCACCAGTTCCTGGGTAACGTCTTCCTTGCCGATCACCTGCGCCGTGCCATAGTCGCCACGCATGAACTCGCGGCCCTCGCGCACATCGAGCGCCAGCCGCAGGATCGGGTTGTCGCGCGCCTGCCGGTGGATTTCGGTGAGCAGAAAATCCGGCTCGTGGTCGGTGAAGAAGCCGCCGCCCGAGATCGGCGGCAGCTGGCCGGGGTCGCCGAGCACCAGGATCGGCGTGCCGAAACTCATCAGGTCGCGGCCAAGTTGTTCGTCGACCATCGAACATTCGTCGATGACGACCAGTTTGGCGCGCGAGATCGGGCTCTGCCGGTTGAGCGAAAAAGTCGGCGACATCGACGTCTTGCCGGTGATTTCGTCCGACACCGATTCCTCGCCTTTCGGCCTATAGATCAGCGAATGGATGGTGCGGGCGTTGACCGCGCCCTTGGAGCGCAGCACCTGCGCCGCCTTGCCGGTGAAGGCGGCGAACTGCACCTGGCCGTCGACATGCTCGGCGAAATAGCGCGCCAGCGTCGTCTTGCCGGTGCCGGCATAGCCGAACAGCCGGAACAGCTGTGGCTGGCCGATCTTCAGCCAGCGGGCGACCGCTTGCAGCGCCTCGTCCTGTTGGGGAGAGAATTCCATCAGCGCGAGAGACCGGATTCGCAAGGGAAAGACAAGACAGCCGCCATCATCATCGATGCGCCGGGACGCTTCAGTGCCGCCGACGGGTCAGGCTATCAGGCACAGACAAGAACGTAAAGGGAACATACAAGCTCACCCCAGACCTTATCGAATCCGCTGGGGATCGTTCTCCAGCAGGATCGGCTTGCCGTGCGGGGTGGCATGCGCGGCGCGCTCCCAGGCCTCAGCCATCGCGTCGACATCCGACTTGGCAGCCAGTCCCTTCGAGGCAAGCAGGCTTTCCAGTACCGCCAGCCAATGTTCGTAATAATCATGGCCGTCCGCTGCGGCGCCCGGTCTTTTCACTTCGCTCGACAGCGCCTGCGCCCACTCGCTCCACGAAAACAGGCCCTTGTCGTGCAGCGCCACCGTCATGGCGAAGGCCTCGGCCTGCCACGGCTCGGCGAACACCGGCTCGTCGAAACCTGGCGGCAGTTCTTCACGCAGGCTCAAGATAGCTCTCCCAGGCGTCTATCGACACGCTTAGCGTCGGGTCGGCCCCCTCGCCCCAGATCTCCGATCCTTCGAAAACCACGGTGTAGACCCATTGCGGATTTTCGCCGTGTCCATGCGCGTTGCTGTCGGGAAAAACAAAACCGTCGTGCACCGCCTCGATCACGCCGTGCTTGCCGCGTGCGTAGCGCGGCAGCCGCGTGTGGCCGGTCGGGTTGAAGTTCTTGGTCCGCACGGCGTCGCCCGCCTTGAACCGCGCCGCTTGCGCCACCGGCCGGTCGCAAGGGCTGCCCTTGGCCAACACCGCGGGCACGTTTTCCGCCTTCAGCACCCTCTTGGGAGTCGCTGCTGGATCGACTGCCTTGCCCGCTTCGAGATCGCGCTGGCTGACGAAGCCATGGCGCTTCAACAGCACCTCCAGCGCCTTGATCCATATCTCGTAGTAGCTCGATGAATAGTAGACAGCCGGATGCAGCGATTCCCGTGCATGCCGGCTCTCGTCGATGTTCCAGGCGCCCATGGCGCCGGCAGTCAGCGTCACGCCGAGCGCCCGCCTTTCCCAGGCGGCATGGAAGTAAGGTTCGTCCTTTTCCGGCGCGACCGGGCCGAACCCCATCTGTCCGCCGAGATCTTGCGGCCCGTTCATGCCGGCTGCCCCTCTATTCCAGGTCTTTGGGCCAGGCCGGTGCCGATCATCGCGTCACGGCTGACCAGCTCCGCCAGCCGCTCCTCGCTCCAGCCCTCGGTACCCTCGGGCCGCATCGGCACGACGAGATAGCGCAGCTCGGCAGTGGAATCCCAGACGCGGATTTTCTTGTCCGCCGGCAGCGTCAGCCCGAACTCTTCCAGCACGCCGCGCGGATCGATCACCGCGCGCGAACGATAGGGCGGCGCCTTGTACCAGACCGGCGGCAGGCCAAGCACCGACCATGGATAGCAGGAGCACAGCGTGCAGACGACGAGATTATGGGTGTCCTGCGTGTTGAACACCGCCTGCATGTGCTCGCCCTGGCGGCCGGTATAGCTCAGCGATGCGATCGCCGCCGTCGCGTCGCGTTTCAGCCAGTCGGCAAAGGCTGGATCGCTCCAGGCTTTCGCCACCACCCTGGCCCCGTTGCGCGGACCGATCTTGGTCTCGTAGGTATCGACGATGACGTCGATCGCGGCCGGATCAATCAGCCCCTTCTGGGTCAGGATGGTTTCCAGCGCACGCACGCGGGCGGCAAACGGATCGAGTTCGTTGTCGTGGTCATGATCGTGTGACATGGCTACAAACTACGTTTGCAGTGATGCCGCCGCAAGCGCGACGGCTTGGGCCAGCGGACCATGGCGCCAGCTCTACCCCCTATTCGGCGGCCGCCCGCTGCGGCTCGGGCAGCATGTCTTCCCTGGGCTTGAACAGCGAGGGCTGATCCCCCGCTTCGACCGAGCCCGGCTCGCCCTTGCGCTTCGACCAAAGCCCGACCAGCCAGCCCGAGAAATTCTCCATGTAGACATAGATCACCGGCGTCACGAACAGGGTCAGTGCCTGCGAGGCAAGCAGGCCGCCGACAACGGCAACGCCCAGCGGCTGGCGCAGTTCGGCGCTGGCGCCGGTGCCGAGCGCAATCGGGAACGTGCCCATGAGTGCCGCCAGCGTCGTCATCATGATCGGCCTGAAGCGCATCAGGCAGGCCTTGTGGATCGACTCGGTCGCCGACATGCCTTCTCGTCGCAACTCAAGCGCGACATCGACCATCATGATGCCGTTCTTCTTGACGATGCCGATCAGCATCAGGATGCCGATCACCGCGATGACCGACAGATCCATGCCGGCGAAGCGCAGCGCAACGACCGCTCCCAGCACGGCCGACGGCAGGCCGGTGAGGATGGTCAGCGGGTGGATGAAGCTTTCGTAGAGGATGCCGAGCACGATGTAGATGGTCAGGATTGCGCCGCCGACCAGAAAACCCTGGTTGGCCAGCGAATCCTGGAAGGTCTTGGCCGTGCCGGCAAAGGTCGTCGAGATCACCGTCGGCATGCCGATCTGCTCTTTCAGCGCATTGATGCGCGTCACGCTGTCGCCCAGCGCCACGCCCTGCGGCAGATTGTAGGAGATGGTCACGGCTGGAAGCTGGCCGAGCTGGTTGACGGTCAGGGCGCCGGCCGTGCGATCGACGCGGGCGAAGGCGCCGAGCGGAACAAGACTGCCGCTCGCCGTCCTCATCTGGATGGCCAGCATCCGCTCGGGCGACCACTCGATCTTGGGATCGAGCTCGGTGATGACCTCATAGCTGTCGGCCGAACCGAAGATGGTCGAAACCTGGTCGGTACCGAACCCGCCATAGAGGGCGGAGCGCAATGTGTCGGTATCGATACCGAGCTGGGCGGCCTTGTCGCGATCCACCACCAGCGTCGCCTGCAGCGCATTGTTCTGCAGGTCGCTCGTGACGTCGGTGAAGCTCGCATGGTCGGCCGCCATCGCGTCGTTCAGTTTCTGCGCCCAAATATCGGTGAGGCCGGTATCAAGGCCCTGAACCACGAGCTGGTAGGCGCTTGCGGACGACCGCGAGCCCAGCCTCAAATTCTGCACCGGCTGCATGTAGGTCTCGATGCCCGCCACGCCGGCCAGTTGCTTGCGCAGATCCGCAAGCACCTTCTCTATATCGGGACGCTGGTCCTTGCCCTTGAGCTGGACGAAAAGCTGCCCCTGGTTGAGCGCGTTGTTGCCGCTGCCCGCCGACCACGCCACATGGTCGACATAGGGCGAATGCGAGAAGACGCTGGCGACCTGCCCTTGCAGCCTGGACATGGCGTCGAACGAGATGTCCTGGCGTGCGATGGTGGTCACCGATATCTGGCCGATGTCCTCCTGCGGGAAGAAACCCTTCGGCGAAGTCTGGATCAGCCACACCGACGCTGCCGCGGTGCCGACGAAGACGAGGAACACCAGGAAGGTGTGCCGCAGGCAGAAGCTCAAGACCCTGTCGTAGCCGCGCGTGACGAGGTCCTGCTTGTGACCGGGGCCATGCTTGTCGCGGTCGGCTTTGGTCACCGACAGCAGCCGCGAGCACAGCATCGGCGTCAGCGTCAGCGACACGAACATCGACGCCAGGATGGCGACCGTCACCACCACGGCGAACTCGTTGAAGATGCGCCCGATAACGCCGCCCATCAGCAGCACGGGGATGAAAACCGCCACCAGCGAGATCGAGATCGAGATGATGGTGAAGCCGATTTCGCGCGCGCCCTTCAGCGAGGCGTCGAAGGCCGACAGCCCGTCCTCCTCCATGTGGCGGAAGATGTTTTCAAGCATCACGATGGCGTCGTCGACGACGAGGCCGACCGCCAGCGTCAGGCCCATCAGCGAGATGTTGTCGATGGAAAAGCCGAACAGGAACATCGCGCCGAGCGTGGCGATCAGCGAGATCGGCACCGCCACGGCCGGGATGATTGTCGCCGTCACCCGGCGCAGGAACACGAAGATCACCATGATGACCAGGGCAATGGTGAGCAGCAGCGTGAACTGCACGTCGCTGACCGCCTGCCGGATCGAACTGGAGCGGTCGTTAAGCAGCTTGATGTCGGCGGCGGCCGGCATCTGGTCCTTGAAGGACGGCAGCATCGCCTTGACCTTGTCGACGACGTCGACAGTGTTGGCGTCGGGCTGGCGCTGCACGGCCATGATGATCGCGCGCGTACCGTCATACCAGCTCGCCGTCGTGGTCGTCTGCACCGAATCGACCACGCGGGTCACCTCGCCCAGCCGTACCGGGTGACCGTTCTTGGTGGCGATGATGATGTTGGAGAAACCGGCGGCGTCGGTCAGCTGCGTGTTGGCGGTGATGGTGAGCTGCTGCTTGTCGTTCTGGAGCACGCCGAGCGGCGTGTTGCTGTTGGCCGAGGCAACCGCCGCCTGCAGCTGATCGATCGAGATGCCGCGTGCGGCAAGCGCGGTCGGGTCGATCTGGATGCGCACCGCGTATTTCTGCTGGCCGAAGATCGAGACCTGCGCCACGCCGTCGATGGTCGACAGCGACGGCGAGATGACGTTTTCCGCGAACGCATCGAGGTCGGTCAGCGGAACCGTGTCGCTGACCAGCGACATCAAAAGGATCGGCGCGTCGGCCGGATTGACCTTGCGATAGCTCGGCGGCGCCGTCATCTGCGGCGGCAATGATTTCTGCGTGCGCGCGATCGCCGCCTGCACGTCGGCCGCCGCCGCGTCGATGTCTCGGTTGAGCACGAACTGGATGGCGATCGAGGTCTGGCCAAGCGAGTTGGTGGTCGAGATCGAATCGATGCCGGCGATGGTGGCGAACTGCTTGATCAGCGGCGTCGCCACCGATGTCGCCATGGTTTCCGGCGAGGCGCCGGGCAGCGAGGCCGAGACGTTGACCACCGGGAATTCGGCGCTGGGCAGTGCGGCCACCGGCAGGAACTTGTAGGCGAACAGCCCGCCCAGCACGAGGGCGAACGACATCAGAAGGGTGGCGACGGGCCGGCGTATGCAGAATTCGGAAATCATTGGGCGGCCTCGCCGGCGCTGGTCGCCTCGGCCACCTTGGGCGCAGCGGCACCCGCCGTGGTCTTGCCTTCATGCACCGCGGCGCCGTCCTTCAGCCGTGTCTGGCCCTCGGTGACAACCTTCTCACCGCTTTTCAGCCCCTGGCTGATGGCGCTGTTGTCGCCTTCGGTCAGCGCCACCTGCACCGGCCGCATCTCGACCGTGTTGTCCGGCTTGACCACATAGACGAACGGGCCCTTCTGGCTTGGCTGCACCGCGACGGTAGGAACCGATGTCATCTGCGGCATGATGCCGGCGTCGAGCACGACATTCACATACTGGCCGGGCCATAGCGAAAGGTCGGCATTGGGAATACTTGCCCGCGTCGCGATGGTGCCCGACGCGGTGTCGACGCTGGAGTCGACGAAATCGAGCGTGCCCTTGCCGATCGGCGTCGCGTCACCATCCTTGGTCAGTGTCACCGCGCCCTGCTGCGGATTGGCAAGCGCCTTGTGCAGCAGGGCGAGATTGCTTTCCGGCAGATTGAAGTTGACCTGCAGCGGGTCCATCTGGGTGATGGTCACCAGCGGGGTCGCCGTGCTGCTGTTGCCATTGCTGACGGTGACGAGATCGCCGACGGCGACGCTGACCGCACCCAACCTGCCGGAAATCGGCGCCGTGATCGTGGCGAAGCCAAGCTGGACATTGTCGGCGTCGATTGTCGCCTTGTCGGCTTCAACGGTCGCAGCGGCAGCCTTCTGCGCGGCGACGGCCTGGTCGTAGGTCTGCTGCGTGCCGGCCTGCTTGGCAACCAGATCCTTGGCGCGCTGGAGATCGGAATTCGAACTGGCAAGCAGCGCCTGGTCCTTGGCGAGCGCAGCCTGATCCTTTGCCAGCTGCGCCTTCAGCGCCCGGTCATCGAGCGAGAACAGAACGTCGCCGACCCTGACCATCTGCCCATCCTTGACGTCGATCGAGACGATCTGGCTGGACACCCGCGCGTTGATGTTGACGACGGCGGGAGAAGAGACGAAGCCGATCGCATAACGCCGGATCGGGAAATCGGCTGTCGAGGCGACGGCCGAGAGGATGGAAGCCGAGCGGGCGGCACCGCCGCCACCTGCCGCCTTGTCGCCCGCTGCCGGCTTGCCGGTTGCCGATTTGTCCGCGGCAGCGACCTGCTTTGCGCCGATGAGCTGCTGAGCCTTGCTCAGCGCGTCCGGAGACACATAGAGCCAGGCCGCGCCCGCACAGGCGGCGGCAAGCAACGAAAGAACGACTTTTCCACGCATGGTCAAAGGCCCTCTCCACCCGACACGTCGTGGTCCGATGGTTCTACTCTAGCGCAAATCACGGCCCGTTGCCGCGATTTCGCCGAATAGATAGGACGCGCCTTTGTCGGAAAAGGGCCAAAACACGGCATTACGAAGATTTAATGTGCACTGCACAATGGATGTGCAACACGGGCTGAATCCCCATCCGACGGCTTGCGAGCCATCGCCTTCCGGCCTGAGACGACCAGAATGCGCGTCTCGACCTATTTGAGCATCGGCCAAAGCGTCGCCGCCAGCAGCACGCCCATGGCGATGTTGAACCATTTCAGCCGTACCGGGTCCGACAGGAAACCGCGCAGCGCGGTGCCGAACCCAGCCCACACCGAGACGCTCGGCAAATTGACGATGGTGAAGGCCACAGCGATCAACACCACCGACAGGAACGGGTGCTCGGCATTGGCATAGACGGCCATGGCGGTGATCGCCATCACCCACGCCTTGGGATTGACCCACTGGAATGCAGCCGCCTCGATGAAGCGCATCGGCCGCGCCTTCGTCTCGCCCTTGCCGGTCAGCGTGCGCGACATGGCGATCTTCCAGGCGAGGTACAGAAGATAGGCGCCGCCGGCGATCTTGAGCGCGGTATGCAGCGCCGGAAACGCCGTCAACACAGCGCCAAGGCCAAGACCGACGGCAAGCAGCAGCACGAGGAAACCCATGCTGATGCCAAGCATGTGCGGAACGGTTCTGACGATGCCGAAATTCACGCCCGATGCCAGAAGCATGAGATTGTTCGGCCCCGGCGTGATCGAGGTCACCAAGGCGTAGACAAGCAGGGCAAGGAAAGCGTCAAGCGACATGGATATCCTCCCCGACAACAGGATCGTTGTCTCTTCTCGGCAACCCGCAAAGGCCCACGGACGGCCCACAGCGGGGCCAGAAGCCTCACTGTGGAAGCTGGTTGGCGCGACCGGCGCCAGCACCGAAGGACTACATCGCCTGCGGGCCGCGGTTCAACGCCGCCACGCCGGTGCGGCAGATTTCGACCAGGCCGAGCGGCTTCATGATGGCGATGAACTGATCGATCTTGGAGCCCTTGCCGGTGATCTCGAAGATGAAATGCTCGGTGTTGGCGTCGATGACGCTGGCGCGGAACGCATCGGCCAGCCGCAGCGCCTCGACCCGGGCCTCGCCGATGCCGGCGACCTTGACCAGCGCCAGTTCGCGTTCCAGCGGCCGCTCCTGGCCGGATTCATGCGAACGCACGGTCAGGTCGACGACGCGGTGCACCGGCACGATGCGCTCCAGCTGGTGCTTGATCTGCTCCAGCACATGCGGCGTGCCGCGCGTCACGATGGTGATGCGCGACAGGTGTTTTTCATGCTCGGTCTCGGAGACGGTCAGGCTCTCGATGTTGTAGCCGCGCCCGGAAAATAGGCCGATGACCCGGGCAAGCACGCCCGGCTCATTGTCGACCAGCACGGAAAGCGTGTGGTTTTCCGGCTTTTCCGTTTCCTTGGCGATAAAATAGGCCGAACCGGTCGGTTGTAGCTGTGCGTTCATGACATGAATCTCGATTTCAAGCTCTTGAGCCAATTCTTTGTTTGCGCAGGGCTTTCTCGCGACAGCCCTGCCTTGGTTCTGCCGGCTACACCAGTTCCCTGCCCTTGGCGTCGATGGCATTGGCCACCGCCTCGTCGGTCGCCTCGTCGGGCAACAGCATCTCGTTATGCGCCTTGCCCGACGGGATCATCGGGAAGCAGTTGGCGAGCGTCGCCACGCGGCAATCGAACAGCACCGGCTTCCTGACCGAGATCATCTCCTTGATCGCGTCGTCCAGCTCGTCCGGCTTTTCGCAGCGAATGCCGTGGCCGCCATAGGCCTCGGCCAGCTTGACGAAGTCCGGCATCGCCTCGGTATAGGAATGCGACAGCCGGTTGCCGTGCAGCAACTGCTGCCACTGCCGCACCATGCCCATATACTGGTTGTTGAGGATGAAGATCTTGATCGGCGCATTGTGCTGCACCGCCGCGCTCATCTCCTGCATCGTCATCTGCACCGAGGCGTCGCCGGCAATGTCGATGACCAAAGCGTCGGGATGCGCGATCTGCACGCCGAGTGCTGCCGGCAGGCCATAACCCATCGTGCCCAGCCCGCCCGACGTCATCCAGCGGTTCGGCTTCTCGAAACGATAGTGCTGCGCCGCCCACATCTGGTGCTGGCCGACCTCGGTGGTGATGTAGGTGTCCATGCCCTTGGTCAGTTCGTAGAGCCGCTCGATGGCGTATTGCGGCATGATCACGTCGTTGTTCATCTTGTAGGCGAGCGAGTCGCGCGCACGCCATTTGGCGATCTGCTCCCACCATGGGTAGAGCGCCTTCTTGTCGGCCTTGGCGCTCGCCCGCCACAGCCGCACCATATCCTCCAGCACCCGGCCGACATCGCCGATGATCGGCACCTCGGTGTGGACGTTCTTGTTGATCGACGACGGATCGATGTCGATGTGGATCTTCTTCGAGTTCGGCGAGAAGGCGGTCAGCCGGCCGGTGATGCGGTCGTCGAAGCGCGCGCCGATGCAGATCATCACGTCGCAATCATGCATGGCCATGTTGGCTTCATAGGTGCCGTGCATGCCGAGCATGCCCATCCAGTTCTTGCCTGATGCCGGATAGGCGCCGAGGCCCATCAGCGTCGAGGTGATCGGGAAACCGGTGAGATCGACCAGTTCGCGCAGCAGATGGCTCGCTTCCGGGCCGGAATTGATGACGCCGCCGCCGCTGTAGATGATCGGCTTCTTGGCGCCCGCCATCAACTCGACCGCCGCCTTGATCTTCTCCAGGTCGCCCTGGACCTTTGGCTGGTAGCTGGTGCGTGGCGCGATCTGCGGCGGGACATAGAATCCCTTGGCGAACTGCACATCCTTCGGGATGTCGACGACGACCGGACCGGGACGGCCGGTGGTCGCGACATGAAAGGCCTCGTGGATGGTGGCGGCGAGCTCGTTGACGTCCTTCACCAGCCAGTTGTGCTTGGTGCAGGGGCGCGTGATGCCGACCGTATCGCATTCCTGAAAAGCGTCCGAGCCGATCAGCGAGGTCGGCACCTGCCCGGTCAGGCAGACCAGCGGGATCGAATCCATCAACGCGTCCTGCAGCGGCGTCACCGCATTGGTGGCGCCCGGGCCGGAGGTCACCAGCATCACGCCGGCCTTACCGGTCGAACGCGCATAGCCTTCCGCCGCATGGCCGGCGCCCTGCTCATGGCGCACCAGTATGTGCTCGACCTCGTCTTGCTGAAAAATCTCGTCATAGATCGGAAGGACAGCGCCGCCGGGATAGCCGAAGACATGCTTGACGCCATTGTCCTTCAGCGCCTGCACCACCATTTCGGCGCCCGTCATCTCGCGCCGCTCGTTCTGTCCGTTGCTCATCGGTCTGGTCCCGTACTGTCGCCATTGGGCGTTTGCTGGTCGTTTAGTCGTGTTTCAGGCAATAAAAAAGGCCCCCGAGGGAGCCTGTGTCTTGCGCATGGGGGGTTTTCGCCCGGCGGTTACACCGCCTTGCCCACGCGCTTTCCTACGAGAATGAGTGCTGTTTTCATGGTGGCGGACACTAAGGGCGGGCAAGGCGACCTGTCAACGGGAAAAATCGCACCGGCGCGCACAGCGTGCCGGCGCGATTGAGGCGATCAGCCCGGCGCCTTGCAGCGGGAAACGCGCGGATCGCATCTGGACACCTTCCTCGCCTGCATCTTCGCTGGCGGATGGTGAGGTGCCACCCTTGCCGGGCCATGGTGCTGGGGCACGTGCATTGCCATCGCCTGCTGATGCGGCTTCTGTTGCCCGGCACCGCGTACAGGACGCTGCCCCGAGACCGGCTTGGCCGACCCCGGTTTGGCCGACGATTTGACAACGATACGTCCATCGCCCGCGGTCCTGTCGGCATGCAGCTTGAGCGCATCGGCCTTCGCGCCGTTGCCGGCGACCATCCGCTTGCGCACAGTGTTGCCAGGCTTCACGACGGCTGGATTGCTGGCAGCCACCGCGCCCGGGGAAATGGCCTTGCCGCCGATCGCAGTCTTGGGGCCCGCCACGATTTGCCCGTTCCCCATTGCATTGCCGGCAAGCCTCTTGATTTCGGCGCCCCTGGAAGCATCGAGACGTGCACTGGCAAACACGCCTTTGGGCGGAGGAACCAGTCTTGCCGCCTTGATCGATTCCATGACGGGCTTCGGGAGTTGCTGCAGCCGGGGTCCGGCATTGATTGCAACCACCTGGTTGCCAAGCCGCACGCGTGGCGCATTGTTGACCACGAACGTCTGGTTGATGAATGTCGTGTTGCGCACGATGACGACGTTCTCCTGAACCGGCCGCACCACCCTGACCAGATCCACCGCGCCGATCGCCGCCACCGGCACGAAACACCACCAGGCGTCGTCGAAGGCGGCACCGACGTCGGGCGGCGCCGGAGCCCAGCCGACATCATTGCCGCCCTGACGCCAGACCACCCAGGCTGGCGCCCATTGATCGCCGGCGATCCACACCCAGCCGAAATCGGGATCATACGCCCAGCGGCCATAGTGATAGACGACATCGCCGAATGGCTCGGTGGACTGCCAGTACCAGCCATCGTCGGTCCAGACCCACCTGCCTTCGGTGTAGGGCCGCCATTGGGTACGCACCGAGGGAACCCAGACATCGCCGAAGCGGCTGGAGGTTCGCCATCCGCCATAGTTCGAAAGCCTTTCGCGGACGGTGACGGAAATTTCCGCCGCATGCGCCTGTGTTCCGGGCAGCACCAGCGGGCCGGTCACCGTCGCACTCAAGGCCATGACCGCGGCCATTGCTGCAGCACGTCCACGCCGGCCGAGAGAGTGGCGTGAAGACGCTTGGAAAAAGGATATGATAATCATAACGGGCTCCAGAGTTCCGCATCCAGAAAATCCCGGGAACCGCCCTGCTGCCCGCCACCGCTTCCCGGCTTCTCACCGATCGGTTGTTATCGGCCCCGGTGACCGCATTGCGGCATTTGACCATCAACTTTGCGCGACCGGCGCGGCATTCACAAATGGGACGTTCGTTTCCGGCGCCCGGGCGATTGCGAAACCGCCGGGTGATCCCATTTTGCGAATAAACCATTGAAACCGCTGGAAACTATGGTGGGGCGTGACGAGGGCCGCCATCTCTGACGATACTTGATCGTCCGGCGGCAAGCCCGTCGGAGCCATCACCATGACGATCTGGATTTCACGGGAGGAAACCTGATGCTCGACAAGCCCTCTAGCAAGAAACTGTCTGACGTACTCGACCAGTTCGGCGCCGCGCTTGCTGCCAATGACATCGAGAAGGCGGTCGATTGCTTTCAAGAAGATTGCTACTGGCGCGACCTCGTTACCTTCACCTGGAACATCAAGACCATGGAAGGCCGCGACCAGGTCCGCGACATGCTGAAAAGCCAGTTGTCGAACACCAGGCCATCGCACTTCGCCATCGCCAAGGGCGAGGACGCGACCGAGAGCGGCGAACTGATCGAGGGCTGGATCAGCTTCGAGACGGAGGCGGCACGCGGCTTCGGCCATATCAGGCTGAAGAACGGCAAGATCTGGACGCTGCTGACCACCATGGCCGAACTGAAAGGCCACGAGGAGCCGGCAGGCTTCGCGCGGCCGATGGGCGCCAGGCACGGCTCGGGCAAGAACCGTCCGACATGGAAGGAAGAGCGCGAGAGGGAAGCCGCCGAGCTCGGCTTCAAGACGCAGCCCTATACGGTGATCATCGGTGGCGGCCAGGGCGGTATCGCGCTCGGCGCGCGGCTGCGGCAGCTTGGCGTGCCGACCATCATCATCGAGAAGAACGAGCGTGCCGGCGACAGCTGGCGCAAGCGCTACAAGTCGCTCTGCCTGCATGACCCGGTCTGGTACGACCATCTGCCCTATATCGATTTCCCCAAGAACTGGCCGGTCTTCTCGCCCAAGGACAAGATCGGCGACTGGCTGGAAATGTACACCAAGGTAATGGAGCTGAATTACTGGTCCTCGACCGAGGCCAAAAGCGCTTCCTATGACGACAAGACGAAGGAATGGACCGTTGTCGTCCACCGTGACGGCAAGGACATCACGCTGAAGCCGAAGCAGCTGGTGCTGGCGACCGGACAGTCCGGCAAAGCCAATCTGCCGAAATTCAAGGGCATGGAGACCTTCGAGGGCGATCAGCACCACTCGTCGAAGCATCCGGGTCCCGACGCCTATGCCGGCAAAAAGGCCGTTGTCATCGGATCCAACAATTCCGCCCATGACATCGCTGCCGCACTTTGGGAAGCCGGCGCCGACGTGACCATGGTGCAGCGCTCGAGTACCCATATCTCCAGGTCCGACACGTTGATGGAAATCGGACTGGGTTCGCTCTATTCGGAGCAGGCGCTGCAGAATGGCATCACCACCGCCAAGGCCGATCTCATCTTCGCTTCGCTGCCCTACAAGATCCTGCACGAGTTCCAGATCCCGGCCTATGCCGAGATGAAGAAACGCGATGCGGCATTCTACAAGGGACTGGAAAAGGCCGGTTTCATGCTCGACTGGGGCGACGACGAGTCCGGCCTGTTCATGAAGTACCTCAGGCGCGGCTCTGGCTATTACATCGATGTTGGCGCATCGCAGTTGGTCATCGATGGTTCGATCAAGCTGAAGAGCGGCGTCGACGTCGAAGAGATCAAGCAGCACTCGGTTCTGCTCAGCGACGGGTCGGAACTGCCTGCGGACCTCATCGTCTACGCCACCGGCTACGGCTCGATGAACGGCTGGGCCGCCGATCTGATATCGCGCGAAACCGCCGACAAGGTCGGCAAATGCTGGGGCCTCGGCTCGAACACCACCAAGGATCCCGGCCCCTGGGAAGGCGAGTTGCGCAACATGTGGAAGCCTACACAGCAGGAAGCGCTGTGGTTTCACGGCGGCAACCTGCACCAGTCACGCCACTATTCACAATTCCTGGCGCTGCAGCTGAAGGCCAGGCAGGCCGGCTTGGCGACGCCGGTCTACGGGCTGCAGCAGGTGCATCACAAGGGGTAGGCGAGCGCGATTCCGGCGAAGCCGGAAGAAAGAAAGGAGGCAGGGCTTGCACCCTGCCTCCTTCCTTTGAGGGAATTACGCCGGCTTACCCGCCGCGAATTGCGTCACCACCCGCTGCAACAGCGGCACGTAATCGCGAAACGTCCGCGTCTTCATGTTGGCAATCTTGCCGCTCTCGTCCCAGATGCGGACCCGGACCGCTTCCTCATGGAACGGGTTCTTGCGGAACTCGGCCACCTCCTCGGCATTCATCGGCCCGCCCTGCAGCGACAGCGTATGCACCGAGGCCTGCGACAGCTTGCCGAAATAAGTCGGATCGGTGGCGCAGAGATAGCGCTTGGCGGCGACATGCAGCCTGACGCATTCGACGATGACAGGTGGAAAGAACGGCGCCAGCACTTCGCCGCCGGCTTCGTCATGATGCTTGTCCTCGACATCCTCGGGCGAATAGGTGCCGAACTCGCTGGTGTAATGGCCAATGTCGTGCAGCAGCGCCGCCGCCACCAGCTCGTCCGGCGCGCCGTCCTTTTCGGCGAACCAGGCGCCCTGCAGCATGTGCTCCGACATGGTGACGGGTTCGCCGAGGTAGGATTCCGCACCCCGGCGCTCGAAGATGTCGGCAATGAATTCGACGATATTGTCCGCGTTCAAATCCTGGCTGCTCATTCCGCCGCCTCCTTGAACCCGTGTTCTATCGACGCGAGCGTCGACAGCAGGCCATCCTTGTCGGCGTAACAGCCCTGCAGCCAGCGCTTGCCGGTTCCGGAAAACGCCTTGCGGGCGTGCATGACGCGCGTGTTGTCGACGATGAAAGCCTGCCCCGCTTCGAGCTTGAACGTCACTTCGAAGGATGGATCCTCGATCAGTTCGGCGAACCGGCGGTAGGCCGCGTAGTACGCCTCGATATCGGCGAAGGGCACGTCGACCGTCGGCGCCAGCGAGCGGTTGTTGAAGCGGATGCAGATCAGCTCGCCATCGGGCCCGAGCTCGATCATCGGCCGCTTCGCCTGCAGCCGCACACCGGAAGAGCCGGCATATTCGAAGCGCGCCGGGCATGAGCTCAGCAGCCGGAAGCCTTCCGGGTTCTCAGCCTGCAGCGCAGCCGCGACGGCAAATCCGTCGACGACGCTGGATTCGCCGCCCTCAACCGTATTCTCGATGCAGGACAGGATCTGCAGCGTCGGCACGGGGTCGCGATAGGGATTGTCGGTATGCGCCTGGAGCCCGAGATTGGTGTAGGCGAGATTGCTCGGATTGACCTCGGCGCGCACTTCGAACCAGCGCCCGTAATTGGTCTCCCTGATATAGCCGAACAGATCGGACACCTTGCACAGCGCTCCGGATTCGGCCGGCAGATCGTCCATCACCGCAAAGCCATAGGTTTTCACCGCCGACAGCCATTGCCCCAGCACAGCGCGATCACGGCTGGCCGCAGCATAGCCGGCGCGCGGCACCGAATTCTGCATCGAGGCCTTGGTCCATCGCACGGTGGCCTCGTCCGTCCAGCCGGGCTGGCGGGCCGCATCACGATCATAGGCATTGGCGCTCAGCCATGCCGCCGGGAAACTCACCGTTTTCTGCTCCGGCACGAAGCTGACTTCCAGGGCGCCGCCCTTGACCGATGCAGCGCCGATCCTGGTGTCGGCGGGAATGTCGAGGATGGTGATCAGCCGTTGGCCATTGCCGGCGCTGCGCGTCTTGTCGTCCAGCGCATTGTCGCGCAGCCACATGGCGTGAAAGCGGCTGCGCGACCCGTCCTTCCAGCCAAGTTCGATTGTTCTACCTTCGTCGCCGACCAGCGCCTCGGTGAGCATGGAGATCCGTTCCTGTCCATTGCGTCCCCCGCAGCTGATCCGCAGGGTTTCGATTGCATGTTGATCGCGCGAGAGGCATAATTCAAATTATCCTTTTTTGGCCAATGACCACGATATACTAATGTCTCGAACCACACCCCTGCCGCCGCTCGACTGGCTGCGCAGTTTCGAGGCTGCGGCGCGGCTGTCGAATTTCACCGCTGCGGCAGCCGAGCTTGGCCTCACCCAGGCTGCCGTCAGCCAGCACATCCGGTTTCTCGAGGAGCGGCTGAAGACACGTTTGTTTTCGCGGCTGGCGCGCGGCGTCGCCCTGTCCCCGGAGGGGGCAGCCTACCTCCCCCACATCCAGTCGGCCTTCGCCACCATCGGCAACAGCACCGCGGAATTGTTCGAGCCACGCGCCGTCCAGACCGTGACCATCCGGGCGCCGATTTCCTTTGCCTTGCTGATGCTGGTTCCGGCGCTGCCCGATCTCGCGAAGGCACTGCCGCGCATCCAGCTCGACCTGGTGACGATCCATCGCCCTACCGATTACGACCTGCCGGGCTCGGTGCTCGATATCCGTTTCGGCAACGGATCCTTCCCCGGCCGCGAAGCCGACAGGCTGACCGCCGAGCGGCTTGTGCCGGTGGCGGCTCCGGGTCTGGTCGGCGACGCAGACTGGACCTCCTTGCCGCTGCTTCTGGTTGCCGGCGCGCGCGAGATGTGGGCGGAATGGTTCGCTGCCGCCAGGCTGGCCGGCCATCCCAGGCGATCGCACCGCTTCGACAGCTTCGTTGCCGCCATGGAAGCGGCCAAGACCGGTGCCGGCGTGCTTTTGGGCTCGCGGCCGCTGGTCGATGCGGCGCTCGACAGCAAGACGCTGGTCAGGCTTTCCGACTTCGAACTCTCCAGCACATCGGGCCATTTTCTGACCAAGGCGTCGACAGCGCGCCTAACCGGCGCCGAGCAGGATTTCCGCCAGTGGTTGCTGTCGCGCCTCTCCGCGCCGGCATGACCGGTTACGAGATTTGCCCGATCCGCTTCCAGTAGATCAGCGTGCCGGTCAGCCCGCCATGCGGCTTCAGTGCATAGTCCGGTATCTCACCGGCCAGCGTGAAGCCCAACCGCTCATAGAGGCCTGAGGCGCCCTCCTCGGTTGCCGTGTCCAGAACCAGCAGCGTGCGGCCCTTCTCCACCGCAAGGCTCTCGGCGGCCCGCATCAGGCGCGTTCCCACGCCCCTGCCCCGGTAGTCTGTGCGTGTCATCAGCTTGGCGATCTCGGCCCGGTGCGGCTGGTTGGGCGGACAGTCGAGCAGCAAGGTCACGGTGCCGACCAGGTTTTTGCCGTCCCAGGCGCCAAGCACCGCTCTTTCGCCCCTTGCCGCCGCGGCCAGCGATTTCTCCCAGAAACCCCTCGCCGCCTGCGGCGCCAAGGGATGCATGAAGCTGACCGAACCGCCTGCCGCCACCGTTGCGACCAGCAATTCGGCCAGCCCGTCCTGCGTCTCGGCAGCCGGGGTCAGGGTTGCGATCTCGATCGAGTTCATGTGCGGGATATCCTGTGATTGCGATAGAAGCGGGCGCATTGCCGTCACTCCAGATGGCGCGCGCGGCGACGCTTTCGCGCCGCCTTGATGGCGCTGATGCGGTCGGCATCTTCGTGCCCGAGGTGCCGCCCGCGCTCGAGAATCTCGAGCGTGTACTCCTCGTAGGTCAGGCCAAGCCGCTCGGCTCTGTCCATGCGCAACAGCATGACCTCGTGGCTCGGCGCCTTCCACGCCTTGGCGTGCGCTGCCTGCCAGGCCAGGAAGATATAGGGATCGCCCGTGCCCCATGGCGGGCCCTTGTACTCATCGAGAGGCGGCCCCCCATTGTGGGAGCGCTTTGGTCTCTTTGCCATTGTGTCAGCCTCTGACCAGGGCGACCAGATAGTCGGCGCCGGGCTCCAGGGCATGGAAGGTGCAGTCCGACGGCGCCCCAAGCGCCAGGCAGTCGCCGGGCTCGAGCTTGTGCGCCATATCGCCTTCGATGAATTCGAGCCGCCCGGAAATCAGCCATATCTGCTGCTTGATGAAGGCGTATGAAGCAGCCGGAAAACTGACCCTGGCGCCCGCCGGCAGATGCACCTTGATCAGTTCCAGCGGCATATCGCCAGCCGGCGAAAGATGCCGCCTGACATAGCCGGTATCGGGATCGCGCCATACCGGCTGGTCGGCCTCGCGCAGCAGCCCGCCGCCCTGCAGCTCGGCGCGCGCGATCAAGGTCGACAGCGTCATGCCGAAGGCCGACGCGATGCGCACCAGAAGCGCCGCCGTCGGGCTGGTCTTGCCTCGCTCGATCGTGCTGAGCATCGCCTTCGAGACGCCGGAATGCTCCGCCAGTTCGGCCAGGGACCAGTCACGCATGACCCTTTCGGCGTGTATCCTGCGGCCTATCGTCGAGGAAATTTCGTTCGCTATATCATCCATATGTCTATTATAGCGAAATATTGACGCCGGAGAAGAGCCGCCTTGCGACAATTTTCACAGGCCCCTTAATGCTCTCTACACCATCCGACCTCATCGGGCCTTAACCCCATTCGGGTAGGATCGACTCTCCAGGGAAATGGGGATTGGCCTGTCCATGTATGTCGAACGCGAAGCCTCCGTGGGGGAACCGACCTCGCAGGAGCGCCGCCAGACCGAGCAGAACGACAAGCGCATCCTCGGCAATGTCGTGCAATGCGACGGCGCTCGCGCCACCATCAGCGCCTATGCGGACGATGCCGACGGCGCGGTGACCGGCCTGTGGACAGTCGGGAAGATGATTTCCATCAATCTCGGATCGACGCGAACCGTCGGCCTTGTCTACGCGATCGGCAAGTCGGACCGCGCCTGGAGCAATGAGGGCCAGAACGCCATCGAGGTCAGCATCGAGCTGATCGGCGAAGTCCGTGACGGTGCGGAGCCCGGCGCCAGACCGGTCTTCGACCGCGGCATCACCACCTATCCGCATATCGGCGCCGTTGCGCATCGCATCCGCACCCGCGACCTGCAGGCGGTCTATGACCTTGCCGGGCGTCATTCGATCACGATCGGCACGCTCGCGCAGGACGAGACGATCGCCGCCAACATCGCTATCGACGATACGCTGGCGCGTCACTTCGCCATTGTCGGCACGACCGGCGTCGGCAAATCCACCGCCGTTTCGCTGCTGCTGCGCAAGTCGATCGCGGCACGGCCGGATCTGCGCATCCTGATCCTCGACCCGCACAACGAGTTCGCGGCATCGCTGCCCGAATACTGCGTCAGGGTCGATTCCAAAACCTTGGATCTTCCGTTCTGGATGTTCACGCTGGAGGAATTCGCCGAGGTGCTGTTCCGGGGCCGCGAGACCGAGCCGGAAGAAATCGATGCCTTGCGCGACCTGATCCCGGCCGCCAAGAATCTCTACCGCAACCCGAATTCGGGCTCCTATATCAGGCGCGGCAGCGATGCGCTGACCGCCGATACGCCAGTGCCTTACCGCATCGCCGACCTGCTCAAGCAGATCGATGAGCGCATGGGCATGCTCGAAAGCAAGACCGATCGCCCGACGCTCAAATCGCTGAAGACGCGCATCGAATCGGCGGCGGCCGATCCACGTTATCGCTTCATGTTCAACTCGCGCCTGATCGAGGACACCATCCACGAGACGATCGGCAACATCTTCCGCGTGCCGCATCATGGCCGTCCCGTGACCTGCTTCGAGATGGCCGGCATGCCGTCCGAAGTGGTCAATTCCGTCTGTTCGGTGCTGGCGCGCCTGGCCTTCGATCTCGCTCTGTGGAGCGAAGGCAAGCTGCAGCTTCTGTTTTTGTGCGAAGAGGCGCACCGCTATATGCCGGCCGACCCGCGTCTCGGATTCGCGCCGACCAGGCATGCGCTGTCGCGCATTGCCAAGGAAGGCCGCAAATATGGCTGCTATCTCGGCGTCGTCACCCAGCGCCCCGGCGAGCTCGACCCGACCATCCTGTCGCAATGCTCGACCTTCTTCGCCATGCGGCTTGCCAATGAGCAGGACCAGGCGATCATCCGCTCGGCGATTGCCGACTCTTCTGCCTCGACGCTTGCCTTTCTGTCCTCGATGGGCCAGCGCGAAGCCATCGCCTTCGGCGAAGGCGTGGCGACGACCATGCGGCTGAAGTTCGAAAAACTGCCGAGCCACCTGCTTCCCGGCACCGCCAAACGCGAAGAGGCCACGTCGAAGCCGGGCGACGATGTCGATCTGGTGGCGATCGTGGAACGATTGCGCAACGTGCCGAAATCGACGCAGCAGGCGATGGCCTTCGCCGAGGTCGTGGATTCAGGCCGCCAGGCCGGCGACCCCGACTACCGCAAGCCACCCGCCGCACGCCCGCCATCGGACGACGATTTCGACATGCGCTACGGCCTCAAGCCCGCAACCTTCGGCCTGCGCCCGCAAAACGATTGAGCTTGCGACCCGGCTGTTCTGCCGGCCGATTGAGAAGCCGCGCTAAGCTCGCGCCCTGCCTGGACCGCTTGGGTAAATCCCGTCAGGGAATTCGTCAGGCTGAGTCGGGTGGTGCTGTTTTCGAGAACCGAAGCGGAGCGGACATTTGAGTCCGTGAGGATCGGAAGCACAGAAAACGGCGCCAGACGGCCAGCCTCACGAATTCAGGGACGGGATTTTAGGCGCAGACGCGGTTGCGGCCTTGCCTCTTCGCCTCGTAAAGCTGGCGGTCGGCGCGGCGATAGAACTCTTCCGCTGTTTCCTTGCGGTCCCAGACGGCTAGCCCGACGCTGGTGGTGATCTTGAGGCGGACATTGCCCGACAGCACCGACATGTTGGCGATCGCCTTGCGGATGCGCTCGGCAAACTTGCCCAGAAGCTCGGCGTCCATGTTGGGCGTGACCACGGCGAACTCCTCGCCGCCCAATCGCGCCACCACATCGTGGTAGCGCGTCATATCCTTGAGACAGCTCGCGACCGCCTTGAGCACCTCGTCGCCGACGTCATGGCCATGGGTGTCGTTGACCTGCTTGAAATGGTCGAGATCGAGGATCATCAGCCCGACAGGCTTTTCGATGCGCCGGAACTCCTCGAGATACTCCTTCAGCGCATCATCGAAATAGCGCCGGTTCTGCATGCCGGTCAGGCCGTCGGTCAGCGCCGCATGCTCGAGTGTTTCCGACCGCGCGCTGAGCGAGACCGTCATGGCGCGCAGCTTGCCCTCCTCCGTCGCCTGTTTTCGAATCAGCGGATAGATGAAGAAAATGCCGAAGAACAGCGCGGTGGCCAGGAGCACGCCGGTCGCGAACAAGAGCTTGTTGAGATAGATGACCTTGTCCAGACCCGAAGCCGTATGCAACTCGTCGGCGAAGGACTGCAGAAGTCCATAAGCATGCAGCGTCACCAGGCCGGCGGCCAGGATCACGAATATAAAGACGAAAAATGCTGATTCCGCCTTGTGAAAACGCATCTGCTCCCCGTTGGAAAAGTGCCCATCGACCTTATGGCATGGGCGGGCTTACGGAGGGTTAATTTGGACAACCACAACGGGAACCTTTCCTTGCAGGTAAACTTTTCAGGTTGCATCGGAAGCAAGCGCTGAGATCGTGGTTTCCAGATCATCACCGGGGTGCAACCTCAGCCATTCCGGCCCCAATTGATGCCTGAACCAGGTGGTTTGCCGCTTGGAATATTGCCTGGTCGCGATCTTGGCGCGTTCGATTGCCTCGGGAAAGCCAATCCCTCCGGCCATCGCCGCCTGCAGTTCGCGAACGCCGATCGCTTTCATCGCCGGCAATTCGGGATCGAGGCCAAGTGCCGCAAGCCGCTTGACCTCGTCCAGCGCGCCCTTGTCCAGCATTTGGTCGAAGCGTTTGTCGATGCGTCCGACCAACGCCGCCCGATCCGGCTCGATCACCAGGAAATGCGCGCTTTGCCTGTCGATGAGCGGCTGGCCGCGCTCTGCCTGCCATTCCAGGATCGAACGGCCAGACGCATCGAGAACCTCCAATGCCCGCACGATGCGCTGGCTGTCGGTTGGCTTGAGCATCATGGCGGCCGCCGAATCCTCGCGCAGCAGCAGGCTGTGCAGCTTGACGGCGCCCTGCTCCTTCAATTCATAGCGCCAACGGTCGCGGACCCGTTGCGGAATGTCGGGCATTTCCGAAATGCCCTCGGCCAATGCGCGAAAATAGAGCCCGGTGCCGCCGACAAAAATCGCTGTCCGTTCGGAGAATGTGCCGTCGTCGATCAGTTTCATCACGTCGCGCAGCCAGGCGCCGGTGGAATAGGGCGTCGCCGGATGGACATGGCCGTAGAGGAAATGCGGTGCGCGGGCGAGGTCGGTCGCCTCCGGCCGGGCGGTCAGCACGTCGAGCACCGAATAGCCCTGCATGGAATCGGTGTTGACGATCACGCCACCCCTGCGCTCGGCCAGATCGAGCGCAAGCGCCGACTTGCCGCTGGCGGTCGGCCCGGCTATCAGGATCGCGTTCTTCACGCGGCCCTTGCCCGCCTGCCCGCCGGAATGTTCCATGCCGCTCATCGCCACGCTTGTTTCCCGTCCCACTGAGCGCGCTTTGTCGCTGTCGCTTGCGAATATGGCCTCACGGTCGGTCGGCGCAAGCGCTGTTGTCTGGCTGGCTGAAGGTATCGCCTGCGATCTCGTCCTGCCTGAGGCAGCCGACGCCGCCGCTGCGAGTGCCGTCTTGCGCACGGCACTCGCCAGCGAGGCGGTCGACGTGATCGTCCAAGAAGCAGAAACCCGCCGCAAGAAAATCCTGATCGCCGACATGGATTCGACCATGATCGACCAGGAATGCATCGACGAGCTGGCCGACGAGATCGGCGTAAAGGATCATGTTGCCACGATTACCGCGCGATCCATGAATGGCGAGATCGCCTTCGAACCGGCTTTGCGCGAGCGGGTGGCGTTGCTGAAGGGCCTCGACGCCACCGTGGTCGATCGCATCGTCGCCAATCGCCTGACGCTGGCCTCGGGCGGCCGTGTTCTGGTCCGGACCATGCGCGCCAACGGTGCCTGGACGGCACTCGTGTCTGGCGGGTTCGAGGTCTTCACGACGCGCATCGCCGCAATGCTCGGCTTCCAGGAGAACCGCGCCAATCGCCTGCTCGAACAGGACGGCCGCTTCACCGGCCTGGTCGGCGAACCGATCCTCGGCCGCGCCGCCAAGGCCGACGCGCTGATCGAAATTTCAGCGCGCCTCGGCCTGACGCCCGCCGACGCCATTGCCGTCGGTGACGGCGCCAATGATCTCGACATGATCCGCCTTGCCGGTACCGGTGTCGCGCTTCACGCCAAGCCGACGGTGGCGGCACAGGCCAAGGTCCGCATCGATCATGGCGACCTTTCCGCGCTGCTCTATATGCAGGGCTACAGGCAGGAGGACTTTGTGCAATGAAACCAATGCGTACCGAGCGCCTGATCCTGCGCAACTGGGAGGATCGCGACCGCGACCTGTTCCACCGCATCAACTCCGACGACCGGGTGATGGAGTTCTTTCCATTCCGCCGTGACCGCGCCCAGGCGGATGCCAAGATGGACGAGCTCCGGGCCTGGACCACGAAGGACGGATACGGTTTTGCTGCCGCCGAGATCACCGCCACCGGTGAATGCATCGGCTTCATCGGTCTCCTCGACACCGATCGTGTGCCATCCCTGCCAGCCGGCACCATCGAGATCGGCTGGCGGCTGGCACCTGAGTTCTGGGGCAAAGGCTATGTCACCGAGGCAGCCGAAGCGTGGCTGGCCTACGGCTTCGAGACACTTGGCCTCGATGAAATCGTGTCATTCGCCGTCGCGGCCAACCGCCGCTCCACCGCCGTCATGCAACGCCTCGGCATGAGCGCGGATCCGTCCGGCGATTTCGACCACCCCAGCATTCCCGACAGCCATCCGCATCTCAAACGGCATGTCCTCTACAGACTGTCGCGCCAGGACTGGCAGGCAAGAAAAAGGGCAGCTCGCTAGCCGCCCTTTTTTCAGTGTTGTCGTGTTGTCGATCTTCCGGACCTCAGTCCATCCTGATCGTCACGAACCTGAGCTCGCCGGTCTTCGAGGCCAGCATCAGCAACGCATTCTTGCGCCCCTGTTCCTTCAAGGCGCCGATGCGGTCCATGACGTCCTTGGGGGTAGCAACCGATTCCTGTGCGATCTCGGTGATCACCTCGCCGGGCTGGATGCCGCGTTCGGCGGCGGCCGAGTCCTTGGTGACGTCGGTGATGACGACGCCCGAAACATCGGCCGCAATGCTGAACTTCTTGCGTGTCTCGTCGTTCAGTTCGCCGACCGTCATGCCGAGCACCGAGGCAGTGGAAACGGCCGGAGCCTTGTCGCCCTTGTCCTGGTCGGTGTTGCCCTCCTCGGCGTTGGCGGCCTTCTCGCCATCCTCGAGCCGGCCGAGGGTCACTTTCACCGTCTGTTCAACACCCTTGCGCACGATCAGCACGTCGACCGCCTTGCCGACAGGGCTTTCGGCGACGACACGTGGCAGGTCGCGCATCTCATGGATATCCTTGCCGTCGAACTTGATGATGACGTCGCCGGCCTGGATCGTGCCATTGTCGACCGGGCCGCCCTTGATCACGCCGGCAACCAGCGCACCCTTTGCGGTCGCCATGCCGAGGCTTTCGGCGATGTCGTCGGTCACCGGCTGGATGCGCACGCCGAGCCAGCCGCGCCGCGTCTCGCCGAACTGGCGCAACTGGTCGACGACACCGGACGCGAGCTGCGACGGGATGGAGAAGCCGATGCCGATCGAGCCGCCGGATGGCGAGATGATCGCCGTGTTGATGCCGATGACTTCCCCCGCGCTGTTGAACAGCGGTCCGCCGGAATTGCCGCGGTTGATCGCGGCATCGGTCTGGATGAAGTCGTCATAGGGGCCGGAATTGATGTCGCGGTTGCGGGCCGAGACGATGCCGACCGTCACCGTGCCGCCGAGGCCGAACGGATTGCCGATCGCCATCACCCAGTCGCCGACGCGCATCTTGGTGGAATCGCCGAACTTCACCGCCGTCAGCTTGTGGCCTTTCGGATCGACCTTGAGCACGGCGACATCGGTCTTGGTGTCGGTGCCGACCAGCGTCGCCTTCAAGGTGACGCCATCGGAGAAATTGACCTCGATGTCGTCGGCATCGGCAATGACATGGTTGTTGGTGACGACGATGCCTTGCTCGGCATCGATGACGAAGCCGGAGCCCAGCGACTGCACCTTCTGCGAGCCGTTGTCCTTGTCACCGCCGCGGTTCTTGAAGAAATCGTCGAAGAAATCCTGGAAGGGCGAACCCTCGGGCAATTGCGGCATCGGCACCGCGCCCGGGCCTTCGGTACCCTTGACCGTCTGCGAGGTCGATATGTTGACCACCGCGCCGAGCAGGCCTTGCGCCAGATCGGCGACCGAAGCGGGCCCATCGGCGGCAAATGTCGGCGCCGTGAAGGACGGGACAGCGACGGCGCTGACAAGAAGTGCCGCCGCGCCGGCGATGAATGTCCGCCGCGCCGCGCGCAAAATTGTATTGGATGTCATCGAGAAGCCTCCCGGTATTCTTGAAAAGAAAAGCGCTTCGACGAAAACGCCGCGTCACGCCATGTTGGCAAAAAATACGGCACGTTTGCGGCTATGACTATCGGCAGAGGATAAATCATCGCCGCCCTCATGCGCCTCGTACCAGCCAGACGATGCCGACGCCGATCGCGATCGCCGCCAGCCCGGCAATCCGCAGCGCGTTCTCGGGCAGCGACAGCACTTCGGTGGCAAGCTTCCTGGCTAGGCCGGGAAAGCCGCCATAGACCAGACCCTCTATGACGAAGACGAGGCCCATGGCGGCAAGAAAATCCTGCACCGGCCGCTACTGGCCGGTGCTGGGCTGTGCCGCCGGCGCGGCGGGTGCCGTCGCCGGAGCGTTTGGCGCAGGCGAAGCCGGCTTTGCCGATCCCTCGCTGCCGTCGGGATTGCGGAAGAAGCGGAAGAACTCCGAGTTCGGCGACAGCACCATCGTCGTTCCGGTGTTGTCCAGCGCCGTGCCATAGGCATTCATCGACCGGTAGAAGTCGAAGAAAGCCGGATCGCGCTGATAGGCTCCCGCGAAGGTGGCGCTGCGCTGGGCCTCGCCCTCGCCGCGCAGGATTTCCGACTCTTTTTGGGCTTCGGCGACGATCTCGACCACTTCGCGATCGGCGCGGGCGGTGATGCGCTGTGCCGCCTCATTGCCGCGCGCCCTCAGCCGGGCAGCTTCCGCCAGGCGTTCCGCCTTCATGCGGTCGAAGGTCTGCTGCGAGACTTCGGCCGTGAGATCGGTGCGGCGAATGCGGACATCCTCGATCTGCAGGCCGAGCGATGTGGCATCGGGCCTGAGCTGGTCGCGGACTTCGCGCATCATCACGCCGCGCTCTTCGGAGAGTGCTGCCTCGAAATCACGCAGACCATAGACACGGCGCAAGGCAGCGTCGAGACGCGTCCTGAGCCGGGCCTCGGCCAATTCGATCTGACCGGACACCGCGGCGCGGAAGACCCGCGGATCCGAGATGCGATAGGCGATGAAGGCATCGACCTCATAGAACTTGCCGCCCGAGACCTGGACGCGAATGTTGTCGAGATCGAAGCGCAGCACCCGGTTCTCGATCAGCTGCACGGTGTCGGCGTCGAAGAACGAGAACGGCGCCTTGAAGTAGATGCCGGGTTCGCTCTTGACGTCGACAATCTCACCGAACCTGAGCACCAGTGCCTGCTGGCGCGCATTGACCACGAAGACCGACGAATAGAGCAGGAACAGGATAACCGCTGCTGCGACGACGATGATGGGAAGACGGTTGGCCATCACTGGTTACCTCCCGTAACGGGGGCGGCCGGTGCCGGCGCTTTCGGCTGCAATGCCGGCAGCGGCAGATAGGGAACGACCCCTTGCCCGTTGCCCTGCTCGACGATGACCTTGCTCGAATCCTTCAGAACCTTCTCCATGGTTTCCAGGTAGAGGCGCTTGCGCGTTACATCGGGCGCCTTGGCATATTCGTCATAGACCGAGATGAAGCGCTGCGCCTCACCCTCGGCTTCCTGCACGACCCGGTTCTTGTAGGCGGCCGCGTCTTCGCGGATCTGTGCGGCCTCGCCGCGCGCCTGCCCGAGCTTCTGATTGGAGTACTGGTTGGCCTGCTCGACGAACTTGTCCTCGTCCTGCTCGGCGCGCTGCACCTCGTCGAACGCATCGGCCACTTCGCGTGGCGGTGCCGCATCCTCGATCGAGACGGCGTTGACGTTGAGACCGGCCTTGTAGCCGTCCAGCGTCGTCTGGATGATCTCACGCACCGAGGCGGCAATGCCCTGGCGGTCGTCGCGGAAGATGTCCTGCGCCGGCCGGCGGCCGACGGCTTCACGCATGGCGCTTTCGGCAACCTGCCGCAGCATGCCGTCGGGATCGGACACATCGAACAGATACGCGCGCGGGTCGGAGACCTGATAGGCCACGGAGAACTGGACGTTGACGATGTTCTGGTCGCCGGTAAGCATCAGCCCGGACGTATTGCCACTTGTCGCGCCGCCACCGCCGATATCGACGAGCTGCTCGGAAATCTTGGCCGTCTCGACGGCTTCGAGCGGCCACCAATGGAAATGCAGGCCAGGCTGCGACAGTTCGGTCTTCGGCTTGCCGAAGCGCAGTTCGACCGCGACCTCATCGGGCTGCACGGTGTAAACCGCCTTGAACGCCCACAGCACCACAAGTGCAGCCGCGATCAGCGCGAAGATAGCCGGGCTCGCGCCGCCGCCGCCCGGAAGAGCGCGCCGCAGCCGGTCCTGGCCGCGGCGGATGATGTCTTCTAGATCGGGAGGCGAGCCCTGCGGCCCGCTCGGTCCTTTTGGACCCTGCCCCCAGGGTCCCTGATTGTTGCCGCCGCCACCCCATGGGCCGCCGCCACCGCCGCTTTTGTCGTTCCAGGGCATGAATGTCCTTTCGCTTGGAATTCCCTCAAGCGCCGGCATTACGGCGCAAAATCCAGTATTGTTCTTCTATAGGCACGCCACGGGGCGCTTTCAACGCGATGCGCTTCCGACTTCGTCCGATTTGGTCCAGTCGCGACCCTTTGTCTTCCTTCAATGGCTCTTTTTTCGTTCAATGTCTCTCGCGACGCCGCTCGTAAACCGAATAGCGCGTCGGGTGGCTGTCCTTTTCCCCGGCTGGGACGTCCTGCGAGCTGACAATGCGCCAGGAATCGGGATCGATCGGCGGGAAATGCGCATCGCCGTCGACCGCTGCCAGCACATGGGTGACGTGCAGCCGGTCGGCCAGCAGCATGGCCTGGGCATAGATTTCGCCGCCGCCGATGACGCACACCTCGTCGACATCGGCCATGCCGCGCCCGCGCACCGTCGCCAGCTGGATCGCGGCTTCGAGCGAATGTGCCACCTCGACGCCCTCGGCGCGCCAGGTCTCGTCGCGGGTCACGACGATGTTCAACCTGCCCGGCAGCGGCCGACCGATGCCCTCATAGGTCTTGCGGCCCATGATGATTGGCTTGCCCATCGTATCGGCCTTGAAGCGCTTGAGATCGGTGGAGAGCCGCCACGGGAGCCCGCCGTCACGCCCGATCACGCCGTTCTCGGCAATGGCAACGTAGATTGCGACATGCATCAATTTTCGCCCGTCGGCTCGAGGATCAGGATGTCGATGTCGCGCTCGGGGTAGAAATCATCCGCCGTCATCTCGAAGGTCGTCGGTCCGGTCTTTTTGACATTGTCGCCGCAGAACGAGACCAGGGCTTTCGGATTGCCCTTGTCGATCGTCAGCTTGAACTTGCCGATCGTGCCGGTGGCCCAGTTGCCGCCGGTGGTCAGGATATAGGCGATGCGGCTCTCGAAATATTTGGGGTAGCCGTCAGGGTCGTCCTTGGCCGCCTTGCGCACCGCATTTTCGAATGTGCCGTCCATGCAATACCGGGTCTTGTAGGCCGCATACTGACCCTGGAATTTGCCGTCGTAGAAGAAGCTGACCGAAGACGTGCCGCCGACGCTCGGTCTGTAGTGGTGGGAAACATGGACGTCCTTGTTGGCCGGAAAGGTCGAGCGCCACCAGTAGGTCGAACGCAATTGCCAGAACGGGGTGTAGACCTTGCTCGTCTCGGTGCCGTCGCTGCCGGTGTCCTCGATGATGATGCCGCGGTTGACCCAGTCATCGACAACCGCTTGCGGCAGCTTCGCCAGCGCCGCCTCCGCCGCATCGCCGAAAGGATAGAACGGCACGTTTTGCGCCTTCAGCTCAGCGCTGATGTCGATGCCGAGCGCCAACACCTTCTGCTCGAGCTGCGGCTTTGCGGCGACACCGTCGATCGTCACCTCGAAACCGAGGAAATTATCGCTCTGATTTTCAGGAATCGCCGGGATTTCTTCGGGATTGCCCGATATGTCGGGCATCGGGAAGGCGACGATGGCCTGGACATCCTGATCGGTGTTGTTGTGGAAGACATAGTCGACCGTGACCTTTTCCGGCGAGATGAAAAGGTCCTCGCTTTGCATCGCCACGGCATCGCTGCGCGACAGGATCAGGCCGCCGGTGCCAAGTTCGGCAACCGAATCATTGGCGAAAGCGGGTGCGGACGACAAGGCCAGCACGGCGGTCAGAACATATCGCAACATGGAAGCCCCCTCGGCTGGAATGCCTGCAGGACCCTAGCCGTTTCAATGTGGCGTTCAAAGCCCTTCCGTATCCGCGGACGCACCAAAGGGAGCTGGACTGCGGTCTGGACACGCGCCTGCGCGGTCTGGACACGCGCCAGCGCGGTCTGGACTAACGGGTTCCGATCGGGCAGGAGTTCGCCCATGCGCAAGCTTCTCGTCATCGGCATCGGCGCCGGCAATCCCGACCACATGACCGTTCAGGCCATATCAGGCCTGAACCAGGCGGATGTGCTGTTCATTCCCGACAAGGGCGCGAAAAAAAATGAATTGGCCGAACTGCGCCGTCAGATCTGCGACCGCTTCGTCACCAATCCGAAGTCGCGGCGCGTCGAATTCGACGTGCCGGTGCGCGACCTCCCGGTAGAAGATGGGCCGGCGCCCTCCTACCGCTCGACCGTCGATGACTGGCATGAAGCCATCGCCGCCATTTACGAAGGCCTGATCCGCGACGAGATTGCAGGCGACGGCTGCGGCGCCTTCCTGATCTGGGGCGACCCTTCGCTCTATGACAGCGCGTTGCGCATCCTTGAGCGCGTGCGCCTGCGAGGCGATGTGGCGTTCGAGCTTGAGGTCATCCCCGGCATCACCGCCGTCCAGGCACTTGCCGCCAGCCACAAGATGGCGCTGAACCGCATCGGCGATTCCGTCCTCATTACCACCGGCCGCCGCCTGACCGAAGAAGGCATGCCGGACAATGCCGGCAGCGCGGTCGTCCTGCTGGACGGCAAATGCGCCTTCAACACGCTGGCCGACAAGGATGTCGTCATCCATTGGGGCGCCTATCTCGGAACGGAAGACGAGATCACTCTCTCCGGCAGGATCGGTGACATCGGCGCAAAGATCGAAAAAGTTCGAGAGGAAGCTCGTCGGCGGAAGGGCTGGATCATGGACAGCTATTTGCTGCGCAAGCCCGAATAGGAAGGCAATAGGGGAGTAAGGCAGTAGGGCAGTAGGTGAATGACGTTTTGTGTTGGAAGACAGCACGCGAATGCCTCCCTACTGCCCTACTGCCCTACTGCCCTACTGCCCTACTGCCCTACTGCCCTACTGCCCTACTGCCCTACTGCCCTACTGCCCTACTGCCCTACTGCCCTACTGCCCTACTCCCTCACCCAGCCTCAATCTCCGCCTGCAACGCCTCCATATGCGTCGCTGCCGCGGCCGCCGCCGCGCGCTCGATGGCGCGGAAGCGGCTGACCACTGCCAGGCCGACCGCCGTCAACTGTGCGCCGCCGCCCTTGCGGCCGCCGGTCTGTGCCGCCACCAGCGGCTTGCCGAATACCCGGTTCATGTCCTCGACCAGGTCCCAGGCGTGCTTATAGGACATCTCCATGCCGCGCGCGGCGGCCGAGATGGAGCCGAAGGCGGCGATCTGTTCCAGGAGCTCGATCTTGCCCGGCCCGACGCGCCCGTCGGGATCGAGATTTATCCGCAAGCTCAGCGACGGCATCTTTGCTCTCCGCGGTCACATCCCAACGTCATACTAGAAGCTCCCTGGCGAAACCGCTATTCCAAAAAGACATAGCGGGATCATCCATCCGTCTCGGCGGGCAGGCCGGCGCCGGTGTTCGCCCGATCGAAGCTCACCGTCTTGATCACCGCGAAAACCTTGCCGCCAAGATGAAGCTTCAGCGCCTGCCGCGACTGTTCGGTGATGCGGGCAAGCACGGTTGCGCCATTGCAGTCGATACCGACCTCGACCGCCGGTCCCTCGCCGGGGCTCATCGCGGTAATGGTTCCCGGCAGGATGTTGAGCGCGCTGAGACCCCTCGGCTTTTCGGTGGCGATCATCACATCGCGTGCGCGGATACGGATGCGCACCGGCGTACCTGTTTTCATCGCCAGCTGTGGCACCCGGAGCTCGCCCGCAGCCGAGCCGAGCACGGTCATGCCGAAACTCTCGTCGTGATGCAGCACCCTTGTGTCCAGCACGGCGCCGCCCTCGCCGCGCTCCTCCGCCGGCAACAGGTCGAGCCTTTGCATCACCGCCTCGGTCGGCCCGCTGGCAACGACATTGCCCTGCGCCAGCATCACCACGTCGCTGGCCAGCCGCGCCACTTCGGCGACCGAGTGACTGACATAGACGATCGGGATTTTGATCTCGTCGCGGAGCCTTTCGACATAGGGCAGGATTTCAGCCTTGCGCGCCTCGTCGAGCGAGGCCAGCGGTTCGTCCATGAGCAGCAGTCTGGGGCTGGCAAGCAATGCCCGGCCGATCGCCACACGCTGTTTCTCGCCACCCGAGAGCTTTGCCGGCCGCCTGTTCATGAGCGGCCCGATGCCGAGCAGGTCGACGACGGCATCGATATCGGCGTAGCGCTCCGCCGGCGGCGTGAACCAGCGGCCGTAGCGAAGATTGCCGGCAACGCTCAAATGCGGAAACAGCCTTGCGTCCTGGAACACCATGCCGATGCGGCGCTTGTGCTTCGGCACGAAAATGCCGGCACCGGTATCGACCAGCACACGGCCGTCAACCTCGATGCGTCCCTTGTCGGGCCGGATCAGGCCGGCAATCATGCCGATCAGCGTCGTCTTGCCCGACCCCGACGCTCCGAACAGCGCCGTCAGCCGCCCGGCGCTTTCGAAGCGGGCGCCGATGGCGAAACCGCCCTGCCGATGGCTGATGTCGACGAGAACGCTCATTCGATGTCCAGCCGCCGGCCGACACGCCGCGCCAGCACCTCCGAAGCCACAAGTGCTGCCATGGAGATGACAATGGAAATCAGCGTCAGGCGGAGCGCCCCTTCATCGCCACCCGGCACCTGCGTGAAGGTGTAGATCGCCGACGGCAATGTCTGCGTCTCATTGGGAATGTTGGAAACGAAGGTGATGGTGGCGCCGAACTCGCCCATCGCCTTGGCGAAGGCCAGGATGGCGCCGGCGATCAGCCCGGGCAGGATCAACGGCAGCGTGATGGTGGCAAACACCCAGAGCGGATTGGCGCCGAGCGTTCCCGCCGCCGCTTCCATCCTACGGTCCACCGCCTCGATCGACAGCCGAATCGCCCGCACCATCAGGGGAAAGCCCATGACGCCGCAAGCCAGCGCCGCACCCGTCCAGCGGAAGGAGAAGACAATGCCGAAATGCTCGGCCAGGAAGGCACCGGCCGGACCGCGCCGGCCGAAGGTGAGCAGCAGCAGATAGCCGGTCACCACCGGCGGCAGGATCAGCGGCAGATGCACCAGCCCGTTGAGAACCGTCTTGCCCCAGAACTGTCCCCGGGCAAGCAGAAGCGCGATCAAGATGCCCGGCGGCAGGCTGGCGAGCATCGCCACCGTTGCCACCTTGATGGACAGCCGGACCGCATTCCATTCGTCGGGAGTGAGGTCCAGCAGCCAGTTCATAGTGCCCCTTGGAACTCAGTTGCTCGGCGCGAGCACGGTAAATCCCTGATCCTTGAACAGCGCGGCCGCCTTGGCCGACTGCAGGCATTTCAGGAAAGCCGGCGTATCCTTGTCCTTCGAATCGGCGGTCTGGGCAACCGGATAGATGATCGGCGGATGCGAATCCTCCGGGAAGGTGCCGATCACCTTGACCCCCTTTTCGGCATGCGCGTCGGTGGCATAGACAATGCCAAGGGCGGCTTCGCCCGTCGAAACCAGTTTCAGCGCCGCGCGCACGTTTTCGGCCTGCGCCACCTTGCCCTCGACCGAGGACCAGACGCCGAGCGATTCAAGCGCGGCCTTGCCGTATTTGCCGGCCGGCACCGCCTTGAAATCTCCCATGGCGAGCTTGCCGTCGCCGATCAGCTTGGCGAGGTCGAAACCCTTCTCGATCCTGGTGTCGACCGCCGAGTCCTTCGGCGCCACCAGCACGATCTGATTGCCGAGCAGCTTCACTTCGGTGTCCGGCTTGGTCAGCTTCTTGTCGGAGAGATATTTCATCCAGTCGAGATCGGCCGAGATGAAGACGTCGGCAGGCGCCCCGCCCTCGATCTGCTTGGCCAGCGCCGAGCTCGCGGCATAGGAGACAGTCGCCGCCTCGCCGACATCGGCCTCGCAGGCCTTGTTCACCGCGTCGAGCGCGTCCTTGAGGCTGGCTGCGGCAAACACCACCACCTTGTCTTCCGCATGCGCTGCCGGCACGACTGCCATCAGCGCCGCAGCCAAACCGCCAATGGCGATCGCCCTAGATCCAAAACCTTTGCGCGTCATGGAAAACTCTCCCTGGTTTGAAATCCGGCCGGCTCGAAGCCTGCTGACCGATATATCCGTATGAATATAACAAGGGAAGGCCCGGCGCCTCATGAAAGCGTCTGTACGACACCAATTGTTTTGGTAAGACCGGGAAAAGAAACCTTGGAAAGGAAACTCCGATGAAGATCAGCGCCCGCAACGTCCTCAAGGGACGATCGCCGAGATCGTCAAGGGAGCCACCACCTCGCATGTCAGGATCGACATTGGCGGCGGCGCCATCGTCACCGCCTCGATCACCAACGAGGCCGTCGCCGATCTCAAGCTCGAAAAGGGCAAGCAGGCCTATGCCGTGATCAAAGCCTCGGACGTGATGGTCGGCATCGACTGAAATTTGCGGCCTTAGACCGCGATCGGCGCCTTGATCGACGCGTCGGCGACGTAGTTTTCCAGCCGGAAATCCTCGAAGCGGAAGGCGAAGAGGTCCTTCACCTCCGGATTGATCCACATCGTCGGCAGCGTCCTCGGCGTGCGCCGCAGCTGTTCGCGTGCTTGCTCGAAATGGTTCGAGTAGAGGTGCGCATCGCCAAGTGTGTGGACGAAATCGCCGGGTTTCAGCCCTGTCACCTGCGCCACCATCAAGGTCAGCAGGGCATAGGACGCGATGTTGAACGGCACGCCAAGGAAGATATCGGCGGAACGCTGGTAGAGTTGGCAGGAAAGCCGCCCTTCCGAAACATAGAACTGGAACAGGCAGTGGCAGGGCGGCAGCGCCATCGCTTCCACCTCGGCTGGGTTCCATGCCGAAACAATCAGCCGCCGCGATTGAGGATTTCTGCGTATTTCCTTGAGAAGATTCGCGATCTGGTCGATCGAGCCGCCATGGCCGTCCGGCCAGGAACGCCACTGCTTGCCGTAGACCGGGCCGAGATCGCCATTCTCGTCGGCCCATTCGTCCCAGATCGAGACGCCATGGTCGGTGAGATATTTGATGTTGGTGTCGCCGGCCAGGAACCACAGAAGCTCATGGATGATCGACTTGAGATGCAGCTTCTTGGTTGTGGTGACGGGAAAGCCGCGCGCCAGGTCGAAACGCATCTGGTAGCCGAAGACGGAGCGCGTTCCGGTGCCGGTGCGATCGCCGCGGTCGGCGCCGTTGTCCAGCACGTGCTGCAGGAGGTCGAGATACTGGCGCATCGGTTCCGGCTCGATTCGGTTGTCCAGCCATCATAACTGACAGACGGGCGATCGAACACCACAAAGCAGCGCGCAAGCCATGCCCGAAGCCAGCCAGTCCCCAACAACATCACCGGCTGGCGCATGGACCGCGCCAGCCCGGCGAATTGAAGCGCGGCCGTCAGAGGGAGCCGAGTTTACCCAGGTCCTTGGCAACCAGGTAGTAGAAGGTAACCCGGTTCTTGGTATTGTCGGCGGCCATCGCCTTGCAGACCTTCTCGATCGAAGCGTCAGCCTTGTTGTCGTCCGATATGCCGAGCTTCTTGGCAACCCAGCCAGCCTTGACGCGCTCCAGTTCCTTCGGATCGGTGCAAGACACCAGCGAGGAATCGCGGTTCCGAAGCGCAATACCAAGATGCTTCACGATTTTGTCGACCACGTCGGCACTCGCCGAGGCATCGTATTTCTTCACGTCTGCAAGATAGTCGGCCATCAAAATTCCCCTCGTCGGCGCCACGGATCCGATCGATGAGGGCTGTGGCGCGCTGCTGCAACTTGTGCGCTATGTCGGTAACTCCTCACCGGGGCAAAGCTTCGGTTGAGACCGCGCTCAAGTCAACCCTTCGGACTTGCGGTTTTGACACGGGGACAAAGTGCCATTGCGGCCTTTCATTTCCTGCGATCGCCCCCTATATTCGGTTTGTCGGCTTGACCGACTATGGCGATAAATGGGCGATGAAATAAGCCGTTCGGACCCGGGGGCGGTACCCGGCGCCTCCACCAAAAGCCGCTGTTGACGACAGAGCGGTTTTTGCTGGGGGCGAAATAGGATCGACGAAGGTGTAAAGATCGTACTTTTGCCCGGCATAGTACCACCGTCATCGGGCTAAACCTGTAGTTGCAAATGACAACTATGCGGAAGCACGTCTCGCCGCGTAAGCGGTGCGATAGCTTCAAATCAAGCCCTAGAGGTTCGCACTTCTAGGCGGGGTTCGGAGGTACCTGGCAACAGAAACCTCCACTTCTCCCCTCCTCCGATATCCAGCATGCGCGACGGCAGTTCCGCCGCGAACGCGCCCTGCCGCGTGCTCCCTCGCCATGGACAAAACATGCAAAACGATTCCGATCGCTTTTTTGTGCTGACCGGCGGTCCCGGCTCCGGCAAGACCACCTTGATCGAAGCCCTGCGCCACGCAGGCTTTGCCACCTCGGTCGAAGCCGGGCGTGGCATTATCCGCGACCAGTCCGCCATTGGCGGACCCGCTTTGCCCTGGCACGATCGCGCCCTGTTCGTCGAGTTGATGCTGTCATGGGAGATGCGCTCGTATCAAATTGCACAAGAACAGACCGGGCGTCCTGTTTTTTTCGATCGCGGCGTTCCGGACACGCTCGGCTATCTCAGCCTGAGCGGCCTGCCGATACCCGAACACGCCCACGCTGCCGCAGAGCGCTTCCGCTATCATCGGCGCGTCTTCGTCGCCCCGCTTTGGCCGGAGATCTTCGCGCAGGACAAAGAGCGCAGGCAGACGCTCGACGAGGCCGAGCGTACCCACCATGCGCTGGTCGGCGTCTATACGGAACTGTGCTATGAGATGGTTCCGTTGCCGCTGGCCCCCGTCGAGGCGCGGCTGCGCTTCGTGCTGGCGCAAACCGGGGTGTAGCCTTGAAGTCGGACGCAATCGAGCGGGATGCACTATTCAATTCGAATGCATCCCGCTCTGGGGTCTATACCAGTCCCTGGCCGATCTCATCGGTTGCACTGGCGAAGGTCTCGCCGGGCAAGAGCATCTCATTATGGGCTCTGCCCGTCCGGATCATCGGAAGGCAATTGGCGAGTTCGGCAACACGGCAGTCGAAGAGCACCGGCCGGTTTACATCGATCATTTCCTGAATCGCATCATCGAGGTCGGCCGGCTTCTCACAACGTACGCCGACCGCACCGAACGCTTCAGCCAGTTTGACGAAATCGGGCAAAGTTTCGGAATAGGAATGCGCAAGCCGGTTTCCGTGAAGCATTTGCTGCCACTGGCGAACCATGCCCATGTAAGAGTTGTTCAAGATGAATATCTTGATAGGCGCATTGTACTGAACCGCCGCCGACATCTCTTTCATCGTCATCTGGACAGATGCGTCGCCGGCAATATCGATGACGAGGCTTTCCGGGTGCGCGATCTGCACGCCCAATGCCGCCGGCAAGCCATAACCCATCGTACCAAGGCCGCCCGACGTCATCCAGCGACGCGGCTTTTCGAAACCGTAGAACTGGGCCGCCCACATCTGATGCTGGCCAACTTCGGTCGTAATGTAGGTGTCGCGATCCTTCGTCAGCGCGTAGAGACGCTCGACCGCGTATTGCGGCATGATCACCTCGTTGCTCATTTCGTAAGAGAAGGAGTTGCGCCCGCGCCAGCGCGCGATCTGTTTCCACCATTCGTCGAGGCGTCTTCTGTCAGGGTTTTGCGGCAGCGCACGCCATGAGCGAACCAGGCTGTCCACCACCTTGCCGGCATCGCCCTGGATGCCGACGTCGGCACGGACGGTCTTGTTGATCGAGGAGGGATCGATATCGACATGGATCTTCCTTGAGCTCGGTGAAAAAGCCTCCACGCGCGAAGTCACGCGATCGTCAAAGCGGGCGCCGATGCAGAGCATAACGTCGCACTCATGCATGGCCATGTTCGCCTCGTACGATCCGTGCAGGCCGACCATTTTCAGCCAGTTCTTGCCGGATGCCGGATATGCGCCAAGCCCCATGAGAGTCGAGGTGATCGGGAAATCAGTCAGTTCGACAAGCTCCCGCAGCAGTCTCGATGCCTCCATGCCGGAATTGACGATGCCACCGCCGGTATAAATGACTGGACGACGGGCATTGGCCATCAACTCTATCGCCTTGCCGATCTCGTTGATGTCGCTCTCCACCGTCGGCCGACAGCTCTTCAGTGCAGCAGCATCCGAGGGCGGCGTGTACACGCCGGTGGCAAACAGGACGTCCTTTGGCATGTCGACGAGGACAGGTCCCGGTCGTCCGGACTTGGCGATGTGAAAAGCCCTGTGGATCGTTGACGCCAGTTCGTTGACGTCCTTGACCAACGAATTGTGCTTGGTGCAGGGCCGCGTAATGCCGACCGTGTCGCATTCCTGAAAGGCATCGGAGCCGATCAGCGTTGTCGGCACCTGTCCTGTCAGGCAGACGATCGGCACCGAATCCATAAGCGCATCCTGCAGTGGCGTTACCGCATTTGTCGTGCCTGGACCGGATGTGACGAGCATGACGCCGACCTTGCCCGTAGACCGTGCATAGCCTTCGGCGGCATGGCCCGCACCTTGCTCATGGCGCACGAGGATATGCTTGATGTCATCCTGTTGGAATATCTCGTCGTAGATCGGCAGCAAGGCGGCGCCAGGATAGCCGAAGACATGCTCTACGCCATTGTCTCTGAGTGCGTGGAGAACGATCTCCGCGCCTGTCATGCGCTTGCTCGCGGTTTGAATAGGGTTCTCGCCCGTCATGGTTCTGATCCGTGGTGTATTGCGTGATGAGGATGATTGACGGGGCATCGCCCGGATTTCGGGCATAAAAAAAAGGCCCCGTCAGGAGCCTGTTTACCGCGCATGGGTGGCTATCGCCGGATGGTTACACCATCCTGCCCATGCGCTTTCCTACCACCACGAGAGCCGTTGCGATCATCATGACCATCGCTGCTACAGCCGAAACCGGGCGTCGTCAACGCCTTTCGGACGGAACTGTCCGCGCCCAATGGCAAAGAGGCCGGCATGAGCCGGCCCCTTCGTTCTCATCGAAAGTCTACTACTCAGCCGGCACCTCGACGGCCTCGCGCGAGCGGCCGAGCGTGAACTTGGCCAGCGTGAAGGAAATCACCGCGCAGAGCGTGATGCCGGCCACCATCGGCAGCGGCGTACCGTCGAAGAACACGCCGGCAACACCCATGGCGAGTGCGCCGATGGCGAAATGCAGCGTGCCCATCAGCGCCGACGCCGTGCCGGCAATCTCGCCATGTTCTTCCATGGCCAGCACCGAGGTGGTCGGAATGACCAGGCCAAGGAAGCCGTAGCCGACGAACAGCAGCGCCGCCATCACGTCGAGCCGATCGATCCCCGTCGCCATCACCGCGAACAGCACCACCATCGTCGTCGCATAGCCGGTCACCGCGACACGCACCACGCGCCTCAGGCCGAAGCGCTCGGCCAGCAGCCCCGTCATTTGCGACATGCCGATGAAGGCGACCGCGTTGATCGAGAAGAACACGCTGTAGACCGAAGGCGACAGCCCGTAATGGTCGATCAGGATGAACGACGAACTCGACAGATAGACGAAGAAGCTGGCAATGCCGAAGCCGGCGATCGCCGTCAGGCCAAGGAAGTTACGGTCGCCCATCAGGAAGCGGTAGGCTGACAGCGCGGTGCCGAACGAGGACCCGGCGCGATCTTCCACCGACCGCGTCTCCTTGAGCGAGGTTGCCAGAAGGATGGTGGCCAGCAAAGCCGCGCCCGTCACCGTCCAGAACACGGCGCGCCAGCCGAAACTCTCGATGATCACGCTGCCTGTCAGCGGCGCCAGGATCGGCGACACCGAGAACACCAGCATCAGCAAGGACATCAGCTTGGCGGCCTCATTACCGGTGTGCAGGTCGCGCACGATGGCGCGCGGAACGGCCATGCCGGCGCTGGCGCCAAGGCCCTGCAGGAAACGGAAAGCGATCAGCCATTCGATGGTCGGCGCCATTGCCGAACCGATGCCGCCGACCATGAACAGCGCAAGACCGCCGTAGAGCGGCAGCTTGCGGCCGACCATGTCGGAGATCGGCCCGACGACGATCTGGCCAAAGCCCATCGACAGGAAGAAGATCAACAGGCTCATCTGCACGGCAGCGGTGCCGGCATGCAGATCGGCGCCGATCGACGGCAGCGCGGGCAGATACATGTCGATGGCGAACGGGCCGATGGCGGACAACAAGCCGAGCACGACCGCGATGCGGAGGAATTTGGGACTCATGATAGAGGCTTCTTTCAAATCTGGTTGCCGCCGCCAGGCGGCGTCTAACCTAGGACGTTCCATCCCGTGAGATTCCGACACCTCGAGAGCGAGTTCTGTTCGTCTCTCTCATGCGAAATCTCTTTATCTTGTGTCCACAAATTTAGACACTCTTGTCTAAATCGTCAATCGCCTCTATATAGTTTTTTATGAAGCTGCACGTTTCTCCTGACATTTTCCCGCCACGCGGTCATGAGGCCAAGCGCCTGTCGATCGTCGACTCCGCCGCCACCGTGTTTTGCCGCGAAGGTTTCGCCGGCGCCAACATCGACCTGATCGCCGCCGAAGCCGGCGTCTCGCGCCAGACCATCTACAACCATCACGGCGACAAGGAAAAACTGTTCGTCGCTGTGGTCCGTGATCTGACCGAACGTTGCAATGCCGGAATCTTCGCCACCATTGCCACCTTCCCCGATCAGCCGGGGGATCTCGAAGCCGACCTGATCGGCTTTGCGGTGCGTTTGAATCAGAATTGCATCTGCAACCGCGATGGAAAATTCCTGCGCAAGCTGATCCAGACCGAAGGCGAGCGCTATCCCGAACTGTTTGCCGAATGGCGCGAACAGGGACCGGGCAGGACATGGCCGGCAATCGCCGCCCGCTTCGCCCGCCTCGCCTATGGCGGCTATCTCACGATCGAGGACCCGGACGTGGCGGCACGCCAGTTCCTTGGCCTCGTCAATGCCGAACTGCAGACCACGTTCATGCTTGGCGGCTCGCCGCGCGAGGACGAGGTGCTGCAATCCGCGACCAATGGCGTGCGTACCTTCCTGCGCGCCTTCGGCAAGCGCCGCTCCGCGGCATCGTCCGAAAAGCAAAGCGCGCTCGCCAGCGCCTGAGCGATCAAATCGCTGGCAATAGTCTTCGCTTCCGCGCGAGGGTGATCTATATGCGGTTTACGCCGCGCTCAAGCTTGATTACAGCTATGCGGACGATTCAACGGAACCCGACCGCCACATGGCCGACGACCACATCCGCTACGACATTCTGGCCCAGGAGGCGTTGCGCGGCGTCATGCGCAAGGTCCTGGCCGAGGTCGCGCGCACCGGCCTCCCCGGCAACCACCACTTCTTCATCACCTTCCTGACCGGCGCGCCGGGCGTACGCGTGTCCTCGCGGCTGCGCGAGCGCTATCCCGAGCAGATGACCATCGTCATTCAGTTCCAGTATTGGGACCTGAAGGTGACCGATACCGGCTTCGAGGTTGGCCTGTCCTTCTCCGATGTGCCGGAAAAACTCGAAATCCCGTTCTCGGCCGTGCGCGGCTTCTATGATCCCTCGGTCAATTTCGAACTGGAATTCGACGTCAAGACGGATGGTGCGGCAGCCGATGAACCGGCTGCGCCAACTCCGGAGCCGTTGACCATCGTCTCCGAGAAAAAGCCGAAGGCCGAGAAGAAGGCCGCCGCCGAGGCGGAGAAGAAGCCCGCGGCCGCGGACGCCGCTACCAAGGGCGCCGAAGTGGTCTCGCTCGACGCCTTCCGCAAGAAATAGGCCGGCGACTTACGCCGTGGCCGAAATCGTCAATCTCCGCCAGGCCCGCAAGCAAAAGGCGCGGGACGAAAAGCTGCGCGCCGCCGAACAGAACCGCGCGCTGCACGGCCGCTCCAAGGCCGAAAAGGAACGCGACCGCATGGTCGCCGACAAGGCCGATAATTTTGTCGCCGGGCATCGTCGTGAAAAGCCCGGCGACCCCGACCGTCAATGAGCCCGGTCGAAAAGCGTTCGGTGACCATTCGCGGTCACCGCACCAGCTACTCGCTTGAAAAGCCCTTCTATGACGACCTCGTCGCGATCGCGGCGACCAGGGAGCTGACGCTCGCTGCTCTTGTCGCCGAAGTCGACGAGACGCGGCCCCGCGACACCAACCTGTCCTCGGCGTTGAGGCTCTATGTGCTGGAGTGGGCGAAGCGAGGAGAGAGTATCTAAAGGCTTTCGACCGCGTCGTCCTTTTTCCTGCGTCTGGTGCCGAAGCCAAGCAAGGTCGAACGCTCGCGCTCCTCGGCCTGTTTCCTGGACCGCACGCGCATCAAATCCTTCCAGCCGACATAGCCGACCAGCAACGAGCCTTCGCGAGTGACGACGGGCAGATGGGAGACGTTGGCCATCAGCAGCTTGTCGGAGAGGCCTTCGAGATATTCGTCCGGATAGGCCAGCGTCACCTTGCTGCCGGCCAGCAACGCGCCAAGCGTGGTGGTGCGGTGCGTGCCGGCGCGTCTCCAGCGCAATATCGCCGGCGGATCGATGAGGCCCAGCACCTGACCGTTCTCGTCGACCACCGGGAAACTCGGATGCCGTGTTTCCGGCGCCGTCAGGAAGGCTGCTGCGCCATGCAGCGTCATCGTCGCCGGCACGCTTTCGACCTGCGACGTCATCACCTCGCGCACCCTGGTCAGGGCGAAAGGGTCGACACGGTATTCGCGAACCAGATGGTGTCCCCTTCTGGCGATCTTTTCGGTCAGGATCGAACGCTTCATCAGAAGCACGGTCACGGCATGCGCCGCGGCGCAGGCGGCAATCAGCGGCACCAGCATATGTGTGTTGCCGGTCAGTTCGACGGCGAAGAACGTGGCGGTCAGCGGCGCGCGCATCGTGCCGCCCATGGTGGCGGCCATTGCCAGCAGCGCCCAGAAACCCGGATCCGCGGCAGGCAGAACGCCGGCGAGCACAGCGCCCATAGCCCCGCCCATGATCAACAGCGGCGCCAGCACACCTCCCGACGTTCCCGAGCCGAGCGCTACCGACCAGATGATCGCCTTGACCACCAGCAGCAGGAGTGCCGCCGTCGCGACGGTGCGGCCATCCAGCATGTCGGTGATGTTGTCATAGCCGACGCCGAGCGCGTGCGGTTCGATCAGCCCGCCTATGCCGACCACCAGTCCGCCAAGCATCGGCCACCACATCCAGTGGATCGGCAGCTTCTGAAAACCGTCCTCGCAGGCATAGACCATCTGCGTCAGCAGTCCCGACAGAAGTCCTGCACAAACGCCGATCGCCACCCAGCCGGCAAGGCCGACAAAAGACACCTCCATGCCGCCCTGAAACGGAAAGATCGGCCCGGGCAGATGCAGCATGGTGCGCTCGACCTCGGCGATAACAGCCGCGACCGCCACCGGAATGAAGCTGCGCGGGGTCCATTCGAATAGCAGCAGTTCGACCGCCAGCATGATGGCGGCGATCGGTGTTCCGAACACCGTGGTCATGCCCGCTGCCGCACCAGCCACCAGCAGGGTCTTGCGCTCGTTGTCGCTGACCGGCAGCATCTGCGCGATCAGCGAGCCGATCGCGCCGCCTGTCATGATGATCGGTCCTTCCGCGCCGAACGGTCCGCCGGAACCGATCGAGATCGCCGACGACAGCGGCTTCAGGATCGCCACCTTGGCGTCGAGTTTCGAGCGCCCGAGCAGGATCGCCTCGATGGCTTCGGGAATGCCGTGGCCGCGGATCTTCTCGCTGCCATAGCGCGCCATCAGGCCGATGATCAGCGCACCGATCACCGGAACGAGGACGGCGGCAAGCCCAAGCGGCGTGTTCTCGAGCTTCAGGTCGGCAAGCGAGAACTGGCCGAAATAGGCAATGTTGGTGGCAAGCCGGATCAGCTTCAAAAGCGCGATGCCGGCAAACAACCCGGCTGTCGCCACCACCACGGCAATGGCGGCGACGAGCAGAACCCTGGGATCCGTGGTGAAATCGCGCAGGTGCTCCGGGTTCGAATGATGGGTCTTCATGGCAGTTGCTTCCTGGCGGCGGCCGTATGTCTGGGGTGCGGCACGGTCGAAGCGGCCAGCCGGGTTTGTCGGTGGCTATGTATCGTAACACGATATAAATATTCAAGCCGGTTTCGCCCGAAATCCGTTTGAGCTTTCGCCGGAAAACGAACACATGTCTGATATGTCGCAGCCACGAGAACAACGTCCCGCCATCAGCCAGGCCGATTACCAGCGGCTGTCGGAGTTTCGCTACCTGATCCGCCGGTTCCTCGAATTCAGCCAGGTCCAGGCGGAAGACGCCGGCCTGACCCCGCGCCAGCATCAGGCGCTGCTGGCGATCAAGGGATTCCCCGGCGGCGGCCCGGTGACGGTTGGCGATCTCGCGGAACGCCTGCGCATTCGCCACCACAGCGCCGTCGAACTGGTCAACCGTCTCGGCGAGGCAGGGCTGGTCACAAGGGATCAGGACAAGGACGACCATCGCCGCGTGCTGCTGCAACTGACCGAGCGCGCCGACGATTGCCTGGCCGAGCTGTCGGCGGCGCATCTCGACGAACTGTCACGCATCGAACCGATGCTGCGGCGGCTGCTCGATCGAGACCGTGGGTAGTCGACTACTACTGCAGCGACTTCAGCAGATTGTCGATCGTGAACGGATTGGCCTTCGGCTTGGCCGGCGGCGGATTGTCGTTGGCCTGCGGCAGCGGCGCCCGCTCCACCTTCGGAGGCTGCGCGGCCTTGCGTTCGGCTTCGAGCCTTGCCTTTTCCTGCGAGGCAATACGCATCGCCTCTTCCGCCTTCTGCTGCTCCTGCTCGGCCTGCGCCTTGGCGGCCTCGTCGGCGGCCTGCTTTTCGGCAGCCGCCTTCGCATCGGCATCGGCCTTGGCTTTGGCATCTGCGTCCGCCTTGGCTTTCGCCTTCGCGTCGGCCTGAGCCTTTGCGTCCGCCTCAGCCTGAGCCTGTGCATCCGCTTCGGCCTTGGCCTTGGCGTCAGCTTCGGCTTTGAGCCGCGCTGCTTCCTCCTGCCGGCGCAATTCCTCGGCCGCCTTGTCGCGAGCATCCTGCAGCGCAGCGTAATAGCGCACCTCGCGCCGCAGCCGCTGCTTCTCGAGCAGCGCGGCCTGCATCGCCTCGACGCGCTGCTGCTCCTTCTCCAGCGCGCGCTGGGTCAGGAACTGCGCCAGCGGCTCACTGTCGAATGCTCGTTTGACCGCGCCGAACGGCCCCTCGGCGGTGAAATTCACAACCGGCTCGGAGCCGACCAGCGCCTCGTCGCCAGGCCGATAGGTGATCGCACCCTTGGCCGACACCGTGGCCGCGTTGAGATCCGCCGTGATGTCGGCGGACAAGGTCGCCGCTGGATTTTCCAGGCTGACCGGCGGCGCCCGCAGCGTGCCGCCGGCAACCGTGAAGGCTATGTCGGTATCGCCGGCGGCAAAACTGCCATCAGCGGCGATCTCGGGCGCGAAGCCGGCGGTCTTGGCCGCATCGATGTCGCGCCCGATCGCATCCGCCTTGGCGAGGAACGCACTGAACGCATCTGGATTGAGGCCAGCAACTTTCACGCCCTTCAACGCCGCAGTTCCGGAGCCTGACAAGGCAGCCACCATCCCTTCGACCGATTTGCCGCTGCTTGACAGCGCCGTCGACAAATCGCCGATGCCGCTGATGCCGGCATCCGGCAGCACGGTCGCCAGATCGGCGCCCGCCAGTTTCATCTGGCCAGAGAACAGCCCGGTGCCGTTGTTGTTCTTCAACTCGAATAGGCCGGTCAGCGCCCCGCCCAGCAACTTCGCCTTGAGATCCGAAACGCGGATGCCTTCCTGGTCGAGCTTGAGCGAAAAGGCGGCGTCATAGGCGGTGGCGAACCGGCCGGCGGCCAGTGCTGCCGTCGTCAGGTCGAGGTCGGCGGTGAATGGCAGGCTGGATTTCTGGCTGAACGGCGTCGCCGGCCACACGCCACCCTTGCCTGCCCCGTCTTTGGCTGCGCCCTCCTTGTCGGCCAGAAAGGCGGAGTCGCCGAACAGCGCCACCGCCAGGGGATCGAGGTCGAGTTCGTCGAGCGCCAGCGCCCCGGCCAGATGTGGCACGCCATCCTTTACATCGATATTGACGTCGCCGGACACCGCCGCTTCGTTGATGGCGCCGCTGAGTTCGTCCAGCACCAGCAGGCCGTTGCCGTAGTCGCCCTGCGCTGCGAGCGACGTCGACATGCCCGCCCCCATGCCTGGCAGGCCGATGCCCGACGTCATCAGCCATGGCTCGATGTCGGCGGCATCGAGGCTGAGCTTGCCCTTGGCGGCGAGGCCTTGCGGCGTGTCGGCGATCGTTCCCTCGAAACCGGCCTTGAAGTCATTGCCGGCAAGGCTGAAATTCGTCGCCAGGCCGCCGCCAAACGTGCCCTTGGCCTGAATATCGGTGTTTGCCTCGCCCAGCATGCCGAGCGGCAGCGCCGGCAGGCCATAGAGCGCCAGCAGCGCGGTGGCATCGGGGTTCTTGGCGTTGAAGGTCAGCGCCACCGGCGCTTCGAGAAGCTTGTCCACCGCGCCCTTCCCCGACAGCGACGCCGAAAAGGCCGAGCCGCCGGCCTTGCCTTGCCCGCTTACCGCCAGGCCCGTGGTGCCGTCGCCATTGTCGGCCGCACTGGCCACCAGGTCGATGCGCGCATCCTGGAACAGCTCGGGATAGGCAGCAGCACGGCTCGACAGTCCCTTGAGCACGGCACTGTCGGGATAGTGCTGGGCGGCGACATCGATCAGCGGCTTCAGATCGACGGCAACCACCGACGCATCGAGCTTGCCGGTTGGGCTCGCGGGGAAATCCTTGATCCGGCCGGTGGCGCTGATCGAGGCGCCGGCCAGCCCGCCCACCGAAAGCCGGTCGATTTCGAGCAGCCCGTCGCGCAGCCTGAGCGCCGTGTCGACCGTGTCGGCGGTCAACCCGCCGGCGTTGACCGGCCCGGCCTTGATCTGGAAATCGAGGTCTCGGTCGGCAAAGCGATTGGCGCCCTTGTCGCTGACGAAGATCGAGGCGAAGGCCGCCAGCCCGTCGACATCGAGATCACCGCCTTCGAGCCGCATCAGCACCGAGGGCTTGGCATCGTCGGGCTGGCTGGAATCGATGCGGCCGGAAAACTTCGCCTTGCCCAGGATCAGTTCGAGATCGCTGAAGGCCTGGCGCTTCTGCGAGAGGTCGACCTTGGCCTTGAAGCCCGCGGCCGGCAGGCGGCGGATCGCCTCGTCGACATCCTTCGACAGCCAGGCGGCAAAGCCGGAAGGTTGCGCCACGGCCAGCAGCAGCGAGCCGTTGAAGCCGAAATGACCCTCCAAATTGAGCACCAGCATGCCATCCGCTTCCAGCGTGGTGCGGCCGGGCAAGGTCGCGGCAAGCGATTTCACCGACCAGCCGCCATCGACCGGCTCGGCGGAAAGATGCACGTCGCGCACCGTGGTGTCGCCGACCACCACCGCCGGCAGCTTGACCTCGACCGTGCCGGGGATGGTCGGCTTCGGCATATCGAGCAGCGCTTGCTCGAACGCCGCGATGCGCTGGTCCAGCGTCAGGCCGGCGCCGGCTTCGGCGCCCACCGCCTCGTCGAACTGCACCTGCGCGCCATTGGCCTCGATGGCGAAACTCGGTTTCAGCCCGAGATCGACAGAAGCCTTGCCATCGGCGGTGTAGGGGTTGTCGAGCGGCCCGGTCTCGAAGCGGAATTCGTCGACCCCGAGTTTCTGGTGGTCGAGCGAAAATTTGCCGTTCAGCCGAAAGCCCGGATCGGGCTCACCGGCCGAGGCTTTCACCGTCTCGCCATCGGTGCCGCGCAGCTCGGCGCTGTTCTTGTCGGCACCGGAAATCTTGAACTGGCCGGAGTAGACGGCGGCTCCATTGACGATGCCGGCATTGCCGTCGGTCTCGATGACCAGCGGATACGCGTCCGGATCGGCCTTCAGCCGAAACCGCATCTGTCCTGAGCCTTCGGCCTTGCCGGTGGACGCGGTGACCGCGGTGCGCAACCCGTCCAGCCGCAGCGTGCCGTCCATGCGCCATGGGCCGGCCAGCGACTTGGCCGAGACGGTCGAATTGATCTCGGAAAACAGATGGCTGCGCCCGCCAGCGGCATGGCGAACTTCGATCTGACCCTCCGTCACCGTCAGCTTCTCGATCGAGATCTGGCTGGGGTCGAAGGGCGAGGACGGCCGTATCGCCCAGTCGACAGTGCCGTCATTGGCGATATCGATGGTCGCTTTCGGCCGCACCAGCCGCATGTCGAAGATCAGCACTTCACCGCGCAGGAAGGGCGCCAGTTCCGCATCCATCGAAAACGTCTCGACCGTCATGGCCGGCTGGCCGTTGGGGCCGCCGGCGACGGCGACATTCGAGAAGGTCACCGAAGGGAACGGCAACAGCCTTGCCGTGGCGTCGCCCTGCACGGTCACCTTGCGGCCGAGAATGGCGCTCGCCTCGCGCTCGAAGTCGGCGCGGTAGCCGGTCCAGTCGATAAAATACGGCACCACCAGCGCCGCACACAGCACCAGCACGAACAGGCCACCAAAGATCACGAACAGGCGTGCGAGCATCAGCTCCGAACAGGTTGGTTGAATTTCCGCCGCACTCTACCCGCATCCGCGTGTCGATAAAGAGGCAATTCATCCAGTTGCGCGATCTCCGGTGATCTGAAACAAATCCCGGCGAAGCGGAGAAATCGGATGTCGGGCAAGAACTGGGATCGCGTGCCGATCGATGCGCAAAGTGTCGACGCTCCGCTGTCGCTTTCGGCGGTCTTTCTTGTCGTCGCCGTCGCCAGTGGGCAGAGCGCGCTCGCCAAGGTTGCGTCGGTGCTCGGCAAACTCGACGACCTGGTCAAAAATGTCGGATTCCGCGACCTTTCCGGGCGGCTGTCGTGCATAGCCGGCATCGGCCGCGATCTCTGGGATCGTCTCTCTCCAGACCGGCGGCCGCTGGAACTGAAACCGTTCGCGCCGATCAAGGGTGCCGTTCATTCGGCGCCTTCGACCGCCGGCGATCTTCTCTTCCACATCCGCTCCGAGCGACCCGACATGTGCTTCGAGTTCGAGCGCATCCTGCTCGACAATCTCGGTGACGGCGTAAGCGTCATCGATGAGGTTTCCGGCTTTCGCTATTTCGATGCGCGCGACCTGCTCGGCTTCGTCGACGGGACCGCCAACCCGACCGGCCTCGACTTGCCCGCCTCTGCGCTTATCGGCGATGAAGACGCCGACTTTGCCGGCGGCAGCTATGTCGTCGTCCAGAAATATCTCCACGACATGCAGGCCTGGGCGCGCATTCCGACGCCCGAGCAGGAAGCGATCATCGGCCGCACCAAGATCGACAACATCGAAATCGACGATGACGATGCGCCGCGCAAATCGCACAAGTCGCTGGCCACCATCGAGGATGCCGCCAGCAACGAGTACGATATTTTGCGCGACAACATGCCGTTCGGCAGGCCGGGACAGAACGAGTTCGGCACCTACTTCATCGGCTATTCCAGATATCTTTGGGTCACCGAAAAAATGCTGCAGCGCATGTATATCGGCGAGCCGCCGGGCGCTTACGACCGCCTGCTCGATTTCTCCACGCCGTACACCGGCACGACATTCTTCGCGCCAACCCGCCCCATGCTGCAGACACTTGTTGAGGGCGCGCAGGAGAACTAGTCGGGCTCAGTTAGATGCCGGATCAGCCCGTGCGTCGGCTGCGCAGATAGGCGCAGACCAGTTCGATGAGTTCCGCTCGCAAGGCCGGCGATTGGAGTTCGCCATGTCGCGCCGCTGCGTGCACGACCCCTTCGACCGCGCCCGACAGCACGCGCGCGGCAATGTCGTCGCGTTCGGGATCGGCCTTGCCCTTGGCCGACGCGATTACCGCCCGGTAGCGGCGCAGATACTCCGCCTCGAACTGATCCTGCGTCGAGCGGGCGGCAAGCGGCACTTCGTCGAGCAGGACGCGATGCAGTTCCTGATCGACGCTGTGGGCGGCGACGACGCCATCGACAAGCTTGGCCGCCCGCTGTTCCACCGCGACCGCTGAGCCGCGCTCATCCGAACCGGATATGGCCGCGAGCACTGCGTCGAGATGGCGTTTGCGGATCTCCTCCGCCAAGGCCAGCTTGTTGGGGAAATACTGGTAGATCGAACCGACGCTGACGCCGCCCACGGACGCCGTTTCATTGGTGGTGAAATCCGCCCAGCCGCGCCGTGCCAGAACGCGAGCCGCCGCCTCCACGATCGTGTCCACGGTCGCACGCGAACGCTGCTGCCGTGGTGCTTTGCGCACGCTTCCAGATTGCAAGGGAACGCGAGTAGCCATATCGGGGCTTCTTCCGCAAAATGCGACTGTCAGCTCACATTTATCGAGCGGGCCGCGACAAGCAAGTCCCGCCTGTCACCTAAAAAACGAGAGGCCATCATGAGCAGCAAGACCCTGCTTCACTCCCTATTCCGCTACAAATCATGGGCTGATGATGGACTGCTTGACTTGCTGGCAGGGATCGAGAGCGACGTATCGGAAGAGCAGTTCGGCACGATCCTCGAGACCATCAATCACGCGCATGTCGTCGACAAGATTTTTGCCTCGAACGTCCAGAAGCAGAAGCACGGTTTTCGCGATACAGGCACGAGCAGCACGCCGACACTCGCCGAGTTATCGAAGGCGATCACCGAAACCGACCAGTGGTATCTGCGCTATGTCGAACAGCTGGAGCCCGAAGCTCTGGCGGAGCCGATCCCCTTCACCTTTACCAGTGGTGCTCCAGGGGAAATGTCACGCGAGGAGATGTTGGCACACGTCATTACCCATGGCGGCTATCATCGCGGCGAGGTCGGCAGGATCGTGACCCAATTGTCGAAACCCACGTCTCCCGACACGTTCACCGGCTATCTTCATCAGGCCGAGCCGGTGCGTCGCGCGTGAACCCCGAACGAGCTGCCGTCGACACTAGCTTCTTTGGAACGTGTCCGCGCTGGTCGACATCGAACGCCACCAATTCAGCTTTTCGATTTTCGCGGGTTGGCCCTCGCCGCCGGCCTTTATCGCCGCATCCGAGACGACAAACCACAACGTCTCCATTTTGCCCGCCCGAAGGAGGCCGGTGTAGGAAACGATCGCATCCCCAACCGCCGTCTTTCCGCCGCCGGCAAAACTGATGCAGTCGCCGCGGTGGACGCCTAAAATCGGAATCTCCTGGCCATGGAAACCGCTATCCGGCAGCGCGGTTCGAAACGATCCCGATATACGATTGTCCGCATCATCGGTGATCTCGACAATGGACCCGTATTGATTCTTCCAGACGCCTTTCCAGTTCATGGGCGGCCGCTCCGCTTTGACGATATGCGTCGGTTGCCGCAACGTGAAAAGGTGGGAATCGGTTCCGAAGGTGCCGGCAATTCCAGGCCCACCGTGCGGCCGATCTCGGCCTGAAACGTGGCTCGGTCCAGGACAAAGCCGCATGCGAACCTTGCGTCGAAGGACTGGCTAGTTTTGCGGCAGGATTTTGCCCGGATTCATGATGTTTTGCGGATCCAGCGCCTGCTTGATGGTGCGCATGATGTCGACGCCGTGGCCGAGCTCGTGGCGCAGGAAGCCGATCTTGCCCTGGCCGATGCCGTGCTCGCCGGTGCAGGTGCCGTCCATGGCGATGGCTCGCATGTTGAGCCGCGCGACGAACTTTTCCGACAGCGCGATCTCCTTGGGATCGTTCACATCCATCAGCACCAGCACGTGGAAATTGCCGTCGCCGGCATGGCCGACGATCGGCGCGATCAGGCCCATCTCGGCGATATCGGCCTCGGTTTCCATGACGCATTCGGCAAAGCGCGAGATCGGCACGCAGACATCGGTCGACAGCCCCTTGGCGCCGGGCCGCAGGGTCAGCGACGACCAGTAGGCGTCGTGCCTCGCCTTCCACAATTTGGTGCGCTCCTCGGCGACGCTGGTCCACAGGAACGGCCCGCCGCCATTCTCCTCCGCGATCATGCCGAAGGTCTCGGCCTGTTCGGCAACACCGGCATCGCTGCCATGGAACTCGACGAACAGGCACGGGCTTTCAGGATAGTCGAGCTTGGAATAATTCTTCATCGCCCGCATCTGCAAGGCGTTGACCAGTTCGATGCGCGCCACCGGGATGCCCATCTGGATCGTCGCGATAACCGCGTTGCAGGCCGCCTCGACGCTCGGAAACGGGCAGACGCCACCCGAAATCGCCTGCGGGATGCCTTGCAGCTTCAAGGTCAGCGACGTGATGATGCCGAGCGTGCCTTCCGAGCCGACCAGCAGCCGCGTCAGATCATAGCCGGCCGAGCTCTTTTTCGCGCGCTTGCCGGTCGTCACCGTTTCGCCGTCGGCCATGACGGCGGTCAGCGACAGCACGTTCTCGCGCATCGTGCCGTAGCGCACCGCGTTGGTGCCGGAGGCCCGCGTTGCGGCCATGCCGCCCAGCGAGGCATTGGCGCCGGGATCGATCGGAAAGAACAGGCCGGTGTCGCGCAGGTGCCGGTTCAAATCCTCGCGGGTGACGCCGGGTTCGACCGTGCAGTCGAGATCCTGCGGATTGACAGCCAGGATGCGGTTCATGCGCGAGGTGTCGACCGATATGCCGCCGCCCGGAGCATTGGTGTGGCCTTCCAGCGAGGAACCGACACCGAAGGCGATGACCGGCACGCGATGCACGGCGCAGGCGCGCACGATCTCCTGCACCTCGGCCGTCGTCTCGGGGAACGCAACGCCATCCGGTGCCTGCGTCGGAATGTAGGTGGTGGTGTGCGCGTGCTGCGAGCGGATCGCCTGGCCGGTCTGGAATCGCTCGCCGAGCTGCTGCTTGAGGATGCCGAGCACCGCGGCGATGCCTTCCTCGTTGCGTTCGACCGGGTTGAGGTCGCTCAGAGCCATGAATTCCTCCGCGAATGGACCAGCGTCCATGCTTGTTATGCGTCTATGGATGCGTAAAGCAATTCCAGGAAAAGTGTGAAGCGGTTTTCCGTCCGAAATTGCGTCAGAACAAATAGAGTCTCCGGAGCCACGCTCTGTCCAGCACCAGAACAAGGAAGTTTCGATGCCCATCCCCACTCCCTTCGTCTCGAAACCCATGGACATCGAGAAGGACTGGATCGACTACAACGGCCATCTCAACATGGCCTATTACAACGTGCTGTTCGACCGCTGCTCGGACGACGCCTTCGAGGCAATGGGCATGGGACCGAACTATGCCAGGGATCGCCGCCTCACCATCTACACCGCCGAAGTCCATGTCTGCTACGTGCAGGAGCTGCATCTCGAGCACAAGGTCACGGTCTCCTTCCAGCTCATCGACCATGACGACAAGCGGCTGCGGGCCTATCAGGAAATCCGCCATGTCGACGGCTGGCTGGCCGCGACTTCCGAATCGCTGTCGCTGCATGTCGACATGTCCGGGCCGAAGGTGGCGCCCTTCCCCGCCGATGTGCTGGCCAGGGTCGAAGACATGCGCGCCGCCCATTCGGCCCTGCCGATGCCGGAACGGGCCGGCCGCTCGATCGGCATCAAACGCAAATAGGGCGATGCCGACACGTCTCGTTTCCGGCTTCAAAGCCACACCGGCGATCTAAAATCGCAGAACCTTGCCATCGACCGGCGGCGGCGCTTGAAGCGGCGCGGCGCCCTCGTTAACCTTACCAAGGTTTTAACGGGAACAAGCCATTTGAGCCGTTGCGCGACTCAGCGGGCCGGTCGAAAACGATCTGCATCGAGGTAGCGACACGGGCGGCGCGGCGCCGGTTCGAGGAAAGTGCATGAAAACCGACATCAAGGTCGAGGTGGACAGGTTGGCTGCCGATCCGCGCATCACCGACTACGATTTCTGGCGCTCGCTCAAGAACGTCAACAATGAGATCTTCCACATCGCCAACAACAACGAGCCGATCCCGTTCGACATGATCCGCTGGCGCGCCATCCTGAAACAGGCGCGCATGAAGCGCGGCCACGCATAAGGTCCTCGAACGGAACAATCCCCGCAGGTCAAGCCTGGCGCCTCAACGCCGCCAGGGCCGAACGCGCCACCACCGGCGAGGACTGGATGATCGCCGTGTTGGTCATCGCGTAGGGAATGATGCGGTCGATCACCCGCTCGAGGTCGACCACCGACCCGACATGCGCCAGCGCGATGAAACAATCCTCTCCGGTTACGCGGTCGCATTGCACGATCTCCGGCAGTTCGCGGATGATCTCGGCCACGACGGCCAACTGCCCCGGCACTGGCCGGATGCGCAGCCATGCCGACAGCGGCAGGCCGAGTGCCGTCGGGTTGATCCTGACCGAATAGGCCTCGATGACGCCGCTTTCCTGCAGCCGCTTGATGCGCTCAGCCACACTCGGTGCCGACAGGCCCACCGAGCGTGCCAGCTCCGCCGTGCTGGTGCGCGCGTCCTTTTCCAGCAGGCGCAGGATCTTCATGTCGGCGGCATCGAGATCGGCGCTTTCAGTTCGAAGGCGCTTCATGGAAAACTCCTTTATTCCGGGAGAAAGATAGCCGAAATAGCTAATCATCATCTATATAAATAGGCAAATCTGCCTGCGATACTGATCCGATGGATGATCAAACGCAAGCTCTCGCGGCGACCCCTGCCCCGGGCAACTTCACCCTGGGCAAGCTAACGGAAAAACTGCCGCCGCATGTCTGGTTCGGCGTCAGCGCCGTCTTCCACTATCTCGGGCCGGCCTTCGCCGTGCTGCTTTTCCCGCATGTCGGCGTGCTCGGCATGGCGTGGCTGCGCATCGCCACGGCAGCACTCATCTTCGCACCCCTGACCCGTCCATGGCGAAGCTTCGCACGCGCCGATCGCACGACGCGGCTGCTGTTGCTGGCCTTCGGCGCCTGTCTGGCGGTGATGAACTGTTCGTTCTACCTGGCGCTCGACCGACTGCCGATCTCGCTGGTGGCGGCGATCGAATTCGTCGGCATCATCGGCGTCGCGGCGATCGGCCTCAGGAGCACGCGCAATCTCGCCGCCCTTGCCATCGCCGTCGCCGGCACCTTGCTGCTCATCGATGTCAGATGGTCCGACGATCCCATCGGGCTGTTCTGGGCCATCCTCAACGGGGCGCTGTTTGTCGGTTACATCGTACTCGGCCATCGCGTCGCCGCTTCAGGCGCCGGCAGCGGCATCGCCGACCTGGGTGCTGCCATGGCGGTCGCCTTCATCGTCGTGCTGCCGATCGGCTTCACCGATGCGCTGCCGGCCTTTTTCTCACTGCCGCTGCTGCTCGCCGCCATCGGCGTCGGCATCTGCTCGTCGGTCATTCCTTACATCTGCGACCAGCTCGCCATGTCGCGGCTGCCACGCGCGAGCTTCGCGCTGATGCTGTCGCTGCTGCCGGTCACCGCGACGCTGATCGGCGTCGTCGTGCTGCGCCAGATTCCGGGTTTTATCGATTGCCTCGGCATTGCGCTGGTGGTCGCCGGCGTCGCCTTCCACAAGCCGGCATCGGCCGGCTAACTCCGGAGGCCTGATTCTCGGTACGAACTGCGACAGGAAGGCTCAAGATTGAACCAAATCGGCGTCTGATCCGTTGTCACCCGCGAAAATGGCTTGGAGTGACAGAATGGAATGGAAACGGACCAGGGAGCCTGCCGACGCATGGCACATGACGGACGATCTGCATGTCGAGCACGGCAAGGGCGATCCGTTCGCGGCGGCTATCCGCGCCACCCGCATGTCGATGATCATTACCGATCCCCGACAGCAGGACAATCCTATCGTGTTCGCCAATGACGCTTTCCTGCGACTGACCGGATATGAGCGTCATGAGGTTCTGGGCAGGAACTGCCGCTTCCTGCAGGGACCGAAGACCGACAAGGCCGCTGTCGAACAGATACGCGCGGCGATCGAGGATGAAACCGATGTCAGCGTCGATATCCTGAACTACCGCAGGGACGGCTCGACCTTCTGGAACGCGCTCTACATCAGCCCCGTTTCGAACGACAAAGGCGATTTGCAGTTCTTTTTCGCATCGCAGCTCGACGTCTCGGATCGCAAACAATCGGAGAGTCGCATCAACGCGGACAAGGACCGCTTCGAAAAGGCGGTGAAGGAACGCACCGCGGAACTGGAAGCCGCCCTCGAGGCGCAGACCACCTTGCTGCATGAGGTGGATCACCGGGTGAAAAACAACCTGCAGATGATCTCTTCCCTCATCATTATGCAGCGGCGGACCATACGGGACGAAGCGATCAGGCGTTCGTTGACCACCATGCTGGAGCGCATCGAAGCCCTGAGCACGGTGCATCGGCGGCTTTATCAGTCGAAGGACGTCAGCAAGTTCGATGTGGCGGATTTCGCCAAGGATCTGGTGACAGACCTGCTGACGGCGTCGGGACGCTCTGAGATCAGTCCGGCTCTCGACCTGGAACCGATCGTCATTTCCGCGGAAAAGGCAACGCCCGTCGCTCTGATGGTCAACGAACTCGTCACCAATGCTCTCAAGCATGCCTTCAAGTCCAAGCCCGACGGAATGTCGGCCGGCCGCCTGGGCATCAAAATGAGCCAGCCCGACGGCCACTTGAATATCGAGGTGTCGGACGACGGCGTCGGCATGGCCGACGCCAACGGCGATGCCTCGTTCGGCATGCGGCTGATCAAATCGCTCGCCCGCCAGTTGCATGCCGAGATCGAATGGCGCGACACCGGCCCCGGCACGAAGGTCGTTAGCTCGATCCCGAACGAACCTCAGGAAAAAGGGAATGTGTCATGATTGAGCCGCTCAAGGTCCTGATCATCGAGGACGAAGCGCTGCTGGCAATGGAGCTGGAGAGCCTTGTCGAGGACGCCGGCCACAGCGTCGTCGGCTGGGCGACCTCTTCGGCGGAAGCCATGGCCATGGCGGATGCGACCGAAGCCGATATCGCCTTCGTCGACATCCATCTGAGTGACGGGCCGTCCGGCATCGACGTGGCCAAGTACATAGGCGAAAGGAAGAGTTCGACGGTGGTGTTCATGACCGCCAATCCGAAGCGCATCCCCGATCATTTCGCCGGCGCGATCGGCGTCATAGCCAAGCCTTACACGATGAACGGGCTGACGTCGGCGTTGCGGTACCTGCAGGAAGGCGTGCGCCGCCCGCCCCCCGTTTCGGCGCGGCCGGCCGGCTTCACCCTGTCGCCGGCCTTCGAAACCGCCTGGGCGCCGGCGGCATGACAGCTGAAGTCATTTCAGTTTTTCCCGAAGGAAGGCGATCGTTCTGCCCCAGGCGAGGTCAGCCGCCTTCTTGTCGTAGCGCGCCGCCGACGTATCGTTGTTGAAGGCGTGGTTGGCGCCTTCATAAACATAGACCGTGTAGTCGACATGCGCCGCGTCGAGTTCGTTCTTGAAGGCGTCGATGCCGGCATTGATGCGCTCGTCGAGTCCGCCATAGTGCAGCAGCAAGGCCGCCTTGATCTTGGATACATCGGCGGCCTTCGGCTGCATGCCGTAATAGGCAACGCCGGCACTGAGATCGGGCGCGTTGACGGCCAGCATGTTGACCGTGCCACCGCCCCAGCAGAAGCCGATAGCGCCGACCTTGCCGTTGCCGTCCTTGTCGCTCTTGAGGAAAGCGACGGTCGCAACACCGTCAGCGATGGTCTGCGCCGGATCGAGCTTGCCGAACATGTCGCGCGCCTTGTCTTCGTCGGTCGGCGTGCCGCCGAGCGGCGACAGAAAATCCGGCGCCAGCGCCACGAAGCCTTCCAGCGCCACGCGCCGCGCCACATCGCGGATATGCGGGTTGAGCCCCCTGTTCTCATGCACGACGATGACGGTACCGAGCTTGCCCGCCTGGTTCGCCGGCTTGACCAGATAGCCCTTCATCTCGCCGCTGCCGCCGGGGTAGCTGATGTCCTCGCCCTTCACGCGCGGATCGTTGTCGGCGACGATTGCTGCTTGCGCCGAATTGGCCGCCAGAAGCGGCGCGATCGCTGCCGCCGCCGCACCTGATCCGGCAAGCCGGGTCAACTGCTCCATGAACCGGCGGCGATCGAGCGTCAGATGCGTGTACTCGTCATAGGCGTCGATCATCGCCTGGGTGATGGTGGGCTTGGCGTCGGGTCTCGTCATGGATGGGCTCCTCTGCTTCGGGCTTCAATTCCCAGCTACATAGGGACCAAGCCGGCATCATCCAGTCGAGCACTCATCGCTGCCGTCGATCGCCTCAGGCGTATGCCGCCGGCCGCGTCCGGGCAGCAAAGCCGGTGCCCATGCGCGGCCGTGTCATCACTTTTTAGTCATTGGCGATAAATCCTGCTGGCGCTGCCACAATCGTGAAGGAAGGTGGCTATCGACGGTATCTTGACCGCGTGCCTCAGACCCAGAAGGAAGCGAGACCATGACCATGCCTTCCCCGATCCTCGCCAGCGCGGTCGTCCTTGCGGGGGCCGCCGCTTTGGCCCTACGCTCGATGGTTGTGAATGCAGGCAGACTATCGTTGATCAGGGTCCGCGCTGAGCGGAACCGCAACACGAAAACCCAGGGTTGAGGTGACGCCATGAACGTCCAGGACATCGTCAACACCGTTTCGCAGAAGGCGGGCCTCGACCAGGCGACGACGGAGAAAGTCGTCGGCACCATTTTCTCGGTGCTCGAACACGAGGCGGAAGGCACCAGCGCCTCGGCGTTCTTCGCCAAAATCCCCGGCGCCGACGACCTCGCCCATCAATATGACGTCATGGCCGCCGCTCCGGCCGGCGGTGGCGGTTTTCTGTCGTCGTTGCAGGGCGCGCTTGGCGGCGTTCTCGGCGAGAAGGCCGGCGCGCTGATCAACGGCATCGCCGCGCTCAAGGCATCCGGGCTCGACATGGCGCAGATCCAGAAGGCCGGCGCGACGCTGATCCAGCAGGCCGAAGCCGCCGCCGGCCCCGACCTGACCAACAAGGTGCTCGGCTCGGTGCCCAGCCTGAAGGGTCATTTGGGGATTGGCTGATCGACAACGGGCCGATCGGAAGATTCCCGCCCCTCATCGCCCAGTCGGGCACTTTTCCCCGTCACTGTGCGGGGAAAGGATACCGGCACAGATGAGGGGCGGCGCGACCTCTGAAAGATCGCGTTACCCTGTCGCCCCTACTTCGGCAGCGCGTAGGCCATCACATAGTCACCAGGCTTGGTGCCGACCGAACCGTGGCCGCCGGCGACGATGACCACGAACTGGCGGCCGTCGGCGACCGTATAGGTCATCGGCGTCGATTGCCCGCCGGCCGGCAGCCGCGCCTGCCACAGCTGCTTGCCCGATGTCAGGTCGTAGGCGCGCAGGTAGTCGTCGACTGCGGCCCCCAGGAAGGCGACGCCGCCGGCGGTGATCATCGGCCCGCCGATGCCGGGCACGCCGACCTTCAGCGGCAGCGGCAGCGGCGTCATGTCGTAGACGGTGCCGTTGCGGTGCTTGTAGGCGATCTTGCCGGTCCTGAGATCGGCACCGGCGACATAGCCCCAGGGCGGCGCCTGGCAAGGAATGCCGAGCGGCGACAGGAACGGTCCCATCACCACCGCATAGGGCGCGCCCTCGTTGCGGTTCAGCCCCTGTTCGCTGCCCCGCCCTTCGTCCGGCGGCGGCACCTGATCGCGCGGGATCAACTGCGACTTGAACGCCAGATAGGTCGGCATGCCGAACAGCACCTGCCGGACCGGGTCGACGGCGACGCCACCCCAGTTGAAGGTGCCGAAATTGCCGGGGTAGATCAGCGAGCCCTGGACGGAAGGCGGCGTATAGCGACCCTCATAGCGCAGGCCCTGGAATTCGATCCGGCAGGCCAACTGGTCGAACATGGTGAGGCCCCACATGTCGGCGCCGGTCAGCGGCTTCGGCATGAAGGTGAGATCGGAGACCGGCTGCGTCGGCGATGTGTGGTCGCCTTCGATCGCGCCGCCGGGCGCCGGCACTTCGTTGACCGCGATGACCGGCTCACCGGTGCGGCGGTCGAGCACATACAGATCGCCCTGCTTGGTCGGTCCGACCAGCGCCGGCACCACCGTGCCGTCGGGTTTGGTGATGTCGATCAGGCTCGGCTGCGCCGGTACGTCCATGTCCCAGAGATCGTGGTGCACGGTCTGCCGCACCCATCGCACCTGTCCGGTGTTGAGGTCGAGCGCGGTGATCGACGACGAGAACTTCTCGACATTGGCACTGCGCCCGGCGCCGAGCTGATCCGGCGTCTGGTTGCCGAGCGGCACGTAGAGCAGGCCGAGCTTCTCGTCGGCGCTCGGCGTCGACCACATGTTGGGCGAGTTGGCGGTATATGTCTGGCCGGCCGGCAGCGGCGTCGTCTGGTCCGGATTGCCGGAATCCCAGTTCCACACCAGCGCGCCGGTGGCAGCGTCGTAGGCGCGGATGACGCCGGACGGCTCCTGCGTCGAATAATTGTCGTTGACCGCGCCGCCGACAATGATCTTGCCGCCTGAGATCAGCGGTGCCGAGGTCGAGTAATAATAGCCCGACTTCGGATAGGGCATGTTGGTCAGAAGGTTCAGCGTGCCGCCCTCGGCGAAAGCCGGGCAGATCTGCCCGTTGGCGGCGTCGAGCGCGATCAGCCGCGCATCCGAGGTCGGCAGGTAGACGCGGGTCGCACAGGGCTGGCCGGCGGCGCCGGCGGCATCGGCGTAATAGGCCACACCGCGGCAGGTCTGGTGCTGGCGGTCCTTGTCAAGCTTGACCTTGGGATCGAAGCGCCATTTCTCCTTGCCGCTCGCGGCATCGATGGCGATGGCGAAATTATGCGGCGTGCAGATGTAGAGCGTGTCGCCGATCTTCAGCGGCGTCACCTGATAGGTGGTCTCGCCGACATCGTCCGGTCCCTTCACGTCGCCGGTCTGGTAGGTCCAGGCAGGCTGCAGCTTGGCGACATTGTCCGGTGTGATCTGGTCGAGCGGCGAATAGCGCTGGCCGAACTGCGTGCGGCCGTAATAATGCCACTCGCCGGCCGGCACGTCATTGCCGAGATTGGCGTTGGCGACCACCTTGTCGGTGCCGAGTTCGCCGGCAATGTCCTTCGGATCCGAAGTCATCGAATAACCGGCGACGGCCAGTGATGCCAGCACGGCAAGGATCAGCGGCGCGCGTGCGTCAGGGCCGACAAGACCCCGTCTCGCCCACGGCGTCAGCAGCCACAAAGCGAGAAGCACGATGACGCCGCCGCGAGGCCCGAGTTCCCACCAGTCGAAGCCGGTTTCCCAGACCGCCCAGGCCAGCGTGCCGAGCACGATCGCCGCGTAGAGCCACAGCGCGGTGGACCGGCGCCGGTAGAGCAGCCAGGCGGCGATCAGGAAGGCAAGGCCAGCAACGACATAGTACCAGCTGCCGCCCAGCATCGCCAGGCGGATGCCGCCGCCGCCGAGTGCCAGGCCGATGAGGAAAAGAATGAGGGAGGTGATGGTGACAGCCAAGATGATACTCCTTCGACTGTTGCGCTTTGCCACGCCAAGGACAGCCCGATGTCCCGTTCCTGCCCTGCGCACAGCTTTCTCCTGCCCGCCCCGCCTGTCAAGCTGGCCCACACGCCAAGGTGGCAATTCATCTTGCCTGCGGTCGGGTTATCGAGCAGTCTCCGTCGCAGCATCACCGTGGAGTAGACCGAGTCATGCCCTTCGTCTTTCCGCCATGGATGCGCATTGCCGGCGCGCTGTTCGGCTTCGTCGTGCTTATGGCTGGCAGTCAACCCGCGTCGGCACAAACGCTCGAGGAGATCAACAAGGCAAGCGGCTTCCACGAGATGCTGGCCGGCCTCGGCCCAAGCATAGTCGCCGGCATCAAATCCGTGCCGGGGCCGGAAAAAGTCAAGGAAGCCTTGTCCGCCGCCGCTGAAGGCGCTTTTGACGCTGACAGGATGGAGAAAGCCGTAGAGGCGCGGATGACGGACCGGTTGCAGCCCGTCGATCTCACCGATCTGGCTGCTTTCTTCGATTCACCATTGGGCAGGCGGGTCACAGCCCTGGAGATCCAAGCGTCCGATCCGCAAGCCGTGGGGCGCAAGAAGATCGAAGGTCCGAAAATCCTTGGAGGACTTCAGGCGGGAGATCCGGCACGGCTCGCGTTGTACCGGAAAATCGTCGACGATACCAGCGCCGTGGACATGGCTGAAGCGATCGCATTGAACATGGGCTATGCGATGGTTTCGGGAATGCTCGCGGCAGCCGGGCAGCCTTTATCGGATCAGCAGATAATGGTGCTGGTGCATAAGCAGGCCGGCAACCTTCGTGAAAAAGCCGAAAAGGGGATCATGGAAGGAAATGCTTTCGCCTATCGTGACTTGTCGCTCGACGATCTCAGGCTTTACGCGGCATTTCTCGCGTCCCCTGCGGGCAGCCATTACTACGACCGGATGCAGACGGCACTCGGCGCCGTGATGACCGATGAGGCGCGTTCGTTAGGGCAGCGATTTTTCGTCGCTCTCGGCTACCGCAAGGCCTGAACAGCCCGTACATCCTTGCCGCCAGCACTTTAGCGGAACAAAACGTAGACAGTTCTGGTCTTTCCCCACCGAATCACTACATTCGGGGCAATGTCCGGCTTTTCCGAAGACATGCCCTTTTTCGACGAACCCAATGCGCGGCCCTCGGCCCCGTCGGGCATTGCCGCGCGCGCCATGGCTGCCCGCAGCGGACACAACAACGCACCCGACTATCTGAAGGGCCTGAACCCGGAGCAGCGGCTGGCGGTGGAAACCACCGAAGGCCCCGTTCTGGTGCTGGCCGGCGCCGGCACCGGCAAGACCCGCGTGCTCACCACCCGCATCGCCTACATACTTGATACCAAACGGGCTTGGCCTTCCGAGATTCTCGCCGTCACCTTCACCAACAAGGCTGCGCGCGAGATGAAGCAGCGGATCGGTATCCTGATCGGCGAAGGCAATGTCGAGGGCATGCCATGGCTCGGCACCTTCCACTCGATTGGAGTGAAGCTGCTTCGCAGACATGCCGAACTCGCCGGCCTGCGCTCCGACTTCACCATCCTCGACACCGACGACGTCGTGCGGCTGATCAAGCAGTTGATCCAGGCCGAGGGGCTGGACGACAAGCGCTGGCCGGCCAAGCAGTTCGCCCAGATGATCGACGGCTGGAAGAACAAGGGGCAAGGCCCCGCCGACATCGCCGAGGGCGACGCGCGTGCCTTCGCCAACGGCAAGGGCCGCGAACTCTACAAGGCCTATCAGGAGCGGCTGAAGACGCTGAACGCCTGCGATTTCGGCGACCTGCTCTGCCACCCGATCCGCATCTTGCGCGCCAATCCGGACGTGCTGAAGGAATACCACAAGCGCTTCAAGTACATCCTCGTCGACGAGTACCAGGACACCAACACCGCCCAGTACATGTGGCTGCGGCTGTTGGCGCAGCGGCCTCAAGGCAAGCCGATCTCCCCCCTTGAGGGGGAGATTGGGCGCTCTTCGGCCGAAACCCGCGCCACCGTTAACATCTGCTGCGTCGGCGATGACGATCAATCCATCTATGGCTGGCGCGGCGCCGAGGTCGACAACATCCTGCGTTTCGACAAGGATTTTCCCGGCGCCACCATCATCCGGCTGGAGCGCAACTACCGCTCGACCGCGCACATCCTTGGTGCCGCCTCCCACCTCATCGCCCACAATGAGGGCCGCTTCGGCAAGACGCTGTTCACGGATCGCAACGATCCCGAGGATGGCAAGGTCAATGTCCACGCCGCCTGGGATTCCGAAGAAGAAGCCCGCGCCATCGGCGAGACCATCGAGGCCTATCAGCGTCAGAAGCACAATCTCAACGACATGGCTATTCTTGTCCGTGCATCCTTCCAGATGCGGGCCTTCGAGGATCGCTTCATCACACTCGGCCTCAACTACCGCGTCATCGGTGGCCCGCGCTTCTACGAGCGCCTGGAAATCCGCGACGCCATGGCTTTCTTCCGTGTCGTCGCGCAGGGCGCCGACGACCTCGCTTTCGAACGCATCGTCAATGTGCCCAAGCGCGGCTTGGGCGAAGCCACCATCCGCCAGATCCACGACACCGCCCGTGCGCTGCGCATCCCTATGCTGGAGGCCGCCGCCAAGCTCGCCGAAAGCGACGAGTTGAAGCCGAAGCCGCGCGCCGCCTTGCGCGAAGTGGCGGCCAATTTCGAGCGCTGGCAGAAGGCGCTGGAAACCACGCCGCACACCGAACTCGCCGAGACCATTCTCGAAGAGAGCGGCTACACGGACATGTGGAAGAACGACCGCTCGGTCGAAGCCCCCGGCCGGCTGGAGAATCTGAAAGAGCTGATCCGCTCGATGGAGGAATACGAGTCGCTGCGTTCCTTCCTCGAGCATGTCGCACTGGTCATGGACGCCGAGCAGAATGCCGGGCTCGACGCCGTCTCGATCATGACGCTGCATTCGGCCAAGGGCCTCGAATTCGAGACCGTCTTCCTGCCCGGCTGGGAGGAAGGCCTGTTCCCGCATCAGCGCGCGCTCGATGAAGGCGGCCGCTCCGGGCTGGAGGAAGAGCGCCGCCTCGCCTATGTCGGCCTGACGCGGGCCAAGAAGAACCTGCATATCTGGTTTGTCTCCAACCGCCAGATCCATGGCCTGTGGCAGTCGACGATCCCGTCGCGCTTCCTCGAGGAATTGCCGAACGCCCATGTCGAGGTCGCTGAAAGCGGCAACTCCTACGGCGGCTACGGCAATTCCTATGGCGGCGGTTCCTTTGCCTCCGGCCGCGGCGGCCAGGGCGCAGGACGGCAGAACCCCTATGGCGCCTCGCGCTTCGACAATGTCGGCGCCGACAGCGAAAAATCCGGCGCCTTCTCCAACACCTATGCGACGCCGGGCTGGCAGCGCGCGCAGGCCAACCGCACCGAGGCGACCGACCGCAACTGGGGCTCGCGCTCGGGCCACCAGGTCGAGCGCATCGGCTACGGCGAGACGGACAGCGGCTACGGCGCCGGCCGCACCTCGGTCAAGGGCCGCACCATCGACGGCGAGCTGGTCGCCAAATCCGTCTCCGACAAGCCGTCCGCCTTCAACGTCGGCGACCGTGTCTTCCACCAGAAATTCGGCAACGGCAACATCTCGGCCATCGAAGGCAACAAGCTGACCATCGACTTCGACAAAGCCGGCCAGAAACGCGTGCTGGATGGGTTTGTGGCTGCGGTGTGAAGATGGCGTTTTCCCCGCGGAAGCCTCACCTTCGTCATCCACGGGCGAAGCAAGGAGCGTAGCGACGCGGCGCAGACCCGAGGATGACGAAGTGATTGATGTCTACGCCAATCGTCAAGGCATGCGGTCCGCCAACGAAACAGCCCCTCACCGATACCGCGCCTGATTCCATTTGTGCCCCAGCAGCGACAGGATGATGATCAGCCCGTTGAAGAACTGCACATAGAAACCGCTCAATCCCGCCGCCACGACGCCGGTCTGGATGAAGGACACGGTGACCGCGCCGATGGCGCCGCCGACGACGGTGCCGATGCCGCCCCAGGTCGGCGTGCCGCCGACGAACACCGAGGCCAGCACCGGCAGGAGATAGCCGTCACCGGCGGTCGGCCACCAGGTGAAGTTGATCATCACCGAGAAGGTGCCGGCGATCGCCGCACCGATGCCGACGAAGACGAACACTTTCACCCGCACGCGCTTGACGTCGATGCCCATCTGCTGGGCGCTGTCGGGATTGTCACCCACCACCCTCACCTGCGCGCCGAAACGATGGCGGTTATAGAGCATCGCCGACAGCACGACGAAGCCGATGGCCCAGAAGATCTGCACCGGAATGCCCAGGAGCTGGCTGGAGAAGATCGTGTAGGCCCAGCTGTCGCTGAGGCTGGTCAGCGCCATCGACTTGCCCTCGTTGATGATCTGGATCAGGCCGCGCAACAGGAAATTCATGCCCAGCGTGGCGATCAACGACGACAGCCCGCCATAGACGACCAGCGAGCCTACGAGGAAGCCGAGCAGCATGCCGGTGACGAGTGCCGCGGCGATGCCGAGAAACGGATCGTAACCGGCCTGCACGACCAGCGCGAAGACCCATGAGGCGAAGCCCATCGTTGCCGGAAACGACAGGTCGATCTCGCCGCAGGTGACGACGAAGACCAGCGGCACCACCACGAACAGCGCAACGGGGAGCGTCGTCAGCACCGAACGGTAGAGATACCAGGTGGTGAAAACGGTCGGGTTGGCGATCAGGAACACCGTCATCATGACGATGAACACGGCGAGCGTGCCGAGCGCGGCACGGTTGTCGAGGATGAAGCCGCGCATCCAGTGATCGGATGGGTGCCTCCATTCCTTCTGAGAACTGGGACGGGGAATGCCGGAGGACGGCTCGTGCAGGTCGGGCTCCATGGTCTTGCTCATCGTGCTCTCTGCTCCGCGTCGCCGGCATCGTGCAGCCCGGCCAATCCGCCGGGATGCGCAACCTCTTCCATGAAGTTGATGAGGTCTTCGGCCGACTTGACCTCGCTGCGGTCGGTCGTCAGTGCGATCCTGCCGCGATCCAGCACCACGAAGCGGTCGGCGATGTCGAAGACATGATGGATGTTGTGGCCGATGAACAGGATCGAGCGGCCGCTCGCCCGCACCTGGCGCACGAAATGGAATACCTTGGCGGTTTCGGTCAGCGACAGCGCCGTCGTCGGTTCGTCGAGGACGATCAGCTCGGCCTGCTTGTAGATGGCGCGGGCGATCGCCACGCCCTGGCGTTCGCCGCCCGAAAGCTGGCCGACGATCGACTGCGGCGTGAACACTTTCGAGGTGAAGCCGATCTCGCGCATCAGCCGGCTTGCCTCCTCGATCTCCTTGTTGACCCTGAGAAAGCCCAAGAATCCGGTCAGCTCGCGGCCCATGAAGATGTTGCGAACGATGGTCTGCTGCACGGCCAGCGCCCGGTCCTGGAACACCGTCTCGATGCCGGCTTCGCGGGAACGCGCCGCGCTCCACCCGGTCACCGGCTTACCACGCACGAGGATTTCGCCGCTGGTCGGCTTGACCACGCCCGAGAGGATCTTGATCAGCGTCGACTTGCCGGCGCCATTGTCACCGAGCAGGCCGACCACCTCGCCGCGGTCGACGCTGAGATTGACCCCGCCCAGCGCATAGACCTGGCCATAGGACTTGCTGATGTCGCGCAGTTCGATGAGGCGTTCGGCCATCGGATGCTCGCTTTCATTGTCTCGTGCCGGCGTCGTCGCCAGCGGTCCCGCCGGCCGGGGCCTGAGATCCCGGCCGGCGGCTTGGGAGGTCAGCGCAGCGCCTGCTTGGCGAGCTCGGCGACGATCTCGTAATTTTCGGGCGTGACGAAGCCGGCGCCGGTGTCGACATTCATCGGCGCCAGCCCCAGCACAACCTGCTGGCAGAGGCTGAGGATCGGCAGATAGCCCTGCAGGAACGGCTGCTGGTCGGCGGTCAATTGCACCCAGCCACCCTTGAAACCCTCGACGATCTGCGGGCTGGTGTCGAAGCCGAAATTGAAGATCTCGCCCGCCTTGCGCCCGGCCGCCTGCATATAGGTCGAGACATTGCCGAGCATCTGCCCGCCGGGATAGCCGACCGCCTTGACGTCGGGATTGTTGAGCAGCGCCGCGGTGATCACCGGAATGGCCAGGTTGGGATCGGACGCCCATTCGCCGCTCGGCGGTGAGGACAACTGGATGACCTCGACGCCGGCTTCCTTGAGCGCCGCCACCGTGCCGCGTTCGCGCGCGCCGCGACTTTCGTTTTCGAACGGGCCGATCATGATCGCCTTGTCGCCGGCCTTCAGCTTGCCCAGTTTGAACGCCTCGGCGCCGAGCGCGCGGCCCTGCTGTTCCTGCTGGGCGCCGACATAGCCGCCGCCGAACGCTTCCACCACCTTCGGCACAGGCACGTTCTGGTACATCATCTTGATGCCGTCCTTGTGCGCCTGTTCGGCGAGCGGCATGATTGATGCGTCGCCCGGATGGCCCATCATGGCGATGCCGTTGGGCTTGACCGCGACGGCCTCGCGCAGTTGCTGCACCATCTTTTCGATGTCCCACTGGGAGAAGATGTAGTCGACCTTCGGCCCCAGATCGGCCTCTGCCTGCTTGGCGCCGTTGTAGACGATGGTGCCGAAAGCGTCGCCCTCGGCGCCGCCGACGAAGAAGCGGATGTGGACGTCCTTGCACCATTTGGCGTCGAGCGCCTGCGCGGGCAAGGTGGAGATCGCAGCGGCAAGCACCGTGGCGGCGGCCACGACGGTCGAGCGCAGAACTGTCCTTCTCATCGTCATGCTCATGCACTTATCCTCCCTTTTTGTCCTCGCAAGCGAGGGGTTTCGACATTCGCTTCGGCAATGTGCGTTGCAGACATCCCGGCCGGCTCCTCCCGCCGGCCGATCCTCACATCGGGTTCGGCAGGTAGCTGGCCCCTCCCCGGCATTGCTTGAGATATTCCAGCGCCCGCACCTGCCCGGTGATTTCGAGATCGCCTCGATAGACAGGGTCGTGCCAGCCTTCGATGTCGATGGCGCCCTTGTATCCGGCCAGCCGCAATTCGCTGATCACCCGCGTCCAGTCGCTGTCGCCGAAGCCCGGCGTTCGCATCTGCACGAAGGGCAGCCGGCCGAACACGCCATGCTCGCGGATGACATCCCAGCGCACCGTCGCGTCCTTGCCGTGGACATGGAAGATGCGCGGCGCCCATTTGCGGATCTGCGGCATCGGATCGATCAGATAGACGAGCTGGTGGCAGGGCTCCCATTCCAGCCCGAGATTGTCGTCCGGCACTTCGTTGAACATCAGCTCCCAGGCGTCCGGATTGTGGGCGATGTTCCAGTCGCCGGCGGCCCAGTTGCCGTCCATCGCGCAGTTCTCGAAGGCGATGCGCACGCCCTTGTCGGCGGCGCGTCTGGCCAGCGGTCCCCAGACCTCCTTGAAGCGCGGCAGGCTGTCGGTCAGCTTCTTGCCGCGCAGGCGGCCGGTGAAGCCGCTGACCATCGAGGTGCCGAACAGATGCGCATTGTCGATGACCGTCTCCCAGGCCTTGAGCACGCCGCGATCGACCTCGCCGTCTTCCAGCGGATTGCCGAACACGCCGAGCGAGGACACGGTGACGTCGGCATCGCCGATCGCCTCGCGGATCTGGCCGGCCAGCCGCGGCAAATCCTTGCCGCCCAGCGTCTGCCAGAAGAAGGGCTGGATGCTCTCGAAGCCGAGCGGCAGGATCTGCTTGATGTAAGCCGCCGGGTCGTCGAGATTGGCCCGCACCATGGTGCCGATCCGGATGTCGAGAAGCGGGTTCGGCGTCATTGTGCTTCCTCTGCGATTGTCACGCGGCGGCCGGTCTCGGCGCTTTCGATGGCGCCAAAAACCATGGCCAGGCTCTTGATGTTGTCGCCGCCGCGCGTTTCCGGCTCGGTGCCGGTCTCGATGGCGTGCATGAAATCCTGGAGAATGCCGAGATGGCCGCCGACGCGATCGGACGCATCGAGCGGCGGCACCTCGATCGGCTGGGTTTTGTCGAACATTCCCTCGCGGCCCGGCATCACTGCTTCTGCCCTCAAATCGTCATGACCGTCCCAGATGAGGCTGCCGCGCTCGGCAACGATGCGCCATGCACTTTCCCAACTGGTGCGGAAGCCGGCCGCGCACCAGCTGCCGGCGTAGGTGAAGACCTTGCCGTCGCCGAGATCGAAGACGGCGCTGGCCGAAGATCCCTGCCTGTACCAGGAACTGGCCGGCTCCCATTCCTGGCAATAGACGCCGGCCGGCTCGCCATTCACCATGTAGCGAGCGGCGTCGAAGGTGTGGATCGCCATGTCGAGCAGCAGCACATGGGCCATCTCCTCGCGAAAACCGCCGAAATGCGGCGCGACGAAGAAGTCGGCGTGGATGCTGGTCGGCGCACCGATGGCGCCGGAGTCCAGGAACCTCCGGATGCGCCTGACATTGGCGACATAGCGGCGGTTCTGCACGACCGCATGGATGCGCCCGGCGCGGCGCGCGGCCTCGACGATGGCGCGCGCATTTTCCGGACTGTCGGCGAGCGGCTTTTCCGTCAGCAGATGGCAATTGTGCGCAAAGGCGGACAGCGCGACCGCGCGCCGGGCGGCGGGAACCACGACATCGAACACCGCTTGCGGTTTGATCTGATCGAGGACGGTATCGAGGCTGCTGCCGATGACGGCATTGGTGAGGCCGTATTCGTGCGCCCGCGCCCGTGCCCTGTCGGCATCGAGATCCACAAGGCCGACAATGGCGAGCCCGTCGACTTGCTGCGCGGCATCGAGCCAGGCCTTGCTCATCGCTCCGCAGCCGACCAGGACGGCATTGATCATCCGGCGCTCCTCCTCCGCTCGGTCCCTCCAGACCGATCGTCACGGCATCCACGGCATGACCGTAAACGTTTTTCCGTAAACGTTTACGAGAACACACCCGAAGGCGTAGAATGTCAATTGGCCGCTCGTGAAAATCGTCCTGTCGCCTTGGCCTGAGCGGCTACCGGTGCTAGCCAAGCAAGGGGAGTACAGTCACTTGGCATCCAGCATTCATGACCTTGCCCGTCACCTGAACATTTCGATCGGCACGGTGTCGCGGGCGCTGAACGGCCGCGCCGACGTCAATGCCGACACGCGCCAGCGCGTGCTCGAGGCGGCCAGGACGCTCAACTATTCGCCGAACCAGTCCGGCCGCAGTCTGCGGCAAGGCGCCACCCATTCGATCGCCTTCATGCTGCAGCCGCATCCGGGCGACCAGCAATATGGCGAGCCGTTCTTCATTCCGTTCCTGATCGGGCTGCAGGCCAGGCTTGCGGAAAGCGGGCTCGACCTGACCGTGGTCATGGGCGCGCCGGGCGACTACCAGCAGGAGCGCCTGCGCCGCGTCGTCGAGACGCGCCGCGCCGATGCGGTGCTGCTGGCCTGGACGCGGCGCGAGGATGAACGCATCGACTATCTCACCCAGGCCGGCTTTCCCTTCGCCACGCTCGGCCGCAGCCGCTCCGGAACCAAGTCCTACCCTTCCCTCGACCTCGATTTCGAGAAGGCCGGCGCCGACGCGGTCGACCGCCTCGTGGCGCGCGGCCACCGCCGCATCGCCGCCGTCCGCCCGTCGCTCGACCTTAATTTCGGCTATCTGTTTTTGGTCGGCTATCGCAAGGCCTTGCGGCGGCACGGCATCGAGGTAGACCCCGAGCTGATCGCGTCCGGCTTCATCAACGAGGCCGGCGGCTACGGGGTGACGCCGCAGGTGATGCGCTCCAAGGCTCCGCCGACCGCCATCATCTTCAACAATGACGCGATGGCGCTGGGCGGCTGCAAGGCGCTGGCAGAGATGGGTATCAGGCCGGGTCACGACATGGCAGTGACCGTCATCGTCGACACGCCGCTCTGCCGCTATTTCTCGCCAGCCCTGACCGCCTTCCGCCCGGCGCTGGAGCCGATGGGACAACGGCTCGCGGAAATGCTGCTGGCGTCGCTTCCCGCCTTCGCCGGCCCGGAGGGTCCGCGGATCATCCGCGAGGTCTGGCCGCTGGAACTGGTCGCGCGCGACAGCGATTAATCGCAGCAGCAGGACCTGGCGAATTTGTCAAACGCTGAGCCAGGGTGTGTTGAGATTCAGGTCAGGCCGAGCCGAAAATGATGGCTTTTGAGAACCGGAGCGGAGCGGACATTCGGGTCCGTGAGCACCGGAAGCGCAGAAAGCCGTCGTTTGCAGGCCGGCCTCACCTGAATATCGACATACCCTAGTCCACCTTCTTCTCGCCCCGCTCCCCGGCCTTGACGATGTCGCCCGTGGTGAACAGGATTTCCTTCAGTTCCGCGCGCCAGTCCTTCTTCTGGCGCAGCAGGAATTCGAGATCCATGCCGAAATGCTTGAACTCCTCGCCCTGCGCGTTCTTCATGATGGCGCGCGCCTGCGGGTCCTTCTCCACCGACATGCGCTGTTCGTACCAGCTGATCGCTTCCGCCTCCTCGATCAGCGAGGTGATCATGCGGGCAAAGGTCCGCACCTCCTGCGACAGTTCTTCAGGCGGTTCGTGATACTGGTCGAAACCCATGTCGTCCTCCCCTCAAACAGCACACCGGTGCGCAGTGCACCGGCCGCAGCCTTGAATGCGCGGGAGGCGCTATAGGTTCCGGATCACGCCACAACCAGGGCGATCAGCGGGAGCCAGCCTCAAGACACCGGCGCTGCTCCGCCCTCTGCCGTGCGCCGCGCGATGAACTCGTCCAGCACGCCTGATGTGGCGACGGCCGAGGTCGGCGGCGCGAAATCGGCAAGCACCCGCCTCCAGACGCCGGTGGCGCGCTCGCTCGCCGTCTTCGAGCCGCTTTGCGTCCAGTTGCCGAAATTCGACCAGTCGGCCACCAGCGGTTCATAGAAGGCGGTGCGATAGCGCGCCATGGTGTGGCCGGCCGAGAAGAAATGCCCGCCCGGCTGCACCTCGGCGATAGCTTCGAAACCAATCGTGTCGGTGTCGCCGGGCGTCGCAGCACAAAGTTCAGCCACCGTCTGCAGCGCCTCGATGTCGGTGATCAGTTTCTCGAAGGAGACACTGAGGCCGCCCTCCAGCCAGCCGGCAGCATGGATGCACATCGTCGCCCCGGCCAGCACCGAGCCCCACAGCGCGAACTGCGTCTCGTGCGCGGCCTGCGCGTCGGAGATGTTGGCCGCACTGCCGCCGCCGGACCGCCAAGGCAGCCCGGTGAAGCGCGCCAGTTGGCCGGCGCCCAGCGTCGCCTTGACGTGCTCGGGCGTGCCGAAGGCGGGCGCGCCGGATTTCATGTCGACATTGGAGGAGAACGAGCCGTAGACGACCGGCGCACCCGGCCTCACGATCTGCGCCAGCGTCAGCCCAGCCAGCGCTTCGGCATGCTGCAGCGTCAGCGCGCCGGCGACCGTTATCGGCGCCATGGCGCCCGCCAGGCAGAACGGCGTGATGACGGAGAGCTGGCCCGCGCGAGCGAAATCGATGATGCCTTGCGCCATCGGAATGTCTAGCTGACGCGGCGAGTTGGTGTTGATGACGGTGTAGCAATGCGCGCTTGCCAGAAACTCCTCTTCCGACAAGCCGCGCGCCAGCCGCAGCATCTCGAACCCATCCTCGACTTGCGGCGTGCCGCGCGCGAAGACGAACGGGAGCTTGTCCGACAGCGTCAACTGCGCGCGGTTGACGGCATAGTGCCGAAAGCGGTTGTCGACATCCTGCGGTTCGATGCAGGGCCCCAGCATATGCAGCACATCGAAATGCTGCACCAGCCGCATCAGATCCTCGAAATCCGCCAGTGTTCCCGGCCGCCGGCCGCGCTCGAGATCGGTGACGTTCGGCGCCCCGCACCCGGCCAGGAAGGTCATCGAGCCGAGCTCCAGCGTCAGATCGCGGGCGCGCGAACCGGCGTAAGCGTGGATCGACTTCGGCGCCGAGGCAAGTGCCGCCGTCACCATGTCACGGCCGATGCGCACCATGTCGGTGTCTGGATCGACCAGGGCGCCGGCATTGGCAAAATGCTCACGCGCTTGCGGCAGCAGCACCTTGATGCCGAGCTCTTCCAGCACCCGCAGCGCCGTGTCGTGGATCGAAGCCACCTGGTCGTCCGAAAAGATCGGCTGCGGCAGGAACGGGTTCTTCAGCGAATGGTAATTGGGACGGCGGCTGCTTTCGCTGCCGGCCTCGCCCGTGCGTCCACGCCGGCGCTCGCGCCTGCCGTCCCGTGCCGCGTCATCGACCATCGGAAATCCTCCTCATTGCCGCATTGCCTTGCCCAGGGGATCGTAGGGCGAGGCCGCGACGACACGCGCCGGCCGTTCCTCACCTACGACATGCACGGAGAGCGCGGTGCCCTCGCCCGCGAAATCGCGGTCGATCAGAGCCAGCGCCAGGCTCTTGCCGACCGTATAGCCGTAGCCGCCCGAGGTGACGAAGCCGACGCGTCGGCCCTGATGCCAGACAGGCTCAAAACCGCTGGCATCGGCGTCGAGCGCATCGATTTCCAGCGTCACCAGGCATTGGCCGCTGCCGGCCTCCCGCTGTTTCAACGCTGCTTCGCGGCCGATGAAGTCGCTCTTGCCGAAAGCGATGAAGCGGTCGAGACCGGTCTGGCCCGGCGTATAGCCTTGCGTGAATTCACGCGACCAGATGCCAAAGCTCTTCTCCAGCCGCAGCGCATTGAGCGCATAGTAGCCGATTTCAGCAAGGCCCAGATCCTCGCCCGCAGCCAGCAGCGTGTCGCGCAGGGTGGCGTGCATGGTCACGGGGCAACTGATTTCGAAGCCGAGTTCGCCCGCGATCGACAGCCGCGCCACACGTGCCTGCACCATACCGATGTCGAATGCGCCACAGGCCATGAACGGCAATGCTGCGCCGGAAACATCCTGATGCGTCGTGCGCTCCAGAATCTCCCGCGCATTCGGCCCCGTGAGCAGGAAGCCGCTCATCGTGTCGGAGAGGTCGGCGATGGTGACGCCCTCCGCCGCATGGCTCTCGAACCAGCGCATGTGGAATTCCCGGAGATAGTAGGAGCCCATCAGCCAATAAGAGCCGCCGCCCCAGTTGAAGACGGTGAGGTCGCCCTTCAGCCGTCCGTCATGGCCGAGCATCGGCGCCAGGCCGGCCCGCCCCGGCTTCGGCAATCGGCAGGCGAGCAGCCGGTCGAGCCACGCCTCCGCACCCAGCCCCGACACCGCATAGCGCGCATAGGCCGAGATATCGACGAGGCCGGCGGCGCGCCGCACCTGCAGCGCCTCCTCGCCGACGATGTCGAAGGCGTTGGAGCGCCGCAGCGTCGTGCTCTCGGCAAATCCCATCGGCGCGAAATAGGCCGGGATTTCCAGCCCCCAGGAAGCCGTCCATTCGCATCCCGCCGCGCTCATGCCGTCATAGGCGCCGGGGCGTTTCAGCGGCCGGCCGGCGGGCAGCCGTTCATTGGGAAAGGTCATGACGAAGCGGCGCGAATAGAACTGGCGCGTCGTCTGCCTGAGATATTCGCGGTTGGCGGCGAAGGCACCGTAGCGAGCGATATCCATGCCGAAGATGTCGGCCTGCGGTTCGCCGAAAATCATCCATTCGGCCAGCGACTTGCCGACGCCGCCGCCCTGGCTGAAACCGGCCATGACGCCGCAGGCAACCCAGTAGTTCTTCAGGCCGCGCACCGGCCCGACAATCGGATTGCCGTCCGGCGTGAAGGTGAAGGCGCCGTTGACCCATTTGCGGATACCGGCCGTCGCCAGGCAAGGGAAGCGCTCATGCGCCTTGGCGAGTTCCGGGCTGATGCGGTCGATGTCTTCCGGGATCAGCTCTATGCCGTAGTCCCACGGCGCTCCGTCCATGTTCCAGTGCTTTGGGTTCTGCTCATAGACGCCAAGCAGCACACCCTTGCGCTCCTGCCGCAGGTATGAAAAGCCGTCGAGATCGACGGCGATGCCGATTTCCGTGTCAAGTGCTGCGATCTCCGGAATGTCATCGGTGATGAAATAGTGGTGCTCCATCGGCGTCACCGGCAGGTCGACGCCGGCCATGCGGCCGAGCTGCTTCGCCCACAGCCCGCCGGCATTGACGACATGCTCGGCGATGATGGTGCCCTGCTCGGTGATGACGTCCCAGCGCCCGTCGGCACGTGCTTTCAGCTCGACGACCCGGTTGCGCAAGATGATGTCGGCGCCGCGCTTCTTCGCAGCACCCGCATAGGCATGCGTGGTACCGTACGGGTCGAGGTGACCCTCGTTGGAATCATGCAGGCCGCCTAGCACGCCGGTGACGTCGACGATCGGGCAGATCGCCTTGATCTCGTCGGGCGTGACCAGGCGCGCGGTCTCGATGCCGACCGACTGGAACACGGCCCAGGCTGATTTCAGCCACTCCCAGCGCGCGGGATCGCTGGCGATGTTGACGCCGCCCGTCATGTGCAGGCCGATATCCCAGCCGGATTCGGCCTCGATCTCCCGGTAGAGATTGATGGTGTAGTCCTGCAGCGCCGCCACGTTGGGATCGGCGTTGAGCGCATGGAAGCCTGCCGCCGCGTGCCAGGTCGAACCGGCCGTCAGTTCTGCGCGCTCGATCAGCGCCACATCGCTCCAGCCGAACCGCGTCAGGTGATAGAGCACCGAGGCTCCGACCACGCCACCTCCGATGACGACTGCGCGGTAGTGCGACTTCAAGGCTTCCCCTCCACGGTTGGTCCGAAGACTGGAGCATATATCTACTAGACATAAGTGTCCAGTGCCGGCGCGCGCATCGTTTTTCGTCGACCGCCGGCATGCACTGCGCGCTGTCACGCAAGCATCATGTTCGCGCCGTAGACCGCATTTCGGGGAGGCTTGCGCAGCATCATCGATGTCGCACCTCTTTCAGTTTTTCGTCCCGCGGCCGCTCCGGCACATCCGTCACAAAGAGGATTATCCATGAAGCACCTGTATCGACCCGCGTCGCTTGGCGTCGCGCTGGCCTTGTTCACCGCCTTGGCGCCGGCGCTCGCCGACAGCACCGCGACCGTCGGCGGCCTCGTCAACAAGGGGCTGGTCGGCGTCGGCCGCATCCCGGCCGCTCAGCGCGACAAGTTCGGCGAGACCTTCGGCTCGGGTTCCGGCATGGCGATCGACGCATCAGGCTGGACGCATGACACCGCCGGCTACAGGGGTTCGCTCTGGCTGTTGCCGGACCGTGGCTACAATGTCGTCGGCACCACCGACTACCGGCCGCGCCTCAACACGATCGCCATCGAATTTGCTCCGGTCGCACCGGGCGCGGCACCTGCTGCCGGCCAGGAGCAGACGGGCGTCAAGGCAACGCTCGCCGACACCATGCTTCTCACCGACGACAAGGGGGCTGATGCCACAGGCCTCGACCCGCTCAACGGCGTGCGCGCGGCAAGCGGCGACATGCCGATCCTGCCGCAAGCCGACAATGGCAAGCTGGCGCTCGACAACGAGGCGATCGTGCGGCTGCCCGATGGTTCGATGTTCATCTCCGACGAATACGGCCCGAACATCTATCGGTTTTCCGCCGACGGGCATCTGCTGTCGGCAACCCAGCCATCGGCCGCCTTCGTGCCGATGCGCCACGGCACGCCGAACTTCGCCTCGGACAATCCGGGACCCGGTGCCGCCGAGCCCGATCCGAAGGACCCCGAGACCGGCCGCCAGAACAACCAGGGCCTGGAGGGAATGGCGATGACGCCGGACGGCAAGTTCCTGATCGCGGTGCTGCAATCGGCGCCCCGGCAGGATGGCGGCGATTCGCCCGCGACGCGCCAGAACACGCGTGCGCTGGTCTATGACGCGTCCGACCTCGCCCACCTCAAACTGGCGCATGAGTATGTCGTGCCGTTGCCGGTGTTCAAGGATGCCAAGGGCAAGACCAAGATCGCCGCGCAGAGCGAGATCGTGGCGCTCTCCGACAAGACCTTCCTGATGCTGGCGCGCGACAGCGGCAACGGCCAGGGGCTGAAGGGCGACACCTCGCTGGTGCGCCAGATCTTCGTCGTCGACGTCTCGGCCGCGACCGACATCGCCGGCGGCGCCTTCGATGCCGCCGACAAGCCGCTGGCGCCCAAGGGCGTGCTCGACCCGTCGGTGATGCCGGCCAAGCTGACGCCGTTCATCGACATCAACGACAAGGGCGAACTCGGCCGCTTCGGCCTGCACAATGGCGCGCCGAACGACAAGAACAACCTGTCGGAGAAGTGGGAGGCGATGTCGGTGGTCAGCGTTCTCGATCCGAAGCTGCCCGACGACTACTTCCTGTTCGTCGCCAACGACAACGACTTCCTCGCCCAGGACGGTTTTCAGGTCGGCGCACCCTACAAGGCGGAAGACGGCGCCGATGTCGACACCATGTTCCTGGTCTATCAGGTCACGCTGCCGGGTCTCGCCGGGAAGTAACGGCCACTGCACGGGCGGGCGCGCTTGGCGCGCCCGCTGGGCTCGCGGCAGGCATGAACGGGGCAGCGGCCTTTCAGCCGCGCGTTCGCAAGGGTGCATCTCGGTCCCGCCTGCGATATCATCGTGGACTGGATCCAAATCACCATCCGCCGAGTTGCCCGCCATGGACGAAAAAATGCCCGCGCGCCGGCGCACCGGCGACCTGACCAGCGGCCCGATCCCGCGCACGCTTCTGCTGTTCGCCCTGCCGGTGCTCGGCTCCAACGTGCTGCAGTCGCTCAACGGCTCGATCAACGCCGTCTGGGTCGGCCGTTTTCTCGGCGAATCGGCGCTGACCGCCACCTCTAACGCCAACCTCGTCCTGTTCCTGATCCTCGGCACTGTGTTCGGCATCGGCATGGCGGCCACCATCCTGGTGGCCCAGTCGGTCGGTGCCCGCGACCTGCCCGAGGCGCGCCGCATTGTCGGCACCAGCGCGACGTTCTTCTTCCTCGTCTCGGTTGTCTTCGCGGTCTGCGGCTGGATCTGGGTTGACGCCATTCTCAACACGCTCGGCACACCGGCCGACGCCTTGCCGCTGGCGCGCTCCTATCTGCGCATCATCTTCGTCGCCGTGCCGATGATGAACCTTCTGTCCTTCGTCATGACCGTGCTGCGCGGTGCCGGCGATTCACGCACCCCCTTCTTCTTCATGGCGCTGGCCGTCGTCCTCGACATCGTGCTCAACCCATTGCTCATCGCCGGCATCGGACCGTTTCCCGAACTCGGCATCGCGGGCTCCGCCACGTCCACGCTGATCGGCCAGACGGTTAGCGTGATCGCCATCCTGATCGTGCTCTATGTGCGCAAGCATCCGCTGCGGCTGGCCGGCGCCAACCTCGCTCTGCTGCGGCCCGATCCCACCTTGCTGCGCATCGTCGTCTTCAAGGGCGTGCCGATGGGCCTGCAGATGATCGTCATTTCGGCGGCGGCACTGACGGTGATGGGCATCGTCAATTCCTACGGCTCACAGGTCGCCGCCGCCTACGGCATCGCCGCCCAGCTGTGGACCTACATCCAGATGCCGGCGCTCGCCATCGGCGCCGCGGTGTCCTCGATGGCGGCACAGAATGTCGGCGCCGGGCGCTGGGACCGGATCGGCCGCATCGCCGCCTCAGGCGTCGGCTTCAACCTCGTCCTGACCGGCGCACTGGTTGCCGTGCTGTCGGTTTTCGACCGTTCGGTGCTGAGCCTGTTCCTGAGCCGCGACAGCGCGGCGATCGACATCGCCGTCCACATCAACAATGTCGCCTCGTGGTCGTTCATCCTGTTCGGCATAACCATCGTGCTGTTTGCCACCGTACGAGCCACGGGTGCCGTGATGCCGCCGCTGATCATCCTGGTCATTTCGGTGCTGGTCGTGCGCACCGGCTTTGCCTATTTCATGCGTGGCGTGATCGGCGAGGAAGCGTTGTGGTGGAGCTTCCCGGCGGGTTCGATCAGCTCGCTTGTACTGGCGGCGGCCTACTATCGTTTCGGCCGCTGGCGCACCACGCACATGATCGAGGACAGGCCGGCCGCCGGCGAGCCGCCGGACACCGGTCTTGGCGTGCCGCGCGGACGCGCGCATCTTTCGCCTGAAACACCGAACGGCTGAAGCCAACCCGGTTCCGCTGGACCGCTCCAGGCCCTCAACGCCGTTGTTGTTTCAGCCCAAAAGCCAGCGCCACCAACGCAAACACCACGATCATGCCGGCGAACGCCAGGCTGGCAGCGACGGGACTGGCATAGGTCGAAACGATGCCGATGCCGATGACGGGCAAGGCGTTGCCGACAAAGCAGCAGATGAAGAAGCTGGACACCACTTCGGCGCGACGATCCTTGGGCGCGATCTCGTTCACCACTTGCAGGCCGCCACGGTAACCAAGCGCCGCCGCAACGCCGCAACAGGCCGTCGCAGCAACCATCAGTGCCATCGAGGCCAATATCTGCGCCGCCACCACCAACAAGACGCTTGGGATCATCAATGCCAGCGCAGCCAGCATCGCCTTATTGCTCTTCATGTGCATCAGAACGACAATGCTGATCGCGGTGACGATCGCCAGCTCGAAGAACAGCGCGCCGGCGACGGCATGGTTGGTCTCATGCAGCTGCTGCGCCAGGATGCTCGGCGCCAACGCGGCGTAGAACCCGACCAGCGCCATCGCGCCGAAGCCGGTCACCGCCGGCGCGACGAAGCGCGCACGGATTTCCTCCGGGACGGAAAGTCGCGGCCGCAAGGAGATCCGCCCGAGGCCGCCGCCCGGCTTCGCCACCGTTTCGCGAGTGCGCCAGACCAGGATCGTCACCACCACAAGTGCTGCCAGATAGACGATGAAGATCAGCCGCAACGGCCATGGCTCGTATTCAGCCAGAAATCCCGAAATCAGTGCGCCGAGGCCGAGGCCGAGGAAATTGGTGCTGGTGGCAATCACACTGGCGCGCGACTTGTCCGCGCCGGGAAGAAGCTCGGCAATCCACGCGGTTCCGGTCCCCGCGCCGACGCCGATGCCAAGCCCGCTCAGGATGCGGGCGACGTCGAGCGAGACGACGTTTACGGCAAACAGGAAGACAAGCGCACTGACGATGGCGACGAGCATGGCCGCCAGGCTCGCGGGCCGGCGTCCGACAATATCGGAGACGCTGCCCAACATCAGAAGTGCCGCCAGATTGCCGACGACATACACGGCGTAGATCAGCGTCAGGGTGATTTGTGAAAAGCCGAATTGCTGCTTGTAGACGATGTAGAGCGGCGTCAGCACCGTGCTGCCGGCAAACAGCACCGCAATCATCGCGGCGACGGTGGGGATTGCGAGAGCATCGCCACCTGCCCCTTCGTGCGTATGCGCAAAATCGCGAATGGCCATGGCCAACCTCGTCACCAATTTCGGGGATCGAGGATCTAACGCGGTTTCATCCACGACGTTCCAACCGACAGGCAGGCTCCTGACAGCACGGTGGACATTGCTTGAGCGGGATGTCCGCCGGCTGAACAGGCTCGGATCGGGGCCAGCGGCTCCGATCCGTCATCTATCGTTCAACCGGTCGGCGTTACCTGCAAGCAAAGCCGGGCGCGATCTTGCACTTGCCGGGACGCGGCCTGTGCGGCGGCCGATGGTGCGGAGGACGGTGCGGCTTGTGCCAGTGTGGCGGCCGATGCGGCGGACGCACGATGATGATTGGCGGGCGAACGATCTGGGAGCGTTCAAGATAACCGGCGCTGGCCCAGCCGCTCACGCCGCCGCCATGGATTCTACACCAGCCCGGCTGGCAGCCGGTGACATTGACCCTGAAGCCGGCGGGCAGCGTTCCCACCCTGGCGTATCCCGCTCCCGGCCCGCTGCGGACGTTGAGGTTGGTCGAGGTGTGAGCGCTGTAGGCGAAGGCCGCGGCGGACGTCCCGAACACCGCGGCCAGGATGGTCGCGGCCACAAGCAGAAAACGAAATCTCATCGGTCCCCTCCATTCGAATCCCGGCCGTTCACCTGCTTCGGCCAAGATTGCCCTGCAAGAGGAGCGGCCAAGCCAAGAAAAGTCAACAGGTGGGTGGCCGTAACAGTCCTGGCCAGCGGGACTGATGCCGGATTTTCCTTGGACATGGTTGAGGAATTTCGCGGTTGCCATTTATTGGCTCCTCAACATCCGCTAGCGTTACTCTCTTTCGACAATTCATCGCGGGCAAAGGTGGCATCCATGGGCAAAGGCAGGGTCGAGGCATTCACCGATGGCGTCGTGGCTATCATCATCACCATCATGGTGCTTGAGTTGAAAGTGCCGCATGGCGAGGATTTCTCCGCCTTGGTGCCGTTGTGGCCGATCTTCTTCTGCTATGTGCTGTCCTTCATCAATGTCGGCATCTACTGGAACAATCTGCACAACATGTTCCACACCGTTCAGCGGGTCGACGGGCGCGTGCTGTGGGCGAACCTCAATCTGCTGTTCTGGCTGTCGCTGATGCCGGTGACCACAGCCTTCATGGGCGAGAACCACTTTGCGCCGGTGCCGGTAGCAGTCTATGGTACCGACCTCGCGCTATGCGCCATCGCCTACACCATACTCGCCGCCGCGCTGCATCGCCTGCACGGCAATGATACCGCCTTTGCCAAGGCGCTGGGTAATGACCGCAAGGGGAAGCTCTCGCTGGCTGTCTATATCGTGGCCGTCGTGCTGACCTTCGTCAGCCAGTGGATCGGCGTCGCGCTCTATGTGCTGGTCGCGATGATATGGCTCGTACCGGATAGGCGCTTTGCGCGGGTGATCGAAAAGTAGCTGTCTTCACACATTTTCAAGGCAGAGCGCCGCACGGCTTTCCCAGAGTTGCCCTACTTGCGCATCGCTTTCAGTTTTTCCGCCACCGATGCGGCGAGGTCGGCATAGAGCTCCTCCAGCCGTTCCGCGGCCTTGATGATCGAGAAATCATGGCCGAATTTTTCCAGCGCCATGCGCAGTTTCTCGACGAACTCGGCTTGTTTCTCCAGCGCGGAGAAGAGTGTCTTCACCTGCGCTTCGCTGATGTCGGGATTGGCCAGCATCTGCGGCACCTCGCGGCCCATCTGGTCGCCAATGGCGGTCTGCTCCTTCAGAATTGCAACCCAGTCCGTCAATCAGGAACCTCCGTTTGTCCCCAGGCCTAAATCTCTTTTGCGGGGACAAAGGGCAACATGCGCAGCCTCGGCCGGACTGGTCAACCCGACAAGACGAGCAGAGGCTTGCACCGGCCCGTTCCGGCGCTAAGTTCGGCGCCATCGAACAAGGAATCCATCGCCCATGATCACCGACGCCGAGATCCAGACCGCCCTGCCCGCGCTTGCTCCAGGCAATGCCGCCGTGATCACCGGCGCTGCCAGCGGCATCGGTCTGGCGGCCGCCAAGCGGCTTGCATTGCTAGGCATGAAGATCGTGCTGGCCGACATTGGCGGCGCGCGACTTGACGACGCCTCGCGCGCCGTTTCCGCGATTGCCGGCGACGGTGCCGTGCTTGCCGTCGCCGCCGACGTTTCGAAGGCGGATGAGATGGACCGTCTCGCCGAGAGGGCGTTCGGCGCCTTCGGCGGCGTGTCGCTGCTGATGAACAATGCCGGCGTGGGCGACAACCCCGGAAAGCCGTGGGAAAACCGCGATGCCTGGAAACGGCTGCTGGACATCAATTTCTGGGGCGTTGTGCATGGCGTGGAGGCCTTCGCGCCGCGCATGCTGGCCTCGGCCAGGCCGGGTCTGATCGTCAACACCGGCTCCAAGCAAGGCATCACCACGCCGCCCGGCAATCTTGCCTACAATGTCTCCAAGGCAGGAGTGAAAGCCTTCACGGAAGGCCTGGCGCACGCGTTGCGCAACGAACCCGGCGCCCATGTCGCTGCCCATCTGCTGATCCCCGGCTTCACCTTTACCGGTCTGACCGAGGGTGCGACGGAAAAACCGGCCGGCGCCTGGACCGGCGAACAGGTTGTGGATTTCATGCTGGAATCCCTGACCAGGGGAGATTTCTACATCCTGTGCCCGGACAATGAGGCGGCCCGGCCGCTGGATGAAAAGCGCATGGCCTGGGCGATCGGCGACATCATCGAGAACCGCCCCGCTTTGTCGCGCTGGCATCCGGACCACAAAGGCAGTTTCGCAGCCTTCATGAAAGGCTGATCTTCAGGCCGCTTGCTTTTTCGACCCGCGCTTCTGTGCCACGGCCTTCTTCGCCGCGATGTCGGCGATCTGTTCGTCATGCCGCTTTGCCGCACGCTCGCATTTGGCGCGGATTTCCTCGACTTCGGATTCGGTCAGATGCTCGATGCCGATGAAGTGGTTGTGGCCCTTGCCGACCCGGATCAGTTCGTCGAGCTTGGCCTGGATCGCCGCGCCGTCGCGGTTCTGAGTGTTCTGGATCAGGAAGACCATCAGGAAGGTGATGATGGTCGTGCCCGTGTTGATGACAAGTTGCCAAGTGTCCGAAAAGCCGAAGAACGGACCGCTCACCCCCCAGGCGATGATGATGAGGCAACAGACGGCGAATGTCGGCGGCAGGCCGGCTATGCGGGCGACCCAGTTGGCAACCTTGGTGAAATGCTTTTCCATCTATCGAAATCCTCGACGCTGCGGCGCGATGAGAAACAATCAGCGACCGCTTCAGGTTCCCGATGCGAACAAATACCTCAGGTACAATTGCCTACACGCATAGGGAGAATAGTCTGGAAAACACACCTTATGGGTTCAATGCCACAGTACTCCTGCAGGCAAGAGTGCCTGTTCCTTCCGCTTCACAGCGGTTTACCTCCAGCCCCTTCCGCTGCGCCACCCCCGCATGGCGGAAGGGGTTTCAGTCCGGAGAGCGCGGAGCATGGTTTCCCGAAAGCGCCGACCGGCAGAAGGACAGACGGTCGCTCCACTTTCCCGCAGATTGCTTGGCAGCGCCGGCCTAGGCCTGCTGATGGCCTGCGCGGCCGTGACCGCCAGGGCAGAACCATCAACAGCACCGGCTGCCGAAATAGCGACCGATCCGACAATCACCGGCAGTCTCGAAAGGCATTGGACCAACAACGCGCTGGACAGCGACCATGCGGCCAAGGACTGGTACACACTGTTGCGCGGTTCGCTGCAGCAGCAATGGGGCGACAACGACGCCAACGCGAAATTCAGCGCGGACTTCCAGGTAACGCATTACGACAAGACGTCGATCGAGGACGACCGCGGATTGTCGCTGTCGGCCGAGGCCTTCCGCCGGCTCGGCCCGGGCCTCGAACTGAGGGGATCGCTGAGCTATCGCGTCTCCAGCACCGGCGACAATCTGGATATCGGCCCGCTGACGCTGGGTACGCGCGAGTTCAAGCAGGTCTTCGGCGCCCAGACACAACTCGGCATCGACCTCGGCAACGCCACATCGCTGATCCTCGAGGCCGCCGACAGCTACGAAAAGCTCGGCGCGACGCATTTCCAGGAAGATCTTATCTTGCCGGCGAAGCTGCATGCCGACCGCAATCTCTTCCAGTTGGCGGCTCGGGTCACCCGGACAGTTGGCCAGCTTGCCTTCGGCGCGTCCGCGTCTGCGCTCTTCGCCAGCGTCGAGGAAATCGGTTACCCGCCGCTGTTCCTGTCGTTCAACGCCTATACGCTGCGCGCCGAGGCGGCCTACAAGGCCACCGATGGTTCGACGCTCGGCGTGGCGCTGGGTGCGCAGTTCCTGCGTGGCGCCGATAACATCTACCAGCGCTGGCGTCCGACCTGGCAAGTCACGTTCGGCAAGCCTCTGCCGCACGGCTTCGAGCTGCGCGGCACCTATTTCGGTCGCTATGAAACGTCCGAAACCGACGACCCCCTGGCTTCGTGGCTGCAGCGCGCGGAATTGGAACTGGGCATGAAGGTGCGCGAAAACCTCGGCATCGCTTCCGGCATCTTCTATGAGCTCAAGGACAATTTGCTCTACGAGAACCAGGAGCGCCGCAAGGGCGTCTATGCCGAAGCGACCTACAACGCGACCAAATCGATGGCCATTGTCGTTCGCGTCGACGTTTCCGAGACCTTCAAGACCGTGATCGACGAGCGCGAACACACGGTCGATGCATTTGTGGGCCTGCGGGCGAAGATCTAGCTCATTCCCGCGCTTGACTGGGTAGGCCCACAAGCGGAGGCAGGAGGGTGTTGAAGACCCTCCTGCCCACGACACGTGACATAAGGATGCCCGTGACTTTCCTGCTCAGTGACGGCCGCCCAGCTTGTAGCTGTTGCCGCCAAGGACATTGACGCCGATACCGCTGAGAACGCCGGTAAGGACGTTGGTCTTGTTGCCGTTCAGAATGCCCTGGACGACATTGCCGCTCAGGATGTTGTTGCCACTCAGGATGCCATTGAGCGCGGTCACCTGGCCGACACCGATGGACGGCGACACATTGATCAGGCTACCCGAGCTACCTCCCCAGCCGCCGGCATAGGCGCCGACAGTCGAGAACGAAACCATAGCAGCGGTGAGTACAAAAGCGAACTTCTTCATGACTTCTCTCCATTGTTGCTAGTAGTGTTTTCTTCGACTTCTTACGACTTACCCCCGAAACGAGTAGTGCATTTTGCCGAAAGTCTTGCAACCTTGGGGTGTTTAATTTCACGGATACAATCCGTTTTCCATTTCTTAACTTTAATATTTTACGTTAAGAAAATTGGTTACCGTCGACGTCTTGAGCTGGTCAGATGGCGTCGTTTTCCCAACGATCGAGGAATGCTTCGATCGGCATTGCCTGCATGTCGGGAACCGCTCTGGCGAGCTTTTCGACCGGCCAGTTCCACCAGGCGAGAGCTTCGATCCGCGCCGCGATATCCGGAGCGAAGCGTGGCCGGAGAGCCTTCGCCGGCACGCCGGCGACGATCGCGTAGGGCGGCACATCACGCGTCACCACTGCGTTGGCGCCAACCACCGCGCCATTGCCGATGGTGACCCCGGGCATGATCACCGCGCCGTGGCCGATCCAGACATCATGGCCGATGGTCACGGCTTTCGCCTGCCGCCGTTCGCGGAAGGCGGCATCGACGCCCAGCCAGCGAAAATACTCGTTCGGCCGGTAGCTGAGCTTGTGCTGGGTCAGCCGCTCTATGGGATGCTCCAGCGCATTGATGCGGCTGTTGGCGGCGATCGAGCAGAATTTGCCGATCGTCGTGTAGATCGCTTCCGAATGGCGTTCGAAATAGGAGAAGTCGCCGACGGTGACCTCGCGAAGCACCACCCGCTCGCCGATCGAGGCATAACGCCCAAGCTTGCACGCCTTCAACTCCGCGGTCGGATGGATGCGTGGCTCGGGGTCTTTCGGGACGAGATCTTCGGAACGGTCCATGCCGGCGGCTTTACCCCTAGGCGATTGGTCCCGCAAGCGGGGCCAATCGTCCGTCAGATCGTTTCCCGGCAAGGATTCGCCCAGGCGATTGGTCCCGCAAGCGGGGCCAATCGTGCGCCCGGGAAGGAACTGAATCGCCTATTGCGGCTTGCCTTTGCTCCACACCACGTTCTGGCCGTAGAGCGGCACGGTGGTGACCGACATTTTCGCCGAGCCGTTCTGCACCTGGCGCGAATGCGAGAGATAGATCAGCGTCTCGTTGGCCTTGTCGTAGATACGGTTCACCACCTGCTTCTTCCAGATCAGGCTGATGCCTTGCTTGAACACTTCCTCGCCGCCCTCGCTCATGTCGATGTCGCCGATGGTGATCGGGCCGGTCTGGCGGCAGGAGATCGAGGAATCGGACGGATCCTCGAACCAGTTGCCCTTGTGCAGGCGATCGATGATGCCGCGATCGAAATAGGAGACATGGCAGGTCACGCCCTCCACCTTGGGGTCCTTGATCGCCTCGACGATGATGTCGTTGCCGAGCCAGTCGACGCCGACCTTGCCGACTTCATCGGCCACAGCGGCCCCGGCACCTAGGACAACGCACGCGGCCAAGGCACCGCCGATCAGTCTTCGCCCAATCAGTCCGTGCCCAATCAGTCGTTGCAAGGGACCCTCCTGCGGTTCGAGTTGCCGGTCACAGGTGGGGCGAGCAGCCCGGCTTTGCAAGCACATAGGTCGACACCGCAGCGGTTGCGGCAACGCGGCACTTTGCCTGTGCGGGGCCAAACCGCTAAGACTGTCACACAGGCGCGGCATTGAGCCGGCGCGACGATTTCTGCAGACGGACTTTTCTGATGATGCGTTCTATCCTGGTCGGTATTCTCGTCCTGATGGCGGCCGGCATCGGCTGGCTGACCTTCGACTGGTATCGCGGCCACTATGGCGGCGAGCCATTCGGGGCCGCCTTTACTCTGGTCGACCAGAAAGGCGCGCCGATCACCGAAGCCGCCTTCCGGGGCCAGCCCAGCGTCGTCTTCTTCGGCTTCACCCATTGCCCCGAGGTCTGCCCGACCACGCTGTTCGAACTGGCCGGCTGGCTGAAGACGCTCGGCGACGACGGCAAGAACCTGCACGCCTATTTCGTATCGGTCGATCCGGAGCGCGACACGCCTGAGGTGATGAACGCCTATGTCAGCAATTTCTCCGACCGTATCGTCGGCATCACGGGCGCTCCGGACAAGGTCCATGCCATGGCCAAGTCGTTCGGCATCTATTGGAAGAAGGTCGACACTGGCGACGGCGACTACACGATGGATCATACCGCCTCGGTGCTGCTGCTCAACGCCAAGGGCGATTTTGCCGGCACAATCGCCTACGGCGAAAGCGCCGATACGGCCATCGCCAAGCTGAAGCGGCTGGCGGCGAAAGGCTGATTACCATTTCATGACCCAGACGCGCCTTTACTTCACCACCGGAAAGATCGAGTCCGTCAGCATTTTCGCGGCGCTTGAGGCGGCCTTCGAGGAAGAGGGGCTGCCGATCGCCGTCCTGGAGGTCGACGAGGACAAGGACATCCACGAAGTGTCGCTCTATGCCGATGGCGACGTCGATGCGGTCGAGACCCGCTTGAAGGACATCCTTGCCGGCCTTTCCCTGTCGAAGCCGATCGAGCGCGAGCCCCTGCCCGACATCGACTGGGTGGCGCATTCGCTGGAAGAGCTGAAGCCGGTGCGTGCCGGACGTTTCTTCGTCCACGGCGCACATGACCGCAGGAAACGCCACAGCGGCGAACTCGCCATCGAAATCGAAGCCGGCCTCGCCTTCGGCACCGGCCATCACGGCACCACCGCCGGCTGCCTGGAAATGCTGGAAAGAGTGGTCCGGCGCGAACACCCGCGCAATGCGCTCGACCTCGGCACCGGCAGCGCGGTACTGGCGATCGCCGTCGCCAAGCTGGCGCATATTCCGGTGCTGGCCACCGACATCGATCCGGTGGCGGTGCGGGTGGCTGCCGCCAATGCGCGGCTCAACCACGTCAAGGCACTGGTGGAAACAGCAACCGCGCCCGGCTTTCACCATCCGATCTTCGGCAAGCGCGCGCCCTTCGATCTGATCGTCGCCAACATATTGGCGCGGCCGCTGATGCGGCTGGCGCCGCAAATGGCCCATCATATCGCACTTGGCGGCTCGATCGTGCTGTCGGGCATCCTCGAGCGCCAGCGGGACGCGGTCATCTCGGCCTATGTCGGCCAGAATTTCCGCCATGTCAGAACCTTGCACCGCGAGGGCTGGGTGACGATCCACCTGAAGCACTAGACCGGCACCGACCGAGCCTGGACCAAATTCCCCCAGTTGTCAGTCCGGCGATGCTGTAGCAGGTTGCACGCAGCCGGAAATCGATTCCGATTTCCGCGACCGTACGTTACGGTTGCGCGGACTGCAGGAGGCCCACCATGTTCCAGACCTTCGATTCCGCGGGCGACCCGGCCGTCGGCAAACCGCGCGTGGCGCTGCTGCGCCAATGGCTTGAAGTTAACGGGCTGGACGGCTTCATCGTCCCGCGTGCCGACGAGCATCAGGGCGAATATGTCGCCGATCGTTCGGCGCGGCTGAAATGGCTGACCGGCTTCAGCGGCTCGGCCGGCGTCGCCATCGTCCTGCGCGACCGCGCCTTCGTCTTTGTCGACGGGCGCTACACGCTGCAGGTGCGCAGCGAGGTCGATCTCGACGTCTTTTCGATCGAAAGCCTGGTCGACAATCCGCCGGCTGTCTGGCTGAAAGACAATCTTGGCAAGGGCGCACGGCTCGGCTTCGATCCATGGCTGCACACGATCAGCGAGGTCAAGGCGCTGCAGGCCTCAGTCGACAAGAACGGCGCCGTACTGGTGCCGCTCGACAAGAACCCGATCGACATCATCTGGAAGGATCAGCCCGACGCGCCGGTGGCCCCGGTCGAGCTCCACCCGATCGGCTTTGCCGGCGAGCTCGCCAAGGACAAGCTGGCGCGGCTGGCGGCGGCGATCGCCAAGGACGGCGCCACCCATGCGGTGCTGACCGACCCCTCCTCCATCGCCTGGGCCTTCAACATCCGTGGCGGCGACGTGCCGCACACGCCGCTGGCGCTCGGCTTCGCCATCCTCGCCGCCGATGGGTCGCACCAGCTTTTCATGGATAAGCGCAAATTCTCGCGCCAGGTCGCCGCCTACCTCACCCAGCTCGCCGAGCCGCATGAGCCCGGCGAATTCGAAGCCGCGATCACAGCGCTTGCCAAGAGTGGCGCGAAAATCGCGCTCGACCCGGTGCTGGCGGCTGACCGGCTGCGCATGCTGGTCGAGGACAATGGCGGCGCCGTCATTGCAGCAGCAGATCCTGCCCGAATCCCGCGCGCCACCAAGAACCAGGCCGAGATCAACGGCTCGCGCGCCGCGCATCGGCGTGACGGTGCGGCCGTGGCGAAATTGCTGTGCTGGCTGGAGCGGCAAAAACCCGGCTCGATCGACGAGATCGCTGTCGTCACCAGGCTGGAGGAACAGCGCCGGCGGACCGGCGAGGAAACCCAGATGCCGCTGCGCGACGTCTCCTTCGACACCATTTCGGGCGCCGGCCCGAACGGCGCCATCATGCATTACCGCGTGTCGCGCGCCACCAGCCGCAAGCTGCAGGCCGGCGAGCTGTTCCTGCTCGATTCCGGCGCGCAGTATCAGGACGGCACTACCGACATCACCCGCACCGTGCCGATCGGCCAGCCGACGCAGGAGATGCGCGAACGCTTCACCCTGGTGCTGAAAGGCATGATCGGCATTTCCACCTTGCGCTTTCCCGCCGGCACGCGCGGCTCCGAGATCGATGCCGTCGCGCGCATGGCGCTGTGGAAGCACGGCTGCGACTTCGCCCACGGCACCGGCCATGGCGTCGGCTCGTATCTGGCCGTGCATGAAGGCCCGCAGCGTATCGCCCGCACCGGCACCGAAAAGCTGCTCGAAGGCATGATGCTGTCCAACGAGCCCGGCTACTACAAGGAAGGCTCCTACGGCATCCGCATCGAGAACCTGATCCTGGTGACGCCGGCGCAAGAGATCGAGGGCGGCGACATCGCCATGCACGGCTTCGAGACGCTGACGCTGGCGCCGATCGATACCAGGCTGGTGCAGTCGGACCTTCTGACGCGTGACGAGCTGCATTGGCTGGACTCGTACCACGCGCGCGTGCTGGCCGAAATCGGCCCGATGCTCGACGGCGAAACGCTGGCCTGGCTGGAGAAGGCCACCGCGCCGCTGCCGCACGACGCGAAGATCTGATTTTCTGAGGCGCCGAGGGCGTGGCGGAATTCAGGTCAGGACGAGCCGAAAACGATGGGTTCCGTGAACCGGAGCGGAGCGTACTTTTGGGTACGTGAGCTCAGTTCTACCGCGACGCGGTAGAACGGGGAAGCGCAGGAAGCCGCCGTTTGCAGGCCGTCATCACCTGAATATCGATACGCCCTACCCGACGAACTGCCGCGCCACGATCAATACCGCCGCGCCCGCCAAAAACATCGCCATCAACCCACCGCGCAGCGAAACCACGGCGGTGACCACCAGTGCGGCCCATTCCGCCGGGCCGGCGTTCAACAGCTCGGGCGCTACCAGCGTCGTCAGCACCGCCGCCGGCACGGCATTGAGGCCGGCCTCGACGCGGGGATGGATGGTATCGAAGCGCGATATCACCAGGTGCCCGCCGATGCGCGTCAGATAGGTCGCGATTGCGCCGGCGATAATGATCCAGAAGGTCGTGCTCATGGCCGTGCCTTTACGCCGCTATGGTGGGGAGGCAGGATGACCGCCAGCAGCACACCGGCAACAGCGCCAATCGAGACATGCCAGGGCGAGCCCACGGTCTTGTAGGCGATGATGGAGGCGGCAGCGCTGGCAATGACCACCGGCAGCCACAGAGGCCGCTTGCGGAAGCCCAGCACGAGACCGAGGAAATAGATCGGCAGCAGGAAATCGATGCCCAGCGCGTGCGTGTCGGGGATCAGCTTGCCGAACAGCGCACCAAGCGCGCTTTCGACGATCCAGAACAGATAGACAGGCAAGCCAAGTCCCAGATACCAGGCAAAGCCGACCGTCTGGCCGGATTGCGCCCTCGCCTCGGCCACCGCGAATTGCGGATCGGTGAGGATGAAATAGCCTAGTACCTGCTGGATGACAGGCCAGTGCGCGATGCGCCGGCCGATGCCGGCGGAATAGAGCACGTGGCGGAAATTGACGGCGAAGATCGACAGCACGATCAGCCACGGCGCCACATGCTGGCCGAACAGCTGGATGCCGACCATCTGGCTGGCGCCGCCATAGACCAGCGCACTCATCAGAAAGGCTTCCAGGACCGAGAAGCCATTGTCCACGGCCAGCGCGCCGAACAGCACCGCAAACGGCGCCGAGGCCACCACCACAGGCATCGACAGCCGCACGCCTTGCCAGAAATCGCTTCTGTCGCCGCTCTCGGAAATTACGTCCGTCGCCATCAACCACTCCTGATGCATGTCGCCCAAAAGGGGGTAACGACATGCACAACAACAAGGGAAGCGCGGTATGTAGGTGGCGCGGCTTGCCGTGTCACACGAATTCGCTTGAGCCAAACGATCAGCGGAAATGATCGCTGGATCGGCTGAGTTAGACGCTTATTCCTTCAGGATCTTGCCCTCGATCGCCCTGCCCCAGTCGAGCAGCGGCTTGGCGCGCAAGGTGAAATCGACGAGCTCGTCGACCAGATCAGCCGTATGGATTCCCCCGGGATCGATAACATGCTGGACGACAAAATGCCGGTTGCGGATGGCGGCGACAAGGTCGGCATCGCTGATTTCCTCGAAGCCGCGTGGCGTACGCTTCATGCGGCCTTCGGTCTCGAGTTCAAGCCGGTTCTTCTTCAACGCCGCCACCAGGGCGCGAAACCTGTCCGGCTTCGTCGCGATGGCTTTGCGCATCGCCAGCAGCAGCGCCGGCTCCGGCTGCCACCAGGCAATGTCGGCAAAGCAGCGCTCAAGCCCGATATGCACGTAGAACACGCCCTGCTCCATCTTGGTGCCGTCGGGCGACAGGATGGCCGATAAATGCCTGTTGTAGGGCCGCTTGTCTTTGGCGAAGCGCACGTCGCGATTGATGCGGAACAGCGACTTCTTGCGATCCCCGCGCAGGCCAAGCCCGGCCTCGGCGAAGCGCTCGGTCAGCGCGTCGACGAGATCACTGAGCGGATCGCGCAATTCCTGTTCGAACAGGTCACGGTTCTCCCAAAACCACTCTCGGTTCTGGTGGAAATCCAGCGCCTTGAGGAACGGAATGGCTTTTGGGCCGAACCCTTTGAATGCGCCGTCCATCAGGCCTTGCCGATCCGCGCCAGCCAGGCATCTTCGTCGATGACCTCGATGCCGAGTTCGCTGGCGAGCTTGAGCTTGGAGCCGGCACCCGGCCCGGCGACCACCAGATCCGTCTTCGCCGAAACCGAGCCCGCGACCTTGGCGCCGAGGCGCTCCGCCATCGCCTTGGCCTCGGAGCGTGTCATCTTTTCCAGCGAGCCGGTGAAGACGACCGTCTTGCCGGCGACCTCGCTGTCGGCCGAGACGTTGACGATATACGGCTTCGGCTTGACTTGGCGGAGCAACGCATCAAGCACGTCGTCATTGCGCTCATTGCCGAAGAAGTCGCGAAGCGCATCGATCACCGTGTCGCCAATGCCGTTGACCGACGGGAAGACACTATGCGGATCCTCCGCTGCCGCTGTCTCCTTGCCGACGCGGATCAGTTCCTCGATGGTCGAGAAGGTGCGGGCAAGCACGGCGGCTGTCGTTTCGCCGATATGGCGGATGCCGAGCGCGAAGATGAAGCGATCGAGCTCCGGCTCGCGGCGCGAATCGATGGCCGCGAACAGCTTGTCGAGGCCCTCATAATTGCGGTCCTCGACGCTGCGCACGTTCTTGCGCGTCTTGCCCGATGCGGCCTCGCGCTGCCTCGCCTGTTCCTCGCGCCGTTCCGCCAGCGCCCTGGTGACAGCCGGACGGCGATCCCTGAGCGTGAAAATATCGGCGGCGGTCCTGATCAATCCCGCATTGAAGAAGGTGTCTATGTTCTCGGCACCAAGGCCTTCGATGTCCAGGGCACCGCGCGACACGAAGTGGCGCAATCCTTCCACCGCCTGCGCCGGGCAGATCAGCTCGCCGGTGCAGCGGCGGCGGGAATCCTCCTTGCCGGTCTTCTCGTTGATCTCGCGCGTCGCCGGCGAGCCGCAGATCGGACAGGTGTGCGGGAATTCGTACGGCACGGCATCGGCCGGCCGCTTGTCGATGACGACGCTGACGATCTGCGGAATGACATCGCCTGCCCGCTGGATCACGACCGTATCGCCGATGCGCACGTCGATGCCGTCGCGGATCGGCTGGCCGGTCGAGTCCAGGCCCTTGATGTAATCCTCATTGTGCAGCGTGACGTTCTCGACCACGACGCCGCCGACCGTGACCGGCGCCAGCCGCGCGACCGGCGCCAGCGTACCGGTACGGCCGACCTGGATGTCGATCTTCTGAACGGTCGTCATCGCCTGTTCGGCCGGAAATTTATGCGCGATCGCCCAGCGCGGTTCGCCGGTGACGAAGCCCCAGCGGCGTTGCAACTCCAGCTGGTCGACCTTGTAGACGACGCCGTCGATATCGTAGCCGAGCGCGGAGCGCTGCTCCTCGATCCGATGATAATGCGCGATCAACTCCTCGGCCGATTTCGCCCGCACCATCAGCGGACTGATCTTGAACCCCCACTCGGCGAATTTCTGCACCGAATCATACTGGGTCGGAGCCGGATCCGCTGTCGTGTAACCCCAGGCATAGGCGAAGAATTTGAGGTTTCGGCTGGCGGTGACGGACGGATCCTTCTGGCGCAGCGACCCGGCCGCCGTGTTGCGCGGATTGACGTAGTCCTGGCCGCCGACGGCGGCCGAGCGCTGCTTCAGCGCCTCGAATTCCGCATAGGTCATGTAGACCTCGCCGCGTATCTCGATGGTTTCGGGCCAGCCCGAGCCTTTCAGCTTTGCAGGGATGTCGGCGATGGTCTTCAAATTGGCGGTGATGTCTTCGCCGACGGCGCCGTTGCCACGCGTTGCGCCCTGCACGAACACACCGTTTTCGTAACGCAGCGAAGCCGATAGCCCGTCGATCTTCGGTTCGGCCGTGAACGCAATGTCGAGTTCCTTGTCGCGATCGAAGAACCGCCGCCCGCGTTCGATGAAATCCGTGACATCATCGTCGGTATAGGCCTTGGCAAGGCTGAGCATCGGCACGGCATGGCGCACCTTGGTAAAGCCTTCCGCGGGCGCTGCTCCGACCCTGAGCGATGGCGAATCCTCGCGCACCAGCGCCGGAAAGCGCTCCTCGATGGCAAGGTTGCGCCGCGCCAGCGCATCATACTCGGCATCGGTGATAACAGGCGCATCTTCGGTATGGTAGCGCCGGTCGTGCTCGGCGATCTCTTCCGCCAGGCGCTTCAGCTCGGCTTCGGCCTCGCTTTCGGTCAGGGCATCGACTGGTTTTTCGGACATACTTTCCTTCCCCGGACGGTGGCCCGCCACAATAGATCAGGATTCTTGGAAAATCATTCCTGAACAGCAGGATGGAGCCATATCCTGACTCGATCCCTGACATCAGCTGTTCTTATGCCGCCGTGGTATTTTCGCGCAGCAGCCGCTCGGCGGCGGCGCGGGCCTCGTCGGTGATGGTGGCGCCGGCCAGCATGCGCGCGATCTCTTCCTGCCGCGCCGGCCGGTCCATCTCGGCAATGCCGGTGGCGACACGGTCGGTGGTGCCGGATTTGGAGATCAGGAAATGCGTCGCCGCGCGTGCCGCGACCTGTGGCGCATGCGTCACCGAGAGCACCTGGACGCGCTTCGACAGCCGCGCCAGCCGCTGGCCGATCGCGTCGGCGACAGCGCCGCCCACCCCAGTATCGATTTCATCGAAAACCAGCGTCGGCGCCGAGCCGCGGTCGGCCAGCGCAACCTTCAACGCCAGAAGGAAGCGCGAAAGTTCGCCGCCGGACGCTACTTTCATCATCGGCCCGGGCCGCGTGCCTGGATTGGTGCGCACCCAAAATTCGATCTGGTCGATGCCCTCTTCCATGCGGCTCTCGGCCTCGCTCTTCATTTCCACGATAAAGGCGGCGCGTTCGAGCTTGAGTGCCGGCAATTCCGCCATCACCGCCTTGGTCAGGCCGACCGCCGCCGCATGGCGAAGCGAGGACAGCTGCGCGGCGGCAATGTCGTAGGTCTCGCGTGCCGCGGCGGCCTGCTTTTCCAGCCCGTGCAGGCGCTCCTCGCCGGCATCGAGATCGGCAAGATCGGCCGACATCGTGTCGCGAAGCTGCGCCAGATCGTCGACGGCGACGCTGTGCTTGCGCGAGGCCGCGCGCAGCGAAAACAGCCGCTCCTCCGCCTTCTCCAACCGCTGCGGATCATATTCGGTGGCGCGCAGTGCTGCCTCGACCCCCGATTGCGCCGCGTCAAGCGACAACATCGCCTCGTCGAGCGACTTGACGACGTCGTCGAGCAGGCCGGGCGCCTCAGTCACCTTGCGCTGCAGCCGCCGCAGCAGGCTGGCCAGTTGCGGCAAGGGCGAGGACGGGCCGGACAGCACATCCTGCGCATCATGGATTTCGGAAGCGATCTTCTCGACTCGCATCATCGATGCGCGCAGTTCGGCGAGATCCGTCTCCTCACCCGGCTGCGGATCGAGCTTCGTCAACTCCGCCACCGCGGCGCGCAAATAGTCGGCCTCGCGCGCGGCCGCCGCCACCTTGGCGCGGTGGCGCGACAGCTCCTGCTCGCAGGCGCGCCAGTGCCGCCATGCCTCGCCGGTCGAGCGGACGGCGCCGAGATGGCCACCGAAAGCATCAAGCACCTCGCGATGCGCGCCGGGATCGACCAGCGCGCGTTCATCGTGCTGGCCGTGGATCTCGACCAGCGCGCGCCCGACATCGCGCATCAGCGTGACGCTCGAAGGCTGATCGTTGACGAAGACACGGGTGCGGCCATCCGCCGTCTGCAGGCGGCGCAGGATGATGTCGCCGTCATCCTCAATCGCATTGTCGGCAAGCAGCGCACGCGCCGGATGATTGCGCGGCACGTCGAAGACGGCGATGACCTGGCCTTGCGCCGCGCCATGACGCACCAGCGACGCGTCGCCACGCGCACCGAGCGCCAGCGACAGGGCATCGAGCAGGATGGATTTGCCGGCACCGGTTTCGCCGGTCAGCACCGAAAGACCCGGCTGGAAGTCGATATCCAGCTTCTCGATCAGGACGATATCGCGGATCGACAGTCTGGAAAGCATCAGAACCCGAATCTAGAACGGCACGCGACCATTTGCAGTCGCAGCGCCGCACTATCTTTTTGTTTGAGCACCGGATCAATCCGAAAAGCGCTGTGAACGCTTCAGTCGATGCTCATACGTCAGGCGCCGGTGATCATCTTTCCGGCCTTGGATATCCACGACCCTGCATTTTCGCGCGGTGCAAGCCCATTGCTCTGCAAGAGCTTGTAGGAATCCTTGTACCACGAGCTGTCAGGGTAGTTGGTGCCGAGCACCGCGGCGGCGGTCTGCGCCTCCGAAGTCAGACCCATCGCGTAATAGCTTTCGGTCAGACGTGCGAGCGCCTCCTCGACATGGCGCGTGTTGGAATAGTTCTCGACCACGGTGCGGAAGCGCTTGACGGCGGCGATGTATTCACGCCGCTCGAGATAGTAGCGGCCGATCTGCATCTCCTTGCCTGCCAACTGATCGTTGGCGAAGCGGATCTTTTCCTTGGCGTCGTCGACATATTCCGATGTCGGCCAGCGCGTCACCAGATCCTGCATCGTCTGAACGGTCTGACGCGCTTCCTTCTGGTCCTGCGTCACGTCCTTGATCTGGCGGTAGTAGCTCAAGCCGATGATGTACTGCGCATAAGCAGCGTCATCGGTCGACGGGTAAAGCGTGAGATAGCGCTTGGCCGAGCCGATAGCCTCATCGTAATTGCCCTGGCGATAGTCGGCGAAAGCGCCCATCACCATCGATTTGCGGGCCCATTCCGAATAGGGATGCTGGCGGTCGACGGCGTCGAACTTGCGGCTCGCCTCCTGCAGGCGCCCGGCATTGAGATTGGCAAGGCCCTGGTTGTAGAGAACATCGGCCGGCTCGGTCTGGTCGACATAGGTCGACAGGTCGATATCTTTCTCCGACGACATGCAGGCCGACAGGAAGAGCGATGGAACAACTACTGAAAGCGCCAGGAAAACGGCCCTCTGCGGTGCTTTCAATTGACCAACTCGCTTGAAGAACATGATTGGATCTCGCCCTTTCGGCGCTATTTCAATGCCAGTTACATGCCATTGTTTCAAAACTGGTCCCCACTTTTGAACGACATGCACTAATCGACGGCAGCAGCCATAAACCATAACCGCCTTGCCCGGCAACGCTATCTCCGGCCAATCGCACATTTTTGTGGCGGCCGGACGCAGCTTGGACATCAATGCAATTTCACTGGCAGGTGGTGCATTCCTGCAACACGCGCAATCGCCCATGGAACCCGAAAAAACTGGGAAAATCAGATCATCCAGGGCGCGTAGAGCGGCGCGTTGACGGCGTTCATCTCGGCGCTGCGGCCACGCTCCCGGCGCGTCGTCTCGACGATCTCGAACGCCGTGCGATCCGACAGCAGGCGGCGCAGGGCCGCGGCATTCATCCTGTGGCCGCCGCGATAGGAGCGGAAGCAGCCGATGAAGCGGGCGCCGGCCAGCGCCAGGTCGCCCATGGCATCCAGCGTTTTATGGCGCACGAATTCGTTGGGATAGCGCAGGCCGCCCATGTTGATGACGCGGTTGTCGTCGCCGATCACTAGCGAATTCTCCAGCGAGGAGCCGAGCGCATAGCCTGCAGCCCACAGCCGCTCGACATCCTTCATGAAGCCGAAGGTGCGGGCGCGCGCGATGTCGCGACGGAAAATATCGGCATTGAGGTCGGAGGCAAACAGCTGACGGCCGATCGCCGGGCTTTCGAAGTCGATCTCGATCTCGAAACGGGTTCCGTCATAGGGCCGAAACTCCGCCCACGAGGCGCCGTTCTCGATGCGGACCGGCTTGATGACCCTGATATAGCGGCGCTTGACCGAAAGCGTCTCGATGCCCGCCTGGTCGATGGCTTCGACGAACGCCATGGCGCTGCCATCGAAGATCGGAACCTCGGAACCGTCGATCTCGACAGCGACATTGTCGATGCCGAGCCCAAACAGCGCCGCCATGATGTGCTCGACCGTGGCGATATGCTCGCCGGCGGGATCACCAAGCATGGTGCACAGGTCGGTGGCGCCGACTTCCGAAACCAGGGCACGAAACTCGCGGCCCTGCTCGGCACCGTTGAAAAGCTGGAAAACGATGCCGGTGTCGGCATCCGCCGGCATGAAGCTGATGGACACTTCCTTGCCGCTGTGGACGCCGGTGCCGGTAAGCGACGCGCGCGTCTTCAATGTCGTCTGATAGTCGTGCAAGACAATCCCCATAAGCCCGTAATGCCTAGGTCCGCTTCTCCAGCCCGAGGGCGCGGCTCTTGTGTGAATCGGCTGGCAGGGCGACTTCCCCCGAAATCCCGGCAAACCGATGATCGTAGGCAGCGAAGATAATGTCCCGTCAGGGAGACTCCAAATCACGGTTTCTTACTCTGTGTAACCGCGAACTGGAATGGGTGCGACTTTGTAAGTTGTTGAAATCACATCATTTAAAACGTTAACAGGCAAGCGATTCCTCGCTTGCCTGTTAACAAATGTTACAGTCCGTTTACCAATCAGTTGGCCTGGCGGCGCAGGAACGCCGGAATCTCCAGCTGATCGTCTTCCTGAGTCGTCCTCACCTGCGGCGTCAGGCGGCCCTGATCGTCGAGTTGGCCACGGCGCGGCGCATAGAGCTGCGCATCCTGGCTGGCGAGGCGGCGCACTTCGGGCGCGGCCTGGCGCAGCTTGGGCTCGCGCGGCTGCGCCGGCTGCAGCCTTGCGGGTTCTTCCTCGCGGCGGGTCAGTCCGTTGGTCAGGCGCTTCAGCAGGCCCATCGGTCCGCTGTTGTTCTCGTGGTCAACCGGGCGGCTCTTGGCATCCACCTCGGCCTTGACGACCGGCGGGAAGTCCTCGACGCGCGGCATACGCTGAGGCGCCATGGCAACAGGCTGCGGGGCTTCGCGCAGCATCTCGCGCGGCTGCGGGGCCGGCTGCATCTGCTGGACCACCGGCTGCGGCATCGGCTGTGCTGGCGGCGCCTGGAAGATTTTGCTCTGCGGGCGGAAATCTTCTGCGTGAGCGACAGGAGCCGGGCGCGCCTGCGCCATCGCCGCGGCATTGGCTTCGGCCAGTTGGATGGCTTCGGCGACAGGGTCGACAGCGCGTGGCTCGTAGGCCGCCTGCTGAACAGGCGCCGGGCGAGCCTCCGCGATCTGAGCCACCGGGCGGCTGACCGGCTTCGGAGGCGCCGTGCGGATCGAGATCGGCGCAGCGGCGATTTCAGCCGCCGATTTGTCGATGCCGGTGGCAACCACCGAGACGCGGATGACGCCTTCGAGTTCCTCGTCGAAAGTGGCGCCCAGGATGATGTTGGCGTCCTGGTCGACTTCCTCGCGGATACGGGTCGCCGCTTCGTCGACTTCGAACAGCGTCAGGTCGCGGCCGCCGGTGATCGAGATCAGCAGGCCCTTGGCGCCCTTCATCGAGGTCTCGTCGAGCAGCGGGTTGGCGATCGCCGCTTCGGCGGCGGCCATCGCGCGGCCCTCGCCCGAAGCCTCGCCGGTGCCCATCATCGCCTTGCCCATCTCGCGCATGACCGAGCGCACGTCGGCGAAGTCGAGATTGATCAGGCCTTCCTTGACCATCAGGTCGGTGATGCAGGCGACACCGGAATAGAGCACCTGGTCGGCCATGGCGAAAGCATCGGCGAAGGTGGTCTTGTCATTGGCCAGCCGGAACAGGTTCTGGTTGGGGATGACGATCAGCGTATCGACGCATTTCTGCAATTCCTCGATGCCGAAGTCCGCGGTCTTCATGCGGCGCTGGCCTTCGAAGTGGAACGGCTTGGTGACGACGCCGACGGTGAGGATGCCCTTTTCGCGCGCTGCGCGGGCAACGACGGGAGCAGCACCGGTGCCGGTGCCGCCGCCCATGCCGGCTGTCACGAAGCACATATGGGTGTTGGTCAGGTGATCGAGGATTTCATCGATGCACTCTTCCGCCGCTGCACGGCCGACTTCCGGCTGCGATCCCGCACCGAGCCCCTCGGTGACGTGAGCGCCGAGCTGGATCAGGCGGCCTGCCTTCGACATGGTCAGCGCCTGAGCGTCGGTGTTGGCCACCACGAACTCGACGCCGCGCAAACCGGCGGTGATCATGTTGTTGACGGCATTGCCGCCGCCGCCGCCGACACCGAACACGGTGATGCGCGGCTTAAGCTCGGTGATGTCCGGCTTTTGCAGATTGATGGTCATTGTCTCCGTCCTTTGCCTTTCACGCCGCTTCGCCGCCGCGGCCGCCTATGGGGCTGTCCCCGTCAATTTTAGAAACTGTCTCTCAACCACTGACTCATGCGATGCAGTTTTCCGCCCGTTCCGGTCATTTTGAGACCGGAAATTCCTTTCGCCGGATGGCTCTCGAAGCTCGCCATCTGCGGGTAGATCAGAAGCCCCACCGCGGCCGAGAAGGCCGGCCCCTTCGCCGCTTCCGGCAGGCCGGCCACGCCGAGCGGGCGGCCGATGCGCACATTTCGTCCCAGGATGCGGCGCGCCGCCTCCGGCAGGCCGGCAAGCTGGCTGGCGCCGCCGGTAAGAACCACACGCTTGCCCACTGCATTGCCATAGCCGGACTTGTTCAGCCGGTCGCGCAGCAGTTCGAGCGTCTCGTCGATGCGGGCGCGCACGATGCGCGTCATCACCGAGCGCGGGATCTGCAAGGGCACGTCGCCATCGTCACCGATCGGCTGGATCGAGACCAGGTCGCGATCGTCGGCGCTGCCGGGCAGCGCCGAACCATGCATCACCTTCAGCCGTTCGGCGGCATCAAGCGAGGTCGACAGCCCCTTGGCCATGTCCAGCGTGACATGGTTGCCGCCGATGGCGATGGCATCGCCATGGACGAACTTGCCTTCCGAAAACACCGAGATCGTCGTCGTGCCGCCGCCCATGTCGATGCAGGCCGCACCCATTTCCAGCTCGTCGTCGACCAGCGCCGCCAGCCCGCTGGCATAGGGCGTCGCCACCATGCGCTCGACCGACAGATGCGAACGGTTGATGGACAGCTCCAGATTGCGCATCGGCGCGGCGTCGCCGGTCAGCACATGCATGTCGACGCCGAGTGCGTCGCCGACCATGCCGCGCGGATCGCGCACGCCGCGTTCGGCATCCAGCGAGAAGCCGACGGGAAGCGAATGGATCACTTCGCGCTCGGCCTTCAGCGCCTGCTTGGCGCCAGCACCGAGAACGCGCTTGATGTCGGCCTCGTCGGCCTCGTGGCCGCCAAGATTGATGGTGGCGGAGAAGGCTTCGCTCTTCAGCCGGCCGGCCGTCATGTTGACGATCAGCGAATCGACCGTCAGCCCGGCCATGCGCTCGGCTGCGTCGACGGAAAGGCGGATGGCATGCTCCGCCCTGTCGAGATCGACCACGACACCTGACTTCACGCCTTGCGACTTCTGATGGCCGATGCCGATCACCTGGATCCGGTGCGAACGGCCGCGCAGCAGCTTGCCGTCATCGCACGGCTTGAGCTTGGCCACCATGCAGCAGACCTTGCTCGAACCGACATCCAGCACCGTCAGGGTGCCAGACCGGCGCGACGCGGCATCGCCAGGACTGCCAAGCCAGCTCATATCTTCGTCTCCGGCTTGCGCTTCAGGCTCTTGGGTTTCTCGTTGAGGGCGGCTTCGCGCTGCGTCGCCGCTTCCGCCGTCAACTGCACGACCAGCCGGTCCGTCAGGCGCATGTCGACGGCGGCGATGTCGCGCGACAGCAAACCGTTGTCATGATCCATCTTCACGAGTTCGGCGAGCGCCTGATCCTCGTCGTCCTCGGGAAGCTTGATGGTGATGCCATTGTCCAGCTTCAGGTCCCAGCGCCGTTCGCCGACACGGATATAACCTTTGATCCGGTTCGCGAGCTCGGGATATTTTTCGACCTTGGCCAGGAAATCGGGCGCGCTCGCCGGCGCGCCGGTGCCGATCAGCAGCGGCAGAAGCACCTGCTTGCCGCCCGAGAACGGCGCGATCATGGCGCCATTCCTCTCGATGACCGAAAGCTCGTCACCCTGCTGCCAGAGCGCGAAAGCCTCACGCTCCTCGACACGCACTTCCAGCGTATGCGGATAGACCTTGCGCACCGCCGCGACCTCGATCCACGGCAAGGTCGCAATTCGTTCCCGCGCGGCCTCGGCATTAAAGCCGATCAGCGACGTCCAGCCGTCGAGTTCAAGCCTGTCGAGTATATCGATTTCCGAGGTCTGGCGATTGCCCACCACCTTGACCTGATCGACGGCAAATCCGGTACGGGCGGTGATGCTCTGCACGATACCGTCGACATGACCGCCGAGATAGGCGCCATAGGCACTGCTCGAGAAAATCAGCACGGCCGACATCATGGCCGCGGAAAAGCGTGGCGCCTGGAATTCTCCGACACCGAGGCGCGCCATAATGCGCACCGGGCGGCGCAGCATCCGCGGCAGCACGAAATGGTCCAACGACAACGACAGGCCGAACAGCGCCGGACCGGCCGCGCCCCTCTCCCTACCCTGTCCCCATTTCAACGCAGACACGAAGCGTCCTCCACCATCCAACTCAACAAATCGCCAAACGAGTGCCCGGCATGGGCGGCGATTTCAGGCACCAAGGACGTCGGCGTCATACCCGGCTGGGTGTTGACCTCGAGCCAGACAATCTCGCCGTTTTCGGAATGCCGATCGTCATAACGGAAGTCCGACCGGGAAACGCCCCGACAGCCGATCGCTTGGTGAGCCTTGAGCGCCAGTGTTTGTATTTTTTGGTAAATATTCGGTGAAACTTTTGCGGGGCATTCGTGCTTTGATCCCCCGGCGACATATTTTGAATCATAGTCGTAGAAGGAATGGCCGGTCGGGATGACCTCGCAGACCCCCAGCGCCACATCGCCCATCACCGCGCAGGTCAGCTCCCTGCCGTGAATGTAGCGCTCGACCATGACGGTATCGCCATATTTCCATTCCGACGAGCCAAGAACCTGCGGCGGATGCGACTGGCCTTCATGCACGATGACGACGCCGAAGCTTGAGCCCTCATTGACCGGCTTGACCACATAGGGCGGCTTCATCGGATGCTTGTTCTGGATGGCGAAGCGGCTGGCGACCTTCGATTCGGCGACCACGATGCCGACCGCCTTGGCAACCCGTTTGGCCTGCTCCTTGTTCATGGCCAGAGCCGAGGCGAGCACGCCGGAATGGGTGTAGGGAATGCCGAGATATTCGAGGATGCCCTGGATGGTACCGTCCTCGCCGAAGGGGCCGTGCAGCGCATTGAAGGCGACATCGGGCTTGAGCTCGGCAAGCACGGAGCCGACATCGCGCCCGACATCGACGCGGGTGACCTGGTAACCTTCCTTCTCAAGCTCATCGGCGCAAGCCTTTCCGGAGGACAGGGACACGGGCCGCTCGGACGAAAAACCACCCAGCAGGACGGCCACATGCTTGTTTTTCATTCCCCGGCATCCCCTCTCTCACGGCGGACCAAAACCAGATTTTCCGCAACATTGAGTCAGAGTCTCCCGGCAGGTTGCCCCCCAGACGGAAAACGCTGAAAACGCGTCGAACGACTCAAATCAGGAAACGCTTTCGAGCAGAGAATCAGAGAGTTGATTCACTGGCAAGTGCTTACGATTCCGAGAGATTCACTTTCTGAGAAAATGGATGCGAAAAGCGTGTCGTTGAGTCTTTGCGGCAACGGTCGCGGACCGTTTTTCGCCTCGTTGAAGTTCATGCATCACATGAACTTCAACACGCGCTAGGTGTGTCGAGATTCAGGTCAGGCCGAGTCGAAAACGATGGCTTTCGAGAACCGGAGCGGAGCATCACCTGAATATCAGCGCACCTTAAAGGAGCTGCCCGAGAAACTCCTGAACGGCATGCCCTGGCCGGAAATTGCCGATGCGCTTGATTTCCCATTGCAGCCGGATACCGGAATTCTCCAGCACCCGCGTGCGCACCGTCTCGCCGAGATATTCAAGGTCGTAGCCGGTCGCGGTTCCGGTGTTGATCATGAAGTTGCAATGCATCGGCGACATCTGCGCGCCGCCGATCATCAGGCCGCGGCAGCCCGCTTTGTCGATCTCCTTCCAGGCCGATGTGCCGTCGGGATTCTTGAAGGTCGAGCCGCCGGTCTTCTCGCGGATCGGCTGCACGGTCTCACGATGGTTCTGCACGGCCTCCATCGCAGCCTTGATGGTCGCCCTGTCCTCGGCAAAGCCTTCGAACACGGCGGAGGTGAAGATCAGCCCGGAAGGAGCCGCCGAATGGCGATAGGCGTATCCCATATCGGCATTGCTCAGCGTCTGCACATTGCCCTTGCGATCGAGTGCTCGCACTTCGATGACGCGCTCGCGCGTCTCGACGCCATTGGCGCCGGCATTCATTCGCAGCGCACCGCCGATTGCACCCGGAATGCCGTGGTAGAAATGAAAGCCGCCAATGCCGGCCTCGAGCGCCACCGCTGCGACGCGCTTGTCGGGGGTCGCAGCTCCCGCCTTGATCCTGATTGGCGAAATCACCTCGGCATCGCCGAAGCCCTTGGCCGAAAGCCGAATGACAAAGCCCTCGATGCCGCCATCGCGGACCAGAAGGTTGGAGCCGACGCCGACGACCGTCAGCGGTATCTCCTCGGGAACGGCTTTGAGGAACGCGGCAAGGTCCTCCTCATCGGCCGGCTGGAACAACGCTTCAGCCAGCCCCCCGGCACGGAACCAGGTGATCTTGTCCATCTCGGCGTTCGGCGTCAGGCGGCCACGCAGGCCGGCAAGCCGGTCGCCAAGTCTGTCGATCAGGGCCTGGCCGTGCATCATGAGACGGTCCCGCCAAGCTCCTTGGGCAACGCATAGGCCCATTGGGTGATGTTGCCGGCTCCAAGGAAGACGACGAAATCGCCCGGCTTGGCCAGATCACGGACGATGGGCGCAATCGCCGCCGGGCCCTCGATGTAGCGCGCGTCGCGATGACCGCCGGCGCGGATGCGCGACACCAGCGCGTCCGAGCTGACGCCGTCGATCGGCTCTTCGCCGGCCGCGTAGACCGGCGCCACCATTACCGTGTCGGCGTCGTTGAAGCAGGTGGAAAACTCGTTGAACAGATCATGCAGCCGGGTGAAGCGATGCGGCTGGGCAATGGCGATGACACGACCCTGGGTGGCGCTGCGCGCCGCCTTCAGCACCGCCGAGATCTCGACCGGATGGTGGCCGTAATCGTCGAATATTTCGACGCCGTCCCACGAACCGGTATGGGTGAAGCGGCGCTTGACGCCGGCGAAGGACGACAGGCCCTTCTTGATCGCCTCGGCCGACAGGCCGAGTTCGTGCGCGACCGCGATTGCTGCCGTCGCGTTGGAGACGTTGTGACGGCCGGGCATCGGCAGGCGCAGGCCTGCTATGACAGTCTGGCCGCCGGTCTTGCGGTCGCGGATCACCACGTCGAATTCCGAAATGGCACCTGACATGCGGTGATTGGTAAAGCGCACGTCGGCCTGCGCATTCTCGCCATAGGTGATGACCCGGCGGTCCTCGATGCGGCTGACCAGCGCCTGCACTTCGGGGTGATCGGTGCACATCACGCCAAAACCGTAGAACGGAACGTTCTCGACAAACTGGCGGAACGCCTCGCGCACCTTGTCGAAGCTGCCATAGTGGTCAAGATGCTCGGGGTCGATGTTGGTGACGACCGCGATCTCGGCCGGCAGTTTCAGGAAGGTGCCGTCGCTCTCGTCGGCCTCGACCACCATCCATTCGCCGTCGCCCATGCGGGCGTTGGTGCCGTAGGCATTGATGATGCCGCCATTAATCACGGTCGGATCGAGCCCGCCCGCATCGAGCAAGGTCGCCACCATCGAGGTCGTCGTCGTCTTGCCATGCGTGCCGCCGATCGCCACCGCCTGGCGAAAGCGCATCAGTTCGGCCAGCATCTCGGCCCGGCGCACGATCGGCAGCAGCTTTTCGCGCGCGGCCTTCAGCTCAGGGTTGGATTTCTTGATCGCCGTCGAGACGACCACCACCTCGGCATCGCCGAGATTCTCGGCCCTATGGCCGACGAAGCATTCAATGCCCTTGTCGCGCAGCCGCTGCACATTGGCGCTTTCGGCCTGGTCGGACCCTTGCACCTTGTAGCCGAGATTGTGCAGCACTTCGGCAATGCCGCTCATGCCGATGCCGCCAATGCCGATGAAATGCACAAGGCCGATGGTCTGCGGCATCTTCATGCTTGCGTCCCCTTCCTGAAATCCGAAACGGTTTTTTTGGACGCAATAGCCTCTGTAAGATCGGCGAGCAACCGTGCCGCGTCCGGCCTGCCGGCCGATTTCGCACCCGCCGCCATCGCCGTCAGCCGACCGGGGTCGTCCATCAGCCCGCCGACAAGCGCTGCGATGCGTTCGGACGAGAGCGAGGATTGCGGATGCACTTCGCCGCCGCCGGCAGCGGCAAGGGCCGCCGCGTTCGCCGCCTGATCGTGATCGAGCGCATGGGGGTAAGGCACCAGCAGTGCCGGCCGGCCGATGACGGCGATCTCCGAGACGGTCGAGGCGCCGGAACGCGAGATCACCAGATGAGCGGCCGCCATGCGTGCCGCCATATCGGTGAAGAAGGGCGAGACCTCGACGGCGACGCCAAGGGTGGCATAGGCCGCCTTGACCCGCGCCACGTCATCGGCGCGCGCTTGTTGGGTAATGACCAGCCGTTTGCGCTGGGCGTCGGAAAGCAGCGCAATGGCTCCCGGCACGGCATCGGAAAAGAATTGGGCGCCCTGGCTGCCGCCAAAAACCAGCAGGCGGAACGGTTGATCCCCGGCAGATGCCGCATAGGCAGTCTTGGCCGCTTCCAGCACCGCAGGCCGGACCGGATTGCCTGTCGTCACCGTCTTGACCCCGGCTGCACTGCTGTCCTGCGGCAGGAAGCCGCCGGCGATCGCGTCGACACGGCCGGCCAGCGCCCGGTTGGCGCGCCCCATCACCGCGTTCTGCTCATGGATCAGGGTCGGTACCTTGCGCCGTGTCGCCGCGTAGAGCGGCGGCAAGGTCGGATAGCCGCCGAAGCCGACGACGGCATCCGGCTTGATCCTGGCGATGACGGCAGAAGCCTGGCGCACGCCGCGCCAGATTTTCCAGAAGGCACCAAGCAGGGCAAAAGGGTTTTTCGAGCCCATCGTCGCCGACTGGATCGGGTGGACGGCAGCGGCCGGAAAATGGCCGGCGAAACGCTCGGCACGGTCGTCGGTTGCCAGGTGCACCGACCAGCCGCGCTCGTTCAGCTCATGCGCCAGCGCCTCGGCCGGGAAAAGATGCCCACCGGTGCCGCCTGCCGCGAGAAGGATGACGCCTCTGGCCATATCACTCCGCCGGCACGGCGCGTTGCGACAGGCCAAAGCCCATCTGCTTGCGCTTTTCCGGCCGCTTGCGTGTCAGTGCCAGCACCATCCCCATCGAGATGGCGATGGCGATCTGCGAGGAGCCGCCATAGGAGATGAACGGCAGCGTCATGCCCTTGGCCGGCACAAGCTGGAGGTTAACGCACATGTTGATGACCGCCTGCAGGCCGAAGACGGTGACGAGGCCGCCGACCGCATAGCGGGTGAAATCGTCATGTTCCTTCAGCGCCGTGTTGAGCCCGCGCAGCACGATGAAGGCGAATATCGACATGATGAAGAAGCACATGATCAGTCCGAACTCTTCGCCTGCGACCGAGAAGACGAAGTCGGCATGGCTGTCGGGAATGACCCGCTTGACTGTGCCCTCACCTGGTCCGACGCCAAACCAGCCGCCATTGATCAGCGCGTCGCGTCCCATATCGACCTGGAATGTGTCGCCTTCGCCGGTAAGAAACTTGTCGATGCGCAGGGCAACGTGCGGGAACACCGTATAGGCGGCGAAAACGCCGCCGACGCCGGCGGCACCCAGCGCAACGATCCACAGCCAGGGCAGCCCGGCCATGAAAAACATGATGCCCCAGGTGCCGGTCGTCAGCATGGTCTGGCCGAGATCCGGTTGCGCCACCAGCAGCGACACGACCAGTACCAGCAGCAACATGGCGAACAGATTGCCGGGAATGTCGGGCTGGCGCTTGTGCTCAGCGAAAAGCCAGGCGCACATGATGACGAAGGCTGGTTTCAAAAATTCCGACGGCTGGATCGACAGGCCGGCAAGCGACACCCAGCGGCGTGCGCCCTTCACCTCGACGCCGATGTAGAGCACCGCCACCATCAGCACCAGCATCAGGCACAGCATGATCAGCGCCATGCGCCGGATCTGCCTGGAATCGAGGAACGACACAGCCAGCATCACGCCGAGCGCCGGTACGGTGAAGATGATCTGCCTGGTGGCGAAGTGGAAACTGTCGAGGCCGATGCGTTCGGCGACCGCCGGGCTCGCCGCGAAGGACAGCACGATACCGAGGCCCATCAGCGACAGGAACGCCGCCAGGAACCAGCGATCGATCGTCCACCACCAGGTCGCAACCGGACTTTTGTCGAGACGGCTCTGCATTATCGTGCCCCTCCGATGGGTTTCACACCCTCGATAGCATTCGCAGCTTGCCTGAAGGCTTCGCCGCGAACTTCGAAATTCTTGAACTGGTCGAAGCTGGCGCAGGCCGGCGACAGCAGCACCACCGCCTCGCCGCTGTCGTCCTTAGCCGCATCATGCGCGGCGTGCTCGACCGCCGCGGCCAGCGTGCCTGAAATCTCGTAGGGCACGGCCTCGCCCAGCGTCGCCGAAAACGCCGGCGCCGCCTCGCCGATCAGATAGGCCTTGGCGATGCGCGGGAAGAAACCGCGCAAGGGTTCGATGCCGCCTTCCTTGGGCAGGCCGCCGGCGATCCAGTAGATGCGCGCGAAGCTCGACAGCGCCGGCGCCGCAGCATCGGCATTGGTCGCCTTGGAATCGTTGATGAACAGCACATGGTCCTTGCGGCCGACCTGCTCCATGCGGTGCGCGAGGCCGGGAAAGCTTTCCAGCCCCGACTGGATCTCGCCAAGCTCCAGCCCGACCTTGAGGCAAGCGGCGACCGCAGCCAGAGCGTTCTGGGCATTGTGCTGGCCACGCAAGGAGCCGATGCCTTCGAGGAAGGCGACACGGCTGTAACGGCCGTGCACAGCTTCCATCAAATTGCTGCCATCGGCGAAATAGCCGTCGGTCAGCGGCAGGCGCTTGGAAATGCGGATGACATGCCGCCCCGCCCGCTCCAGCCGCTCGGCAATCTGCGCGCACCAGGAATCGTCGATGCCGACGATCGCCGTCTCGCTGCCGGCCACCAGCCGCTCCTTGATCGCGGCGTAGTGCTGCATGGTGCCGTGGCGGTCGAGATGATCGGGCGTCAGATTGAGCAGGATGCCGGCCGTCGGATTGATCGAGGGCGCGAGATCGATCTGGTAGGACGAACACTCGACGACATAATGCCGATCGGGCTCGGGCTGATCGAGCGTCATCACCGCGCGGCCGATATTGCCGCCCATCTGGGTATCGCGTCCTGCAGCCTTCAGGATATGAGCGGTCAGCGCGGTCGTCGTCGACTTGCCGTTGGTGCCGGTGATGGCGATGAAAGGCGCTGTCGGCGCGCTCAGCATCCGCTCGCGGCAGAAAAGCTCGATATCGCCGATGATCTCGACGCCTGAGCCGCGCGCCAGTTCCACCGTCCAATGCGGCTTGGGATGCGTCAGCGGCACACCAGGCGACAGCACGAAGGCCGAGAATTTCGCCCAGTCGGCGCCGCGCAAATCAGCGGTCGCGATACCGGCAATGGCGGCCTTGGCCACACTGTCGGGATTGTCGTCCCAGGCCAGCACGTCCGCGCCGCCCTCGATCAGCGCGCGCGCCGTCGCGATCCCCGAGCCACCGAGCCCGAAGAGCGAAACGCGCTTGCCTGAAAAGGATGCGGCGGGGATCAAAGGGCTTCCTATCTCAGCTTGAGGGTCGACAGGCCGACCAGCGCCAGGATGACGGCGATGATCCAGAAGCGGATCACCACCTGGCTTTCGGTCCAGCCGAGCTTTTCGAAATGATGGTGGATCGGCGCCATCAGGAACACCCGCTTGCCGGTCATCTTGAAGTAGCCGACCTGGATGATGACGGACAGGATTTCGACGACGAACAATCCGCCGACGATGACCAGCACGATCTCATGCTTGGTGGCGACCGCGACGGTGCCGATCAGGCCGCCCATGGCCAGCGATCCGGTGTCGCCCATGAAGATCGCCGCCGGCGGCGCGTTGAACCAGAGGAAGCCGAGGCCAGCGCCGATGACCGCGCCGAGCACGACCGCCAGTTCACCGGTGCCGGGCACGAAATGGATCTGCAGATATTCGGCGAACACGGCGTTGCCGGAGAGATAGGCGATGACGCCGAAGGAGGCAGCCGCGATCATGATCGGCACGATCGCCAGGCCGTCAAGGCCGTCGGTCAGGTTCACCGCATTGCCGGCGCCGACGATGACGAAGCAGGAGAACGGAATGAAAAACCAGCCGAGATTGACGATGAATTCCTTGGCGAAGGGAAAAGTCAGCGACGACGAGAACGGCGCCTGGCCATTGTGCATGATCACCCAGGCGGCGATGCCGGCGATGACGAACTCAAGCGCCAGCCGTGCCTTGCCGGAAAAGCCGAGATGCGACTGCTTGGTCACCTTCAGATAGTCGTCGTAAAAGCCGATCGAGCCGAAGCCCAGCGTCACCAGCAGCACCACCCAGACGTAGATGCTGGACAGGTTCGCCCACAAAAGCGACGAGCCGATGATGCCCGACAGGATCATCAGCCCGCCCATGGTCGGCGTGCCGGCCTTCTTGAAATGAGTCTGCGGCCCGTCGGCGCGGATCGGCTGGCCCTTGCCTTGCCGCAGCCGCAGCGAATTGATGATGGTCGGTCCAAAGATGAAGACGATCAGCGCCGACGTGATCAGCGCCCCACCGGTGCGGAAGGTGATGTAGCGGAAGACATTGAAGACCGAGACCTTGTCCGCAAAATCGACGAGCAGTGTGAACATGCGCTTTCGTCCCCCGACCTAGGTCTGTTTTCTGGTTGTCGATTCAGCCGGGAATTTGCCCAGCAGCGCATCGACCAGTTTTACAAAACCGATGCCCTTCGACGATTTGATCATCACCACGTCACCCGGCTTGAGCGCGGCAAGCAGCACCGGCTTCAGCTCCTCGACACCGGCGCGGTATTCCGTCTTGATCTCAGCCGGCAGCGCTTCGGCCAGCGCCCGCATTTCCGGGCCGCCAAGAAAAACGGTCTGCGTGCCCGTGCCGACGATGAGATCGGCAAGGGCCGCATGCAGCTTGGTCGAATGGTCGCCGAGTTCGAGCATGTCGCCGAGCACGGCGATGCGGCGGCCCTCGCCCGTCACCGGCGTCGCGTTGAGCAACGCCATCGCAGCAGCCATCGATGCCGGATTGGCGTTGTAGCTTTCGTCGATCAGCGTGATCAGTCCACCGGGGTGGCTCGAAGTCGAGCCACCGGGATGGCGCAGCACATGGCGCTTGCCGCGCCCGCGCTCGGCGGAGAGATCGGCCAGCGCTGAAGCAACCTTGTCGAGATCGGCGCCGACCAGATGCGCCGCACCCAGCACCGCCAGCACGTTCTGCACCATATGGCGGCCGGGCGCGCCGATCCGCGCCGGCACTTCGTGGCCGCCGATCCTCGCGGTGATGTCGGAATGATCGGCATGCAGTTCGCATTTGGTGAGCTTGAAGGTAGAGCGCGCATTCTCGCCGAAGCCGTAGACGTGCTCGACACCGGCGGCATGGGCCATCTTGTCGAGCAGCTTGAAGCGGGCATCGTCGCGGTTGAGGACGGCGGCCCCCTCGGGCTCCAGCCCCTCGAAAATCTCGGCCTTGGCCTTGGCGATCTCGTCCAGATTGCGGAAAAAGCCGAGATGCGCCGCCGCGATCATGGTGACGATGGCGACATGCGGCCTCACCATCTTGACCAGCGGACGGATCTCGTCGGGATGGTTCATGCCGATCTCGAACACGGCATAGTCGCAATCATCAGGCATCCGCGCCAAGGTCAGCGGCACGCCCCAGTGATTGTTGAAGGACTGCGCCGAGGCATGCACCTTGCCTACGGCTTGCAGCACATGGCGCAGCGCTTCCTTGGTGGTGGTCTTGCCGGCCGAACCGGTCACAGCGATGATTTTCGCGCTCGAGCGGGCGCGCGATGCAACTCCAAGCTTTTCCAGCGCGACCAGCACGTCCTCGACGACGATGATCGGCGCTGTCAGCCGGCCGAGCGACGGCAGCTTGCCTTCGGCCACCACCAGCACGCCAGCGCCAGCCTTGATGGCGGCGGTTGCGAAGTCATGGCCGTCCATCGCCTCGCCCTTGATGGCGAAGAAGGCGTCGCCCGGCTGCAGGCTGCGGCTGTCGATCGAAATGCCTGAAATGCCATCCGGCATCGGCCCGAGCGGCCGCCCGTCCATGGCGGCAACCAGCGCTTCGGAGGTCCACAGCAAGCTCATGCTGCGCGCTCCGTGAGTGCCGCGCGGACTTCCTCATGATCGGAGAAATGCAAGGTCTCGGAGCCGATCGTCTGGCCTTCCTCGTGGCCCTTACCGGCCACGATCAGCGTGTCGCCGGCATGCAGCATGGCGACCGCTTCGTGGATCGCCTGGCGCCGGTCGCCGATCTCGATGGCACCTGGAGCAGCGGCCAAAATAGCGGCACGGATCGTTTCCGGCACTTCGGAGCGCGGATTATCGTCGGTGACGATGACGACATCGGCAAGCCGCGTCGCGATTTCGCCCATGATCGGCCTTTTTCCCCGGTCGCGGTCGCCGCCGCAGCCGAACACGACGATGACGCGGCCGGTGGTGAACGGCCGCACCGAGGCCAGCACGTTTTCAAGCGCGTCCGGCTTGTGGGCATAGTCGACATAGACCGGCGCGCCATTGCCGGTGGTGCCGACGAGGTCGAGCCGGCCCGGCGCGCCCTTCAGTTTCTCCAACGCCATCAAGGCCTTGGCGACAGGTGTTCCCGTGGAAATGGCAAGACCCGCCGAAACCAGCGCGTTCGAAATCTGGAAATCACCGGCCAGCGGCAGGTCGATCTCGTAGAGCACGCCGTCGGCCTCGACTTCGGCCCGCTGGCGGTGGCGTTCGTGCTCGACCCGTTTCAGCCTGAGGAAGTCGCCATGGCGGCCGACCGTCAGCACATTGAGCCCGGCAGCCTTTGCGGCCACGGTCGTCGGCGCCGACCATGGATCGTCGGCGAAGATCACGGCCGGCGCGCCCTTCGGCAGCAGCGTGTCGAACAGGCGCAGTTTGGCGCGGTGATAATCCTCGATGGTCGGATGATAATCCATATGGTCGCGGCCGAGATTGGTGAAGCCGCCGGCGGCCAGCTTCACGCCGTCGAGGCGGCGCTGGTCGAGCCCATGGCTGGAGGCTTCCATCGAGGCGTGGGTGACGCCGGCATCGGCCAATTCCCGCAGCAATTGATGCAGGGCGACCGGATCGGGTGTTGTCAGCGAACCATAGTCGTTGCGCCCAGGCGCCACCACGCCGGTGGTGCCGATCGAAGCGGCGGCATAACCGGCTTGCTCCCAGATCTGCCTGGTGAAGGCTGCGACCGAGGTCTTGCCGCTGGTGCCGGTCACCGCGACCATGATCTCAGGCTGCTTGCCGAAATAGCGTGCCGCACTCTGCGCCAGCGCCAGGCGCGGATCGTCGACCGCCAGCACCGGAACCGGGAGCCCGGCAATGGTGCTGCCCTTGCCCGCCACGATCGCGGCCGCACCGCGCGCGGCGGCATCTGCGGCATAAACGGCACCGTCGGCCTTGGTTCCGGCGAGCGCAAAAAAGACAACGCCCGCTTTTACCTCGCGGGAATCCGAAGAAATCCCTGTAACCTCCAGATCGACGGAAGCTATTCCCTCGACGGGCAGGATACCGGCTAGATCTCTGAGCTTCATCGAGTCCCGTTCACCGCAACAAAATAGCGCGCTGTTGCCGGCGCGCCCTAAGAATCACTGATAGGAAACCAGCGTTGCATCATTTTCATGGCTGAAATCTGGCTTCACGCCAAGCATGGCAGCTGAACGCCTGATGATATTGCCGGCCATAACCCCAGCATTCGCAGCCGCGACATCCGTCATGCCGGGCTTTTCCGGGTGCGGGGCATCGGCAATGGTAAACACCAGATACTGCGGATCGTCCATCGGGAAGGCGGCGACGAAGGTGTTGAAATTCAAGTCCTTCGAGTAGCGGCCATTGATGACCTTCTCGGCGGTTCCGGTCTTGCCGCCAACGCGGTAGCCGGGGACTCTGGCGTTTCTGGCAGAGCCCTTTTCGGCATTGAGCGAATAGAGGTAGCGCATGCCTTCGACGGTCTTTTCGCTCACCACTCTCTTGGCGGTGGCCATCGCTTCCGCCTGCGTCCGCACCAGAAAGGTGGGGTTCATCAGGAAACCGCCATTCATCAACGCCGCGCAGCCCACAGCCGCTTGCAGCGGCGTCGTCGACACGCCATGGCCGAAGGCGATGGTGAATGAATTGACCTGTTTCCAGACCTTCGGTTCAGTCGGACGGGCAGTCTCCGGCAATTCGGTCTGCATCCTGTCCAGAATGCCAAGGCGATGCAGGAATTCGCGATGCCCCTCGATGCCGACCATCTCGGCTTCCCTGGCCGACCCGATGTTGGACGAGTAGAGGAACACCTCCGGCAACGACAGCACACGGTTCTTGCCGTGGAAATCGTGAATGGCCTGATGGCCGACCCGGATTGGATGCGAAGCATCGAAGCGGCTCGCCATCGTCGCTTTGCCGGAATCGAGCGCCATGGCTGAGGTGAAGCTCTTGAAGGTCGAACCCATCTCGTAGAGGCCCGCCGACATGCGATTCAGCCGGTCCTTGTCTTGTGCGTTGTAGGGATTGTTCGGATCAAAATCCGGCACCGAGGCCATGGCCACCACTTCGCCGGTCTTGACGTTGAGCACAACGGCGCCGGTGCCCATGGCACGATAGCGCTCCAGGCCGGCGGCGATCTCGTCGCGCACGACATGCTGCACGCGCAGATCGATCGAAAGCTTTACCGGCTTGAGATCCTTGGCAATGGCAAGGCCCGACGCCTGCAGGTCGCTCAGCCCCTGCTCGTCGACATATTTCTCCATGCCGGAGATGCCCTGGTTGTCGATGTTGGTGAGCCCGACAATGTAGGACGAGGTTTCGCCGCTCGGATAGAAGCGGCGCTTTTCGGTGCGGAAGCCGAAACCGGGAATGCCGAGCTGCATGATGTCGGACTGTTGCTTGGGCGTCAGCTGCCGCTGCAGCCAGACGAAACCGGCGCCGCTCTTCAGCTTATGGTAGGTCTGCTCATAGTCGATGTCGGGAAGCACCGTCGACAGCTTCTCGATCGCCTCGTCGGCGTCGACAATCCGGCGTGGTTCTGCAAACAGCGACGCCGTCTTGATGTCCGTGGCCAACACTTCGCCGTTGCGGTCGACGATGTCGGGCCGCGATGCCGTCACCCGGCTCTGCGGACCGCCCGACATATCGGGGGTCTGGAAGCCGAGATAGACCAGCCGCCCTGATATGGTCGAGAAGATGCCGAAGAACACCGCCATCGTCATGACGATGCGCGTCCTGCCCTTGCCGCCGGTCGCCTTGCGGGCGCCCTCGACCACGATCGATCCATCTTCACTCGTCCTGGCGCGACGTTTCAGCAGTTTACCGATCATTGGGCGATGCCTCCGGTCACCACGGGATCCCTGCCGTCCGACGGCGCCTTGCCGCCCGAACTATCAGCCATGCCGCCCTGGCGTCCCGACAAGATGTCCTGGATGTCAAGGGATTTGGCCGGCAGGTCGCCGACACCGCCGATCTGGCGGGCGCTGACCGGCTCGAGTTCGAGCTGCGACTTGTAGAGTTCGGCGAGCTTCTGCAGCCGCGACGGCTGGGTAAGCAGGCTCCAGTCGGCCTTGAGCAGGTCGATCGTGTCCTCCTCATAGCGTATCTGCGCATGGATCTTCTGCACGGCGGCCAATTGTTCCTCGGCCTCGCGCTTGGCCTTGTAGGTAAGGGCCGCGACCGCAACCATGACGGCGATCAGGACAATGTCGCTGGTACGAAACACTTAGCTACCTCTCCCCCGGCCGGTCGATACCGGGAAGCTTTGGAAGGCCGAAAATCGAAAAGTCGCTGCCGCGCGCCGGCGCCTGGGTGCGGACCGCCGCGCGCAGCCTGGCCGAACGGGCGCGCGGATTGGCCGCCACCTCGGCGTCGCCGGCCGTCACGCCGCCGCCCGCCTTGCGGAACGTCGCGGTGCGCGCATGCGCCTCGGGCAGGTGACGCGAGCCGGTCGCGACGTCGGCCCGGTCGGCGATGAAACGCTTGACGATGCGGTCTTCCAGAGAATGGAAGGTGACCACGGCGAGCCGTCCGCCCGGCTTCAGAGCGCGTTCGGCCGCAAACAGGGCCTTGGCCAGTTCGCCAAGCTCGTCATTGACAAAAATGCGCAGCGCCTGGAAGACGCGCGTCGCCGGATGGATCTTGTCCTTCGGCGCCCGGCCGATATGCGTCTCGATGGCGTCGGCGAGTTCCAACGTGCGCTCGAACGGGCGCTTTTCGCGGCGCGCCTCGATCATGCGGGCAATGCGTCCGGCATGGCGCTCCTCGCCGAGGAAGCCGAAGATGCGGGCAAGATCGCCCGGCTTGAAGGAATTGACGACGTCGGCGGCGCTGAGGCCCGATTGCGCCATGCGCATGTCGAGCGGCCCGTCGGCGCGGAACGAAAACCCGCGCTCCGCCTGGTCGAGCTGCATCGAGGACACGCCGATGTCGAGCACGATCCCGTCGGCGCTCTCGACATGTTCGTCCAGCGTCGAGAACGGCGCCTGCACCAGCCGCAGCCGACCACCCGACTGCACTTCAAGATCGCGCCCGGCCGCAATGGCATCCGGATCGCGGTCGATCGCCACCACGGAGGCGCCTGTCGCCAGAATGGCCCTGGTGTAGCCGCCGGCGCCGAACGTGCCGTCGATGATGAGGTCGCCCTGCGCCGGCGCCAGTGCTTCGAGCACTTCGGCAAGGAGGACCGGAATGTGGCGGGCCGATCCGCCAACGGCGTGCCCATCTACGGCGCGAGGAAGGTCATCGCCGTGGCCTGCCGTCATTCCGGTCGCTCCCCAGGCTTCGTCCCCTGCCGAAGCTGCAAAAGCCGTGCCCGCGCCTGCGCCCCATAGGCGGCAAGCCGTCCCGGCTCCCAGATCTGAAAGAAATTGCCGCGCCCGACAAAGGCCACTTCCGCCGAGATGCCGGTGTGTTCGCGAAGGAAATCGCTCATCGTGATGCGGCCGTCCTGGTCGAGTTTCAAGAAGGTTCCGTCGCCATGGCAGAAGAACGACATATCGTCCGCCGTCTGCAGGAAGGGATCCTCGAGCGCTATGCGCTGCTCGTAGCGGTCGAGCAGGTCGAGCCCGCCGACATCCATCGCCGGCAGGTCCAGGCAGCGCAGCGCATAGAGTTCCGAATAGCCGCGCTTCTGCACGACGGCACGGAAATGCGCGGGAACGGACACCCGCCCCTTCGCATCGATCCTGCTCACCGTGTTTGACAGAAACCGGTCCATTAAACGCTACAGCCGCTTGCGCCGCCGCACCCCTCTGCATCTTGTCGCACGCGCCGCCGCAGCGCGTTCCCTGCCCCGTATCAGCCTCGTCCGCACAGGCAAAAACCAGCAAACGCGCAGCCGCCGCGGCTGCCCGATTGGCGTACGCTTTACCCTGACACGGAACGAAGGCTTTGATGTCTGGATGGGATATCATGGGGCACTATGGGCGTCAACGGGAATAGGCTTCACAAACACGCGCGCCCCGACCAAAGAGAGCAGCCGTGACGACACGTCTCGTCTTTATGGTCTATTAAGCCTAACGAACCGTTTAGAGCCGCCTGGCCCAACCGGACGCGCCTTGCCGCGAGCCGCTGCCGGGCATAGCGTCTCGCTACATCCAGCCGGTCACCAACAGGGTCTGAAATTCGATGTCTGAAACAGCAAAGTCACGCGCTGCAGCGCTTCCTCACCTGCGTCGCAGCGGGCTTGCCATGGGCGATTCCATTCCCTTGCCGCTGATCATGGCCGCCATCTTTCATGCGCCCGGCGACGCCACCGGCTTCAACCAGTACGGGCGATTCAGCAACCCGACCTGGGACGCGGTCGAGCATATGCTGGCCCATCTGGAGGACGCGCCCTGCGTCGCGTTCCCTTCCGGAATGGCGGCAATCTCGGCGGCGTTTTTTGCCGTGCTCAAGGCCGGCGACCGTATCCTGCTGCCATCGGACGGCTATCACACGACACGAGCGCTGGCCGAGCGCTTCCTCAAGCCGCTCGGCATCACCTATGATGTCAGGCCGACTTCGACCTTCCTCGATGGCGGCTTCGATGGCTATCGGCTGGCATTTGTCGAAACCCCTGCCAATCCGGGGCTGGATATCTGCGATATCGCCGCCGTTGCCGATGCTGTCCACAAAACCGGCGCGATTCTTGTGGTCGACAACACGACCATGACCCCTTTCGGCCAACGACCGCTCGACCACGGCGCCGATATCGTCGTTGCCGCCGACACCAAGGCACCCAATGGCCATTCCGACGTGCTGTTCGGCCATGTCGCCAGTCGCAATGCCGATATCATCGCCGCCGTGACCGGCTGGCGCGAAGTTTCCGGCAGCATTCCCGGTCCGTTCGAAGCCTGGCTGGTGCACCGCGGCCTCGAAACACTGGATGTGCGCTTCGATCGCATGTGTTCCTCGGCGGAAGTCATCGCGCGGCGACTGCAGGGCCACAAGGCAATCAGCGGCCTGCGTTATCCCGGGCTGGAAGGCGACCCGTCGCACAACCTAGCCCGCGCCCAGATGGAGCGCTTCGGCTTTCTCATCTCTTTCGAACTCGCCTCGGAGGACAAGGCCGAAGATTTCATCAACAATTGCGACCTGATGCAGGCCGCGACATCCTTCGGCGGCGTCCACACCTCCGCCGAGCGGCGCCTGAAGCGAGGCGATGCGGTCTCCGCCGGTTTCGTCCGCCTCTCGGTCGGCTGCGAGCCGGTGGAAGAGCTCTGGAAAGCGATCGAGACGTCGCTGGACGGGATCAGCGGCTCCCGGCTCGGATGAACGGCCGGACAGGCTTGAATCAACAGGCGCGCTCGAGGGCGCAACCTGCTGATTTCAAGAGATTTCTCTTGATATCGGGGGAGAGAAATTGCCAGCTGGCCTGTAAGCCGGGTTCTGTATGGCCCTCGTCCCTTGCGAGGCGAGAACGTGGCGGCCATTCATCTTGGGCGCATGTTGCCATGCGCCTCACGCAACCTACCCGGACGGTGAGCCGGAAACAGCCCTCGAGGGTTTCCCCTCGCACCGTCCCTATTCGGTCTTGCTCCCGGTGGGGTTTACCGTGCCGCTCCTGTTGCCAGTCGCGCGGTGGGCTCTTACCCCACCCTTTCACCCTTGCCCCGAATCCGGCAAGCCGGATCGTGGCGGTTTGCTTTCTGTGGCACTTTCCCTGGGGTCGCCCCCGCCGGCCATTAACCGGCACCGTGTTTCCATGGAGCCCGGACTTTCCTCACCCACGACCTTTCGGCGTTTGCGGGTGCGGCCGCCCAGCCAGCTGGCAGAGCGTATAAAGGGGTTCACGCCCGAAAACGCAAACGAAAAAGCTGACTTATGCGGGCGATCCAAGCGCAGCCATCTGCACCTTGACCTTGCCGCAATAGGCTGCCGACACGGGGTTCATCCGCGTTGCGGCGTGTCCGGCATTGTATTTCAGAATGGTGCCGCAGGTCGTGCCGCCACCGAGGCTCCGTGCCATGGCAAGGTATTTCATGCCGTATTTGATGTTGGTGTCGGGATCGAACAGGCCCTTGGCGGAGCCGCTATAGCCCATCATCCGAGCCGTGGCCGGCTTGATCTGCATCAGGCCGATCTCGCCGGCGCTGCCGACGATGTTGGGCCGGTAGTTGCTCTCGATCTTGATGACCGCCGAGGCGAGCGACACGGGCACGCCTTCGATCGCCGCATAGCGGGCAACGATTGCGGAATACTGGCCGCTGCTCGCCACCGCGGCCGTCGACTCCGCCGCGTTCCTGAGGCCGATCGATGCCGTTCTCGTCATGTCGACGGTCTTGCGGCCGCGCTTCGTCTGCCTTTTGACAATGGACTTCTTCGCTTTGGACCAGCTTGCCTTTTCCGCTTTGGCGGAAGCCCGCTTCGTCTCCGCTTTGGCGGATGCCTGCTTTGTCGCCTTGGCGTCGTGGCCTGCCTTGCCGCTTTTTGCGGATACCACGGGAAACCCTTGATCGGCCCGCGGGCTGAATGACGCTGCATGCGCCGCACTGAAGGCAAAAGTCATTACGCCGGCAGCAAGAACTGCCGTTAAAACGGTAAATTTCTGCATGTGATCCTGTTCTGTCTGAACCGCGCGAAGATGTTCACGCAGCAACGCCTAACCAACGTCGGAACAACCCGGGGGGCTTGGGGTCCGACATCTACACGTCAGCCGTTTGACGCCCGAATTGGTGTCAAACAAGGCCAGGCAAGTCACTTTGAGTGACAGCCTGTAACTTAAGGATTGGAAAGAATTGCTTGGGAGAGGTCTCCCGGGGATTAGCGCTTCACGGAAGCAAGCAGCCTTTGCAGCGTCCGCAGCGTCGAGCCGTCGGCAACGCCGTCCACCTTGCGCGGCCGGAAATGCCGTTGGAAGGCTTCGACCACCGCCTCCGTCTGCCGGTCCAAAACGCCGGATATTTCAACGCCATAGCCGTAGAGCGCCAGCATCGACTGCAACGCTTCGACATCGCCGCCGGTGTCGCCGGTTGTCAGAGTGGCGCCTCGCCTGACGGGCGCGGCCGTAACGAGATGGCCGACACCGGCCTCGAATAGCGTCCGCCACGGAAACTTCTCGCCGGGATCGATTTTGCGCCCCGGCGCAACATCGGAATGCGCGAGTACCCGCTCGGCGGCGATCGAATGCCGACCGGCGATCCCCCGGCACAGCCCGATCACGGCATCGATCTGCCGCCGGGGAAAACCGGGATAGCCCAGCGAATGCCCCGGATTGACGATCTCGATGCCGACGGAACAGGAATTGATGTCGGCGCGTCCGAACCACGAACTCTTGCCGGCATGCCAGGCGCGGTCGCTTTCCCTGACCATCTGCACGATATGGCCATTCTCGTGGACCAGATAATGCGACGAGACCTCGCTGGCCGGATCGCAAAGCCAGGCCTCGGCCCCGGCGCCGGTCGCCATGCCGGTGTAGTGCAGCACGATCATGTCAGGCCTGGGTGTCTCGCGCCGCGGGCCGAAATTCGGCGATACCCTGACTTCGGCACGTGGCTCGTCGGGCAGAAAGCCGCTCATGCGTGGCGCAGGCCCCGCTCGATCATCTCGTAGGCGGCGTTGATCGCCGCCACCCTGGTGGTCGCGATCTTGATGAATTCCTGAGGCAGGCCGCGCGCGATCAGCCGATCCGGATGATTGTCGGAAACCAGCTTGCGATAGCGTTTCCTGACCTCTTCGAATGGCTTGCCGCGCTCGATGCCCAGCACGACATAGGGATCCCCGGCGCCGAGATTGACGTGCCGGGCCATGATGGCTTCGTAATGCGCTTCGTCGATGCGGAAAATCTCGGCGATGCGGTGCAGGAAATGGCCTTCGCGCTCGTGCACCAGCCCGTCGGCCTTGGCGATGTGGAACAGACCGTCGAGTATGTCTTCAAGCATCACGCAGTTGGAATGCCCCGAACCGCACATCTGGGCCATCCGCTCGGCATAGGTTTCGAAACCGGCCACGTCGCGCTGGGCGAGATCGAACAGCCGCGCCACATTGCGCGTCTCCTTCGGCGGCACTTCGAATATCTCCTGGAAGGCGCGCACCTCGTCCTGGGTGACGATGCCATCGGCCTTGGCCATCTTGGCCGACAGCGCGATCATCGCCACCGAAAAGGCGACACGCCGGCGCAAATCCGCATCGCCGGAGAAAACCGTGCGCACAGCCTCGACAACGTCGGCGACACCCGACGAGGTTGAGGATGAAACGCGGGTGATGAACTCGCCGAGGCGATCCCAAATCGACATGGCCTGCTTCTTAGAGCCACCGCTCCCTCCTATCAAGCCGGGACAGTGCCGCAGGCTTTGCGCGACAAATCGATCCGGCGCGCGAGAGGGATTGGCCCACGGCGCTCGGACGACATGAGAAAGGCCGGCGCGAGCCGGCCTTCCTCATTCATCACAAGAAGTACTGCTTGCTCACTACTGCGCGGGCGCAGGAGCTGGTGTTGCCGGAGCCGGCTCGGCGGGCTTCTCGGGTGTGATGCTCTTCGTGGTCGAATTATCCGTTGCCGGAGGCGTCGCGGCCGGCGGCGTGGCTTCCGGGGTGGCCGGCTTCATCGGTTCCTCGGCGGCCGGCGGGTTGGTGCTCTGGGTGGTGGTGTTGTCCGTACCGCTGTCACTGCAGGCGGCGACGCCAAGCAAAGCCAAACCGGAAACGGACGCGAGAATGAGCTTTTTCATTTGTCTCTCCTTCAACACACGCTCACGTTGCCGTGAGCGGTCGAAGGAAAAAATGCGTCAGCCGGCCATGAGTTTCGTAACGTTGCGTTTCCGCATGTAACATCGTCTGGTTCATTTGCGATTGCCGCTCAGGCCGTAGCGAACTAACAGCATGTGCCGAAACACCGATCGAACAGAAGAGCGCCAGGGGCTGTCATGACCGAAAAATGGGATTTCTGGATCGACCGCGGCGGCACATTCACCGATATCATCGGCCGAGATCCGGAAGGCGGGCTGCACCCGCGCAAGCTTCTCTCCGAAAATCCCGAAGCCTATAACGATGCCGCCATCCAGGGCATTCGCGACCTTCTTGGCTTGTCGGCCGGCGACACGATCCCGAGCGGCCTGATCGGCGACATCAAGATGGGCACCACGGTCGCCACAAATGCGCTGCTGGAGCGCAAGGGCGACCGCGTGCTTTTGCTCATCACCAAGGGCTTCCGCGATGCGCTGAAGATCGCCTACCAGGCGCGCCCGGACATCTTCGCCAAGGAGATCATCCTTCCCGAACAGCTCTACGAGCGCGTCATCGAAATCAACGAGCGTGTGCGCGCCGATGGCTGCGTCGAACAATTGCTCGATATCGCCGCCTGCCGGCCGGCGATCGAACAGGCCAGGGCCGATGGCATCGATGCGGTCGCCATCGTCTTCATGCACGCCTGGAAATACCCCGAGCACGAGAAGGCGGTGGCGAAAGTCTGCCGCAAACTCGGTTTCAGCCAGGTCTCGGTCAGCCATGAGGTCTCGCCGCTGATCAAGCTGGTCGGCCGCGGCGACACCGCGGTGGTCGACGCCTATTTGTCGCCGATCCTGTCGCGCTATGTGCAAAGGGTGGCGGGAGAGTTGGGTGCGGCGCCAAGCTCCCCTCTTGTGGGGGAGAGCGATCGATTCCCCCGCCTGATGTTCATGATGTCGTCGGGCGGTCTCACCGCCGCCGACATGTTCCAGGGCAAGGACGCACTGCTGTCAGGACCAGCCGGCGGTGTCGTCGGCATGGTCGAGACGGCCAGGCTCGCCGGCTTCGACAAGGTCATCGGTTTCGACATGGGCGGCACCTCGACCGACGTCGCTCACTATGACGGCGAATATGAGCGCGCCTTCGACACCGAGGTCGCCGGCGTGCGCATCCGCGCGCCGATGATGCGCATCCATACCGTCGCCGCCGGCGGCGGCTCGATCCTGCACTACGAGGCCGGCCGCTTCCGGGCCGGGCCGGATTCGGCTGGCGCCAATCCCGGCCCGGCAGCCTACCGGCGCGGCGGCCCGCTCGCCGTCACCGACGCTAATGTGATGCTGGGCAAGCTGCAGCCCGATTTCTTCCCGGCCATTTTCGGACCCGGCCAGGACCAGACGCTCGACGTCGAGACGGTACGGGCAAAATTCGCCGCACTCGCCGCCGAAATCGGCGATGGCCGGTCGCCCGAGACTGTCGCCGAGGGCTTCGTCACCATCGCCGTCGAAAACATGGCCAATGCTATCAAGAAGATCTCCGTGCAGCGCGGCTACGACGTCACCGAATATCTCTTGAACTGTTTTGGCGGCGCCGGCGGCCAGCACGCTTGCCTGGTCGCCGATGCGCTCGGCATGGAAGCGGTGCTGATCCATCCCTTCTCAGGTCTTCTGTCGGCCTATGGCATCGGCCTGTCCTCGGTCTTTGCCTCGCGCCAGCAGGCGCTGCTGAAACCGCTTGCCGAAGAGTCCAGAACGGAGATCGGCAACCTCATTGCCATCTTGAGGAAAGCCGCTGTCGCAGAACTCGCGGCGCAAGGCATCGGCGAGGATACGGTCGCCACGAAGCCTGTGCTGCACATTCGCTACGACGGCACCGACACGACACTGCCGGTGAATTTCGAGGCGGATTCGATTTTCCAGGCCAGGCGCGATTTTGAAATCGCCCACAAGGCGCAGTTCGGTTTCGTCTATGACGACAAGCCGATGATCGTCGAGACCGTCGGCGTCGAAGGCACCGACACCGGCGGCACTGGGCGCGACGAAACTGAATCGCGAACCGAAGACCTTGCCGTAAGCCCTTCACAGACCCGCGAAATCTTCACCGAGGGAGAGTGGCGCACTTCACCCATCTTCCGCCGCGAGGCGCTGAAGCCGGGAAGCAGGGTTGCGGGACCTGCCTTGATTATCGAGCCGAACCAGACAATCGTCATCGAGCCGGGCTGGCTGGCCGAAATCACCGCCAGGAACCATGTGCTCCTGCGCCGCGTCGAGAAAAAGCGCCGGCAGGCAGCGCTCGGCACCGAGGCCGATCCGGTCATGCTGGAGGTCTTCAACAACCTCTTCATGTCGATCGCCGAGCAGATGGGCGTCACGCTGCAGAACACCGCCTATTCCGTCAACATCAAGGAACGGCTGGATTTTTCCTGCGCCGTCTTCGACCGGACCGGCGCGCTGGTCGCCAATGCGCCGCACATGCCGGTACATCTCGGCTCGATGGACCGCTCGGTCGAAACCATCATCCGGCTGAATTCCGGCGACATCCACCCCGGCGACGTCTTTGCCCTCAACGCACCCTATAATGGCGGCACGCATCTGCCGGACATCACTGTCGTGACGCCGGTCTTCGATGATGCCAAGGAAAGAATCCTGTTCTGGGCCGCCTCGCGCGGCCATCATGCCGATATCGGCGGCACGGCACCCGGCTCGATGACGCCGCTCGCCACCACGGTCGACGAGGAAGGCGTGCTGTTCGACAATTTCCGCATCGTTGACCGTGGCCGCTTCCGCGAGAAGGAGCTGGAAACGCTGCTCACCGATCACCGCTACCCGGCCCGCAATCCGCACCAGAACATCGCCGACCTCAAGGCGCAGATCGCCGCCAACGAGAAGGGCGTAGCCGAACTGCGCAAGATGGTCACCCATTTCGGCCTCGATGTCGTCGAGGCCTATATGGGCCATGTCCAGGACAATGCCGCCGAAAGCGTGCGCCGCGTGCTGGAGCGGCTGCCGGATAGTTCTGAGTACGAATACCCGACCGACACCGGCCAGATCATCAAGGTGAAGATCACGGTCGACCGGCAAAAGCGCGAGGCGACGGTAGACTTCACCGGCACCTCGCCGGTGATGAAGAACAATTTCAACGCGCCCGAGCCGGTGGCCCGCGCCGCCGTGCTCTACGCCTTCCGCGTCATGGTCGAGGATATGATCCCGATGAATGCCGGGTGCCTGCGGCCCATCAACATCATCATTCCCGATGGCTGCATGCTGAAACCCGCCTACCCCGCCGCCGTCGTCGCCGGCAATGTCGAGACCTCGCAGCATGTCACCAACGCGCTGTTCGGCGCCATGGGCGCCATGGCCAACGCCCAAGGCACGATGAACAACCTGACCTTCGGCAACAAGACGTACCAGTACTACGAGACGATCTGCTCCGGCTCGCCGGCCGGCCAGATGAACTCCGGCCGCGGCTTTGCCGGCACCTCCGGCGTCCACACCCACATGACCAATTCGCGCCTCACCGATCCCGAAGTGCTGGAACTGCGCTTTCCCGTGCTGCTCGAGGATTTCCACATTCGGGAAAATTCCGGCGGCAACGGCAGATGGAGCGCCGGCGATGGCACCAAACGCACCATCCGCTTCCTCGAAAAGATGGAATGCGCGATCCTGTCCTCGCACCGCAACCGTCCTCCCAAGGGGCTGGACGGAGGCGGCGATGGCGAGGTCGGCTCGACCAAGATCCGCCGCAAGGACGGCACGATCGACCTGCTGAAAGCCTGCGACCAGACCATGTTGCAGGCCGGCGACGCCGTCATCCTGACGACGCCGACGCCGGGGGGATTTGGCCGGCGATGACCTCGCCCCCGGGCTGCTAGCCGGCTGCTGTCATCCATCTGTCATCGCCGAGCGCTACCCGCTTGCGGCAAAGCAAATGGGGAATCACTTTGCCATGACGGACGTTTCCGCAGATCTGGTTTTTCGCCGCGGCAAGGAAGTTGGAAAGGCCGTCTACCAGAACCGCCCGCTGTCGAAGGCCGGCATTTCAGAGCGGCTGTTCGCTTTCCTGTTCTCCGGCCTCGTCTATCCGCAGATCTGGGAAGACCCCGATGTCGACATGGAGGCGATGCAGCTTGGCCAGGGCCACCGTGTCGTCACCATCGCCTCCGGCGGCTGCAACATCCTGGCCTACCTCACGCGCTCGCCGGCCCGGGTCGACGCCGTCGACCTCAACACCGCGCACATCGCGCTGAACCGCATGAAGCTGGAGGCGGTGCGCCATTTGCCATCGCAGGGCGACCTGTTCCGCTTCTTCGGCGCCGCCGACACCAGCCACAATTCGAAAGCGTATGACCGTTTCATCGCGCCGCATCTCGATCCTGTCAGCCGTCACTACTGGGAGCGCCGCAACTGGCGCGGCCGCCGTAGGATCACTGTGTTCGACCGCAATTTCTACCAGACCGGCCTGCTCGGCCTGTTCATCGCCATGGGCCATCGCACGGGAAAATTCTTCGGCGTCGACCCAGCCGGCATCATGCAGGCCAGGAACATCGGCGAGCAGCGCCGCTTCTTCAACGAGGAGTTGGCGCCGGTCTTCGACAACAAGCTTTTGAGATGGGCGACGTCGCGCAAGGCTTCACTGTTCGGCCTCGGCATTCCACCGGCGCAGTACGATTCGCTGATCACTTCTGGCGACGGCACCATGGCCAGCGTGCTGAAAGCCCGGCTGGAAAAACTCGCTTGCGATTTTCCGCTGGAGAATAACTACTTCGCCTGGCAGGCCTTTGCCCGCCGCTATCCGAACCCCGGCGAGGCCGCCCTGCCCGCCTATCTCGAAAAGCAGAATTACGAGACCATCCGCGGCAATGTCGGCCGCGTCGCCATCCACCACGCCAATCTGATCGAGTTTCTCGCCGGCAAGGATGCAGCCGCGGTCGACCGCGTCGTCCTGCTCGACGCACAGGACTGGATGACCGACGATCAGCTCAACGCGCTGTGGGCGGAAATCACCCGCACGGCTTCGGCCGGCGCCCGCGTCATCTTCCGCACCGCCGCCGAACCCAGCCTGTTGCCGGGTCGCGTCTCCAGTTCGCTGCTCGACCAATGGGATTATCAGGACCAGGCTTCGCGGGAATTTTCGGCCCGCGACCGCTCGGCCATCTATGGCGGCTTCCACCTCTACGTAAAGCGCGCGGCATGAGCACCAGCGAGCTGCCGGCCAGCCCCGAATTCAAGGCCGGCCATGCCGAACTGATGGACGGCGTCTACCGCTGGCAGCGCCACATCTACGACCTGACCCGCAAATACTACCTGCTCGGCCGCGACCCAATGATCTCGGGACTCGACGTGCCTGTCGGTGGCACCGTGCTGGAACTCGGCTGCGGCACCGGCCGCAATGTCATCCTCGCCGCCCGTCACTATCCCGACGCGCGCTTTTTCGGCCTCGATATTTCGGCCGAAATGCTGGAGACGGCCGGAAAGGCGATCGATCGCGAGGGCCTGTCCGGTCGCGTCATATTGGCTAGGGGCGATGCCACCGATTTCGATGCCCGTGCACTCTTCGATGTCGAACGCTTCGACCGTGTCTTCGTGTCCTATTCGCTGTCGATGATCCCCGGCTGGGAAAAAACAGTATCGGCGGCACTTGCCGCCCTGTCGCCGAACGGTTCGCTGCACATCGTCGATTTCGGCCAGCAGGAAGGCCTGCCGCGCTGGTTTCGCACACTGCTGCGCGGCTGGCTGAAAAAATTCCACGTCGCGCCTCGTGAATCGCTGCGCGAAGTGCTGGAATCGGAATCTCGGCGAACCGGCGCAAGCTTCCGTTTCCGCACGCTTTATCGCGGCTATGCCTGGCTGGCGGTTATCGGGCCGCGCAGCTAGCCAAGGTGAAACCGCCATTTGCAGGCCGACCTCACCTGAATGTCAATGCACCTTAATGCAGCGCCTTCATCAGCGCCCCCACCATCGTCTGCGGCCGATAGCCAAGCTTGGCAGGCGTCAGCCCCAGCCGCACCACCACCAACTGCTCCGAGGGAATGATGGCAACCGTCTGCCCGTCATGGCCTTCCATCCAGTACGTGTCCTTGGGCAGGCCTGCCGCGACGCCGGCGCCGGGGTTTTCCTCATCGCCCGGGGCCTCGATCCACAACTGACCCTTGCCGTAGACTTTCGAGGCGGATGCCGGCTCGCGCATCCAGTCGACGAAACCGGTTGGCAGGATCTGGTTGCCGTTCCACACCCCGCCTTGCAGCAGGAACTGGCCGAAGCGCGCCCAGTCATGGCCGGTCGCGTAGAGATAGGACGAGCCGACGAAAGTGCCCTGCTCGTCCGTCTCGAACACTGCGCTGTGCATGCCGAGCGGCTCGAACAGGGCGGTGCGCGGCCACGTCAGCGCCCTGGCCTTGTCGCCGACCGCGTCCTGCCAGAGGCGCGACAGCATCACCGCCGTGCCGCTCGAATAGGAAAACTGTTTGCCGACCTCTGCAGCCAGCGGCTTGGATTCGGCAAAGCCCGCCATGTCAGGTTCGAGATAGAGCATGCGCGTGACGTCGGCGACGTCGCCATAATCCTCGTTGAACTCCAGCCCGCTCGACATCGCCATCATGTCGGCAAGGCTGATCGCGGCGCGGCCGTCCGCCTTCCACGGCGCGAACAGGTTTTTGTTGTCGAAAGCCATCTTGCCGTCCTTGACCAACGTACCGACGATGGCGGCATTCACCGTTTTGGTCATCGACCAGCCGAGCAGCGGCGTCCTGGCGGAAAAGCCATCGCCGTAGCGCTCGGCGACGACACGGCCATTCTTGACCACCACCACCGCGCGCATGCCGGTGCCGATCAGCGCCGCATCATCCAGCAGCTTGGCAACAACCGGATCCTGTGATGCCTCGACCCGTTCGCCTTCCGGCCACAGGTCGCCCATGGTGACTGCGGACGGCTCCGCTTGGATCGCGGTCCGCCGCACCTTTCCTACGTCGCCGTCCGGAACCGAAGCGCAGCCAAGCCCGTCGCGGGCTACGGCGACGCTCTTGCCGAGGAAACCGAACAGGCCGGCAGACACCGTTCCCCTGTTCTTGTCCACCGAAACCCGCATTAACCGCAGCAGGGGATGCCCGGGTGCCTGCACGTCGACGGCCAGCACCTCATTGGGATCGCGGCCGGCGATAAAAACGTTCGAACAGACGATCTTGGCCGAGTAGCCCGAGCCGACCCTGATCAACTCCGGTGGCGCGATATAAAGCCAGGCAAAAAGTGCTGCGACCGCCAGGACGATCAGGCCAAGCAGCCATTTGACGATCTTGACCACGATCCGCATTTATTTCCTCCGGGCCCTGCCCGACCCTTATGTCATCGATTTGCCGCCATTGCTTCCGCAAATCACACTGCTTGTCGAGCGCCATCAACGGATTATCAACCATGATCGGCGATCACAGGATATGCTGAGCGATGCTGTGGGGCGATCGTTCGGAGGGGGCCCGATCACAAAGCAGGCCATCAGTGTAGAGACCCATCAGCGACCGGCTGAATCCGGCTCGGGAATTGCGATGCGCCGTCTTGCGGGCCTGATCATGCTAGCGCTGCTTGGTGCTTGCTCGACCGTCGACGATCTCTCGCCGCTGTCGCCATCCGTTTCGAGCAGCCCGACGGTTGCCGTGCGCGCGCCGCGCTTTGCCGACTCCAAGCCGCATGAATGGGAGAGCGGCGCGCCGTGGAACTATGCCGTCCACGGCACCGATGTTTCCAAATACCAGACCTCGGTCGACTGGCCGGCTGCCAGGGCCAGCGGCATCTCCTTCGCCTTCATCAAGGCGACCGAGGGCGGCGACCGTTTCGACGAGTATTTCAGCGAGCATTGGGCGCGCACGAAGGCCAACGGGATTCCGCGAGCCGCCTATCATTTCTATTATTTCTGCACCCCGGCTGCCGTTCAGGCGCGCTGGTTCATCCGCAACGTCCCCGTCGATCGCTCGGCGATGCCGCCGGTCCTCGATATGGAATGGAACCCGCAATCGCCGACCTGCAGGCTGCGTCCCGACGCCGCCACGGTGCGCGCGGAGATGACCACCTTCCTCGAAATCGTCGAACGCCATTACGGCAAGAAGCCGATCATCTACACTTCCGTCGACTTCTTCGACGACAACGGGCTGTCGGGGTTCCGCGGCTATCCCTACTGGCTGCGTTCCGTCGCCGGCCATCCGCGTGAGAAATACGGCAGCCACCCCTTCACCTTCTGGCAGTACACCGGAACCGGCATCGTTCCCGGCATGACCGGCAAGTCCGACATCAACGTCTTCAACGGCAGCGAAGCCGCTTGGAACAAATGGCTGCGGCAGAACACCCGTTGACGTCAGGTTCAACGGCAGCACCGCCCTGGATCAAATCACTCCAGCAGAGCTTCCGTTGAACCGGTGCGATGGCAGCACTGCCCTGCATCAAATCACTCCAGCAGAGAAGCTGCCGCAGAACACCGTTGACACCGGGCCTGCCGCCTGCTTTTCGACACAGCCAGCGGTAAAGAGTGCAACCGCCGGTAATTCAGGGCGTTGGGCTTCCCGGGGGGAGCACAACAAATGACCCCCTGTTCGTTTCGAAAGGAAGCTGATGCGACTGCGTTCCAAAGTCCTCGCGGCTGCGCTGACCCTGTGCGCCACGGCCTTGCCGGCGATGGCGCAGGAATGCGGCGGCGACTTCGAATCCTGGAAGCAGGGCGTCGCCGCGGAAGCCAAGGCGGCCGGCGTAGGTACAGTGGGTCTCGACGCCCTTGAAGCGGCAACCTTAGATGACAAGGTGTTGGCGCGCGACCGCGCCCAGGGCGTCTTCACCCAAACCTTTGTCGAGTTTTCCAACCGGATGATCTCGGCCTATCGCCTGAAGCAAGGTGCGGCGAACATAAAGAAATACGCGGATGTCTTCGCCCGCGCCGACCAGCAGTTCGGCGTCCAGGCGCCGATCATCGCCGCCTTCTGGGCGCTGGAGACCGATTTCGGCGCCGTGCAGGGCGACTTCCACACGCTGAGCGCCCTGGTGACGCTTTCCCATGATTGCCGCCGGCCGCAGCTCTTCCGGCAACAGCTGGTGCCGCTTCTGGAACTGATCGATCGCGGCGTGCTGCCGGCCGATGTCAGGGGCGCCTGGGCCGGCGAGATCGGCCAGACGCAGATCCTGCCCTCCGACTATCTGGCACGCGGCGTCGACGGCGACGGCGACGGCAAGATCGACCTGCGCGGCAGCGTGCCTGATGTGATCATGACCACTGCCAACAAGGTGCTGTCGCGCGGCTGGAAACGCGACCAGCCCTGGATCCAGGAAGTCCGCGTGCCCGAAGACATGCCGTGGGATCAGACCGGTCGCACCAACAAGCTGCCGCTGTCGCAGTGGGCGCAATGGGGCGTCACCTACCCCAGCGGCGCGCCGCTGGTCGATAACGGCCTGAAAGCAGGCCTCGCGCTGCCGATGGGCCGCAAGGGGCCAGCCTTCCTCACCTACGACAATTTCGACGTTTACCTCGAATGGAACCAGTCCTTCACCTATGCGCTGACGGCAGCCAACCTTGCCGCACGGCTGGCAGGCGCGCCGCCGCTGGACCCGCGCAATCCCGAGACCGGTCTCAACAATGAGCAGATGAAGGCGTTGCAGACCAAGCTGGAAGCCAAGGGCTACGATGTCGGCACCGTCGACGGCATTTTGGGTACCAACACCCGCGAGGCGATCCGCAAGGAGCAGACGCGGCTAGGTTTGCCGGTGGATGGCTGGCCGACGCCGGAGCTTTTGGGAAAATTATAGGGCAGTAGGGCAAATTAGCCCGAAGCAGTGACTGCCGCCACCCCTATTCCCCTATTCCCCTATTCCCCTATTCCCCTATTCCCCTATTCCCCTATTCCCCTACTGCCTTATTCCCCTCAATCCGCCATCGTCTCCAAACTGGCAAACCCCTGTGGCGCGTCGCCCTCGTCGAACGGCGTCGTCACCTCGACGAAGGTGTCGGGATAGAAGCCGTTGAAGCGGGTCCTCAGCGACAGCGAATAGGCGCCGATATGGCCGATCTCGATCCAGTCGCCGGTATCGACCGTTTCCGGCAGCCAGAACGGCCGCGACAGGATGTCGACGGAATCGCAGGTCGCGCCGCAGACCTTGAACGGCACGATGTTCTTCTCCTCGCCATTGCGCGAGCGGATCGCCGGGTCGGGAATGAAGCGCGCCGGCAGCGTGATCTTGCCGGTCCATGAATCCGACAGCGATGCCCAGATGCCGTCGTTGATGTAGAGCCGCTTGCCCTTGCGCAGCAGCACCCGCACGATCAACGACAGGCAGCGCGCCACGATCACCCGGCCGGGCTCAGCCACCAGCGGCATCTGGTCGAACTGATACTCCTTCAGATCGCCCGACAGCCGCGACATGATCTGGCCAAGCGACGGCATCTCGATCTGCTTGCGGTTAGGATCGTGGCCGTATTCGGCGGGGAAACCGCCGCCGACATCGAGCCCGGCAATATCGAAGGTCAGCCGGTTGCGCACCCAGTCGGCGGAAGCCAGCGCCCGCTCATAGGTATCGGGATCCTCGATCTGGCTGCCGACATGGAAGCACAGGCCGACCTTGTAGCCGGTGCGGTTCAGCCGCTCGGCGAGCTCGACGGCATAGGCCGGCCCGGCGCCGAACTTCTTCGACAGTTCGTAGGCGGCATGCCCCTTGGTCTGCACCCGCACGAACACGCTGATCGAGCCCGGATCGATGTCGAGAGCCCGCACCACACGCGTCAGCTTGGTGATCTCGTCCTCATGATCGAGCGAAATGACGCGGATGGCGTATTTCTCCAGCGCCAGCTTGATGTCCGACTGCGCCTTGACCGGGTGCATGTAGAGCATCTCGGCATCGGGGGAAACGGCACGCACGGCAGCGAACTCGCCCGGCGAAGCGACGTCGAAAGCCTTGACGCCGGCTTCGACCAGCGTCTTCAGCACGATCTGCTCGCCATTGGTCTTGACCGCATAGGCGGTCTTGCCGGGGAACATGCCCATGAACTGCCTGGCATCCGCCATCAGCACTTGCGGGCGGAAGCAATAGACCGGATCGTCCGGACGAAGCGCCAGTGCCGCCTCGCGGGCATTCTCGAATCGCTGCATGGACGAATCCTCACTTCGGCTGCGCACAATTAATCCAAGCTAGCGGCTAATGAAAACAATTCTGTGTCTCGTGCGGCTGACGCTGGGGCGCTAGGTCTTTGCCAGCAACGTTTGCCAGCGATCAGGTTTCGGGTGGCTCTTGTCACTGAGTCCGATATGGCTTCTGCCTGACTGACTGGCATTCAGGCCGTCTGGGAGGGCGACTCACATGACAATAGCCGCGACATCAGCACCGCGCGGGCCGATGGTGCTCAAGGACTGGGGGCAGCTCCTGCTGCTCGGCGCGATCTGGGGCGGCTCGTTCTTCTTTGCCCGCATCGCGGTGGCCGAACTCCCCCCGCTGGTGCTGGTGCTGTTTCGCGTCGCCATCGCCGCGATCGCGCTACAGATCTATCTCGGCCTGCGCGGCCCGTCCTTCCGCCTCGCGCTTCCGCATGCAGGCCTGTTCTTCCTGCTGGCGCTCACCAACAATGTGGTGCCCTTTTCGCTGATCTTCGCCGGCCAGACGGAGCTTGGCGCCGGCGTCGCCTCGGTGCTCAACGCCACGACGCCGTTCTGGACATTGATTCTCGCCAATACGCTGACATCGGACGAAAAGCTCTCCTGGAACAAGCTCGCCGGCATTGCGCTCGGCATCGCCGGTACGGCCGTCATGATCGGCCCCGGCCTGCTTTCCGGGCTTGGCGGCCCGGTCTGGGCCAAATTCGCGCTGATCGGCGCTTCGCTGTCCTATGGCATTGCGCTGATGGTCGCCCGCCGCTTCAAGGGCGTGCCCTCGCCGGTCGTCGCCACCGGGCAGTTGACCGCTTCGACCATCATCATGATCCCGATCGTGCTCTTCACCTACGGCCCATCCGGCGTGTTCTCGGCCTCGCCGCCGGTATGGGCGGCGGTGCTGGCGCTGGCACTTCTGTCCACAGCCGTCGCCTACATCCTCTATTTCAACCTCGTCGCCTCGGCGGGCGCTACCAACGCCTCGCTGGTCACGCTTGTTGTGCCGGCCAGCGCCATGCTGCTCGGCTTCCTGTTCCTAGGCGAGCGGCTGGATCTGTTCGAAATCGGCGGGGTGGTGCTGATCGCGCTCGGCCTCATCACCATCGACGGGCGCGTCCTTGGAAGACGTTAGCGCGTCCTTTGAACCCCCACATCGCCGCGAAAGTCGAATTCGACTTTCGCGGCGGTAGCGCTGCCATGACACGGCAGCGACACGAGCCGGCCACATTTTATTCACAGGTCTGAAGTCGGTATTTGCCTAGGAGTTTCAAAGCCTAACGGCAAAAGACATGTCGCGGATTTCACAATCACGTCGCAATGCAGCACATTTTCCGCTTGCCTGTGGCACAAATGAACCTAGACTCCATGACATAGCTCTTTAAGAGGAGGCTATGTCATGGGACTTACGAGGCCTATCAACGCATTGATGATCTGTGCTGCGTTCGCCTTTATCGGAGCCCTCATTATGGGCTTCCTTCCCTGACCGCCAAAGCGGGGAAGACCAGCACCCAAATAGTCCAACCAATTCAAAAGGCCGGGTTTTCCCGGCCTTTTGTTGTTGAGCCCGACCTCATGCCGCGGCTGATCCGGCGGCCGCCGCCTCGTGCGAGCGAATACCGATCATATGGCAGATGGCAAAGACCAGATCGGCGCGGTTCATGGTGTAGAAGTGGAAATCGCCGACACCGCGCTCGACAAGGTCCATGACCTGTTCGGCTGCCACCGCCGATGCCACCAGCGCATGCGTCTGCGGGTCCTTGTCGAGGCCTTCGAAACGCTCCGCCAGCCAGCCGGGCACATGCGCGCCCGCCCTCGCGGAAAAGTTCGCGACCTGCTTGAAACTGTGAACCGGCTGGATGCCCGGCACGATCGGGATGTAGATGCCGGCGCGGCGGACGCGCTCGACATAGCGCTCGTAGAGATCGTTGTCGAAGAAGAACTGGGTGATCGCCCGCGTCGCGCCATTGTCGACCTTGCGCTTCAGCATCTCGATGTCGGTGGCGAAATCGGGGCTTTGCGGATGCTTTTCCGGATAAGCCGCGACGGAGATGTCGAAATCCGCGATCGTCTTGAGCCCGGCGACCAGTTCCGCGCCATTCTCGTAGCCACCGGGATGCGGCCGGTAGGGCTCGCCGACGCCGGAGGCCGGGTCGCCGCGCAGCGCCACGAACCGGTTGATGCCGATCGATTTGTAATCCTGGATGACCGCATCGACCTCGTCGCGCGTTGCCCCGACGCAGGTCAGATGCGCCGCTGCAGGAATACCGGTTTCCGTCAAGATGCGCTTTACAGTGCGCGCGGTGCGCTCCCGTGTCGAGCCGCCGGCGCCGTAAGTCACCGAGACGAATTTCGGCTTCAGCGGCTCCAGCCTTGTGACCGTCTCCCACAGCCTCGCTTCCATCTCGTCCGTCTTCGGCGGGAAGAATTCGAAGGAAACCCTGACCTTGTCGCCGATGTCGGGGCGGCGGGAAAAGCGGAACTGGTTCATGCGATTTCCCCCATCGAGTTCGCTTTGGCCTGCCTTGTGTCGTTGGAAGGATCGGCAATCAGCAGGCGCCGATCGCGGCCGAGCCAGAGTTTCACGGTGAGCCTCGCCTCATTGCCACCGCGCGGCTCGAACTCCTGGGAATCTTCGAGATCGAGGCCGGCTTCCGAAAACCAGTCGGCGATCTGCCGGTCGGAAAAGCCGAGCCGCATATGCGCATGCTCCTCGCGCAGGAATTCCAGCGCATGCGGCGCGAAATCGACGATGACCAGGCGTCCTGCCGGACGCAAAAGCCGCGCCGCCTCGTGGATGGCGCGGGCGGGATCGTCGAGATAGTGCAGCACCTGATGGATGGTGACGAGATCGAAGGCATCGCGCTCGACCGGCGGCGCGAAGATGTCGCCCTGCCGAACCTGCGCGTTCGAAACGCCGGCCTTGTCGAGATTGGCGCGCGCCACGGTCAGCATCTCGCGCGACATGTCGATGCCGACACCGCGCCGATAGAGCGGCGAGAAGATTTCGAGCAGCCGCCCGGTGCCGGTGCCGAGATCGAGCATCGACTGGAACGGCCGCTTGCCGACCAGTTTCAGCATTGCGGCTTCGACGGCGCGGTCCGGCACATGAAGCGAGCGGATATGGTCCCAGCTTGCCGCATTCACGGAAAAATACTCGACCGCCCGGTCCTGCCGCTTGCGCTTGACCGAGGCCAGGCGCTCAAGATCGCGCTCGACCTGCGGATCGGCGCCGCGAATGCCGGAAACCAGGCCCATGACGAAGTCACGCGCGGAATCCGCATCCGACAGGCGGAAGAAGGCCCAGGACCCTTCCTGGTAGCGGCCGATCAGCCCTGCCTCCAGAAGCAGCTTCAGGTGCCGCGAAACGCGCGGCTGCGACTGGCCGAGAATTTCGGTAAGATCGGAAACGGTGAGGTCACCGCGCGACAGAAGTGCCAGTATGCGCAATCGGCTGGATTCGGCCGCCGCCTTTAACGTATCCACCATAGTGTCGAGCGAGACATGCATCAGCGTACTCTCTTTGAAAAGATATAAACATATGTTTATGTCAGTTTTCGAAAACTTGCAAGCGCTATGTCGCTTCCGGACAAGAAAATGCCGCTTGTGTGGCGTTTTAAGAGACATGGGCCATGACTGGACCGCGTGAGATGTTCGAGGCCCGCGAAGGCGAGCAGAGGCTGGAAAACGATCCCGCACTGATGCCGCCGGATGACGGCATCGTCTTCATCGGCCGCATTGCCTCGCCGTGGACGACGCGCGAAACCTGCCCGAAGAACATGCGCGCCGCGCGCGAGACCGGGCAGAAGGCAGTGCTGACCATCGACGCGCCCTACCGAAATGGCTTACGGGGGCTGGAGCGCGCCAGCCACGTCATCATCCTGTCCTGGCTGCATCACGCGCCGCGGGACCTGATTGTGCAGAAACCACGCCATGCGGCCGAAGCAAAAGGCGTATTTTCGCTGCGCTCCCCTGCCCGCCCCAACCCAATCGGGCTGCATGTGGCCAGGCTCGTCGGGCTCGACCAGAACACCGGCCGCATCGATCTCGACGCCATCGACGTGCTCGACGGCACTCCGGTCATCGACATAAAACCCTATTTCGCCTCGACCGACGCTATACCGGAGGCGACCATCGAAGGGCGCGACGAGCCCGGGGGTCGGCGATGACGGCGCCCACCGGTCGCCGCCGCGCCATCGCCAAGGCGCTGACAGCACTTCTGCCGCTGGCACCCTATGCCGACATGGAGAAGATCCGCGGCGACGCCGGCGCGGTCCACATGAAGACCTTACCACCAGGCATCGCCGTATGGTTGGCGACGATTGCCCATATCCGCCACATGCACACAGATTACGAGAAACTGCTGAGCGAAGGCTACGACCGCGACTCGGCGCGTTTCTTCGTCATCGAGCAGACCAACGTCGTGCTCACCCGCTGGCGCGCGACGCGCCTGCTCGACGCGGATGACGAGGAGGAATGACCACGGCTACTTCCGCTTAAGCACTGCGACCGCATTATAGGGCTGACCATCGGCCTGGCCGATCCAGGTCCAGGACAGATTTTCCTTGAAAAACCTGACGGTGATGTTGCCGCCGTCGATGCATTTGTCCTGACCGTAGGTGATGCTCTCGTGGTATTCCACCGAAATGCCGTCACTGGACGTCTGTGACAGCGATCCGCCGCAACCGAGTGACGGATAGTCGATCGACGCGCTGCCATCGTTGATGGTCATGGCGATCGGCCAGTCGGCCCCGGCGTCACCCGCCGGGCTTTGATGGCCGCTGCCGACCCAGGTGCCGCTCAGCGACGGCACGTTCACCGCACAAGGCAGGTTCTGGAAGATCGGTGTCAATTCGCTGCCGGTTTTCTCGCAGCGATAGGTCTGCCCGCCCTGGCACAATTCCTCGCCTTCGCGCGTGCACTGGGCGCTGGCTTCGCCCGCGGCGGCGAACATCGTCATGGCTGCTATGACGGCCCCAAGCCTGCCCATCTTCCCCCTCCCGTTCAGAGCGCGCAATCTAAGGCAATTCCGATCCAATGTATCGGCGAGATCGTCATCGAGGCCGAACAGCACCGGGCGGGTGGCTCTATGCGTTCTGCCCTGCGCCGATAGCCTGCTGACTCGCCTTGCGTGACAGGAGGCCCCGATGAGCCACACGGCGACGACACAGGACGAGAAGCAACTGCCCGCGGTTGGCGACCGCCATGTCGACCCGCATTCCTACCCCGACGGCATCGCCTTTCTCGACGGCCAATACCTGCCGATGTCGCAGGCCAAGATCTCGGTGCTGGACTGGGGTTTTCTGCATTCCGACGCCACCTACGACACCGTGCATGTCTGGAACGGCCGCTTCTTCCGCCTCGATCTGCATCTCGACCGCTTCCTCGGCGGGCTGGAAAAGCTGCGCATGACCATTCCCTTCGACCGCGACGGCGTGACCGAAATCCTGCACAATTGCGTGGCGCTGTCCGGTCATCGCGCCGCCTATGTCGAAATGCTGTGCACGCGCGGCGCCTCTCCGACCTTCAGCCGCGACCCGCGCCAGGCGGTCAACCGCTTCATGGCCTTCGCCGTGCCGTTCGGCTCGGTCGCCAACGCCGAGCAGCTGCAGCGCGGCCTGCGCGTCGCCATCAGCGACAAGATGCGTATTCCGCCGGCCTCGATCGACCCGGCGATCAAGAATTACCACTGGCTCGATCTGGTGCGCGGCCTCTACGATGCCTATGATCGCGGTGCAGAGACCGCGTTGCTCCTCGACTTCAACGGCAATGTCGCCGAAGGCCCGGGCTTCAACGTCTTCTGCGTCAAGGACGGCAAACTGTCGACGCCGGCCACCGGCGTGCTGCCCGGCGTCACCCGCCGCACCGTCTTCGATCTCTGTGCAGAAGAAGGCCTTGCCGCCACGGCGACCGATCTCAGCGTCACCGCATTGCGCGAGGCCGACGAGGTGTTCATCACCTCCACTGCGGGCGGCATCATGCCGGTGACCGAGATCGACGGCGCGGCGATCGCCAATGGCAAGGTCGGACCGATCACCAGCCGGCTGATGGCGCGCTACTGGCAAAAGCACGATGACCCGGCCTGGTCGTCTCAGGTGAATTATCCCCGATAATTCAGGCGTCTTTGTCAAAAGATTCCCGTCGCCTCTGGAAAATCAGAGGATCGACCGTATATGCCCGAAAGCGGAGAAGCCTCCGCTTTAATCCAAAATCACGCCCGCAGGGGCAAGGACTCCAAGATCATGACAAACAAGGTTTGGTTCATCACCGGATCGTCGAAAGGCTTTGGCCGCGTCTGGGCCGAGGCTGCACTCGCGCGTGGCGACAGCGTCGCGGCCACCGCCCGCGATGCCGGCACGCTCGCCGATCTCGTCGATAAATACGGCGACAGGATTGCCGCGATAAAGCTCGACGTCACCGACAAGAAAGCCGTCGATGCCGCTGTCGCCGAGGCGCACAAGCGTTTTGGCCGGCTCGACGTCGTCATCAACAATGCCGGCTACGGCCATTTCGGCGCCATCGAGGAGGTCAGCGAACAGGAAGCTCGCGACCAGATCGAAACCAATGTCTTCGGCGCTCTGTGGGTCACTCAGGCCGCACTGCCGATCATGCGGGCACAGCGTTCCGGCCACATCATCCAGATCTCGTCGATCGGCGGCGTCAATGCCTTTGCCTCGCTCGGCCTCTACCACGCCTCGAAATGGGCGCTGGAGGCCTTCAGCCAGTCGCTCAGCATCGAGGTCGCGGAATTCGGCATCCATGTGACGCTGGTCGAGCCGGGCGGTTTCTCCACCGACTGGGCCGGGCCGTCGGCCAAGGTGTCCCAACCGATCGAGGCCTATGCGCCCGCCCGTGCCAAGATGGCCGAGCGCCGCGCCAATTCGGTCGCCGGCGATCCAGACGCCACCGGACCGGCCATGCTGGCCATTGTCGACGCCGCCGAGCCACCGCTGCGGGTGTTCTTCGGCGATGGCGGCCTGCCGATGATCAAGCAGGAATACGCCAACCGCATTGCCACCTGGGAGAAGTGGGACGACGTTTCCATCATGGCGCAAGGCGCGAAGAAGAACCGCAAGGGCTGAAGTCCAGCGCTTTTGCTGCGCCGCTCCATGGGCGGCGTAGCCGGCCCTCAGGCTTGATAAATCCACTGCTCCGGCACGCGCAGCGATATCTCTTCGCCTGCCCTAACCGTGCCTGGCTTCTCTACCCAGGCGACAATGCCGCGCAGCCGCTTCGCCGCTTTCGGGAACAGCAGAGCGCCGGCTTCGACGTCGGCCATTCCGGCGTTCTCCGCGATCGACCGGCCGGCGATGCGGCACGGGCCATTCTGCGCGTCGACCTTGACTGTCACGCCGCCCTTGAAGAACAGCAGCGTGCCGGCCGGCAGCATGGAGAGGTTCGGCACCCCTTCGATCACCAGATTGGCGCCGATCCACTCCGGCCTGATCTCGGCCAGGCGCATGCGCTCGGCGACGATGGCGAGTTCATCCGCTGCCACGATCGACAGCTGCCGTTCGTTGCGCATTTCAGTGCCGCGCGGATACCAGGGCTCGCGCCCGCCCGAGCGCCGCGTCGGTCCAGCATGGAAATCGCCTGATATGCCGTCGAAACCCAGCCGCAATTCGTCCACCGGGCGCGTCTGAAAATGATCCGCCGACGCCACGTAAAGCGCTGCCGCCCTGGCGGCAAGCTTTCGCGCGGCGATGATTTCAACCGGCTTTTCAGCCTCGGGGAAGAGATCCGGCATGGCGTTCTTTCTATTCGTCATCCAGCGAATTAGCCGGGCGCGCTTCGCGGCGTCCAGTCGAAAGTGCTGATCGTCCGATCAACAGCACCGATAGGATCGCGATCACGCTTTTCTTACCTGTCATCGATCTCGCACCGCATTGCCGGCGCGCGGTGCCGGTTTCATAGTGACGTCCAGACGGTTTGCGGAGGCTGATCATGCGACCTGTGACGGCAATCACGTTGCTTTGGTTGATCTGGGCAGGAAGCTGGGCCGTCGCCGCTTTGTGGTCCGACCCTGCCCAGAAGCGCGCCGGGTTCAAGGCGGAGGCCCGCTATCGGGGTCTCTGGGTAGCCGGCGCGGTGCTGCTGTTCATTCCGGCGCACCGCTATGAAGGCCGGCTCAGGCTGTGGATGCCTGATCTCCCCGAAGCCTGGATCTGTGTCGCCCTGATCGCCATCGGCATCGCCTTTGCCTGGTGGGCGCGCCTGCATCTCGGCAGGCTGTGGTCGGGCACCATCACCGCCAAGGCCGGGCACCGTGTCGTCAACACCGGCCCGTATGGCCTTGTCCGGCATCCGATCTACACCGGATTGCTGCTGGCGATCCTCGCCACCATGGCGGCCAAGGGCACCGTCTGGGGCATAGCCGGAACCGCGCTGCTCATCATCGGCATCGTGACGAAAGCCAGGCTGGAAGAAAATTTCCTGCGCGGCGAACTGGGCAGCGCCTATGACGACTATGCCGCGCGCGTTCCGATGCTGGTGCCGTTCGCACCAGCATGACGCGGCAGCCTCAAAGCATTCTCAGCAGCGCGCCGCCGATCGAATAGCCCGCGCCGAAGGCGCAGATCAGACCGAAATCGCCCGGCTTCATATCGGCGTGGTTCTCCGACAGCGCGACGATGGCCCCGGCGCCCGCCGTGTTGCCCAGCCGCTCCAGCACCATTGGCGCGCGGTCGTGATCGACCTCGTGGCCGAACGACAGCTTCAGGATCATCGCATTCATCCGCGCATTGGCCTGATGCAGCCAGAAGCGCCTGATCGCCTGCGGCGTCAGCCCGTGCTCGGCGAGGAATTCGACGATGAATTTCTGCCCGGCGACGGTGACTTCCTTGAACACCTTGTTGCCGACCTGCTTGATCAGATTGCCTTCCAGATTGATCATGTAAGGATCATCCTGGGCGGTGCGGGTATGGTAGCCCAGATTGGTGCGGATGTTGTTCGACATCTGCGTCCAGATGCGCGTGTCGAGCACCTCGAAGCGCCCCGGCCGCTTGTCGCCCTTGGCCAGGCCTTCGACCACCATCGACACCGAAGCGTCGCCGAAAATGAAATGCGTCTGCCGGTCGCGAAAATTGAGATGGCCGGTGATGATCTCGGGCGTCGTCACCAGAATGCGCTTGTGCGCGCCGGACCGCACCAAATTGACGGCGATGTGCAAGGCCGCCGCCGCCGAAGAACAGCCGAGCCCCATGTCGAAGCCTGCGCCCTTGGTGCCCAGCGCCTCCTGCATTTCGATGGCGATCGCCGGATAGGGCCGCTGGTGATGCGAGGCCGAGCAGATCACCAGGTCTATATCCGACGGCTGTAGCCCCGCATGCTCGAGAGCCTTCTTCGCCGAGGCGATGCCGAACTCGGCTTCGAGCGACAGCGCATCGTCGGGCCGAGCCGGAATGCGCGGCGACATGCGGGTCGGATCGAGAATGCCTTCGCGCTCGATCACATGACGGGTGCGCACGCCCGAAGCGTGGACGATGAAGTCGCTATCCGATTTCGCCAGCGGCGGCTCGTCGGTGCCCAGGCGGCGCGCATTCTCCGCGTCGACCCAGGCATTGAAGCTGGCCACCAGCTCTTCATTGGTGATTGTGGCTTCAGGGATTTCAACGCCGATGCCGCTGATGATGACGCGATGCATGTCCAGTCCGTCCCATCCGCAGGCGTTGCGGGCTTCATGTGGGCGCCGGAACGCTCCGGCGCAACAGTTTTCTCACCGCGGCGGTTTACGCCGGCTTAAACCAAAGGTTTAGGCCGGACTGGTCCTCGTGCAACATGGATAATCAGGCCCGCTTGGCAACGATGAAGATGCGTGGAAAGCGCAAAAGCACCTTACCGCTAGCCGTTTTCGGATAGGCCTTGGCGATCTTGGCCGTGTAGCTTTCGAGGAACATCGCCCGTTCGTCGGAATCCAGCGGATCGAGGAACGGTTTCAGGCCCGTCGACTTCACCCATTCGACGATCGCTTCGGCGTCGGCAAGCGGGTGGTTGTAGATGGTATGCCAGATATCCAGCCGATCACTGAGCGGCGACAGGAGGTCATAGTAGGACGACGCCGGCGGCAACGGCCCGCGTGCCGCGCCCTTGAACTTTTCGGCAAACGGCATTTCGGCGGCGGTCTCGCGCATCAGGCGGTGCGAGTCTTCGCCCATATTGTCGGGCATCTGGACGGCCAGCGCGCCGCCTGGCGCGAGGAAACCCATCAGCCGCTGGAAGACTGCGGGATGCTCGGGCAGCCACTGGAACACCGCATTGGCAAAAATCACGTCGACCGGCTCCGCCGGCTGCCATTTGGAGGCATCGGCGAGATCAAAGGTGACCTCGGGCAAGCGCGCCCGCGCCTTCTCGATCATGTCGGGCGAAGTGTCGAAGCCGCTCACCCCAGCATCCGGCCAGCGCCCGACGAGCAACTCGGTCGAATTGCCCGGCCCGCAGCCGATGTCGACGACCCGGCGTGGAAAGTCGACGGGCACCTGCGCCACAAGATCCCGCGCGGGCCGCGTGCGTTCGTCCTCGAATTTCAGATATTGGGCGGCGGACCAATCAGCCATTTGAGCTCCTCATGCCGGTTGAGATCGCCGCCCGGACCCCCCCTACCGCGTCAGCCTCTTGTAGGTCATGCGGTGCGGGTTGACGGCATCCGGCCCGAGGCGGCGGATCTTGTCCTGCTCGTAATCCTCGAAATTGCCCTCGAACCATTCGACATGGCTGTCGCCCTCGAAGGCGAGGATGTGCGTCGCCAGGCGGTCGAGGAACATGCGATCGTGCGAGATGATGACCGCGCAGCCACCGAAATTTTCCAGCGCGTCTTCGAGCGCGGCCAGCGTTTCGGTGTCGAGATCGTTGGTCGGTTCGTCGAGCAGCAGCACATTGCCGCCGGTCTTCAACATCTTGGCCAGATGCACGCGGTTGCGCTGGCCGCCGGAGAGGTTGCCGACCTTCTGCTGCTGGTCGCCGCCACGGAAGTTGAACGACGCGCAATAGGCGCGCGTGTTGGCCTCGAACTTGCCGAGCTTGACCACTTCTGCGCCGCCGGAAATCTCTTCCCACACCGTCTTCGACGGATCGAGAGCATCGCGGCTCTGGTCGACATAGCCGAGCTTCACCGTTTCGCCGACGCGCACAGAACCCGCATCCGGCTTTTCCTGGCCGGTGATCATGCGAAACAGCGTCGTCTTGCCGGCGCCATTCGGGCCGATGACGCCGACGATGCCGCCGGGCGGCAGCTTGAATTCCAGGCCGTCGATGAGCAGCGTGTCACCAAAGCCCTTCGACAGGCCTTCCGCCTCGATCACGACATTGCCGAGCCGCTCGCCGTGCGGGATGACGATCTGCGTATCGCTCGGACGCCGCTTGTCGGCTGCATCCAACAGATCCTGGAACGCCTGGATACGCGCCTTGGATTTGGTCTGGCGGGCCTTCGGGCTCGACTGGATCCATTCGCGCTCGCGGCCGATGGCGCGCTGGCGGGCATCGTCCTCGCGGCCTTCCTGCTTGAGCCGCTTGGCCTTGGCTTCGAGGTACTTGGTGTAGTTGCCCTCATAGGGAATGCCGCGGCCGCGATCGAGTTCGAGGATCCAGCCGGTGACGTTGTCGAGGAAGTAGCGATCGTGGGTGATGATCATCACGGCGCCCGGATAGGCACGCAGATGCTTTTCCAGCCATGCCGTGGTTTCGGCGTCGAGATGGTTGGTCGGTTCGTCGAGCAGCAGAAGGTCGGGCTGGCGCAGCAAAAGCTGGCAAAGCGCGACGCGGCGGCGCTCGCCGCCCGAAAGCTTGGTGACTTCCGAATCCTTGGGCGGGCAGCCCAGCGCTTCCATCGCCATCTCGACCTGCTGTTCGAGGTCCCACAGGTTCAGCCGATCCATCTCGTCCTGGAGCTTGGCCGACTCGTCGGCCGTCTCGTCGGAATAGTTCATCATCAATTCGTTGTAGCGCTCGATGATGGCGGTCTTGGCGGCGACGCCTTCCATGATGTTTTCGAACACGGTCTTGTCCGGATCGAGCGCCGGCTCCTGTGCCAGGTAGCCGACAGTGGCGCCTTCGGCGAGCCACGCTTCGCCGTTCCACTCCTTGTCGAGCCCGGCCATGATCTTGAGGATCGTCGACTTGCCCGAACCGTTGGGGCCGAGGATGCCGATCTTGGCGTCCGGATAGAAGGAGAGATGGACATTCTCGAGCACCTTCTTGGTGCCATAGGCCTTGTTGAGGCCGGCCATGTGATAGATGAACTGGCGTGCCACGCGCGCTTTCCCTGAAAAACCGACTGGATTTGTCGAATTGAATGGAGGTTGGCCGCTATGTAGGCGATGCGGCGGCGAACGGCAATCGCTTTTGCCAGATCAGGCCAATCACACGGACAAGTGTGGACCGCTGCTCGTGCAGTCTGGGGGCCGTTCAACCGCCCTTACTGGAACCCGATAGCGTCGACGGTGCCGGTCGGGCAGCCTGCCTTGTTGGTCGGCACCGAAGCCAGCAGCAGGTCCTTGAGCGCGCTGTTCGGGCCGATCGGGCCGGCGAGGCCGAGGGTCAGTTCGCCGATCAGCCGCCTGCCGCTCGACGGATCGATGACGCAGGAAACGCGCACGCGGTCCCCTGCTCCCGCCTCGAAGGCAGTGTCGAAAGCGCCGCGGATCTGGTCGGCCGTCAGCTTGCCGCCGATGTTCTTGGCAAAGAGATCGCGCACCGGCGAACTGTTCACCGCGCGCATCAAATTCAGCGCGTCGGAGAAATAGTCCTGCTGGCTCTTGCCGTAGCAGGTGCCGTGCTTGATCCATTCATGCCGTTCGAGATGGGAGGCCGTTCCAGGCATCACCTGATCGAGTTCCGTGCGGGTATTGGCGTCAAGATTGACCGGCGGCAGGTCTTTCCAGTGGGCCGGATTGTCGTTGGCCTTGTCGCTCGCCGTCGCCTGGCAATAGAAATTGCCATTCGGCTGCGGCCACAGGCCGTGCAAGGTGAAATGCGTGGCGTCGAAATCGCCGGCACTTTGTGCCCTGCATTCGGTCTTGTTCGACTTTGTCTCGCAAAACGCCGGCTGCCAGCTCAGCGCGAAGACGTATTCGGGCTTCCCCGATGCCGCCGGCTTGCCTTGCCCGTCAGGCGCGGCCGGCACGGTCGCCGCGCTGCTGCCGGAAACATGGCCGCAGCTGACCTTCACCCAGCGGCGCTCCGGATCGGCGCCCGGCACCAGGATGAGATAATGCGTCGGCGTATCCTTGTTGCCGGCAAGCAACTGATAGCTCTGCCCGGCATCGGTCGAGACATTGCCGGGGTTCTTGCCGTTCTTGATCGCTTGCGTCGCCGGACAGGCGGCGTCGGCGACGAAGCTGCCGCTCATCTTCACGTCGGCATGCGCGGCCCCGGCCAGCGACGCCGCCAACATGGCCAATCCGAAAACGACACCGATGCGCATGGAGAATCCCCGGCTGAAGAAGTGGGCGACAGACTGAAGCTGTCTCCATGTCAGAATTGCGATATTTTGCTGACCGAACGCAAGAAACATCGTCGCGAAAAGCGGGTTTGCCGGATTGACGCATAATGTGGGCCGGCGCAAACAAAGCCAACGACGACAAAAGCAGGGGCGGGATCAGGCGGCATGTCATTCAGCCAGCAGCGCGTGGTTGCCTCGCCGACCGGTGCCGAGCTCAATCTTTTCGTCAGGCAGGCCGATGGCCGGGCACGCGCCGTCGTCCAGATCAATCACGGGCTAGCCGAGCACGCAGCGCGCTATGCCCGCTTTGCCGATTTTCTTGGCTCGCGCGGTTTCGACGTCTATGTCCACGATCATCGCGGCCACGGCGCGACCAAGGCGTCCGACGCTCCGCTCGGCAGGTTCGCCGACAGGGACGGTGCCGCCAAGGTGATCGCCGACGTCGACGTCATCCATGATCTCATCGCCCGCGAACGGCCAAACAGACCGGTCATCCTGTTTGGCCATTCGATGGGTGCGTCGGTGGCGCTGAACTACCTGTTGCGCCACTCGCCACGCGTTCACGCGGCAGCAATCTGGAACGGCAATTTCTCCCAAGGCCCGCTTGGGCAGCTTGCGCTCGGCATCCTTGCCTGGGAACGGATGCGGCTCGGCTCCGACGTGCCATCGCGCCTGCTGCCGAAACTCACCTTCCAGGCCTGGGGCAAGGCGGTGCCCAATCACCGCACAGTGTTCGACTGGCTGTCGCGCGACGAAGCGGAAGTGGCGAAATACATTGCCGATCCCTTGTGCGGCTGGGACGCTTCGGTGTCGATGTGGCGCGACGTCGTCGGTATGGCGCTGAACGGCGGCAAGGATGCCGGCTTTGCCGGTATACGGCGCGACCTGCCCGTCAGCATCGTCGGAGGCGAGAAGGATCCGGCTTCCGACTATGGCAAAGGGATCACCCATCTTGCCAATCGCATGCGCAAGATGGGCTTTTCGAATCTGGTTTCAAAGGTTTATGCCGACACCCGCCACGAAAGCCTGAACGAGGTGAATCGCGACATTATCATGGATGATTTCGCCGCCTGGGCCGACGAAGTCCTCAAAGCGTGACGGATTGGCCCATTGCAAGAGCCGTGACAGCCGTTGCAGGGCTTGATAGAGGCTCTGCTTTAGCAGCAATCGCAGTGATTGCGGCAACCACGGTGATCCATGGCTGAGCCCCCGCTGAAAGGCGTCCGCGTCGTCGAACTCGCCCGCATCCTTGCCGGGCCATGGGCCGGGCAGTTGCTTGCCGATCTCGGCGCCGATGTCATCAAGGTCGAGAGCCCCGATGGCGGCGACGACACCCGCAAATGGGGCCCGCCCTTCGTCATGGGCAAGGACGGCGAGAACCTGTCGGCCGCCTATTACCATTCCTGCAACCGCGGCAAGCGCTCCATCGCCATCGATTTCTCGACCCCGGAAGGCGCCGAGACGGTGCGCCGCCTGGTCGCCACTTCGGACGTGCTGATCGAGAACTTCAAGCTCGGCGGCCTGAAGAAATACGGCCTCGACTATGACAGCCTGCGCAAGATCAACCCGCGCCTCGTCTACTGCTCGATCACCGGCTTCGGCCAGGACGGTCCGTACGCACCGCGCGCCGGCTACGACTTTATCATCCAGGCCATGGCCGGCATGATGTCGATCACCGGCGAGGTCGGCCGCGAGCCGCAAAAAGCCGGCGTCGCCATCTCCGACATCTTCACCGGCCTTTATTCGGTCATCGCCATCCAGGCAGCACTGCGCCATGCCGAGCAGACCGGCGAAGGTCAGCATGTCGACATGGCGCTTTTCGACACCCAGATCTCGGCGCTCGGCAACCAGAATTTGAACTATCTCGTCTCCGGCAAATCGCCGGTGCAGATGGGCAATGCGCATATGAACATCGCCCCCTACGAGGTGGTGCCGGTCCGGGATGGGCACATCATCCTTGCGGTGGGCAATGACGGCCAGTTCGCCAAATTCTGCGCTGCCGTCGGGCTGGACGATCTGCCGGCCAATCCCGACTTCGCCACCAACCCCGCCCGGGTCGCCAACCGGGTCAAGCTGCGCGAGCATGTGATCGAAGCGCTGAAGATCTTCGACCGCGATCCGCTGCTGGCAAAGCTCGAAGCGGCCGGCGTGCCGGCGAGCCCGATCAACACGATCGGCCAGATGTTCGCCGACCCGCAGACGATCGCGCGCGGCATGCGGCTCGACCTGGACGACGGCCATGGCAATCTTCTGCCTTCGGTGCGCGCGCCGATGGTGATGTCGGGCACGCCGCTGGTCTATGAGCGCCCCTCGCCGCGCCTGGGCGAGCACACGCAAGAAATCCTTGCCGAACTGGAGAAGTCTGGACAATGAAGACCGGCGGACAACTCATCGTCGACGCGCTCGAAGCCAACGGCACCGACCGCATCTACTGCGTGCCCGGTGAATCCTATCTGGCGGTGCTCGACGCGCTGCACGATTCAGCGATCCGCACCATCGTCTGCCGCCAGGAAGGCGGTGCCGCCATGATGGCCGATTGCCACGGCCGCCTGACCGGCAAGCCCGGCATCTGCTTCGTCACCCGCGGCCCCGGCGCCACCAATGCCTCGGCCGGCATCCACATCGCCATGCAGGATTCGATACCCGTCATCCTGTTCATCGGCCAGGTCGCCGGCCACGCCAAAGAGCGCGAGGCTTTCCAGGAGGTGGATTACAAGAGGTTCTTCGGCGACATCGCCAAATGGGTAGTCGAGATCGACGACGCCTCGCGCATCCCAGAATTCGTCACCCGCGCCTTCGCCGTGGCGACATCGGGCCGTCCCGGCCCAGTGGTGATCTCGCTGCCCGAAGACATGCTGACCAGTGTAGTCGAGGCGCCCGTCGCCTTGCCGCACACACCGGTCGAAACGCGGCCCGGGGAAGCCGAACTCGATGCGCTTGAGAAATTGCTGGCCAAGTCCAAGCGGCCTTTCGTCATCCTTGGCGGCACGCGCTGGGACGCCGAGGCGGTTGCACAAATGCGCACGATCGCCGAGGCCTGGTCGCTGCCGGTCGGCTGTTCCTTCCGCCGCCAGATGCTGTTCGATCATCTGCATCCGAACTATGCCGGCGATGTCGGCATAGGCATCAACCCGAAGCTGGCCACAGCGATCAAGCAGGCCGACCTCGTGCTGCTGATCGGCGGCCGCATGGGCGAAATGCCCTCCTCGGACTACACGCTGCTGAAAAGCCCCTACCCGGCCCAGACACTGGTCCATGTCCATGCCGATTCCGGCGAGCTCGGCCGCGTTTACAGGCCGGCATTGGCGATCAACGCCTCGCCGTCCGCCTTCGTCGACGCTTTCGCCAAACGCAAGCCGGCCTCCGCACCCGTCTGGGCAGCCGAGACGCCAAAGCTGCATGCCACCTATCTCGACTGGTCGACACCACCCGAAAGCGGCCCCGGCCCGGTCCAGATGGGCCCGATCATGAACTATCTCGAAAAGATGCTGCCCGACGACGCCATTCTCACCAACGGCGCAGGCAATTACGCCACCTGGGTGCATCGCTTCCATCGCTTCCGCCGCTTCGCCACTCAAGGTGCGCCGACGTCAGGCTCGATGGGCTATGGCACGCCTGCGGCAGTCGCCGCCAAAGAGCTGTTTCCAGAGCGCACCGTGGTCGCTTTCGCCGGCGACGGCTGCTTCCTGATGAACGGGCAGGAATTCGCCACTGCCGTGCAATACGACCTGCCGATCGTCGTCGTCGTCGTCAACAACGGTATCTACGGCACCATCCGCATGCATCAGGAGCGCGAATATCCCGGCCGCGTGGTGGCCACCGACCTCAAGAACCCCGATTTCGCGGCTCTCGCCCGCGCCTATGGCGGCCATGGCGAAACGGTTGAGAAGACGGCGGACTTCGCCCCGGCCTTCGAACGCGCCCGCGCCAGCGGCAAGCCGGCGATCGTCGAGATCAGGCTCGACCCCGAAGCGATCACCCCGACCCGGACGATGACCCAGATCCGCGACAAGGTTTGAGAGCCGACCGGGGCAAGTCGAGTTCCTTCACGCCCCCTCTGCCCTGCCGGGCATCTCCCCCTCAAGGGGGGGAGATTGGCAGTTTCGTCGTCTCGCCCTTCTTCCAACACTGGCGATTGGCGAAACCCGAAGTACATTCGATCTCCCCCTTGAGGGGGAGATGTCCGGCAGGACAGAGGGGGGCGCTGTCCCGCCAACCTTCAACGGTCAGCTACTTCGCCTTCTCGATCTGGCCGCGGACCTCCCCATTCGGGTTCGCTTTGGTGTGGACGTTGACGTAATACTTGCCGGCCTCAAGGTCAGCCGCCTGGGCATCAGTGAGCGTCTCCGACCCTTTGATCGGGCTCTTGAGTTTTTTGAACGGGATGACAGGGTCGGCGTTTTCACCCATCGCCGCAGGGCCATGGATATGCGCGGCCGTCGCCGGTCCGCTGAGGCCGGAATATTTGACGTTCCAGTTGAGCTTCTTCTTGGTCGTGTCGAAGGTGAAAGTGGCCGTGCCCTTACCCTTCGTGGTGACGGGCGGGCTCTGCTGGCTGCCGTCTAGTGTCGCCTTGAACTTTTCCATGGCTGCCAGGGCCGGCGATGCGAACAGGAAAGCGGTCGAAATGGCCAGCGCCGACAGCGCCGGTAAGAAGGATTGGGTGCGCATGAAGAACCTCCGATTGACTGTGCACGCGTCGCGGCTCCCCGGCGCGCGCATGCGCCAACGGAACGGCCTGGCGGCACAATGTATCCAACCACACGTTTTTGTGATGACGTATAGAGATCCTAGGGGCCGTCCTGTCCGGCTTCAGCGATAGCGGTCAGACCGCCGCCAGCGCCTGCGTCAGGTCGGCGATCAGATCGTCCGGATGCTCGACGCCGATCGACAGCCTGACCGTGGTCTCCAGCACGCCGATGCGCTGGCGCACCTCGAAGGGAATGCCCGAATGGGTCATGGCCGCGGGGTGACTGGCCAGCGATTCCGTTCCGCCGAGGCTCACCGCCAGCTTGAAGATCTGCAATCCGTTGAGGAAGGCGAAAGCCGCCTTCTCCCCGCCCTTGATGTCGAAGGAGAAGGTTGATCCGGCGCCGCTGCATTGCGCCCTGTAGGCGCGGCCGGCCGGCGTATTCTCGCCCAGAAACGGCAGGTAGTGCACCTTGTCGACCTTGGCGTGGTCGCGCAGGAATTCGGCGATCAGGCGAGCATTGTCGTTGGCCCGCTCCATGCGGATCGACAGCGTCTCCAGCGAGCGGCCGAGCATCCAGCAGGAATGCGGGTCGAGCTGCGTGCCGATCGCGCCGCGCAGCGCCTTGATCGGCTTGGTGATAGCCTTGCTGCCCATGGCGGCACCCGCGATCAGGTCGGAATGGCCGCCGACATATTTGGTCAGCGAATAAATCGACACGTCGGCACCATGTTCGATCGGCCGCTGGAACACCGGACCCAGCAATGTGTTGTCGCACACGATGATCGGCGTTGACCCTTGGCTCGCGCCGATCTCGTCGGCGATCTTGCGCATCAGCGCGAGGTCGACCAGGCTGTTGGTCGGGTTTGACGGCGTCTCGATCAGGATGACCGACACGCGGCCTTTCGCGACGGCCGCGTCGGCGGCCGTGCGCACCGCCGGCTCGTCCACGCCATCCGCGAAACCGACAGCACCGATGCCGAAACCGGAGAGCGTGCGCGTCAAAAGCGTCTCCGTGCCGCCGTAGAGTGGCTGCGAATGCAGGATGACGTCGCCCGGACGGGCATAGGCGAGCAGTGTCGTGGCGATCGCCGACATGCCCGATGAAAACAGGATACAGGCATCCGTCCCCTCATAGATCGCCAGCCGGTCCTCGACGATCTCGCTGTTGGGATGATTGAAGCGCGAATAGACCAGGCCGGAGGCGGTGCCGCTCGGCGGCTCCTTCCTGCCGGATGTGTAGTCGAAGAAGTCGCGTCCCTCCTCCGCCGACTTGAACACGAAGGTCGAGGTCAGGAACACCGGCGGCTTGACGGCGCCCTCCGACAGCTGCGGATCGAAGCCATAGCTCAGCATCAGCGTCTCCGGATGGAGCTTGTGGTTGCCGATATGGGTTTTCGACGGGCGTGGCGCGGTCATGGCTTTTCCTGCCTGTTCGAGTGAAATAGTGAACGGCAATTTATGCGATCTCGTTCCACCAGTCCTTGCTATTTTTGGGCTCACATGGCTGCATTCCCGCAACAAATTGCCTGGAGAGACCAAAAGTGCAGCAGAAGATAGCCGACGATTTCGACCTGAAAATCCTGCGTGAGCTGCAGGCCGACGCCCGCATCACCAACAACGAGCTTGCCGAGCGCATCGGCCTGTCGCCGTCGCCCTGCCTGAGGCGGGTGCGGCGGCTGGAGGAGACCGGGGTCATCAGAGGCTACACCACGCTGGTCGATCCCTCAGCCTTCGGCTGGAGCATGGTCGCCATCGCCACCATCCGGCTCAGCCGCCAGAACGAAGACGAGATCGTGATGTTCGAGGACGCGATCCGCGGCTGGGAAGAGGTGCTGGAATGCCACCTCGTCACCGGTTCGCGCGACTATGTGCTGAAAGTGGTGACGGGAAGCCTCGAACAATACGAGCGCTTCATCAAGGAAAAGATCGCGCGGCTGAAATGCGTCGCCTCGATCGAGACCAGCTTCGTCATGAACACCATAAAGGAACGGCGCCTCTGACATTTCTGCCGGAGGCGCCGCTTTCTGGATAGATGTGTTGCCGGCTAGGCTTACTTGACCGCTTTGTCGGTGATGGCGGTGGTGTAGGCGCCGGTCGGCTCCTTGGTGATGATCTTCTGGTCGAGCAGCGCCTTGGCGGTGCGCTCGTAGGTCGCCGGGTCAAGCTTGCCGTCGGCATTGTCGATCAGCTTGGCGACTTCGCTCATCATGCGCTTCTGGTGGTTTTCGTCCTGGCCGCCGCCGTCCATGACGATGCCTGCGGCTTCGTCATTGTTGTCGATGGCGTATTTCCAGCCCTTCATCGAGGCGCGCACGAAACGCACCATCTTGTCTTCGAAGGCCGGATCCTTGAGCTTGTCTTCGGACGCATAGAGCCCGTCCTCGAGCAGGTCGTTGCCCATGGCCGAGTAGTTGAACACGGTCAGCTGTTCCGGCTTGTAGCCGGCGTCGATCAGTTGCCAGTACTCGTTGTAGGTCATGACCGAGATGCAGTCCGCCTGCTTCTGGATCAGCGGCTGCACGTCAAAACTCTGCTTGAGCACCGTGACGCCGTCCGGGCCGCCCTCGGTCTTCAGGCCGAGCTTGTTCATCCAGGCGTAGAACGGATACTCGTTGCCGAAGAACCAGACGCCGAGCGTGTGACCTTTGAAGTCGGCTTCGGTCTTGATCGGGCCGTCCTTCGGGCAGACCAGTTCCATGCCGGCCTTCTTGAACGGCTGGGCGATGTTGACCAGCGGCACGCCCTTTTCGCGGGCAGCCAGCGCACCGCCCATCCAGTCGACGATAACGTCGGCACCACCGCCGGCGATCACCTGCTCGGGCGCGATATCGGGACCGCCCGGCTTGATGTCGACGTCGAGACCCTCGGCCTCATAGAAACCCTTGGCCTTGGCGACATAGTAGCCGGCAAACTGGGCCTGCGTGACCCATTTCAGCTGCAACGTCACCTTGTCGGCGGCCATTGCCTGGAAAGCGGCAAGCGACATCGCGCCAGCCAGAACGGGAATAATCAGTCTTTTCATTTTGTTACCCTCTGAAGTTAGTGCCCTAAACCCACCGCCCCTATCCACCACGGACAGAGGGATGCCAAAACGTGACGGCTCTTTCGACAAGAGCGACCACGCCATAAAAGACCGAACCCGCAAGTGCTGCAACTGCGATTTCGGCCCAGACCATGTCGATGTTCATCCGCCCGACCTCGGTCGAGATGCGGAAGCCCATGCCGACGACAGGCGTGCCGAAGAACTCGGCAACGATGGCGCCGATCAGCGCCAGCGTCGAGTTGATCTTCAGCGCGTTGAAGATGAAGGGAGCTGCTGCCGGCAGCCGAAGCTTCAAGAGCGTCGGCCAGTAGCCCGACGCGTAGGTGCGCATCAGGTCGCGCTCCATATGGCCGGAGGCGGCCAGACCGGCGACCGTGTTCACCAGCATCGGGAAGAAGGTCATGATGATGACCACCGCCGCCTTGGACTGCCAGTCGAAGCCGAACCACATCACCATGATCGGCGCGACGCCGATGATCGGCAGCGCCGAGACCATGTTGCCGATCGGCAACAGGCCGCGTCGCAGGAACGGCACACGGTCTGCGAGCACCGCGGTGATGAAGCCGGCGCCGCTGCCCACGACATAGCCGAAGATGACCGCCTTGAAGATGGTCTGGCGGACATCGGCGCCGAGCACCGGCAGCGAACCGGCGATGCGCGCGCCGATGGCACTTGGCGGCGGCAGCAGGATGAAGGGTATGCCGGCCCCACGCGTCACCGCTTCCCAGATGATCAGGATCCAGGCGCCGAAGATGGCTGGGATGATCAGGCGCAGCGCGGTGCGAGCCCATTTGGCGAACGGACGCAATGATGACAGCACCGCCACGCAGCGCCAGCCAAGCAGCCATGCGGCGGTGAGAAGCAGGAAGTACGGCGTCCGCGCCAGGCCTTCGAAACCGGTGATGCCGCCAATCAGCAGCCAGGCGGCCAGATGCGCGCCGATGAAAAGCACAACGGCTTCGACGATGGACGGTATTCTGGTCACCGAGATCAAAGCGGCGACAAGCAGCACGCCGAAAATCAGCCAGGTCGTCGCCACATAGGGGTATATCAACGTCCCTGCAGGCTGCGCCAGTGCATCGACTTTCGGCGCGGCGATCGGGCCGAGCGCCACTGCGATCAGGCACAGCACGATCGCCAGCACTGCCTGCCAGGAGGGTTTCAGCCAGTTCATGCCGGCCTCCCGCCCATAGCGCGGTCGACGAGGCGCCCGGCAATGCCGACCACCATGACCAGAAGGGCTGCCACCACTGAGCCAGCAACCAGCGCCGACCAGATGTCGATGGACTGGCTATAATAGGCGCCGGCGAGCAGCTTGGCGCCGATGCCGGCGACAGCGCCTGTCGGCAGTTCGCCGACGATGGCGCCGACCAGGCTTGCCGCCACCGCCACCTTCATCGAGGTGAACAGGAACGGCACCGAAGCAGGCACGCGCAACATCCAGAAGGTCTGCGCGCGACTGGCATTGTAGGTGTGCATCAGGTCGAGATGCATGATCTCGGGCGAGCGCAGCCCCTTCACCATGCCGACAGTCACCGGGAAGAACGACAGATAGGTCGAAATCATCGCCTTCGGGACGAGCCCGCTGATGCCGATCGCCCCCAGCACGACGATGATCATCGGCGCCACAGCCAGGATGGGAATGGTCTGCGAGGCGATGATCCACGGCATCAGGCTGCGGTCGAGCGTCGCCACATGGACAATGCCGACGGCGATGATGATGCCGAGCGCCGTGCCGAAAGCGAAGCCGAGCAGCGTCGACGAAAGCGTCACCCAGGCATTGTAGACCAGGCTGCGGTTGGAGGTGATGGGCCGCAGGAAGGTGTTCTCGAAGAAATTCACCGCCACCTGGTGCGGCGCCGGCAATGTCGGCTTCGGCTGCGACAGCGTCTTGCCGATGAGTTGGCTGAACGTGGATGTTTCACCGGCGCGACGATCGAGATCGCGCTGGAACGGCGTGTTGAGGATGACGGCGAAGACATACCAGAGCGCGACCACGCCAACGAGGATGGAGGTGACGGGAACGAGCTTATCGCGGAAGGTGTCCATCAGGGTCGCTCCCCTCCTCTCGCCAACAGGAGAGGGCGGCAATCCCAGGTCTTCGTCATCCTGGGGCGAAGCAAGGAGCGAAGCGACGCGGCGCAGACCCTAGGATCCATGCCGTTACCTCTATGCTCCGCAACGGTGCTGAACATGGCTCCCTGTGCCTCGCCCTGCTTGGCGGGTATTCTCAGCCGCTTGCGCCCTTCGGCGGACGTCGCGGCATGGATCCTAGGGTCTGCGCAGGCCGCTTCGCGCCTGCTCCGCCCTAGGATGACGAAAGCGTGGTTGGCCGCTCCCTTTACGCGCGCCGCTTCGCGGCGCCCTAGGATGGCGCGGTTGGCCGCCCCCTCACCCGACCTCCGCTTCGCTCCGGCCACCCTCTCCCCGTTGGGGAGAGGAGGGAGCCCGTCGTTTGCTCCCTCAATCATCATAGCTGTGCCCCGCCCGCAGCCCGTCCCGCACCCGCGCTGCGATCGCCAGAAACTCCGGCGTCTCGCGGATGTCGAGCGGCCGCTCTCTCGGCAGCGTCGATTCGATGATGTCGCTGACGCGGCCGGGGCGCGGCGACATGACGACGATGCGCGTCGACAGATAGACGGCCTCCGGAATGGAGTGGGTGACGAAGCAGATGGTCTTGTTGGTGCGTCCCCACAATTCCAGCAGCTGCTCGTTGAGATGGTCGCGCACGATCTCGTCCAGCGCGCCGAACGGCTCGTCCATCAGCAGCAGGTCGGCGTCGAAGGCCAGCGCACGGGCAATCGAGGCGCGCTGCTGCATGCCGCCCGAGAGCTGCCAGGGATATTTCTTCTCGAATCCAGAGAGGTTGACGAGGCCGAGCGTGCGCTTGATCCGCTCGCCTTGCTCCGCCCTGGACAGGCCCATGATCTCCAGCGGCAGCCCCACATTGCGCTCGATGGTCCGCCACGGAAACAGCGCCGCCGCCTGGAAGACATAGCCATAGGCGCGTTTCTCACGCGCCTGCTCTGCTGTCATGCCATTGACGGAAATCGCCCCCGAGGTCGGCTTCTCCAGATCGGCGATGACGCGCAGCAGCGTGGTCTTGCCGCAGCCCGAAGGCCCGATGAAGGAGACGAACTCGCCCTTGCCGATGGTCAGATCGACATTGGACAGCGCCTGCACCGGCCCGTCATTGGTCTGGAAGGTCAGCCCGAGTTTGCTTGCCGCGACGACGGCTGGCGAATTCCCCGTCATCGGTTGCCGCCTGCCTGTTTCCGTTCCCGCGGCGGCTGGAATCCGATTGCTTTTATCGCGATGTTGTTTTCCACTTACCCTGTCCCATTTGGCCCTGTCCCTCTGACCTTGTCCCACGCGACCGACGCCCGGAGTTTCCCCGATGTCGCCCAAACCCACTTGTCATCTTATCCGCCCTGAAAGCACTTATGAAGGCAAGCAGGGGCTGACCTATTTCGCCGGCATTGCCGCCGAGACCGTCGGTGCCTCCGGCATCTGCATGCACATGCTCACCATGCCGCCCGGCGCCCGCGCCAAGGCGCATATGCACGAGAGCCACGAGACGGCGATCTATGTGCTCTCCGGCGAAGTTCACACCTGGTATGGCGACCGGCTCGAGCATCATATCGTTGTCAAGGCCGGTGATCTCTTCTACATCCCCGCCGGCGTGCCGCATCTGCCGGCCAACCTGAGCGGCGCCCCGTCCTCTGCCGTCATTGCGCGCACCGATCCCAACGAACAGGAGAGCGTCGTCCTGCTGCCGGAACTGGATGCGCTGGTCGCCGGAAGCTGACTTCGCCGGGCTAGGCGCCCGTCGGCCAATTGCTAGAGGTTTGCGCCCGCCAGCTTCGGCAATCATCGGCACCGAGACACTTCCCCATAGACGGTGCCGTCCGTATCCGCGATCACCAGTTTCTTGGCGTTCTTGGTGCTGTGCTTGATGATGAAGGTGGCGGGCGACTTGCCCTCTTCGCCTTCGGCCTCGCACTCCGCCTTCACCACAAGCGAGCCGTCGGCCTGGACCCTCTTGCCGGTGAAGGTGCAAGCGCTCGTCGCCGTGATGAAGTCGGTGTTGGTTAGAAGCAGCATGTCCTCGGCGTAGACTTCCTGGCCGTTCTTGTTGATGCAGCCGGACTTGTTGCCATAAGGTTTGGCTAGGTCGATGCCGGCCGCCGACACTTGGCTGGCCACCAGAACCAAAACTGCCGCGAAAAGAAGTCCCCCGCGCCGCACCTCAAACCCCGGTCGCCGGGATGCCGGTGCGTTCCACCTTGCGCGGCGCGGAGATTTCCTTCCACGTCGACAGCGCCCGGTTGACGGCCGCATTCGGCTCGCGGCCGACGAATTCACCATGGCCGGGCTTGGCCTTGACCTCGGCCTCCTGGATCGACAGTTCGCCCCGCGAGAACACGAACCGCGGCAGGCCGGTCACCTCGAAACCCTCGAAGACATTGTAGTCGATCACCGATTGCTGCTTCTTGGACGAAATTGTCTTCTTGCGCTTGGGATCCCAGACGACGATGTCGGCGTCGGCGCCCTCTACGATGGCGCCCTTCTTCGGATACATGTTGAGGATCTTGGCGATGTTGGTCGAGGTCACCGCGACGAACTCGTTCATCGTCAGCCGGCCGGTGTTGACGCCTGTGGTCCACAGCACCGGCATGCGGTCTTCAAGCCCGCCGGTGCCGTTCGGGATCTTGGTGAAATCGCCGACGCCGTTGCGCTTCTGTTTGGTGGTGAAAGCGCAATGATCGGTCGCCACCACCTGCAGCGAACCCGCCTGCAGGCCGGCCCACAGCGAGTCCTGGTGCGATTTGTTGCGGAAGGGCGGGCTCATCACGCGGCGGGCCGCATGGTCCCAGTCCTTGTCGAAATACTCGCTCTCGTCCAGCGTCAGGTGCTGGATCAGCGGCTCGCCGAACACCCGCATGCCCTTCTGGCGCGCCCGGCGGATCGCTTCATGGCTCTGCTCGCAGGAGACATGCACGACATAGAGCGGCACGCCGGCCATGTCGGCGATCATGATGGCGCGGTTGGTCGCCTCGCCTTCCACTTCGGGCGGCCGCGAATAGGCGTGGCCCTCGGGGCCGTTGTTGCCGGCAGCCAGCAGCTTCTGCGACAGTGCCGCCACCACGTCGCCATTCTCGGCATGAACGAGCGGCAGCGCGCCGAGATCGGCGCAGCGCTGGAACGACGCATACATCTCGTCGTCGTCGACCATCAGCGCGCCCTTGTAGGCCATGAAATGCTTGAACGAGGTGATGCCCTTGTCGACGACCGTGGCCATCTCATCGAACACCTGCTTGCCCCACCAGGTGATCGCCATGTGGAAGGAGTAGTCGCACGACGCCTTCGAGGTCTTGTTGTCCCACATCTGCAAGGCTTCGAGCAGCGACTGCTGTGGCGCCGGCAGGCAGAAATCGACCACCATGGTCGTGCCGCCGGAGAGCGCCGCGCGCGTGCCGGACTCGAAGTCATCGGCCGAATAGGTGCCCATGAACGGCATTTCGAGATGGGTGTGCGGGTCGATGCCGCCCGGCATGACGTAGCAGCCGGTGGCGTCGAACTCATGGTCGCCATGCAGGCCCGAACCGATGGCGACGATCTTGCCGTGCTGCATCAGCACATCGGCCTTCCAGGTGCGGTCGGCGGTGACGATGGTGCCGTTTCGGATGACTTTGGTCATTGACTGTTCCCTTGTTCTCTTCGCGCTTCTTTACGAGCGTCGTTTGGAAGGTGGATTCTAAGCTCACTCCACGATGACAGCCGTCTCCACCACCGCGTGGAACAAGACATCGGCACCCGCCGAAGCCCATTCCTTGGTGATCTCTTCGGCCTCGTTGTGGCTGAGGCCATCGACGCAAGGGCACATCACCATGGCGGTGGGCGCGACGCGGTTGATCCAGCAGGCGTCGTGGCCGGCACCGGAAACGATGTTGCGATGGGAATAGCCAAGGCGGTCGGCGGCATCGCGGATCGCCTTGACGCAGCCGGCATCGAAAGTCACCGGATCGAAAGCGCCGACCTGTTCGATCTCGTAGCGGATGTCGAGTGCATCGCAGATCGTGTCGATGCCTTCGCGGATGCGGCCATCCATCGCGTCCAGCACTTCCTTTTCCGGCGAGCGGATATCGACGGTGAAGACGGTGCGCCCGGCGATGATGTTGCGCGAATTGGGATAGACCTCCATGTGGCCGACCGCGCCGACGGCATCGGGCTGGTAGTCCATGGCGATCTCGTGCACCAGTTCGATCACCCGCGCCATGCCGAGCCCGGCATTGCGGCGCTTGGGCATCGGCGTCGAGCCGGTATGGGCTTCCTTGCCGGTCAGCGTCACCTGCAGCCATTTCAGGCCCTGGCCATGGGTGACGACCCCGATGTCGATATCTTCGTCCTCGAGGATCGGACCCTGTTCGATATGCAGTTCGAAGAAGGCATGGATCTTGCGGTCGCCGACCTTCTCGGTGCCTTTCCAGCCGATGCGCTCCAGTTCCTCGCCGAATTTCTTGCCCTGCTTGTCGACATGCCCGTACACATCGGCCTGGTCGAGCACGCCGGCGAACACGCCGGACGCCATCATAGCCGGCGCGAAGCGCGAGCCCTCCTCGTTCGTCCAGTTGGTGACGACGATCGGATGTTTGGTCTTGATGCCGAGATCGTTGAGCGAGCGCACCACTTCAAGCCCGCCCAGTACACCGAGCACGCCGTCATACTTGCCGCCGGTCGGCTGCGTATCGAGATGGCTGCCGACATAGACCGGCGGCAGGCTGGGATCGGTGCCTTCGCGGCGGGCAAACATCGTGCCCATTTCATCGACGCCCATTTCGAGCCCGGCCGCATCGCACCAGCGCTTGAACAGATGCCGTCCTTCGCCGTCTTCGTCGGTCACGGTCTGGCGATTGTTGCCGCCGGCAATGCCGGGGCCAATCTTCGCCATCTCCATGATGGAATCCCACAAACGGTCTGAATTGATTCGCAGATTCTCGCCGGGTGCGGCCATCTCGAGTTCCCATCTACACCAGGGGTCTTGTCGCCCCTTGAGTGATTTACAGCTTGACCGTATGGTCAGCTTTTAAACTACACAACCTGACCAAGCGGTCAACTAGAATCTTGGGGTAGACATGGCAGAACCCACCCGCCCCATGCGGCGACAGGAGATCCGCCGAGAGAATGAAAAAACCATTCTCGTCGCTGCAGAGAAGGTGTTTGCGGAGGCAGGGTTTGGCGGCGCCACGATGCAGTTGATTGCGGATCTGGCGGGATTGCCGAAGGCAAATCTCCACTACTATTTCGCCACCAAGGAAGAGCTTTACCGGTCGGTCGTTCAAAACATCTTTGAAATCTGGCTACAGGCGGCCAATTGCTTCGACGCGGCGCGCGGGCCCATAGACGGCATCAGTGCCTATATCGACGCCAAGATGGAAATATCACGCCGCCATCCGGACGGCTCGAAGGTCTGGGCCTCCGAAGTGATGCACGGGGCGCCGGTGCTTCAGGACTATATGGAATCGACGCTGCGCGAATGGACCGACGGCCGCGTCGAGATCATCAGGCGCTGGATCGAGGAAGCCAAGATGGACCCGGTGGATCCGCGCCATCTGCTCTATATGCTTTGGGCTACGACCCAGCACTACGCCGATTTCGGCCATCAGATCGAGACACTCAATGGCGGAAAACCTCTGTCCGACCGGCAATGGCGGGAAGCCAAGGAAAATATCAAGCGGGTGATCCTGACCGGGATCGGTGCGTTGCCCGCCTGACTGTAATGGTTCGTTGCAAGCAAAAGGTCAGGTCGGCGCGCTGCCGCGCCGACCTCAACCGACCGCGTCAGTCCGTCAATCGATTGACCTCAGCACATCGCGAACATGGTCGATCAATTCGTTGATCTGGCCCTTGGTGATGATCAGCGGCGGCGAGAGCGCGATGATGTCGCCGGTGGTGCGGATCAGCGCGCCGCGCTCGAACGCCTTGACGAAGGCCGAGAAGGCCCGCTTGGTCGGCTGGCCGGCGATCGGCGCCAACTCGATCGCACCGATCAGGCCGATGTTCCTGATATCGATGACGTTCGGCTCGCCCTTCAGCGAATGCAGCGCGTCTTCCCAGTACGGCGCCAGCTCCTCGCCACGGGTCAGCAAGCCCTCTTCCTTGTAGGTGTCAAGCGTGCCGAGTGCGGCCGCGCAGGCGATCGGGTTGCCCGAATAGGTGTAGCCGTGGAAGAACTCGATCATGTGCTCGGGGCCGGTCATGAAGGCGTCGTGGATCTCCTTCTTCACAAACACCGCGCCCATCGGGATGACGCCGTTGGAGACGCCCTTGGCGGTGGTCATGATGTCGGGCGTGACACCGAAATAGTCGGCGGCGAACGGTGTGCCGAGACGGCCGAAACCGGTGATGACCTCATCGAAGATCAACAGGATGCCGTGCTTGGTGCAGATCTCGCGCAGCTTCTCCAGATAACCCTTCGGCGGCAGGATGACGCCGGTGGAGCCGGCGACCGGCTCGACGATGACGGCGGCGATGGTCGAAGCGTCGTGCAGGGCGACGATACGCTCCAGCTCGTTGGCGAGTTCCGCGCCATACTCCGGCACACCCTTGGTGAAGGCGTTCTTTTCCGGCAGATGCGTGTGCGGCATATGGTCGACGCCGCCGAGCAGCGTGCCGAACATCTTGCGGTTGGTGACGATGCCGCCGACCGAAATGCCGCCGAAATTGACGCCGTGATAGCCGCGCTCGCGGCCGATCAACCGGGTGCGCGAGCCCTCGCCCTTCACACGGTGATAGGCGATCGCCATTTTGAGCGCGGTCTCGACCGATTCCGAGCCGGAATTGGTGAAGAAGACATGGTCCATGCCCTTGGGCGCCAGGTCGACCAGGCGGTTGGCCAGTTCGAACACGATCGGATGGCCCATCTGGAAGGCCGGCGCATAATCGAGTTCGGCAGCCTGGTGCTGGATCGCCTCGGTGATCTTCGGACGGCAGTGGCCGGCATTGACGCACCACAGGCCGGCGGTGCCGTCGAGCACCTTGCGGCCGTCGCTGGTTGTGTAATGCATGTCCTTGGCGGACACCATCATGCGCGGCGCCTGCTTGAACTGCCGGTTTGCCGTGAACGGCATCCAGAATGCACTGAGATCGTTCGGCGTGACTTTCAGCCGGTTGGACATGACCAGGACTTCCCCTTGTAAACTGTTTCGCTGCGCCCAACGCTTGGTCTTTGCCGCGTTTTCATGCTACGCAAATTTTTGACCGATTGGACAAACGTTAGCACCGCCCTTTAGGCGGTCAAGGATTACTAGCGGAAATGCGGCACCTGAAGTGCGTTCCACAGGCTGGGGAAAAACTGGTCCAGAGAATTGGTCCAGATGAGCCTCAACACGAGGGCTTGCAACGGTGACCATCGGCACGGATGCCCCTCGCCGCACCCGCATCCAGCAGGAAAAGCGCGAACTCATCCTGGAGGCGGCGCTTGAGGTCTTCTCCACCAACGGCTTTCGCGGCTCGACCATCGACCAGATCGCCGAAGCTGCCGGCATGTCGAAGCCGAACCTGCTCTATTATTTCCGGCGCAAGGAAGACATCCACGAAACGCTGATGCAGCGCCTGCTCGACACCTGGCTGGCGCCACTGCGCGAACTTGACGACATTGGCGATCCCCTTACCGAACTACGCAGCTACATCAGGCGCAAGCTGGAGATGGCGCGCGATTTTCCGCGCGAGAGCCGACTGTTCGCCAACGAGATCTTGCAAGGCGCGCCGCGCATCATGCCGCTGCTGGCGGGCGAACTGAAAACGCTGGTCGACGAGAAGGCCGCCGTCATCAAGGGCTGGATGCGCGCCGGCAAGATCGCCAAGACCGACCCGTGGCACCTGATCTTCTCGATCTGGGCGACGACGCAGCATTATGCCGATTTCGACGTCCAGGTCCGCGCCGTGCTCGGACCGAACCGCGGCGGCGACGGCCGCTTCGAGGATGCGGCAAGATTTCTCGAGCAGTTGTTCCTCGATGGGTTGAAGCCGAAGGGCTAAATGGTTTCGTCATTCTAGGGCGAAGCAAGGAGCGAAGCGACGCGGCGCAGACCCTAGAATCCATGCCGCGACTTCAACGCGCCGCAAAGGTCCAAATTCTGCTCAGTAGTACTCTTCGGCAAACGCCCCGGCATGGATCCTCGGGTCTCCGCGTCCGCTTCGCCCGTGGATGACGAAGCCGAGGGGGACGCCAGCCAACCTCAGGCGCTGCGCCGCTCGGCCGGCAGCGCGTCCAGCAATGCCTGCAGCTTGGCGATCGAATTCTGCTCGGCTAACGGCGTGTAGACGATCAGCTTCATGTCCGAGCCGTCGCCGATCGACAGGCTCATATGCTCGAAGGTCATGGCGCCCGCGCTCGGGTGCCGGACATGTTTCACCCCCGACAACCGATGCGCGACGTCGCGCTGCGGCCACCAAGCACGAAATTCGGGGCTCGAACGCGTCATCAACTCGATCAGCCGCTCGAAATCCGGATCGCCGACATAGCGGGCGCTCGTGGCCCGGAACGAGGCCAGCACGGTGCGCGCCAGTTGCTCCCAGTCGACCAGCAGGTGCCGGTGATGCGGGCTCGTGAACACCATGTGGACGATGTTGCGGGCGTCACCCTCCAGCAGACCATAATCGCCGAACACCGCCACAGCCGCCGGGTTCCAGGCCAGCACGTCCCAGCGCCGCCCGACGACATAGGCCGGCTGCAGCACCAGGCTCTGCAGCATGTGCAGCAACGGGCCATCGACCTTTTCCGGCGCTACGGCACGGCGCTCCGGCTGCTGGCGGTCGGCGAGGATGAAAAGATGCTGTTTTTCGGCGGCGTCGAGGCACAGTGCTTCGGCGAGCGCCGTCAGCACCTCGACCGAGGGCCTGACCTCCCGCCCCTGCTCCAGCCATGTGTACCAGGTCGTGCCGACACCGGCGATCATCGCCACCTCCTCGCGGCGCAAGCCCGGCGTACGTCGCCTGAGACCGGTGGCGATGCCTGCGGCCGAGGGCGTCAGCCTTTCGCGGCGCGAGCGCAGGAAGGCGCCGAGTTCGCGCCGGCGGCTGTCTTCAGCCGAACGTGTGGGGGCCGCGTGAGGTTGGGACTCCATGCGCGTATTATAGCAGTATTGATACCAGGATAAAGTTTGAACTGTTTGGCCAGCGCCAACTGCCCCATCTTCCGTTCAGAGCAACAGAACGGAGGCTCTGAACATGGAACTCAAAGACAAGACGATCCTCATCACCGGCTCGACAGACGGCGTCGGCCGCGTTGTCGCACAACGGCTCGGCGCCGCGGGCGCCCGTGTGCTGGTGCACGGCCGCGATGCGATGCGCGGCAAGGCTGTTGTCACCGAGATCGAAGCCGCCGGCGGCAAGGCGGAGCTTCTGGTCGCCGACCTCTCTTCGCTGGCCGAGGTGCGCCACCTCGGCGAGGCGGTGCGCGCCCGGACGAACCGGCTGGACATCCTCATCAACAATGCCGGCATCGGCACAGCGGGCCAAGGTGCCAAAAGGCAGGTGAGTGCCGACGGCTATGAACTGCGCTTCGCGGTCAACTATCTCGCCGGTTTCCTGCTGACATCGGAGCTCCTGCCATTGCTGAAGGTGAGTGCGCCGGCGCGCATCGTCAATGTCGCCTCTGCGGGGCAGCAGGCGATCGACTTCAGCGATGTCATGCTGACCCGCTCCTATGACGGGGTGCGCGCTTATTGCCAGAGCAAGCTGGCGCAGATCCTGTTCACCGTCGATTTGGCCGAACAGTTGAAAGGCACCGGCGTCACCGTCAACGCATTGCATCCGGCGAGCTACATGAACACAACCATGGTCCGGCAGGCCGGGGTGACGCCGTGGAGCTCGGTCGAGACCGGCGCCGATGCCATCCTCAATCTCGCCACCTCACCCACGCTCAACGGGAAAAGCGGCCTCTATTTCGACGGCCTGCGGGAATCCCGCGCCGATGCTCAGGCCTACGACGCCAAGGCAAGGCAACAGCTGAGAAGCTTGAGCCTCGACTTCATCGGCCCGGCCTCCCCCACATCGAAGGAACAGCATTGATGACCAAGGCAATCCAACACACCGTCATCATCGGTGGCTCGTCCGGCATCGGGCTGGCGACGGCGCGCAAACTGCTTGGCCCGGACATGAAGGTAACCATCACCGGCCGCAACGAGGACAAGCTGAAGAGCGCTTGGAAGAGCCTTGGCGGTGCTGCCGAGAAGGCCGCTTTCGACGCGTCGAAGCCGGATGAGGTCCGTCAATTCTTCGAGCGCCTCGGCCCCTTTGATCACTTGGTGCTGGCGGCCAGCGGCGGCAGGGGCCTCGGCCCGTTCCCGGCGCTTGACCTGAGTGACATCGGCAGTGGCGTGGAGGAAAAGGTCCGCCCGCAGCTGTCCTGCCTGCAGGCCGCCTTGCCGACACTCAACAAGGCCGGATCGGTCACCTTCATCTCGGCGGTGTCGGCGCAGCTCGCAACGCCCGGCGTCGCCGGTATCGCCGCCATCAACGGCATGCTGTTGACCGTGGTGCCGATCCTGGCGATGGAGTTGAAACCGCTGCGCGTCAATGTCGTGGCGCCAGGCGTCATCGACACACCCTGGTGGGACTTTCTGGCCGAGGAGCAGAGGCAGGCGCTGTTTGCCGACTATGCCGGCAGGACCCCGGTCGGCCGCATCGGTCGCGCCGAAGACGTCGCCGCGGCAATAGCCTTCCTCGTCTCCAACGGCTTCATGACCGGTCAGGTGCTGACCTGCGACGGCGGACTGCGATTTGCGGCGTAGCGTTCCGGGCGCCGACAGGCTTTTCACCCTCAATTGGCTCTCTTTGGATCACCCCGCACGCTCTTTTCGCCGGGGCTGTCACCGCCCGGTCTCACCGCATCTGAAGCGGTCTTTTCCGGAACATAGGAATAATCAGGCGTATCAGCCCCATACATCTTGTTGTCGATCGCCTCTTGCCAGCTGAAATCCGCGTCGGACGGTGAAACGTCGGCAATGTCATGGCGGGAGGAGCGAGAGTGCAGCCAGTTCGGGGTGATCTCTCGGACCAATTGTGCAAAGCGTCCCATCGAAACCGTTCCTTTCCTTGCCCTTTCCAGGAGGCGCGATCGCGGTTGCGTCGGCTGGATCTAAAGTTGACCTCTCAGCCAGGCCAGCGTCTCGACAACGTCGGCAAGCCCGTACCGCGCTGCGGTGTGCGCTGGTGGTTTGACGCGGATCGATATGCCGCCGGCATCATTGACGGCCTCAAAACCGTTTTCATCCGACGTGTCGTCGCCCAGGAAGACCGGGCGACGGCCCGTGAATGGCGCAATTTCCATGAAACGCCGGATCGCGGCGCCCTTAGCGGCCTCGAGCGGCAGCAGTTCCACACCGGCATTGCCGGGAACCACCCGGTAGCCCTTTGGCAGCGTGGCCAGCGCCTGCTCGACAAGCTGCGTCGCGCGCGGAAGCAGATGCGGGGCGGCGCGCGTGTGGATGGCCAGCACCCGTCCTTTGCGCTCGATATAGGCGCCGCGACCGAGCTCGGCCTCGATCTCGTCGGCAAGCGCAGAAATATCCGCCGGCTCATCCGCGACTTCGACGTCGTCGTTCGGTAGGAGCCGATGTTCCAGGCCATAGAGCCCGGCGGCGCGCAGCTTCAAAGGCTGAAACAGATGATCGACAGCCGCGACGGAACGGCCTGTTATGAAGGCCAATGCCCCGTTCAGCTTGCGATCCAGGCCTTGCAGCAAGGAGCGGAGCTCGTCGCTGACCGAGACGGCGTCCGGGTGTTCGGCATGTTCCAGCAGGGTGCCGTCGATGTCGAGGAACAACGCCCATTCGCCGGTCAGCACAGTGTGCGGTTTCTCCATGACGGCCTGTGGCTTGTGCAGGGTCTCGCCAACAATGTTTTGCAGCGCATCGCTCATGACATCGCCACCCGTCTGCGCTCAAAAATGGAGACGACATTGTCGACGCTGGGCGGCGGGTCGCTGATGGCACCGGTCACCCGATCGAGGTCCCCGCGCTTGCGCAAACGCGCCGCATCCAGAAGCATGCTGCCGGCCCAGCGATAGACATTGTTGTTGCGGATTGTCTCGCGCATGGGGCGCATGCGCTCGCGCTGTTCTTCGGGCGACATGGTCAGTGCCTGCAACAGCGCTCCGCTCATCATGGCGGCATCGTAAGGGTTGACGATCAGCGCCTCCAGCAATTCACGCGAGGCGCCGGCGAATGTGCTGAGCATCAAAACGCCCTGCTCGTCGTCGCGCGCGGCGACGAATTCCTTTGCGACGAGGTTCATGCCGTCATGCAGGCTGGTGACCATGCATATGTCGGCGGCCCGATAGATCTCGTAGACCTGTTCTTGCGAGTGATGTTCGGCCACCATGATCACCGGCCTGTAGCCCTCGCTGCCATAACGCCGGTTGAGCTCTTCGGCATAACGGTGGCACTCGTCATGGAGCAGCTTGTAGGCAGGCAGCGTGCCGCGGCTGGGCGCCGCGATCTGCAGGAAGACCAGTTTTCCGATCCACTCAGGCTGTCGCTTGAACAATTCGTTCAAAGCGTGAAACCGATCGAGAATGCCCTTGGTATAATCGAGGCGCTCGACCCCGACGGCCAGCTTCACATCCGCTTTAAGGCCGAACCTCTCGCGCATGCGAGCGCGGCAATCGTCGACAGCGGGAAGTTTCGCCAGCAGGTCCGCCGGCCATTCTATCGAGATGGGATAGGCGTGCACCAATGTGGTCCGTCCGCCGTAGGAGATGGCCGCATCGGCCCGCTCGATGCGGCTTTCCAGGAAGCGATCGACGCTTTCGGTGAAATTGTTGGCATGGAACTGAGTGTGGAAGCCGATGATCGAACTGCCGAGCAGGCCTTCGAGGATGCGTTCACGCCATGGGCAGATGCTGTACACTTCCGAATTTGGCCACGGGATGTGCCAGAAAGTGATGACGATCGCCTCCGGCAGGCGCTCGCGGATCATGCGCGGCAGCAGCGCGAAATGGTAATCCTGAACCAGCACGATCGGCCGCTCGTTGCGCGCCTCGGCAACCACGGTATCTGCAAACTTCCGGTTGACGGCTTCATAGGCAGCCCAGTCGGAGGCGCGAAAAATCGGCCGGGTGAAGGCGATATGGCAAAGCGGCCAAAGGCCCTCATTGGCGAAACCGAGATAATAGCCCTGATGCTCTTCCTCCGTCAGCCAGACCCGGCGCAGCGTGTAGGACGGGTTGCCAGGCGGCACCTGCACGCGATCGTGGTCGTCGACGGTAAGGCGGTCCGCCGTTCCGCCGCCATAGGCGATCCAGGTGCCCGCACAGGCGCGGGTAATGGGCTCGAGCGCCGACACCAGCCCGCTGGCCGGGACGAGCAACTCGACGCCGTCGTCCTTCACATTGTGGATGTACGGCTCGCGATTGGACACCACGATAACCTGCGCATCGGGCAGATCGTCGGCCAGGATCTTGCGCAATGTTTCTGGCGACCAGGTCACCAGCGCGGCATCGGCCGATTGGCCGTTCTTTTCGAACTCCCGTATCACCTTGCGCGCGGCCTCCGCCGCCACATCTTCGCCTGCCGTATGTGGGACGGCAGGAGGATGACGGCGACGGTGCCGCGATATGGAGAGGAATACGGCAAGAGCGGAAAAACCGAGGCTCGCGAAAATCAGAACCCAGAGCAGGTCCGCACCGTAGTTTGTCATTGAACGTCAACTCACCCCGGCCGTCGGCGACCGTTTGTTCGTGTTTCCCGTTTGAAACGGTCCGCCGGCCACGTGGTCGGCGTTCGGACCAGTGTTTTTGCAACGCACAAGGCCTGGATCGGTTCCGCCAATTTTGTTCGGATCATGTTCTTACTATGAGCGGCACCAGCCCTTCATGGCGGTCGGCCAGGAAAGCGACGACCCGGTCGCCGACGCGCTGGAAGGTGAGATCGACGACCCGGTCGCCGACGCCCAGGTGCCGCAGTGTCAGCGTGTCGATGCCGATCGGCAGCCTGGGGCGGCCAACGCGAATCTCACCCTCCCAGCCGTCGATCTCCAGGCCAAGACAGGCCTGCATCAACATGAAAGCGGAGCCCGCCGACCACGCTTGCGGCAGGCAGGCGACGGGATAGGCGATGGGTGCTTCGCCCGGCGCACGTGTAAAACCGCAGAACAGTTCGGGCAGCCGCATGTTGAAATGGACCGCGGATTCGAACGTGCCGCTCATCAGGCGAACCACGCTTTCGCGCTCGCCATAGCGCGCCAGCCCGGCACCGCAAAGGGCGGTATCGTGCGGCCAGATCGAGCCATTGTGGTACGACATCGGATTGAAGAACACGGCATCGTCGGCGAGCGTCCGCAGTCCCCAGCCCGAATGGAAGGAGGCGGAAAGCAGCTGGTCAGCCACCATCTGGGCCCGCGCAGGCTCAGGCAATCCGACAAAGAGCAGATGCCCCGCATTCGAGGTCCGCACCTTGCAGGGCTCGCCGGCACCGTCGATTGCCAGCGCATAGAAGCCGAGATCGTCAAGCCAGAAATCCCGTTCCACGGCAACCCGCATCGCTTCGGCGCGATCATCCCAGTGGTCGGCCCTGTCGTTCTCGCCCCGGCGACGGGCAAGTGCCGCCAGCCCCCGGAAGGCGGCAAAGACGTAGCCCTGCACTTCGACAAGGGCGATCGGGCCCTTGGGAATGCGGCCATCGGCATGGAAGACCGAATCGAAACTGTCCTTCCATCCCTGGTTGGCGAGGCCGGACTCGGCCGCTCGCTGGTAAGTCACGAATCCGGTCTCCCGGCCCGCCTCCTCCGTCCATTCGGCCGCGGCGCACAGCGACGGCCACAGGCCGTCGATGAACGCCATGTCGCCGGTACGATCGGCGTAGGCACAGGCAAGGTAGATGTAGAGCGGTGTCGTATCGACGCCACCGTAGTAGCGGCCAAAGGGAAGCTCCCGCAGCGCCACCATTTCGCCCTTGCGGGTCTCGTGCATGATCTTGCCCGGCTGCGAATCGCTGAACGGCGATGTCTCGGTCGCCTGATGCTGGGCCAGAAAGGCCAACACGCCCCGCGCCAGGCCCGGATTGAGCCACAGCATCTGCAGCGCCGAAATGACGCCATCGCGGCCGAACGCCGTCGAGAACCAGGGGATGCCGGCATAGGGATAGGGGCCGGTCGCCAGCTCGGTGGTCAGCAACGCGACATCGGCGCGAGCGCGCTCGACCCAGTCGTTGAAGACACGGCCCGAGCTGCGCACCGTCGCGCCATGGCGACGTTTGGCCCGCATGCCAAAACGGGCGCGGGCGGCAGCGGCGCGGAACCGGTCGCGGTCGGGCTTGTCGGCCACCTCGGGACCGACCTCGACATAAAGCACCTTCCTGCTGCGCTTGGTCACGGCGATCAGGAAATCGGCACGGTTGGCACTCAGTTGGTCCGGCGCCTGCGAGAACGATATCGCCGAGAGGCGGGCCAGGCCATCGAGCCCATCATAGCGCAGCAGGACCGACGTCGCGTTTGTTTCGGCGGCATGGGCCAGCCCGCGCTTCGGCCGTGTCGAGCCACGCACTTCGAACATGTCGCGGAAATCGGCGGAATAGTGCAGGGAAACGCTGATCGTCGAGTGTTCCCGGCTGTAATTGGAAAGGGTGATGCGTTCAAACAGCCTGTCCTGCCAAAGCAGTCTGACGCGTTCGATGTGAATGGCTCCCTGCGGGATGTCGCGTCCACCGGCGCTCTGTATCGGCAGATTGGTCAAATTGGTGGTGAACAGCACATTGTCCTGGCTGAGCGAGGCGCCGAGCAGAGATGTCTGCCTGCCGCCGACGGTCAGCCGGAACTCGGAAAGAACCCGCGTGTCGTCGCGAAAGAAACCGTCGCCGGCGCCACGTATGTCGCCATAGGCGTCGGCAACGGCGAAGCAATCGCCCTGCTTGAGCGCAAACAACCGATGCGGCTCGCGAGGGGCGGTGGCGTCGAGCGATGCAAGCGCAACCGCAGGATCGAGCTGGCGCTCATCGAGTTGGGCCATTCGTCAAAGATCCCTGTTGTTTCGTTGCCGTGGCTCGAGCACGTCGCTGCTCAAGACGCCTTCGCCGTGCTCGGGACGCCGATCAGGCCCGCATAGGCGGCCAGATAGTCGCCGGCCATTCTCCTGGCGGAGAACCGCTTTTCGAAAACGGCCCTCACCTTTCGCCTGTCGAGTTGCAGCAAGTCCGGCACCGCAGCGACCGCGCTATCCATTGTGTCAGCGATAAAACCGGTGACGCCTTGATCGATGATCTCCGGCAGCGCACCGCAATTCCAGCCGATGACCGGTGTACCGCAGGCCATTGCCTCGATAGCGGCAAGGCCGAACGGCTCCGGCCAGTCGATCGGGAACAGCAGGCCTGCCGCCTTGCCGAGAAATTCCGCCTTCTGGTTTTCCTCGATCTCACCGACATAGACAACGCGATCGCCATCGATCAAAGGCTCGACCACCTCACGGAAATAGGCGCGATCGTCGTCGCCGATCTTTGCCGCGAGCTTGAGCTTGAGCCCCGAACGCAAGGCGATCTCGATGGCGCGATCCGGGCGCTTGTCGCGTGAGAACCGGCCGAGGAAGGCAAGGTAGGGTTCTTCGGCGGCCGTCTCGAACGTCGGTTCGTAGAGAGCAGTCGGCAATCCGTGATGGATCGTCGCCAACCAGTTGGCGTTGGCAAGGCCCGCCTTCTGGCTGTGCGAAATGGAAATCAGGGGAAAGCGCGGGAACCGTTCATAGGCCGGCGCCAGGTCGACATAATCCAGGCGGCCATGCGGCGTCGTCACCGTCCGCTCCGCAATATCCTCAAAGAAGGAAAAGTGCAGGAAGTGGCTGAGGTGGAAGTGGATGACGTCGAACTCCGACGCCCGTTCCCTCACCTGCGCAAGCATCAAAAGATGCGCCGCGATCTCGGATTTGAGCGGACGCGGATCGAGGCGCAACGCGCGTTCCCGGCTGGGTACCAGCTTCGCGGAGGTCTGGCTGTCGCCACTGGCAAACAGCGTCACCTCATGACCCAGATCGACCAGCGCTTCGGTCAGATACGAGACGATGCGCTCGGTGCCGCCATAGAGCCTTGGCGGCACCGATTCATAAAGCGGCGCGACATGGGCGATTTTCATATTTCATCCTGGATGCTGGGCATGCAGGTGTGAAATGCGTCAACGGCTCGATTGGTTCCGATTTTATGGTCGAGCCGTCGGCACCAGAGGCCGCAGTCGGCATGGAACTGTGCGTCAAACGGATTGCGCGATCAGGGTCAGAAAGCCACCGCTCAGGGCAACATTCCCGACGAAGCCATTGATGCGGGACGCACGGTCCGGACCCTGATGGTCCCAGAAATTGTGGAACATCGGCGTGGCGACGATGAGGAACAGCAGCAGCACCGTGGCCGCGAGTGCCGTCCACAATCCTGCGATGACCAGCACACCGGCGGCGACCTGAAGTACGATACCAGTCCACAGTGCCAACCGCGCCTGCGGCACACCGCGCGCGGCCATCAGCTGGGTCAGGAAGGCCGCGTTCTGGATGTTGCGCAGGCCGGCGAAAACGAAGGCGCCGCCGAGCAGCAGGCGAGCGAGAAACAACAAGGTCGAAGGCAAATCCGCAGGCATCAAACTCTCCCCTTTAAAGGTTCAAGGCAGTGGGAGCGCGCTCTCTACGGCGCTCCCAACATGATTGGACAATCAGGCAGCCTTGGCCGCCGGCATCGGATGTATGGCCTGGAACGGGATGCACAGCCGGTTCCAGGTGTTGATCATGCCGAGCGCAACGGACAGCTTGACCAGCTCCTCTTCTGAGAAATGCTCCAGCGTACGTGCATAAAGTTCGTCCGGCACGCCATTGCTGGCGATCAGGGTGACGGCTTCGGTCCAGGCCAAAGCCGCGCGTTCACGCTCCGAGAACAGCGGCGATTCCTTCCAGGCTGAAACCAGATAGAGCCGCTGCTCGGTCTCGCCGTCGCGCCTGGCCTCGCGGCTGTGCATCTCGACGCAGAACGAGCAGCCATTGATCTGCGAAGCCCTGAGTTTGATCAGGTGCAGCAGGCTCACCTCGAGCCCGCATTCGTCCACCGCCTTGTTGAGCGCCGACACCGCCTTCATGATCTCCGGCGCTTTGGCGAAAAATTGCAGCCTCTGTTTCATCGTCTTGTCCTTTCACGTCTGCTTGGGTTTTGAGGTTTTGGGGTTAACTGGATTTCTGCGGCCGCTGGTGGCGCTCGACAAAGGCGCAGCTCGCAGCAAGCGACCTGGGATCGCCTTCTGCCGCATAGGTGGCCACGATATCGGACAGCTTGGTCTCGGCGAGCGCGGCGCGATAGGCGCGTTCGGCCTTCAGCATCGCGGCGTTGATGCCGCAGGGTTTCACATAGGCCGACGCATCGAGCTTCACCGGACCGCGCTGGCGGATCTCGCCGCAGCGGAAGGCCGGCTCGCGGCCCTCGACGGCCAGCACGATGTCGAGCAGCGTGATGCGCTCGGCTGGCCGCGCCAGCCGATAGCCACCGGCAGGCCCGGGCACCGATTCCAGGACGCGCGCCGCGCTCAGCATGTTGAGATGCTTGAGCAGATAGCTCGGCGAAAGGCCAAAGGCCTCGGCGAGAGCGGCGCCCGGCATGGTGCTATTGCCTTCCACACTGGCCAGCGTGGCGGCGCAATGGATGGCTGCTTCAACACCCTCGCCCAGCTTCATCGAACAGGTTCCTTATTCATGGATACATACTATCGTGGATAATTCATATCTGCAATAGGAAAATGAAAAACGGCGCTCGAAAGCGCCGATTTTCTCTTGGGGGTAGTTCCTACTCCGCAGCCACCTTGGCCATCGGGTTGTTCGGGTGCGTGGTCCAGTTGGCGTAGACCGGCGATACCGGCCTGCCGGTGCGCTGGTCCATCACACCGGCTGCCAGCGGCTCCATGGTAATGCAGTTCTCGACCGGGCAGACATTGACGCAGAGATTGCAGCCGACACACTCGGCCTCGATGACCTCGAAGTGCCTGACGCCGTCGACCATGCTGGTGATCGCCTGGTGCGAAGTGTCCTCGCAGGCGATGTGGCAGCGGCCGCACTTGATGCAGGCATCCTGGTCGATATGCGCCTTGGCGACGTAGTTCAGGTTGAGATACTGCCAATCGGTGACATTGGGCGTGGCGCGGCCGACGATGTCGTCGAGCGAGGCGTGCCCCTTCTCGTCCATCCAGTTTTCCAGGCCCGCGATCATCTCCTGCACGATCTTGAAGCCGTAGGTCATCGCCGCCGTGCAGACCTGCACATTGCCGGCGCCGAGCGCCATGAATTCGGCCGCGTCACGCCAGGTGGTGATGCCGCCGATGCCGGAGATCGGCAGGCCCTGCGTTTCCGGATCGCGCGCGATCTCGGCCACCATGTTCATGGCGATCGGCTTTACCGCCGGCCCGCAATAGCCGCCATGCGAGCCCTTGCCGTCGATGGTCGGCTGCGGCGCGAAGCTGTCGAGATCGACACCAGTGATCGAATTGATGGTGTTGATCAGCGACACCGCGTCGGTGCCGCCGGCATGTGCTGCGCGCGCGGGCTTGCGCACATCGGTGATGTTGGGCGTCAGCTTGGTAATGACGGGCATACGGGTGTTCTGCTTGCACCAGCGCACCACCATTTCGATATATTCCGGCACCTGGCCGACGGCGGCGCCCATGCCGCGTTCCGACATGCCGTGCGGACAGCCGAAATTGAGCTCGATGCCGTCGGCTTCGGTCTCCTCGACCACCGGCAGGATCGCCTTCCAGGCTTCCTCGACGCAAGGCACCATGAGCGAGACGACGATGGCGCGGTCGGGCCAGTCCTTCTTGACCTGCTTGATCTCGCGCAAATTGACCTGCAGGTCGCGGTCGGTGATCAGTTCGATGTTGTTGAGGCCGAGCAGGCGGCGGTCGGCGCCCCAGATCGCGCCGTAGCGCGGACCGTTGACGTTGACCACCGGTGGGCCCTCCTCGCCCAGCGTCTTCCACACCACGCCGCCCCAGCCGGCCTTGAAGGCGCGGATGACGTTGTAGGCCTTGTCGGTCGGTGGCGCCGAGGCCAGCCAGAACGGATTGGGCGACTTGATGCCGACGAAATTGTTTCTGATATCCGCCATGCTCATGCCCTCCCGTTCGAGGTCAGTGCCCGATTGATGCTCTCCGCAGCGTCGCGTCCCTGCGCGACCGCCGAGACGGTCAGGTCGTCGCCACCGAAGATGCAGTCGCCACCGGCCCAGACCTTGGCAAGCGACGTGCGCCCTTCCGAATCCACCTTGATGCGGCCGGCTTCGAGCTCGATCGATGCACCGCTGCCGTTGAGGGCGGCCGGGACAAAGCTCTGTCCAATCGCCTTGAACACCTGGTCGGCAACGAGCGTCAGCGTCTCGCCGGTGCCGGCAAGCCTGTCGCCGTTGAGGGCGGTGTATTCGAGTTCGACGGCAGTGACCTTGCCGCTCTCGGCGATCACCCGCTTCGGCTGCAGCCAGTGACGGATGCTGACGCCATTGGCAGCGGCCAGATCCTGCTCGAACTCAGACGCATTCATGTGCTCCTGGCCGCGCCGGTAGCAGATCGTCACCTCCTCGGCGCCGAGCAGCTTCGACTGTACCGCGGCGTCGATGGCCGTCATGCCGCCACCGATGACGACGACGCGGCGACCAACCGGCAGGCCGGAAAGGTCGCTGGCCTGGCGCAGCTCGGCAATGAACTCGACCGCGTTGATGACGCCGTCAGCGTCCTCGCCATCGGCACGCAGCGCATTGACACCGCCAAGGCCCATGCCGAGAAACACCGCGTCGTAATTGCGGATCAGATCCGACAGCTGATAGTCGCGGCCGAGCGCCTTGCCGTTCTGGATGTCGATACCGCCGATCGCGGTCACGTAGTCGACTTCGGCCTGGGCGAAATCGTCGACGCTCTTGTAGGCGGCGATGCCGTATTCGTTGAGGCCGCCGGCCTTCGCGCGCGCCTCCAGGATGGTCACGTCATGGCCGTGGCGGGCGAGCCGGTGCGCGGCGGCAAGGCCGGCCGGCCCGGCGCCGACCACGGCGACCGTCTTGCCGGTCGGCTCGGCGCGCGGATAAAACTGCTTGTTCTCGCCCATGGCGACGTCGGTGGCGTAGCGCTGCAGGCGGCCGATCTGCACCGGCTTGCCTTCCGCCACCTCGCGCACGCAGACTTCCTCGCACAGCGTCTCGGTCGGGCAGACGCGGGCGCACATGCCGCCCAATATGTTCTGGTCGAAGATGGTCTTGGCCGAACCGATCGGATTACCGGTCGAGATCTGGCGGATGAACAGCGGAATGTCGATCGAAGTCGGGCATGCATTCATGCACGGTGCGTCGTAGCAGAAATAGCAGCGGTCGGATTCGACCAGCGCCTCGTGGTGGTCGAGCGGCGGGTGCAGGTCGGAAAAATTATCCGCATACTGGTCGGCCGAGAGCCTGCCGCCCGCAATGCCTTCCCTGAATTGGCCTTCTGGCATCGTCAGTTCCCCATGTTTTCTTTTGGAGAAGGCTAGCACGTTTTATTTTTTTATCAATTGGTCAATTTTCGACGCAAGTCACTGAAAAGGCTCGGCAATAATATGATTTTTTTACTCATATTATTGCGACTGCGGTCGGGCTTGCAGTGCGAGCGAAAGGCCAGGCTCAAGCTTGCGGCCATGGATGGCCCTGACCTCCTGCGCCACCAATTCCTGCAATCGCCACAGATTGCGGTCGCGGATGCCGAATGCTTCGAGATGGCTGACCGTGTTGTAGAGATATTCGGCGCCGGATCCGATATGCCCGCAGGCTCTGGCCAGCACGCTCGCCACTCTGTCCAGCGGCTGGTTCAGCGACGTTCCCCTGCCCTTCACGCCGACCCAGAAGCCGAGCGCGCGCAGCTTACCCTGCGGCGTATGCACCGGCAGCCAGCGAACCGTCTCGATGCTTTCATGGTCGCTGATCTCGCGCCGCAGCAGCCTTTCGATCTGCGCCGGCTTCTCACCCTCCGGCAAGCGATAGATCACGCCGTTGCAGCGCCCGCCCCGCTCGAGCGCCATCATCAACCCAGGCTGCTCGGCGCTGCCGCGCCAGCGCACCATGTCGAGGCAGAAGGAGCGGTGCCAGCCGAACGCGGTGGCGAGCTGTTGCTCGACCGACTCGAATTCCGGCTTCCAGATCAGCGACCCATAGGCGAACACCCATAACGGTCCCTCATCGGCTTCATTGGACAGTCGCAAGGCGAGGGTTCGAAAGTCCTCGTCGTTCATGTCTGTCCAGCTCGGGTCCGGACCGGGATCGGCCTCTTCCCGATGGCACAGTGCGACAAGCTCGGGCGTGAGCGACATCAAGCGCATGGACGACAACCCCTCATGCCCGCAGAGAAATCGAAAACCGCTGGATGCGCAATCAGGGAACGCTTGGCACACACACCCATTGTTGTCCGGGCGGTGTCGGATTTCCGTCGTGAGGATCGTCCTATGATGGACGACGATCGATCCATGAAAGGTGAGGAGACCGAAAATGCCAAAAACCCCGATGCCCTTCTTCTGGTACGAATTGATGACATCAGATCTCGACGCCGCCGAGGCGTTCTACACCCAAGTGGTCGGCTGGACGGCGCAGCCCTTCGATAAGGCACCCGGCATGCCGCGCTACATCGTCATGAATGTCGGCGAACGTGGCGTCGGCGGCCTGATGACCTTGCCCGAGGATGCCGCCAAGATGGGCATGCCGCCTGCCTGGCTCGGCTATATCCACACCAGGGATGTCGATGCCGCAACTGCATCGCTGGAGAAAGCCGGCGGCACCGTTCACCGCCAGCCCGACGACATTCCGTGCGTCGGCCGCTTTGCCGTCGTCGCCGATCCGCAAGGCGCGACCTTCATGTTCCTGCAGCCGAACGGTCCCGACCAGCCTGTCGTGCCGGCCAGCACGCCGGGCCACATCGGCTGGCACGAGCTTTACACGTCGGACTGGAAAGCCGCGTTCGATTTCTATTCCGACCAGTTCGGCTGGATCGACGCCGGCGATTTCGACATGGGCCCGATGGGCACGTACCAGACTTTTACGGCCGGCCCCGAATCCGGCGGCGGCATCATGAACAAGCCCGCGCAGATCCCGGTCCCGGTCTGGCAATTCTACTTCAACGTTGCGGCCATCGACGCGGCGGCCAAACGGGTCACCGACAATGGCGGCAAGATCCTGATGGGGCCGATGGAGGTCCCCGGCGGCAGTTGGATCGTGCAGTGCCAGGACCCGCAAGGCGCGCACTTCGCCTTGATGGCGCCAGTCCGCTGACGGCGATCGAACACCGCTGACACAAAGTGCGGGCTTTCATCGGACCACCGATGAAGGCCTCTCCCCCCTGCCTGGCGCCGCCTCATTCCGGCGCCAGCACCGCAACCTTCAACTCAGCTTTCTTCGCGCCGCTGAACTGGACGGTGGCCGGGCCGGGCGCAAGCTTGAAGCGCACGCTCTTGCGGATGCCAGGGCATGTTTTCACGCCACTATAGCCCGCCGACTTGATGGCCTGGCCATCCTGGATGACATCGATCCAGGCCTCCCCCGAGAGACTTATCTGGATGGCTCCCTCGGATGGCACCTCCACGCTGGCGATGGCCCCGAAACTGTCTGATGCCGGCGCACGTTCGGGCGCTACCGCAAAACCGGCTTTCTCTACCGGCACCAGCGCCAGGTCCGCAGCCGCACCAACCGCCAGTGCCGCTCCGGACGGCGTTGCCGGTGCCGCGGCAAACAGGGTCTGCTCCCGCGTCACGGGCCACTTGAAGGCCTCACAGCCGGCATCCTCGGCCATGGCAAAGCTGGTGCCTGCAAGAATTGCGAAGAGGCTGATGGCGACTTTTTTCATGGCAAAGGGAACCCACATTTCTAGAGTGGCCGCACTAATACAACCGCAACGATAGAAATGCAACCCTTGCGGGAAAAATATGAAGGGTCAAGCTGGGGACATTTTCAATCACCGATTGTTGACGCCAGGCCATGGGAAGTGAATGGTCCATTCCTGGGCGATAATCTATGGCCGGACGGATTGAAAATGGAGTCATTATGAAGCTTTTCGAAAGCCTCTCCAGATACCAGCCGCAGGCGCTCGGCGTGTTGCGCATCATGACCGCGCTGCAGTTCATCGAGCATGGCAGCCAGAAACTGTTCAACTTCCCCGTCAGCGTCGATCCCCACGCCCTTTCCGGGCTGACCACGACTGCCGCCATCCTCGAATTCGCCGGCGGCATCCTGCTCGCGCTGGGCCTGTTCACGCGACCGGTGGCATTCCTTCTGGCCGGCGAAATGGCGATCGCCTATTTCATGGCGCACATGCCGCGCGACTTCTTCCCGGTCAACAATGGCGGCGATTCGGCGATCTCGTTCTGCTTCATCTTCCTCTATCTGGTGTTTGCCGGCGCCGGCGCTTTCGCGCTGGACAGCCGCCGCAGCGCCTGACGCCAGAAAGAGGATGCGGGCCTGGTGCATGTCGCCCAAAAGTGCCCGGCGGTTTTGGGACAACGACATGCACAAAACAGGAATCTGAAGCGCATCGGCGAAGCCGAAGCGCTTCAAGCACGCATCCGTTCGAAATTGGCGTCGAACAGCGGCACCGCCTGAATGCGCGCCGCATGGCGCTTGCCCAGCAGCTCGATCTCGAAGCCGTCGCTCTCATCAGCGATCTCCTTCGGCACATAGCCGACGGCGACGGATTTCTTCGAATGATGCGCATAGCCACCCGACGTCACCCAGCCGCGCACCGCACCATCGAACCAGATCGGCTCATCGCCAATGACATCGGCATCGTCGGCATCTACGATAAAAGCGCGCAGGCGCAATTTGCCGCCCTGCCTGCGCTCGGCCAGCGCCGCGGCCTTGCCTATGAAATCGGCGTCCTTGCCGTAAGCAACGAAGCGGTCGAGCCCCGCTTCCAGCGGCCCGTAGATCGGCCGGTACTCGCGCCCCCATGAGCCGTAATTCTTGTCCAGCCGCAGCGCATTGAGCGCACGCGAGCCGAACAGGCCGATGCCGAATTCCCCGCCCGCCGCCATCAGCGCTTGATAGGCGGCGCGCTGGTATTCCGGCGCCACCCAGATCTCGTAGCCGAGATCGCCGGTATAGCTCACACGGCCGACCAGGCACGGCGCCATGCCGATATCCATCCGGCCAATGGCCATGAAGGAAAAGGCCGCATTGGAGACATCCGAGCGCGTCGCCTTTGCCAGCACATCCCGCGCCTTCGGGCCTGCGATCGACAGACCGGTGAGCTTCGCGCCCAGCGCCTCGATGCGGACCGATCCATCGTCAGGCAGGTGCTTCTCGAACCAGCGCATATGGTATTGCTCGGCGATGCCGGAGCCGGCGAGGAACCAGCCCTCGCTTCCGAGATTGGCGAGGGTGAAATCGCCGATCAGTCTGCCGTCTTCCTTCAGCATCGGCGCCAGCGTCATGCGGCCGGGCTTGGGCAGTTTGCAGGCAAGCATCCGGTCGAGCCAGGCGGCCGCTCCCTCACCCGCCATCTTGTATTTGGCGAAGCTCGAAATCTCCGACAGGCCGACACCGTCGCGAACTGTGGCGACCTCCTTGGCGACCTGCGTGAAATCGCTCGAGCGGCGCCAGGAGAATTCGTCCTTGACGCCTTCCGGCGCGTACCACAGCGGCACTTCCAGCCCATAGGCAACGCCCCATTGCGCACCCTTGGCCGACAGCAGGTCGTAGACCGGCGTCGTCTTCAGCGGCCGCCCGGCGGGCAGCTCCTCATTGGGGAAGCGGATCGAAAAGCGCCTGGAATAATTCTCGCGCACCTTGGCGTTGGTATAGGCCATCGTCGCCCAGTCGCCGTAGCGCGCGACATCCATCGCCCAGATGTCGGCGCCGGGATCGCCCTCGATCATCCAGTTCGACAAAGCGAGGCCGACGCCGCCGCCTTGCGAAAAGCCGGCCATGACACCGCAGGCGACCCAGAAGCCCGGCAGCCCGCGCACCGGCCCGACCAATGGGTTGCCGTCGGGCGCGAAGGTGAAAGGCCCGTTGATGATCTGCTTGATGCCCGTGTTCTGGAAGGCCGGGAAATGGCGGAAGCCGACCTCAAGCGACGGCGCGATGCGGTCGATGTCGGGCGCCAGCAATTCATGGCCGAAATTCCATGGCGTCTGGTATTCGGACCATGGCTTGTTGGCCTTTTCGTAAGTGCCCATCAGCATGCCGCCGCGCTCCTGGCGCAGGTAAAGCTCGCCGTCGAAGTCGACCGCGTGGATGATCTCGGTGCCGGTCTTGGCGTTCCAGGCGGCGACCTCCGGCATATCCTCGGTGATCAGGTACATGTGCTCCATGGCCAGCACCGGCAGTTCGAGGCCGACCATGCGGCCGACCTCGCGCGCCCACAGGCCGCCGGCGTTGACGACATGCTCGGCCACCACCTCGCCCTTGTTGGTGATGACCCGCCACAGCCCGTCAGGGCGCCGCACGATGTCCTCGACCTTGGTGAAACGCTCGACCTCGGCGCCGAGTTTCCGCGCGGCCTTGGCATAGGCGTGGGTGACGCCGGAGGGATCGAGATGGCCGTCCTCTTTGTTCCTGACCGCGCCGACGAACTGCTTGGGATCGAGCAGCGGCATCAGTTCGGCCGCTTCGTTGGGCGAGATCTCCTCGAGCTCGATGCCGAGATAGCGGCCCTTGGCGACGACGCCGCGCAGCCAGTCGAGCCGCGCCTCGGTCGCTGCCAGAAGCACGCCACCGGTCAGATGGACGCCGGTCGCCTGGCCGGAAAGCTCCTCGATCTCCTTGTAGAGATTGATCGTGTATTTCTGCAGCTTGGCGACGTTGGGGTCGCCATTGATGGTGTGCATGCCCCCGGCCGCGTGCCAGGTCGAGCCTGAGGTCAGCTCGTCGCGCTCCAGCAGGACAACATCGGTCCAGCCGTGGCGGGCGAGATGGAACAACACGGAGCATCCGACGACGCCACCGCCAATGACCACGACCTTTGCATGCGATTTCATGGATTTTTCTCTGATATCAGTGAGTTGAATGGGTGAATGGATTCAAGCTGGGAACGATCACGGCTCGCCCTGCCCGATCGCTTCCTTGCGCCTGGCCATGTAAGCCTCTAGCGCCTCGCGCACGGCGATATCCATCACCGGCTCGACATAGTCCTCCAGCGCCTTCTTCCACAGCCGCGTCGCGCGTGCCGTGGCGTCGAGGCCGCCGGCTTCCTGCCAGGCTTCGTAATTCTGCCAGTTGGACAGCATCGGCTGGTAGAAGGCAGTGGCGTAGCGCTCCAGCGTGTGCGGCTCGCCGAAGAAATGCCCACCGGTCGGCACCGCACCCAAAGCCTCGACGGCGAGTTCCGCCTCATTGACTTCGATCGGGCGCAAGAACTCCATCATATGCTGGATCATCTCGACATCGATGATGAGTTTTTCGAACGACGCCGTCAGCCCGCCCTCCTGCCAGCCGGCGGCGTGGTAGACGAGATTGCCGTGGCCGAGCACCGCGCCCCACAGCGCCATCAGCGTCTCATAGGCGCCCTGCGCGTCGGCGGCATTGGAGGCCGAGCCTGGCGTCGTGCGGTACGGCAGCCCGTAGCGCCGCGCCAGTTGCCCTGACGCAATGTTGGCCTTGGTATTCTCAGGCGTGCCGAAGGCCGGCGCGCCCGACTTCATGTCGACATTGGAGGTGAAGGCGCCATACATGACCGGCGCGCCCGGACGGACAAGCTGCGTCAGCACGACGCCGAACAGCGCCTCGGCATTCTGCTGCGCCAGCGCCCCGGCCAGCGTCACCGGGCTCATCGCCCCCATCAGCGTGAACGGCGTCACCGCCACCGACTGGCCGAACTCGGCCATGGTCATCAGGCCTTCGGCCATCATCTCGTCGAAGCGGCGCGGCGAGTTGACCGAGATGATGGTGGTGATACCGGGATCGTCGCGCATCTGGTCGAGCGTCAGCCCACGCGAAATCGCCATCATCTCGATGCCGTCCAATGCCCTGCCCCGGCCGATCGCCGAGACATGGAAACTCTTGTCGGTCAGCGTCAGATTGGTGAAATAAGTGTCGAGATGGCGGGAGTTTGCCGGCAGCTCCACCGGCGCGCAGACCTGGTTGCCCAGCATGTGGATGCAGTTGAAATGCTGCGCCAGCCGTGTGAGATCCGAATAGTCGCGCAAATTGCCGGCGCGGCGGCCGCGCTCCATGTCATGGACATTGGGCGGCCCGGCAACGAGGGTGAAATTGATGGTGTTGCCGCCCAGATGAACCGCGTTGGCCGGGTTGCGCGGCGTCAACACATAGCTGGGCTGCGTGGTCTTCAGCACGTCTTCGATCAGGCCGCGATCGATGCGGACATTCGCTGAGGCATGATCGACCCTGGCGCCGGCCTTCTCGAACAGCGACAGCGCGCGCGGACTCATCACCTCGATGCCGAAATTCTCCAATATGTGCATCGACGCCTGATGGATCTGCTCGATCTGATCGGGCGACAGCATGGCCATTGGCGGATAGGGATTGGTCACCCGCCTGAGCGGCAGTTGCGGAATGGCCGATGGCCCCCGATTGCTGGTGCGCTCGGCGCCGCGTTTGCGTCTTGGTTCGTTCATGCCTGGCATCAAAGCCCCGGCAAACCAGGCAAGCTGTCATAAATACGCCGTTTGCGGGCGTGATTTTAGCCACGGCGGCATTTCCGCAGTATCCATTTATAGAATACGACGAAATATGTCGGATTGTTGATATGGGATTTCCTCGAGCGACCGCTCGGGCGAAGCGTTAATGGACGCTGCAAGATTCCCTTTATGATTTCGGCCTATTGCTCTGCCGATGCGTAGTTCGAGTTTTAGTAAAATTGGTGCGGTTTGCGTGCTGCTGGCGCTTTCGGCCTGCGCCACGCCGCCCAATCACATCAACAATGTCTGCGCCGTCTTCGACCAGAATGACGGCTGGTTCGACAACTGGCAGTCTGCCGCCGAGCGCACCCAACAGAAATATGGCATTCCCGTTCCCGTACTGATGGCGACGGTGCGCAAGGAATCGGGCTTCAAGAGCAATGCAAGGCCGCCGCGTACCAAGCTGCTCGGCTTCATTCCGTGGAAGCACGTCTCCACGGCCACCGGCTTCTCGCAGGCGCTGGACGGCACCTGGTCGCAATATCAGCGCGAGACCGGCAACTGGGCGGCGCGGCGGACGAAATTCGCCGATGCGGTCGATTTCGTCGGCTGGTATCATTCCAAGACATCTGACACCTACGGCGTCGCCCGCAACGACACCTACAATCTCTACCTTGCCTACTATCTCGGCTGGACCGCCTATGGCCGCGGCAACAGGGGCGATGCCGGTGTGCAGGGCTATGCCCGGGCCACCGACAAGATGGCGCGGGACTATGCCCAGCAGTTGAGCGAGTGTGGGAACTGATCTTGCCGCATCGTTGATCTCGATCTTCGGACGGTCAGCTCGGCCTTTTACCGCGCGGACGCTTTGGTGGCGTGCCAGCAAAACCGGGGCCATCGCCATGCGGCGCGTCGTCCGGCATACCTTCGTGCGCGGCGTGTTCCTTGTCGAACTTGATCACGGGCTCCATCTTGGCCAGCACGTCGTCGGAGAGCCAGCACAGGCTCATATGACCGTCGCCGAGATGCTTGACCGGCGGCACCTTGGTCTCGCAGAGATTGTCCGGCACCAGCTTCTTGTAGCCGCAACGGGTCTGGAACGGACAGCCGGATGGCGGGTTCATCGCCGACGGGATGTCGCCTTCCAGCACGATGTGCTTCTTCACGACACTCGTGTCGGCGATCGGAATCGCCGACAGCAGCGCCTCGGTATAGGGATGATAGGGTGGTGCGAAGATCTGGTCGGTCGTGCCTTGCTCGACGATGTAGCCGAGATACATGACGACGACGCGGTCGGCGATGTAGCGAACGACGGACAGATCGTGGCTGATAAACAGCATCGTCGTCTTGTTCTTGCGCTGGATGTCCATCAGCAGTTCGGTCACCGCCGCCTGCACCGACACGTCCAATGCCGAGACCGGCTCGTCGGCCACCACCACCTTGGCGTCACCGGCAAAGGCTCGCGCCACGCCGATGCGCTGCTTCTGGCCGCCCGAAAGCTGACGCGGCTTGCGGGTTTCGAATGCCCGCGGCAGCTTCACCAGGTCGAGCAGCTCCAGCATGCGCTTGCGGCGATCGGCAACCGTCTTGCCGACATTGAACTTCTCCAGCGTGCGGATGATCTGCGAACCGACCGAATGGCTGGGATTGAGCGTGTCGAACGGATTCTGGAACACCATCTGGATCGACGACACCGTGTCGACGCTCCGTTTGTCGATGCCCGTCGATTGGATTTCCGTGTTGCCCAGCGTCACCGTGCCGGCACTTGCCGTCTCCAGCCCGAGCAGCACCTTGGCCAGCGTCGACTTTCCGCAGCCGGATTCGCCGACGATGGCGACCGTCTCGGATTCGCGCGCCATGAACGAGATCGTCTCGTTGGCCTTGACGACGCGGCCCTCGCTCGAGCCGAACACCTCGCTGCCGCCGACCCTGTAATATTTTCTGAGGTCCTCGATCTTGAGCACCGGCGCGCCGGGCACGACGCGCTCATTGACCTTCTTGGCACCGGGTGGCAGCGCTTCCCAGTCGATCTCGTTGAAGCGCACGCAGCGCGAGAAATGGCCTTCGTGACCAGCGACCTCGATCATCGGGATTTCGGCGGCGTTGCAGACACCCTCGACGAAATGGTGGCAGCGCGGGCCGAAATTGCAGCCCTTGGGCCGCTCGTGCGGCAGCGGCAGCTGTCCGGGGATGGAGATCAGCGGCCGTGAGTTCTTGTCGGCGCCCGGCAGCGGGATCGAGCGGAACAGCCCTTGCGTATAGGGGTGGCGCATCCGGTCGAACACGTCCTTGATCTTGCCGGTCTCCACCGCTTCGCCCGAATACATCACCGTGATGCGATCGCAGGTTTCCAGGATCAGGCCGAGATTGTGCGACACGAAGATCATCGACGTGCCGAACTTTTCGCCCAGCCCCTTGACCAGATCGACGATGCCCGCCTCCACCGTCACGTCGAGCGCCGTCGTCGGCTCGTCGAGCAAAAGCAGCGCCGGCTTCGACAGCAGCGCCATGGCAATGACGATGCGCTGCTGCTGGCCGCCGGAGAGCTGGTGCGGATAGGAGCGCATCATACGCTCGGGATCGGGCAATTTGACCGAGCGCACCATATCGAGGGCGCGTTTATAGGCCTCTTCCTTCGACACCTTGTCGTGGATCAGCGGCACTTCCATCAGCTGCTGGCCGACCTTCATCGCCGGGTTCAGGCTCGCCATCGGCTCCTGGTAGATCATGGCGATCTTGTTGCCGCGGATGGAACGCAACTCCTCGTCGGAGAGTTCGCCCATGTCCTTGCCCTGGAACTTGATCTTGCCGCCGACGATCTTCCCGATGTTGGAGAGGTCGCGCATGATGCCGAGCGACACGGTCGACTTGCCGCAGCCGGATTCGCCGACAATGCCCATCGCCTCGCCCGGCATGACGGTGCAGGAAAAATCCATGACCGCCGGTATCTCGCCCTTGCGGGTGAAGAAGGAGATCGACAGGTTCTCGATCTCGATGATCGGCCCTTTGGTTGGCCCGGGGGTCGGCTTGGCGGGATTTCGAACTGCCTCGTTCATGGGTCGCTCCAATCCTGGTTCTTCCAGGCCTGTTTCTCTCAGGCCCATCGGGTCGAAACCCGCGACATCAGTCTTTCATCGATTGTTCGCGCAGCGAGTCGGCGAGCAGGTTCAAGCCCAGCACGAACGACATCAGTGCGATGGTCGGCGGCAGCGCCGGATGGATGAAGGAGCGCAGCAGGCGGCTGGCGTCCTTGATCGCGGTGCCCCAGTCCGGACTTTCCGGCGCCAGGCCAAGGCCGAAATAACCGAGTGTGCCGAGCAGGATCGTGGTGTAGCCGATGCGCAGGCAGGCATCGACGATCAATGGCCCGCGTGCATTGGGCAGGATCTCCCACAGCATGATGTACCAGGGCGATTCACCGCGCGTCTGCGCCGCCGCCACATAGTCGCGCGTCTTGATGTCCATCACCAGGCCACGCACGATGCGGAACACGCCGGGGCTGGAGGCGAACACCACCGCCACGAAGATGTTGAGCTGGTTTGGATCGATATGGACGATGTGCAGCGGGTCCTTATCGAACACAAGGCCGAGATAGATCCAGCCACCGAGGATCAGGGTGATGCCGAGCAGGATGTAAAGCCGGTCGGGCCGGTTCTTGTAGCGGGTCCAGAACAGCACGCTGAAGAAGATGATCGGAAACAGGAAGAACACGCCGGCCATGCCGTACGGGATCGGCGTGTCCATGATACCCGGCGTCACCAAGAGGTAGAACAGCAGGATCACCGGGAAGGCGAGCACAAGGTTGGCCAGGAACGACAGCACGGTGTCGATCTTGCCGCCGTAATAGCCGGCGGGCAGGCCGAGCGTGATGCCGACCATCAGCGCGAAGCCGGTCGCGGCAGGCGCGATGATCAGCACGATCTGGCTGCCATAGACCATGCGCGAAAACACGTCGCGCGCCAGCTTGTCGCCGCCGAACAGATAGGTCAGCCCCGACTGCGGTTCGACGGCGCCCGGCAGCACGTCCTTCATGATCGGAATCTGGGCCAGCGGATCGAAGGGCGATATGGTCGCGGCGAAGATCGCCGTGAACAGCCAGAACAGGCAGATGCCGACGCCGACGATGCCGACACCGCTGTCGAACAGCTGGCCGTAGAGCGCCAGCTTCTTCTTGTAGGCGAAGCTCGCGCCCATGACGATGACGAGCGCGATCCAGACCGGCCAGAAGCGCGACAGCACTTCGAAAACGACGGTGAAGCCACTGATGTATTGAACCGGCATCGGCTTCGCTCCCTACTGAACTCTGATACGCGGATTGAGAAATGCGTAGCCGACATCGGAAATGAGCTGCGTGATCAAGACGATGAACACCGAGACCAGCGAGCAGCCGAGCAAAAGGTCGATATCGTTGTTGCCGGCCGCCTCGACCAGCGTGTAGCCGAAGCCCTGGTAGCGGAACATCACCTCGACGATGACGACGCCGGTGAGCAGCCAAGGGAACTGCAGCATGATGACGGTGAACGGTGCGATCAGCGCGTTGCGCAAGGCATGTTTGACCACCACGCTGCCGAAGGAGAGACCCTTCAACCGCGCGGTACGGATATATTGCTGCGTCATCACTTCGACCATCGAAGCTCGCGTCATGCGGGCGATATAGCCGATGCCGTAGATCGCCAGCGTCATCACCGGCAGTGTGAAATTGTAGAAGGTGATGCCCTGGCTGGCCGAAGCCGCCGAGCCGTTCAGCCAGCCTAGCCATGAGGCGAAGATGACGGTGAAGATGACGCCCGACACATATTCAGGCGTCGCCGTCGAGGCGATCGACGCCACGGACAGCACCCGGTCGGTTCGCGACCCCTCACGCATGCCGGCCAGAATGCCGATCAGCAGCGAGATCGGCACCATCACCGCCAGCACCCAGAACATCAGGATGCCCGTAGCGCCGAGTGCCGGAAACAGTTTTGAGGCGACGGTCGCCTTGAACTTGGTCGAGCAGCCGAAATCGCCCTGGAAAACACCGGCAAAGGTCGGCACGAGCGGATCGTTGCAGAAGGAGAAACGCTGCGCCGGCTTACCGGTCGCCGGGTCGGTTACCGGCTGCTTGGGCAAGACACCAAGCCACTGGCCGTAGCGGACGAAGAAGTTCTGCCGGTAGCCATGGTTGACCAGCCAGTTCTCGAGCTGCTCGGCCGACGTATGCATTTCGGTCTGGCTGATCGCCAGCTTCTTCAGATTGGGTTCGAGGTTGATCAGGAAGAAGACGACCATGGTCAGGCACAGCATCGTCAATGCCATGGTGCCAAGACGCCTGATAACGAAGGAAAGCATGGCGGCCCCCTGCCGATGGGTTGGGGTTTGAGCCGGCTATGAAAGCCAACCCTGCCGTGACCGGCGGGGCTGGCTGTCAAACAGGCCTTCGGATGCGATCAACCCTGTTTTTGTTGCATGACCTTGCCCGCGAGTCCGCAACTTTTTTGAGAATGTGCGGACCAGCAGGGACGGACAATGCAAAGAGCGAGGGAAGGGAGCGAGCCCCTTCCCTCCATGTCGATGCGATATCAAGCCTGGTCGAGCCAGACCTTGCCGTAGTCGCGCTCGAAGGTCGGGTGCATCTTGTAGTTCTGCACCGCCTTCACCGAGTGGCTGTAGAGCTTGCGCCAGTACGGCTGGATCATGATGCCGGAATCCTGCAGGATCTGCTCGATGTCCTTCATCATGTCCTTGCGCTTGGCGGCGTCGGCAACGGCGAGCGCCGCATTGAGCTTGGCATCCCAGTCCGGATTCGACCAGCCGGCCTCGTTCCAGGCCTCGCCGGTGCGATAGGCGATGGCCAGAACCTGGACGCCGAGCGGACGCATGTTCCAGTTGGTCATCGACAGCGGATACTTCGTCCAGTCGTTCCAGAACGTCGAACCAGGCAGAACGGTGCGCTTCACCTTGATGCCGGCGTCGCGCAGCTGGGCGGCGATCGCATCGCCGGTGTTCTTGTGCCAGTCTTCGTCGACGGTGATCAGCTCGTGTTCGAAGTCGGCTTGGCCGGCTTCCGCCATCAGCGCCTTCGCCTTGGCCGGATCACGGGCAACCTTGGGCAGCTCGTAATATTCCGGATGGATCGAGCAGACATGGTGGTTTTCGGCGACCGAGCCGGCATTGCCGTAGCCGAGCTGCAAGACGACATTGTTGTCGACCGCAAGCTGCAGCGCGTTGCGCACCTTCTGGTCGCCATAGGGCTTGTTGTTGACGTTGGTGCGGCAGACGATGGTCGACGCGGTGACGATTTCCGACTTCACCAGGTCCATGCCGTCGAGGATCGACACATAGTCGGCCGAAGTCTCGAAGTTGGTGTGCACTTCGCCGGCCTCGAAAGCGCTGACCATGGCTGCCGGATCGGTGCCGTAGTCGATGAATTCCAGGCCATCGAGGAACACTTCGCCGTCCCACCACTTGTCATCGGTGCGGCGCTTGTAGACCACCTTCTGACCGACATCGTAGGAGACGAGTTCGAACGGACCGGTGCCGATCGGGCAGGCCTTGAAGTCGCCGCCCTTCTCATCGAAGGTCTTGTGGACGATCAGCCCGGGATAGTCGCACATGTTCGGAATCAGCGCGATGTCCGGCTTGCTGAGCTTAAGCACGACCGTGTGGTCGTCCGGCTTGGTCACGGCGCTTTCGTCGAGCTTGTCGTCCTTGACCAGCGAGCCGAGACGGCCGGGCATGGAATTGCCTTCGGCTTTCTTGTCAGCCCACCGCTTCAGGTTGAAGATGACGTCATCGGCGGTGAAGGCATCGCCATTCGACCAGGTGACGCCCTTGCGCACATGCAGCGTATACTGCGTGGCGTCGTCGTTGACGTCCCAGCTTTCCAGCAGATAGGGGCGAAACGTGTATTCGGAGGTGTACTTGACCAGCGGCTCCAGCGCCTGGCGCTCGGCATTGGCGATTTCCGACCAGTCGGCCTTGCGCGGGTCCTTGGGATCTTTGATCCACTGGGCGATCTTCAGCGTGCCGCCCTTCTTGCCCTTTACCTCTTCGGCCTTCGCCGGCGTCGGATCGGCGAGGCCGAGCAAGCCGTAAGCCATTGCCGTCGATGCGCCGAAGACGCTGGCCATGGCCAGGAATTCGCGGCGGTCCACCTTGCCTGCCTTGGCTTCTTCGGCCATGGCCAGGATGTGATCCGGAACGCGATCGCCATTACTCTTATAAATTGTCATGACTTAACTCCCATTGTTGGCTTTCCGCCTTTTAACATTCCGCATCCAGGCCATGATGTCAAAGAGGGCGTGGATTGAGAACATGTTAGGGAATGTGCAACTTTGAAAGGGGAGCGGTTCGCGTGATAACGACAGTCTTGGCGCAAATTTGCTACTGCCCGACGGATTCTTCTGGAATCGCGATAGTCGATTAAACTGAGACATTTGCTCTGGCCCGCACAGCACCAGAATCGATCCACCATGAGGCCAAAAGCCCCGCCGGACTGTCAGTATTCCTTCTCGTAGAAGATGCCGCCCTTGGCTTCGCCGGCATCGTTGGCCTCGCCGCGCAGCTTGACGCCGCGCCCGACATTGAGGTCGATCGTCGCCTTGCCCGAGCCCGGCTTGTCGCCCTTCTGGATGGTGACATAGGTGCGGTCGTTGAGGTATTTGCCGGCCGAAACCGCCGTGCCGCCCTGATCGTCGGTGGTGACGTCGAGATCGTCGACGCCAATGGCGCTGCGCAGGTTTTCCAGCAGCGACGTCGAGCCGCCGACGCCGGCCAGCTGCCCCGCCGCTTCGGCGAGCTGGGCGATCTGCAGCGGCGACAGGTTCGACATCGAGCGGCCGAAGATCAATTGCGCCAGCACCTCATCCTCGGGCAGCGCCGGCACCGAGGAGAAGGTGAACTTCGGATTGGTCGCTTCGCCCGACACCACGATGGTGACGGTGGCGCTGGTCGTCGTCGTGGTCGCCGTCAAATTGAGATAGGGCACCAGCGAGCCGGAAAACCCGACCGTGCCTTCGGTGAAGGTCAGCCGCTTGCCGAGGATCGACAGTCGTCCGCGCTGCAAGGTGAAGGTGCCGACCGCTTGCGGCGACGAGGCCGGGCCGGTCAGCTTCAGCGAGCCGCCAAGTTCGGCATCAACGCCCCTGCCCTGGATGAAGATCTGATTCGGCGCGTTGACCGTGACATCGAGCGCAAGGCCGCTGCCGCCGCCCTTGCCGCTGGTCGTCGGCGGCCGCAGCGCCTTGTCCTGCGCCTTGACCGCGCCCGGCGCGTTCTTGTGCTTGACGTCGAGCGCCGCCAGCGAGCCCGGCAATTTGTCGGGAACGGTGATCACCGTCTTGGCGAGATTGACGGTACCGGCGATGACCGGTGCTGAGGTCAGCGGTCCCTTGATCGTCAGGTCGCCGCCGAGATTGGCGGTCACCACCCTGCCGTCCGTATAGCGGCCGTCGACCAGCTTGATCGACAGGTCGGCCGGGAAACCCTGCGCCGGGTTGATGCCGACCGTGCCGCTGGCCGACAGGCTGCCGCGCGTCGACAGCGTTCCGGTCAGCCGGTTGATCCTGGCGACGCCGCCGGCAATCGAGACATCGGCGGCGAGATCGTTGACGGCGAGGCCGGAGCGCGCATCGACAAGGCGCGCACCCGAGGTGCTGATGCTGCCGCCGATGACGGGCGATGTCGCGGGACCGCGCACCTGTACGTTGACATTGGCGGTTCCAGACAGTGACAGGCCCTGCGCGGCAAGCTTCTGGCTGAGCAGGCCGAACGGCACGACGCCATTGAAGTCGAGCACCAGTGACGGCGTGCCGGCCGTCGTCACGGTGCCGCCGCCCTTGAGGCCAAGGCCGGCGCCATCGCCGACATTGGCATTGAAGGTCAGCTTGTTGCCGCCGAAGGTGCCGGACGAGGAGACACTCACCGCACCGACACCGGCACCGCGCGTCTGCGAGGTCTGCACGCCGGCCGCGTCGAGGTTGAAGGCAATGGCGGGGTTCGCCGGCGCACCCGTCACCTTGACCGTGCCTGAGATCGAACCGGCGGCGTCGAGCCCCGGCGAGAAACTGTTGGCGAGCGACATCGGCACCCGCGCCAGTGTTGCATTGATGTCGAGCGCCGTGCCGACCTTGCCGGTCACCGTCGCCGTGCCGCCGCCCAGGTTGAGCACCAGCCGGTCCAGCGTCGTCGTGCCGTTGGCAATGCTGACGGTCGAGGCCTGGGCAATGGCCGCCTTGATGCCTTGTACGGTCGCCTGGCCGGAGGCAAGCTCGATGGTCGTCGTGCCGTTGGCCACTTTCACCCGGCCGGCGGCCTGTGCCGGAATGCCCTTGACGGTTGCGCCGCCGGAGAAGCCCGTCCAGTCGCCGTCGCGCTTCAAGTCGACATCGATGCCGCTGATCACGGTGCCGCCCGACGTGACGGTGTCGGCGCGAATCTTTCCGGAGATCACGGGCGCCGCCAGATAGTTGGCGACCAGCGCATCGATCGAGACGGCTTTCGCCTGCAGGTCGCCGCGCGTAATCGATGCTGTCGCCGCCTTGATTGCGACCTGTGGCGCATTGCCGTTCTTCGAAAAGGCGATCGTGCCGCGCACATCGCCTTCGGCCTTCTCCAGGGCAAGTGCTGCCAGCGGGCCGATATCGGGCAGGTCGAGCGCGATGGTGCCGACCGGCACGAACTTCTCGTCCAGCGCCAGATCGCCGGAAATCCTGTTCTTGCCGAGCGACAGCAGCAGGCCATTGATGGCGCTCTTGCCGTCCGCCGTCGCCAGCACCGCACTGCCTTGCAGCGCCTGGCCGGCGACATTGCCGGTCAGCTGCACATTCGCCGCCGGATTGGCGGCATCGGCCTTGCCGGTGGCGGTCAGCTTCAGCCCGGTGATCTCGCGCGCCGCCACGAGAAGGCGGTCGCTGTCGATGGTCAACGACAGGTCCGGCGCCGCGGCCGGGCCCTGCGCGTTCAACGCAAAAGCGATGGCGCCCTTGGCGTCTTTCGACAGCAGCGAGATGTCGCTCAGCGCACCCTTGATGTCGGCGGCTACCTTGTTGTCGGCAAGGCTGGCTCGCCCGTCTGCGGTCAGCGCGCCCGAGGTCAGCTTCAATCCGCCTATAGCGATACTGCCGTTGGGGTCGCGCTTCAGCGTGGCGCTGATCTCAGCGCGTTCGCCAAGCATGCCGCGTGCCGCCGCCGGCAAGGCCGACGATGGGGCATCCGCCTTCAGATTGAGGTCGATGGCACCGTCACGCAGCGATACCTGGCCGGCAACCTGGCTGTTCAGCGCATCGCTCTTGAGCGAGCCGCTGTCTATGGCAACCGCATCGGCTGTCAGGCGACCGCTGAGCGCCGCCGTGACCTTGCCGGCGATCAGCGGCGCAATCACCGGATTGTCGAGACCGACCTTGTCCACCGACACTGTGCCGGAAACCGGCCCTGCGCGGTTCTTCAGATCGAACGCATCCGAGTGCAACGCCAGGGCAAGCCCGTCCACCCTCGCCGGACTGGTGACGATCGAGGGCAGGATCGCAGAGACATCCAGGCGGGCCCGCGTGCTCTCGCCCGCCACCTTTGCCGACAAGGACCGGATTTCGATCTTGACCGGGCTCTCGGCGCTGCCGACAGTCAGGGGCAGGCTGGGGCCGGATGAGATGAGATCGAGCGCAAAATCGCTGGCGCCGTTCGGATTGAGGGTGCCGGCTGCCTTGCCGGAAATCTTGTCGCCGGTCAGCGTCGCCTGATCGAGCACAACACCGCCGGCCAAAGTGTAGCTGCCGGCCGCATCGACGGCGAGCGGCCCGAGCCCGGCCTGCCGGGTCTGGCTGGTTTCGATACCGGCCAGTTGCGCATTGAAGCGGACATCGGGAGCGGCCGGCGGCCCGGTCACTCCAGCCGTGCCGCTGAGCGTGCCGACAGCGTCGAGGCCGGGCGAAAATTCATTGGCGAGCGCCGCGGGCAGTGCCGAAAATTGCGCCGCGAGGTCGAGCGTCTGACCGGCAGTGCCCGACAGCGTCACCGAACCGCCGCCGACATCGAGCGCCAGTTTCTCGATGCTGGCCGTGCCGTTGGCGATGCTCAGTGTCGACGCCTGAGCGATTGCGGCCTTGATGCCGCGAACCGTCGCCTCGCCCGAGGCAATCTCGACGCTCGTCTTGCCGTCGGCGATCTTCACCCGGCCGGCAGCGGTCGCCGGAACGCCCGCTATGGTGGCGCCGCCGGTGAAATTGGTCCAATCGCCGTCGCGCTTCAGGTCGACGCCGATGCCGCTGATTTCGGTGGTTCCGGACGTGACGCTGTCAGCCTTTATCGAACCGGCGATCGCCGGCGCCTTGAGATAATTGGCGATCAGCGCATTGACGGTGATGGCCTTGGCCGTCACGTCGCCACGCGCGATCGAAGTGCTCTTCGCATCGATCGTGACGAAGGGCGCGTCGCCCTCCTTGGCAAAGCCGATGGTGCCGTCGATGTCGCCCGTCACCGCCTGGCCGGCCAGTGCGGCCAACTGGTCGATAGCGGGCGCGTCGAGCGTCAGCGTGCCGAGCGGCATGTACGTGTCGTCCAGCGCGAGATCGCCCGAGACCTTGTTGTCGCCCAGCGAGACCAGGAATCCGTTGATCGAACGCTTGCCCTCGCTTGTCACCAGTGCTGCCTTGATATCGAGCGGCTGGTCGTTGACGGAGCCGGTCAGCGATACGTTGGCGGCGGGACTGGTGATATCGGCCTTGCCGCTCGCCGTCAGCTTGATGCTCTTCACCGTGCGGCCCGATGCCGTCAGGCTGTCGCTATCGGCGGTAACGGTGAAATCCGGCGCCGTCATCGCGCCGCTTGCCGACAGCGCGAAATCGACGCCACCGGCAACCGGCACGCCGACTGTCGGCGACAGCACGGAAACGTCGCCCAATTTGCCCTTGATGTCGGCCTGGATGTCGGTGCCCTGCATGCTGGCCGTGCCGGCGGCGCTGAGCGTGCCGGACGTGAATTCGATCGAGTTGGCGGCGAAGGATCCCTGCGGATCGCGGGCCGCGGTGGCCGAGAATTTTACCCGGGCGCCAAGCACCGAGGCGATCTGCGGCGGAAAGGCCGTCGCCACGGCATCCGCGTTCATCTTCAGCTGCATCGACAGGTCGGCAAGCGCCACCGTCGCCGTCAGAGAGGCGTTGAGCGCGTCGGAGCGCAGCGTGCCCTGGTCGATGGCAATGGCATCCTTGCTGACCGACCCGGCCAGATCGACATCGATCTTGCCGGTGATCAGCGGCGCCAGCGTCGCCACGTCGGTGTTAAGGCCACCTGCCTGCAGCTTGACGGTGACCGGCCCGGCGCGGTTCTGGATGTCAAAGCCGTCGGAATGGATCTGCGCCGCCAGATCATCCAGCCGCGTGCCGCCAGCAACGATGGAGACGAAGGAGGCGCCGATGTCGATGATCGGTGCCTTGCCGTCGCCGAAGGCGCGGGCGGTGGCATTGCTGATCGCCAGCGTGATCGGTTGCGCCTTGCTGCCGACGCTGATCACAACGGGCGGACCCTTGGCGGCGAGTTCGATCGAGAGGTCGCTGGCGCCGGCAGGATCGACAATGCCGGTCGCGGTGCCGTGCACCGCATCGCTGTCGATGTTGGCGCGGTCGACACTGACGCCACCGGCCGATGTGGCGGTGCCGGCGACATCGAAGCTGGTCTTGCCGGCAAACAGCGGCTTGAGATTCTCAGGCAGGAAGCGAGCGAAATCGCCGTCGCCCTTGGCCTCAACATGATTACCCTTGTCGGTCAGTTGGTGCCGGCCTGTCAGCTGGGTGACGATCTTGCCGTCGACCGAGAACGTGCCGATGCCGTTCCAATTGGCGAGCGGCCCGGTGCCCGAGACAATTATGTCGACCGGCGGCGTATCGGGCAGCTTGAGCAGATTGGCGATGATGCCGCCTGCCGGCTCCGAGGCCTTCAGGTCAAGATCGAGCCTGTTGTCCGCCGGCGCAAAGTGGATCTTGGCGTCGACATTGCCTTGCTTGCCGTCATGGCGGGTGACGTTGAGCACCGTCTCGACCGCTAGCGGCGCGGCGTCGGCCTTGAGCATGCCCCTGGCGGCAAGTTCGGCGATGCCGCTGCCGGCCAGTTGCTGGCCAAGCGCTATCTCGGGCAGGTCGATCTGCTTGATGTCGATGGAAACCGGCAGCGTCGTCGTGCCGCCGCTCGGCGCGGGCTGCGTGCTGGCCACCGGCAATCGCGCCAGTTCAATACGCTCGGCAGCGATACGGTCGGCGCTGAAGTTTTTCGACAGCAGCGCCAGCGGCGACCAGTCGACGGCCACCTTGCGCGCCACCAGCCAGGCGCCCTCGCGGTCCTCCAGCACGACATGGTCGACGCTGAGCGCCCCGGACCAGATGCCATCTATGCCGCTGACCGTGATCTTGCGGTCGTCGGTCGATGCCAGCCGCGAAATGATGCCGGCGAGATTGTCGCGGCCGCGCTCGGTCTTGGTTAGCACCACCAGCGCGCCGATCGCCCCCGCAATTACGATCAGCAGGGTGTAGAGAACAATGCGGAGGATGCGCCAGACTGTTTTCATCGCTCAGAATGCCTGTCCGATGCCGGCATAGATGCCGAAATGCGGATCGCCCGGATCGCGGTTGAGCGGCACGGCCGCGTCGATGCGCAGCGGCCCGAACGGCGTGACATAGCGCAGGCCGACGCCGGCGCCGACCTTGACATCGGAGAAATCGGGAACCGATTTGGTCGACACGGTGCCGGCATCGACGAACGGCACGATGCCGATCGTGTCGGTGATGGCGATGCGCATCTCGACCGAGGTTTCGAAGAAGGACAGGCCGCCGATCGGCTGGCCGGTGAAATCCTTCGGACCGATGCCCTGATAGGCGTAGCCGCGCACCGAACCGCCGCCGCCGGAATAGAAGCGCCGGTCGGCCGGCACATTCTGAAGCCCGGTGCCGACGATCGACCCGATGGCGACACGTTCGGCCAGCACGAACTTGGAAGCCGAATCCAGCGACTGATAGGCCGATCCCTCGCCCTTGAGCTTCAGGAAGGCCGCACCATTCAAAATGTCGTAGCTCGGCTCGGCATAGGCCAGCACCCGGAAGCCGCTGGTCGGGTTCAGGCGGTTGTCCCTGTTGTCGTAGACATATTGCAGCGGAATGCTGGCGATCAGGTATTTGTGCTTGCCGAAAGCGTCGTGGATGCGGGAATAGTCGAGCGCCACCTCGGCGGAAACCGTCTGCTTCTTGGTCAGTTCGTAGGACAGGCCGGCGCTGCCCTTGACCGAGAAATGGTCATAGGCATCAGGATGTTCGAGCACCGTCTTGACGCCGGCGAAGAACTTCGATGCCGGTCCGATCACACCGGGTTTCTCGAACATGATGCCGGCATTGTAGTTGAGTTCGCCGAGATCGTTGCTGCCAATGCCGCTGATCTTGCCATCGATGCGCAGCTTCTCGGCCCGGCCGAACAAATTGCGGTGGCCCCAATAGCCCTCAAGGCCCAGCCCCTCGGTGTTGGAAAAAGTGCCGCCGACGCCGAAATAGCGTGGCTTGCGCTCGCTGACCTGGACGCCGATCGGAATGTTGCCGTCGGCATCGAGCTTGTCGGCTTCCTTGAACGTCACGCTGTTGAAGACCTCGAGCGCCAGCAGCCGGTCGCGCGCGTCGTCGATCTCTTGCGGCGAGTATTGCCGGCCGCGCTTGAGGCCAGTCATGTATTCGGTGAAGTCGCGGTCGACCTTCTCGGTGCCTTCCACGGTGGTCGGGCCATAGCCGGCGACCGGTCCGGCGGCGACCGTCAGCGTCACGTCGAGCGTCGAGGTGGCATGGTCGGCGACGATCTGGCGGTCCGTCACCTCTGCCAGCGGCCTGCCTTGCTCCTTCAGCGTCCGCACGATCAGCGCCTCGGCCTTGAGCACTGCGCCGGATCCGGCGTCGCCGCCTGATATCAGGCCATAATCGGCGCTCATCAGTCCTGCCGCGTCGCCTTGCAGCCTGATATTGCCCAAGGTGAATTTCGGCCCGGTAGCAATGTCGATCGCCACGGGAACCGGCTGCGGACCCTTGAATTCGGCATCTGGCGGCAAATCGTCGAGCGGCTTGCCGTCGATGGTGACGGTGACGACGCCTTCGTAGCGGGCATCGGCATAGAGCGCGGCGACAAGCTGTTCGCGGTCGCTGCGCGCCTTGGCCATCAGCCCGAGCGAGCCTGAAACCGGACGCTCCTCGTCGCTCTTCAGCGCCGAGGCATTTTCGAGCTTCTTGACCAGGTCCTTGTCCGCGTCGGGGGCATTGATGGTCACGGCGTAGCGCAGCGGATCGACGATGTCGGCATCCTCGTCGCTGGACGATCCCCACAGCTTGAAGCCGAAAAGCTCGAAAGCGGCCGCCGGGGGCGATTCGGCGACGAGCACGGTCGAGCACATCATGGCCAGCAGCAGGGCGCGCAGAAGCGCACGCCCTGGCGCGCGACCTCCTGACATCTGCTCTTCATGCGCCGGCATTAAGACAACCTAGGTTACAAAACTAAAATTGGAATGAAGTTCTGAAGCGCTCGTAAAGGGGCCACAATCCAATTGTCTGAAATAGGACGGGCTTGGAATTCACACCTTTTGCGTTGCCGCAAGAAAGCGTGATCCCCTGTCCTATGGAGGTACTACCGGTCATCGGCCGGAAAGGAAACCGTTGGCAGGCGGAACCCTGCCGCGTCCTTGTGTTGACAAGCCTGACTGAAGCTTGATCATGCCCGGACGTCAGCTGTGTCTGGAGGGGTGTTATGGCAATGCGCGCGGCTCGTGGTCTTTCGATTCTGATTCTCCTGTTTTTTGCCTGGGCCAATGTCCTGGCCTGGAGCAGCGTCTCGCAGGCGGCCGAAGCCCGGCGTATCGCGACAACGGACAATTCCGATTATTTCGGCTTTGATCTCAGGTCCGACCAGAATGTGACAATCGACCAGTGCAAGACGACATGCCTGGGAGACCCGGCCTGCCGCGCCTTCACCTACAATAAAAAGGCCAAATGGTGCTTCCTCAAATCCGACTACAACCAGTTGAAAACCTTCAATGGCGCGGTCGCCGGCAAGGTCGTCAACATCGATGGCGATCCTGATATCGGCGCGCCGCCGGAACTCGCCTTCTTCCCCAACTGGATGGCCGACCAGGCCCAGCAATACCGCAACAAGCTGCTCGGCCCGGCCTATGACAAGCCGACAGAAGGCATGGCTGCCTTGCTGAGTGCCGCCGAACAGGCCGTGCTGACCGGCGACCACCGCTCCGCCATGCTGAAATACGAGGCCGCTGTCTCGGTACTGCCCGATGATGGCCAGCTCTGGCTCAACCTGGCGCGTGAAACGCTGGCCGTGCAGCCCGCCGCCAGCACATCCGAAGCTTCCACTTTGCCGACGAACGGCACTTCGGCCGCATTCAATGCCTATAAACTACTGCGCACCACCAAGACGCGCGCCGAAGTGCTGGCGCTGCTCGGCAACGGCCTCGACAAGCGCGATCTCTACCGGCCGGCGCTACAGGCCTATGAGGCGAGCCTTGCCCTGAACCCGTCGCCGGCGGTCCAGGCCGACTATGCCGATCTGAAGGCGCGCAAGGGTTTCCGCGTTATCGACCACACCATCGACGCCGACACCAGCGCGCCGCGCATCTGCGCGCAATTCTCCGAAGATCTGGTCAAGACCGGCGTCGATTACGCGCAATTCGTCACCGTCGACAATGCACCGCCCAAGGGCGTCGAGGCCAAGGACAAGCAGATCTGCGTCGAAGGGCTGGAGCATGGCCAGCACTACGACGTCACCTTCCGCGCCGGCCTGCCGGCGGCAATCGGCGAAGTGACCGCGGCACCCGTGGTGCTGTCGATCTATGTCCAGGACCGCGCACCGTCCGCCCGCTTCACCGGTGATAGCTTCGTGCTGCCGGCCGGCGCGCGCCGTGGCATTCCGATCGTTACCGTCAACATGAACGCTGCCGAGATGAAGCTCTATCGCATCGGCGATCGTTCGCTCGCCCAGCTTCTGTCGGGCTACCAGTTCCTGCACCAGCTGGACGGCTATGACATCTCCAACATTTCCGAGCAGATGGGCGCGCCGGTCTGGCAAGGCCAGCTCGACATCGCCAATGACCTCAACAAGGAGGTCACCACCTCCTTCCCGGTCGACCAGGCGGTGCCGCAGCGCAAGCCCGGCGTCTACGTGCTGACCGCCCAGGCCGTCAACGACAAGAGCGACGACTACAACTCGATGGCCACGCAATGGTTCGTCGTCTCCGACATCGGCCTGTCGACCTATACCGGTCAGGACGGGCTCAATGTCTTTGCCCGTTCGCTGGGCAGCGCCAAGCCGATCGCCGGCGCCGAACTGACGCTGGTCGCCAGGAACAATGAGGTTCTGGGCACGGCGACGTCGGATGCCGACGGCCATGCCGTCTTCAACCCCGGCCTGACGCGCGGCGACGGCGGCATGGTGCCGGCCGTGCTGATGGCAAAGCAGGGCGACAATGACTTCGTCTTCCTCGACATGGGCCGGGCCGGCTTCGACCTGTCCGACCGCGGCGTCACCGGGCGCGCGGCGCCAGGTGCGCTCGACGTCTATGCCTGGACCGAACGCGGTATCTACCGCGCCGGCGAGGATGTTCATGTCGCCGCACTTGCTCGCGACGGTGCCGCCAAGGCGGTCGAAAACCTGCCGTTGACCTTCATCTTCTCGCGCCCCGACGGCGTCGAGGACCGCCGTATCGTCAGCGACGGCGCATCGGCCGGCGGCCATGCCGTCGACCTGCCGCTCGCCCCCAACGCCATGCGCGGCACCTGGTCGGTGTCGATCTACACCGATCCCAAGCAGCCCGCGGTGGCCAGCCAGATGTTCCTGGTCGAGGATTTCGTGCCGGATCGCATCGAATTCGACATGAAGGCCGACAAGCAGGAAATCGCCCAGGGCGAAACCGCCAACATCGACATTGACGGCCGCTTCCTCTATGGCGCGCCGGCAGCAGGCTTGGCGCTGGAAGGCGAGCTGACGCTGTCGACGTCGCGCGACTGGGACCGTTTCCAGGGCTTTTCCTTCGGTCTCGCCGACGAGCAGTCGGCCGAACCCACGGTCACCCCCCTCGCCGATCTGCCGGTGGTTGGCGATGACGGCAAGGTGACCTTCCCGGTCTCCGTCGACCAACTGCCCTCGACCACCAAGCTGGTCGACGCCAAGGTGACGGTCAGGATGCGCGAAACCGGCGGCCGCGCCATCGAGCGCTCGCTCAACATCGGCATCCGCCCGCAGGGCCATATGATCGGCATTCGTCCGGATTTCGCCGACAATGAAGTGCCACAGGGCGGCACGGCCAAGTTCAGCCTGATCGCCGTCGATCCCGACGGCAAGCGTGAGGCGCTGAAAGGCGCGCAATGGACGCTGGTTAAGGTCGAACGCAATTACCAGTGGTACCGCTCCAACAATTCGTGGAATTACGAGCCGGTGACCTTCACCAAGTCGATCGCCAACGGCCAGGTCGACCTCAACGCCGACGGCGACGCAACGGTCTCCGTGCCGGTCGATTGGGGTCAGTACAGGCTCGAGGTTGAAACCGCCGATCCCGAAGGACCGGCGACCAGCTACGAGTTCGACGCCGGCTGGTATGTCTCCTCGACCACCACCGAAACGCCTGACGGCCTCGAAATCGCCCTCGACAAGGACAATTATGCCGCCGGCGAAGTGGCCAAGCTGAAAATCTCGCCGCATTTTGCCGGCGAACTCTTGATCAACATCGGCTCCGACAAGCTGTTGAAGACCATCACGGCGTCAGTGCCGGCCGGCGGCAGCACCGTCGACATTCCGGTCGGCGACGACTGGGGCGCCGGCGCCTATGTCACCGCAACCCTGTTCCGGCCGGGCGATGCGCAGGAGACGCGCATGCCGGCCCGCGCCATCGGCGTGAAATGGCTGAAGGTCGATCCGGGTTCGAAGAAGCTCGCCATCACCTTGACGCCACCGGACAAGACCATGCCGCGCCAGCAGCTGTCGATCCCGGTTTCGGTCGCCGGCGTGCAGCCGGGCAGCAATGCCTATGTCATGGTTGCCGCCGTCGATGTCGGCATCCTCAACCTGACCAGCTACAAGGCGCCGGATCCGGAGAACTGGTTCTTCGGCCAGCGCATGCTGGGCATGGAAATCCGCGACATCTACGGTCGCCTGATCGACGGTTCTCTGGGCAACGCCGGCAAGCTCAGGACCGGCGGCGACGGCGCCAACATGCAGGCGCAAGGCAGCCCGCCGACCGAAAAGCTGGTCGCCTTCTTCTCCGGCGTCGTCGAGCTTGACGCCGACGGCAAGGCGCGGGTCGACTTCGACATCCCGCAGTTCAACGGCACCGTGCGCGTCATGGCCGTCGCCTGGACCAAGGACGCGGTCGGCCACGCCCAGTCCGACGTGATCGTGCGCGATCCCGTGGTCATCACCGCCGGCCTGCCGCGCTTCCTGGCGCCTGGTGACGCCGCCGTTATGCGCCTCGACGTCGCCGACACCGATGGTCCGGCCGGCGACTATGCGTTCTCGATCGAAACGACGGGCGACCTGTCGACGGGCGACAAGCCCCTGCCCCAGAAGCTGACGCTCGCCCAGGGCAAGCGCCAGACGCTGACCGTGCCGCTGATCGCTCAGACGGCCGGCAATGCCTCGCTCACCATCAAGCTTGCCCATGCCGACGGCACCAAGGTCGAGCAGACGCTCTATGTGCCGGTGCGCCCGGCGCAATTACCGGTCACCACCCGCCTGGTGGTCGACCTCAAGGGCGATGGCGGCGCGCTTCGCGTCGACAAGGAGCTGCTCGCGGCAAGCCTGCTCGACGGCGCCTCTGTCAGCGTCGGCGTTTCGCAGGCTGCCGCCTTCGACGTGCCTTCGCTGCTGATGACGCTCGACCGCTACCCCTATGGGTGCGCCGAGCAGACCACCAGCCGCGCCATGCCGCTTCTCTACGTCAATGAATTGGCGTCCGGCATCGGCATGGCCAGCGATCCCGATATCCATGGCCGCATCCAGGACGCCATCTACAAGGTTCTGAGCTACCAGGCCTCGGGCGGCAGCTTCGGCCTGTGGGGCCCGGGCTCCGGCGATCTGTGGCTCGATGCCTATGTCACCGACTTCCTGACCAGGGCGCGCGAGCAGAAATACGACGTGCCGAGCCTGGCCATGAACCAGGCGCTCAGCAACCTGCAGAACTCACTCGGCTACGACCAGAGCGTCCAGGACCGGGGCAGCGAGATCGCCTACGCCCTCTACGTTCTGGCCCGCAACAAGAAGGCCTCGATCGGCGACCTGCGCTACTATGCGGACACGCAGCTCGAAGCTTTTTCCAGCCCGATGGCCGTTGCCCAGCTGGCGGCAAGCCTGGCGCTCTACGGCGATACACCGCGTGCGGAATCGACGTTCAAGACTGCCCTGCAGTTGGCCAAGTCGACCACCGACTACGACTACTACCGCTCCGACTACGGTTCGCGGCTGCGTGATGGCGCGGCGATGCTGGCGTTGGCGGCGGAATCCAAGCCGGTACCGACAATCGTGCCGGAGCTGATCAGGCTGGTGACCAGGGAACGCGCCGAAGCCCGCTGGACCAGCACCCAGGACGAATCCTGGATGCTGCTGGCGGCCCGCGCGCTGAAAGAAGGCAATGATACGATCACGCTGACCGTCAATGGCGCGGCACATTCCGGCGGCTACTCCGACCAGGTCGAAGGCTCTGACCTTGTCGACAGCCCGCTGACCATCGCCAACACCGGCAAGACCCCGCTGCAGGCCGTCGTCACCACGGTGGCGTCGCCGGTCCAGCCCCTGCCGGCCGGCGGCGATGGCTTCACCATCAGCCGCACCTACTACAAGCTCGACGGCACCGAGGCCAATGTCACCGAGGCGACGCAGAACGAACGCTATGTCGTCGTGCTCAAGGTCAACGAGCAGAACACATGGCCATCGCGCCTGCTGGTCACCGACCTGTTGCCGGCCGGCTTCGAGATCGACAATCCCGGCCTGGTCTCCAGCGCCCAGTTGACGAACTTCTCGTGGCTGGCGCAGACCGATGCGGCCCATCTCGAATTCCGCGACGACCGTTTCGTCGCGGCATTCAACCCGGCCGACGGCGACCACGACCACAATCTGACCCTCGCCTATGTCGTGCGCGCCGTGACGCCGGGTACCTATGCGCACCCCGCGGCAACGGTGGAAGACATGTATCGGCCGCAATACTCGGCCCGCACCGCCACCGGCATGATGGAGATCAAGGCGCCGTAAGGCGCTGATGGTGATGGACGCGATGAGCAAAGTGCCCCCTCACCCGCCCTCCGCTTCGCTTGGTCGACCTCTCCCCGAGGGGAGAGGAGACGGCCAGCGCTGGCGCCAGTCTCTTCTCCCCACCGGAGAGAAGGCGGCCGCGAAGCGGCCGGATGAGGGGGGCATCTTTACTGCCATGAAGATGCTTCGCAAATTCGCTGTTGGAGCGGCAGGGTGCGCCGGCATCCTCGCCCTTTCCGCCGCGTCCCTCTGGGAACTCGACCGCGCCTTCCCGCCCCCGCTTCCAGCCGAACTCACAGTCTCCACCGAAGTCCAGGACCGCGATGGCCAGTTGTTGCGCGCCTTCGCCACGCCGGACGGCTACTGGCGGCTCGAAACCCGGCTCGACCAGGTCGACAAGCAATTCGTCGACATGCTGGTCACCTATGAAGACAAACGTTTCTGGGACCATGAGGGCGTCGACGTGCTGGCGCTGGCGCGCGCCGCCGGCCAGTTCGCCACCAGCGGCCACATCGTTTCCGGCGGCTCGACGCTTTCGATGCAGCTTGCCCGGCTGATCGAGCCGCGCGAAAGCCGCAGCCTCGGCTCCAAGATCAAGCAGATGCTGCGCGCCATCCAGATCGAACGGCGGCTGTCGAAACGCGAAATCCTCGAACGCTACCTGACGCTGGCGCCCTATGGCGGCAATCTGGAAGGCGTGCGCGCCGCCTCGCTGGCCTATTTCGGCAAGGAGCCGAAACGGCTCACCGTTTCCGAATCCGCCCTGCTCGTCGCCCTGCCGCAGCTGCCGGAAAAACGCCGCCCCGACCGCAATTTGAAGATCGCCCACGCCGCCCGCGACCGGGTGCTGACCCGCATGGTCTCTTCCGGACTGCTCGGCGAGCGCGAGGCCGCGCGTGCCGCCCTCGACGATGTCTCGGGCCTGCGCCGTACCCTGCCGGCCCTCGCTGCGCATGCAGCCTATGCGATGCTGCCCAAGGCCGTCCCCGGCCAGCCCTTGCAACTGACGATCCGCAAGAGCGTCCAGGAAGGGTTGGAACAGGTGGCGAGGGACGCCGCCACCAAGCTCGGCCCTCGCCTGTCGGTCGCCATGGTGCTGGCCGACTCCCGCACCGGCGACATTCTCGGCGAAGTCGGCTCGGCCAATTTCTTCGACGCCAACCGCTCCGGCTGGATCGACATGACAAAGATCGTCCGCTCGCCCGGCTCGACGCTGAAGCCGTTCATCTACGGTCTTGCCTTCGAACAGGGCCTGGTGGCGCAGGAGACGCTGATCGATGACAGCCCTGTCGATTTCTCCGGCTACCGGCCGAAGAATTTCGACATGGGCTACCAGGGCGATGTCAGCATCCGGCAAGCGCTGCAACTGTCGCTCAACGTGCCGGCGATCCGCGTGCTCGACGCGGTCGGGCCAACGCGGCTGATGGCGCGCTTCCGCCAGGCCGGCGTCAGCCCCATACTGCCGGTCAACGAGGCGCCGGGCCTGGCCATCGGCCTTGGCGGCGTAGGCGTCACGCTGCGCGACCTCGTCCAGCTCTACACAGGGCTCGCCAATGGCGGCAAGACGCACACGCTGCATGACGGCACCGAGCCGGCCAATGCCGAGCGCACCAGCGCCACCATCCTCGACGGTCAGGCCAACTGGCAGATCATCGACATACTGTCGGGCGTCAAGCCGCCCGAGGGTGCCCTGCAGCGCGGCATTGCCTACAAGACCGGCACGTCCTACGGGTACCGCGACGCGTGGTCGGTCGGCTTCGACGGCCGCTATGTGCTCGGTGTCTGGGTCGGCCGTCCCGACGCCGGCGCGGTGCCCGGACTGTCCGGTTATGTCTCGGCCGCTCCCATCCTGTTCGAGGGTTTTGTCCGCTCGGGCCTGGTCGCCGTCCCCTTGCCGGGCAAGCCGCCCGGACTGTTCAGCCCCAGGCGCGAGGACCTGCCGGTGACGCTCGCCCGCTTCGGCGCCGGAGCGGACGGTCTGGTGCAGGCGACAGTGACCGAACCCGCACCGACCATCATCTTCCCGCCCGACGGCGCCCGCGTCGATCTCGGCACCAATTCGGTCGACGCCTCGCCGCTGGTGCTGAAACTGCAAGGCGGCCGTGCGCCGTTCCGCTGGCTGGCCAACGGCAAGCCGCTGGTGGGCATCGACCGTCGCCGCACCGCGACCTGGCAGCCCGACGGCGCTGGCTATTCGACGCTGACCGTCATCGACGCCGCGGGACGTGCGGCGAGCGTGAAGGTGTTTGTCGAATAGACGGCTGCAAGCGATTCGTGGAATTGGCTTTCCACAGGCTCAGCGGATAGCAGGATACTCACCCATGCCTGTTCCGAGGCACCCCCCTCTGGCCTGCCGGCGATCTCCCCCGCAAGGAGGGCGATCGGATGTCCTTGCCGCTTTCGCCAGTTATCAATGGTGGAGCAGGACGCCAAAGCTGCCAATCTCCCCCCTTGCGGGGGAGATGCCTGGCAAGGCAGAGGGGGGTGCCTCGCGCGATCCTTTCCTGTCGGCAGCCTCAGCACTGGCAGCAACAATCCTTGTCACGGCAATCACCCTCCCTGCTCTCGCTGACCCACTCCCCGCCGGCTTTGTCCGGCTCGCCGATGTCGACCCCTCGATCCGCCAGGACATCCGCTACGCCGGATCGGATAATTTTCTGCACCGCAAGGTGAACGGCTATGACGCCCCGGTCTGCATCCTCACCGAGGATGCGGCGAAGGCACTCTCCGCTGTCCAGAAAGCGATCGCGGCCAAACGCCTGACCCTGGTGGTGTTCGATTGCTACCGCCCTGCCCGCGCCGTCGCCGACATGGGCGAATGGACAAAACAGGGCGGGCCGCCCGATCCGCAATGGTATCCGGAGGTCAGGCGCAGCGACCTGATCGCCAAGGGCTATGTCGGAGAGTTGTCGACTCATTCACGTGGCTCGACCGTCGACGTCGCCGTCGCCCGGATGGACCGCAGGTCCAGCCCGAACCCGGCCTGCGGCACCGGGGATGCCGACACGCTCGATTTCGGTACCGGTTTCGACTGCTTTGATTCAATGAGCGAAACCGCATACCGCGGCCCTGCCAGTGAAGCGGCGGCAAATCGCAAGATGCTTGTCGAAGCCATGCGCGCCGGCGGCTTCAAGAACTATGCAAGGGAATGGTGGCACTTCACGCTGAAAAGCGAACCGTTCGCCAAACAGCGTTTCGACTTTCCCATCACCGCCGATTGAGGCACCGGATCAAATTCCACACCTTGCCTCGGCACTACCCATTGCTAGATAGGCTGAGTGGCAGGGCCATGGATTCTTCCTTTGGCCGCAAGAGGAAAATATTTCTCCAAAGGACGAAATGGCGCCGAACATTTTCTCAAGAGGGGCAAAAAAGGCAACATTGAATGCATCTAATTTCTACCAATTCGGTAGATTTGGCGCGGGTTCAACGGAGGCAGAAATGACCAAACCTCATTTCAGGAAACTGCTCGGCGCACTGGTCGCCACATCTGTCCAGTTCGGCACGCTCGGTTTCGCGTTTGCCGATACCACCATTCTCAACGTCTCCTACGATCCGACACGCGAGCTCTACAAGGCCTATGACGAAGCTTTCGTCGCCCATTGGAAGGCCGAGACCGGAGAGACGGTCACCGTCCAGCAGTCGCATGGCGGATCGGGCGCCCAGGCCCGCGCCGTGATCGACGGCCTCGACGCCGATGTGGTGACGCTGGCACTCGAAGGCGACATCAATGCCATCGTCTCGAAGTCGAAGAAGATCAATCCGGACTGGCGCACCAAATTCGAAAACAATTCGGCGCCCTACACCTCGACCATCATCTTCCTCGTGCGCAAGGGCAATCCCAAGGGCATTCACGACTGGAGCGACCTCGTCAAGGACGGTGTCCAGGTGATCACGCCCAATCCCAAGACGTCCGGCGGCGCGCGCTGGAACTATCTCGCCGCATGGGCCTACGCCAACGCCAATGACGGCGGCGACGAGACCAAGACCAAGGAGTTCGTCGGCAAGCTCTACGCCAATGCCCCGGTGCTCGACACCGGCGCGCGCGGCTCGACCGTGACCTTCGCGCAAAAGGGTCTCGGCGATGTGCTTATCGCCTGGGAAAACGAGGCCTATCTGGCGCTCGACGAGTTCGGTGCCGACAATTTCGACATCATCTACCCGCCGACCTCCATCCTGGCAGAACCGCCGGTGGCAGTGGTCGACGCCAATGTCGATGCCAAGGGCACGCGCAAGATCGCCGAAGCCTATCTGAGCTGGCTCTACTCCAAGGAAGCGCAGACGATCATCGCCAAGAACCATTATCGTCCTGCCAAGCCCGATCTGGTGCCGGCCGAGGACCTCGCCAAGCTGCCGCCGATCAAACTTGTAACCATCGACGATCCACAGTTTGGTGGCTGGAAAAAAGCACAGCCTTATCATTTCGGCGATGGTGGTATATTCGACCAGATCTACAAGCCCCAGTAAGCAGTCGATATTCAGGACGACATGACCACAGCACCCGCCCAAGCGGGGTGGCGATTCAGGCAGCCGAGCGTCATTCCGGGTTTCGGATTGACGCTCGGCTTCTCGCTTGCCTACCTCACCCTCATCATCCTCATCCCGCTATCCGGGCTGCTCTGGCGCTCGGCCGCCCTTGGCTGGCCTGAATTCTGGGCGATCGCCACCGATCGCCGCACCGTCAATGCGCTGAGAATCAGCTTCGGCACTGCCTTCGTCGCGGCTGCTGTCAACGTCGTCTTCGGCACGCTGGTCGCATGGGTGCTGGTGCGTTACCGCTTCCCCGGCCGCCGCATCGTCGATGCCATGGTCGATCTGCCCTTCGCCTTGCCGACGGCTGTGGCCGGCATCGCGCTGACCACGCTCTACGCGCCGAACGGCTGGATCGGCAAATTGCTGATGCCGCTCGGCATCAAGGTCGCCTATACCCCACTGGGTATCGTCATCGCGCTGATCTTCATCGGCCTGCCCTTCGTCGTGCGCACCGTGCAGCCGATCATGGAGGAGATCGACAAGGAAGTGGAGGAAGCCGCGGCCACCCTTGGCGCCAATCGTTTCCAGATCATCACCCGCATCCTGTTTCCGGGCCTGGCGCCGGCCATCGTCACCGGCTTCGCGCTCGCCTTCGCGCGCGGCGTCGGCGAATACGGCTCGGTCATCTTCATCGCCGGCAACTTGCCCTACAAATCAGAGATCGCGCCGCTGCTGATCGTCATCCGGCTGGAGGAATACAATTACCCGGCGGCAACCGCGATTGCGGCGATCATGCTCGCCCTGTCATTCATCATGCTTTTGGTCGTCAATCTCGCACAGTCGTGGAGCCGCAAGCGCTATGGCTGATCCGGAGATCAAATCCTACGAACCGCACCATGAAAGCCAATCGGCGGCGGTCACGGAAAGCCGCCCGGCGCGCCTGGCCCTGATGGCCGTCGCCTTTGCCTTCCTCGGCATTTTCCTGCTCTTGCCGCTGATCATCGTCTTCAACGAAGCCTTCGCCAAGGGCATCGGTGCCTACACCGAAGCGCTCGGCAATCCCGACACACGCTCGGCGATCCGGCTGACGCTGCTGGTCGCCGCGATCTCGGTACCGCTCAACATTGTGTTCGGCATCTCCGCCGCCTGGGCGATCGCCAAGTTCGAGTTCAAGGGCAAGGCCTTCCTGACCACGCTGATCGACCTTCCCTTCTCGGTCTCCCCGGTCATATCGGGCCTCGTCTATGTGCTTCTGTTCGGCGCCCAGGGGCTGCTCGGCACCTGGCTGAAAGCGCATGGCATCGTCATCCTGTTTGCCGTGCCGGGCATCGTGCTGGCCACAATCTTCGTCACCTTCCCCTTCGTCGCCCGCGAGTTGATCCCGCTGATGCAGGAGCAAGGCAATGGCGACGAGGAGGCAGCACTTTCGCTTGGCGCCAATGGCTGGCAGACCTTCTGGTACGTGACCTTGCCCAACGTCAAATGGGGGCTGCTCTACGGCGTGCTCCTGTGCAATGCGCGTGCCATGGGCGAGTTCGGCGCGGTCTCGGTGGTGTCGGGCCATATACGCGGCCTGACCAACACCATGCCGCTGCATGTCGAAATCCTCTATAACGAGTACAACGCCGTCGGCGCCTTCGCCGTCGCTTCATTGCTTGCGGGCCTGGCGCTCGTCACGCTGGTCTTGAAAACACTTCTCGAGATGCGCTACGGCGCCGAGATCGCCGCGACGCGCGGACACTGACAGAGGGATTTGCATGGAAGTTCGCGTTGCCAACGTGCGCAAGGAGTTTGACCGGTTTCCGGCCCTCCACGACGTGTCGCTCGATATCAAGTCGGGCGAACTGATCGCGTTGCTGGGGCCGTCCGGCTCCGGCAAGACGACGCTGCTCAGGCTGATCGCCGGACTGGAGCGGCCGACGCGCGGAAACATCTTCTTCGGCGACGAGGACGCCTCGCACAAGTCGATCCAGGATCGCAATGTCGGGTTTGTCTTCCAGCACTATGCGCTGTTCCGGCACATGACGGTGGCCGACAATATCGGCTTCGGCCTGAAGGTCCGGCACGGGCCGTCGCGCCCCCCGGCGCAGGAGATCCGCCGCCGCGCCTCCGAGCTTCTGGACCTTGTCCAGCTGTCGGGGCTGGAAAAGCGCTATCCGGCGCAGCTTTCCGGCGGCCAGCGGCAGCGCGTGGCGCTGGCGCGGGCCATGGCCATCGAACCCAAGGTGCTGCTGCTCGACGAACCGTTCGGCGCGCTTGACGCGCAGGTGCGCCGGGAATTGCGCCGCTGGCTGCGCGAAATCCATGACGCCACCGGCCACACCACCGTCTTCGTCACCCACGACCAGGAAGAGGCGCTGGAGCTTGCCGACCGCGTCGTGGTGATGAGCCAGGGTCGCATCGAGCAGGTCGGCACCGCCGACGACATCTACGACACGCCGAACTCGCCCTTCGTCTACGGCTTCATCGGTGAATCGAGCTCGCTTCCCGTCAAAGTCGAGAATGGCGAGATCTGGCTCGCCGACCGTCCGATCGGGCTTGCCGCGCCCAACGAGCCCTCGGGCGATGCGACGCTCTACTTCCGCCCGCACGATGTCGAATTGCTGGACGGCTGCAGCGGCTGCATCGCCGGCACGGTCGCCGCCAGCCGGCGCGTCGCCGGCACGCGCCGGGTCGAGCTTGAAATCGGTGGTGAGCGTCAGCGGGTCGAAATCGAGTTGCCGGTCGATCATCCCGCGGCGCAAAAAAGCCGGGTGGCGTTCCGCCCCGGCCGCTGGAAGCTTTTTCCGGCGGCTTGATTCTCGGCTCAAGCGCTACGCCAACCGGTTTTCGACCTTCAGATTCCTGATCCGGGTGAACTCTCCCGTGTTGGGCTGCGGTTGTTGCGAAACAGCTTCGCCTCCTTGGGCGGCGTTGTTGAATGACGGTTCTGGGGCATGGCGGCAGCTGTTTGTATCTGCCTTTTGTATATGCCATGCAGCACCGCAAACAAGGCGCAGAAAAACTCCGACGAAGGTAGCCATCTCCTGGAACAGAATTCCAACAGGTGCCAACTTAGGCGATATATTTTCCCACGACGAGGGCGCGAACCGACAGCGCATGCCTCGTCGCGCATGATACGTCACGGCTATGGTCCGACCATCAACGCATTGCATCGGAGCCTGTTTTCATGAAACGATTTTTCCTCGGGCTTGCCACCGTCGCCGGCCTGTTCCTTGCATCCTCCCAAGCCTGGTCGGCCGACAAACTGCTCAACGCATCCTATGATGTCGGCCGCGAACTGTTCGTGCAGGTCAACAAGGCTTTCATCGCCCAGCATCCGGGCGTCACCGTCGACCAGTCGCATGCCGGCACTTCGGCGCAGGCACGCGCCATCGCCGAGGGTCTTGGCGCCGACGTTGTTACCTTCAACCAGGTCATCGACATCGACTTCCTGGTCACGAAGGGCCTCGTCTCGGCCGACTGGCAGAAGGATTTCCCTGACAATGCCTCGCCCTTCTATTCTCTGCCTTCGTTCCTTGTCCGCGCGGGCAACCCCAAGCACATCAAGGACTGGAACGATCTCGTGCGCGACGACGTGCAGGTGATCTTCCCAAACCCGAAAACATCCGGCAATGCGCGCTACACCTATCTGGCGGCCACCGCCTACGCCAAGGAAGCCTTCAAGGGCGATGACGCCAAGGTGAAGGAGTTCATCACCAAGCTGTTCAACAACGTGCCGATCTTCGACACCGGCGGCCGCGCCGCGACCACCACCTTCGTGCAGCGCGAGATCGGTGATGTGCTGATCACCTTCGAGTCGGAGACGCGCGGCATCCGCAAGGAGTATGGCGACGACAAGTTCGAGCAGGTTACGCCTTCGGTCAGCCTGCTGGCCGAATTCCCGGTCGCCATCGTCGACAAGGTTGCCGACGATCACGGCACGCGCGATCTGGCCAAGACCTATCTCGACTTCCTCTACACGCCGGAGGGCCAGGACATCGCCGCCCGCAACGGCCTCAGAGCCCGCGACGCCGCTGTGGCGGCGAAATACAAGGCCGATTTCCCCGATGTCCGGCTGCTGACGGTGGAAGACGTTTTCGGCGGCTGGGACAAGGTGCAGAAAGAGCATTTCGCCGCCGGCGGCCTGCTCGACCAGACCTACGGCAGCCGCTGAGGCAGCGATACCTGCACAGCAGACGAAAAAGCCGGCGCGCTGCCGGCTTTTTTCGTTTTTGAACGCCGATAACCTGGTTATCAGCGGAATATCCGCGTTCTCAGTGCAAAACGTTACAAAGAATCAACGCGTTTATGCCTAACGTGCAATTTGGTGGCTGTTTCGCGAAACATCATCGCGCGGCGAAGACGTCATTATTTGCACACAAACAGTCGCCAGATGCGAGTGGTTGGGGCTTTTATGGGTTGATCTGGGCATGCTGACAAAAAAAGGCAAATACGGCCTCAAGGCCCTCGTGCATCTGTCTGGCCTGCCGGCCGGCCAATTGGCCTTCGTCAATGACATCGCTGTGGCCAACAACATCCCGAAGAAATTCCTCGATGCCATCCTGGGCGAATTGCGCAATGCCGGCTTCGTCCAGAGCCGCAAAGGCAAGGAAGGCGGCTACCGCCTTGCCCGGCCGGCCTCCGAAATCAAGATCGGCCATGTCGTGCGCGTGCTTGACGGGCCGCTGGCGCCGATCCCTTGCGCCAGCCGCACGCAGTATCAACGCTGCGAGGATTGCGACGAGGCGACCTGCCAGGTCCGCCACATGATGCTGGAGGTGCGGCAGGCAATCGCCGAAGTGCTGGATAATCGCAGCCTCGCCGCCATGCGCGATGCCGACAATGACGATTTTCCGGTCGAGCTGACGTCGCAGATCTAAACCACCGACTTCAAGCTGATCGCGTTCAGATAGAGATTCCTGCATTGAAGGAGAGGTTCTCCAAATCTCGGGTTGCGAAGCTCGAAATCACGGAGAACCTCATGCAGTTTTGGCCTATCCGTTCACATTAGACGCAGCCTCGAATACAGCGCGTGCGGACGTCGTACCCGCTACGTGCTCAGTACCCGCCACACCGAGGTCCATCCATCCCGCATTCACGGCCTCGAACATTTCTTCGGCAGGCCCGGAGTGACCCTTCGGGATGCCGAATTGCTCGAATGCTTCCGCCCACCCCGCACGCGGAATTGCAAAGGCCTTCACGGCGAGATTCAGGACTTCACCCAACTGCTCGGCGACTTCATCCGCGGTGACCATCGAACCGATCTCGACGATGCGTTGCCCTGACCACGTCGACCCGGTCAAAAGGGTTGCGACCTGTGCGCCGATGTCGTTCGTCGCAACCATGGTCGATTTCCGGTTTGTCGGATTATAGTAGACCGGTAGCATTCCGCCCTGCGCGACCTGCAAGCCGTAGAGGAAATTTTCGAAGAATCCCCCCGCGCGCACAAATGCGGTTGGTGATGTCAGGCCGCGAAACCCTTGCTCCAGAAGCGACAAGGCCGCGATCACCCCGTGCCCGCTTGTTCTGTTCGCACCCATCGACGAAAGCGCAACCACTCGCGGCGGCGCTGCCTTGGTCAGAGCCTCGACATAGCTAGCAATCACGCTCCTCGCTTCTTTGTAATCGGGCGACGGCGCCCAGACAGGGGGCAACATGACGAACGCGCCTTCGACGCCTTTGAGGGCTCGCTCGATGGCTGCCGAATCATTCCAGTCGCCGTCTACCAGTTCCACGCCCTGGTTCGCCCAATTGGCCGCCTTGTCGCGATTGCGGACGAGCGCGCGTACCTCCTTGCCGTGCGCCAGCAGATGCTCTGCCGTTGCGCCGCCAACTTTTCCCGTGATCCCCATTACTAGGAACATGTGTTTTCTCCTGATGTCGGGGGACAGAGCTGCCCCTGTTGGTTCAATGGATGAGCGGCAGAATGGCCCGGATACGGGGATCGCGGAGATAGAGGCCGCCCCAGGTCATCGCGCCCAGAAGCAGGGAGATGATTTCCGGCGGCGACCCCAACTCACCGATGCGGAGATGGGCGCAGATGGCACCTCCCAAAAAGCCCGTCACCAGGATCGCGCCGAGGACGGCGGTGACCGGGATGGCGTAGAGGATGGCGCAGGCGAGGATGATCGGACCCACGACACGGGTCAGGTCCATCGCAAACCCGGTTTCCTGCAACATGCTGGCGATCTGTGCCGGCGCGAAAAGCTGAACAGTGCCATCTGCCGTCAGAGTGATGACGACAAACGCGCTCATGATCCGGCCGGCCCACAGGGCGCGATGCAAGGTCATAATTTCCGGTGTCTGATGCAGGTTCACAGTTTCGGACACTTGTCATTCTCCGATGGGGAGATCCCATATTCGAAGCTTACTGTGCCTCTCAACTGTGATAAATGCCGAGGAAACGAACCAACTGTTCTCTTTTTGGGGAACAATCCGAGGCGCGAAAATGCAGAATCTCGAACCCATCCTCATTTTCACAACGGTCGCGGAAATGGGGAGCTTCACCCGCGCGGCCGATAGCCTGGGCATCCAAAAGGGGAGAGCCTCAACGGCGGTCCGCAAGCTGGAAGAAGATGTGGGTGTCAGGCTTCTGCACCGGACGACGCGCAGCGTGCGGTTGACGGAGGACGGACGCGCATTTCATGCCCGCGCCCGCGATCTGCTTGCTGAAGTCGATGATCTGCACTCGATGTTCGCAGGCGACCGCGTGGCACTTCGCGGCCGTTTGCGGGTCGACCTTCCGACCGAAGTGGCGCGCACAACGATCGTACCGGCTTTGCCGGATTTCATGGCGGCTCACCCCGAGTTGGAGCTGGAGGTGTCGAGTACGGATCGGCAAGTCGATCTGGTTCAAGAGGGGTTCGATTGTGTATTGCGGCTTGGACCCATTCGCGACGAGACCCTGATTGCCCGCCCGTTGGGCCTGTTGCGCATGGCCAACGCAGCCAGTCCCGCCTATCTGGCGCGCCATGGCGTGCCTCGATCGCTGGAAGATCTCCAGCGTCAGGAACATAGGGCAATTCATTTTTCGACGCTGCTGGGCGCGCGACCCTATGGATGGGAATATCCGGACGGCGACAGCTACGCGACGCTTCAGTTGCCAGGTGCGCTACACGTCAACAGCGCACAGACCTACGAAGCAGCGGCCCTCGCCGGCCTCGGCCTGATCCAGGCGCCACTCTTGGGCATTGGCCGATACTTGGAGAGTGGAGCGCTTGTCGAGATCCTACCCGATTTTCGTCGCCGGCCGCTCGCCGTGTCCCTCGTCGTCGCACATCGGAGCAATCTATCGCGCCGGGTCCGCGCGTTCATGAAATGGATCGAAGATGTGCTGATGCCATATATGGAATAGCGATACGACTATCTTCGTCCGGCCTTCGAAATCAACACTTCGTAAGCGGCGCGCTTGTCTCAAGTCTAGGGCAAGCGAAATCTGCAGAAGTCTTGAGCGCGGACATGACCTTGCACGGCCCAAGCCGACGCAGTAAAGCGGGGTTCGAAGAACGGGCTGGACCGATGAGGCTGTGGTGGTTAGAAAAATCCCGCAAGGCCGCCCGCAAGCTGCCATCGGCAGCCAGTTTCCGCACTGAAATCATCGCAGACGTCTTCGTCCCGGAACGGGCGGAGGATGTACGCTTCTTCAGCCGCAAGCTGGTTCGCCCTGGCCGGCTTCGCCGCTTTTCCAACAAGGATCTTCGCGAAGGCCTGCTGTCTATCTTCTATCTCGTGGTGGCGGGGGCACTGCCGGTGCGATGGTGGGCGCCGATCTGCGGCCGCGTATCGAGGTTTCGCCTCAAGCGCCATATGCGCAAGGAATTCCCGGCCTACGCTGCCGCCACGCTCGCGGTGCTGGGCGATGGTATCGATGCACGCAAGCTGTTCGAGGGATTGCTGGCAGCGCGCCACCGCCGCCGCTTGCAGCTCGCCGCTCATCTGGTGGCCGGCCGCTGGTCGCCGATGATCCGGCTGGAGGGGCTGGCGGGGCTGCGGTCGGCCTTGCAGCGCGGCCACGGCGCCATCCTCTGGTGCGATCAGTTCACCGCCCAGACCATCATCGGCAAGCGCGCGCTGTACGAGGCCGGTATCGAAGCGCATCAGGTGAGCGTCAACACCCACGGTATTTCCGAATCGGCGTTCGGCTTGCGTTTCCTCAATCCGCCGCTGATCAATGTCGAGAACCGGTTCCTGAAAAGCCGGGTCGTCTTTGGCCGCGACGACACCTATCAGGTCACCATCCGCATCCAGAAGATCCTGAAGCAGAATGGCGTGGTGACGATGACCAACACCGTCCACGCCGGCACGACCTTCACCGAGGCAGCCATGGGCGAAAGCGGCTGGACGCATCTCGCCTCGGCGCCGGCGAATTTTGCCGCCAGGGGCAGGACAGCCCTGTTTGCCATGTCGACCTTCGAAGTGGTTCCCTTCATCGAATACCGGGCCGTGCTCAGCCCCGAGCTGACGCCGGAGGCATCTGTCAGCCCGGCAACGGACATGGCCAGGGATGGCGCCAAGAACATGACTGTGCAGGCGCACTACATCCTGCTCAAGCGCGACCGCCTGTTGGAAGCGCTGAAGCTCTACCCCGAGCAGATGCTGACGTGGTCCCGCCGGCAGCGGCTGACCGAGGTCTCGGACAGCATCGGCATCGGAATGGATGAAGGCTCATGACCGGCGTATCAGGCGGACCGCGGCGGCGACGAGCTCACCGACCGGGCGTGTGGCATTGAGTTTCGAGGCGCGCTCATCCGCAGCCGGCGGCTCGAGGATGGCGAACTGGCTGTCGACCAGGCTCGCCGGCATGAAGTGGCCCTTGCGGCTGCCGACGCGCTGCCTAGCCGTACCAGGGTCGATCTCCAGATAGAGGAAGACGATTTCCGGGCAGAAGCCGCTCAGCCGATCGCGGTAGCTGCGCTTCAGCGCCGAGCAGGCGGCGACCACGCCGTTGCCCTGCCCCACCGACGCGGCGATGCGCTCGCCGATCGCGTTGAGCCAGCCTTCGCGCAGCTGATCGGTAAGCGGCTCGCCGCTTGCCATGCGTGCGACGTTTTCCGGAGGATGCAGCCTGTCGCCCTCGATAAAGGTAACGCCCAGAGCGGCGGCAAGCCCAACGCCCACCGCCGACTTGCCGCAGCCGGCGACGCCCATAACCACGATGGCCGGCACCGAGCCGGGGGCGCTCGTCGGCGCCTGTGCTGCCGCTTCGTCCACTGTCAGCGGCTTGCCGGCGCGCGGCCGTAGAGCAGCAGCATGGCGACGATGACGACACCGTAGATGATCTGCCGCCCCGCCTCCGGCATCTGCATGACCGACAAGATGGATTGCAGCAACGTGATGAGGATGACACCGGCGACAGTGCCGAGATAGGAGCCGCGCCCGCCCAGGATCGAGGTGCCGCCAAGCACCACCGCGGCGATCGACGGCAGCAGATAAGCGTCGCCCATCGACTGCGCCGCCTTGGAGGCATAGCCGGCCAGAAGCACGCCGCCGAAAGCCGAGAGCCCGCCGGAGACGGCGAAGGCGATCATCACCACGCGCCTTGTGTCGATGCCGGAGAGATAGGCCGCGCGCTCGCGGTTGCCGATGCCGTAGACGGTGCGGCCGAAGCCGGTCCGCGTCAGCACGAACACCATCGCGGCCCCGATCAGCGCCCAGATGATGACGGCGTTGGGCACGCCCGGAATGGCGAAACCGGTCGCCAGGTAGCGCATCGCGCCCGTCGCCGAATCCTGCGGCGAGAAGCCGCCGGTGTAGACCACCATCAGCCCTTGCGCGACAGCGTTGGTGGCCAATGTGATGATCATCGAGGGGATGCGCAGATAGGCGACGCCGATGCCGTTGACGACGCCGATCAGCATGCCGCAGATGATGCCGAACGGGATGGCCAACGCCACGCCGACCGGGCCGTACGCCGCCGCGGCGCAGGCCATCATGGCGCCCGCCGCCACCGCCCACGGCACCGACAGGTCGATCTGGCCGAGCAGGATGACCAGCATCATGCCGGTGGCGATGACACCGAGGAATGAAGCCACCTTAAGTTGCTGCAGGAGATATTCAGGCGACAGGAAGCTTCTGGAATAGAGGCTGCCGAAGAACAGCAAAAGCACGATGCAGGCAAAGGCCGTCAGCACCGCCGGATCGGCGCGGCGGATGAATCTTGGCATGCGGCCGGCAATGCCGCCAAGCGTCGTTTCGCTCACAGGAACCACTCCAGCCGGTTGCGGACCCGAAACAGGGCGAAGGCGCCGAGGCTGACGGCGACCAGCAGGATAACGCCCTGGAACAGCGGCTGCCAGAGCGGATCGAAATCGAAGACGAACAACAAGTCGCCGATCGTGCGGAAAGCCAGTGCGCCGAAGATGGCGCCGATGGCGCTGCCCTTGCCGCCGAACAGCGAGACGCCGCCGAGCACCACGGCGGCGATCGAAAACAGCGTGTAGGAGTTGCCGCTGGCATAGGCCGCCTCACCCGTATAGGTGAAGAAGGTCAGGAACAGTCCGCCGATCGCCGCCAGCAGGCCGGCCAGCGTGTAGGCGGCGAACTTGCCGCGCCGGATCGGCACACCCGACATGTAGGCCGCCGTCTCCGATGAGCCTGCCGCGTAGGCGGCGCGGCCAAGCACCGAGCGGCTGAACGGCACCCAGATCACCAGCACGATGGCCAGCAGCACGACGAGACTTGCCGGCACCACGCCGAACACACGGCCGGTCAGCGCATCGGCCAGGTCCTCATTGACCGAGCCGCCCGGAAATGGCCGCAGCAACAGGCCGATGCCGTAATAGACGGCGCCTGTGGCAATGGTGGCGACAATCGGCTGCAGCCGGCCATAGATGACGATGGCGCCGTTGATGGCGCCGCACAGCAGTCCCACCGCCAGCACGGCGATGACGCCGAGCGTCGTCTGCATCGGCGTTCCCACCACCAGCCACGAAGCCAGGCAGTTGGTGAGGAGAAAAATCATGCCGACGGACAGGTCGATGCCGGCGGTGATCACCACCAGCGTCTGCGCCATGGCGACGAAGGCGAGCAGCACGCCCTTGTTGGCCGCCGTCTGCACCACATTGGCGGTGAAGCCGGCCGGATGGTTCGAGGTGTAGATGACGAACATGACGATGAAGATGCCGAACGCCAGCAGCGTTCCGCGCTGCTCGGCCAGCCAGTAGCGCCAATCCTTCATGCGCCCACTCCCAGGCCCACCGGGCTGTCCTCGCCATGGATGTTGAGCGCACTTGATATCAGCGCCCGCTCGGTGATCTCGGCGCCGACCAGCTCGCGCTTGACCGCTCCGTCGTAGAGCACAAGCACACGGTCGCAGCAGCCGATCAGCTCGTCATAGTCGGTCGAGTAGAACAGGATCGCAGCACCCGCGTCGGCCAGTTTGCGCATCAGCTGGTACAGCTCCTGCTTGGTGCCGACGTCGATGCCGCGCGTCGGATCGTTGAGCAGGATGATGCGCGGCTGGCGCATCAGCCATTTGGCGATGACCACCTTCTGCTGGTTGCCGCCCGAAAGCGCGCCGACCGGAATGTCGAGGCCCGCCGTCTTGATCGCCAAAAGGCCGACCATGTCGTCGATCAGCCGCTGCTCGGCGGCACGGTCGATGATGCCGGCTTTCGACAGCCGGTCGAGGGCGGCGAAGGACAGGTTCTCGCGCACCGTCATCGGCAGCATCAGCCCTTCGGTCTTGCGGTCCTCGGGAATGAGCGCCATGCCGATGCCGTCGTCGCGCGCAACGGATGGACTGGTGATCGACACAGGCTTGCCGTCGATCAGGATCTGGCCGCTGAGGCCGCGCAGCACGCCGAAGAAGGCGAGCAGCAATTCGCGCTGGCCCTGGCCGTCGAGGCCGCCAAGGCCGACCACCTCACCTGCCCTGACGGTCAGCGAGATGTCGTGCAGCCGGTCGGCCCATGAGAGCTTGCGGGCCTCGAGCCTGGGGGCCGCGGCGGCAGGCACGGCCGTCGGCTTGGGCGGAAAGATATGGCTGTATTCGCGGCCGATCATCAGTTCGACCACCTCATTGTCACTCTTCGAGCCGGCTGGATAGCTGGCGACATTGCGGCCGTTGCGGAACACCGTGCACTGATCCGCCAGTTCGGCGATCTCGTTCATGCGGTGCGAGATGTAAAGCAGCGCCAGCCCTTCCGCGCGCAGCCGCTTGAGCACCGCGAAGATCTTCGAGACATCCGCGGCAGTCAGCGCGGAGGTCGCCTCGTCGAGGATGAGGATGCGCGGCTTGCGTGCCAATGCCTTGGCGATCTCGACCATCTGCCGGCGCGACAATGGCAGGTCCTTGACCAGCGCCAGCGGGTGGATGTCGGCGGCGCCGGCACGAGCAAGTGCTTCTTCGGCGATGCGGCGTTGCGCCTTGCGGTCGATCATGCCGAAGCGTTTGGGCGGGTCGGAAATGACGATGTTGTCGGCAACGCTTAGCTCGGGGACCAGCGACAGTTCCTGGAAGATGCAGACGATGCCGGCCTTGTTGGCGGCACCCGGAGAAGCGAAGGTCGCCTCGCGCCCGTCCAGCGTCATGCGCCCCTCATCGGGCGCCACGACACCTGCCATGACCTTGATCAGCGTCGACTTGCCGGCGCCGTTTTCGCCGAGAATGGCGTGGATGCTGCCGGCTTCGACAACAAGCTCGGCCTTCTCCAGCGCGCGTACACCGCCATAGCGCTTGGATATGCCTTCCATACGAAAGAGCGGAGCCGCACCGTCCATCGGCCCTCCCAGGGCGATTGTGGAATTGAGACAAACGCCGCGGCTCAAGCCGCGGCGCCAGGTGACAGCCAGCGATGATTTACTGGTTTTCCTTGGTCTGACCCATGATTTCCTGGGCGCTGAAATTGATGCCGCAGGTCGGGAAGGAATTGCCGACGAAGAAATTGTCGGATTCCTTGGGGAAGTAATCCGTGCCTTCCTTCATGTTCGGGTCTTCGGCGATCGCCAGCGGCAGCTTCACCTCTTGTGGCACGACTTCGCCTTCGAGTGCGGCGATCGCGGTCTTGATGGCGACGGCGACCTGAGCCGGGCCCGAGCCCGCGGACGAGCACTTCAGCCCGTCGGCTGAATGCGCGGCGCAGAACTTGCGGAAGCCGTTCTCGGTCTCGCCGCCAAACGGCACGAACGGATGCTTGGCGTCGATCATCGCCTGCACGATGCCGGTGTCGCCGCCCTGCCCGGTGATGCCGTCGAACGGACCGTTGGTGGCGATCGCATCCGCGGTCACCTTCTGTGCCACGCCGTCATCCCATTTGCCGGCGACTTCGGTCACGTCCCACTTCTTGCCGGACGCATCGAAGACCTCGTGGATGCCGTTGTGACGATCGGTGTCGACGGAGGTGCCGGCGACGCCGCGCACTTCCAGGATCTTGCCGCCGTTCGGTATCTTGCCGACCAGCCACTTGGCCCACAATTCGCCAAGACCCTTCTGATCGACATTGACGTTGATGGCGTCCTTGGTGTCGAGAATGTTGTCGAAGGCGACCAGCACGATGCCCGCTTCCTTGGCACGCTTGATGACCGGACCGAAGGCCGTCGGGTTCTGGGCGTCGGTGACGATGGCGTCATAGCCGGAATCGATGAAATTGTTGATCGCCGAGATCTGTGCCGGCACGTCCTCGCCCGTCGAGACGACCTTGAATTCCTTGATCTTGGCTTTGACTTCAGGTTGCGCGGCGTAGGCCTTGGCCGTCTGCACCATCTGGATGCGCCAGGTGTTGGCGATATAGCCATTGGCGAAGGCGATGCGGAACGGCCCTTCCTTCTTGGGATATTTGAAGAATTTGGTCTCCGCGCTCCACGGCGCGAAACAGTCCGCCTGAGCGGCGGGACCCGACACGATTTCGGGTCCGGCGGCCATGGCGGCCGAATTGAGCATGACGAATGCAGTGGCGGCAACGACGCCACCAACAAGTGACTTGATCATCGATAATCCTCCCGGTTGCAGTTCTGATTGTTCGTTTCGCAATGCGAATTTTCGCGCGATGGACCGGCACCTCCGCCTCGTCATGCGCTTCCTCGGCCGCCCGTGATGGCCGACCCGGTACCTCCCTTGTCGCCGCCAGCGGGGCGAAAACTATCATATTATCCATAATAAACAAGTATTAGTTGTCGCTTATGTATAATAAACAGGTGCGACCTGTCGTTCATGCACCTGCCTGTAGGAGATGGTAGCGCTACCAAATTGGCGTGTAAACCGGCATTCGCACAGTCGCTTCTGTGCGTTTCAACGCGCCGTGCTCTCGCGGCGCTTGAGCTCGAAACCGAGGTCTACGATCCGTTGCTCCGGTCTTTTGCCGGCGATCGCAGCAAGCGCCATGGCGACGGCACGCCGGCCGATCTCATAACGATGGGTGCGGATGCTGGTGACCGAAGGAAACGCCACCTGCATCATGTCGAGATCGTTGAAACCGACGATGCCGATCGTCTTCGGCACCGCGATCGAGGCGCGATGGCATTCGAACAAGACGCCGAGCGCGATGTCGTCATTGTTGCAGAACACCCCGTCGAGTGTCGGCACCTTGGCCAGCGCGTCGCGGAACATCTCGCGGCCGAGCGACACGCTGGACAGCACCGGCGTGGTGGTGACGAGGCGCGGGTCGAACAGGCCCGCGGCCTCCATCGCCGCGCGATAGCCGGCAAGGCGCCGCTGCGAACGCGGATCCATGCGCGCGCCGATGAAGCCGATGCGGCGATAGCCGGCCTCGATCAGATGCTCGGTCGCCGCCCTCCCGCCATCGAGATGCGAGAAGCCGACCATCATGTCGACCGGATCGGGACCGGTTTCCATCACCTGCACCACAGGGCAGCCGGCACTTTCCAGCAGCTTTCGCGAAGCCGGCGTCTGATCGATGCCGGCGACGATCAGCGCCGCTGGCCGTTGCGAACCGAACAGTTGCAGCAGCCGCTCTTCCTCGAGGCCGGAATAGTGGGTGTTGCCAAGCTGGATGCGGAACGGGCTGGCCGACAGGCTGTCATAGATGCCGCGCACCACCTCGGCGAAGACGTTGTTGGTAAGCGACGGCACCAGCACGCCGAACACCTCGGCGCGCGCCGAGGCCAGCGCCCGGGCATTCGGGTCCGGCACGTAGCCCAGTTCGTCGACGGCGGCCTGGATCTGGCGGCGCAACTCTTCGGAGACACGCTCCGGCTCGCGCAGGGCGCGCGACACGGTGATGGCGCCGACGCCGGCCTTGCGCGCGACATCCGCGATGGTCGGGCGGCCGCCGCCCCGGCGCGTGCGCGGCTTGGTCAAAATCGAGTCCTCGCAAGATACAGATCGGAAGCCATCGCGCCCGCAGCCGTCATATGTTGTCAAAGTGGGATATTTATCCGCGCGCTTCCTTCTCGACGCTAGGTCAATGTCCGCTCCCCAAAGAGAAAAATCAGCAGAGAAAGAAGAACAAACGAGACTAAAAATCCGGCCCATGCTCCAAACAGGAGCTTGCGAAGCGATCGGAATTCGTCAGCAACAAGAAATCTGTTGAAACGGCTATTCCTGCGGCCGGCTCGCTCGCTCCAACCAAGTGATCTTTCCTCAGTAGTGTCTACAAGCGCCCCGGTTCTGCCGAGCACCAGGATAATCGAATAGAAAATTGCGGCGGCGCCTGCGAAGCATCCCGCGGTGCAGGCCCACACCGCTATTGTTAGAAGAATGGGCTTACCGTGAAGATCGAGATGCATTTTGTGCGCCCGGAATAAGGCTTAAGCTGCAACCGTCAATGATCGCCGCGACCGCCACAATAACAGAACGATAGCCAGTATATTCAAGATATTCCAGGCAATGCCGTTCAGGAACGCAGCCGCATAAGAGCCGGTCAAATCGTAGATCCAGCCCGACATCCAGCCGCCGATCGCCATGCCGAAGATGGTCGCCATCATGACGATGCCGATACGCTGGCCGGCCTCGTTGGCCGGCATGTAATCGCGCACGATGATCGCGTAGCAAGGCACGATGCCGCCCTGCGACAGGCCGAACACCAGCGACACCACATAGAGCGAGGCAAGCCCGTCGAACGGGATGTAGAATAGCAGCGACAGGCACTGCAGGACCGAGCCGATCATCAATGTCCACACGGCGCCGATACGGTCGGCGAGGAAGCCGGAAGCCAGCCGGCTGACGACGCCGCCCGCCATCATGATCGACAGCATGTCGGCGCCATGTGCGACGCCGTAGCCAAGGTCCATGCAATAGGCGACGATATGCACTTGCGGCATCGACATCGCCACGCAGCAGCCGAGCCCGGCGACGACCAGCAGCACCTGCAAGGCCGCCGGCGACAGCGAGATCGGCTGCACCGACCGGCTTCCGGGCGAACCCGCGACGGCCGCCGCCGGGGCACCGCGCCGCAGCATCAGCACCAGCGGCACCATTGTCACCAGGCAGAAGATGCCGATTGCCGCATAGGTGAAGCGCCAGCCCTCCGCCTTCATCAGCGTCGGCATGATGGTCGGCCACAACGCCCCGGCAAGATAATTGCCGGCCGCCGCCGCCGTGACCGCAACACCGCGACGGCGGTTGAACCAGTGCGAGATATCGGCGATCAGCGGCCCGAAGATCACCGACGTGCCGATACCGATCAGCACTCCCTGGGCAAGCGTGAATTGCAGGATCGAGGTCGATAGCGCCGCGAGCAGCAGGCCGGCGGAAAGCGCAATCGAAGAGATCAGCGCCGGGATCCAGTAACCCATCCGGTCGATGGCGCGGCCGACCAGCACGTTGCCGGCGGCGAAACCGACCATGGTCGCCGTGTAAGGCATGGACGCCGCGGCGCGGTCGACGCCGAACTCGGCCTGCACGGCGGGTAGCACGACGACGACAGCCCACATGCCCACGGCGCCGATCGTCGCCAGCAGCATCGAGATGGCAAGCCGCATCCAGGCATAGGAGCTGTCGATGCCGGGGCCGGGCTGGAGGCTGTCGGTTCGGGTCAAGGCGTTTCCTGTCGGCGGTCTCGGAGATCGGCTGCCGTTTGCGCCACTATCGGCGCATTCTCAGGCCGCAGCAGCGCCACAGCGGGCAAATCCGTGGCTCCAGAGCCAGGGCGGAACCGATGCCGATGTGCGGAGTTTCCCGGCAACCCACCCCGCAAAGGAGTCCTGCGATGACCGCCACCAGGAAAAAATGGTCGGCCGAGGTGACCGAGCACAGCAACGCAATGGATCTTGAGGATCACGTCTTCGAATCCGACGACGCCAGGAAGATCGCCGCCTCGCTGAAACGATCCGCCGAACACAGCCACAGGCGCAAGGCCGAGCCTTTCCAATCCGCCATGTCGATGCTGAATTTTTACATCAACCGAGCCGGCAAGAACTTGCCTGCCGCGCGCAAAAAAGTGCTTGAGGACGCCAAGGGCGAGCTGCGCAGCGCCTTCGGACGTGACAAGGATGATTAGCGGCCCGTCCAGCCCTACCGGGCGCGGATGACGCCGTCTGTGTTGGCGAGCAATTTGCGCACAGCATTGCGCGCCGCGTCGGGGCGCTGCAGGCGGATGTTCTTCTCGATCGCCTCGTGCAGCTTCTGCGCGTGGTTGAGATCGTCGATCTCCCGTGTCGTATAGGCAAAGAGATGATCGAAGGCGGATTCGATCAGTACGCCGAGCGGCACCAGCAGGTCGTTGCCCGAAGCCCGCAGGATGGCGAGATGGAAGCGCGTGTCGGCGCGGGTCCGCTCCTGCAGGCTCGTCGCCGCGCCCATCTCACGGCAGGCCAGGCTGATCTCGGCCATCTGCTCGTCGGTTCTTCGCATCGCGGCGAACGCGGTCGCTTCCGGCTCGATGATATGGCGGAATTCCTGCACCGTCTTGAGGAACACTTCGCGATCCGGCGACGTCGCGTACCAGGCCAGCACATCGCGATCGAGCAGGTTCCACCGTTCCTTCGGCTCGACCCAGCTGCCGATCTTGGGACGTGAGGCCAAAAGGCTCTTGGCCATCAGCATCTTGATCGCTTCGCGCACCGCCGAGCGGCTGACGCTGAAGGTCTCCGACCATTTCGCTTCATTGGGCAGGATGGTGCCAGGCGGATAATCGCCGCGCACGATCCTGAGGCCAATTTCACTGGCCAGCGAGGCGTGGACGCTGGAGCCGGGAATACGCGCGGCGTCCGCCCGGCGAACGCCGCCCGGACGGTCCCCGGAGGCCGCTTTCCCCAACGATTTTTCCTTGTTCGGCTTCGCGTCCCGCATGGGGTCCAGAAAGTCCGTATTAAGCAGGCTGTCAAGCGCAGCAAGCGGCTTGCATCGCAAAGCTGCCCGCTGTGCACAGATCAGCCCCGATCCGCCGCTTGATTGGCATGTCGATATTCAGGTCAGGCCGAGCCGAGAATGATGGATTTCGAGAACCGGAGCGCAGCGTACTTTTGGGTACGTGAGCACCGGCCTACGCCGGCCGTAGCCTTGACTGCCACGACCACTCTTAAGTGCTTCGGCCGGCGAAGGCCGGAAGCGCAGAAAGCCATCATTCGCAGGCCGGCATCACCTGAGTGTCGACATGCCTAGGCCTGCTTGACGTATTTGCGCCAGCTATGCTCCGGGCGGAAGCCCAGCACGTCACGCGCCTTGCGGTTGGAGAGCAGCGTCTCGTATTCGCCGAGTTCGGCCTTGACCGGCACGCCGGGGTAGAACCGCTTCAAGAGTTCGGCTGTCGGCAGGTCGGACGAGGTGTCGTCATTGGCCGCGTTGAACACCTGATAGCCGAGCCCGTCCTTCTCTATGGCGCGCAGCGTGATCTGGCCAAGGTCGCGCGCGTCGACATAGCTCCAGGCGATGCGCTTGCGGAAACCCGGATCGGCGAACCATTTCGGAAACAGCGAATATTCGTGCGGCTCGATGACGTTGCCGATGCGCAGGGCATAAATGTCGGTGCCGTTGCGCTGCGCGAAGGCCCGCGCCGTCTTCTCGTTGACGACCTTGGACAAGGCATAGCTGTCCATCGGATCGACGTCATACTCCTCGTCGAGCGGGAAATATTTTGGATCGCGCGGCTCGTTGGCGAAGACCAGCCCATAGGTGGTCTCGCTGGAGGCGATGATTACCTTTCGGATACCGAGCTTAACTGCCGCCTCGATGACATTGTAGGTGCCGAGCGCATTGATGCGGAACACCTCGTTGTCGGTGGTGATCATGATGCGCGGGATGGCGGCGAAATGCACCACCGCATCGACCGGCTGCGGACGCAGCGAGGGGTCGAATTCATGCAGGCCCATATAGCTCGACAGTGCGTTGAACACCTGCCCGCTGTCGGTGATGTCGGTGATCAGCGTGCGCACCTTGGGGTTGTCGAGCGGCCTGGTGTCGATGTTGAGCACCTGGCAGCCTTGCTCGACCAGATACTGGACGACATGGCGTCCGGCCTTGCCGCTGCCGCCGGTGAACATGATCCGCTTCGTCATTTTGCTCTCCACATCCTCAGGAATTTATGTGTATTGTCAGACAATATCGCCATCCGCAACCACCCACGCCTGCAAAACGGCAGCGCCTGACATCAATCATTGCAACAGGACTTGAAGACATGAACACGACTGCCGCGAGCGAAAAGATCGGCTTCATCGGGCTTGGCCTGATGGGCCACGGGATCGCCAAGAACATCGTCGACAAGGGCTACAGCCTGACCTTTCTCGGCCGCAAGAACCGCAAGCCGGCGGAAGACCTGCTTGGCCGCGGCGCCACCGAAGCATCGACCTCGCGCGATGTGGCGGCGGCATCGACAATCGTCTTCATCTGCGTCACCGGTTCGCGCGAGGTCGAAGCCATCATTCGCGGCCCGGGCGGCCTCAAGGAGGGTTTGAAGAAAGGTTCCGTCGTCGTCGACTGCTCGACCTCCGACCCCGTCTCGACCATTGCGCTTGCCGCTGAACTCAAGGCGCTCGGCATCGATTTTGTCGACGCACCGCTCAGCCGCACGCCGAAGGAAGCCTGGGAAGGCACACTCGACGCCATGGTCGGCGCGCCGGACGCCCTCTTTGCCAGGGTGAAACCGGTAATCGAAACCTGGGCCGGCCGCATCGTCCATATCGGCGACACCGGCGATGGCCATCGCATGAAGCTGCTCAACAATTTCATCTCGCTCGGCTACGCCGCGATCTATTCCGAGGCACTGGCACTGGCTGAGAAGGTCGGCATCTCGCCGCCGCGCTTCGACAGCGTCATCCGCAATGGCCGTATGGATTGCGGCTTCTACCAGACCTTCATGCGCTGGACGCTGGAAGGTGACCGCGACGCGCACAAATTCACCATCGCCAATGCCTTCAAGGACCTGACCTATCTGGAATCGATGGCGGGTGCGGCCGGCATTGCCAACCCGCTCGGCAACGCCACCAAGAACGCCTTCGCCGGTGCCCACGCAACCGGCCCGGCCGAGCAATTCGTACCGATGCTGGCAACACATATCGGCAAGGTGAACGGCGTCGACCTGATGCCGATGAAGGATGGCAAGAAGCAGACCATTTAACCGATTGCCCAACGCAGGCGCCGATCACCGCCTCCAGCGCCCGATCCCTTCATCGGTATCCGCAAGCAGCTTGTGCACGGCGTTGCGCGCCGCGGCCGGGCGCTGCAGGCGGATGTTCTTTTCGATCGCCTCATGCAGCTTCTGCGCCTGGCGCTGATCGGCGACCTGCTGTGTCGTGAATGCGAAGAGATGGTCGAGCGCCGACTCGATCAACACGCCGAGCGGCACAAGGAGGTCGTTGCCGGAGGCGCGCAGGATGGCCAGATGAAAGCGCGTATCGGCGCGGATACGCTCCTGCAGGCTCAAGGCCTCGCCCATCTCGCGGCAGGCCTGGCTGATTTCCGCCATTTGCTCGTCACTGCGCCGTATGGCGGCAAAGGCCGATGCTTCCGGCTCGATGATATGACGAAACTCCTGCACGGTTCGCAGGAACGCCTCGCGGTCGGGCGCCGTCGCGTACCAGGCCAGCACGTCGCGGTCGAGCAGGTTCCAGCGCTCCTTCGGCTCGACCCAACTGCCGATCTTGGGGCGTGAAGCCAACAGGCTTTTCGCCATCAGCATCTTGATGGCTTCGCGCACCGCCGAACGGCTGACATTGAAGATCTCGGCCCATCTGGACTCGTTGGGCAGGATGGTGCCGGGCGGATAGTCGCCACGCACGATCCGCAGGCCGATCTCGCCGGCCAGCGAGACATGGACGCTCGCTCCCGCAAAATGCGCGGCACCGGCCTTGCGCATGACAGCCGGGCCGTGGCCGGCTTGTGCCTTGGCCCGGTCGGTTCGCTTGCTTGACTTCTCGTCCGGCATCCACGTTCCAATGCGTCGACCGTCTGTCGTCCGGACTGGTCCGAACCGCACGGGCGCCGATCTCGTTGCCGAAAAATCCAGATCACGGGCGCAGCAAAGCCGGAGCCGGTTGCCCCAATCATTGCGTCCGCTCGGGAATTATCGCTTCCGTCCAGGAATGACGGGGCGCCCGCAGCCGGGCGCCCCGAAATCGAGAACCTACTTCTGGATGCAGGTGTCGACCGTATCCTTGGTGCACTCGTCGAGGCCGGTGAACACCGGATCGGCGACTGCCTTGCCTTCGATCAGGTCGATCATCACCGACGGTGCCTTGTAGCCCATTTCGAACGGCCGCTGGCCGACCAGAGCCGTTACAAGGCCATCACGAGCGATCGCAATCTCGTCGCCGATCGTGTCGGCGGCGCCGATGACGAAGTCGTTGCTGGCGATCCGGTCCTTGAGCGGTCCGAACAGATCGCGATAGGGCTGCGGCGCGCCGAACAGCGGCCAGCCGCCCATGATCCCGAAGGCGTCCAGCTTGGGGTTGGCGGCGAGGATGTCGGTCATCGCCTGCACGCCCTTGGCGCCATCGTCGTTGGTAAACACCGGGCAGCCGGCGACTTCGGTCCAGCCACCTTCACCGGCAAGTGCGGCGAGGCCCTCCTTGCCCGACAGTGCGTCACGCATGCCTTGCGCACGGCGCAGGATGTTGTCGGCTGCCGGGTTGCCTTCGATGGTGCAGATCGTGCCACCATTCGGCTTGCCCTTCTTGATGTACTCGCCGATCTTCTTGCCCATCAGGTAATTGTCGGTACCGAGATAGGTCTTGCGAAGGCCTGCGTCTTCCTTGCTGAGATCGGCGTCGACCGTCATGATCGGGATCGACGGATTGGCACTCTTGATCGTCTGCGCGATCAGCGGCGCGTTGGACGGCGAGATCGCCATCGCCACCGTGTCGGCCTTGCTCAGCATGTCCTGGACGATCTGCGCCTCGCCGGCCTCGTCCGAAGTCGACGCCGGACCGGTGTAGAAGCATTCATATTCCGAGCTGGCGTTTTCCTTGTTCCATTTCTCGCAGCCCTGGTGGATGGCCTCGAAGAACGGATTGTCGAGACCTTTCACGACAATGACGAGCTGTTTCTTGGCCAAAGCCGGCCCGGCACCCAACGCCATGGCGGCGACGGCGGCGAGCAAAAGTGTTTTCCTCATGTCAGTCCTCCCTTGAAACAAACGGACACGGCGTGCCCGCCATACAGATCGACCGGATGCGTGATGACCGAGGGTCGTTTCGCGAGCGCTCGTGTCGCCAGGACAGATCGATAAGCATTTCCAGATTCGGCTTCAGATCAGCTCACACACAGGTGCCGCCGGATCCTGGACCGTCAAACCTCCGCCAATTCCGGCCGGCGAACCGCCAGCGGGGATCGGCATAATCTCCTCCGACGCTTAGCTAATATCGGCTTGGCGCCAACGTCAATGCTATTTGTCCTACAAAACGGATTTTTAAAATAGTCCTGGCCCAATTCGTCCGACAATTGATTGACGTGCGCCGGCTTTTGCGTAAAAGAACGCTAACGCCGTCTTCGGGAGGAGCCGGGGAGAGCGAGGCCAAGCAGCGTCGGCATCCACGCCGGTAACAGCTGCAGGTCGCAAAACACGGGGAGGCAAAGGCTGGTGGCGGTTCTCGAACTCACCAACATCTCAAGGCATTTCGGCGCTATCCAGGCCGTCAACGACGTTTCGCTGTCGATCGAGCCCGGACAGGTGGTCGGCCTGATGGGCGACAACGGCGCCGGCAAGTCGACGCTGGTCAAGATGATCGCTGGCAATTTCCGCCCGAGCCATGGCACCATGCACATGGACGGCAAGGAATTGATCCTGCACAAGCCGGCGGAAGCCCGCCAGCACGGCATCGAGATCGTCCACCAGGACCTTGCACTCTGCAACAATCTGACTGCCGCCGCCAATGTCTATCTCGGCCGTGAGTTGCGGCGCGGCGTCGGGCCGTTCCGGATCCTCGACTATGCCTCGATGTACAAGCGTGCCGGCCAGCTCTTCGCCGAATTGAAGTCCGAGACCCGTCCGCGCGACCTCGTCAAGCAGATGTCGGGCGGCCAGCGCCAGGCGGTGGCGATTGCCCGCACTATGCTGTCGCAGGCCAAGATCGTGCTGATGGACGAACCGACGGCGGCGATCTCGGTGCGCCAGGTCGCCGAAGTGCTGAACCTTATCCGCCATTTGCGCGATCAGGGCATCGCCGTCGTTCTGATCAGCCACCGCATGCCTGACGTGTTCACCGTCGCCGACCGCGTCATCGTCATGCGGCGCGGGCGCAAGGTCGCCGACAAGACGATTGCGTCGAGCTCGCCCGAGGAAGTCACGGGGCTGATCACCGGCGCTATCGAACAGGTTTGATTTCAAGCGAATTCCACCACGCACAGCAGATGAAGGTCGACGATGGCACTAGCAATTGACCAGCCGATCGAGCATAAGCAGCAATCCTTGGCTGCGAGACTGTTTGCCAGCCAGACTTTCTGGGTGGTGATCGCGGTCATCCTTGCCTGCGTGTTCCTGTCGTTTGCCACCGACGCTTTCGCCACCTCGAAGAACCTCTACAACATCACCCGCAACATCACCTTCGTCGCCATCATCGCGCTCGGCATGACCTTCGTCATCATCACCGGCGGCATCGACCTGTCGGTCGGCTCGGTGCTGTGCCTGTCGTCGATGGTGCTGGCCGTCACCATGCATGCCGGCTACTCGATCGAGGTCGGCATCCTGGCCTCGATTGCCACCGCGCTCGCCATTGGCGCCTTCAACGGCGTGCTGATCGCCTATCTCGGCTTTCCACCCTTCGTGGTGACGCTCGGCATGCTGTCGATCGCCCGAAGCCTCGCCATGGTCGCCTCCAACAACACGGTGGTCTTCCAGTTCGGGCCGGACCATGCCAAGCTTCTGTCATTGGGCGGCGGCGCTTGGGTGTTCGGCATCGCCAACCCGGTGCTTTACATGATCCTTCTGGCGCTGATCACCGGCTTCATCCTGCGCTGGACCAAGTTCGGCCGCCATATCTTCGCCATCGGCGGCAATGAGCACGCGGCAACGCTGACCGGCGTTCCGGTGCGCCAGATCAAGGTTGCCGTCTACATGATCTCGGCGCTGTCGGCGGGCATTGCGGGCATCATCCAGACCGGCTGGCTGGGTGCCGTCACCACCAATCTCGGCACCGGCATGGAGCTACAGGTAATCGCCGCCACCGTCATCGGCGGCGCCAATCTGGCCGGCGGCGTCGGCACCGCCTTCGGCGCCATCGTCGGCGCGGCCCTGATCGAGGTGATCCGCAACAGTCTCGGCCTGCTTGGCATCAATGCCTTCTGGCAAGGCGTCTTCATCGGCGGCGCCATCCTGCTTGCGGTGCTGTTCGACCGCATCCGCAATTTCCGCCGCAGCGACTAGAACCATGATCCCGAAAAGTGGAAACCGGTTTTCTCGGACAAACGGAACCGTTTGTCCGGAGATCATGGTCAAACAAAAGACGGTTTGATGGCCAACTCCCTGTTCAGCCTCGAGGGCCGGCTGGCGCTGGTGACCGGCTCCGGCCAGGGCATCGGCTTCGCGCTGGCTCGGGGCCTGGCCGAACATGGGGCAAGCGTGGTGCTGAACGGCCGCGACGCCGCCAGGATCGATAGCGCCGTCGAAAAGCTGCGCAACGCCGGCTTCAAGGCGCACGCCTCGGTATTCGACGTCACCGATTTTCAGGCGGTCAACGAGGACATTGCCCGCATCGAGGCCGAGATCGGCGCCATCGACGTCCTCATTAACAATGCCGGCATACAATTCCGCGCCCCGCTCGAGGACTTTCCCGAGGAGCAATGGGAGCGCCTGTTCAAGACCAATGTGTCGGGCGCCTTCCATGCAGCCAAGGCGGTCGCCCGCCACATGATCCCGCGCGGCAAGGGCAAGATCATCAACGTCGGTTCGGTGCAGAGCGAACTGGCAAGGCCGAACATCGCGCCCTACACCGCCACCAAGGGCGCGATCCGCAACCTGACAAGGGGCATGTGCGCCGATTGGGCCAAACACGGCCTGCAGATCAATGCGATCGCGCCCGGCTATTTCCGCACCGAGATGAACCAGGCGCTGGTCGACAATCCCGAATTTTCCGCCTGGCTGGAAAAGCGCACGCCGGCCGGGCGCTGGGGCAATGTCGACGAGTTGATCGGCGCCGCGGTGTTCCTTGCCTCCGACGCCTCGTCCTTCGTCAACGGCCATACGCTGTATGTCGATGGCGGCATGACGGCTTCGGTTTGAGGTTGGCAATTCTCCCGACCGCCATTCGTTCCAGTGCGTATCGCTCAGTCTGAAAATCCGGCCTCACTGGCCGTCATTCGCCCTCGCCGCCCCCGCGCGTCTTGACGCGGCCCCGAACTCGGCCGCACAATCCCCACTGCAGGCGAAGGGAGGCCAGTCGCCTGCGGGAGGATATACCCATGACGGAAGCGATCAGGCTCTACTGGGGCCGGTTCGGACATGTTTCTATCCTGAATGTCGCAAGCGACTTCGTCACCCATGCCCATGTCGAGGCCCATCTCATCATCTGGCTGGAAGGTACGGCCGGCGAAATGACCATCGGTCGCGAGACCGTCCGGCTTGGGCCTGGAACGGCCGCCGGCATCAACTCCTTCCAGCCGCACAGCCATGTTCTGTCGCAAAACGGGACGCCCGGTCTGTTTCTCGCCTTCTACATCGATCCCGACTGGGCGCGGCGCCGCCGCGACCTGCCTTCGTCGGCGCCGCTGTTTTCACAAGCCGCGATCACGCTGGAACCGTGGCTGCATCAGGCCGCCGCCAATCTGCTCGACCACCTCAGCGACAATGAGAGCGTCGACGACATCGCCAACTACGAGATCGAGCGTTTCATCGATAGCGTGCTCGACGCCGCCGACGCCTCGGCGCCGCAGGAGGGCCGTGTCCGCATCAACACCATGCAGGATTTTCGTGTCCGCAAGGCAATCCAGCTGATGAAGGCCAATGTCTGCGAGCGCATCTGCTTCGACGACGTGGCGCGCAGCGTCGGGCTGTCGCGACCGCATTTCTTCGCTTTGTTCAAGGAACAGACCAATCTGACGCCCAATGTCTACTGGAACACGCTGCGCATGGAGGAAGCGGTGCGGCAGCTGCAATGGTCGCAGGAACCGCTGATCTCCGTCGCCTGCAATCTCGGCTTCACCACGCAAGGCAATTTCTCGCGCTTTTTCCGCGACCATGTCGGCGTGCCGCCGACGCTCTACCGCGAGGCCGCGCGGGCGATCGCCTGAGCCAGCCGCCCTTTTTTCAGACTCCCCGCCCTTTTTCAGACTCCCCGCCCTTTTTCAGACTCCTTGATAGGCGCTCAAGACGCATTGATAAGCGTCGCTGAAATGGCCGCCCTACCCTTGCACCGGATCGCTTTTGCAAGGGAACATTTTGAATGGCCAAAGTCACCATCTCCAGCGTCATCGACGCGCCGGTCGAAAAGGTCTGGGCGCGCATACGCGACTTCAACGGGCTGCCGGGCTGGCATCCGCGCATGGTGGAAAGCCACATTGAAGACGGCAAGGATGCCACCACGATCGGCTGCGTGCGCAATTTCCAGCTCGCCAGCGGCGCCCGCCTGCGCGAAAAGCTGCTCGACTTCTCCGATCAGAATTTCCTGGTCAGCTACTCCATCCTCGAGACGCCGCAGCCGCTGACCAACCACAAGGCGACCCTGCAGCTGCGGCGCGTGACCGATGGCGACCGCACCTACGCCGAATGGACCGCCAGCTTCGACGCCGCGCCTGAGGAGGCAGACAAGCTGGCCGAGGGCATGGGCGCCAATGTCTTTCAGGGCGGCTTCAACGCCCTGAAAAGCCATTTCGCCGGCCAGAGCTGACAGGAGCCAACCATGGCGCTGGCACTGCAGACTTTTGCAACGGTGAAAGACGCGAACGCGGCACTGAAGGCGGCCGGCACCCGCTATCTCGGTGGCGGCACGCTGGTCGTCCGCGCGGCCAATGAAGGCGACGTTTCGGTTTCCGGCCTTATCAGGTCGACCGAGCCGTCCCTGTCCACCATCGCCGTTGCCGGCGATAAAGTCCGCATCGGCGCTTCGGTGACCATGGCGGCGATCGCCGGCCATCCGGAGCTCGGCACGCTCGCCAAGGCCGCCCGCGCCGTCGGCGGCCCGGCCATCCGCAACATGGCGACCGTCGGCGGCAATCTTTTTGCCCCGGCCCCGTATGGCGATTTCGCCGTTGCCCTGTTGGCGCTCGATGCGACGGTCAGTACCGATGGCGGCGAAACACCGATCGAGACCTTCCTGGCCAATCGGGACGGCAGCCGCGCCGTCGTCACTTCCGTGAGCTTCACGCTTCCGAAGGCCGACAGTTTCCGCTTCCTGAAAGTGTCGAGGGTCAAGCCCAAGGGCGTCTCCGTGCTCAGCATAGCCGGTGCTCTGGAATTGTCGTCGGATGGCACCGTGACCTCGGCGCGGATCGCGCTCGGCTGCATGGCGGATCGGCCCATGCGCGCCAGGGCGGCGGAAAAAGCGCTGATCGGCCGAACGCTGACCGCTGACGGCATCGCGCCGGCCTTGGCCGCGGCCGGTGATGGCACCTCGCCCATCACCGACCCGATCGCCAGCGCCTGGTATCGCGCCGAAGTCCTGCCGGTTCATCTCGGCCGGTTGCTGCTCGCATAATATTTCGTTCGGGGGGCGCGCGTCTGTCCGCTGGTTCGGGCAGGCGCGCTGGGAGGAAAACATGGCAAAGGTTCCGGTTCAATTCACGCTCAACGGCTCGGAAAAGGTCGAATTCATCGACAGCGGCACGACGCTGCTTCAGGCGCTGCGCGACAAGATCGGCGACACCTCGCCGAAAGGCGGCTGCCATCAAGGCACCTGCGGCGCCTGTTCTGTCATCATAGACGGCGAACTCCGGCTCTCCTGCCTGACGTTGGCCGAGACCTGCAATGGCGCCGTCATCAGCACGACATCAGGGCTTTCGGAAAGCGGCGTGCTGCACCCGCTGCAGCGCGCCTTTCTCGACACGTTCGCCACGCAATGCGGCTTCTGCACGCCGGGCATGATCATGGCGGCCAAGGCGCTGCTCGACCACACGCCCAATCCCAGCCGCGACGAGGTGGTCGAGGCGCTGTCGGGCAACATCTGCCGCTGCACCGGTTACGAGCCGATCATCCAGGCGGTGCTGACCGCCGCCCGCGCCAATTCGCAGAACGCGGCCTGAGGGGTCCAAAACAATGGAACTGCGCAAGAACTACTTCGCCGATGTCCGCAAGGACGATCTGCACGAGATCGGCCAGCCCCGGCCGCGCTCGGATTCGCCCGGCCATGTCACCGGCAAGACCGCCTTTTTCGCCGACCGCAATTTCCCCGGCATGCTGCACCTGAAGATGGTGCGCAGCCCGCATCACCATGCCCGCATCCGCTCGATCGACACCTCGGAGGCGGAAAAACATCCGGGCGTGGTGAAAATTCTGACCGCCAAGGACGTGCCGCACAATGTCTACACCATCCTGATCCTGATCCAGATCGGGCCGGAGGACGAGACGGTGCTTGCCGACGGCAAGGTGCGCTGGAAGGGCGAGGCCGTGGTGGCGGTGCTGGCCGAAACCGAGCGCGCGGCACAAGAGGCCGCAGCCAAGGTCAAGGTCGACTTTGAGGTGCTGCCGGCCGTCTTCGACATGGAAGAGGCGCTGAAACCCGACGCGCCGCTGGTCAACGAATATCACGGCCAGAATTATTACCTCTATGATAGCGGCGAGTGCCGCAAGGTGCGCTTCGGCGATGTCGAGGCGGGCTTCGCCGGCGCCGACCACATACTGGAGCAGAGCTACCAGTCTTCGCCGATCGAGCACGCGCCGACCGAGACCACCGGCTGCGTGGTGGCGCCCGAGGGCAATGACCGCTTCACCTGCTACACCAACACGCAGGCGATGTTCTTCACGCTCGACAACACCTCGATCATCCTGCAGATGCCGGGCAGCAAATTGCATTTCGTCGGCGGCACAGTCGGCGGCGGTTTTGGCGGCAAGGTCGACGTCATCGTCGAGCCGATCGCCATCCTCGGCGCAAAACTAACAGGACGACCAGTCTGTTTTATCTACAGCCGCGAGGAGGAGATGCAGATCTCGTCGCCGCGCGCCGCTGAAAAGATCGTCATCAAGGACGGCGTCATGAAAGATGGCCGCATCGTCGCGCGCAAGGTCACCGGATACACCGATGCCGGCGCCTATTCGCGCCACTCGCCCTATGGCGCGCAGAAGGGCGCGGGGCATTATCCCGGCCCCTACACTATTCCGAACGTCTGGATCGACACCTACTGCGTCTACACCAACCGCACGCCGTCGTCGGCCATGCGCGGCTTCGGCGTCACCATCGGCGATTTCGCGCTGGAGGTGCAGATGGACAAGCTGGCGCGCCTGATCGGCATGGATCCGCTCGAATTCCGCTTCATCAACGCCTATCGCGACGGTGATATGAAAGCGCACCGCCAGCCGACAGAGGGCGCCGCACTGATCGAATGCATGCAGGAAGCTTCGCGCGCCGCCAACTGGCCGGTGGCGGAAAAGTACCTGGCGATGTCCTCCTACGTGAAGGGAGCTTGAGATGGCGATCAGGCGCGGACGCGGCGTTGCCGCGATCAACTATCCCACCGGCATGAACCTCGGCGGCGACCCGACACAGGCACTGGTGCACTCGACGCCAACAGGCAATTTCATGGTGACGTTGTCCTCCGTCGATCTCGGCCAGGGCATGAAGCAGATCATGGCGCAGATCTGCGCCGAGACCATCGGCGTGCCGACAGACCGCGTCGTCGTCGACACCGCCGACACCGACACCGGCCCGCACTGCATGGGCACCTTCGCCTCGCGCGGTACGCACCGCGCCGGCAACGCCGTCATCCAGGCGGCAAGGGAAGCGCGGCAGGTGATGCTGGAAGTGGCGGCCGAGGAGCTGGAGGTCAACGCCTCCGACCTCGAGACCGACGGCCAGGGCAACATCCTGGTCAAAGGCGCGCCGCAAAAATCGATCTCGATCTTCGATGTCGCGCTGTCGGCGCATTTCAAGCGCGGCCGCTCGATCTCCGGTCGCGGCATGTTCCTGATTCCGCGCTCCTATCCGGAGAAAGAGACTGGCGCGATGAAGCCGTCGACCTGCTACGCGCATGCCTGCACCGTGGCCGAGGTCGAGGTCGACGACGAGACCGGCGAGGTCACCGTGCTGACGGTGAAGAACGTCTTCGAGATCGGCCGCGCGCTGAACCCGAAAATGGTCGAACAGCAACTGGTCGGCGGTTCGTGGATGGGCATTAGCCATGCGCTCTATGAGACGACCGAGCCCTATTATCCCAACCGCGACCATGGCGGCACCGACTTCAACCAGTATCTGATGCCCGGCCCCGGCGACCTCGCCGAGACCGAGATCATCGTGCTGGAGCGTCCATCGGCAGACGGGCCATACGGCGCCAAGGGGCCGGGCGAAATGTGCGCCAACCCGCAGATCCCGGCGGTCGCCAATGCCGTCTTCGACGCCGTCGGCGTGCGCATCGACACGCTGCCGATCACGCCGGAGCGCATCCTGCGCGCGCTGAAGGCGCAAGCGGCGAACTGAGGGCCGAAATGACCGGGACAGGCGCCGAGACATCAGCGACCTCGCCGGAGGCGGTGGCGCAGCATCTTGCCGCCTCGCGCTATCTGGCCGACGACAGTCTTGCGACCGCGATCTTCCTGGCGATCCGGCTGGGGAAGCCGCTGCTGCTCGAAGGCGCACCAGGCGTCGGCAAGACGGAAGCGGCCAAGGCGATCGCCGCGCTGCTCGGCCGCGATCTGGTGCGGCTGCAATGCTATGAAGGCATCGACGCTGCGCATGCGCTCTACGAATGGAATTATCAACGCCAGCTGCTCGCCATTCGCCACGCCGGCGAGCACGAGATCGACATCTACGAAGACCGTTTCCTGATCGCCCGGCCGCTGCTGCAGGTGCTGAAAGCGCCGGAACAGCGCGTGCTGCTGGTCGACGAGATCGACCGCTCGGATCATGAATTCGAGGCGCTGCTTCTGGAATTCCTCTCCGATTTCCAGATCAGCATTCCCGAACGCGGCACGATCCGCGCCACGGCGCAGCCGATCGTCATCCTGACCTCGAACCGCACCCGCGAGCTTGCCGAGGCGCTGCGCCGCCGCTGTGTCTACCACTGGATCGGCTATCCCGACGCCGAGCGCGAGGCCGCCATCATCATGCTGCGCGCAGGCAATGTGGCCGAGGTAACGGCGCGCGCGGTGGCGGCGGCCGTGCAGACCATCCGTGCCCGGCCGCTGGCCAAGCCGCCGGGTATTGCCGAGGCCGTCGAATGGGCCAATGCCGCGACCATCCTGGAGAAAGGCGGCAGCCCGTGGCCGGAAGCCTTCCGCCGCGCCATCGGCGTGCTGATCAAGGACGAGGAAGACCTTTCCTACATTGCGCCGGAGCTTGGACGGATCGTCGAGGAGGCACTGGCGTGACGCGGGAGGTCATTTCGCAAGGCTGGCGGGACAGCGCCCCCCTCTGCCCTGCCGGATATCTCCCCCTCAAGGGGGGAGATCGGATGTCATCCCCGCTTTCGCTAATCGCTGACGTCGCCGAACAGAGCGAAGCGCCGAAGCTGCCAATCTCCCCCCTTGAGGGGGAGATGTCCGGCAGGACAGAGGGGGGCGACACAGAATGATGCGGGAAACAAGCCTCCCCCGCGCCGCCTCCCCATTCCTGGGTTTTGCCAGGCTCTTGCGCCGCTACGGCTTTGCCATAGCCCCCGAGCAAGTCTCCTGTTTCATGCAGGCGGTGACGTTGCTCGGGCCGCGCTCGATGGCCGACATCCGCGAGGCCGCCCTTGCCACGCTGGCGCCGCCGCCCGACCGCCGCGACGAATTCGAAGCGCATTTCCAGAGCCATTTCTATGGCAACAGGTCCGCCGTGGTCGAAGGCGACGCCGACGAGGAAACCCGCATCAAGGATGATGGCGGTGCGAGCCAGGAAGAGATCGAGGTCATCAGCCATCAGGAAGGTGGCGAACTCTCTTCCGGCGCCGAACAACTGAGTACCCGCGATTTCCAGCGCGACGACGACAACCTTGCCGCTTTCCGCCGCAGGCTCGCTTCAGCCTTGCCCGCCCGCCGCTCGTTCCGCACCGTGCGCACGCATTCGCGCGGCAAGCTCGATCTGCGCCGGTCGCTGCGGGAAATCGTCAGCGCCGATGGCGACGTGCCCTCGCCGCTGCTGCGCCGCCGCCAGACCGTGCCGCGCAAGCTGCTGCTGCTGATCGACGTTTCCGGCTCGATGAAGCTGCACACCGCAGACTATCTCAAGCTGGCGCATGCCGCCGTGCAAGGTGCCGACCGCGCCGAAATCTTCACCTTCGGCACGCGGCTGACCCGCATCACCACGGCATTGCGCATCCGCGACCGCGACCAGGCATTGGCCCGCGCCGCTGCCCAGGTCGACGATTGGGACGGCGGCACCCGGATGGGGCCGACGCTGCTCGCTTTCCTCTCGGTGCCGCGCTTTTCAGCCTTTGCACGCGGTGCCGCTATCGTCATCCTGTCCGACGCGCTGGAACGCGGCGATCATGCCGAGTTGGAGACAGCCATGCGGCGGCTGAGCGCCCGCGCCTTCCGGCTGTCGCTGGCCACACCTTTGGCCGGCGACCCGCGCTTCCGGCCGGCAACGGCGGCACTTCGCGCCATCCTGCCTGACCTCGACGATCTCGTCGACGGCTCGTCGCTTGCCGGTCTCACCGATTTCATCCTGTCGCTCGCCCGCCCTGCTCCGGCGGCGGCGACAATCTGGAAGAGGGTTTCATGATGCAGAAAACCATCGACGCACATTTTCACATCTGGCGCCAACAGGACCAGCCATGGCTGGTCGGACCGATGGTGCCGCGCATCTTCGGCCCCTACGAACCGATCCGGCGCGACTATCCGATCGAGGAATTTCTCGAAGACCAGAGGGATTCAGGCGTCGAGAAGGCCGTCTACGTCCAGACCAACTGGGCCAAGGAGGATTTCGAGAAGGAAGTCGCTTTCCTGCAGAAGACGTCCGACGAAACCGGCTGGCCGCATGCCATCGTCGGCTACACCGACATGACCGTCGACGATATCAGGCCTCAGATCGATCGCTTGATGAAATACAAGCTGCTGCGCGGCGTGCGCATGCAGTTGCACTGGCACGAGACCCCGGCCTTCCGCTTCGCCGCCTCCGCCGATCAGGTGATCGACCCGAAAGTGCGCGCCAATGTGGCGCGGCTCAAGGATTATGGCCTGTCCTTCGACCTGCAGCTCTTCCCCGCCCAGATGAAGGACGGCCTGACGCTGGTCGGCGAGAACCCCGAAACGAATTTCATCCTCACCCATGCAGGCATGCTGACCGGCATGGAACCGGAAACCACCGAGGCCTGGAAGGCAGGCCTGCAAACGCTGTCGGCGGCGCCCAATCTTTACGCCAAGCTGTCGGGCCTCGGCACCTTCGTCCACCGCAACGATCCCCTGCTGATCGCCTATGTCGTAGACAACGCGATCGATATCCTGGGCGCCGACCATCTGATGTTCGGTTCGAACTTCCCGATCGAGAAACTGTGGACCAGCCACGCTGAGCTGATCAAGGCGCACCGCGACGCGGTGGCCAAGCATGGTGCGGTGGCCGAGGCGGATATCTTCTGGAACACGGCGGAGAAGGTTTACCGGCCGGTGTGACGCCTCACTTCACCTCGAACTGCGGATCGACTGGAATCTGCATCGCCGTCACCAGATGGTTGGTCTGGCCGGCGAGCCCGATGATCGACACCAGTTCGCCATGCTGCGCATCGGTCATGCCCTTGGCGCGGGCTGCCGCCGTGTGCGAGTGGACGCAGTAGGAGCAGCCATTGGCGGTCGACACCGCGATGTAGATCATCTCCTTGGTCAGCGGATCGATGGCGCTGTCGGCGACCATCACCACCTTCAACTGTTCCCAGATCCGCTTCAGCGCCGAAGGATCATTGGCCAGCCCGCGCCAGAAATTGTTGACGAAATCGGATTTGCGCGTCGCGCGGATGTCGTCGAACACGGCTTTCACGGCGGGAATCTTTTCGACCTCGGCATCGCTGAGGAGTTTTGTGGTGGCCATGGGGTTTTTCCTTCGTTGGATCGTTGCGTGAATTGAATCAGGTCTTGAGCAATTGCGGCCAATCCACTCGTCCGATTCACTTTTCCAGCGCCGGCGTCTAGATTCAGGTCAGGCCGAGTCGAAAATGGTGAGTTCCGAGAACCGGAGCGGAGCGTACTTTTCGTACGTGAGCACCGGAAGCGCAGGAAACCGCCATTTGCAGGCCGGCCTCACCTGAATCTAATGCACGGCCGCGTACATGATCTTCTCCTCCGTGGCCTCCGCCGGCGAAAACTCCTCGACGATGCGGCCCTGGCGGCAGACCAGGATGCGGTCGGACAGGTTCATGATCTCCGGCAGGTAGGACGAGATGACGACGACGGCCAGCCCCTCATCGGCCAGCCGGTTGATGATCTGGTGGATCTCGGCGATCGCGCCGACATCGACGCCACGTGTCGGCTCGTCGAAGATGACGATGCGCGGCTTCTGCACCAGCCCCTTGCCGATCACCACCTTCTGCTGGTTGCCGCCTGACAGCTCGACGACGCGCGCATTGTCGTTGATTGCCTTGATGTTCAGCGTCTTCGTCCATTCGGCCGAGAGCGCGCGCATCTCCTGCGTGTTGATCACCCAGGCCTTTTCGCGGCCCGCCGCCAGCAGTCCGCCGAACAGGTTTTCGGCAATGCCCATCGTCTCGAAGATGCCTTCGCTCTTGCGGTCCTCGGTGACATAGACGATGCCGTCGGCCACCGCTTCGCTCGGCACGAGATAGCGCACCGGTCTGTCATCGAGTTCAATCGCGCCGCCGCGCAGGAAATCCCGCTTGTAGATGCCTGAGACGATCTTGAATGTCTCGGTGCGGCCGGAGCCGATCAGCCCGAACACGCCGGTGATCTGGCCCTCGAAGATCGAAAAAGAGGTGTTGCGCACGACATTGCTCATCGAAATGTCCTGCACCGACAGCACTTTCTTGCCCGCCTTGCGCAGCTTCGCTTCGTCGCGCTGGCGGTAGATCTGTCCCGATAGCGTGCGCCCGACCATGGCGGAAACGATCCTGTCGCGGTCGAAGGCGGATGTGTCGTCGGTAATGACCAGCTCGCCGTCGCGCAGGATGGTGATGCGGTCGGCGATATCGAGCGCCTCTTCCAGCGCATGGCTGATGAAGACGATCGAGACGCCGCCCGCCTTCAGCCGGCGGATCAGCGCGAAGAAGTGCCGCTTCTCCTCCGGCGTCAGCGTCGCCGTCGGCTCGTCGAAGATGATGATCTCGGCATTGTGGTGGACGGCGCGCGCGATCTCGACCATCTGCCGCTTGGCGGCGCCCAGCGTTGCCACCATGGCGTTCGGATCGACCGGGAAGTTCAGCGACTGCAGGAACTGCTGCGCTGAAATGTAGGTGCCGCGCAGCCGGTTGAGGAACTTTTCGGTGCCGAGATAAAGGTTCTGCGCCACCGTCATCGACGGCACCAGGCTGGTCTCCTGGAACACCATCGCGATGCCGGCTTCAAGCGCTGCGTGCGGCGAGGCGTAGGCGATTTCCTGGCCCTTGTGGAACATCTTGCCTGAAGTGGCGTCGACCACACCGGCGATGATCTTGGTCAGCGTCGATTTTCCCGCGCCGTTCTCGCCGAGCAGCGCATGGATCTCGCCCTTGCGCAGTTCGAAGCTAACGTTCTTCACCGCGGGCACGCCGCGATAATTCTTGGTGACGTTTTCCAGCCGAACGATCGGTTCCATCAGAAACCTCCAGAAGCGAGGTCGATCGCCAGCACGCAGTCACCGCCTCTGGAGGCGACAAACAGCCGGCCGTCCTTTTCCGCAACGCTGCAGATGCCATGACGCGTGCCGTTGGCGCGGCTGTGCAGGCTGAACAGCGGCTGCATCTTCTGGTCGAGCCTGACCACCAGCCCATAGGAGCGGCTCGGCGACCACGGCTTGTGGATGCCCATGGTGCGGATGCCGCCGCATTGCAGCGGCTCGAGGAAGCTGCGGCTGGACGCCAGTGCCGGCGCGATCCAGTAGGCCGGCGGCACTTGGCTCAGCATGTCCTGCCGGTAATGCGTTTCCTGCAGCACGAATTCGATCAGCCGGTTGCGCGGCGCAAACAAGGTCAGCCAGGCCCCACCATCGGCGGACGGCGACAGCCTCGCGGGATAGCCTGGCAGATGCGTCAGAACCGTCGAACGGCTGCCCGTCGCGCCGCCGAAACGCACCAACTGATGGCGCCAGCTTTCACTGACAAGCACATCCTTGCCGACAGGATGCAGCCCGTAGGGAAAGGCAATGTCGCCGGCGAGCTTGCGAAAATCACCGCCTGCCGCGTCTCGCTTCCAGAGCGAACCGGACGCGCCCTTCTTCATCAGATCGGCGGCCCATTGCGATGGCACATGCTCGGCCGAGCCGTTGGCCAGCCACAGCGTGCCGTCATCCGCATAGGCTAGTGCGGTGATGCAGCTGATCCCGGCCGGCAGCGAAACCTCCACGCCTGACATCAGCAACTTGCCGCTTTCCAGCCCGACCGTCAGTTCGCCCAATGGCGACAGCGCCAGCGCGGTGACGGCAGACGGAAAGGTCTCGACCACGACAGGTTGCGCTCCAGCAGCAATCGAATGGATGGCGTTGCCGCTGGAGACCAGCAGCCTGTCACCGGTAACCAGCAGATTATCCGGTTCCGTCAGCTCGGCAAAAGCCGGCGCATCATCCAGCCGCGTATTGGGGCGAAAAGCGCCGTCGAGCGGCGGGATGGTCACCGCCTTACCGCGGAACAGGTCGAGCACCGGGTCGAGGATCATGGCTTTGCTCCCCAATAGGAAGCGGGGCTGGTCCAGTTCGGGTCGGCGCCTGCAATCTTGTAGCGGCCGATACGGTTGTTGAGGATGCCGCCGACGAACAGATACCCCTTGTGCTCGCGCATTGAGGTGACCATCGGGTGCGCGCCGCCGGTGAGGTCGCCCATCGCCTCGACGATGCCGCCCCTGTCATTGAATTTCACCACGCCGCCGGTGTTGATGTTGGGAAACAGCCATTCGTCCTGCGGTAGCCGGCGCGTCATGCGCTTGCGCATGTCGGGATGGCGCAGCGACAGGTCGAAGCTCGGCGTGCGCATGCCAAGCCACGCCATCCAGTAATTGCCGTCGGAAGCGCGGTTGATGTTGTCGGGATAGCCCGGCATGTCGCGGATGACGCATTCGGCGGTGCCGGCCTTCGGCCCCTCCAGCCAGTAGCGGTGCACGCGGCAGGCCCAGCTTTCGGCGAAGAACAGCGACTTGCCGTCATGCGCCATGCACACACCGTTGGTGTAGCGATAGCCGTCGAGCAGCGTCTTCGTCGAACCGTCCTTCGGGTCGTAGACCAGCAGCCGGCCGGTGGCACGGTTCTCGATCGAATCCAGCGCCCAATCGTGGGCGTCATATCGCTTAGTTGAATCTGTGAAATAGATGCGGCCGTCCGGTGCGATATCGCAGTCGTTGGGGTCACGCAGCCGTGCATCGTCGACGATCGAGGTCCACGAGCGCGACGTTTCGGCCGACAGTCTTTTGACCTCACGATCCGGCGAGACGGAGTAGAGCCCCATCGCGCCGACGCAGCTGATCAGATTGCCTGATTTGTCGAAGGCCAGCCCCAGCGGGAAACCGCCGATGTGGGCAAACACCTCCGACCTGACATAGTCCGGCGCGAAGAAGCGGACGATCTCGCCATGGCGCGTGCCGCAATAGAGGTTGTCGTCGCGGTCGAGGATGACGTCTTCCGGCCCCTCCAGCTCGCCAAGCCCGATATGCTCTGCGGCCGACAGCCTGTTGTCGAGTTCGTATGGCGTGCCCGAGCCGGGTGCGGCCGACTGTGTCTCGCCCATCTTGAGATAGACCGGCGCGACATAGACCTCATTCAGCACCTTGTGCCGGTTCTTCAGCCAGCGGATGTCGATGGTCACCGCCACCGCCAACATGATGCCGAGCACCATCTGGTTGGTGCCGGTGCCGTAGCCCAAGCGGATCAGACCGTTGGTCATGGTCAGCACGATGATTGCGCCCATCAGCCCCTTGATCACCGAGCCGCGCCCGCCGCCGAGGCTGACGCCGCCGACCACCGCCGCCGTCAGCGCCATGATCTCGAGGTTGAGGCCGGTTCCCGGCCCTGCCCCGCTCAACCGGCAAGCAATGAGGAAGCCGCCGATCGAGGCGCAGAAGCCGGAGAAGACATAGGTCATGAACACGGTGCGGCGCACGCGGATGCCGGCATTGTGCGCCGAGCGCCTGGAGCCGCCGACCGCCAGCACGTGCCAGCCCGGCCGCGAACGCGTCAGCGCGATATGGGTGACGATGGCCAGGATGATCGCCAGCCACACCGAGACGGACAGCCCCCAGAAGGTGCTGTCGCCGATGAAGTCGAGCACATCCGATGTCGCGGTCGAGAGCTGCACATCGGCGGCATAGGTGGTGACCAGGATGTCGAACAGCGCCCGGCCGAAGATGAAGGTCACCAGCGTGGTGAGAAAGGCGCGCAGCCTGAGATAGCCGACAAGGTAGCCGTTGATGGCGCCGAAGATGAGGCCGGTGGCGAGCGATGCGGCCAGCGCCAGCCAGATCGACTGTTCGAGGATGAAGAAGACATAGACGGCGGAAAAGCACGACAGCGCGAAGATCGAGCCGACCGACAGATCGATGCCGCCACCCAGCATCACCACCGTCATGCCGGTGACGACCATCGAGAACTCGCCGAGCTGGCGGGTCGATTCCTGCAAAGCGGTCAGCTTGAAGAAGCCGGGAATGACCGAGCCGAAGGTCGCCAATGTCGCCACCAGCGCCAGGAACGGAATGGCGTTGTCGGTCCAGCGTTTGGTCAGTATCTCGCCGACGACATGGTCGGGCACGAGATTGTAGCGCCAGGACTGGAGGCGTTCGCGAAAGGACATCGGCTGCTGCTATTCCATGAGGGGACGAGGTGACCGGATCCTTCCGGTCACCTCGCTTGTACTTCAGTCGAAAAGGTGCGGTTTACTTTGCCGCCGCCGCTTGTGCCTGCAGCGCCTTCAGGTCCCAGCAGCTGTCGGGCTTGAGGTCGGCCTTGGTCGTCGCCTTCTCCAGCGTGTAGATGTAGGTGTGCGAGGTGCCGGCCGGCTGGCCGCTCTGCAGCAGGAACTTGATGATGGCGTTCATGTCGCCCGACTGGCGAGCAAGATCGGTCATCACCACAGCGCCATAGGTGCCGTCGACCAGCTTGTCGCAATCGGCCGCCTTCTCGCCGCCGCCGGTGGTGACCAGGAACACCTTGCCGTCGAGTTTGGCATCGCGGATCGCGGCGGACGCGCCGGTGGCGTCGCCATCCCAGAAATCGATGATCGAGCAGATATCCGGGTTCTGCTGCAGCATCGTCGTCGTCACGTTGCGCGAGGTCGTCGCATCCCAGTTGGAATCGGGCTTGGCCACCACCTTGAAGTCGGGATTCTTGTCCAGCACCTTCATGATGCCGGCATACTGATAGAGGCTGGAGGAGTTCGCCTGGTCACCCTGCACCAGGCCGATCTTCTTCGACGAGTTCGGGCCGCAGCCCTTGATCGCCGCTTCGGCCTCGAGCTGGCCAAGCCGGTCCCAGTCACTGCCGATAAAGGCGTCGGCCGGGAAGTTGGCGGGATTGTCGACCAGGATGACATAGGTGCCGGCGGCCTGTGCCTTCTTCATCAGCTTGGAATAGGAGTTGAGGTCCGGCGCGTGGATGATCAGCACATCCGGCCTGGTGTCCGAGGAGATGGCGTCCGTGATCGCCTGCGCGCCGGCATCGACGACCCAGTTCGGGTCGCGCGTCTCGAACACGCCGCCCCAGGCCTCGACTTCGGTCTTCAGATAGTGCGCCCAGCCCTGCGCCAGGTCGAAGCCCATTGCCAGAGGCACCAGCATGACGCGCTTGCCCTTGAGCGCCTGCGCGTACGCAGCCGGGCCCGGATCGTCGGCGGCGAAGGTTGGCGCCACGAAGGCGGTGACAGCGAGCGCCGTGGCGGCGGCCATGAGTGTCTTGATCAGTTTCATGTCGGATCCTTTTGCTTTGGTCGTTGTTATCAGCGGCCGGCCCCAACCGTCCGCCGCAGTTCAGGTCTAAATGTCGCCCTGCTGGGCGGTCTGCTCGTCACGTGGATTGATGATGCCGTCGACGATGATGGCGCCGAGCAGGATCGCTGCCTTGATCAGGTTCTGGTAGAGCAGCGGAATGTCGATGATGGTCATGGCGTTGAGCAGGATGCCGATCAGTGCCGCACCGACCAGCACGTTGCGCACCCCGCCGCGCCCGCCGGACAGGCCGATGCCGCCGATAACCGCCACCAGCACGATATCGTAGAGCAGCGTCGAATTGACGACGCGGGTATTGATCGAATGCAGGCTGGCCGCCGTCAGCAGGCCGGCGACCAGTGCAACGAAGGCGGAAAGCACATAGCGCAGCACCAGCATCGGCCGCACCGGCATGCCGATGTTGCGGGCGGCCACCGGATTATCGCCGGCGAAATAGATATAGCGGCCCCATTTGGTGTAGCGCAGGAACAGGAAGAACAGGAAGGCCAGCCCTGCGAAGACGAAAACCTCGATGGGAATGTCGAGGAAGCGCAGGCCACCGAGCAACTCGACCCAATGGCCCTGCGGCACCGGCACGGCATCCTGCGTGATCAGTTGCGAGCGTACATAGCCGAAGACGAAGGAGCCTGTCGCCAGCGTCACGAAGATCGCCGGCACGTCGGCATAGGCGACGAGAAAACCATTGAGCAGGCCGATGGCCAGCACACCGGCCAGCACATAGGCGAAGGCAAGCCCGTCCGGCGTCCCCGAATTCAGCAGTTGCAGGTACCAGGCGACCGACATCGCCATGATCGCGACGGCAGAGAGGTCGATGCCGCGGCCGATGATGACCACGGCCATGCCGAGCGCAAGGATGCCCAGCACCGACACGGAGCGGACGATGGCGACGAGATTGTTGGGGTCGATGAAACCTGGCAGGCCTATAGCCGCTGCAACGAACAGCACCACGGCGATGGCAAAGACAATGCCTTCCTGGTTCAGGCTCCTGAAATTTGGCCAGCCGATGGTGTTCATGTCTGCGTTTGCCCCGATGGCAGCGCTGCCATCCCTGGGAAAGAACGCTAATCGGCCCAACGCCGGTTCGTCAAATGAATCCGCGCCCGGAACCCAGGCCGGCTGCGATATTTATCGAGTGGACGCATCGATTGCCGAAGCTGGCGCAATGCGCGGAAAACTCTGCGCTTTTGGCAATTGGTTGCGCCATTGCGGCCGCACGCGAAAGCGCTGCACCAAGGCGAAGGGACAGGACGGAATTTATCTCCGCATCAGGCGGAAAAATCGATCTGAATTTCCCGGCGAGTGCCCGGAAACCTCCGCGCCCGCACCTGGCGGGAGCACGAGAAAACGCAACGCCGCCACCAGCCCGATGGCGCCGATCACCAGAAAGGCTACTCGAAAATCCACAAGATCGAGAGCGGGGCGATCCCTGACGATCTGCGACAGATTAAGGATCGCCGCCGCCACCGCGACGCCAAACAGCATCGCCACCTGCTGCAGCATCGAGGACAGCGTCGCCGCCGAGCTTCGTTGCGACGCATCGATGTCGGCGAAGGCCAGCGTGTTAAGGGCGGTGAACTGCATCGAGCGCGACAGGCCGGCAATCAGCATCAGCGCCACCACCAGCGTTTGCGGCGTCTGCGGCGAGATCGCTCCGCAAGCCATGATCGAGGCCGAGGCGATGATGCCGTTGACGACCATCACCGAGCGGAAACCGAAACGGCGCAGCGTCGGCGTGGTCACCGTCTTCATGCCGAGATTGCCAAGGAAATAGGCCAGGATCATCAAGCCGGCATCGACAGGCGAAAGGCCGAAGCCAACCTGGAACAGCAGCGGCAGCAGGAACGGCGTGGCGTTGATCGCCACCCGGAAAATGGTGCCGGCGGCAAGCGTCGAGATGGCGAAGGTCAGCACCTTGAACGAGGAGAGATCGAGCAGCGGATGCGGCGCGCGCCTGAGATGGCGCACCGCCAGCCAGCCGAGGACGATGCCGGCTACGATCAGCAGCGCTGTCGGCAGCACGCCGTCCTCGGGATGCGCGATACGCTCGAGACCGTAGAGCAGCAAGGCAAGTCCCGCCGATGTCAGGAAAAAACCGGGCCAGTCGAGCGGCTTGGGGTCGGCCTCGCGGTCGCCTGGGATGAAACGGGCGACCAGCGCCAGCCCGATCACGCCGAGCGGGATGTTGATGAAGAAATTCCAGTGCCAGGACAGATAGGTGGTGATGAAGCCGCCGAGCACCGGCCCGACCACCGGCGCAAACAGTGCTGGCCAGGTGATCAGCGCCGTGGCGTTGAGCAGTTCGGATTTCGGCGCATTGCGCAGGACGAGAATGCGCCCAACCGGCGTCATCAGCGCGCTGCCGAGCCCTTGCACGACACGTGCGGCGACGAACTGGGTCAGGGTTTGCGAGAGGCCGCAGGCGAGCGAAGCCAGGGTGAACAGGACGATCGCCAGCAGGAAGATGTTGCGCGCCCCGAACCGGTCGGCGAGCCAGCCCGACAGCGGCACGAACACCGCCATGGTCAGCATGTAAACGGTGATGCCGATGCTCATCGCCACCGGCGACACGCCGAAGGAGGCGCCCATCTGCGGCAGCGATGTCGAGATGATCGTCGAATCCAGCAACTGCATGAAGAAGGCGATGGCGACGATCAACGCCACGCGCCGCGCATGGGTGGCCGTTTCGGACAAGGTTGCGATCTCGGGAATGGCAGTCATGACGGAACCGGTTTGAACAGCATCTCCCCGGCGACGTCCAGAGACGTCGCAACAAACTTTCGTGTGCCGCCATGGCCTGCTATGGAATGGATGGGGCCGTCGAGGAGAGTATACGCGTAACATGAAGCCCATCTACATCGACTACCTCAATGCCCTCGATATCGATGCCCTTGCCATGACCGATGGCGAAATCATCGCCGCCGTCGAGGCTGGCCTGGTGGCGCAAGGCAAGGGCCAGACGGTGATCGAACCGCGCGTCCATCTCGAGCCGGACCCGTCCTTCCACGGCCATTTCAACGTGTTGCGCTGCTACGTCGCGCCGCTCGACACGGCCGGCGTCAAGATCGTCGGCGACTATGTCGACAATTACCTGCATGGCCTGCCTTCCGAATTCGGCATCCTCAACCTGTTCGACCCGCGCACCGGCGCGCCGCGCGCCATCCTCGACGCCACCGTCATCACCGACATGCGAACCGGCGCCGTCACCGCCATCGGCGCCAGGCATCTGGCGCGCAGGAATTCCAAGGTGCTGGCCCATATCGGCGCGCGCGGCACCGCCTACTGGAATGTGCGCCTGCTCGACCATCTCTTCGACTTCGACGAGATTCGCGTCCATTCGCGCCGCCCGGAAAGCCGCGACGGTTTTGCCGCCGAACTCTCCGCCGATCTCGGCAAGACGGTCACAGCCGTGGCCGACTGGAAAAGCTGCATCGAGGGCGCCGACATCGTCGTCGAGGCCTCGCGGCTGCCGGAGCCGCAGCCGTTGCTGAAGACCGAATGGATCAAGCCCGGCGCGCTGGTCGTGCCCTATGGCACGATGAGCGCGGTGGAACTGTCGTTGACCGACATCATGCAGAAAATGGTCGTCGACGATTGGGGCCAGTGCAAGGGCGGCAAGTTCGGTTCGCTACGCGCCCATGTCGAGACCGGGCGGCTGAGCGAGAAGACGCTGCATGCCGAGCTCGGCCAGATCGCCGCCGGCCTGAAAGTTGGGCGCGAAAGCGACGACGAAACGATCCTGTTCTGGCATCGTGGCCTGTCGCTGTCTGATATCGCGTTGGGCAAGGCGATGCTGGCCAAGGCGCAGGCGCAAGGCATCGGTCAGAGGCTGCGCTTCGCATGAGCGCGCTCGTCCTCACCGGAACCGGCGTCGGCGTCGGCGATGTCGCTGCAGTCGCCCGCGATGGGCGCAAGGTGGAGATCGGACCCGATGTCATCGGCAGGCTTGAGAAGGCACGAAGAGTGCTCGACCAGGCTGCAGCGTCCGGCCAGCAGATCTATGGCCTGAACACCGGGCTCGGCGCCAATCTCGGCACTGCTGTAGAGGGCGATGCCGGAGCCTTCCAGCGCCAGTTGCTGGAGGGACGCAGCGGCGCCGTCGGCGAAGGATTGCCGGTCGATGCGGTGCGGGCAAGCATGGCCGCGCGTGCAGCGATGCTGTCGGTTGGCGGATCCGGCCTTTCGCCTTCCGTCTTCGTTGCTTTGGTCGACGCGCTCAATGCCGGCGTCCATCCCGTCATGCCGTCGCTCGGCTCGATCGGCGCCGGCGACCTGGTGCTGATGACGGCACTCGCCCGCATGCTCACCGGCGAAGGCGAAGCCGACTATCAGGGCCGTCGCATACCGGCGGCCAAGGCGCTGATGATGGCGCGCCTCGCCCCGATCAGCCTGGCGCCCAAGGACGGGCTATCGCTGATCAACGCATCGGCGGTTTCCGCCGGCAGCGGCGCACTTGCGGTGACGGATGCCCTCACTGCCCTGGCCCAGCAACAGCATGCCGGGGCTCTGACCATGGAAGGTTTTGGTGCCAACCGCACCATCCTCGACCCGCGCCTGCATATGGCGCGCCCGGCGGCCGGCCAGCAGGAAGCAGCCAAGGTGCTGCACAATCTGCTCGTCCGAGACGACGCGCCGGCACCGACCACCTTGCAGGACCCGCTGTCGATCCGCTGCATGTCGTCGGTCCATGGCGCACTGATCGAGGCGATCGGCCAGGCGAGACAGGCTGTCGAGATCGAGCTCAACGCCGCCGCCGACAACCCGCTGGTGCTGGGCGATGATGAACTGGTGCTGTCGACCGGCAATTTCCACACCGCCGCACTGGCGCTCGCCTTTGAGACGCTCGGCCTGGCGATCGCCCAATGTGCCGCGGCCAGTGCCGCGCGCTTCATCCAGCTCACCGGTTCGGGCCGCAATGGCCTGCCGAAATATCTGTCGCCGGTCGGCGGCGCCTCCGCCGGCTTCGTACCGCTACAGAAGACAGTGACCTCGATCCTGGCCGCCATCCGCCATAAGGCCAATCCGGTGATGCTCGACTTTCTGGCCGTGTCGGAGGGCGTCGAGGATCACGCCACGCAGACACCTCTGGCGGTTGCGAAATGCGCAGGGATGATCGCGCTGTGGCGGTGGCTGATCGCCTTCGAATTGATGGCCGCGGCACAGGCCGTCGACCTGCGTGACGGCTTCACACTGGCGCCGCGCACGGCCGCACTTCACGCGGTGATACGCGCTCTCGTCCCCATGCTGAAAGAGGACCGGCCGCTCGGTATCGACGCCGAAGCGCTCTACGCCGCGCTCGCCGGCGGAAATTGGCCGGCCTGACGCGGCTTCTCAGAAGACGACGGTCTTGTGGCCGTTAAGCATAACGCGGGCTTCGAGATGCAGCTTGACGGCGCGCGCCAGTACCCGGCTTTCTATGTCGCGCCCGACGGCGACGAAATCCTCGGCGCTCATCGCATGGGTGACGCGTTCGGTCTCCTGATCGATGATCGGGCCCTCGTCGAGGTCGGAGGTGACGTAATGCGCCGTCGCACCGATCAGCTTGACGCCGCGGTCGAAAGCCTGGTGGTACGGCTTGGCGCCCTTGAAGCTCGGCAGGAACGAATGGTGGATGTTGATCGCCCGTCCGAACAGCCGGTCCGACAGACCTTTTGAAAAGACCTGCATGTAGCGCGCCAGGATGACCAGTTCGGCCCCTGTCCGCTGCACCAGGTCCAGCAGCTTCTGTTCCTGTTCGGCCTTGTTCTCCTTGGTGGTCGGCCAATGGTGGTAGGGAATGCCCTCCAGCTCGGCGAAGCGGCGGGCATCCTCGTGGTTGGAGACGACGGCTGCAACCTCCGCGTTCAGCCAGCCGACCCTGATCTGGTACAACAGATGGAGAAGCGCGTGGTCGAACTTGGAGACCATGACGATGATCTTCGGGCGGCGTCCCTGATCGACCAGCGCGGTCTTCATGCCGAAGCGATCGACGCTTGATTCCAGGGCCCGCTCCAGACTGTCCCCGGTCGAGCCTAACGGGCTGATGAAGGCGATCCGCATGAAAAAGCGATTGGTCTGCCGGTCCCAGAACTGGCTGCTTTCGGCGATGTTGGCGCCGTTCGCGGCAAGCTCCGCCGTGACGGCGGCGACGATCCCCGGCCGATCCTCGCAGGAAAGCGTGAGAATATGAACCGGCGCGGCCTCGTCCGTCGCATCATTGCCTTGAGATTTCACGCCCCGTCGACCCTCTTCATGAACAGGCTGAGTTCAGCCGGATCCATATGCACCACATGCCTGTCTTCGGGATAGGCGAGACTGTTCACGTCGGCAACATATTCCGAAAACGCGGCGATACGCTCGGCCTGCAAACGATCATATTCGGCGGCGAAATTGCGATAGACCTTGGAATGACGGGGCATGTGGCCACGGTTCTGGCCGAGAATGTCGTCGGCGAACAGATATTGCGCATCGCAACCGGTACCCGCTCCCATCGACAGCATGATCAGCGACGTCCGCTCCGAGATCGCCTTGGCCACCTCGACCGGCACCACCTCGATTTCGGCGCCGATGGCGCCGGCGGCCTCCAGCTGCTTCACCGCCGCGAAGATATCCATGGCGGTGTCGGCGGTCTTGCCGACCGCCTTGAAGCCGCCAGTCCAGGTCGCCCGTGACGGGATCAGCCCGACATGGCCGATCACCGGGATATTGTCATCGGCCATCCGCTTGATCGTGGCATAGCCGGCGCTGCAATAGACCGCGTCGGCGCCGGCCTTGTAGAGCCGGAAGGCCCAGCGCACGAAATCGTCCGCCGTGCCGATCTCGTAGAAATTGTCGCCCGGCATGGTGAACAGGCTGGGCGCCGCGTCGCGGTACTCAGGGTTGAGCACCAATTCGGGCGGCACCGAGACGATGTCGACCCCTGCGCGCTCCGCGGCCTCGGCCTCGTCCATCGTCAGCACACGCAGCATGGTCAGCTGTCGCTTGCCCTTCATGGCGCGCAAATCCGCCACCGTCGGTCTTTTTCGGCTCATCAAAAGGGTTCCCTCAGTTGCATTCGGCGGCAGGTCAGCCGATCTGGATCATCACTTTGCCAGCCTCGACCTTCACTGGATAGGTGGCGAGATTGACGCATACCGGTGCGCCTCGAGCCACGCCCGTCTTGTAGTTGAAGCGGCCATTGTGCTTGGGGCATTCGATGATGTCGTCCATCACCAGCCCATCGGCCAGATGCGCCTTCTCATGCGTGCAGTACCCGTCGGTTGCGAAGTACTCGTCATCGGGACTGCGATAGATGGCGAAGGTACGGCCGCCATGATCGAAGCGGATGACATCCTCTTCCTCGACATCGTCGACGCCACACGCTTCAACCCAGTCGGCCATCTGCTTCTCCCCTATTCCGCCGCAGCCGGAACGGTCAGTGCATGGAATTCGTCCCGATACGGCCGCGCCGTCGGCGGCAATTCACGTTTGAGGAAATAATCCTCGTACTGAAGCTGCTTCAGCAGCACCGGCCAGACCTCGCGATAGGCATGCCACATCGAAGGGTTCGGCTCGGGCAGATCGTGCTTGATCAATTCGTGCAGCCTCGGCAGCGCGTGATAGGGCACCATCGGGAACATGTGATGTTCGACATGATAGTTCATGTTCCAATAGATGAAGCGGCTGATCGGGTTCATGTAGACGGTGCGCGTATTCAGCCGGTGGTCGGTGACATTGTCGGCCAGGCCGATATGCTGCAGCAGGCCGGTCAGCACCATGTGCCAGCTGCCGTAGAGGCGCGGCAGGCCGATCAGCACCAGCGGCAGGAACGACCACAGATAAAGCGCCAGCCCGATCGCCGCGACATAGATGGCGACATGCCAGCGCGCGGCTGTGACCACCTTGTGAAGCTCCATCTCGGGAATAAAGCTTTTCTCGTCCGGCGAGATGCTGCCGAACGCATTGCGCACCAGCGTCGGCAGCGAATAGCGGAAATCGAGAACACCGGTGAAGGCGAGTGCGGCGCGCAGCAGGTCCGGCGGACGCATCACCGCGATCTCGGCGTCGCGGCCGACGATGATCGTGTCGGTGTGGTGGCGGGCATGGCTCCAGCGCCAGGTCACCGGATTGCGCATCAGCATGAAGCTGGCGATCTGGTAGACGGCATCGTTCATCCAGCGTGTGCGGAAGGCGGTGCCGTGGCCGCACTCGTGCCAGCGCGAGTCGCTGGACGAGCCGTAGAGCACGCCATAGACGAGCAGGAACGGCACCACCCACCACGTGCCCCAGAACCAGGCGATCCCGGCGGCGGAACCCAATATGGCAACGATCCAGATGATCGTGTCGCGGATCGCCGGGCCGTCCGAGCGCTGCATCAGCTCTTTCATCGCCTTGCGCGGCACATCGGTGTGATACCACTCGGCCGAGGCCAGCCCGGTCTCGATCGCGATGCGCGTGCTTTCCCCGACCAGGCTGTAGTCGCGCTTTTTCTCCGTCACATCGACCTCCGATTTCCGGCCCGCCAGCCGGAGCGTTCGTTTCGCCTCATGCCCTGTCCGCCAATCCCGGAAAATTTCCCGACGGCGCAGGATAATCCTGTTGCGGCTGCCTTGCGATCGACGCGATCTTCGTTTCGGCCTCGGCGATCGCGCCGGCGCCGTCGAGCACCCGGAACACCGCGTCATAAGAACGGCTTTCACTATGCTCCAGCCAGATCATCTCGCCCCGCTCGCGCGCCGCGAGATTGCCCAAGACATGGTGTGTCGAGGGCTCTATGCCCAGCGCATACTGCCCCGCCTGAAAATTCTGCCATTGATAGGCGCAAGGCAGCTGGTCCTTGCGCGTCACCACTTCGAAGCCGAGCCCGAGCTGATCGTTGACCACTGCCACCGGCACCTCGCCATTGGCGCCCGCCGCCATCTCGTGCTGCCAGACCTGCTCGCTGAAACCCGATTGCGGCGCCGGCATCGTGCGGTAACCCACCTTCTGCGCCTGGTAGCGCTCGCCGGCATGGCCAGCCCAGACGACGTCGCGGATCGGCGCCAGATAGCGCGAACCCTCGTCGAGCAAGGGATGGCTGACATTGACGTGGTAGAAATACATGTGCGGCGTGCGATTGAAACCGTGGTTGACCACGCGATCCGACAGCCGGATCTCGTTGCCGCCGACATCGGCCTCGATACGCCGGATCAGATGCAGATCCTCGCCGAACACTGCCGATTGCTGCACGGTGCCTTCGGCCCACAGCACGCAGCGGTCGCCGTCCCAGGTCTCGCCATAACCGGTCAGCCGCGCCGGAATGGTGCCGACGCGGCCATGCAGCGAATGGATCACGGTCTTCCTGCCCGGGTAGTTGTAGCTATCGGCCGGCACTTCTTCCCGGCCCAATATGTGGTCGAGGCCGCAGGTGACAAGCAGCCCTGAAAAGGAGCGCACCCAGGCGAGCCCCCCTTCCCCCTCATAATCGTGCAGGCCGGGATGGCGAAAACCGCTCGGCGAATGCCAGCCGATCGCCTGTCCCTTGAAGTCGCAGTCAGCGATGTCGAGCGCCCGGTCGACCAGTGCCGTGAAGCGCAGGCCCGAGCCGGTGCGGAACTCCAGCATGCGGATGCCGCGTTCCACCCCGTCGCCAAGCGTCATCAGCCGCACGCCGGCAAATTGCGACAGCATGCCCGAACGTTCCGACACCTGCCGGCGCGAAAGCGTCTTGCCGTAAAGTTCTACCATGTGACGGCCAACTTCTTCACTTCGCTCTCGTCTCTTTCAGCAGCGCCGACATGTCGGCGCCGGTGATGATGCTTTCCACGGTCAGGAGATCGGTATCGGCAACCGTCTGCTCGGCGACGATCTCGCCGCGGCGCATGACGATGATGCGGTCGGCGACCTGGAACACGTGATGGATGTTGTGGGTGATCAAGAGCACGGAATGACCGGCGTCACGCACCTCCTTGACGAAGCGCAGCACGCCATGGGTTTCCTCGACACCGAGATTGTTGGTCGGTTCGTCGAGGATAATGACCTTGGCAGCGAACTGCATGGCGCGAGAAATCGCGATCGACTGCCGCTCGCCGCCCGATAACGTAGAGACCAGCGCATCGGCGTCGAGTTTTTTCGAGATGCCGACGCGCTTCAACAGCGCCGACGCCGCGTCTCGCAATTTGGCGAAATCGAGCGGCGCGAACACGCCCAGCCATTTCAGCTTGACCGGCTCGCGCCCAAGGAAAAGATTGCGCGCGATGCTGAGATCCGGCGCAAGAGACGTATCCTGGTGGATGGTCTCGATGCCGAGGTCCATCGCGTCGCGTGTCGAACGGATCGAAACCTTTTCACCGCGCACATAGATGTCGCCACGGTCGATCGGAAACACACCGGAAATCGCCTTGATCAGCGTCGATTTGCCGGCGCCGTTGTCGCCGAGCAGGGCCACCACCTCGCCTTCCTTGAGGGCAAAGGACGCATTCTTCAGTGCGCGGACGCTGCCGAAGGATTTTTGCAGATTCTGCAGCCGGAGAACTTCCATCGTCAGCCCCTTGCGGCGTTCTTCTGCAGCAAAGCGTGCAGGATGAGCATGGCGAGGATGATCAGGCCGACGAAGATGTTGTAGGCGAGGCCCGGCACGCCGATCAGCACAATGCCGTTGCGGATCGCGCGCAGCATCAGCGCACCGACGATGGTGCCGAGGATCGTGCCGCGTCCGCCGGTCAGCGCCGTGCCGCCGACCACCACCATGGCGATCACTTCGAGCTCGTAGCCGGTGCCGGCCACCGGTGAAGCGGCCGAAATGCGGAAGGCGCTGATCATGCCGGCCAGCCCCGCCAGAACCGAAGTCAGGATGAACAGCCACACCTTGACGGCGTCCGCCGGCACGCCACGCGCCACCGCCGCGTTGCGGTTCGAGCCGATGGCGCTGATCCAGTTGCCGAGCTTGGCATAGCGCAGCACGTAGATTGCCAGCAGCGAGAGACCGATGAACCACCACAGCGAGGTGTAGAACCGGAACGAGCCGACATTGAAGCTGCCGGCCAGCAGCGTCACGAAAAAACCCGGCTGGTCCCAGGATTTCAGCGGAAAGCCCTGCGTGATGTAGAGCGCTGCCCCACGCACCACGAGCAGCATCGACAGCGTGACCAGGAAGGACGAAATGCCGATCTTGGTGACGATCAGCCCGTTGATGGCGCCGATGGCGATGCACAGCAGAAGCCCGGCCAGAAGGGCGACACCTATATCCACGCCGCCGTTCTGCACCAGGAGCATGACGACGACCGGCGCCAGCCCGAACACGGCGCCGACCGACAGGTCGAACTCGCCCGCCGTCAACAGCAGCGTCATGCCGAGCGCGATGATGCCGAGCTCGGGCAGGAACGCCATCATGTTGGAGATGTTGAGCGGCGACAGGAAATTGGCATCGGCAATGGCGAACACCGCGAGCAGGACAATGAGGATGACGAGCGAGGAGAATTGCGGCGAGCGCATAAGGCTCGATCTGCGTTTCCCGACAGGCATTTCGTCTTCTGCGGCGATCATCATGACTGCTTCAACCATGCTTTGAAGAGACGCCCGCAGCTTACGCCGCGGGCACCGTTTTCACTTCGTGTCGTAGAGTTTCAGGATCGGTTCGACGCTCGAGGCGTCGTAGAGGCTGAACGTATGGATGTCGTAGCCGATCGGCTCACCCGAAGCGGCGAGCCCGAGCAGCGCCACCGGCATGAAGCCCTGCGCAGACGGGAACTGCCAGGCGGCCGCGTTGACGAAACCGGATTTGACGGCTTCCGCGGTTTCCTTGGAATTGCCCCAGCCGACGACCGGGATCTTGCCGGCCGGCACGCCGGCGCCGTCGAACACCCGCTTGACGCTGGCCGCGACGGAATCGCCAAGCGCGATGATCGCCGGCGGATTGTTGGCCACCATGTAGTCGGTCATCTTGGCAATGATGCCGGCCGGGTCGGTGCCGCAATCGACCACATCATATTTGATCCCCAACGGATCGAAGACGCTGGCGATGCCTTCGGTCTCCAGCTGCTGATAGCTGGCGCCGGGCACTTCCACCGGCAGGAACACCTTGTCGCCCTGCTTCACCATCTTGTGGTCGACAAGATACTTGGCCCAGATGACCCCCGCCTCCTTGAGATCGGCGCCGACATAAGCCTGCCGTCCGGTCGCCGGGTCGTCTGTGTTGAAGAACACGATCGGGATGCCGGCTGCCTTGGCCGCCTTCACCTCTTCCGTCCACAAGCCCGGCTGGGCCGACGTGGTGGCGATGCCGTCGGGCTTGGCCGCAAGCGCGGAATTGAAGGCCTCCTTCTGCGCCGCCATGTCGCCGCCGCTGAATGAGATCTTGCACGTCACCTTGAGCTGGTCGCAGGCTTTGGTGGCGCCGGCATTCCAGTCCAGCCAGAACGCATCCGACGGACCGCCATGCGACAGCAAGTAGAACGTCTTCTGGCCATCCTGCGCCATTGCCGGCGCGCTCAACGAGACGCCGGCGAGCAGCGTTACGGCAGCCGCCAGTTTCAATGCGAATTTCAACATTTTTCTCCTCCCTTGCTTTGGGCCGCGCCGCCGCAAATCGACGGCGCGCAGTGATCGTCACAGACCATTGGCGCGGAACTTCCCGTCGAGGAATTTCTTGGCGCGCGGCACGTCGTCTTCCGAGAGATGCTCGATGATCACCGGGATGTTCGGATGCTTTTCCGCCAGCCGCTGGAGATAGAGGTCGTAGTTCAGCGAACCGAGGCCCGGCGCCGGCAGCTCGATCTCACCGACGCCACGGAATGTATGGCTCTCCAGCGCGTCCTCGTCGCCGATATCGGCGTGCTTCTCGGACTTGTCGCCGCCCGAACGCTTGACGTCCTTGGCGTGAGCTATTCTGATCTTGTCGGTCAGCGTGTCGAACACCTGGTTCAGGATCTGGTCCATCCTGTCGATGTTATGCGTCTCGAAATAATTGGTCGGGTCCATCAGCAGACCGAGGCCGGGGTGATCGACCTGCGCGAACATCTTGACCGTCTCCTCGACCGAGCCGACGACGTTGTTGACATAGGTTTCGAGCAGGAAGACCGCGCCGTGGTCATAGGCCGTCTGGGCAAGGTCGGCGACCACCTTGCGGCATTCCTCGAACCCTTCCTCGGTCTTGTTCTTGGGGTGATGCACCCAGTCGGATTCGGTGTTGTAGGTGCCGGTTTCCGAGATCACATACGGACTGCCGAAATGGCGGGCGTTGCGGATGATCTCTTTGAGGTAGCCGACGCGCTTGTCGCGCTCGGCCTTGTCCGGGTGGATGATATTTGTGTAGCCGGAAATGCAGCACACCGGCAGGTGATGATCGCGGAAGACGTCGCGTACCTTCTTGGCCTTATCCTTGGTGATCTGCCCCGCCGACAGGTCGACGTCCTTGAAGTGGAGGTCGAGTTGCACCGTGTTGAAATCGAGCCCGCGGATCTTCTTCGCCGTCTCTTCGAGGCCGTACGGGAAATAGCCCGTGAAAATACCTGCCTGCATCATGGTATGAATTCCTCCCTGTAAGCGATTCAGTTGTTTGGTGTTTCAGCTGCGGTGATCATGTAGCGATTTCGGAAAGCTTGACCGTGCGGCCCTCGTCGATCGAGCGATAACCCGCCTCGACCAGCGCCATGGTCTTGACGTTGTCGGCGACCGACAGCGCCGGCGGCGTGCCGGTCTTCACCGCGTGCTGGAGCTGCTCCATCACACCGATAAAGGCATGCGGGAACCACATCGTGTCCCAGCTCGGGCTGACCCATTCGCCGCCGGTCGTCTCGGTCGAAGCGTAAGTCAGCGTCGAGGCAGCGCCCGTCGGCCAGCCGATGGTGCCCTTCGCGACCCCCTTGCTGCCGTCGACGCGCCAGTTGATGTGCTGGTCGTCCTTGTAGCCATCCTGGCGCGGACCGGACCAGACATCCTCCAGCGACACAGCGAGCACACCGGACGGAAAGCGCAGCGTCGACACCGTGATGCCGTCCGAGTGGTCGAATGTCGTGCGCGGGTCTTTGCGTGTCAGCGTGGTGATCTCGTCGGGATCGCCGAACAGGAAGCGCAGCACGTCGAGATGATGCACGCTCATATTGGCGAGCGTCAGCCGGTCATAATCCTCGAGAAAGCTCTGCCAGTGCGGGATGGCGTGCATGTCGATCTGGGCGAAGACGATGTCGCCCAGCGCGCCGCTGTCGATGATCTGCTTCAAGACGCGCATCGACTGGTCGTAGCGCATGTTCTGATTGACCGAGAGGATCTTGCCGGCCTTGGCCGCCTCGTCACGCAGCTTGACCGCTTCGTCGACCGACAAGGCCAACGGCTTCTGCGCCAGGATCGCCTTGATGTGCTTCTGCTTCAGCGCGTGACGGATCAGCGCCGGCTGCAGGTCGGGCGGGAAAGCAAGGTCGATGATCTCGACATTTTCGTCCTCGATCAGTTTTTCCGGTGTGTCGTGGACGGTCGGAATGCCCCAGCGCGTCGCCACCTTATCGGCGCTGGCCCTGGTGCGCGAGGCGATTGCCACCACCGGGAACCCGGCTTCCTTGTAGGCGGCGAGATGGCACTCGGCCATGATCATGCCTGCGCCGACACAGCCGATCTTGTATTCCTTCGTGCGGACCTTCACGTCCGGCTCGAAGCCTTTGCTTGCCATCTCTTCCTCCCGAAACTCTTTCCTTGCGGCGGCCGTCATCGTGCCAACGCCCCGCCGCTCTGTTCGAAATAATGCACTCTGGCCGGCTCGCAGGATATCGCCACCATGGCATCCGGCCGGATGTCGGGCTGGCCGCGCAGCAACGCCTTCAGTCGCGCCTGCCCGGCAGCGAGCGTCACCACGGTGTAGCCGCCAAGCGGCTCGACCTCGAACACTCGCGCCGGGCGGCCCGGGCCCCCATCCGCCCACGGTCTGACCTTGATGTCCTCCGGCCTCAGCCCGATCTCCACGGCGTCGGCGGGCGCTGTCTTGTCGTCGATGCGGATCGTGCCTTCAGCCGCTTCGACACCGCCATCGCCGCGCGCCGATCTGAGGATGTTCATCATCGGCGAACCAAGCAGCCTTGCCACATAGGTGCTGGCCGGGCGGTCGTAAATCTCTGCCGGCGTACCGATCTGCCTGATCTTGCCGTCCTCCAGGATGGCGATGCGGTCGGCGACCGACATCGCTTCTTCCTGGTCGTGCGTGACGTAGATCAGCGTCTTGCCGAGTTCGCGCTGGATGCGCTTCAGCTCGACGCGCGTTTCTTCGCGCAGCCTGGCGTCGAGCGCCGAGATCGGATCGTCCATCAGATAGGCATTGGGATCGCGCACCAGAGCCCGGGCGATCGCCACGCGCTGCCGCTCCCCGCCCGAAAGCTGTCCCGGCGGCTTGTGCAGGATAGGGCCGATATGCAGCTTCGCCGCGACGTCGGTGACCCGCCGCTCGATCTCGGCCTCGGCGACCCCGCGTTCGACCAGGGGAAAGCGGACATTTTCGAGCGCGCTCATATGCGGAAACAGCGCCAGGTTCTGGAACACCATCGCCACGTTGCGCTCGGCCGGCGACATCGCGTTGACCGGCCTGCCTCCGATCAGGATTTCGCCGGTGTCAGGTGTCTCCAACCCGAGCACCAGGCGCAGGATGGTCGACTTGCCCGACAGCGGCGGACCGAAGAAGCAGAAGAACTCATTGTCGTTGACGGTGAACGAGGCGTCGTCGACGGCGAGTGTATTGCCGTAGCGTTTGGTCACATTACGGAAGACGATATCGGCCATCTCAACCTGCCTTCATCGCAAGGCCGGTAGCGGCGTCGAAGACGCGCACCGACGACGTAGTAGGAGCGATGACAGCGGTGTCGCCGATAGCCAGCCCGACATCATTGTCGAACACCGTTTTCACAGCCGCCTCGCCCTGGCCGAGATGAACGATGGTGCGCGCACCGATCCGTTCGACAAAGGTCACCGGCATTGCGAGGCCCTGCCCATTCTGCACCAACGTCGCCTGTTCAGGCCGGAATCCGTAAAGCACCTCGCCGCGTGCACCACGCATGGCCGCTGCGAGTTCGCCCGGCAGCGGCGGCGTGACGCCCAACGGTCCGAGATCGACGACCAGTCCGCGGTCGCTCTCCGCCGGCCTGCCCTTGAGCAGGTTCATGCCCGGCGCACCGATAAAGCGGGCGACGAAGACATTGGCTGGATCGTTGTAGACCTCGAGCGGCGTGCCGACCTGCTGCAAAACCCCATGATCCATGACCGCGATGCGGTCGGCCATGGTCATCGCCTCGAGCTGATCGTGGGTGACATACACCATGGTCTGGCGGAACTGCCGCTGCAGCTGCTTCAGTTCGGTGCGCATGACGGCCCGGAAAGCGGCGTCGACATTGGAGAGCGGCTCGTCGAGCAGGAAGATCGCCGGCTCCATGATCGCCGAGCGGCCGATCGCCACCCGTTGCAATATGTTGACCGACAGCCTGTCGGCCTTGCGGTCGAGCAGCGGCGAAAGCTGCAGCATCTCGGCGATGGCGCCGACACGGCGATCGATCTCGGCTTTGGCAGCCCCTCGCATTTTTGGTCCATAGGCAAGGTTCTGGCGCACTGTCATATGCGTGAAGATGGCGTAGTTCTGGAACACGAAGCCGACGCCACGCCGGCCCATCGGCACGCCGGCCATGTCGCGCTCGCCAAACAGGATCTTGCCGCCGGTCGGTTCTTCCATGCCGGCGATCATGTTCATCGTCGTCGACTTGCCGCAGCCCGACGGGCCGAGCAGCGCCATGAACTCGCCATCTGATATTGCCAGGTCCATGGTCTTCAGCGCGGTGAAGTCGCCGAATTTCTTGACCAGGTTTTGCAGGTGGATGGCGCTCATGCCGGAACCTCGCGTGCACGCGCCATGCGCTTCATGGCAAACACCGCGACGATCGACAGCACGACCAAAATGGCCAGCGCGATCGCCGCCACATAGCCCCAGATCAGGTCCTGCGTGGTGAGCTTGTAGATGTAGACCGAGATGGTTTCGGTAGCGACGCCTGGACCGCCGCCGGTCATGATGTAGAGCGTGTCGAAGATCTTGAAGTTCTCGATCACCCGGATCGCCAACGCGATGATGATGATCGTCTTCATCTTCGGCAGCACGATGGTGACGAAGCGCTGCCACGGATTGGCGCCGAGCAGCGTCGCCGCCTTGATCTGGTCCTCCGGCACGCCGACCAGGCCGGCAAGCAGGATAAGGAACATCAGCGGCGTCCATTGCCAGATGTCGGCGACCATCACCGCAATCAGCGCCAGAGTCGGATCCGACAGCCAGGCGATGGTGACGGGAGATCCGGTGAGCGCCGACAAGATGTCGTTCACCGGGCCGCCCGACTGGAACAGCATGAAGAACATGTAGCCGGCCACGGCAGGCACCACCATCATCGGCATCAGCAGGATCGAATAGAAGACGCGCTTGCCCGGGAAATCGTCGGCAAACAGTGTCGCCAGCGCCAGCCCAAGCAGGAATTCCGCCGGCACGCAGACGATCATGACGATGGCCGTACGCTTCAGCGCGCTCCAGAAGCGCGCGTCGGCGGCGAGATCGGTGTAGTTGGCAAAGCTGTTCCACATCGACCAGGCGTTCCACCAGCCGGTGCCCGACAGGGGCGACCAGTCGGTGACGCTGATGTAGAGCTGCATCAACAGCGGGAAGGCCGAGATGAACAGCACCAGGATCTGCGCAGGCAATGTCAGCCGGAAACCCAGCCTTGCGCCCTCATCGCGCGAAACCGGCTTTGCTCCGACGGCTTTCACCTCATCCTTGGAAGTCATGACAGTCACCGCGCTCATTGCTTGAGCGCCCCGAACGTCAACCCGCGCACCAGATGGCGTTGGATGGCGATGCCCATGATGACCGGCGGCACGGCCGCGATCAGGCCAAGCGCCGCCTTGGCGCCATAGAGCTGCCCGGTCATCGAGGAGGATAGCGAGGCCATGTAGACCGGGATGGTCACCCATTCGCGCGTCGTCAGAAGCAGCGCGATCAGATAGTCCGACCAGTTGAGGATGAAGACGAAGAGCGCGGCACTGGCCAGCGGCGCGCGCATCATCGGCAGCGTGATGCGGGTGAAGACGCGCAACCGCGAACAGCCCTCGACAAGCGCCGCCTCCTCGATCTCGCGCGGCATGTCGTCGAAGAAGGTCTTCATCAGCCAGAAGGCGAACGGCAAGGTGACGATGCCGTAGATCAGCGCCAGGCCCCACCAGCTGTCGGTGAAGTTGAGGAAAGCCCACATGATCATCACCGGGATCATGACCGCCATCGGCGGAAAGATCCTGAGTTGGATCAGCGCCAGCGGCAGGTTCTGGCCGGAGCCGAAACGCGAGAGCCCATAAGCCGCGGCAGTGCCCGCCGACATGGCGATCACCGTGCCGAAAACCGCCGACAGCAGCGATGCGAGGATCGGCTTCAGCGCGGTACGGTCGAGCGCGACGATCAAATTGTTGGTCGACTCGCCGAAGACGAAACGAAAATTGCTGAGCGTCGGGTTCTTCGGCCACCAGGTCAGGTCGGCGCCGGTCGCCGACCATTCGGCGATCGGCTTGAACGCCATCGATACCATCCACAGGATCGGCACCAGCGTCACCGCCATGGCCGCGAAGATCGCGGCATAGCGGAATATCAGGAAAGGAACGGAACGCTTCATCTGGCGGCTTTGCTGGTGGCGTTGTGGGCGGAGGGGAAAAGCAAGCTCCTCCCCTCCTTCGATGTGATCCAGGGAGATGGATCAGACGATCGGGTCGAGAACTGTCGGCCAGGCCTCCTTGTTGGTCTTGATGGCTTCGAGCAGTTTGTCCTCGCCGGTGCGCCGCACGATCTTCTTCCACTCCGCCTCGGTATCGGCCATCGCCTGCTCGGATGTCTTGGCCTTGGTCAGCGCCGCCATGAGGTTCTCGTCGAGCGCATTGTGGAAGGCTGTCGCGCCGGGATAGTTGATGGTCGGCACGGTGCGCGCCACCGTCTCGCGCACGACGTCCATGTGGTAGGCATGATAGGTCTGGCGCACCAGCGGATCGGAGAAGTCCGAAAGCCGGAACGGGTCCAGATAACCGCCGGGATTGGCACTCATCCAGGCGTAGATACGGGCCGAGCCCAGCCATTGCAGCAGGAGATAGGCAACCTCCTGGTTCTTCGACTGCGACGAAACCATGCCGGTCAGCGAGAACCACAGCACGGAACGGCTGATCAGCTTGCCGTCGATCTCGCGGCCTGGCGGCAGCATCGAGCCGATCTTGCCGGTGACGGCCGAATCCTTGTTGCCGGCATTGTCGAGGAATTTCGGCAGGTTGGAGAAGGCGCAGGTCATCGCCGCACCACCCTTGGCGAAGTTGCCGTATTGCTCCGGCCAGCCCCACGAGATCGCATCCGGCGAATGATGTGCGAGCGAAGCGACATATTCGTTGGTGGCGGCGATGCCTTGCTCGGAATTGATCATCGGCTTGCCGTCATCGCCAAACAGGAATTGGTTGGGCGAAGCCATCGAGACATAGCGCTGGTACCAATTGGTATAGCCCCAACCCTGGTTGCGCAGGTCGGTCGAGCCGAACAGGCCCTTGTCCGGTCGCTGGAAGAAGGCGGCGATGTCGCCATGCTGCTTCCAGGTCTTCGGCGGCGCCAGATCGTAGCCGTATTTGTCCTTGAAGGCCTTCTTCTCGGCTTCGTCGCCGAACAAATCGGTGCGGTAGACCCAGGTCTGGAAGTCGCCGTCCAGCGACACGCCATAGTTGGAGCCGCGGTATTTGTTGAGCAGCGACACGCCCTTGGCGCCGTTGACATAGCCGCTGACGGGATCGTCCCATTCGGGCTTGTGCTGCGCGACAAAGTCATCGAGCTTGGCGATGCCGCCGGTTTCGGCGAGGTCGCCGAGGCGATTCCATTCGGTCGAATAGATGTCGTAGGCCCCACCCTTGGTAGAGATGTCCTGCATCGTCTTGGTGAATTCCTGGCCGTTCGGCAAACCGACGATTTCGATCGCGATGCCGGTTTCCTTTTCCCACAGCTCCTTGATCGACGGCGCACCGGCCGGGAACGGCTGCGTGAGCTGGCCGATCGAGCCGTCGGACAGGCCGAGCACGATCTTGGCGGGCGCCTTGCCGGCGCCCTTCAGCGCCTTGGCCGCCTCGATGGCGCGGCCTTCCGGCGTGTCGGCGCCATACTGGTAGCGCTCGGCTCCATCGAAGCCCGTCGGGCCGCCGATCATGCCTGGCGCCAGCGCGTCGGCCGCATAGGCGCGGCCGGGACGAATGAATTGGGGTGCGATACCAGCGGCGGCCATGATCACAGCCGCCTTTCCTCCGGATGCCAGCAGCCGGCGCCGCGAGATGCGGATCAAGTCAGACATTGAAACTCCTCCCTCAGGGCCACGTTTCCTCCACGGCCCTTATGAGGGATATTGACGGCAGCATGGCAAGGCTGTCAACATCATAAATAATCAAAACACCTCACAACATCGCAATAGGGCAAGGAAATGCACAAAAACGGGATCCATGCATCATGCCGGGTGCTTCAATTTGAGGGCACACGACCCTTCCCGGCCCTGCGCAGCCCTGCCGGACCATTTGATTTAGCGCGGCGGCTTGCGCATGGGCTAAGGGCGGATACATCATTTCCCATCAGAATCGCCGATGGCGGGGAAGCCGTCACCAGCCGATCTGACGCATGCAGGAGATGAAAGACGGTGCGTTCCACCCTGACTGACATAGCCCGGGAAGCCGGCGTCTCGGCCGCCACCGTCGACCGCGTGCTCAACAACCGACCCGGCGTGCGGGCGCGCACGCGCGAAATCGTGCTCGAAATGGCGCAGCGCCTCGGCTACATCGCCGAAGGCCCGAACGGCGCGCCGCCACGGCCTGCGCCCGGCGAGGTCATCCGGCTCGACTTCGCGCTGCCGGCCGGCACCAATTCCTTCATCAAGATGCTGCACCGGCACATCGAGGCACAGGCTCTGGCGCGGCCCGACCTCGATGTCCATATCGCCACCATCGAGGGCTTCAATCCTGACCGGCTCGCCCGCCTGCTGCAGGACCTGCGCGGACAGACGCAAGGCGTCGGCGTTATAGCGCTCGACCATCCGACGGTGCGCGAAGCGATCCGATCCCTGTCGGCCAACGATATCAAGGTGGTGACCATCGCCTCCGACATCCTGCATGTGCCCAGGGTCGCCTATATCGGCATCGACAACCGCGCCGCCGGGCGGCTGGCCGGCTATCTGCTCAACCGCTTCATGGGATCGGGGCATCCGGGCAAGGTGGCGCTGTTCGCCGGCTCGCTGTCCTATCGCGGCCACGAAGAACGCGAGATGGGGTTCCGCCACGTCCTGACCGAGGAATCACCCAACCTGCAGATCGTCGAGATGCGCGAAATGCTCGACGACCGCGAGAAGGCCTATTCGGAGGCATCGGCCCTGCTGGAGCGGCACCCCGACCTTGCCGCGATCTACAATGTCGGCGCCGGCAACACCGGCATCGCCCGCGCGCTCAAGGAGCACGGCCGCGCCCAGTCCATGGTCTTCCTCGGCCACGAGGTGACGGACGGCACCAAGGACCTTCTGCTCGACGGCACGCTCGACGCGGTCATCGACCAGAACCCGCGCGTCGAGGCCCGCGAAGCGCTCAACACTTTGACCCATGCGGTCCGCGGATTGCCCTATGAACTGCACCAGCCAAGGCTGCAGGTGATCTTCAAGGAGAACATCCCTGAGATTTGACGGACCAGACGAGCGGGGCAGCGCGGTAAAGCGCCCGCCCCGCTCGATGCTTCCAGTCTATTGGACGGCAGCGACTTCAGCCGCGGCGCCATCGACAAAGCTCTTGTCGACCCATTTGCCGTAGTCGATCGAGCCCTTCAGGAGCCCGGCGCTGGCCATGAATTTCTCCTCGCCCTGCAAGGCGGCGATCGCGTCGTCGGTGAGTTTCGGATCCTGGTGGAACACCCCGTCGGCATAGGTCTTGCGGACGGATTTTTCCGACGACTTGGTCGCCTCCACAAACGTCTTGATCGTCTCGTCCGGATGAGCGTCGGCCCAACGCGAAATCTCGATGTCGATCTTCAGCAGCCGCTTGACCAGATCGGGATATTTCGCCGCGAAGGCGCCGTTGACCGAGATGACGTTCGGCACGTTCCATTCCGGATGGGTGCTGGTGTCGAACAGCACCCGCGCCTCGCCGGTGTCGACCAGCTTGGCCGCCGTCGAATCCGTCTCGACAATGGCGTCGATATCGCCGCGCAGCAGCGCCGGGCCGGATGCCTCGAAAGGCAGGTTCAGACCTTCGACGTCATTGGTGGTCAGGCCGACGCTGTTCAGTGCCTTGCTGAAGTTCGAATGCCGTACCGTTCCGGTGAGATAGGCGACCTTCTTGCCCCTGAGATCCTGCAGCGTCTTCAACGGCGAGTCGGTTTTGACGACGATGTAGGAACCGCCGGCCTTCACGTAGCTCGACAGGCCGATCAGCTTGACGTCGGCGCCGGACGCAGCAACGCGCAGCGCCGGATTGTTGCCGGTATAGGTGAACTCGATGGCGCCGGTCGCCAATGCCGTCGTGGCTTCCGAGCCGCCGTTGAAGGTCACCAGTTCGACCTTGATGCCGTCCTTGGCGAATTCCTTGTCCCACCAGCCGTCCTTCTGGGCGAGGACGAATTTGAGGTGCCCCGGCGCCGTGCTGCCGATGCGGATGATGTCAGGCTTGTCCTGTGCGAAGGCAGGCATGCCACCGAGGCCGATGACGACGGCAATGGCGCCCTTCAGCAGCAGCCGGCGAATTGCGTCGAATGGAATGTTGGGCATGGGAAAATCCTTCCTGTTTGGAATGAATGGGGCCGCTTAAATGAGCGAGGTCTCGGACTGGCCCTTCCAGGCTGTTGCCCAGCGCTCGAACCAGACGAGCAGGTAATTGACGGTCAGGCCGATGACGGTGAGCGTCAGGATGCCGGCATACATGTCGGCCGTTTCCATCATCAGCTGCGAATTCTGGATGAGGAAACCGAGGCCGGATTTGGCCGCCAGCATCTCGGCGCCGATGACCGCGAACAGCGAGGATTTCACCGCCAGCCGAGCGCCGGCGACGATCGAGGGAATGCTGGCCGGCAGGATGACTTTCCGGAACAGGTCGAAGTCGGACGTGCCCATCGAGCGCGCCGCCTTGATGAGCAGCGGATCGACCGACTTGACGCCGCTGATCGTGTTGACGAGGAGAAAGAAAACCGAGGAGTAGAAGGTGATCGCGACCTTCGATTCCTCGCCGATGCCGAGCAGCAGGATGAACACCGGCAGAAGCGCGAATTGCGAGGTGTTGCGCAGCGTCTGCACCAAAAGGTCGGAAACCTTCTCGAACAGCGAATAGCGCCCCATCAAGAGACCGAGCGGGATGGCGACCACTACGCCGAGTGCGAAGCCGATCGCAGCGCGCTGCAGGCTTATGCCGATATGCTCGATCAGCACGCCCGAGGCGAGCAGCGCCCACCAGGCGACCAGCACCTCGCTCAGCGGCGGAAAGAAGATCCGGTTCAGCCAGCCGAGCCGGGGCGCGATCTCCCACAGCAGGAAGAACAGGCCGAGCAGCGGCAAGCCATAGAGGAATGTGCCGCGGCTCGCTTTCTTGCTCCGGATCTTGGCGTTGGCCTTGATGGCGGGGACCCTGGCGGCGGCTACCGTTTCGCCAGCGCCGGCAAACAGGTGGAGCGCTCCAGCGGAGCCAAACTTCTCGGTCAGATAGGCCATGGGTCCAGTTCCTCAGTGACTGAAGGCTGGCGACAGAGTCCAGTCCTTCTGCGCCTTGTTGACCTCGTCGCGCAGCACGTCCCAGACGCGAGCGCGATATAGATTGAATTCGGCGCTGGCGCGGATGTCGCCGTCGCGCGGCCGTGGCAGGTCGATATCGATGATCTCCTTCACCGCGCCCGGCCGCGCCGTCATCACCACCACCCGGTCGGCGAGGAAGATCGCCTCGTCGATCGAGTGGGTGACGAAAATGACAGTCGTGTTGATCTTGCCCCAGATCCGCAGCAGCTCGCCTTGCAGAAGCTCGCGCGTCTGCTGGTCGAGCGCCGCGAACGGCTCATCCATCAGCAACACTTCCGGGTTGCTGGCCAGCGCACGCGCGATCGCCACACGCTGCTGCATGCCGCCGGACAGCTGGTTGGGAAAACGGTCCTCGAAGCCCGCAAGGCCGAACAGCGACAACAGATGGTGGGCCGTCGCCGTGCGCTCAGCCTTGGCCACGCCGCGCACTTCCAGCGCATATTCGATGTTGGCGAGCGCCGTGCGCCAGGGAAACAGCGCATATTGCTGGAAGACATAGCCGGTCTTCGGGTCGGGCCTGGTGATGCGCCGGCCATCGAGCTTGACGTCGCCGCCGGTCGCCTGCGTCAGCCCGCCAATGATGTCGAGCAGCACCGACTTGCCCGAGCCGCTGGGGCCGACCAGCGTGATGAACTCGCCCTTGCGGATCGAGAGGTCAACGCCATCGAGCACGGTGACGCGGTCGGTCGCCTCGCCATCGACGGTGACGAACTGCCCCGGCTTGAGCTGGAAGGTCTTGCTGATGTCGCTGACGACGATACGGTCCATATCTGTCTCCGATCGGTTCACTGCGCCACGCGGATGCGGTGCGTCGGGTCGAATTCCGAGCCGCCGGCCTTGCCGCGCTTCCAGCCGAGCGCGCGGGCATAGGAGCCAAACAGCTGTCGGGCGTCGGCCTGAGCTTCCGTGATGCCGGTCGGCCCTTCGGCGAACTCGGCCACATAGAGCGCGTCGGTCGGGCAGTAGATCTCGCACAGGAAGCAGGTCTGGCAGTCCTCCTGGCGGGCGATCACCGGCACGCCGCTCTCGGTCGCGTCGAAGACGTTGGCCGGGCACACCTTGACGCAGATGTCGCATTCGACGCAGCGCGTGGCCGAGACGATCTCGATCATGACGCCAGCTCCGCCAGCCGCTCAGGCTCGCCTGCGATGCGGAACGCATCCACACCGGTGATGACCAGCCGGTGCGCGAAGGCCGGGCTCTTGCCCGGCAAATCGGTGCGGCGATGCATACCGCGGCTCTCGGTGCGGTGCAGCGCTGCGGCCACGGACCAGCGCCCGGCGGCGGCGATCGAAGCTGCCTCTCGGGTACGGACCCTATCCAGCCCGTCGCCTTGCAGATGGTCGCGCACGTCGCGCCAGACACTCTCCAGCCGCTCGCCGCTTTTCTCCAGGCCTTCGCCGGTGCGGAAGAAATTCTTGTCGAGCGGCGTCACCTCACTGCGCACCGCCTCGATGACTTCGCCTGCCGAGATGTCGACGCGCGGCGATGATGCAGGACGTAATCCAGCCTGGCCAAGCGACTGCACCTCAGTGCGGAATGCCTTGCCGGTCCGGCGCTTGGCATGGGTCGAAGCGCCCTTGCCCGCCCACCAGCCGCTGGCCAGCGCCCAGGACGAATTGACGGCGCCGCCGCCCGACACCGCACCGGTCATGATCTCGCGGCTGGCCGCGTCGCCGGCGACATAGAGGCCGGGTACGCCGGTGGCGCAATCGTCGGAGACGATGTCTATGCCGCCCGTGCCGCGCACCGTGCCTTCGGCGCGCAGGGTGATGCGGAACAGCTCGCTGAAAGGGTCGATGCCGGCGCGGTCATAGGGCACGAAGCAATTCGGCTGGCCCTGGCGCAGCCAGCCCTGCAGCGCTGGTTCGGCCTGATCGAGCCGCGCGTAGACCGGGCCGTCGATCAGCGCGCGCGCCACTTCCTCCTCGCGGTCGCCGATGCCGTTGCGCAACGGCTCGCCGGTCGGCCCGACGATCGGTGAGCCATCTTCGCGATGGAACGACGCCCAGCGGAACGGCAGCCCCTTGTTCAACGAGGAGCCGTAGGGCGCCAGCGTGTATTTGCCGGTGAACTCCATGCCCGACAGGCTGGCGCCGGCCTCCGCCGCCATCAGATAGCCGTCGCCGGTCAGCCCGGTCGCGCCGAGGATGCGCTCGCGGAAAGCGCAGCCACCGGTCGCCAGCACCACCGCGTTGGCGTCGACGCGCCAATCCTGGCCGATCTGCCTGGCAACACCGGCGGCGCCGACGATGGCCTCGCCGTCCGACAAAAGTTCGAGCGCGGGATGATGGTCGAGGACGGTGACGCCGGCCAAAAGCACGCGGCGACGCATGAAGCGCATGTAGTCCGGGCCGCGCAGATTGGCGATGTAGAGCCGGCCGTCATCCTCGCTCGGGAAGGGATAGCCCCATTCGGAAAGCCTGAGCAGGTTGCGGTAGGCGGTGTCAACGCAGCGCAGCATCCAGCGCGGGTCGGCGAGTTCGCCGGTGCGCTGCCAGCGTCGCTCGACCACGGCATGCCTGTTGTCGCCCGGCGGCACGCACCAGGTGCCGGTGTTGGACGGCGCGGTGGCGCCGCTGGTGCCGAGATAGCCCTTGTCGGCCAGCACCACCTTGGCGCCGGCCTCGGCCGCGGCGACTGCTGCCCAAGCTGCCGACGGACCGCCGCCCAGCACCAGCACGTCGGCCTGGAGCAGCAAGCTGTCGGAAGCGGATTTTTGCGGCTTGGGCATGGAGACCTGGCGAATAAAGTCGAAGCAGGCGCTAGGCCGCGCGGGCCGCGCTGGAAGACCACACCGGCTCGTTGCCCGCGCTCCACTTGATGTTGCAGCCGATCGACGGCGCCTGGCTGGCAGTGGGCCTGCCGCCCTCCAGCACCGTATCGACCGCCGCGCGCAGATCGGCACCCGTCACCGGCTTGCCGTTGCCCGGCCGCGCATCGTCGAACTGGCCGTGATAGGCGAGCCGCCGGTCAGTGCCGAACAGGAAGAAGTCGGGCGTGCAAGCCGCGCCATAGGCTTTCGCCGTCTGCTGCGACGCATCCTTGAGATAGGGGAAGGAATAGCCGAATTTTTCGGCCTCCTCGCCGATATGGGCGAGCCTCTCCTCCGGATGCGCCTCGTGGTCGTTGGCGTTGATCGCCACCACCTGCAGCCCCTTGCCCGCATAATCCCTGGCGAAAGCGGCAAGCTGCTCGCGGATCAGCACGACGAACGGGCAGCGGTTGGAGATGAAAGCGACGAGCAAGGCCGGCTTGGCGTCGAAATCGGCAAGGCGGTGCAGCACACCTTGCGCGTCGGGCAGCAGGAAGTCGGCGGCCCTGGTGCCGAGGTCGACCGGATTGGACTCTGTTTTCGGCATCGATGCGCTCCCTTGTGCAACCATTTTCACAGGCCAAGATGCGAGCGCTCCGAGCGTTCGCAGTTAGTCTATGAATTTAGTATAATTATAGGCTGGAGAGCGCATTCACGGTCAACCGCGCGGCTTAGAATATCGTGCCAATGTTTCAGGCCGAGCCGCCAAGTTTGTTCGGGCGGAAGCCGATCCGGAGAAATCCGGACGGACAGCATTTATGAAGCGCAACGGGGTTCGGCGACGAAATTGTACTGCCCAGCCGAACCGTCTTGCGATTTTCGCGACGTCATTCCCCTTCCGGATAGAGCGCTTTCGCCAGGTCGCGGATCGCATCCGATGTGCGCGGGCCGAAGCCGATCATGTAGGCGCCGTCGAGCACGACCAGCGCCTTGTTGGCCGCCGCCGGCGTTGCCGCCAGCGCGCGGTTGCCGAACACCAGATCGGCCGTCGGCCCGCCCTTGCCGTCGCTCATCATCAGGATGACGTCAGGCGCCATCTCGATCAGTTTTTCCTCCGACGCCGCCTTGTAGCCCTGTACGATGTCCATAGGGTTGAGGCCGCCGGCATAGCGGATGATGGCGTCGGCAGAAGTACCCGCGCCGGCAGCGCTCAGACGTACCAGGCCATGGAAGAACACCACCTTCTTGCGCCGCTCCGGCGGAATTTGCGACGCCAGATCCGCGGCAGCCTGAAAGGCGGTGAGCACCTCGGCGGAAACCGCCTTGCCCTTGTCCTCGAGCCCAAGGCTGGCGGCGATCAACGTGATCTTGTGCTCGATGCCTTGCGGGCTGTTGTCCTGCGGGACCAAGACGATCGGGATTGCCAGCGACTTCAGCACCTCGACCGCTTCAGGAGGCCCGCTGTCTTCTGCGGCCAGGATCAGGTCGGGACGCAGGCTGGCCAGCCCCTCGACCGAAAGCTGGCGGCGGTAGCCGACATTGGGTTTTTGCGCGACTTCAGGCGGATATTTGCTGCCGCGATCGATAGCGACGATTCGCCCGCCGGCGCCCAGCGCGTGGACGATCTCGGTGACGTCGGAACCGAGCGTCACGATCCGGGTCGCCGCGCCCGGCACGACGGTTCGCCCCAGCGCATCGACAACGGTCTCGGCGGCCAGCGCCTTGAAGCCGCAGGAAGGCGCCAGCACCGACATTGCCAGAAGCAGCACCGCCGCGATCCTGCCCGGTTGCGACCAGTGGATCGTCTTGCCTTCGCCTAAACTGCCGACCATGCCGCTGTTCCCGTGCCAGATGCTTTTCGAGGATGGTCGGCTATAAATTTAAAGTTGACTTATGTCATCATGTTTTAATATGTGACCCGTGCCCTGACCTGCCTGGTCGAGGGATTTTCAATAATGCCAGCCAAGGCCGCTCAGCCACCGCCAGCAGTTTTGCTTTTGCTTGGGGGCTGCATGACAACGACAACAAACACGACATTGATGGCGAGCACGGCGCTCGCCTTCGTGCTCGGCCTCTGCGCCGTGCCTCTTGCCAGCGCGCAGGAACAGGACCGGGAGAAAAAGGCCGCCGCCAAGACCGGCCGCCTGGCGCCGGCCAGTGTCGCGCAGAACCAGCCGGCGACGATGCTCGACGTGATCACCATCTCGGCAACGATGATCAAAACGGCGGTGATCGAATCGATGGCCGCCATCAGCGCCGTCGATCAGGACGAACTCGACCGCATCCAGCCCGACACAGCCGCCGACATCTTCCGCACCACACCGGGCGTCGCTGCCTCGATGAATGGCGACGATCCCGCAACCGCCATCAACATCCGCGGCCTGGAGCAATATGGCCGCGTCGTCGTCACCCTCGACGGCGCCCGCCAGGACTACTGGCGCGTCGGTCATGGCTCTGGCTCGTTCTATGTCGAACCCGACCTGATCAAGGAAGCCACCGTCATTCGCGGTCCGGTCTCGAATGCCTATGGTTCCGGCGGCATCGGCGGCGTCGTCTCCTTCGAGACCAAGGATGCCGGCGATTTCCTCAAGAAGGATGAGCGCTGGGCGCTGAGCGAGAAGCTCGGCTACGAGGACAATGGCGACGGCTTCACCACCAGCACCACCGGTGCCTACCGCTTCAGCGACGATGCCGATATCATCGGCAACCTCATCTACCGCGACCGCGACAGCTACACCGATGGCAATGGCGACACCGTGCCATGGGCCGGCGAGCGGGTGACCAGCGGCTATCTGAAGGCGACGTTGCGGCCGGCCGATGGCCATGAGCTGAAGCTCGGCGCCATCCTGCAGCGCTACAACGACCAGATCACCGGATCGAGCGGCTCGACCTCGCCGACCCTGAGCCGCTATGACACCGACACCACCAACCAGACCTACACCGCCGCTTACACCTGGAAGCCCGACGACAACGCGCTGATCGACTTCAGCGCCAATGCCTATCACAACCGCACCCGCGCCGAGCAGACTCAGGTCTGGCCGACCTCGGCGATCGGCAATTTCCGCTTCTACGACGTGGCCACGACAGGTTTCAATGTGAAGAACTCCTCGCGGTTCGACGTCTGGGGACTAGCACATACGCTGACCTACGGACTCGACTACTACTATCTCGAGGCCTCCTCGGAAGCGGCGCATTTCGGCGCTGGCCAACAGCAGGGCTATGGCGGCTTCCTGCAGTGGCAGGGCGATTACGGGGACTGGCTGCAGGTCATCGCGGCGATGCGCTATGACGGCTACCAGCTCGATGGCGAGACGCGCATCCCGTCACCGCAGGAAGCCTCGATCTCCGGCGATCGTTGGTCGCCGCGCCTCACCGTCGGCGTCACGCCATTCGATGGCTTCCAGCTCTATGGCACCTATTCCGAAGGCTACCGGGCGCCGGGTCTGCAGGATGTCTTCCGTGGCGGCGGCGCGCATGGCGGCGGTGATACATATCGGCCCAATCTTCTGCTGCAGCCCGAGACGGCGAAGAACTGGGAGGCCGGCGTCAACGTGAAATATGACGATGTGCTGACGGCGGGTGATCGGCTGCGCGCCAAGGTCAACGTTTTCCACACTGACGTCGAGGACTACATCGACGTCGACCTCACCGTGCTGCCGCGCACGGCAATCAACATCGGCGACGCACGCCTGAAGGGCGTAGAGGCCGAGATGGTTTATGATTATGGCTGGGGTTTCGTGAACTTCTCCGGCGCGCTGATCGATGCCAAGGTCGTCAGCGGCGTCTATTCCGGCCAGGCGTTGAACAACACGCCGCTCGACCGCTTCTCGGCCACGATCGGCTTCCGCATGCTGGAGGACCAGCTCACCGTCGGCGCGCAATATCTCAGCGTCGGCAAGATCACCCGCACCAGCCGCACCAATCCCAACGCCGTGCCGGTCGTCGATGACGGTTTCGATCTGGTCAATGTCTTCGCCAACTGGCGCGTCAACGACAACCTCAAGCTCGATTTCGGCGTCGATAACATCTTCAACACCGCCTACACCGATCCGCAAAGCGCATGGTCGACCTCGGCGGCAACAGAACAGGGCAAGGGCCGCACCTTCAAGGTGGCCCTCACCGGCAGGATCGGAGGCTGACAATGAACGAAGCATCGGTGCGTGAACTGGCCTGCGAGGCACGGCTCAACCTGCGGCGTCTGCCGGACTACATGGACAGCATCTCCGACAGGCTGCGGAGCTTCGAGGCCGATGCTTCGCATCAGGGACAGCGCATCGATTTCCGCTTTGCCTTCGGCGGCGCCTCGTTCGACATGGAGCGGCTGGTGATGCGGGCCAATGCTGCCGACCGCGACGGGCTCGCCCGTATCAAGGACCTGCTCGCCACAGCCGTACAGGTCTACGCCAAGGAGGAAAACCCCGAGATCGTCTGGACCGGCGATCTCTCAGGCGAAACCAGCCTCGCCCAGTTCCGCGAGATGGTGGTGACCGATGTTCGCGACCTCACTCAGAATATGCGCCGCATTCGTCTGACCGGCGAGAACCTCTCGCGCTTCGCCAAGTTCGGCGGCATGCATATCCGCATGCTGTTTCCGACCAGGGACGTCCCCGATCCGCTGTGGCCGGTGCTGGGCGGCAATGGCTTACCGGTCTGGCCCACCGACGACCGGCGCCCGGTGGCGCGCGTCTACACCATCCGCGCGCTCGACGTGGAAAAGGGCATCATCGATGTCGACTTCCTGATCCATCCCGGCGAGAGCGTCGGCTCCGCCTGGGCCATGCAGGCCGCGCCCAGCATGAAGGTTGGCATCATGGGCCCGGTCGGCCGTCCGGTGCGGCAGGCAGAATGGTACGTCATGGGCGCCGACGAAACCGGCTTGCCGGCGCTGGCTCGGCTGCTGGAGACGCTACCGGCCGGGACAAAAGGCGTCGCCTTCGTCGAGATCGCCAATGATGGTGAAAGACAAGCGATCAACAATGGCACGGGCATCGAGGTGCATTGGCTGACACGGGATGGCGTGGCGGCGGGCGAGGACAGACTGCTGGCCGAGGCTGTCCGCTCGGTGGCGTGGCCGCAGGACGGTTCGGCCTTCGGCTGGTTCGCGGCGGAAGCCGCTGCCGCCAAGATCGTGCGCGAATGTTGGCGCGACACGCTGGGGCTTGGTCGCGATCAAACGCTGGCGGCGGCCTATTGGCGGCGTGGCTCTGCCGGATTGATGGCGGGGTGAACTCTGATGATCGGCCCGCCGTCTTTGCCGATGCCGATATCAATTTGATCACCGGAGACAAGGTTCGAAATATCGCACACCACCAGCGGCATGCGGATGTCATAAAGAAATTCGGCAACGATGGCACCGACCGCCAGGATCGGGTCCGGCCGCTCCAGAAGAATACCGGCCGGCGCCGTGCCCCTGCGGATCGCCTCGGCCAGGACCGAGGATGAAGACGACGAGCCGCGCCCGCTCGGCATGGCCAAAATCCTGCCGGCGACATTTCGGCCGAGGCCGGGGTGCGAATGGTCTGTTATCTCGCCGGTCTCGGCATCGATACCGCCCCAGAAGCTGAGCGGTTGCGAAAACACCAGCGCCTGACCCTCAGCGTCACCGGCCAGCTGGAAAGTGCCGGTTCGTTCCACCGGTCGCGTCATGACGCGCTCCGCACAACATGCCCGGCCGCAGCAGAGCGGATGCAATCCCGCATCTCGGCGAAGGCGACGGACACACCGATATTGCCGGGTGCATAGTGCGCCCATTTGCCGGAATTGGTCATCACCACGCCGTCGAGACGTTCCAGGATCGATGTGACATAGGTGCAGGTATCGGCGACCGGGATCAGGCCGAACGCCTCCATACCGGCCAGCGCGCCCTCCTCCTGCAATCGCGTCAGCGTCGCGCGGCCGGTGTTGACATAGATCGGAATGCGCCTACCCGGTGCTGCCTCGCGCAGCAACGGCAACAGTCGCATCCATTCCTCATGCGAAAAATGCGGCGTGCCGAGCGACACGGCCGCCAGCGGCGCGCCATCCGGCACGCTCGATAGCCTGGCCAGGCCATGGTCGATATCGGCGCGGGTAATGCGGATCGTCTCGTCAGGCGCATGACCCTGGAATACCTCATCGAGCGTCCTTGCTTCCGGCGTGATGCCGACCGCATGGAACAGCGCCACAGCACCGGTCGTTGCCGCCGCCGCCCCCAGCGCCTTCAGCTGGTCCTCGTCGCGCGGCCGCGGCAGGCCGGCAATCACCGGAACGCGGTCGCCGCTCGCTTGCCCAATCAATAGCCCGACGCCGACGAAAAGGCTGTCGCACGGCTCGCTGTCCGGAACATCCAGCTCAAACAGGATCCGACCACGCCGGTTCTCGCTCAGATGCAGCCCCCAGGCCGGCGCGCGCCCGGTCATGGCGCAGCACAGATCGATGAAATCGCCATAGCGGTTGGTCCGCGCGCCGATCACCGAATTGGCAAAGACGATGGCGTTGGATTCCCCCCAGGCGATCTGTTGGCCAAAGCTTGGCCGGAACCGCGTCTGGTAAGGCGCGCAAGTGAAAGTCGCCTGGCAGCCGAGCTCCAGATGCGCTTTCATCAGCCGGCGCGCCGGCACCTCTTCCGCCGCCGGCATTTTCACCATGCCGGGATGGATGAGATCGAACGAACCGACATTGAGCGTCGTCGGCACCTGCACGCGGCCACCGCCTTCGACCAGCCGCTCGACGAAGTCGAGACCGGCCTTGCCGTGGTAGAGACAGCCGTCGATATGGGCGCCGGCAATGTCGAGCAGGCTGCCCGCGCCGATCGCGTTGGAAAAGGCGACCAGGATTTTCATGGCAGCAGCCGCTGACAGGCCATGCTCGCCGTCGAGCATGGATCGGTCGCGTGCAGTCAGTTCCAGGGTCATCGGTATGCTCCGGGTCGTGCCCGTCTATGCTGTCCCTGATTGCGGACGGTCTGGCAAGACCCGGTGAGGATCAGTTCGCCGCGATCAACACCGTGCTTTCAGGCGACCAGCGCAGCACGACATCCTGACCTTCTGCCAGCCGTTCCATGCCGGTATTCTGCACAATCACTTTCAACGTCTGACCAGCACGCTCGACGAAATAGGTGCTGTTGCTGCCGGCGAAGATGCGCTTGGAAACCTGTCCCTTGAGCATGTTGGCGTTGCCATCCGGTGCTCCGGCATCCCTGGCGATGCGGATGCGTTCGGGCCGCACGGCACAGCTCGCCTTGGCGCCGGCGGCAAGCTTGGCACCCACACCAGCGGCAATCGCCGTTCCGTCCGCCAGCCGGATGCCATCGCCCGTGCTGTCGCCGCGAAAAATGTTGGCGTCGCCGAGGAAGGTGGCGGCGAACTCGCTCTTCGGCCTGTTATAGATCTCCTCCGGCGGCCCCTCCTGCACCAGCCTGCCGTCGCGCAATATGCCGATGCGGTCGCTCATCGTCAGCGCTTCTTCCTGGTCGTGCGTGACGAAGATGGTGGTGATGCCGATCTCGCGCTGGATGCGCTTGAGCTCGATCTGCATATCGACGCGCAGCGCCTTGTCGAGCGCGCCGAGCGGCTCGTCGAGCAGCAGCACGCGCGGCTTGGTGACGATAGCGCGGGCGAGAGCCACACGCTGCCGCTGCCCGCCGGAGAGTTGGTGCGGCCGGCGGCCACCAAGCTTGCCGAGCTGCACCAGATCGAGCGCGCGCTGCACCTCCGTTGCAATCACCGCCTTGGCCTCGCCGCGCACCGACAGGCCGAAGGCGACATTGTCGGCGACGCTCATATTGGGAAACAGCGCATAGTTCTGGAACACCATGCCGATGCGCCGCTTTTCGACCGGCACCCGCTCGACGCTCTCGCCGCCGATGGTGATGCGGCCCGAATCGGGAAAATCGAAACCGGCAATCTGGCGCAGCAGCGTGGTCTTGCCGCTGCCCGACGGCCCCAGCAGCGCATAGAATCCGCCATCGGCGAAATCGATGGAGACATTGTCCAGCGCCTTGTGTGCGCCGAAACTGCGCGAGACATCAGATACCTGCACGCCGGCCATTATTTCTCTCCGCCGAATTTGAAGAACCGCGCCGTGAGCAGCATCAGCGCCATCGACACGACAATGATGATCGTCGAGACCGCATTGATCTCGGGCGTGAACCCTTTGCGGATCGCGGCGTAGATTTCCACCGGCAGCGTCGTCTGCCCAGGTGTCGCCAGGAAATAGGACACCACGAACTGGTCGAACGACACTGCAAACGCAAACAGCCCTCCGGCAATGACGCCTGGCATGATCCAAGGCAGCGTGACGCGCCTCGTTACCTGCCACTGGTTGGCGCCGAGCGAGCGTGCCGCCTCTTCCAGCTCCGGCGCGAAGGTCTGCAGCCGGGCCGAGACGACGACGATGACATAGGGCAGCGCCAGTGCGACATGGCCAAGCAGGATCGCATGCAGCCCGCGACCGATGCCGACGCCGAAAAAGAAGATCAGCATCGCCGTGCCGGTGATCAGCCACGGAATGGCGATCGGCGGAAACAACAGCGCCTGCAGGAATTTCTTGCCGCGAAACTCATAGCGATAGAGCGCCAGCGATGCCGCCGAGCCGAGCACGACACAAATGACGGTGGTGATGACGGCGATCTCGACGCTGTTCCAGGTGGCGGCGATCAGCTGGTCGTTCTGCCACAGCGAAGCGTACCATTCGGTCGTCCATTCGAACGGCAATTGGTAGAAGGGCGAGACGTTGAACGACATCAGCGCCATGATGATGATCGGCAGATAGAGGAAGGCGAGCAGCAGACCGATGTAGAAGCGGCCAAGCCATTCGAGGACGCGGGTCGTCGCCATCACGCGGCCCTCCGCAGCACCGGCGACGCCACCGCCAGGATGACCAGCACCACGGCCAGCAGGATGAAGGAAAGCGCGGCACCGAGCGGCCAGTTGAACACGGCGACGAACTGGTCCTCGATGACCGTGCCGTAGAAGGTGCCGGTGCGACCGCCGAGGATGCGCGGCTCCATGAACGAGCCGACGACGGGGACGAAGATCAGGGCCGCACCCGCGACCAATCCGGGCATCGACAGCGGGATGATCACCCGCTTCAGCACCTGTAGCCGTGAAGCGCCAAGCGAACGCCCGGCCTCAATCAGGGAATCATCGATCGCCTGCAGCGTGAGATAGCAGGTCAGTACCATGTAAGGCACGTAGGAATGCACCAGCCCGATGATGACGGCTGGATAGGAATACATCAGGTCGATGTTGATCTTGAACGGCAGCACGGCGTTGAGCGCGGTGTCGAGAATGCCGCCCTCGCGCAAAACCATCGCCCAGGAAAAGATGCGCACCAGCCCGTTCGACCAGAACGGCAAGATGACGAGCAGGAAGATCGCCTCGCGGCTGCGCCCCTTCAGCACTTTGGCGAGCACGTAAGCGGCGGGATAGCCGATGACGACGCACCACAGCGTCACTTCGAGGCCAAGCCGCAGCGAGGCCAGCAGCAGTGTCAGATAGAGGCTTTGCGAGAAGAAGGTGGCATAGTTGCCAAGGGTGAATGTCCACGGCTTTCCCGACAGCGGCAGCTCGGTCATGAACGAGAAAAAGACCATGGCCGAGAGCGGCAGGAAGATCGCCACCGTCAGCCAGAGATAGGCTGGCGCCAGCAGCGGCAGTGCCGATCTCAGCCCGCTTCGCGACGCTGTCGCAGCTGCCATGATACCCTCCCCCAGGATTGAAACGCCAGCCGGCGCGAACCGCCGGCTGGCCGGGATGTTGGCTCTATTTCACGTCGACCTTCAACTGCTGCCACAGCGCCAGATAGGCTTCGCGCTGGGCATCGGTGATCGGCGCCTGGAACTGGATGCGTTTGGCCACCTCGGGGTCGCCCATGACCTTGCGGTTGAAGGCATCCTCGGGCAGCGCTTCCACCGCCCTAGTGTTGGCGGAGACAGGAGCACCGACCTTGGTGACCCATTCGACGTAGAATTTCGGGTCGATCATGTAGTTGATGAAAGCCTCGGCGCCGGCGACGTTCTTGGCGCCGACCGGAATGGAAAACGCGTCGAGCCAGGCGACGGCACCCTCCTGCGGCACGACCAGAGAGACCGGCAATTTGAAATGCGTCTTGGCGCGATCGGCCGAGCCGCTCCAGTAGGTGCCGATGTCGATCTGGTTGGAGGCGACCATCTGGTTCCAGTCGTTCTCTGAACTCCAGAAGGTCTTGATCTGCGGCATCAGCGAGGTGAGCTTCGCCTTGACCGCATCCATATCCTTGATGTCGTTGATGTTCTGGCCCGTTGCGATGGCGCCGAACTGCACCGCTTCGACGGCATCGTCGCGAATGACGACGCGGCCCTTATGGGCGGCATCCCACATCTCGGCGATGCTCGTCGGCGGCTTGTCGAAGGATTTGTCGTTGATGGCGAGCGCGGTGAGGCCCCACACCCACGGCACGCCATAGACCTTGCCGTCATGGACGAGCATCGGCGATCCCGCCTTGTCCTTGCTGATGTCGGCGTAGTTCGGCAATTTGGAGACGTCGATCGGCTGGATCAGTTTGCCGTCCATCGCCTGGTCGTTGAAGGCGGCATTGATCATGACCACGTCGTAGAGACCGGGATTGGTCCGGATCTTGGTCAGCATTTCCTGTTCGGAATTGAAGAAGTCGTTGACGACCTTGTTGCCGGTCGCTTTTTCGAAAGCCTCCACCGCCCATGGTTCGTCGGCGCCGTATCCCTTCCAGTTGAGCACATGCACTTCGTCAGCCTTGGCGGCGAACGCGAGTGCGGAGGTAAAGACGGCAGTCGCCGTCAGCAGAGCAGTCAAGTCAGGCATGCGCATGGTTGGTTCCTCTCTGTGGGTTTGCCCGGTTCCCGGGCTTGTCAGGCTTTCCAGCTGTTATGCATTGGCCTTCTGTGTCCGGCCTGCTCCCGCCGGATCGGCGGCATGGCTCAGGAATGTCTGGATTTGGTGGTCGGTCGGCGCCGACGAGCCGCCATGGCGGGTGACCGATATGGCCGCTGCCGCATTGGCATAGCGCGCTGCCTCGAAGGGCGGGATGCCGCGCGCCAGCGCGCTGACGAAAGCACCGATATGGGTGTCGCCGGCGCCATTGGTGTCGATGGCGGTGACCTTGAAGCCGGCAACGGTCTGCGCCGTGCCGTCGGCCAACCTGATATGGCAACCCTTTGCCCCGGAGCGGATGACCACGCCCGCTGCTTTCGGGCAGTGGTCGCCCAGCAGCCGTACCGCGAGGCCCTCGACATCGCCTGGGCCGGCAATCTCGGCGGCTTCCGTCGTGTTGCAGCTCAGCCATGTGGTGCGGGCAAGCACCCGCGACAGGATGGGACGCGGAATGTCCGTGATGACCGGCGTCGGGTCGAAGACGAAGGGAATACCTGTCGGCAGCGCCTCGATCCAATCAGTGAGCGCATCGCGACTCTTGGGGTAGCTCAGCGTGTAGCCGGAGGTGAACACCCAGTCACCCGGTGCCACCGCGACCGGCGCCATCATGTCGAGGCTGAGAACGCTCTCCGCACCAGGCCACGACACAAAGGTGCGTTCGGCGTCGCTCGAGATCATGGCGACGCAGTTGCCGCTGTCCATCACGGGCGATGGCGGCGTCAGTGTCTCGATACCCTCGGCTATGAACGCAGCGCGCAGGAAATCGCCATTGGGCCCGCTGCCGAGTTGGCCGCCGAACACCACCTGCATGCCGGTGCGGCTGGCCGCGACCATCATGTTGAAGCCGCCGCCGGCGACCTGGGCAAAGCTCGATGCCGTCTTTTCCATGCCGGGCGCCGGCAGGGCGTCGATGCGGTAGACATAGTCGACCACGGCACTGCCGACATGGACGAGACGGCCCCTCATTCCGCCGCGTCCTTGCCGGAACCGATTTTCGCCATCCTTGCGGCCACGAGATCGGCGGCGAGCGCGCGAACCTCCGACATGTCGAGGCCGACAAGCCGGGCGATATGCTGTTGCGGCAATCGGGAAAAACCGCTGCAGGCGCCGGCCATGCCGGCGGCGATGGCGCCGATCGTATCGGTGTCGCCGCCGAGATTGGCGCTGATGACGGCTGCTTGCCATGGGTCGCCACGCGCGACTTCCAGCACGGCGAAGGCCGCCGGAACGGATTCCTGGCTGGCGACGCCGGTGCCAACCAGATCGGTGATCAGCCGGATCGCATCCCTGATCGCCTTGCCGCGCACGATGTCTTGCGCCCAGACGATGCGCGCGGCGATGTCGCCGCCGGTCACCCAATGTCCGAGTGTCGCCCCTCGCCTCGCCGCCGCGACCGCGCTGGCGGAAGCGTCGCGCCAGCCACCGCCGGCGACGCCGCGGCTGACGGCTGCCGCAACGGCAGCGGCGGAGGCGATGGCAATCGAGGTGTTGTGCGTGGCCCGGCAGGTCTCAGCCACCTTGCCGACGAACCCTTCCAACGGTTCGAGCGGCATCATGATGCCGACCGGCGCGATACGCATCGCCGCACCATTGGTGTCGCCGCTGCGCCCCGCTTCCTCAGCCGGCATACCATTGTTGATGGCGTCGATGGCGCGTTTGGTCGATGGCCCCAAAAGGTCATAGCTGCCACGCGCCTTAACCTCGCGTTCCCAGTCGAGCAGCGCATTGACCCAGCGCGCGTGGTCGAAACGGTCGCCGGATTCGACCAGGATGCGGCCGAGCAGCAACGCCTGCTCGGTATCGTCGGTGATGGTGCCGGCGGCCAATCCCTTCGACACCGGATGATCCGGGAAAGGCTCGATGAAATCCTCAACATGGCCGTAGAGTTCGGCAATGCGAACCGGCGACAAAAGCTGCGTCGGCATGCCGAGCGCATCGCCCAGCGCTCCGCCGACAAGCGCCCCCATGGCGCGGTCAATAGCCTTGCTGGTTGCATCCGACACCGCTCAGAACCTCATATGCAGCGCAAAATGCGCCGGATTGAGCAAGCTGGTGACGTACTCGATCGGCCGGTCGTCGGCGGCGCGCGTCAGCCGGCGGCCACGCAGGAAAGGCGTGCCTTGCGGGCAGCCGAGGATGGCCGCATCCTCGGCATTGAGCATCTCGATCTCGACCCATTCCTCGCCATGGTCGGGAATGAGGCCGGCGACGCGCAGCGTCTGGTGCAGCGAGCCCTCGCGCAATCCGCGCAACGGTACGTCCTCGAGCTCGGAGGACAATGGCAACCGGCTGCGCTCGATGGAGATCGCATGGCCGTCGCTGGCGTTGGTGCGCACCCGGTCGACGGCGATGAAGAACGGGCTTTCGATGCCAAGCAGCGCAGCCAGATCGGGGTCTTCGATGACCTCCAGCCGCAGCGTCCGCGTCTCGGCATTGGCGCCGGCATCGGCCAGCGCGCGCGACCAGCCGATCGAGTCGTCGACCGGCTTGCCGTCGAAGGTGACGAACGAGCCGATACCAACCTTGGTCGTGATCAGCCCGCGGCTGGACAGTTCCTCGAGGCCTTTGCGGACCGTATTGCGGCTAACGGAGAAGCGCTGGACGAGTTCGTTCTCGCTTTGAAGGCGGTCGCCGAAACCGAGGACGCCGGAACGGATCTCATGTTCGAGGACGGTGGCGATCTGCTCGGGCTTGCCCGTGCCGGGAGACAGTTGAACCGCGCGCCGCTTCATAAGGGTACCTGTTCAATGAACCTGTATAATCCTGTTCAATACCGAGGCCCGGATGCTATGTCAACAGATGCCGAAGACTGACCAACAGGCAGCGAAATGTGCGGGATAACCGTGCAGGGCGTGCCGAGAGGCAGGTCAATAGCCCTGAAAAGCCGGTCGGCGATCGCCAAAAAGGGGCATACATCAAGGGGATGGAGCCAGATCCTGATTCAATTTCACCAGGGGCAGGCTACGGGATCGACACCTCACGCGGTTCGACGAGGATGTCCGCCTCGATAGCGGCGTTGATGAACGCCGCTCTTGCCGCCGAGACTTCTTTCTTTCCCTCGAGCACGGCCAGACAGGCCTTGCGGGCAACCATATGCTTTTGCCCGGTCGCAACCGGCCAGCGGTTCAGCAGGATGTCGGCAGCCTGAGCGACCCGCTCCACGTTGAAGATCGAGTTTCGCGATCGGCCGAGCGCAATCCTGACCGGCTCATCGAAACGCTGATCTTGCACGATGCCACTCCCCAAAGTCGGCATTCATCGATTCGCGGCCTTCAACCCCGAGCAATGTGATAGGTTCTGCGCCAAAGGTGCAAGATGTCCGATTCCAGTGGCCAGAAAAATCCCAGGCTGATCGTCGTGGTCGCGTTCGATCGCGGTGAGGATGGCGAGTTGTTCCCAGCCTTTGGACCCGCCGACCAGCAGAGCGAGGATCGCGCCATACGCACCGCCAGGGCTCTGACGGCAAAGCATTCCGGCGTCATCGCCTGGAGCCGTGAGGCCGATCCGACGCTGGGCGAATATGGTCCGCCGAACACGCTCTTCGTCAGCGGTGACGTGCCTGACATGGAGTAGTCGACTGGCGCCAGCATCTGAACGCCTCGCCCATAGGGTTTGATGCGAGCCGGTTTTGCCTCGCCAGCAAGCAAAAGCCCGCTACGGTGAACCGGAGCGGGCCTTGGAGGAGGACAAGGGGTGGGACCCTCTCCTCTTGTTTCCACGGGGGGGGTGTGGACCGCAATGACCATACGAAAGTTTTGCAGAGTGCAGGATCACAAGCCGGCTTGCCTGCATCACAATCCGGTGCACGCCGACATTGGGGCGCTCACGAGATTGCGATCAGTTGGCGATAACCCGGCTAGATGCACCCGAGTACGACAAGCACGATGACGATGAGCAGCACGAGCCCAAGGCCGCCGCCGCGATAGGAGCCGGCGCCGTAGGATTGCACGTCGCAGCTGCGATGTTCAAAAGACGAGCGCTCCAAAGGCCTACCGTTCCGCGATTGTGGCGGGCATCGCGCGGAAGAAGTCACGCCAGCACAGAAACGGCCATCCAGGTGATGGCAACCAGAATTTAATTCCGGCACGCCTGTGGACCGCAGAAAGCCCACCAGTGTGGCGGGCTTTCCGATCGGCCGGAGATGGCGAGAAGCCGATTGCAGAAGCAATTACGCGAGGTAGTGAGTTTCAGCTTCACAGAGAGAATACTGAAATTAAAGTGTGGTATATATATCTCAAAATTTCTGAAATAATAAAGTTGTAATATTAGTTTGCACAAACAATGCGCAGGTCTATTGACGATCAACGTTGCCAGCGTGATTGCAGACCGAACGATTCTGCGCGCCGGGGCGCTGTCAAACGACGCCGTAGAACAGCCTGTAGTGGACGCGCTTCATATAGTCCCGGTACTCCGGCGTGGCGGCCAGCAGCGCCTCTTCGCGCAGGATGCGGTGCACCTGGAAGAAGGTGATCACCGCGTAGACGGCTAGATTGTAGAAGGAAAAGGCCGATAGCAGGAACAGGAGATGGCCGGCAAGATAGCCGGCATAGATCGGATGCCGCACCAGACGGTAGGCACCGCCTGTCATCACGCCGCGATTGCCCGGCAGAATGGCGAAAGAACGCCCCAGCGATATCTTTCCCCAGATCACGAACCCCAACGCCAGGGCCTGCAGCGGCGCCGCAACATGGACCGGGATGATCGCCACGCCCGGCTCCAGGTCGATGAAACCGACACCGAAGCTGGCGATCACGGAGACAACCACCGTGAGCGGGTTCCAGTCGCGAACCTTCGGCCGACGCGACAGAAGCAGCCAGGTAAAGGTCAGGATCTCGGAAATCGCCACCAGCGCCACATTGATGCGCGTCGGGTCGAGCATCAGGTGATACACGCCGCGGTAGACGAACATGCCCGCGAAGGCCAGCGCGCAGATCCGAAAGAAACCTTCGCGCAAATCCACCAGGATCTCACGCTTTCGGGCTGCGGACAGAATCGTGCCGTCACTGACGTGCGAAAGCGCCTCGCTTTTTGATATCAGCAATGCAAACACCCCAATGATCCCTCAGGGCGACCTTTGCACGCAACCATTGCCGGGCAGTTAATCAACAAGATCAGATCGGTCTTAAACTGGCTGTCGGGGAGCCAGGGCGCCACTTCCAGACGACCTGCTCCACGCGGTCGCCCAGAAAGACTGGCGACCCATGTCATTTGGTTTTGCCAGACTAGCTCAGATAGTCGTTGCGGAAATAGCTCCCGAAATCCGGGCGTCGAGCAACCAGCTTGCCGTCGGAATCGCGCAAAATGCCGGAGGCGAAGAGATAGTCGCCAATCGCTTCCATCTTGGCCGGATCCATCGTCCCGATGGCCCCGCTTTGGCTGCGTAGATAATGGCCGTCGATCAATGCCTTCAGCGAGGCGTGGATCAGCGCCGGATTGGTCAAGGCATCCTTGTTTGCAGCGATCAGCAGGGTTGCCGCATCGTCGGGGTGGTCGACAGCGAACTGGTAGCCGCGTCGCGTCGCCTGAACGAAGTCGGCCGCAGGCTTAGGATTGGCCTGGAGATAGGCTTCGCTCGAAGAGATCAGCGTCGTGTGCTCGTCAGGCACGCCATAATCGGCATAGACGAAGCTGCGCTGCTTGACGCCCCTGAGTTCGGCTTCGACACCCTCCCAGGTCGAGACTTCGAGCGTGAAATCGACCGACCCATTGGCCAGCGCCTCATAGGCTGAGGTGCCGAGCGTCACCGTCTCGAAATTGCCCTTGCCGCCGTCGTGGCGGATGATGGTCGATATCAGCGCGTTTTCCCAGGCACTGCCGAAGCCGCCATAGATCAAGCCGTCGAGGCTTCTTGGGCTTTTGATCTCGTTGCGCGCCGCATTGAAGACCACGCGGCCTGTTTCGGACTGCACCACCGCATAGACGCCCTTCAGATCCGCCCCGGCGGTTCTCTGGGTGAACAGGCTGATGGTGCCGTTGATGCCGAAATCGGCGACGCGGTTTGCGACCAGCGTGCCAGCACCGGTATCGCTGTAGGGCAGGATGTCGACCTCGAGTCCGGCCTCGCGATAAAATCCTTTGTCGCGGGCGACGAACAGTCCGATGTGGTTGGTGTTGACCGTCCAGTCGAGGGCGACGGTGACCTTTTGTGCCGCCGATTGTGCTCGAGCCCGACGCGTTCCGGCAATCAAGGGAAGGCCGGTGGCAAGGGTCAGCAACAAGGCCTGCCGGCGCGTCAAGTCAGTCATGATCGTGTCCTTTGGATGGATTGGGGTTGAGGATGATGTCGAGGATTTCGGCCTCGAGCGCGCTTGCCTGGCGCGCGGCATCGCCGCCAAGGCTGCGCGGGCGCGGCAACGGCACCCTGATTTCACGCACGATGCGGGCCGGGCGCGCCGACAGCACATAGATGCGGTCGGACAGGAACACGGCTTCGCGCACGTCATGGGTGATCAAGAGCGCCGTCCAGCGATGATGCCGCCACATCTGTTCGAGCCAGCGCTGCATGGCGGTGCGGGTCAGCGCATCGAGCGCGCCGAACGGCTCGTCGAGCAGGAGCATGTCGCGCTCCTGCACCACGGTGCGCAGCAAGGCCGCGCGCTGGCGCATGCCGCCGGACAGCTGCGCGGGAAAATGCCGCTCGAAGCCGGCAAGCCCGAATTCGGCAAACAACGGCGCAACGCGCGCCCGCGCCGCCTGTCTCCTCATACCTTGCACTTCGAGCCCGAGCGTCGTGTTGTCGAGGATGCGCCGCCATGGCATCAGCGCGTCGCGCTGCGGCATGAAGGCGAAGTGCCTGCCGTGGTCGTCGAGCCGCGCGCCGTCGAACAACATCTCGCCCTCGCCATGCTCGGCGCCGGTCAGAAGCTGGAACAGCGTCGACTTGCCGGCACCCGAGGGTCCAAGGATCGAGACGAATTCACCAGCGCCGACGCTGAGCGAAATATCGGCCAGCACGTCGAGCCCACCGAACGCCTTGTGCACATGCCGCAGTTCGAGCCGGCTCATCGCCAGGCCCCCTTCCCGGCAGTTTCCCTGTCGGCTCGCTCCCAGGGCATGGCAAGGCGCTGCAGCAACACGGTCAACCCGAACAGGACAAGGGTCAGCGCCGCGCTGACACCGACGGCGGCAAGAACCAGATCAGGACGGAAATTGTTTTTGGCGTTGAGCATGTAGATGCCCAGACCCTTCGCGGCACCGGCATACTCGGCGAAGATGGCGCCGACCACCGCATAGGTGATGGAGATCCTCAACCCGGCAAAGAAGTAAGGCAGCGCCGAAGGCAGCCGCGCCAGCAGGAAGATGCGCCAGCGCCCTGCCCCCATGGCGCGCAGCATTTGCCCGATCTCGGCCTCGGTCGCCTCATAGCCTTCGACCAATGCGACCAGCATCGGAAAGAAGGTGACCAGCGCCACCAGCATGATCTTGGGCGCCAGCCCGAAGCCGAACCACAGCACCACCAGCGGCGCGACCGCCACCAGCGGCAAGGTCTGGCTGACGATGAAGACGGGAAACAACGCACGCCGCAGCGGCTGGAAGAAGTCGACCAGCATCGACAGCACGAAGGCGGCGCTGAGCGAACAGGCAAAGCCAAGCAGCGTGGCACGGATGGTCGGAACGGCATTGTCGACCAGCGCCTCGCGATTGAGCATCGCTTGCTCGAAGACGCGTGACGGCGCCGGCAGTATCGTGGCCCTGATGCCGGAATAGGTGGCATAAAGCTCCCACGCCAGCAGGAGCAAACCGGCCGAGATCATGGCCGGCATTGCCTTGACGAGAAAGCTCGCGATCGGGCGCGAAGCGACTGATGATGAGACCACGGGAGATAACCTTTGACGGCCGCGAGAGCGGCGCGGCTTCAGACGGCCGACGGGCTGTTGGCCGAGACCGTGACGTCGAGGGTTACGTGGCCAGCGCCTGGTCCGAAACGGCAGAAAGCCTCGTCCAGCGCCGAAAAGATCGCACCGGCATCACCGCGCAGTTTCGTGCAGAAATGTTTGGAGCGCTCATAGACGCCGGACTGCTTGAGAAAGTCTATGCAGCCGTAGATCTCGTCCATGTGGTCGTCTGTGCCCATCACATAGAGCGAGAACTGCGCCGCCGCAGGCTGGCCGGTGGCAGCAGCATTGCGCACCGCCGCGATGGCCGCGTCCTTGCGCGGGCCGAGTGGACCGACGGGCCCGCCAAACGCATCGGAGCGGCAGATCGGATCGTCCGGCTCGCCAGGGCAGCCGCGCGAGATGGTGGCCGACAACACGCAATGTTTGCCGCTGCGTGCCGCCGCCACGAAGAGGTCGCGCATGGCAGGAAACAGCACTTCGGGCGGCCCGACCAGCAAGGTCGAGATGTCGTCGGTCTCGATCCTGAGTTTGTCGCGCCAGGGATCGAGCGCACCGAGCGCGCCAAGGATGACACCGACGAAATCGTCGGTCATGGGATATAGGGAAATCTGTGCGCCTGAAAACATCGCCCGCCTCGCTCCGCTGGTATTACCCAGATCAGCTTCTAGGGTCTGTGGGTTTGCCGCCCCCGTCTCAGCCCCGACCGTACGGAGCACCCCTGTGGATGTGCGCCTTAAAGCATCATTCGAGTTGAAGGAAAAGCCGTTTTTTTATCGCACTGCGCCAAAAGCATTGCGCCAGGGCGGGAGCAGTTGGCTCTGCCGGCGCGAGAATTTATCGGGAACCTTCACCAGGCCGCGAGGTTGTCCCACCAGTCGCTACGCGACGAGTTCACAGACAATGGAGACAAACCATGTTCATGAAAATCCTCGCAGCTTCGGCGCTCACCATTGGCCTGGCGACATCGGCCATGGCGCAGAGCAATGGCACAAGCGGCACCGACGGATCCGGCGGCAGCGGCAAGTCGGTCACCGTCGACCCAAATACGCCGGCTTCGCCGAACACGGTAGACCCCGGCACGACCAACAGTACGACGGTAGCACCGGGCACCACGAATTCAAACGCGGATGAAAATTGCCCTGCCCATCCGCAGGGCGCACAGCCCGATGCCAGTGGAACGTCGCCGGGCACCACCGCGCCGACAGTTAATGACAACCATTGCGGCAAGTAGGAATTGCAATGAAAAGAAGCCGCGGAGCGAGCGCTCCGCGGCTTCTCAAATCCTGTCGTATCAGTGTATCTACGGCACCGCTTTTTCCCGAACCGGCAGCTTCCACCCCGGCCTGACGAAGTGGCAGGTGTATCCGTTGGGATATTTCTCCAGATAGTCCTGATGCTCGGGCTCGGCTTCCCAGAAGGGGCCAACGGGTGCGACTTCGGTGACGACCTTGCCCGGCCACAGGCCCGAGGCATCGACATCGGCGATCGTGTCCTCGGCGATGCGCTTCTGTTCGTCGCTGGTGTAATAGATCGCCGAGCGATAACTCGTCCCGACATCGTTGCCCTGGCGGTTGCGGGTCGTCGGATCGTGGATCTGGAAAAAGCGTTCCAGCAGCGTGCGATAGCTTATGATGGCCGGATCGAAATTGATCTCGATGGCTTCGGCATGGCTGCCGTGGTTGCGGTAGGTGGCGTTGGGCACGTCGCCGCCGCTGTAGCCAACACGGGTGGAAATGACGCCGGGATAGCGCCGTATCAAATCCTGCATACCCCAGAAGCAGCCACCGGCAAGGACTGCGCGTTCGGTCGAAGTCGCCATATCACGTCTCCTCAAAGGCAAGTTTGTCTGGACATAGATGGGCATTGTCACCTGCTTCGTCCAGCGGACCGGCGGATCTGCTTCAGTTGCTCGGTCGGGCGAGGCCGTCGATAGCACCCGGCAACTGCCGCGCGCCAGGCGGAATGGCTGCGAAGCTAATCGCCACCGGCGGCGCCTTGAGCGACCAGTCGAAAAGAACGGTTTTGACCGGGATGTCGCCCACCCACGCCTGCAGATAAGATGGCACATCGCGCCCGGGCCAGACCAGCAATATGCCATGCTCGCGCAGCCGCTCCTTGGTGATCCAGGGGGCGTACTGCATGTTCAGTTCGGTGAAGATCGACGGCTTGTCATAGGCATTGAGGCCCGCCAGCGGCGCAATAAGGGCATGGCCGCCGACGATGTCGAGCCGATCGGGCGTCGCAGCGTGCCAGACAGCCTCTGCCTCATCCGAGATCTTTTGCGCCGGCCAGCAGACGGCGTCCATGCGCCCACGCAGATTGCATTTCGTCCAGCGGATGCCCGCATAGGCACCGGATATGCCGACAATGGAGATGAGCGCGCAGATCGCCAGCTTTCGCATCTCGATGGCGCCGAGGCGATGGCCCAGCAAGGCGAGCGCCACAACGCCAGCAAGATTGTACATCGGCGCGCCCCAGGCCTCGCCGGCGCCGGTGAACAGGGACGCCACCATGACGAGGATCGCCGGGCCAACCCCCATCCACAAGAGATAGACCAGCGTGCCGCGCCCGACGGGCTTTTGCGGCGCGGGCGAGCGCCGCAGCAGCCCTGATATCGCCAGCACCAGAAGAAAGCCGCAGAGCCCAGCCATCTGGACGCCGATATAATAAAAGCGGGAGCGATGAGCCACCACCCACTGATCGCGCCAGGCGGCATAGGTCAGCGGCAGGAAATCGACGCGGCAGAGTTCGGCGGCCAGTGGAGCGGCGACAGCGCCGAAAACCGCGAGCCCGAGCCATGGCCAGGGCGTGGCGAGCCGACTGCGTGCGCGTGTGTCCGACAGCAGCCAGATCGCCCCGAAAAGCAATAATAGGCCGGTGGAAAGCTTGGCATAGAGCCCGACGCCCGACACCAGCCCGAGCGCCAGCCACCAGCCCGGCCCACCACCACGGCCCGCACGCCACAACAGCCAGCAGATAGCGGCCCAGAAGGGCATCTGCGCGTAGTCATGATTGAACTGTGGGGTCGGCCAGCCGAAGAAATAGAGCGAGGGCATCAGAAGCACGGCGGCCAGCGCGCGGGTTCGCCCGAGCATGTCGCGGGCCAGCAGATAGACTAGCACGAAAGTGGCCGAGATCGTTAGCTGAGCCACGAGATATTGCGGCCAGCGGAACGATCCGGTCAGAAGATGGCTGATCTCGAGCAGCCAGCCGGGAAGCTGTGGATGCTTGTAGGTCAACAGCACCCATTCGCGGCCCCACATGAAGCCTTCGACGACATCGTTGGGCGGTGACACGTCGACAAGCGCGGGCGCCACGGTCCAGCACAGGATCTGTGTCAGGCATAAAAGCGCTAGGCCGGCTTCTGGATAGCGCGTCAGCCCCTGCCAGATCGACGACTGCCGCCAGTCGCCTGGAACAGAACTGCCGACCGGCAGCCAACCGTTCATGGGTTCGTCGATTCGCGTCATGCGGTGGATAAATCACACCGGACGGTTTTTGGAACAGCCCAGAACTCGAAGCTTACGAAAATGTATACTTGGGCGACCATGGCAAAACCAAGATTGAGGCAGAGTTTCGCGCCACCATGCCGCCTCTCTCATCATCACATGCCAGCAGGACAACAATGGAACACGCCGTCCCGGGGCGCCCTGAACATGCCGGGCACGGCGCATCGGGCGTGATCGCGGCAGGCGTCGGCTACGCCTGACCGGTTCCCGTCCCCAAAAAAGCATCCAGGATTTGATAAATGCGCCACCACCATGCCATCATCCACTACCGTGCGCTCGATTTCTGGATGGCCCGTGCGGCCGTTCTCGTCATCATCTGCCTGCAGCTTCTGGTCATCAACAATCTCTCATTCGGGCCGCGCTGGCTAGCGCCCGCGCTGGAGGCCGCTCTGCTGCTGCCCTTGTCGGTGGCCACCGCCTGGACACAGGCCGCCACCCGCAAGGCGGTCGAGGACCACGAGTGGCATGCGATCGGCCAGTTTCGGGTCATGATCCGCAGAACAGCCCTGACCATGACCGCCATCATCAGCATCATGAACTGCGGTTCGCTGGTCCTGCTGGTGCGTGCCTTGCTGGAGGGCCATGGCGGCAACAGCGGCACGACGCTGCTGATCGACGCACTCAACATCTGGGTCACCAACGTCATCGTCTTTGCCTTGTGGTTCTGGAGCACCGACCGCGGCGGCCCGCCGACCTGCGGCCTCGTCAAGCTTGCGCAGGCCGATTTCCTGTTCGCGCAGATGACGTTGAACGACCGTGACCTCCGAGATTGGCTGCCCGGTTTCGTCGATTATTTCTTCCTCGCCTTCACCAATGCGACAGCGTTTTCGCCCACCGATACCTTGCCCCTTTCCCAGCGCGCCAAGCTGCTGATGATGGCCGAGGCCATGATCTCGCTGCTGACCATCGCGCTGGTCGCGGCACGCGCGGTCAACATCCTCGCTTGATCGGCCCGACACGCGAAATAGCCCGCCCGGCGCACCGGAACGGCTATTTTGGGTTGCCTTCGACAGTTGAAATGCAGCGCCGGACTAGTGGCGCTTGCCCAGCCTGTAGCTGTTGCCGCCCAGCAGGTTCACGCCGAGCCCGCTCAGAACGCCACCGACGATGCCGGTCTTGTTGCCGTTTAGAATGCCTGAGACGACATTGCCGCTCAGGATGTTGTTGCCGCTGAGCACGTCGTTCAGCGCGGTGATCTTGCCAAGGTCGATGGACGGCGAAACATTGATCAGGCTGCTCGAATTGCCTCCCCAGCCGCCCGAACCTCCGCACCCACAACCTGCCTCGGCGGCTCCAACGGACGATGCAACTGCAACAGCGGCGAAAATAACAGTGAACTTGTTCATGAAAGCTACTCCCGTTTGATGATGGAGATGGCTTCCGTCTTCTGTGGTCTACCTCTTGCTTAACAATATATGAACACTTCATCCGCTCAAGTCTGTGGTGGTGTCGTCGGCGGGATCGGGCATCGGCAGGCCGGCGATCCTGGCGTAGGAAACCGCCGGCAGCGTCAGATACGGTCTATAGGCCGCCAGTTGATTGGTCCGGCGCCGTCTGTCCAGTTCCGTCAGCAGCGCCAGATATTCCGTCTTCACGGACATCGCCCGGCTCTTCGAGGAACGGCTTGACGACGGCCTCGAGGGCGCGGATGCGGCTGCGGATTTCGTCATCGCTCAGGCCGTCCATTTGGTTGATCTTGGCATCGAAATCCTTGGGCAGCACCGACAGCACGATCTTCAGATACTGGTCCGGCTTGTCGGCCCGCACTTCGGCGATGACGCCGGCGCCATGTGTACGGAAATCGGCGCGCACGGCGGCCAGGAAATCGTCGCCCAGTGTTTTCTTGGCGCGCTTGCGGGGCGGCTTCTGTGTCGCGGCCGGTTTGGCGGCGGGCCTGCGTCTCGCCGGCTTGCGGCGCGTCGGCCCGGTTGCGGTTTTATCAGTCATGGACCTGGTCCATGGCGCTGGCACCGGCAGCGGAAACCATTTCGACCTTGGGCGCCGCCGGTCCGGGCCGGCTGGCTCGCTTCTTCGAGCGAACCGTTTTCCTCTTTGCCTTCTTGGCGCGCTTCGGCCCTGTCGCCTGGGCGGGATTCGCCGCACCGACAGGCTTTGCCACACCGGCTCGCGCCTTGAGCCGCGCCATGACGAGACCGACAAGGGGTCCGGCAATGCCGGCCTGCGAAAAACAAAAGCCGCCGGCCGCATCCCGCACCATGCCGATCTTTATGCCGGGTGCGACCTGCTCGACACGCCCCAGGCGTGGCTGCGGTGCGGCGCCTTCGAATTCGCCGATGGCGCTGACGATTTCCTGGCCGTCAGCATCGGTGATGATCGTGGCGTAGCGGGTCATGGGTCGTCTCTCGGATTGCGAAATGAGTCATCGGGCGAAGGATGGCATTCCTTGGCGCCCCCCTCTGTCCCGCCGACATGTCTAGCCCAGAAACAAAAAACCCGCCTCGGGGGCGGGTTGTTGGCGCAACTCAGCACCATGGGCAAAAATGTAGCATAGCTGCACTCACCCCGTCAACCACTTTCTGAGAAAAAATTCCTAGTCTGGTCGAAACTCCCGCGCTGAGCGACGCTGGCAAAGCGCGTAAAACCCTGCTTTTGCCGGCGGCTGGTCATAAGCCGGCAGGTGTGAAATCATTCGTCGAAGCTCATGGAATGATTCCCGTCGCACGGCCTTGTGGAGAGGACGATGGACAGACCAGCCATGGCATCCGTGTTCAGGATGCGGCATGCACCAGCCACGGTTTCCGGGGTGCGCAGCACCGGCCAGGGTCAGGCCGATCCAGTCATCCGAGTGCGTTCGCTGGGCGAAGCCATCCGTTTCGTCGCCAACGCCTACCCCCACTACGACGTCGGCGCCGTCGCCATCAGCTGTGGGGATGTTTCGATCGGCAGCCTCGGCAAGCTGGAGGTCAAGGCGCTGTGGCGCGAATATGGCGAACGGCTGACGCAGGAATAGGCGTTCGCCCGCAGACTTTCTGGAGCGGAAATGCCGCTCGTGCGTTTCAACCCCAGCCACGGGAGCAATCGCCATGAATGTCGCCAACCTGCAACTCGAAGGCCTGTTGATGGCCGTCGCCTCGATCAATCGTCTCCTGGTTCGAAAGGGGGTGCTGACGGCGGAGGAAATCGACCTGGCCCTGCGCAAGACCGAGGCCGGCGAAACCAACGAGGAACGATCCGAAGGTATGTCCGCATCCAGCCGCGACGCCGTCAACTTTCCGATCCGGCTGCTGGAACTCGCCAACCAGTGCCAGCCGGAGGCGGAGCTGCCGTCCTTCTCAAAGCTGGCCCGCATGGTCGGCAAGATTAAGGAACCCTACAACGACCAGCTGTGAGCGGTGCCGGGCCCGGCGCGCGTCCTTCGCGCGGGGGCCGACCGGCCTCGCCTCAAGCCCTGCCCGGCCATCCCAAATTGAGCGAAAGCACCTTGCCCGGTCCATGCACCGCCGCAAACAGCAGTCCGGCCAGGAACGAAAAATGGTCGATGAAGAAGCCGAACTCGGCCTGGTTGCCGGCCCAGTGGCTGGGTCCGTGGAAGGCAAAGGCCAGGAACAGCACATAGGCGGCGGCCACCAGGGCCGCCTGCGTGAAGAAGGCGCCGGTCAGGAAGCAGAGCATCAGCGCGACTTCCAGGATCGCCGCGCACCAGGCCAGAAACAGCGGAAACGGAAAGCCGGCGGCGGCGATATAGCCGGCGGTGGCCGCCATGCCCATGAATTTGAACGTCACGGCCATCAGGAAGACGCCGGCGAAAATCAGCCGGGCGATGAGAAGGGCCGCGGTCTGCCACGGCGATTGAGTGATTTGCGACGACATGCTCGTTCTCCAGCTTTGCAGGTTGCTCGCTCCTAGGACGCGCGACTGGAGCCAGATCCGACACGCCAGGCCAATTTTTCTCGACAGGGCGCTTGCCGCGGGTCGAAGCAGGCTTCGAAGCCTCACACCGACGGCAGGGAGCGATCTTCGGTTTGTCGGCCGACGGTATAGCGTTGCTCGCTCAAAGGGGGAAACGGACATGGCCAAGGCATTGACCATCGGCGCACCGCGGCATCCGGCGATGAGCACCGCCTACGAACAGGAATGCAGGGATATGCTGGCTCCGCATCTCGACGCCCTGCTCCGCAAGGTCGAGGCTGCCGGCTGGGACCGCGGGCAGGCCGCCTCGGCGCTCATGTATCTCGCCGCGATGCGGCTGAAGCCGGCCTGACGACACGCCGGCCCGAACGGCTTTCCGGCGCATCGCGCGATTGAAACTTGTTGGTAATCACGAATGTGATATTGTTAGCCGGGGCTAATGCAGCGGTGTGCCGGTGCAGCAATTTTGGGTGGGCTGAAATTTGCGAACAAGCGTCAGGTTTGGGGCGACACCTCGTGGCGTGGGGTCGGCGACGCTGGAATGCAGCGGCTGCGGCGGCGCTGGCCAGGTCTTCCAATGTCCGCGCTGGACGAGTTCCAACGGCCATTGTTGCCCTGCCGGCACCCACCGGCGCGGCTGCCCCGGCCTCAGCGCGGCATGCTCCGAATGTGACGGCGACCACGCTGCCGACGCCGACCCGATGCGGCCATCGGCCTGATACAGGCCGGTTGCAGCCTGGCCGTGTCGCCTGGTGGAACCGGCGGCGCCGATCTGTGTTATGTCGTGTTGATCGCGGGCGCCGAAGGTTGCGCGTTTCCCCGACAACAGAAAGCGAGGCCTGAGATGGCTGACGACAAGTCGAAGACGAAACAGGACCGCAAGCAGGTCTCGGGCGAAGAGCCCTACGAGGTTGCCGCCTTTGCCCGCAAATACGGCATTCCGCCAAGCGAGGCACAGACCATCATCAAGCGCTACGGACCCTCGCGCAAGAAGCTCGACGCCCATATGGCGGCCCGCGGCTAGCCGAAACCATTTCGCCTGGGCGGCGTTGAAGACGCTGCGGGCCGCGTCAACCGGGCCTGGTGGTACGGTGAACAGGATGTCTTTTTCCCGGTTTCTCATCCTGGCCAACGAAACGGCAGACGAGCATCTGTCCCACCCGGCCCGCAGCGCCACGCATTGAGGGAGGTTGTCATGTCCGACACCATACGCAGGACCGGCAGCTGCCTGTGCGGCGGCGTGCAGTTCGAGGTTCACGGCGCGCCGCTGCGCGTCGGCCTGTGCCATTGCAAGGATTGCCGCAAGGCCGGCGGTTCGGTCTATTCGGCCTTTGCCATCTGGCCGCGCGAGGCCTTCGAGACCACCGGCCTCGTCAGCTCCTATGGCACGCGCAGCTTTTGCCCGACATGCGGCGGCCGCGTCGCCTGGGTCGACGACAACGAGGCCGAGGTGGCAATCGGCAGCCTCGACATCGCGCCGACCGATCTCGTGCCCGAATATGAATTGTGGACCTCCAGGCGCGAGACCTGGCTGCACGCTTTGCCAGGCGCCGAACAGTTCGAGCATGACCGCCCAGCCACGTACAACGCCGAAGCGCCGACGCCGAGATCGCTGTCGGACATCGACGCAGAGATTGATCTCCGGGCAAGGGAACCCTGCCCTGCCGCCGACGTTACCGGACGCCTCTCACGCATGTCGCCCGGCGACTTGCGGCAATCTGGAGACGACCGTTGAACGACAAGATGTTTCCCCGCCCCATCAGGCTGAAATTCGCGCCTGAGCGCGAGCGCATCGTCCGCAGCGCCTGGGAAGGCCTGGAATGCCTCGGCGACTGGCCGGCTGGCCAGGGACGGCGCTACCGGGCGGCGTTGCGCAGCTGCCGCGATGCGCTGGATGGCTGGACGCCGCCGGAAAAAGCGATGCAGGCGGTGATCGACGCCGCGCGCGAAGCAAAACTCCTGCAGTAGTTGGAAAACAGGACATGTCCGAGCTCATTTTGCCCACACCGATGCGGATCAAGCCGCATGGGTCGGACACGATCCGCGACGTCGCTACGCTCAGGGATGCCAGCGAAATCCTGATCGACTGGCCGCAGGCCAAGCGCGGCCCGTTCTACCAGGCGGCGCGCGAGAAGGTCGAAGCCGCATTGGAAACCCAGACAGGCGCCGCCGAGGCGCAGGAAGCATTCGCAGCGCTCTGCAGCCACGCCGGCGTCTTGGTGCGGTAGGTGTCAAAGGAAGCAGACGTCGTGCCTCGCCTGCTTTGTCATTTCGTTGGAAGCTCGCCCTGGACAATCGGCTGAGAGGTTTCGAATCCAAAGCTCTTCGGCACCAGAAGAATCAATGCAATCACGATGGCGATCGACGCAAGCAACGTGGCTGTGGCTGCAATATCTCTCACGATAATCTCTCCAAATTCCAAGTCGTGAGAAAAACGCTCCCGAGAAAACGAGGTTCCATTAGCTTGTGCGATAATACCAGTGAGCCGGCGTTTATTGCTTCGGCGGCTGGGGTGGAACTTCACCCGGCTTGATCACCGGCGTCTTGCCTTCGTCGGGGGCCGGCGCCGCCATGCCCTGGTCTCCCGTCGGGGGCGGTTTCAGCACGCCGCCGCAGTCGTTGAGCTTCGCGGTCAAATTGCCGTCATCGGCTTGCTTTTCAGGCTGCTGTTTTGCCCCTTGCCCGGTCTGAGCCCTGCATTTGTCGGCCTGCGGCGCCTGGCTGTCGTTCTGCTGCTGGGCTGCGGCCGGCACTGCCAGCGCCAGCATAAGGCCGAATGGCATGATGGCGAGAGTTCTCATCCCTGCCTCCTTCTTTCTTTCACGGTCGCCCGCGGCGACCTTCCCTTCACAGGGACAACGCCTGTCGACGAAAAAGGTTGGCCGCGTCGCCGGGCGGCATTGCAACCAAACCCGTTCGCCGGCCGTTGCGCGTGCCGGAGGCGGTCATGTTCGAAGGTTTTCAAGGCGCGGAAATCGACACCGGCGATGCCGGCATATTCTGCCTGCGTGCCGGGACCGGGCCGCCATTGCTGTTGCTGCACGGCTTTCCGCAGACGCATCTGATGTGGCGCGACATCGCGCCCGCTCTGGCCAGCCGGTTCAGCGTCGTCTGCGCCGATTTGCGCGGCTATGGCGGCAGCTCCTGTCCGGCGTCCACTCCGGACCACGCACCCTATGCCAAGCGCGCCATGGCGGACGATTTGGTGAGGCTGATGGAGAAGCTGGGTTTCAGCAGCTTCATGGTCGCCGGCCATGATCGCGGCGGGCGTGTCGCCTACCGCATGGCGCTCGACCATCCGGGCAGCATCGACAGGCTCGCCGTCCTCGACATCGTGCCGACCGCGGATGCCTGGGACCGCGCCGACGCCAGGCTGGCGCTGGGCTATTGGCCATGGTCGCTGCTGGCGCAGCCCGAGCCATTGCCCGAAAAGATCCTGTCCGGCGCCGCCGAGGCGATCGTCGACAATGCGCTCAACGGCTGGGGCTCACAGCCATCGGCGTTTCCAGCCGAAGTGCGTCGGGCCTATGTCGAGGCCCTGCGTACGCCTGCCCACGCCCATGCCATCTGCGAGGAATATCGGGCGGCAGCCACGCTCGACCGCGAGCATGACCATGCCGACAAGGCAGCCGGCCGGCGCATCCGCTGCCCGCTGCTGGCGCTATGGAGCGGTCAGGGCGCGTTGGCGGATTGGTATGCCGGCGAAGGCGGGCCGCTGGCGCTGTGGCGCGGCTGGGCTGAGGATGTGCGCGGCCAGGCGATGCCGGGTGGACACTTCTTCCCCGAGGAGGACCCGGCGCGGACGGCCGATCTGCTGGCCGGCTTCTTCAGTGAGACCGGTCACCGCATCTCCGCGCGATCGGAGTTACCTTCGCCCTCCCCTTGATGGGTCAGGACGTTTCGGTTTCAGGCAGGTCAGCGCCGAGCTGCGGAACGATGATCGAATCCAGCGGCGCCGTCAGCGACCAGCTGAGATGGCCCGGGCTGCGATCCAGCACCGCCAAGCCGTTCAGCGATTGCGGCGCGACCCGTTGCAGGACGACGGTGCCGAAACCCTTGCGCGTGCTTTCGTCTTGCCGCCCCCCGGGCCGCTCTCCCTCACGCACCGGCATCGTCTCGTCCCAGAGCAGATGGATTTCCAGCTTGTCCGAAGCGCCTTCGACGATCCGCCAGGTGATCTCCAGCCGCCCGGCTTCGCTCGCCAGCGCGCCATATTTGGAAGAGTTGGTGCCGAGTTCATGAAACGCCATGCCAAGATTTTGCACGGCATTCGGCTGCAGGGTCAAAAGCGGTCCGGAAAGCGATACCCGCGCCTCGTGGCCGAACGGCTTGAGCTGCTCCTGGGCAAGGTCGAAGAGGCTGGCGCCGGCCCATTCCGAGTTCACCAGCAGATCGTGCGACCGCGACAGCGCCATGATGCGGGAACGGATCATCTCCTCGAACTCGCGCGGATCGGTCGAGCGTTTGCTGGTCTCCCGGATCATCGAGAGGATCACCGCGAACTGGTTCTTGACGCGATGGTTCACCTCGCGGAGCAAAAGCCTGATCCGACGCTCGCTCTCCTTGCTGGCGGTGATGTCGCGGGCGATCTTCGATGCGCCGATGATCTCGCCGGACGCGTTCCTGATCGGCGAAATGGTCAGCGACACGGCGATGAGGCCGCCATCCTTGCGCCGGCGGATCGTCTCATAGCTGGCCAGGAGTTCGCCCTTGCGAACCCGGCTGATGATGTCGGTCTCTTCATCCTTGAGATGATCGGGGATGAGCATGAGCACGGAGCGGCCGACGGCCTCTTCGGCGGTGTAGCCGAACATGCGTTGCGCCGCCGCGTTCCAACTGGTGATGATGCTGTTCAGGTCCTTGCTGACGATGGCGTCGAAGGACGAATCGACAATCGCCGCCAGCCGAGCGTGGGCAGTGATTTCGAGCAGGCTATCGACGCTTGCCAATTCTGTCATTGCCCCGTCGTGGCCCCACCTTGCCGCCTCCCGCCAGCGTCTGCGTGAGGATTCCCCTCCTGAAATGCCTGACCGGGCATTTTGGTTGCAGTCGGTGCGCAACATTCCGCATTTGCGGTCGCGGACACGCATGTCACGATAATGCCCGGCCCTCCATCTCGGCAATGCCTCTGCGGCCGTAAATGCCGATCCAGTCGAGCTGCTGTAAGCCCGGTGACCGCTTCGCCCTGTCCGTCTTATCGGCCTGCTTTTTCGGAGCCAGCGCCGTTGGGCGGCGCAACGGGCACTGCATCGGCGTCGGGATTCCTTTGTGGACAGTCCTCGTAGCTGTGGTCGCGCCCGCCGCAGAAGGAACAGCACATGGCCTCGCGATCCCCGCTTCCGGGCCGCCATTGCGGAGTTTTGTAGGGCTTCCTGCCATCCATCCCCAGCAATGCACGACGGACCATTTGGTTGCGCTGCCACAGACGGCGAGCCGGCGGTTGCGGAACCACCCGGCGGGATGCGAGTTTCGGCCGATATGTCCATTCGAGGAACAGCCATGCCAATGCGCCGAATTGCCTTGACGGCAGCGATCCTGCTGGCCGCGACCGGCCTCGCCGAAGCCAGGCCCGACACCCGCACGATGAGTTGCGACCAGCTCCGGCAACTGCTCCAAAGCCGCCATGCCGTGGTGCTGACCACAGGCCCCAACACCTATGACCGCTATGTCAGGCAGTTCGGCAACGAATGCGACTGGCCGGAGGTGCCGATGTCGGCCTATGTCCCGACCCGTGACGGCAGCTGCCCGATCTACCGCTGCGAGGAACCTGTCACCAACTTTCCGGACTGACACCGCGCTTCCAATCGGCTTTGCCGCCGCAGTGCGTTGATCCCGGCGCGCGAACCGGCTAGGGGTGGGGCGCAACGTGCATTTTCCCGCTTCGTCTAATGGTAGGACAGCGCCCTTTGAAGGCGTGAATCGAGGTTCGAGCCCTTGAGCGGGAACCAGCAACCAAGCGCTTGGCTGGTTCGAAGCCGCGCGCAGACTGGCCAGCCGACTTCAGCACATTAGCGCGCGCTTGTATTTCACTCGAAGCAGGATCATCATCCAGGCCGTCAGTGGCTTGAAGGGGTACAGCGCATGGAACTGAGTTGCTTTGACGGGGGCGTCCTTGCGTCGACGATGTCCCTGAACGTCACGGCGGTTTTCATGATATTGGCCGCATTTGCCGCATTTCGGCTGGTTGCAATGTCAGGCGAAGGTTCTGTCGACCAACTCCAGACGGCGTAGCCGGCAGAGAACCTCCCGTGCAGGAGAACGGCATATGGCCGCGAGAAAGGTGATAGCCGTCAAGGACTGGTCTTGCGGCATGAGCGACGAGCTTGGCCGCGTCGTGCTAACCATCAACCCGACCGAGGGTGAGCCCATCCTGGTTTTGATGACAATTTTCCAGGCGGCAAGGATGGCCGGGGAATTGCGGGCGCCGAAACTCGTCTCCATACCCCGGTGATGCCACGCCCCTGGCAAGGCGGATCAAGCTCGCCGGGGCAGCCCCAACGCCCCCAGCGGGCCCTGTTGCTCCGTTACGATGAACAATGGAGCAATTAGTGTTTTACGGATCTGGGCGCCGTCAAGTTGCATCCGGCTCCTGAAACCATTTCGCGGACCCCGCGTTGACCACCGGGCCGACACAGGAGACATCTCATGACCGTCAACTGCCGCATATCGATCGACAACCGGCCGGAGGCCACGGACGCGGTTTTTCAGGCGGTTCCGCGGATCGGCGAAAGCGTTGCGCTGTCGATCGATGGAACCACGCAGGATCTGCGGGTATCGCGTGTCGTGCACGTCACCAATGGCAGCCTGGAAGGTGCCGCGATCGTCGTCGAAGTGACGACCAACATCCTCTGAATCGAGAGTTATGGTCCGCTGGGCCGGTCGGCACCGCGTTGCGGCGACCGGCAGCCTGAAAGGACTGGAGCGGCTCACGCGCGGTGAACCGCTACTCCTTGCCGCTTTCGGAAATGCCGTTGCCGCCGGCGGTTGGTAGGATGCCGAAGTCTTGCGACTTCGCCCCTTGCTCCGCCGTCAGGAAGCCGTCCGAGGCAAGCCCGCGCCGCAGCAATTCCCTGACCGCGGCCGAACGGCTCGGCATACGCTTGTCGAAGCGCCAGTTTTCCAGCGCAGCCAGCTCGTCTGACGTCAGCATGATCTGCAACCGTTCCGGGCGTTCCAGTTCAGTCATCGCGCTCCCTCGCTCAGGATCCCGATACCTTGAATGAGTATTCAACTCGCTTACCTAATAGTTAGGAAAGCGCTCCTAGCGCGTCAAGACCTCGCGATGAGTGAACTGCTTCTCATGCGCATGATGAGCGCGATGGTATTCGGCGTAAGGCGCATACTTGGATAACTATGCTAACTAGCTGATTTATTTATATATTATTTAATTCGTGACTTGCCAAGACGAAGCCTCTGCCGCATTGTGCAACCTGAACAGAAAACCGTTCCCTTTGGGAGGTTTCGATGCGGTATGATTACTCGGCGCGACTGCGCGATGACGTCCGTTCAGCGGTCCAGATCGCCTTCAGGAAGACCGGCATCGTCAGCATCACGGCGGTGGCGGAACATGTAAGGGTCAGGAACCTGGCCGAAAACATCGCCCTCGAGGACGTCGAATACCTTGTCTTCCAGGCAGCCCAGCTGATTGGCGCCGCAATTGAATTCGACGGGCTCACCAATTTCGACGGCGTGGCTGGCCTGTTCGTGGATGGTCTCGGTGGCGACGATGGCGGGCGGATGATCGCCCAACGCGACGGGCCTGGTCCGGCCACCCTGCAGTAAGACGGTACCGGCTGAACAGGGGGCCTTCTCAAAAGGCCGCCCTGCTGTTTCTGAACCGGGTGATGACCGGAGCCGTTCCGTCAGGCAGAGCCGGCGATTTGTGAGGCGAAGTCGCGATAGGGACGCAGAGGGCGGCCCAGAAGCGCGGTCAGGCGCTCGACGTCGCCGGCCTCGGGCAGCATGCCGTCCGTCAGGAACCGTTCGCCCATCAAGCGCATGTCGTAGGCCATCCAGGCAGGCAGGAACTGCTTGAGATTCTGCTCGAAACCTTCGGTGTTGTCGCCGCCGTAGCTGATCGGCCGGGCGAGCACGTCGGACCAGATGGCCGCGATATCCGTCCCGGTCAGTGTCTGCGGACCGACGAGGTTGATCCGCTCGAGCGCAAGCGGCTCCGCGGACCGTTCGCGGCGCAGCAGCTCGAGAGCGGCGATCTCGGCGATATCACGCACGTCGACCATGGCGAGACCCTTGGCGCCGATCGGCATTGTGTAGGTGCCATAGCCGGTGATGACGTCTTCGATCATCAGGTCGTTCTGGATGAAATAGGCCGGGCGCAGGATCGTAGCCTGGAAGCCCATCTGCTCGATCATTCGCTCGACGCCGAACTTGCCGGCGAAATGCGGCACGTTCACATACACGTCGGCATGGATCACCGAGAGATAGACGATCCGCTCGATGCCCGCCGATCGGGCGACGTTCAGCGCGACCAAAGCCTGGGTGAATTCGTCCGGCACCACGGCGTTCAAGAGGAACAGGGTGGAAACGCCGGACATGGCTTTGCGCAGTGAATCGACATCGAGAAAGTCGCCTTGCGCGACCGATACGCCCGCCGGGAAGCTGGCTTTCGACGGATCGCGGACGAGAGCACGGACGTCGGCGCCGCGCTTGACGAGGTGCTCGACGACTTGGCGGCCAACATTGCCTGTGGCGCCGGTAACGAGGATGGTCATGGAATTTCTCCTGTTGGGTTGCTTGACAGGCCCAATATGTGTGGCTCACAAACACTCAAACAGACCGAAATTTTAGACGCACCGTCTCACTGGTGGAACACCTATGGATATTCTGGCCCTCACCGATTTCAACCTCGTTGCCCGCCATGGCGGTTTCGGCAAGGCGGCACGGGCCACCGGCCGGCCCAAGGCAACCCTGTCGCGGCGCGTTGGAGACTTGGAGAGCAGCCTTGACCTGCGCCTGTTTGAACGGGGTGCGCGTAACCTGAAGCTGACCGAGGAAGGACGGGCGCTTTTCGAGCGGACGGGGGCGTTGCTTGCCGAACTGGACGAGACGGCCGCGGCGATCGCCTCGGGCGGTCAAAGACCCAAGGGGAGACTGCGGATCAGCGCGCCCCTGCTTTTTTCTCAGACCGCGATGGGGAGGATCGCCGCGGGATTTGCCCTCAAATTTCCGGAGGTGAGGCTGGAGGTCACGACGGAGGACCGGGCTGTGGACATGATCGAGGAAGGCTACGACCTGGTGATCCGGGTCAACCCGGATCCCGACGAAAGCTTGGTCGGACGGGCGTTTCTCCGCGACCGGCTGGTCGTCGTGGCGAGCCCTCACCTTCCTCGCACCGGTGGACCGGCCCCTGCCGTTGCGCGCGGGAAAGGCGAACGGCAAACATGGCACGTGAAGACCGAGGGTGGCCGGTCGACGATCAAAATCGAGCCGGTCCTCGCTTTGGGAACGCTCATTATGGTGCGCGATGCGGTGCGGGCGGGGGTCGGTGCGGCACGTCTTCCCATTTCGTTGGTGGCCCACGATTTGGCTGACGGCACGTTGGTGAATTGGGGGGACATCGACGCCCCTGAGATCGCTCTTTGGACGCTCTACCCCTCCCGGCGGCTGCTCAGCCCGCGCGTGTCGGCGTTCCTGGATTTTCTGAAACAGGCCTTCCCGAACGGGACGCCGGACGAACTGGCCGCCTATATCGGCAGGTGATGCCCGGCTGCTTTCGCCGGCAAGAACTTTTATTTCTGGCGGAAGGAGTTTGCGGTGGAACAAGTTGGGGCGACGGCAATTACCTAGTCGCCCTACAAGAGGAGGACGTCGTGAAAGACTTGCGCAGTCTCCTTGCCGAACTGTCAGCCAACTGGCTCAAGCGCCGCAAGGCGCAGGCGCCCACGACCGTGAACACGGTCAAACCCCGCCCTGCCCACCAGGCGACGCGGCAACGCGCCGCCCACAAACCCAAAACTCCGCCCACCCGCGACGTCGCCTCGAACATGTGAGCCCCGCGGACAATGTGGGGCCCAATGCCGCTGGGGGTATCGGCAATCTATCACGCCAGATTGATTGGTAGCGACGAAACCTTGAGCGGACATAAGCGTTTATTGCTTCAGCCCAATTGAGGTGGTTCCAATGCAAACGGCATGGTTCTCCAAACCTGTGGCGGTTTCGGTCGGCGTCACCGGTTCCATCCATCATCTGTCCAATACACAGCAGGCCATTGATTTGCTCACCACACATTGGCGTGACGCAGGCAGCCCGAAGCATCGGTCCGCACTGCGCGCCTGCCAGCGGGCGACGAGCGGCGATGTTGCCCCCGACGTCGCCAGGGCGGCGCTCGTCGAAGCAGCGCGCGAAGCCCACATCCTGATCGAATAGCCACATCCTGATCGAATAGCCACATCGTGATCGAATAGGCGTATCGATTGAACCTGCTGACGCTATAATCGCTGCGCCCCCTCCGGAGAACGCCTGCCATGACCCTGAAAACACGCAAGCTCGGCAGCCAGGGGCTGCAGGTCTCGGCTATCGGCCTCGGCTGCATGGGCATGAGCCAGTCCTATGGCCCGGCCGACGAGGCCGAATCCATCGCCACGCTGCACCGTGCCATCGACCTCGGCTGCACCTTCCTCGACACCGCCGAAGTCTATGGCCCTTACGACAACGAAGCCCTGCTCGGCCGGGCATTGAAGGGCAAGCGCGACCAGGTGACGATCGCCACGAAATTTGGCTTCCGCATCGAAAACGGCAAGCAGACCGGAACCGACAGCCGGCCCGAGCACATTCGAGAGGCGGTGGAAGCCTCGCTCGGCCGCCTCGGAACCGACCGTATCGACCTGCTCTACCAGCACCGCGTCGACCCGGCGGTGCCGATGGAGGATGTCGCGGGCGCCGTCGGCGAACTCGTCGCGCAAGGCAAGGTGCGCTTCTTCGGCCTGTCGGAAGCGGGTGCAGCCAACATCCGCCGGGCGCATGCCGTGCATCCGGTGTCGGCGTTGCAGAGCGAGTATTCGCTGTGGGAGCGCAATCTGGAGCCGGAGATCATCCCGCTGCTTGGCGAACTCGGCATCGGCCTGGTGCCGTTCTCGCCGCTCGGCCGAGGGTTTCTCACCGGCCAGGTCAAGCGTGCGGAAGACTATCCCGACGGCGATTATCGCCGCAACGACCCGCGCTACCAGGGCGAAAACTACGACGCCAATGTCGAGGCGGCCGCCAAGGTGAGCGACATCGCCGCTGCCCGCGGCGTCAAGCCCGGCCAGGTCGCGCTGGCCTGGCTGCTGGCGAAGGGCGACGGCTTTGGCATCGACATCGTGCCGATCCCCGGCACCAAGCGCAGAAAATACCTGGAAGAGAACGTCGCCGGCGCCGCTATCAAACTCGATGCCGCCGAGATGGCCGCGCTCAACGAAGCGCTCGCGCCGGGAAAAATCTCCGGCCCGCGCTACACCGAGCGGGGCATGGCGATGGTCGACCGGTAGGGGGCGCCTGCTCCAGCGTCCGCGACAATCTCGCCAAGCTCGTTCCGAATAGTGACGCTAACGAAAGCCCAGATGCTTCCGATAGCAGTGGGTTTCCACGGTGAACCTGCCGGCGACATCATCCGGCAGCCAAAGTGCGTCTTCGAAGCTGCGGCTCAAGCGCCACCCTTCGCGGGCATAAAATCTCTGCGCGCGGACATTTCCCGCCGTGCAGAAAAGCTCTGCCTCCGCCACGCCCTGTTCGCACAAGAGATGCTCGGCATAAGACAGCAGATCGCGGGCGGTTCCGCTTCCCCGTGCTTGCGGGCTTACATAGAGTTTGACCAGCTCCGCCCCGTTTATCGAGACGAAGCCAAGCAATCCATCGGCAGCCGCCACATGGAAGGCATCGGTGGATTGCTCCAGCCACAGCGCAAAATGCGCCGGCGTTCGGTACGCCAGGATTCGGCTGGAACCAGATGCGCATGGGCATCATGCCAGCCCTGATGCCACAGTTGCACGATCGCCGACCGGTCGGCTTCCTGGGCTGGGCGAATTTCGAGCATTTCTCACCGCCGACGGGTAACTAATCCGTAAGGCCGCGCGGAGGGCCGCCTTGTTCCATGGGCCTTCAGCCGATTTCGGTCAACCCGCCGCTGCCGCGGTAACCTTCTTGGACGCGGCCCGCTGTCGCCGCATGCGCCGTTTGGCGACAAGCTTGAGCGCGACCGGCGGCTCGTTTGACAGCGCGCCCAGCACGGCGTCGACCATGCCATGCGCCACGAAATCCGCGTTCATGTCACGCGCCAGTTTGCCCGCCGTCTCCTTGTCCTCGCTGTCGGCCTCCGACCAGAACACGATTCCCACCCGAAGTGCGGCCTTCGCACGCTTCAGCCGGCGGACCAGAAAGCGGGCGTGCTTGATGGAATCCCGGTTCAGGAATCCGACCACGACGGTGTCGACGGTTTCGAGCTCAAGGCGGCGAATGCCGGCGGGTTCCATATCGGCAAAGCTGGCTTTCGACACCGTCGCGCCCTGGACCTCCAGCACCTGCGCCAGCATCGCAGCAGCGGCGTCGTCGAGCTCGCCACGCCCCCCGGCGCAAAGCACGGACATATCCGTGCCATCGGGCAGTTCGGTCTCGTCCTCCCCGCCGGGATCGTCATCGTCGCTCGCCTCTGCGGCCACGGGCGGCCCCTCCTCCTCGCCTGCCTCCTCCTGCGCGCTGTCGTCGAGATTGGCGACCAGCATCAGGGCACTGGCCGCCACCTGCCGCCTTTGCAAATCGCCCATGACGCCGCGCACACGGTCCTGTTCGCCCAGCAGAAGCGCCGGAATGGCAACCTTGTCATAGAATTCGACCAGATATTTCTCCTCCAGCATCTCCTCGGCATGATCGGTGGCTTCTTCCGGATCGCCGGCCAGCAGCCGCTGGTACAGGCGCGCATGGGGTTCGAGCACGGGCTCGTTGCCGAACAGCACGTCCAGGAATTCAAACTGCGGCACGTGCCTGCCCAGCACCACCAGGCAGACAGTGAGCGGCGTCGACAGGATCAGCCCGAGCGGCCCCCAGAGCCACGTCCAGAAAATCGCCGCGACGATGATCGCCAGCGGCGACAGTCCCGTTCGCGAACCGTAGAGCCAGGGTTCGATGACATTGCCGGTGATCAGTTCCATCACCACGAACAGGGCGGCTGTCCACAGCACGAGCGACCAGCCCGGTGCCACGGCCAGCGCCAGGAACAGCGGCAAAAGCATGCCTATGATCGGGCCGATATAGGGAACGAAACGCAGCGCCAGTGCCAGCAGCCCCCACAGCAGCGCATTGGGAATACCGAGGGCCCAGAGCCCGATCGCGATCGGTATGGCGTAGACGATGTTGACGACCAATTGCATCAGGAGATAGCGGCCCACCCGCTTGGCGGCATCCTGAAGCGCCTCGGTGGTGCGGTGGAGGTCGCCGTAGCCGACAAGCCGGATGAAGCGGTCGCGCAGATCCTCCCGCTCGAGCAGCATGAAGATGACGACGACGATGATCAGCCCGGCCGACCCAAGCGGGCTGATCAGCGGCCCGACGACATTCTGCAGGACCTGAAGCGGCCTTTCGTGCGCGACGATCTCGACCGGCACCGGCTCGCGCGGCGGCTTTTCCGGGGCGGCGGCCGGCAGCGAGGGGTCTTGCCTGTCGATCTCCTGGCCGACCCGCTCGACCACCTTGCTCAGTCTGGCAAGGATCCCGCCCCCGACCCCGGTCTCCTTGAGCGAGCGGATCTTGGTCAGGATGTTGGTCTGGTAGACCGGGATGTTCTGCGCCAGTTCGCTGACCTGCGTGGCGACGATGAAGGAGAACAGGCCAAGCGCCGCGAAGGCGCCGAGCACGCTGGCGATGACGGCGGCAATCCGGGGAATGCCGACCTTTTTTAGCGCTGCGACAAGCGGCGCCAGTGCGAAGGTCAGCAGCAGCGCGATGGCGATCGGCAGGAAAACCTCGCGCCCGAAATACAGTGCCGCCACTGTCGTGACGATGGCCGCCACATTGGGCAAAGAGGTTCGCGGATGGGGCGCGGCCGCTGAAAGGGCGTCCCCCAGCCCATCAGCCGGAGACGCCGTGCCGTTTCGACGATTGGCCACGTGATGCCTCCCTGCCAAATGCCATGATCGGGCATATAGAGCGGACGTGCAACTTTAGCCAACGATGAAATACGCCGCACTCACAGGCAATGATCCGGCCCGCACCGGCCGCTCCCGAAGGGCTAAATGGAAGTCAGGCTCGCCCGATCGGATCAGCGCGCCGCATGCCTGGCCAGCGCGTGCTCGATCAGCAGGTCGATGGTCTGGCTGTAGCCGATGCCTGAGGCGGCAAGCGCCTTGGCATACATCGAGATGTCGGTGAAGCCGGGAATGGTGTTGACCTCGTTGACAAGCAGGCTGCCGTCGGCGCGCAGGAAGAAATCGACGCGCGCCATGGCTTCGCAGCCAAGCGCCTGGAACGCCTGCCGCGCCATATCCCTGGCCTTTTCGGCCACATCGGCCGGGACATCGGCGGGCACCTTGACCAGCGCGCCGTCGGCATCGAGATATTTGGCCTCATAGGTGTAGAAGCCGTGCTTGCCGGCCGGAATGATCTCGCCGGGCAGCGACACCGTCAGCGACCCGTCGGCGCGCTCCAGCACCGAGAACTCGATCTCGCGGCCCTCGACGAATTCCTCGATCAACACTTTGCCGTCGTAGCGGAAAGCCGTGTCGATGGCCTGCTCGAAGCCGTCCCTGTCATTCACCTTGCTGACCCCGAAGGACGAGCCCTGGCGCGCCGGCTTGGCGAAGAAAGGCAGGCCGAGCGTCCCGGCAATCTCCTGGAAGGAATGCTTGCCGTTTCGATGCACGGTGATGGAGCGGGCAACCGCCAGTCCCGCCTCGCGCATCAGCCGCTTGGCGACGTCCTTGTCCATGGCGGCGGCCGAGGCGAGAATGCCGCAGCCGACATAGGCGACATCGGCGACCTCGGCATAGCCCTGCACCGAGCCGTCCTCGCCGAACGGCCCGTGCAGCACCGGGAACACGACGTCGATGGGGGGCAGCTCAGGCTGCGTACCATCCCGCAACACCGCAACCAGCCGGCCCTTGCCTCCGGGCAACAAAGCAACCTCCGGGCCGTCTTCGGAGGCCGGCGCCCCTGCCGCCTCATCGCCGATCGCCGCGGCGCGATCGAGTTGTTGCAGCAGCCACCTGCCGCCTCGCGAAATGGCGATCGGCACGATATCGTAGCGCGTGCGGTCGATCGCCTTCAGCACATTGGCGGCCGAAAGGCGCGACACGTCGTGCTCGGCCGAACGCCCGCCATAGAGGATGGCCACTCTTGTCTTGTCGGTCATCAAAATCCCTCGACTGTCAAAAAATCAAATGGCGACGGCAATGCCGCGATTGGCAAAGAAGCGGTCGAAATCGGCCGGTGACAACACTGCGTCTGCCTGTGTGGCGGGCTCATGGCCGGACGGGTTGTGAAAGCGGAAACCTTCGTCGGATGCCGCGGTGATCAGCACCAGATGGCCGCCCTTCGAGGGCGGCTCGCGCTCGGGCCAGCGGATCGAGCTGCTGACCGACGCGATGAAGAAGCGCGTCCGCTGCATGATCGCCGGAATGTCTGATGTGGCGACATTGGTCATCACCTCGGCGCGCAGGCCGAAAGCTTCCTTCACGAAGCTGACGAAGGGCGCGTAGATCAGCCCCTTGATCGATCCCTCATTGACGACATAGCCGCCATATAAGGTGCAGCGCCTGGCAAGTTCGATCGTCGGCACGATCTCGCCGCGGCTGGCCAGGATCATCTTAAGGCAGGCCATGCCGCAGATGTTGGCGGCCCAGATTGCGTATTCATCGAGGGTCTCCGCCCCGGATCGCCTCCACAGCGGATCGCGCCTGAGCGCAACATCCGCGCCGTCGGCGAGCACGTCCAGCGTCATGTCAGGCGTTTCCCACTGGCTGAAAAACGGCACGGTTTCAGGCGGCGGGCTCATGCGGTCTCCTCGGTCGGCTGGTTCCATCTCGTATACGAGGATACGAGATGGATGAAAAGCCGTGACATTCAGTGGCGCGACCCAGAAGATGTCATCTTCCGTTTCGGTCAACCATCGCTGACATCCGGGGTTAGCGGAAGCCTCTCCCGCCTTCGTCATCCACAGGCGGAGCAGGAGCGAAGCTCCGTCGCGGAGACCCGAGGATGACGAACGTGGTGAATGCTGCGCGCCGCCTACTCGGCCTTCGCCCAGCCGAAAACCAGCCACGCATATTTCGATTTTTCGTAGGGTTCGACAGTGTAGGTCATCTGCATGTCGCCGTCCTTGGCGTAGATATCCAGCCGGGGCGCCGTATCCAGCTCGAGCCACGCCGAACTCTTGCTGAACGACCAGGTTCCGCACCAGACGCAAGGCCCCGACGTCGGATCCCCGGGCTGGTGAAAATTGTAGCGGCCGTCCGCCGTGATCTCCAGATAATCGAACGCCCCGTAAAACGCGGTCACCGTCTGCTGGAACTCACTGGCGGCCGCTTCCTGTTCCGGTGTCGGCGCATCCTTCATATCGCGCGGCGGCCGGATGGCTCCGCCGTTGAGTTTCCATTTGCCGACAAAATCCTTCTCGGTCGGAAGATATTCCTCCTGGGCCTGCGCCGATGAAATATAAGCAAAGGATGATATACTTGTGAGGCCAACGGCCCCGATCGCAAATAGAAGCGTGGCGGCACAGATCGCCCTTGCTGGGTTTTGCATAAAAAAAATATCTCCACGGGGGGGTAAGGGGAGTTTTATTGAAAATTTGTGGCGGACGTTGCTTCGGGACCGATTCCCATCCGCCATTTGCACGGTTAGCATCGGGGCCACCGATCTGGCAACGCAAGGCAGCCTCTCTCCAGCATCGCCCATGCACCCGCGATCCCGGCCGGCTGAATATCGGCAGCTTAGAAGGTGATCTTCACCGAAGCGGCGCTGCGACGATGCGGGCCGTGATGGACGGCCTCGATGTTGTTGCCGTCCGGATCGAGCAGGAAGGCGGCGTAATAGCCGGGGTGATAGGGCCGTTCGCCCGGCGCGCCATTGTCCGTGCCGCCGGCCGCCAGCCCGGCCTTGTAGAAGCCGTCGACCATGGCGTGGTCCCTTGCCTGGAAAGCCAGGTGATGGCGGCCGGTGAGTTTTCTCTGTGCGGCCCGGCTGTCGGCAGTGGAGACAAACAGCTCGTCGGCCCAGAAAAAGTCGGCGCCGCTACCTCCGATCGGGACATCGAGCGCCTGCAGGACCGCCTCGTAGAAACGCCGGCTGGCCGCGAGGTTTCTGACCACCAGCTGGATGTGGTCGATGAGCCGGCCGCGATGCAATTCCTGGGTTTCCATGAAAACGCCTCCTCGTGTGGGTTCGAATTTAGGTTGGGATAGGGCGTCGTCAACGCGGATACTTCCCAGCAAACAAAGGGCCCGCCGGGAGGGGATCCGGCGGGCCTTTGGAAAGCATGTCTAGCCTTCAGGGGTCTGAGGGGGGATCAGACCTGGTAAGAACCTTTGTTGGCCGCGGAGGTTCCACCCGAACAAAAAAATTGCCGATGGCCCGTCCGCGGAATTCAAGCAATGGAGGCGATTTCTTCGCGAGACCACTCACAGTTTGGAACTTTCCGCTCGCAACCGGGTTTGGTGGCGCGGTGGGAGGAATTGCGATTGGATTGTTTTCAGAGGCTCGAAGCGCTGGTCGACAGCGCCGCTGTCGACGATATCGAGGAAGCAACCGCTCTGCTGCGCCGGTTCAAGGGCAGGTCGCGCGAGGTCGCGGCAGCCATCGACGAATTCATGCTCGATTTCATGACCTTGGTCTTCGTCGTCGAAAACGGCGAAGAAGGTTTCGAAAGGCCGGTCCGCAAGCTCGCTCGCACCAGGCTTTCAAAGCTTGAGCGGCTGGTGACTGTAACGGCGGAGGAAAAGCCGGCTTCCAGCGCCGGCCTATCCCTTCAGGATGGCGGCTAGCCTTGGAATGCCTTCGCTCACCGCGCGCCGGTCGGCGAGCGTGAAGGACAGCCGCAGCGTGTTGCGCCCGGTGCCATCGGCATAAAAGGCGTTGCCCGGCACGAAGGCGACCCGCGCTTCCTTCACCGACCGAGCCAGAAGCTCGGTGGCGTCGGCCCCTTCCGGCAGTGTCACCCAGACGAACATGCCGCCTTCCGGGCGGCTCCAGGTCACGCCTTCGGGCATGTGGGCTTCCAGTGCCGAGAGCAGCCCGTCGCGGCGCTCGCGATAGGCGTCGATGAGTTTTTCCACCTGGCCTTCGAACACGGCTTCGGCGACGCGATGCATCACCACCTGGTTGATCGACGGGCTGTGCAGGTCCGAGGCCTGCTTCATCAGCACCAGCTTCTCGACAATGTGGCGCGGCGCGCACACCCAGCCGACCCGCATGCCCGGCGACAGGATCTTCGAGAACGAGCCGCAATAGAGCGTGCGCGCCTTGTCGATGCCGCCGGACCGGGCACAATCGAGCGCCAGGATCGGCGGCTCGCCCTCGCCGTCATAGCGCAGCGCGCGGTAAGCGGCATCCTCGATGACGGCGATGTCGAGTTCGCCGGCAAGGTCGAGCACCGCCTCGCGCTGCTCACGGTTCAGCGTGTTGCCGGTCGGGTTGGCGAAATCCGGCACCAGATAGGCGAATTTGGCCTTGCCGCCATTGGCGGCCGCCGCCGCGCGATAGGCATCGGGCGTCATGTTGCCGCCGGCCGGGGTCAGCCGGTCGTAGCGCGGCTCATAGGCGTTGAAAGCCTGCAGCGCGCCGAGATAGGTCGGCCACGTCACCAGCGCGGTGTCGCCCGGCGACAGGAACAGCTTGCCGAGATAATCCAGCGCCTGCTGCGAGCCGGAGGTGATGAAGATGTTGGCCTCGTCGCAGGCGACGCCGAGCTTGCCCATCTGCCCGGCGAGCCAGCGCCGCAACGGCAGATAGCCTTCCGAGACCTGGTACTGCAGCGCAGCGCCCGCCTCGGCGCCACCCAGCACATCGGCATAGGCGTCGCGGATCGCCTCGGCTGGGAACAGCGCCGGATCGGGAATACCGCCGGCAAACGAGATGATGTCCGGCTGGTCGAGCAGCTTCAGCAGCTCGCGGATTTCGGACGCTTTCATGCGCGACGAGCGCGAAGCCAACAGGTTCATAAGGGTCACGGCACGCCTCCCCGGACGCTGCAATATAGGTCAACTTGACTGACCTATATCCCCTCTTGGCTGCGAATTGAAGTGTGCCTGAACGGTTTCCCGAATGCGCCAGCGCTGGCGCACTGCTCGAACGCCGCGAGCAGTTCCACAAAAGTGTTGCAGCGTTTTCCGACCGCCTAAAGGCTCTTCTTGTAGCCGAGATGGCTGCCGGTGAAGCCGAGGCTTTCGTAAAAACGATGCGCGTCCGCCCGCCCTTTGTCGGTGGTCAGTTGGACGAGGCCGCAGCCGCGCGCGCGGCACGCGTCGATCGCCCATTCGATCATCTGCCTGCCGATGCCGTCCGAGCGCCTGTGGCCGGCGACCCGAACCGCCTCGATCTGGCCGCGCCACGCGCCCTTGCGCGAGAGCCCGGCAAGGAAAGTTATCTGCAAGGTGCCGACCACCTCGCCGCCACCCACGGCCACCGCCAGCAGCTGATTGGGATCGGCGTCGATGGCGTTGAAAGCGTCGACATAACCTTGCGCCAGCGGCAAGGAAGCGTCCTCGCGGCCGGCGCCAAGCGGATCGTCGGCCAGCATGGCCACGATATCAGGCAGGTCGGAGGCCTGCGCACGGCGGAAGGTGATCATGGTGTCGAGATATCGCGAGGCGGCGGCAGCGGCAAGATTTGAATACGTTCCCACTAGGCGCGGGCTAAACTTCGCCCTCATAAACCCGCTGCGCCTGCGTCAGCGCCTCATCGAGCCGCGCGCCCTCGGCATATCCAGCCAGGTTCCGCGGCCGCTCCATGTCAGGCATCAGCCTCGGACACGGCTCGGCGGCGCCGACCACCATCCGCACCGGGATGACGCCGGCCCAAACCGGATGCCCGTAATCCTCCTCGTCGTCGCCGACGCCCTTGGCGCGCACCTTCGCCGATGCCTCTTCAATACGCATGCCGATCACCGTCGTCGCCTTGGCCTCCTGCGCCGAGATCGGCCTCAGGGTCTCGCTCCGGCCGGGATAGAAACGGTCGACGACGCCGGCCAGCGCCTTCAGTTTCTCCTGCGGCTCGTCGACGATTCGCGCCGTGCCGAAACACATCGCCGAGCGGTAGTTGGCCGAATGGTTGAAGCCCGAGCGCGCCAGCACCAGCCCGTCGAGATGCGACACCGTGAGACAGGCCGGCGTGCCGCCGCGCAGATTGCGCAGCATGCGGCTGGCCGACGAGCCGTGCCAGTACAGCATGTCGTCCTCGCGCCAGTGGATGGTCGGCGTGCAATAGGGCTGGCCATCGAACGTATAGGCGACATGGCACAGCAGCCCGGCATCCAGCACCGCGAAGACTGCCGCATGGTCGTAGCTGCCGCGCTCGTGCAGGCGCTTGACGCGGTTGCGGCTGGTGGTCGGAAAACTGGCTGGCGTGTCGTTCACGGCTTGCATCCTTGGTTGTCGTCTGCCAACCATGCGCCATGACATTGGTCGATAAAAGAACCAATCCCATGAAGAAAAACCAGACCAATTTTCCGGATTGGTCGGCGCTGATCCCGGTCCTGCCGGGCGACGGCCCGCGCAGCCGCGAGCTTTATGCGGCGCTCAGGCGGCTGATCGAGACCGGCGCGCTGGCCACCGGGGCGAAACTCCCGACCACCCGGGATCTCGCACAGCGCTTCGGCCTGTCGCGTTCGGCGGCGGTTGCCTGTTTCGAAATGCTGATCTCGGAGGGGTTTGCGGTCGCCAAGGTCGGCGCCGGCACCTTCGTCGCGCCTGATGTGCCGCATCTGCCGCTGACGCTGATCAAGCCGCGTCCAGCGGAGATCGACGTCGCGGCGTCGCTACCTTGCGGCCTTGGCGTTGCGGTCTCCGATCCGCGCACGCTTGATATGTTTCGCATCCTTCTGTCGCGCCACCTCACCCGCCCCGGACCGGAGCATTTCCGCTATGGCGATCCGCGCGGCGGCCTGCCGCTGCGCACGGCAATTGCCACCTATCTCAGGACCGCACGCGGCGTGCGCTGCGACGCCGGCCAGATCGTGCTGACGTCGGGCACGCAGCAGGGGCTGGATCTCCTGGTGCGTGCAGCACTTCGTCCCGGCGATGCCGTCTGGATCGAAAACCCCTGCTATCCCATGGCGCACGCCGTGCTGGCCGGCAGCGGCGCCAGGGTTTTTGGCGTACCAGTCGACGCCGAAGGGCTCGATCCCGAGATCGGCGAAAGCCTGTGCTCCAAGGCGCGCGCGGCCTATGTCACGCCCTCGCATCAATATCCGCTCGGCGTGACGATGACGATGCGCCGCCGTCTCGCTTTGCTCGACTGGGCGCGGCGCAACGATGCCTGGATCATCGAGGACGACTACGACAGCGAGTTCCGCTATGCCGGCCCGCCGCTGACCTCGCTGCAGGGCATGGACGGCTCGGGCCGTGTCGCCTATCTCGGCAGCTTCTCGAAAATCCTCTTCCCCGGCCTGCGCATCGGCTATGTCGTGGTGCCCGAAGCGCTGCTCGATGCCGTGATGGCGGTCAGGGCGCGCTCCGATCGCTTCCCCTCGACGCTTGCCGAAGGCGCGCTGACCGACCTGTTGAACGAGGGCCATTTCGCCGCGCATCTCAGGCGCGTGCGCCGCCGGGTGCAAGCCGCGCGCGACGTGCTGGTCGCCGGCCTCGAGACGCATTGCGGCGATGCCCTCGAAGTAACCGTGCCCGAACAGGGGCTGCACTTGATGGCGACGCTGAAGCACGCCGGGCCGGACACGGCGATCGTCGAGGCGGCGAAGGCGGCAGGTGTCGGCGCCAGGGCCTTGTCCTCGATGTTCATCGGCGGGGCGTCCCGGCAAGGCCTGGTGCTGGGTTTTTCCGGGTTTTCGGACGAGGAACTGATGGCCGCGACGGTACGACTGGGTGGGGTGATGGGCCCCAGTCCCGGCCGCCAAACTACCTGATCCTGCTCAAACAATCCTAGGGCGAAGCAGGAGCGCAGCTCCGTCTCGGAGGCCTTCGGATGACGAAGTCCTCAATCCCCATCGGCGGGCTGGGCCTTGCCGCACTGCGCCAGCACCTTGCCGATGGCCGCGCTTGAACCCTTCAGCGGAAAGCTGATCTCGCCATATTTGGCTGAACTGACCGACACATCGCCCTTGCCGCGCAACAGGTCGAGCAGCGGATCGGCTTTCGCCAGGTTGACCACGAAGTAGTTGTACATGGCCTCCAGCTGCAGCGCCTTAGTTACCGTCTTGCCGTCGGCCTTGAACGCGAACGAACCGCTGATGCCAGGCTCCAATTGCCGGCCGTTGGCGCCGAGATCGTAGCTCAGCACCGGCGTGTCGAAACAGGTCAGCATCAGATACGCATCGCCTTTCGGCCCGCCGCAGACCGAGGCCGTCAGCACGCTGCCGCCCTCGTCTTCCTCCATCCTGGCGCTCCAGCCGCCGCACGACGCGGCAAACGCCGGTTGCGCGGCCTGCAGGACCGCTACCGCACCGGCGACGACGAGATGTGCAACTCTCATGGCTCCCCCCAATTGACTGCCTTCAGGGCATTTGCAGCGCCCGTCGCCAGCATATAGGAAAAGCGATCCGATGGCATTGCCCCTTGCGGCAGCCGGTCCTGTTTCGCGGAGAGTTGGATTGAGAGCCTGCGTTCGCCTGTGTCTGTCCTTTGTCGCCCTGCTGGCCTTGCCGCTCACCGCTCATGCCGAGTGGAAGCCGGTCGAGAAGATCGAGCCCTACGCGATCTCGGGCCAGTCCGGCGCCGAACTCTACCGCTCGATCGGCGAGAAAGGGCCAAAGCTCGGCATTGCCCGCGCCATCGCCTACACCAATTTCAAGCTGACCTGGGGGCTAAGGGATTACAAGCCCAGCGGCAAGGACTGCGTGCTGACGGCCGGGCGGCCGAAGCTGATCGTCACCTACACTTTGCCGAAACCCTCCCGCTCCCTGCCGCCGGCCGTCCAGAAGAACTGGGACACCTTCATCGCCGGCGTCGCCGCCCATGAGAAGGTGCATGGCGCCAGCATGGTCCAGATGGTCCACGACATCCAAGCCGCGACGGACGGCCTGACCGTCGCCGACGATCCCAAATGCAGCAAGACCAGGGCCGAGGTGGTCAAGCGGCTCGACGCGATCTCGAAGGCGCGGGTGCAGGCAAGCCGCGACTTCGACCGTATCGAATTCGGCAATGGCGGCAATTTGCAGAAACTGGTTTTTTCGCTCGTGACCGGCCCCTGAAGCCACCTGACACGGATCAGGAGGCGGGCACTGATGACTTACCACGAAATGCCGGGGGGACAGCGCCCCTCTGTCCTGCCGGACATCTCCCCCGCAAGGGAGGAGATTGTGCTCTCATTTCTGCTTTCGGCAAATTTCCAGCGTTGCAAGACAGGCGCAGCAATTGAAGCTGCCATCTCCCCCTTGCGGGGGAGATGGCCGGCAGGCCAGAGGGGAGTCTGACAGAACTCGGCCCCTTCCAGCTACCGCGGTATGGGCGCGAGGTGCGAGCCCTCACCGCGTTTCCGCGTTCGCCCGCAGCTCCGCCCGCTTCTCGTCCGACACCACGGCCAGATCCAGCACCTTCTGCAATTCGGCCGCATGGCGGAAGGACGGTTCGGCCTGCACGCCCGTGCGCACCGCGTCAGTGAAACGCTGGTAGTTGGTCTCCACCGTGCCGGGGTCGCGCTCTTCCCATATGGCGTTCTCGACATTCTCCCCCACGCATGCCTTGAGCGTCGAACCGTCGAGGTTGTGCACCACTTCGATGCCGCCCTTCTCGCCATAGATGCGCAGACGCAGTTCGTTGAGATGGCCTGTTGCCCAGCGGCTGGCATGCACCACGCCGAAGGCGCCGTTGGAAAAATCCAGCGTCATGGCGAAGCTGTCATTGGCGTCGAGTCCGTAGTCGCCGATGCGGTTGCCGGGCGCCTTGTCGAAGGCGCGCAGCCGGCAGAAGACATGGTCGATGCCGACGGCTGCGCCATAGCTGGCGAAATCGAGGATGTGGATGCCGACATCGCCGAGCACGCCATTGGAACCGTGGCCGCGCGACAGCCGCCACAGCCATTTCGGATCGGTGCGCCAGTCGCCCCAGAATTTCGACACCAGCCAGCTCTGCAGATAGGACGCCTCGACATGCCTGACGGTGCCGATCTCGCCCGCTTGCACCATCTGGCGCGCTTTCTGCAGCGCGGCCACATTGCGATAGGTGAGGTTCACCATGTTGACGATGCCGGCAGCCTCGGCGGCATCGGCCATCTCGGTCGCCTTGCCGAAGTTTTCGGCCAGCGGCTTTTCGCACAGCACCGGCTTGCCGGCGGCGATCAGCGCCATGGTGGTCGGGTGGTGGATGCGGTCGGGCGTGACATTGGCCACCGCGTCGAACTCGCCCCATGCCAGCGCCTCCTCCAGCGCGGTAAAGCGGTTGGGAATGTCAAAGCTGTCGGCGAACTCGCCGACCCGCGCCGGATCGACATCGACCGCGCCGACAATGTCGACGCCCTCGATGGCGCTGAAGCGCCGGGCATGTTCCTGCGCCATCCAGCCGGTGCCGAGTATCAAAAGCCGCATTATTTGCTCCTTGGGGTGAGATGCCGGAATCCCCTCCCGGCCGACGCCCTCAAATAGCGCGTATAATGCCGCCGTCGACCCGGATGTTCTGGCCGGTGATGTAGCCGGCGCCCTCCGACGCCAGGAAGGCGATGGTCGCGGCGACCTCTTCCGAAGTCCCGTAGCGCTGCATCGGCACGCTGTCGCGGCGTTCTTCGGTGGCCGGCAGGCTGTCGATCCAGCCGGGCAGCACATTGTTCATGCGCACATTGTCGGCGGCATAGGTGTTGGCGAAGATCTTGGTGTAAGCGGCAACGCCGGCTCGGAACACGGCGGACGTCGGGAACATCGGGCTCGGCTCGACCACCCAGGCCGTCGAGATGTTGATGATGGCCCCACCCTTCTGCTTGACCATCTGGGGTGCCACGATGCGCACCGGCCGGATGACGTTGAGGAGGTAGACGTCCATGCCGGTGTGCCATTGCTCGTCGGTGATCTCGAGGATCGGCGCGCGCGGCCCGTGGCCGCCGCTGTTGACCAGCACGTCGATGCGGCCATAGCGCTCCAGCGTCAGGTCGACGAGGCGCTGCAGATCGTCGTTCGACTGGTTGGAGCCGGTGACGCCGAGCCCGCCAAGCTCCTTGGCCAGCGCCTCGCCCTTGCCCGAAGAGGAAAGAATGGCAATCTTGAAGCCGTCCGCCGCCAGCCGCTTGGCCGCCGCCGCCCCCATGCCGCTGCCGCCGGCCACCACCACAGCTACTTTTTCTACACTCATCGGATTTCCCTCTCAGGGTTTGCGGGCACCGCAAGCGGTGTTTTCGGGAGTTGAGCGTTGATATAGCTGGTTTTCCGCGTCGGTTCGAACCAGAATGCCTGAAATCAACCTGTAGAAAAACTACTGCATGCCCGAAACCTTCCTCAGCTTGCCGCCGTTGAATGCGCTGCGCGCCTTCGAAGCCTCGGCGCGTCATCTCAACTTCCGCATCGCGGCCGAAGAGCTCAACGTCACGCAAGGGGCGGTCGCCCAGCACATTCGCGGGCTGGAGGCCGATCTCGGCACGAAGCTGTTCGAGCGGCTGCCGCGCGGCCTGGCGCTGACCGATGAGGGCCGCGCCTATGTCCCCAACATCCGCCGCGCCTTCGACCTGATCTCGGAGGCGACGCTGCTGCTTCGTCCCGAGCCGGCGCGGCTGACGGTCAGCGTGACGCCGAGCTTCGCCACCAAATGGCTTATCCCGAGGCTGCACGATTTCGTCGCGCACAACCCGCTGGTCGACCTGCGCGTACTGGCCAGCGAAAGCCTGTCGAGCTTCCAGGTCGATGGCGTCGACATCGCGGTCAGGCAGGGCCGCCCACCCTTCGGCGCCGGGCTGGTCGTCGACCTGTTGTTTCCCCAGCAGATCGTCGCCGTGTGCAGCCCGGCCCTGCTGCCGGCCGACGCGATCGAGATCGCGGCCTCCGAAATCCAGCGCCACGTGCTGCTGCACGATGCCCACAATCTGTGGCCGGAATTCATGGAAAAGGCGGTCGGCCTGAAGATGACGACCGAACTCAAACGCATGCGCTTCAACCAGACCGGCCTCGCCATCGACGCGGCCGTCGCCGGCCAGGGCATTGCGCTGGCCAGCCGCTTTCTCGTCGCCGCCGACCTCGCCGCCGGCCGTCTGGTTCAGCCCGTCAGCGGCGAAATGCGCGGCACGCAGGATTTTTATGTCGTGATGCCGAGAAAACAGCGCCACCCCGAGCCGACGCAAGCCGTGCGGCAATGGTTGCTGGATGCCGGAGAGCGACGACCTTTGTCGTGAGACCTTCGCACGCACGGAGACGTCAAGCCGCTTGCCTATGAGGCAACGACGGGCGCACCGCGAAAGATCGCCACGGCGGCAGCGACGATTTCCGCATTGTCCTTGGCTGTCCTGCCGTCGGCGAGCGTCTTGCCGTCTTCCAGACCGACCCGTGTCGACCAGCGCTGGCGATGCGCAAGCTCGACGAGGGGCCAGACAGTTGTGTCGACGCCATGCAGCAGGATCGGCTGCCGTACCCCGGCGCGCTCGAGTACGGCGGCGATGCCATGCGCTTCATCGAGTGCAGCGGACAGATCGGGGATGTCGATCTCGATCAGATTGCGCAGCACCTGGTTGTGGCCGGGAAGCGCTACGAAGCGCTCGGCATCGGCGACGACGGCAAGCCCCGTCTCGATGCCTACACCACGCTGGCGCAGCAACTCCATCACGGCGGGCGCATCCGGTTCGGACAGGTTGACCGAAGCATAGTCAGGCAGGTCTCGCCAGCCGGCGATCGCCGCGCGGGTCCGCTCGACGTCGTTCTCGATCCAGGCGCCGGTCGACACGCCAACCAGTGTTCCCGGGCAGGTCCGGCGCACCGCCAGCACCGTGGCGTCGACGGCTGCCAGGCTTTCGCGTCCGTCGGTGCCGCGCGGATGGATATGCAGTTCGGCCGCTCCAGCGGCGACGCAGGCTGCCGCATCGCTGGCCATTGCCTCGGCGGTCAGCGGCAGCTTCGGGTGGAAATCGCGCGGACGCGCGCCGTTGATGCAGGCCTGGACGATCATCGATGTCACCTTGCGCAAGGGGCCGCAGTGTAGCTGTGCGGCGTTGAAACTGCCAATCTCCCCCTCGTAGGGGAGATCGGCAGCTTCAACGCCGCGCGCCTGCTCACAACATTCGGCGGCATTTGAATAAAAGCCGCTTGTGGATATTTACCCGGCGTTCCCTCGTCTCCGGCAAGCTCTTTTTAGGGCGGGGTCATGGAGGGACCATTGACCAGCGATTTTTCAGCCGCCCGCATCCACCTCGAACGCGCCTATCATTATCTGCAAGGCAATGACGAGACGAGCCGTGCCGCCTGTGACGCGCTCGATCTGTTGATCGAAGCGGTGACGGAGGCGCAGCACAGGCGACCCGAGGCTGGAGTGCTGGAGTTCCCGCAATCGACGGCGCGGCGAACCGGATAGAAAGTGTCGAGTTTCAGGCCAGTCCGGCCTGGCCTGAAACTCGCCGCACCCGGATCACGATGCCTTGCGGGCCGTCGCTCCCTTGGTTGCGCGCGCGACAATTCGCTCGAGCGGCTCCGGCCGGTGCAGCAAAAATCCCTGGCCGAAGGCGACCCCCATGTCGCTCAACATGGCCAGCGTGTCCTGCCGTTCGATCTTCTCACCGACCACGTCGCAACCGAGGCTACGGGCAATGCTGGTGATGGCCAGCACGATCTCGCGGTCGAAGCGGCTTTGCGTGATGTGCTCGATGAAGGAACCGTCGATCTTGATCGTGTCGACGGGGAACCGCCGGAGATATTCGAACGAGCTCATGCCGGCTCCGAAATCGTCGAGGCCGACCCGGCAGCGCCGCTCGCGCGCCTTGCGCACGAACTGTTCGGCGGCATCGAAATTGGTGACGGCGGCGGTTTCGGTGATCTCGAAGCCGATGCCCGAATGCGGCGCCCCGGTTTCTTCTATGACGCTGTCGACGAAGTCCCAAAGCTGCGGATCGCTCAGCGTCTGCGCCGACAGATTGAAGCCAAGCGTCAGCGCCCCCGAACGCAAGGCGGCACCATGCCGCGACAGCGCGGTGCGGATGATCCAGCGATCGAGCCGCGACGCGATGCCGAACCGCTCGGCCACCGGAATGAACTCCCCGGGTGGCACCAGCCGGCCGTTGCGTGCGGCGAGCCTGGCCAAGACTTCGACATGGCGGCTTTCCTGCCAGGGGCGGCCCAGAAGATGGATTTCCTGGCCAAACAGCTTCAGCCTGCCGTCTTCCATGGCATCGACCGTATCGGCGACGATGCGCGCCGCGTTGAGGCCACCCGAACCCGATGCCGTATCGGTGGAGAAGACGGCAAATCGGTTTCGCCCGGCGGCCTTGGCCGCGTAGCAGGCGTCGTCGGCACAGGCCAGCGCGTCGGCCACCGTCGTGTCGGCGTCATCGACGAAAGCGATACCGATCGAGGCCGCCAGCTTGCGCGACGTGGCCGTCGATCCAAGTTCGGCATCGCGAACCGCGGCAAGTACCGCGTCGGCCAGCCGCCCGGCCTGCGCCGCATCGCAATTGGGCATCAGCAGCGCGAACTCGTCACCGCCCAGGCGCGCGGCATGCGCCTTCGCGGGAAGGCAGCCCAGAATGCCTTGCGCAACGCTTTTCAGTGCCAGGTCGCCGGCCGCGTGGCCGGCAAAATCGTTGAGCGCCTTGAAGTAGTCGAGATCGACATAGAACACGGAAAGCGGCAGCAACTGCGCGGCCGCGATATGATCGGCCAGCAGCCGGTCGAACGCGGCGCGGTTCAAGAGACCGGTGAGCGCGTCATGGCGGGCCGCATAGGCAAGCTCCTGCTCGCGCTGCTTGTCTTCGGTGATATCGCGCACCGTGCCCAGGATCTGCCCCGCCAGCCGGCGGTCCCGGATTTGCGGGTCGGCGATGAAACGCAGCAGGGATTCTATGTGCCGGACCTCTCCGTCGCGCCGCACGATGCGGTATTGCACGGCGGTGACCTTGTCCGTTTCGAGCGGCACCAGATGCGCGCGCGACGCGGCCTCCTTGTCGTCCGGATGCAGATAGCCGAACCAGTGGTCGCGCTCGACTTCGGCGGTGTCGGAGACGAGCCCGAAAATCTCCCTGGTGCGTTCGTCCCAATAACTTTTGCCGCCCGCGAGGTCGTGGTGCCAGATGCCGGTGCCGCTGGCGGCGAGCGCCAGGCGAAACCGCACATTGACCTGCTCGAGTTCGGCCTCGGCGGCCTTCTGCTTGGAGATGTCGGTCTGCACACCCATCAGCCTGAGCGGCTTTCCCATCGCGTCGCGCTCGACGACGCCGCCGCGATCGAGCACCCACACCCAATGTCCCTGCTTGTGCTTCAGCCGCAATTCGGTCTCGATGGCGTCGGTCAGGCCGGCAATGTGGCGGTCGCCGCTGGCCAGCGCCCGCTCGCGGTCGTCGGGATGGGTCAGTTGCAGCCAAAGGTCGCTGGTGTTGGCCAGTTCGCTCTCATCGTAGCCTAGCATCCGCGCCCAGGTCGCGGAATAAAAGCAGTCGCCGGTCACAAGATCCCAGTCCCAGACGCCAAGATGCGCGCGCTCCAGGGCTTTTGCCCAGAACGTTCCATTGCGACTTTTCTTACCCTGACGCGCCATCGTCTGCTTCGCCTGCTCCACCGCGGCGCAATCTGCGGCAAAACCAGAGAAGAAACAGTTACCGCGCGGGCGGAGTTGTCGACGTCTGATTGGGAGCCCCTGTTCATCAAGGCCGTACCGAACTACTCCAGGCAGCCGTCAATTTCCCCAGGTCGACGACACGACATTGCCCGCCGTCACGCCGGACAGTCTTTCGCGCTTCTCGAGCCTCGGCTTTTCATAGGTCTTCTTCATTGCCATCGCCTTCTCCCGTGGCCATCCGATTTCCAGGGTCTAGCTGAGGCGGGGCAGCCATGCTTGGGCTCAGCGGAACGGGTTCCGGCCCAGGCGGCCCTGCCCGGCGCCGAACCCGCCTTTTCGATTGGCCGGCAGGAACCGGAGTTTTGTGTCTGGCGGATCGTCCTACTGCTGCCCAGGTCAGCGGCGCAAGCCGGTGACCCCTGGATCATCGGCGGCGCCGATGATCCCATGCACGACAACAACAAGGACCTCCCCATGACCAAGCAAGAAGACAACAAGGCCGTCGTCGTCAGATGGTTCACCCACTTCTGGGGTGAACGTTGCGATCTGTCCGTCGTCGACGAGATCGCGGCACCCGACATGCTGCTGAAATATTCGCTGCACGAGCCGCGCCGCGGCCGCGACGACATCAAGGCCTTCATGACCGACTTCCGCGCCGCCTTCCCGGACCTCAACTTCTGGGCCACCGCCGACCTGATTGCCGAGGGCAACTATGTCGTCGGCCAGTGGGAGGGCGGCGGCACGCATACCGGCCCAGCCTTCGGCGACTTCCTCGTCGGTTCGCTGCCGGCCGCCACCGGCCGCACCATGCGCTTCACCGGCACCACGGTGCTGAAGGTGGTTGACGGCAGGATCGTCGAGGAAATCGGCCTCGATGACGGCGTCACCGCCCTCACCCAGCTCGGTCTGATCAAGACCGCCTGAGGCGATCAGGCAAAACGATCGTTCGGGCCAGGCGGCGTCAATGCCGCCTGGCCTCATTGCTTATTGGCTCGGCGCCATTGCGTGCTCGCATGACACTTTCGGATTCATGTCGGCGAACGTGCCTGTCGGGTTCCCTTTCCAGGCCCAGACATGCAGCTCGTAGAATTCACCCAGGCCATAGCGGTTGGGGGCGCTGTTGAAATTGAACAGCTGGCCGTCCAACGATGCCGGTCCTTTCGAAGTGATGTACTCGACCGCCACCAGCTTCAGCGTGCCATCGGCCATCGGCTCGTACATCACAGCTTCGGGACGGGCGATGTCGATCTTGTCGTCCTTCAGATACTGGCCGTTGACATAGTGGATGCCCATGGCGCCGCCGGTGATGCCGCTGGCACAAGGAATAGGCGCATAGCCCTCTGATACCGCTGCCTTGACGTCGACAAACCGGCTGTTGACAGCCCGCACCTTGTCGGCCAGCGGGTTGGGGCCGGAGGCAGCTTCAGCCGGCTCCTGATGCGCCTGCGCGAGGGTGGTGCAGATTGCCAGCATGGTCCCCGCCATAAGAAGTCCGCTGCGAAAGTTTGATATCATCTTCATTCCATTCTTCTTGAAAAAGCACAGCTGGCCGGCCGCCGAAAATACGGAGGCCCGTCAGGCAAGCGCTGTGGCTGTTGTTGCTTGGAGATCCCGAAATTGATGTAACGGCTACCGAAAAGGATCATCCCTTCGGCAGATACGGGATCGTTCCGGCCAGATCGGTGTTGTCGATCATCTGGAAACGGCTGTCGCTGCCGTCCTGACGGGCCGAGACGAAGGGCGCGTAGGCAGGATCGGTGGTGAAGGCGCGCGCCGCCGCTTCCGACGGGAACGCCATCAGCGCGATCAGCGTGGTATCGAGCGGCTTGCCTTCAAGCGTTTTCACATTGCCGCTGCGCGACAGATATCTGCCGCCATGCTTGTGGACGAGATCGTGCACCGAGGCGGCGTAAGCCGGCACCCACTGCGGGTCGTTTATCTTGATGTCTGCGATAACGTAGGCGGTCATGGTGGTCTCCTGGTTGCGGTGCACAGGCGTATCCCGTGCAACCGGCCAAAAGGCTCGCATGGCAGGACCCTCGCCAACCAGTCCGCGATCTGTACCGGGGCAGTACAGTTTCCGTACTGGCCGCTTCATTCATGAAGGCCTAATATTCGGTCAGGTTTGAGGGAGAGGCACCAATCATGAGCCAGCACGGATACAAACAATTCTGCCCGCTATCGATGGCCGCTGAGGTGCTGTGCACCCGCTGGACCATGGTGCTGATGCGTGAACTGGTGGCCGGCTCGACCCGTTTCAACGATCTTCGCCGCGGCGTCCCCAAAATGTCGCCCACCCTTCTGTCGCAACGGCTGAAGGAACTTGAGATCGCCGGGATCGTCGAGCGCAAGGAAGTGCCGGGCGAAAAAGGCATATTCGAATATCGGCTGACGGAAGCCGGCCGGGATTTGCGTCCTGTCGTCGAGGCGATGGGCTTCTGGGGGCAGAAATGGGTCGAGTCCCGGCTGTCGCTGAAGAACCTCGATCCGTCGTTGCTGATGTGGGACATGCGGCGCAATCTGAACCCGTCGCCGCTGCCCGAGGGACGTACGGTGATACAATTCCTGTATCAGGACCTGCCGGCATCCAAACGCTCGTGGTGGCTGATCGTCGAGAAGCACGGCGAGGTCGATCTGTGCTGGTACGATCCGGGTTTCGATGTCGATCTCTACGTCTCGACCGACCTGCACACCATGACGGCGATCTGGATGGGAGTGCTGACCGTCGAGAAGGCCGGCGCCAGGGTTGCCCTGACCGGCGACCAGGCCATCGGCAGGAAGATGCAGACTTGGCTCGGCCTCAGCCCGTTCGCGGTGGAGCCCAAACGCGCGGCTTAGGAGAATCGGTGCATGTTAGGCGCGCCTGCGGCCCCTGTCATTTGCAAGGTGATAGGGTTGCACGAGGACTTCGGCGGGAATTTTCCATTCCTTGTTCAGTTTGAAGACCATATCCAGGGTGAGTGCGCGCTTTTTGTTCAACACCTCGGTCGCCCGGGGTGATGATCCGATCACCTCGGCCAGCGCCTTCCGCGACAGGTTGAACAGTTCCATGTGCGAATGAATGGCTTCAACGGGATCCGGTGCTTCAATCGGGTAGTGCTTATCCTCATAAGCCTCGATCAGGGTTGCGAGAACGTCGAACCGGTCACCATCGAGAGAGCCGACCTCCGGCTCATTTTCGAAATATTTAGTGATTTCGGCGATCGCCCAATCGTAATCGGCTTCGGTCTTAATGGGTCGAATGTTTTCCATCACACCTTCTCCGGATCAATCTTGTCATACTCTTTGTGCGTGCCGACGAATTTGATCAGAACGCGGTGAAACTTGTAGGCGACGTGGACAATCAAACGATACTTGTTGCCGCTAATGTCGAAAATGATGCGATTGTCACCGACGAAATCAACTGTCGCTCCAAACGCATCCTTGACGTCAGCCGGGGTCTTCCAATCAGCATTCCCGACAGCCACATACCAAGCCGTCAAAGGAGCTTCGGCCTGATTGTGTTTTGCCCAAAAATCCTTCAGCGCCTTCTTGGCAATTATCTGCATGACCTGATATAGCAAATTCCCAAATTGGGAACAAGAGGATTTTCCCAAATTGGGAAAGGCAAGTGAGGTTCCCAGGCACTTGTCAGGAAACGGGTGGCGGGGCCGGCTTGTGGTGGCTTCAATGCGGTCATGTTCATCACCCTGGCCAAGAGTCTGAAGTCCGCGCCGCTGCAAATCACCGACGATCCGCGCTGGGCGCGCATCGTCGCGCGCGACAAATCCGCCGACGGCGCATTCTGGTATTCGGTGGCGACGACGGGCGTCTATTGCCGGCCTTCCTGTCCGTCTCGGCGCGCCAATCCGAAAAATGTGCAGTTGCACGACACGCTGGACCAGGCCAGGGCGACCGGTTTTCGCCCGTGCCGGCGCTGCGATCCACATGGCCCGTCGCTCGAGGCCGGCAACGCGGCGATGGTCGCCGCTGCCTGCCGCAGGATCGAGCAGAGCGAGGAAGAACCCTCGCTGGCTGAATTGGCGGATGCCGCCGGCCGCAGCGCCGGTTATTTCCACCGCATCTTCAAGGCCGTCACCGGGCTGACGCCGAAGGATTTTGCCGCCGCGCACCGTGCCGCCAGGGTCCGCCAGGGCCTGGAAGACGGCGCCAGCGTGACGACGGCGATTTACGATGCCGGTTTCAACTCAAGCGGACGTTTTTACGAGAAATCCACTGGCATGCTCGGCATGACGCCGACGCGCTATCGCGCCGGTGGCGCCGACGAAGAGATCCGCTTCGCCGTTGGCGAGACCTCACTCGGCACCATCCTGGTCGCGTCCAGCCAGAAGGGCGTCGCCTCGATCCTGCTCGGAGACGATCCCGACGCGCTGGTGCGCGACCTGCAGGATCGTTTCCCCAGGGCACGGCTGATCGGTGGCGACCGCGACTACGAGGCGCTGGTCGCCCGCGTCGTCGGTTTCGTCGAGGCTCCGGCGCTCGGCCTCGACCTGCCGCTCGACGTCCGCGGCACGGCGTTCCAGCAGCGCGTCTGGCAGGCCTTGCGCGCCATCCCCGCCGGCCAAACGGTTTCCTATGCCGAGATCGCGCATCGCATAGGCGCACCTAAGGCGACCCGCGCCATCGCCGCCGCCTGCGCCGCCAACAATCTTGCCGTCGCCATTCCCTGCCACCGCGTCATCCGCAAGGACGGCGCACTTTCCGGCTACGCCTGGGGCGCGGAGCGCAAGCGCGCGCTGCTCGACCGCGAGGCAGCGTCCGACAATGCCAACCGGTCGGTGCGGGCCTGACGAGGACCGGCAATGCGCGCGATGGCAAGGTCTCCCACCACCGATGCGAACATCCAGACCCAAGCTGCCGGCAGCCGCCGCGCCCCTGACGCGAAATCACGGGTGATGACCGCCATCGGCCAGATGGTCGATGATGGCAAAGCCGAATGGAGCCGCACCGCAACCGGCGAGGTTGAGTTGCGCCTGTCATCAGGCGAAGTGTTCATGCTGGGCGAAATTTCCGTCACCCGTGTCGCATGACATCCTCAGGCGAAGTGCCAATGATCAAAATCGGCGCTCTACGGCGCCGTAGAGCACCTGCCTTGGAGATTCGAATTTGAAAGCAAGCATCGGAGTGAGCGCCAATCAGCACGTGGCTAGGGTTCAGGCACAGACAAAGGAGTGAAGGCAATGAACCTCGTACAAACCAATATTCCGGCGACAGCCACCAAGCTCGCCGCCCTCGATATCATAACCTACGCCATCGGCGAATCCCCGATCGGTAAAATCCTGGCGGCACGCAGCGCTATCGGCGTCTGCGCCATCCTGATCGGCTCGGACGCCGACACACTGGAGCGGGATCTTGGCCATCGCTTCCCGGGCAAGCTACTGGTCGAAGACGGGGCCACCTTGCGCGACGATCTCGCGGCAATCGCGCGCTTCATCGAAACGCCTGGCGTCGGCCTCGACCTGCCGCTCGACCTGCGCCGCGGCACGCCATTCCAGCAGCGCGTGTGGGAGGCGCTCCGAGGCATCCCGTGCGGCGCCACCATCACCTACGCCGCGCTGGCCCGGCGCCTCGGCCAGCCGGACGGCGCCCGTGCCGTGGCGACGGCCTGTGCAGCCAACGCGATTGCGCTGGGCATTCCCTGCCACCGTGTTGTCCGCGCCGACGGCACGCTGTCGGGCTACCGCTGGGGCGTCGAGCGCAAGCGCGCTCTGATCGACAAGGAGGCTACGATATGAATGCCGCCAGGGTTGCCGCATCGGCGGTTGAAGCTGCTCGGACGCGTGTCGCGGGTTACGACTGGCCCGCCCTTGCCGCCGAACTCGACGGCTTCGGCTGCGCGGTGATTGAAAAGCTGCTGTCGCCCGAAGAGTGCCGGCAGATCGCGGGCCTCTATCCCGAGGAGAAGCATTTCCGCAGCCACATCCATATGGCCAGGCACGGCTTCGGCAAGGGCGAGTACCGCTACTTCCGTTATCCCTTGCCCGACCTGCTGGGTGGCCTGCGCAGCGCGCTCTATCCCAGGCTGGCCGAGGTCGCTAACCGGTGGAGCGAGCGGATGGGGCAGGCCATGCGTTATCCCGCGACGCATGCCGCGTTTCTCGATCAGTGTCATGCCGCCGGTCAGACGCGGCCGACGCCGCTGCTGCTGCAATATGTGCCTGGCGACTTCAACTGCCTGCACCAGGATCTCTATGGCGACCTCGCCTTTCCGCTGCAGGTGGCGATCCTGCTCTCCGAACCGGGCCAGGATTTCACCGGCGGTGAGTTCGCGCTGACCGAGCAGCGGCCGCGTATGCAGAGCCGGGTCGCGGTGGTGCCGCTGCGCCAGGGCGACGCCGTTGTCTTCGCCGTCCACAACCGGCCGGTGCAGGGCACCAAAGGCAATTACCGCGTCAACCTGCGTCATGGCGTCAGCCGGCTGCGCTCAGGCATGCGCCACACGGTCGGGATTATTTTTCACGATGCGAAGTGAGCAGGGAGAAGATGGAGGTCCCCCTCACCCCGCCGGTGCATAGCGACTGACCACCATGCCACAGTCATAGGCCTTCGAGCCGAGCAGCCGCAGGTTTCTAAAACCGCCCTGATCAAAAATCCGGCGGCCCGCACCCAGCACCGCCGGGTTGATGAAAAGCTGAAACTCGTCGACCAGCCCGGCCGCGATCAGCGCCGACGCGAAACCGGCGCCGCCGAACACGGCCATGTCGCCGCCCTCGCCCGCTTTCAGCGCATTGACTTCGCGCGGCAGGTCGCCGCTGGCCACGCTCGTGCGCTCCCAGACCGGCTCCCCGGCCGATTGCTTGAGCTTATCACTGAGCACCACCTTGCGGGCGTCGACGATGCGTTGCGCAAAGGCGTAGAACGGATCGTGCGGAAACTTCTTGGCGGCATTGCCCCAATGGGTGAGATAGCCCTCCTGCGCCATCTTGCGGCTGAGCAGGATGGTATCGACGCCTGTGAAGACAGCGTTGAAGTCCTGCTTCAGCTCATCGTCCCAGGCGCTCTCGTCACCCCACTCCCAGAGCTGCCAGGAATGATCCTCGGTGGCGCCGACAAAGCCGTCGACCGACATCTGCATCTGCAGGACCAGCTTTTTCACCGTCATTCTCCTCACGGCTATCGCAAAACAGTTTACATTTGGAACTGTTGACGCAAGGCCAAAACGATGTCAATAGTAAAGTGATTTAGAAATGGAACCATAGATGGCGACGCGCGAAAAATCCGACTGCCCGATCAACCTGTCGCTCGAACTCATCGGCGACCGCTGGACGCTGCTCATCATCCGCGACATGGTCTTCGCCGGGAAAAAGCACTTTCGCGAATTCCTGCAATCCGACGAAGGCATCTCCTCGCGCACGCTGGCCGAGCGACTGCAAACGCTTCAGGACGAAGGCATCCTCACCAGAAGCGACGACCCGACGCATGGCTTGAGAACGGTCTACCGGCTGACCGAAGCAGGCATCGACCTGTTGCCGGTGCTGGCGACGCTCGGCGCCTGGGGCAGCAAGCACCGCAAGGCCGACGAGAGATTGGCCAGGATTGCCGATCAGTTGGCGGCAGGCGGCGAAGCAGCGCTGGAAAAGATGAAAGCGGCGCTGCGAGCGGAGCATAGTGTCTAGGCGGTTGCGTTCAAGCCGAACCGGCATGGCTGTTGCCGCACCCAATCGCCCTTCGCTTGACAACGATCCATCTTTGTTCTTTATTTGTTCCAATCTATCAGCAACTGCGGATGTGCGGTCGATGGAAACGACAGCCACCATCCTGCATGCCGATCTCGACGCTTTCTACGCCTCTGTCGAGCAGTTGCTCGATCCGTCGCTGCGCGGCAAGCCGATCGCGGTGGGCGGCGGCGTCGTGCTCGCCGCTTCCTATGAGGCGCGCGCCTTCGGCGTGCGTGGCGGCATGCCGGGGCGCAAGGCGCGCGAACTCTGCCCGCATTTGATCTTCGTCGGCGGCAATTTCAGCCATTACCAGCGGCTGGGCGATGCGGCGATCAAGGTGCTCGACGATTTTACGCCTGTAGTCGAGCGCATTTCCATCGACGAGGCGTTTGCCGACGTCGCCGGCTGCACGCATCTGTTCGGCTCGCCGCAGGAGATCGCGACAACCATCCGCCGCCGCGTGCGGGCCGAACTCGGCCTGCCGATCTCGATCGGCGTGGCGCGCACCAAGCATCTGGCCAAGATCGCCTCGCAGGTCGCCAAACCCGACGGGCTGGTGGTCGTCGAACCCGGCACCGAACTCGCCTTCCTGCATGATCTGCCGGTCGGACTGATGTGGGGCGTCGGCCCGGCGACCAGGGCGCGGCTGGCCGAGATCGGCGTCGAGACCATCGGTCAACTGGCCAGGGCGCATGGCGGCGCGCTGACGCGCCTGCTCGGTCCCGCCGCCGGCGAAAAGCTCGCCGCCCTGTCCTGGAACCGCGACCCGCGAAAGCTGGAGACGAAGCGCCGCGCGCATTCGGCCGGCGCCCAATCGGCACTTGGCCAGAAGCCGGCTATGGCACGGGTCATCGTGCCGACACTGCTGCATCTGGCCGACCGCGTCGCCAGCCGGCTGCGCGCCAAGGCAAGGCCCGGCCGCACGGTGACGGTACGCGTGCGCTTTGCCGATCTCAGAGCCGTCACCCGTTCGATCACGCTTGACCAGCCGATCTCGGCGACCGCGATGCTGGCCGAGATCGCCGGCGATCTGGTGCGCGGCGTGCTTGCCGACAATCCACAGGAGAAAATGATCTCGCTGCTGGCGATCTCGGTCTCGCATCTTGAGGAAAGCTTCGAGTTGCAGCTCGACCTGCCGCTTGGCCTCGCCGACGAGAGGCGCCGGCCCGGCACGAAGAAGGGCCTAGCACGCTTCGACGCCGATCGCGCCATCGACAAGATCCGCGAGCGCTTCGGCAAACAGGCGGTCGGCTACGGCACCGTGGCACTGGAGGCGGCGCGCTCGGTTCCCGACGAATTCAGGGAGTTGGCGGAGAAGGAGCTGTGAAGCCGGGGGCTACTCCATCTCTTCGCCGTCCCAGTACCGCCTCACCGCTCCCATGTCGAAAATGCCGTCGCGCCGGCGCAAGGCGTCGACCGCCATCTTGTTGGAATCTGGATAGACGCAGACCTCGTTGGGATTTTTCTCGCCGATCATCAGGTAACGGCACGGCCCCGTGCCGCTGTTGAGGAAGGAATGCCCGACCGCCAGGCCGGCTGGAAAGCAGACATAATCGCCGGTTTTCATTTCGTGGCGCTCCTCGCCAAGCAGCAGCGTCACCTCCCCTTCCAGGATCAGCGCATGCTCCTCTTCGAGCATGTGATAGTGCCGGGGCGCCAGGCGCATGCCGGGCGCCGGCGCTTCGATCAGCATGCCGACATGATAGTCGGAGCGTCCCAGCGCGGCATAAGTCAGGTGCCTGGACCGGCCGCCGAACCGCGGACCTTCGCCCTCGACCTTCCATTCGACAGCATCGCTGGCGATCGGCGGGATCGGCGCGGCTGGGGGTTTGGTGACACCGGCCGTCACATCCGACGGCAGCGGATCGCCGGCGGCAAGGCCGGTGTTCTCGCCGTCCCAGTAGCTTCGGTTTGCAGCGAGATCGAAGATCGCGCGGCGGCCCAGGGCGCGTACCAGCACCTTGTTGGAGGCGGTGTAGACGACCACTTCATTCGGGTTGCGCTCGCCGACGATGACATAGCGGCACAGTGCGTCGCTGGTATTGATCAGGCAATGCCCCGCCGCGGCACCGGCGGGAAAGCAGATGTAGTCGCCGGACTTCATGGCATAGGCCGCGTCGCCGACATACGCGGTAAGCGCCCCTTCGAGGATGAAGACATGCTCTTCCTCGAAAATATGGTAATGCGCCGGCGAGGACTGCTTGCCAGCCGGAAGCTCCTCGATTGCCACGCCGACACGGTGTTTTTCGCCAAGGGCAGCCAGCGACAAATGCCGGTAGCGCAGGCCGAAGCGTGGCACATCGGACCATTCCGTCCACGGCACCTCATCCGATGCGAATGGTAGCGGCGGTTTAGCTTCGTCCACCATTAGGGCCTCCTGGTCCTGTCGCCCTGCCCTCGTCGCGTGCTGCTAGAGGGTCCACGACAGAACAAAGCTGCCAGCTTCCGGCTAAACCGCCAAGCGGTGTTCGCTACGCTCCTGACAAAGCCGGACAGAAGCCGCGCGCTTCAGCCTCGGATGGCCTTGCCCGCCTGCTGCAGCAATTCGAACGCCGCGAAGCGTTTGGCATGCCAGCCGGCCAGCGTAGCGTCGGGATGATAGACCTCGCCGAGTTCCGACATGCCGGCCATCGCCGCCGCCACATCCTTGTAGGCACCGGCGGCGACCGCGCCCAGCATCGCCGAGCCGAGCAGCACCGGTTCCGGCGAGGTCGAGGCCACCACCACCATGCCTGTGGTGTCCGCCAGCAGTTGGCGCACCAGCGGGCTTTGGCCGGCGCCGCCACTGACCACGATGGTGTCGACGGGAATGCCCTTGTCATGCTCGGCCCGCACGATCTGGCGCGCGCCGTAGCCCAGCCCGCAGACCCCGGCGACATAGAGCCCGACCAGGCTGTCGAGGCTGGTGTCGAGATTGAGCCCGGCAATCAGCGCGCGCGCGTCCGGGTCGGCGAAAGGCGCGCGGTTGCCGAGGAACTCCGGCACGACATGGATGCCGCCGACCAGGGCCGGCGTGGCCGCGGCTCCATTGCGGCTTTGCGCCTGCAGCGACAGCCAGGCGCTGAGGCTGAGCCCCTCGGCTTGCGCTTTGGCGGTCGCTTCGCCGGCTGCAGGGTGCATGCGCACCAGATGATCAATCGCAGCACCAGCTGCCGACTGGCCGCCCTCGTTCAGCCACAGGCCCGGCACCATGGCCGAGAAATACGGACCCCAGACACCGTCGACGAAGGCCGGCTCGGCGGTCGACGACATGGTGCAGGCCGAGGTGCCGAAAACATAGGCCATGCGCGACAGCACGCTGCCGAAATCGCCGCGCGCGCCGACCGTGCCGACGCCCCCGGCATGCGCGTCGATCAGTCCGGCCGCCACCGCGGTGCCGGGGTTGAGACCAAGGTCTGCTGCTGCCTGCGCGGTCAATCCGCCGCCGAGTGCGGCACCGGCCGGCACGATCTCGGTGCCGATGCGCGCGAATGCCTCGTCGGCCAGCGCGCCGAGGCCGATCTTGCGGAAATACGTCTCGTCCCAGCGGCTCTCATGCGCCAGATAGGTCCATTTGCAGGTCACCGTACAGACCGAACGGGCAAGGCTGCCGGTCGCCCGCCAGGTGAGGAAGTCGGCGAGGTCCATGAACTGCCAGGCGGCATTGAAGGTGGCGGGCAGGTTTTCGGCCAGCCACAGGAGTTTCGGCGTTTCCATCTCCGGCGAGATGATGCCGCCGACGTAGTTCAGCACCGCCTCGCCACTGCGATTGATGCGGCGCGTCTGCTCGACCGCGCGATGATCCATCCAGACGATGATGTTGCGTTCGGGATTTCTCGACGGGCCAACAGCCAACGGTACGCCGCCCTCGCCCAGCACCACCAGCGAACAGGTGGCGTCGAAGCCGATGCCGGCGATCGCCTCGGGCGCCACCCCCGATTGAGCGACCGCTTCACGCGTCGCCGCGCAAACCGCCCGCCAGATGTCGTTGCTCGACTGCTCGACCATGTCGCCGGCCTCGCGCCAGACCTCGATGTCCCGTTTGGCCGAGGCAAGCAGGGTTCCCGTGTGGTCGAACACCCCGGCCCGCGCGCTGCCGGTGCCGACGTCGATGCCGAGGAAGTGGGACATTGGGGGAAACCTTCGGTTTAAGGCAGTAGGGGAGTAGGGCAGTACGGGAATAGGAGATGGTGGCTTGGCTCGGGCCCGGGCATTGAACGGCAGAGCAATCATAATGCCCTACTGCCCTACTGCCCTACTCCCCTACTCCCCTACTCCCCCTAGAGATCATTGCTCTGCGGCAAAATCACCAAATCCCTTATCGTCACATTGCGCGGCCGGGTCAGCATGAACATCACGGCTTCGGCCACCTCGCGTGGCTGCATCAGGCCGCCGGCGGCGAGTTCCTCTTCGAGCTTGGCCTTTGGCCAGTCGTCGACCAGTGCCGTCACCACCGGGCCGGGCGCCACGGCGCCGACGCGCAGGCCGTGCTTGGCGACTTGCCGGCGCACCGTGTGGACGAAGGCCTGCACGGCGTGCTTGGAGGCGGTGTAGATCGGTTCCCATACCACCGGAACCAGACCGGCGATCGAACTGGTGACGATGATGTCGCCGGTCTTGCGTTCGATCATGTGCGGCAGCACTGCCTGGATCGAACGGAAGCAGGCATTGATGTTGAGGTTGAGCATGCGGTCCCAGACGTCGGGATCGCCAGTCGCCACCTCGCCGCCGACATAGGCGCCGGCATTGGCATGGAAGATGTCGAGCTGGCCGGCCTTCTCCAGGATTTGCGGCATCATGGTGGCGACGCTTGCCGGCTGCATCAGGTCGATCACCAGCGGGATCGCTTTGGGGCCGAGTTCGGCGCACAGTTTGTTCAGCGTCGCCTCGGCGCGGTCGACCAGCACCACGGTGGCGCCTGCCGCCAGCATATGCCTGGCGCATTCGAGGCCGATGCCTGACGCGGCACCGGTGACGGCGGCAACTTTTCCGGACAGTTCTTGGCTCATGTCTTGCTTCCTGTTGATGGGTTCAGGCCCGGCCATGCGAGACACGCGAGCGGCGTGCCAGCGAGTCGACGATGACCGCGATGGCAAGCACGGCGCCGGTGATCATGTACCGAAGCGACGAGGACAGATCGAGCAGCGTGAGGCCGCTGGCGATCGACTGGATGACGATGATGCCGAGCAGTGCCGAATAGGCGCTGCCCCTGCCGCCGAACAGGCTGGTGCCGCCTATGACGGCCGCTGCGATGGCGTTGAGGTTGACGTCGCCCGTGCCGGCCTGCTGGCTGGCCGAGGCCAGGCGGGCCGCCGACAGCACGCCGCCGAAAGCCGCCAGCATCGAGCACAGCACGAAGGCGCTGGAATAGATCAGCCGCACATTGATGCCGGCGCGCCGCGCCGCCTCGCGGTTGCCGCCGACCGCCGACATAGAGCGGCCCCATTTGGTCCGCGTCAGCGCGTAGTGCATCGATATGACCAGGCCGACGAACAGGCCGAACATCCACGGAATGCCGCGCGCCTGATTGAGATAGAAGACGATGAGCTCGAGAATGACCGTAATCACCACCGCGCGCGTGACGAGCCCGCCGGTCGACGGCGCCGACAGGTTCGCGGCGCGGCGGCGCGCGACGGTGCGCAGGCCGGTGATCAGCATGACGATGCCCGGCACGGCCGCCAGAGCGAACGAGACGAGTTTGGGCATCATCAGCAACTGGCCGAAATTCACCAGGTTCGAGCCGTAGGGCAGGTTGATCGAGCCGGTCGAGCCGAGGATGTAGAGCTGCAGGCCAAGCACCGCCAGCAAGCCGGCCAGCGTCGAGACGAAGCTCGGCATGCCGAGCCGGTTGAACAGCAGCGCATAGAGGGCGCCGATGAAGCCGCCGACGGCAACAGCGGCCAGAATCGCGAGCGCCACCGGCCAGCCCTGGTTGACCCACAGCGTGCCGACCATGGCCGAGGCAAAGCCGCTGATCGAACCGACCGACAGGTCGATCTCGCCGACCATCAAAACGCAGACGATGCCGAGCGCGATGACGCCGACGGTTGAGCAATCGAACAGCAGATTGACCAGATTGCTGCTCGACAGGAAGATCGGGTTGATGCTGGCGAACACCGTCCAGATGATGACCAGCCCGACAATCACTGGCAGCGAGCCGAGATCGCCCGAGCGGACCCGGTCGAAGAACCGGCGGATGGCGCCGCCGATCCCCGCCTCGTGCTTGACGCGCACATCGGCGCGGTCGAGCTGCGGCGGGACGGGGGCGGCCTGTTCGGCTTCGCGGCTCATGGGCGTGGCTCCTGGGTCTGGTCTTGCCTGGCCTGCCTGCGCTCGGCGCGCCGCGACACCGAATTGTTCGAGGCGCCGGTGATGGCGCTGACCAGTTCCTGGTTCGAGGCATCGGGCGAGAAGATGCCGTTGTTGCGGCCAAGCCGCAGCACGACGATGCGGTCGGCGACGGCGCGCACGTCTTCCATGTTGTGGCTGATGATGACGACGCCGAGGCCGCGGTCGCGCACCCGCTCGATCAAATTGAGCACTTCCGCCGTCTGCGCCACGCCAAGCGCTGCCGTCGGCTCGTCGAGCAGGATGAGCTTGGGTTCGAGCAGCAGCGAGCGCGCGATCGCCACCGTCTGGCGCTGGCCGCCCGACAGTGAAGCGACCACTTCGCGGACACTCGGGATGCGCGCCGAAAGCTCGTTGAGCAGCGTCCAGGCGCGCACTTCCATCGCCACCTCGTCCAGCCGCAGCGGGCTGAGTTCGCGGCCAAGGAAGATGTTGGCGACGATGTCGAGGTTCTCGCACAGCGCCAGGTCCTGGAACACGGTGGCGATGCCGAGCGTCAGCGCGGCACTCGGATCGGCAAGTGTCACCTGCTTGCCGCGAAAACTGATCGTGCCTGAGCTCGGCTGATGCACGCCGGCCAGGATCTTGACCAGGGTCGACTTGCCGGCGCCATTGTCGCCGACCAGCGCCACCACTTCGCCTGCATGGACATCGAGATCGATGTCGGTGAGCGCCGAAACGGCGCCGAAATTCTTCGAAACGCCGCGCAGGCTGAGCACCAGCTCGCCTGCCGGAACCGGTTCGTCCGAGGTATCGGTCATGCCAGGAAGCCTTTCAAAACCGGTTCAAAAATTTCGCATGAGCGCTGCCTGGCCACCACGCGGGTGGCCAGGCAGCGGAGCGGGCAAGGGTCGCGGTCAGTTCCCGATGCCCAGCTTCTTGCAGCCTTCCGCGTAACGATCGACGCAGAGCTCGGCCGCGGTGTTGATCTTCTTGTCGATGATCTCGGCCTTCAGGTTTTCCTGCGTCACAACAGCCGGCGTGAACAGCTGCGAGGGCGTATCGTACAGCGTCATCTCGGCCTTAGGCGTCTCGCCAGAAAGTAGCTTGATGGCGATGTTGGCGGCGGCCGCCGCCACGATCTCGCTCGGCTTGGAGATGGTGTTGTACTGGTCGCCGGCGATGATCAGTTGCAGTGCCGCGATCGTCGCGTCATTGCCGGTCACCGGCGGCACCGGATCGACGCCGGCCGCCTTGAAGGCCGCGATGGCGCCGCCACCGGTGCCGTCATTGGCGGCAACCACGCCGAGGATTTTGGGGCCGAAGCGGGTGATCTGGCCGCCGGCCCATTGCTGCGCCTTCGGCGGCGCCCATTCCGGCGTGTCGTATTCGGCCAGGATCTTGTAGCCGCTGTTGTCGAGGCCGGCATGGATGCCCTTCTTGATCAGGCCGGCCGCCGCGTCGGTCGGCGAACCGTTGATCTGTAAAACGCCGCCGGTGGCCGGATCGACCTTCAGCGCCTTCAGGTGCTCGACCAGCGAATCGGCGATGGCCTTGCCGATGCCTTCATTGTTGAACGAGACATAGAAGTCGGCCGGCGCTGTCGGGATTGGCCGGTCATAGGCTATGACCTTGATGCCCTGGCTCTGCGCCAGCTTGACCAGCGAGGCGGCGGCGGTCGAGTCGACGGGGTCGAGCACAATCGCCTTGGCGCCCTGCGAGATCACCGAGTTGAACTGCTGCTGCTGGCGCGAGGCGTCGGCATCGGCGTTCTGGTAGAGCACCTTGCAGCCCGGGCACAGCTTCTTCATCTCGGCGGCGAAGCCGGGATAATCATGCTGTTCGTAACGGGTCGAGGCCTGGTCAGGCATCAGGAAGGCGACGGTGGCGTCGGTGACTTCGGCTGCCTTGGCGATAGCGGCGGTGCCTGCCAGCAGCGACAGCGCAAGCGCTGCCATGCCGGCGGACTTGCCAGTGGACTTCAATGAAATTGAAAGTTTGGTCATTCGGTCTTCTCCGTTTCTGGATATGTTGTAAGAAGGTCGTGACTGCTTTGGTGGTCTGAAGACACCCATCCACCCTCGCCCCAATTGAAGGGGAACCAGGGTCCGGCGCTGGACTTTCGAGCCGCGCCGACGTCCTCCGCCGACGGAGGAATTCGAGACAAGCGTTCTCCATCACGAACCGCTCAACGCGGCTCACGTCCGTCATGCAAAAGAAAAATCCTCCCTTGGTTCCTCCCTGGCTCCTCCGTTAAGCGGCTTTTCCCGCGTTGATGTTGTCGGCCAGCAGGCGCCTGAAGCGCGAGGGCGGCATGCCCTTCTCCGCCAGGAACTGCCGGTTGAAATTGGACAGGTTGTTGAAGCCGACCTCGTAGCAGATGTCGGTGATCGAGGCCTGCTCGTCGCTCATCAGGATCTGGCAGGCGAGATTGATGCGCAGCCGCTTGACATACTGCACCAGCGACATGCCGGTGTGGCGGCGAAACGAGCGCGAGAAGGCCCCGGTCGACTGGCCGGCGATGGCGGCGAGATCCGCCTCGTCGAACAGCTGCGTCAGGTTCTCCCTGATATAGGCGAGCGCCTTGTTCATGCCGGCGGTCATGTAGCCCGACGGATCGGGCCGATAGCTGGCGCTGGCCAGCAGCTGGAATTCCTGGGCGCGGCTTAGCAGGCCGGCGATCATCATGAACAGCTCGATGCGGCGCACGCCCTGCGCCTGCATCATCTCTTCCATCAATGGCGCCAGCGCCTTGCTGGTGCGGTTGGAAAACAGCACGCCGCGCCGCGACGCCTCGAGCAGAGCCGCAAGCCCCGCCAGCTCCGGCAGCACATGCATGGCATCGCCGATGAAACTTTCGGAAAACTGAATGATGCGGCCGCGCAGCGGGATCGAGCTGTCCTTGGGGATGTCGCTGACCCAATTGTGCGGCAGGTTCGGCCCCGTCAGCACCAGATTGCCCGGCTCGAACTCGCCGATGAAGTCGCCGACGAAATAGCGGCCGTTGGTGAAGATTACCTGATGCAGTTCATATTCTGGATGGAAGTGCCAGCGCACCGTATGGAAGGGGTAGCCATGCGACCACGCCTTGAAGGACTCCCCGCGTCGTATCTGGACAACTTCCAGGTCCGGTTCCATGTCCGTTTCCTCCCGGCCGGCACGGATATTTGCCGCGTTCGGCCCAATTCCCTAAACCGGCCGAATTGGTTTCGGCTCTGCATTTCAAGAGCCACGGTACCGGCTCATGACAACAGGCGCCACCACGATTCAAGACAATGGATGATACTTTTTTAACCGGAAGGGCGCGCTCAGAGGCGCTATTCGGGCAGAACAGGTCAGTCTTGCTGACGCGTTCGCTCGACTGACCAACGAGAACACTACCGCCCGAAACGGAATTCCAACGTGTCCGGTGGGCGCCTGGCCTATCGCAAGAACAGCGTGTTCAGGCGCTGTTGCAGCGCCGTCATCGTAGTTCAGCTGGTGCGCAGCGCACCACCCGCCACCGTCGCGAGCGGCGTAACCATGTCAGGCACCAGTATGTCGTGGCGGCGCGCGAAGCTGACCAGCGTGGCCCGCACCGTCTCCGGATCGATTTCGCCGACGATGCCCGCCTTGCAAGCGTTGAGTGCGATGGCATGGGCGCCGTTGCGGCCGGCGCTCGGCCAGTCCTGCAGCAGTGCATAGGCTTCCATCACGCTGTCGATCATCCTCGGAAAGCCCATTCCGACCAGAAGTGTGACCGGTTCTTCGAATTGCCCGCGATTCATGGCTTGTACCTCCTCTCGATTGTTCAGGGCCTGCAGCGGGCCGAACACCGGGAAGCACGGCCCGCCGCGGATAGGTGAAGGGACTGGCCGATTTCCGTTCAGCCGCTGCCGGCGGATACCTCGGATGTTGCCGACACTTGCTGCGCTGCGAGGAACATCAGTGCCGACGCCGCGGTTCGCCGGTTCCAGCCGGCGGCTTCAGCCATGTCGAGCAGCCCTGCCAGCAGCGGCTTCAGCACGTTCCTGCATTCTGTTTCATAGGCCAGGAATTCCTTCGCTTGATGCGTAGGAGCCGGTACGGATCCGAGGCCAGCCATTGCATCCATCTTTACCTCCACTCTCTCTTCGACTGACGCCCGCTCCCCGCCAGGGGAGCGGGCGGATTGGGCCGCGACTTCAGAAGTCCATGCCGGCGCCGGCGGGCATTGCCGGGGCGGCGGCTTCCTTCTTCGGCTTCTCGGCCACCATCGCCTCCGTGGTCACCAGCAGGCCGGCGACCGATGCCGCGTCCTGGAGGGCGGTGCGCACCACCTTGGCCGGGTCGATAACGCCCTGGCCGAAGAGATCGCCGAATTCATTGGTCTGGGCGTTCCAGCCCCAGCCGAATTCGCTTTTCTCGCGCAGCTTGCCGACAATGATCGAGCCTTCGGCGCCGGCATTCTCGGCGATCTGCCGGACCGGCGTTTCGATGGCACGGCGCACGATGTCGACACCTGTCCTCTGGTCCGCATTGTCGGTCTGCACGGCATCGAGCGCCTTGGCCGCCCGCAGCAAGGCGACGCCGCCGCCGGGCAGCACGCCCTCCTCGACGGCCGCGCGGGTTGCATGCAGTGCGTCGTCGACACGGTCCTTGCGCTCCTTGACCTCGACCTCGGTCGAGCCGCCGACCCGGATCACCGCAACGCCGCCTGCGAGCTTGGCCAGCCGCTCCTGCAGCTTTTCGCGGTCATAGTCGGAGGTGGTCTCCTCGATCTGCGCCTTGATCTGTGCGACACGGCCCTGGATCTCTTCCTTGCGGCCGACACCATCGACGATGGTGGTGTTTTCCTTCTCGATCACCACCTTCTTGGCGCGGCCCAGCATCTGCAGCGTTACATTTTCCAGTTTGATGCCGAGATCATCCGAGATCGCGGTGCCGCCGGTGAGAATGGCGATGTCCTCCAGCATGGCCTTGCGGCGGTCGCCGAAGCCCGGCGCCTTGACGGCCGCGACCTTGAGGCCGCCGCGCAGCTTGTTGACGACCAGCGTGGCAAGCGCCTCGCCCTCCACATCCTCGGCGATGATCAGGAGCGGCTTGCCAGACTGCACCACGGCTTCGAGCACGGGCAGCATCGCTTGCAGATTGGAGAGTTTCTTCTCGTGGATCAGCACATAGGGCTCGTCGAGCTCCACGCGCATCTTGTCCTGGTTGGTGATGAAATAGGGCGAGAGGTAGCCGCGATCGAACTGCATGCCTTCCACGACTTCGAGTTCGGTCTCGGCGGTCTTGGCCTCCTCCACCGTGATGACGCCTTCATTGCCGACCTTCTCCATCGCCTCAGCGAGGAAGCGGCCGATTTCGGCATCGCCATTGGCGGAGATGGTGCCGACCTGCGCGATCTCGTCGTTTCGAGTGACCTTGCGGGCATTGGTCTTCAGTTCGGCGACCACCGCATCGACCGCCTTGTCGATGCCGCGCTTCAGATCCATCGGGTTCATACCCGAGGCAACCGCCTTGGCCCCTTCCCTGACGATCGCCTGTGCAAGCACCGTTGCGGTCGTCGTGCCGTCGCCCGCAAGGTCGTTGGTCTTGGACGCCACCTCACGCACCATCTGGGCGCCCATGTTCTCGAACTTGTCCTCCAGTTCGATCTCCTTGGCGACGGTGACGCCGTCCTTGGTGATGCGCGGCGCGCCGAACGACTTGTCGATGACCACATTGCGCCCCTTGGGACCGAGCGTCACCTTCACCGCATTGGCAAGGATGTCGACGCCGCGCAGCATCTTCTCGCGCGCTTCGGTATGGAATTTCACTTCTTTGGCAGCCATTGGATCACTCCTTTATCTAGGCAGCATTCGTTGACTGGTTGGATACAAGAAGCCGTCAGGCGGCCTTCTTCACTTCGGCGATCTCATCGATGATCCCCATCACGTCGCTCTCCTTCATGATGAGCAGGTCCTCGCCGTCGAGTTTGATCTCGGTGCCGGACCATTTGCCGAACAGGATGCGGTCGCCGACCTTGACATCGAGTTCGACAAGCTTGCCGCTGTCGTCGCGCGCGCCGGGACCGACGGCGAGCACTTCGCCTTCCTGCGGTTTTTCCTTTGCGGTATCGGGGATGATGATGCCGCCGGAGGTCTTCTCCTCGGCTTCAAGGCGGCGGACCAGAATACGGTCATGCAATGGACGGAACGCCATGTCGTTCTCCTCGTGGACAAACAGGTTTTGAGGTTCCTCCGCACCGAACCGGCAATATCGGACCGGTGCGGAACGCCGCGACCCTTCGTCAGGCATCGCGGCGCATATCGAGCTAGTTTTGCCCTTTTTCGGTTTCAAGAGACCAGCGCAAAAATTTTTATATTCGACAAGAAAGAGCGCCAAGGCACTGTTATGGCGTGGCTATTTTCGGAACCCGCGAGCTTCTCGCGGCGTTGTTTAAAGAGGGACAGAACCAATCGCCCCGGCCCGGCATTGGGCGGGTTCGACACAAATGCCGCCGGCTCGATGCCTCAGCGGAGAAGGAGAAAGACATGGCCGATACGGTCAGCAACGAATTCCGCCTGCAAATGGAAGGTTATGGCCTGACGACGGCCGAAATCCACTATTACCTGCCCGATCATCCAAGCCTGCTTCAGCTCTATGTCTGGCAGGACTATGATCTCGCTCCAGCCTTTCCCGAACTCAAGGGTTTTCTCCAATATTGGGAGCGCGAACTCGATGGTCCGCTCCACTCGGTTCGCGTTGCTCATCACCGGCTCATCCAGCCTTCGGAATGGCGGGCCGTCGAGGGCATAATCACGGTCCACTAGGGTCTTTGCGACGGCCTCCGCTACGTAGGGAATCACGACATTGGGGCAGGCTCTCGCCGGCCCCACGCAGCGCGATAGCCAACAACCTCCACTCCAAGATTTCCAATTTCCGTATTGTAAAACGATCGCGCCGCGCTAGCCTGAAATCAGATGCGAGGCGGGGAAGAGGAATGGAGCTCCAACTCAACGGCAAGGTGGCGCTGGTCACCGGCTCGACGCAAGGCATTGGCCGCGCCATCGCCGAGACGCTGGCGCGCTGCGGCGCCGGCGGCCTGCTCGTCACCGGGCGCGAGAAGACGCGCGGCGATGCCGTTGCGGAAGAGCTTTCGCGGCTCGGCACGCCGACGGTTTTCGTCGCCGCCGACCTCGCCGACCCGGCAGCCCCTGCCCTTTTGGCGCAAGCCTGCATCGAGCGCTTCGGCCGCATCGATGCGCTGGTCAACGCCGCAGGGCTGACCGACCGGGCCTCCTTCGTCGATGCCGATCTCGACGGCTGGGCCTCGCTGTTCGCGGTCAACGCGCGGGCGCCGTTCTTCCTCATGCAGGCGGCCATCGCCGACATGAAGAAGCGCGGAGAGCGCGGCGCCATCGTCAACATCCTGTCGATCAACGCCCATTGCGGCTCGCCGGAGCTCGCCGTCTATTCCGCAAGCAAGGGCGCGCTGGCCACGCTGACCAAAAACGCCGCCAACGCCCATCGCTTCGATCGCATCCGCGTCAACGGCATCAATGTCGGCTGGACCGACACGCCGGCCGAACGCGTCATGCAGGCCGACACGCTGGGCAACGGGCCGGGCTGGCTCGATGCCGCCAACGCCTCGCAACCCTTCGGCCGCCTGTTCTCGACCAGCGATATCGCCAACCTCGCCGTCTTCCTGCTTTCGGATGCTGCCGGGCCGATGACCGGCACGCTCGTCGATCAGGAACAGTGGGTGATTGGGGCGAACCGGTGAGCGCCATCGAAACGCAAGCGCCTGCATGACGCATCTCGCCGTCGGCGATTTCACGGTTGCCATCAGAAATTTGTCGCGATGACGGTGACTGAAAAGCCTATCGCATCATTCGCTCAAAGCACCCGCGCCGCCTCACAGCGCCAGGCTTCCCTGCTCCACCTCCTCGGCATTCGGATCTCCCGGTGCGGTGGCCCAGGCCAATTCGACCAGTGTCACGGTGCGCCGGCCTGTCCCGTCGAGTTGGCAGACGATGAGGCCCTGCTCCTCGATATAGGTCAAGAGGCGCCGGGCGCGGCGCAGCGAGTGCGAGCCGTAGGCGCGGGCGATCGCGGCGTCGCTCGGGCAAGGCCAGCCCTCCTTCGCCGCGCGGGCAATCATCATGAACACGCCCTGCATGTCGTCGGGCAGCAGCGACGCGCGGACGGAAACGTCCCGCCATGCGTCGTCCTGCGTCGTCTCTGACCCAAGGCCGGCCCGGGCGCGCGTCAGCATGCGGCGGAACTCCGGCAGGTCGGGCACGACCGAGGCCAGGCCTTCGATGCGGCAGCGGACCACGAACTCCTGATAGAGCACGCCGATCACGCGAAAACCGGCGTCGGGCTGCGCCAGGATGGCGCGCAGCACACGGTCCACGCGCTCGCGGCGCTCGGCCAGATCCTCGGCGCTGACTTGCGGCTCCGCCGGTTCGGGGCGGATTTCCAAGGCCGCCGACTTCGCCGCCATCAACTGGTCGAGCAGGTCCGGCGACGCCGGGCGGCGCGGCGTGCGCACCGTTTCGGGCGGCGGCGCCGCCAGGATGATCGCGCGTGCATCCTCGAGTGCTGCTTCCGGCATCGCCATCAGCCGCGGCGTTCCGTTGCGCGGGCTCGTATCCGTCGGGCCGATGCGCAGGCCCAGCGGACGGCGCGACAGCGCCGGGCCGAGCGCCATGAACTGCCCGCGTTCCAGGTCGCGAAACGCCTCCGCCTGGCGCCGCTCCATGCCCAGAAGGTCGGCGGCACGCGCCATGTCGATATCGAGGAAGGTGCGGCCCATGAGGAAGTTGGACGCCTCGGCGGCGACGTTCTTGGCGAGCTTTGCCAGCCGCTGGGTGGCGATGATGCCGGCCAGCCCGCGCTTTCGGCCACGGCACATCAAATTGGTCATCGCGCCGAGCGAGAGCTTTCGCGCCTCGTCGGAAACCTCGCCGGCCACCGCCGGCGCGAACAGCTGCGCCTCGTCCACCACCACCAGCATCGGGTACCAGTGGTCACGGGCGACCTCGAACAGCCCGCCGAGGAAGGCGGCGGCACGCCGCATCTGGTTCTCGGCGTCGAGCCCTTCAAGATTGAGCACGGTGGAGACGCGATGCATGCGCGCCCGCTCGCCTGCCGCCTGCAGGCCGCGCTCGGTATGCTGCTCGGCATCGATCACCAGATGGCCGTAACGGTCGCCCAGCGAAACGAAGTCGCCCTCGGGATCGATGATGGTCTGCTGCACCCAGGGCGCGCTCTGCTCCAGCAGGCGCCGCAGCAGATGCGACTTGCCGGAGCCCGAATTGCCCTGCACCAAAAGGCGCGTCGCGAGCAGTTCCTCGAGATCCAGCTTCGCCGGGGCGCCTGCGGTCGTCTGTCCCATCTCGATCGCAACGGTCATCTCGACTCAGGCGCTCCTTTCGCAGACGGGCTTATCAACTGGGTCACGGCCCGTCGAGCGTGCATGACCGCCCGCGGCGTGTTGCGCACAACTGTGCAGGCACCATCTGGAGGGGTCATCAGCCGATGCCTGACGCAAACTTTGGGTTGACCCCTTCGGACCACGAGGCGACACTCCTCCCAACGCTACGAGTGCGAGGAGGAATGCGATGGACGAGCCCGAACGGTGGCGCCACATGTCGACGGCGCCGAAGGACGGCAGCCGCATCCTGGTCACTGTGCGTCCGTCCGAACAGGGACCGGCGGAAGTCGACCTTGCCTATTGGTCGCGTGCCGACCAGTTCGCCTCGGAAGGCTGGCGCGCGTCGGACTCTTCGCCCGGGCGCGTCATCGAATACGCCGACCCGGAACTGAAATGCTGGATGCCGCTGCCCACCGCCAACCTTAGCCGCGCGTCGATGCCGGCGCCCTGGGAAGGCGAAGACGCCCAGCAGTTGGATGGGTCCGGGATTTGAGGGGCGCAAGAAATTGGCGAAAGCCGCAAAGCTGCCAATCTCCCCCCTCGTGGGGGAGATTAGCAGTTTCGTTGTCAGCTCGTTAAAACTTGCCTCTCAGAACAGGAACGCGGCCGTGGCGGGGTTGGGTCCGTTGCGGCCCTCGGGCGAATCCATGCCGCGGATCGTCTGCAGGTCCTGCGCATCCAGTTCGAAATCGAAGACATCGAAATTGGCGGCGATGCGATCCCTGCGGATCGACTTTGGAATGACGATCAGCCCCTCCTGGAGATGCCAGCGGATGATCGCCTGGGCGACGGACTTGCCATGTTTTTTGGCGATGCCTGCAATGGTCGGATCGCCGAGCAGCCGGCCGCTGCCCAGAGGGCTCCAGCTTTCGATACGGATGTCGTGCTTGGCATGAAAGTCCCTGACACCGCGCTGCTGGAACTGGGGATGCAGCTCGATCTGGTTGACGACGGGCGTCACGCCGGTCTCGCCGATGATCCGCTCCAGATGGTCCTGGTTGAAGTTCGAAACGCCGATCGATTTGATGCGGCCGGCCTGCCTGAGTTCGACCAGCGTCTTCCAGGCCTCGACATATTTGTCCTGGCTGGGCACAGGCCAGTGGATCAGGAACAGGTCGATCTGTTCGACGCCAAGCTTCTCCATCGTCTCGTCGAAGGCGCGCAAGGCCGCATCGCGCTGGTGCGCGCCGTTGCGCAGTTTCGAGGTGATGAACAGCTCAGCCCGCGGCACGCCGGCACTGCGGATCGCCTCTCCGACCCCTTCCTCGTTCTGATAGCCTTCGGCGGTGTCGATCAGGCGATAGCCGGCCTCGATGCCCCAACCCACCACGTCGGCGGTGATGTCCTGGTCGACCTGCCACACACCGAGGCCGAGTTGGGGAATGGCGGAGCCGTCGTTCAATGCAATCTGTTCGGGCATGGTGGGCTGTTCAGGCATGAGGGATCCTTTGCAAAGCTGGGCCGGGCGTCCGCCCGGCGCACAGCCTATCTAGGTCCGACAAGGGGCAACGGCCAGCCGACAGCGGACAAATTGCCGTGTGAAGTGCGCCTGCAAGTGTGACTTCGGCGTCGGCCGCATCCTCACCGCGGCCGGCGCACCGCCCGCACCACCCCGGCGGATGTGCTGCCGCAATAAAGGCGGTCGCCGCCATCGGATTCCAGCCCCGACACGCCCATCCCGGCCGGCATATCGAGCTTCTCCAGAACCTTGCCTGATTTCGGGTCGACGCGGCGCAGGTCGCTCTGGTCGCCTTCCCAGGTGGCGTGCCACAGCTCGCCCTCGACCCATGTCACCCCGGTGACGAAGCGGTTGGATTCGATGGTGCGCAGGATCGCACCGGTTTCCGGGTCGACCTGGTGGATCTTGCGTTCGCGGTATTGTCCCACCCAGAGCGTTCCTTCGGCCCAGGTCAGCCCGGAATCGCCGCCACCACCGGGCGCCGGAATGGTCGCCAGCACCTGGCCGGTATCAGGGTCGATCTTCTGTATCAGGTCGTTGGCAAGCTGGAAGAAATGCTGGCCGTCCCAGGCGGTGCCGGCATGCGCCGCGACATCGATCGAGCGCAGGTTCTGCCCGCTCTCCGGATCGAAGGCGTTCAGCTTCTCGCCCGAGGCAAACCAGACATTGTTGCCGTCAAAGCTCACCCCATGCACCCTCTCCACATCGGCAAAGGGCCCGTATTCGCGCAGGATTTCGGCCGTTGACTGTTTCATGTCCTTGTCCTCACTGAGATCCGATGTCACTTCCTAACCGTTCGGCAGCGGTGCCGGGAGTAACAAGGTGGTCGTGAATCCCACCAGTGGAGGCGTCATCCAGCGGCGCGCCCGGCCGTGACCGAAAAACTGCACCTTGCCGGCCTCGCCAAGCTGCTCCAACGCCCGCTGCACGCTGCGTTGGCCGGTGCCAAGCGCCAGCGCCAACGCCGAACTCGCCCAGGATTCACCGTCGGCAAGGAAAGCCAGCACCGCCGCGTGCCGCTCCTCGATCGGCCGCGCCAGCACCAGCACCTCGCGTGCGTGGCGCGGCGCCAGCGCAAAGCCCTGGCTGGTGGCGCCGATGTCGGCCAAGCCCCGCAATTCGGTGCGCAGCCGGCCGATCTCGACCCGCAGCCGCGCCCGATGCGATTCATCGGCGTGCCTGCCGCCGAAGGCTTGCGCGATCAGCGTTGCCCTCGACACATCGCCTGGCCACGCTTCGGCGAGCGTACGGGCCAGCGCGAACAGAACCGGGCGCGTGGCCAGCGAGACCGTTTTGTCCTGTTGGCGCACGACATATCGGAAATTATCGACCAGCAGCGCCGGCGACGCCTGCAACGCCTCGACGTCCTCAAGCAGCAACGGGCGCTGCTCGCCAGCCGCGATCAGCCGTGCCGCCGGCGTGTCCAGCGCCAGGAATGCGCGGTCGACTTCAGCGATGAGCCCCGCAATGCCGGCCTGGCGGGCGGCGTGGCGTGCCCACTCCAACGCCCTGCGCGCCGGCTTCGTCTTGAGGCGCCGCATCGCGATGCCGGCGATGGCCAGTTCGTGGGCGGCGCGCGAGGCCGGCGGAAGCGGTGCCGGGTCGAGCCCCGCCAGCACGTCTTCGGCCTCGTCGAGACGGCCGATCAATAGCAGGCGCCGCACCTTGAGGTGGCCGGCATGCGCTGCGTTCAGCCGGTCGCCATGCTTTTCCAGCGTCGCCCGCGCCGCATCCAAAGCCTTGGCCGGCCAGCCGAGATCCCGCGAGACCAGCGCGATCTCGGCCTCGGCAACGACGCATCTGGCACGCGCTACCGCCTCTTTCGGGCCGAAGCCGCGCGCGGCACGCCGCAGCAGCGCCTTGGCGCGATCGAGATCGCCGAGCTGCGCCATGGCAATGCCGCGCAGCGCCAGCGCCGGCGGGTCTTCGCGCAAGGCGACGCGATCCAGCGCGCCGAGCGGGTCGCCTCCGGCCAGTGCCAGCGCAGCCGCGGTGATCAGCGAATCCATTCAAATCCCGTCACACTTGTAACTCCCACCCTTGTGCATCGCCGCCCTAACTTAAATCCGTACCGTGAACCGGCAAGCCGCATCGGCAACTATCGGCAACGCGCGGCACGCCAAGGGAGAACCGACAATGCCAACCGACACTCCTCTCCATCGGCCGAAGGCACCGTGAGGATGCGCCACCCCTGCTGCGACGGGCCGGCTCCTGCAAATCCCGTCACACTTGTAACTCCCACCCTCCCGCTTCACCGCCCTATTCTGGCTGACAGCAAGCGACAACAGACTGGCAAAGGAGACGACCAATGACCAAGCACATCGCAATGAAGACCCCGCCGATCGTTTCGAGGCAGGACTGGGAAGCCGCCCGCGAACAAATGCTGGTGAAGGAAAAGGCAACACTGCGCGCCAAGGACGCATTGGCCGCCGAGCGCCGGCGCATGCCGTGGATGGAAGTCGACAAGGCCTACGTGTTCGAGGGGCCGAACGGCAGAGCGAGCCTGCTCGACCTGTTCGAAGGCCGCCGCCAGCTGATCGTCTATCGCGCCTTCTTCGAGCCCGGCGTGCATGGCTGGCCCGATCACGCCTGCCGCGGCTGTTCGCTGGGCGCCGACCAGGTCGGCCACCTCGCCCATCTCAACGCCCGCAACACCACGCTTGCCTACGCTTCGCGCGCCCCGCAGGCCGACATCGCGCGGCTGAAGCGGCGGATGGGCTGGCAGATGCCCTGGTACACAATCACTGACAGTTTCGACAAGGACTTCGGTGTCGACGAATGGCACGGCCACAACGTCTTCATCCGTGACGGCGATCGCATCTTCCGCACCTACTTGATTAACAGCCGCGGCGACGAAGCGATGGGCACCGTCTGGAGCTATCTCGACGCGACGCCGCTCGGCCGCCAGGAAATCTGGGAGGATTCGCCCGAAGGCTATCCGCAGACTCCACTCTACTCCTGGTGGAACTGGCACGACAATTACGACGCCGGGGCCGACAAGAAATGGGAAGAAGTGTCTGCTGCCGGCGAGGCCGCGTTCAGGGACAAGGGCGAGCAGTAACGGTTGTCCAGTCTGGGTTCCTCTCCCCACTCCCTGGAGAGAGGAACCTGTCGTGACTGGCATGATCATCAAGGATCAAGGCGATGAGCGATATCCACACAGGTGCCGGCGGCACGATCCCAGAAGCCGCCACCCTCGGGCTGGCCGACTGGCTTTGCCTTGCCGCGGCACCGACCTTCGCCGTGATGGCGCTGCTCACCTGCATCTTCAGCGGCGATGCGGCCATGCAGTGCATGGGCACCGACGCCTCGCCCCTCACGGGCATGGCCGCGATGTATCTGCTGATGAGCGCATTCCATCTTGCGCCCTGGCTGCGGGTGATCTCCGGCCGGCAGGCCCGCTAGGCCCTTCCAATTCTAGACACCCCACGCATCGGAGAAGACAATGAGACTGGTCAGGCTGAGAGCGCCGGGCGGCTTGGGCAATCTCGACCTGGTCGAGGAAGATCCGCCCCAGCCAGGGCCGGGCGAGGTGCTGGTCAGGATCCGGGCCTGCGCGTTGAACATGCGCGACGACTTTGCCGTGCAAGGCAAGATGCCTCTCGCCGACGGCCGCGTTCCGCTCTCCGACGGCGCCGGCGAAGTGATTGCCCTCGGCGACGGTGTCGATGCACTCAGGCCCGGAGACAGCGTCGTCAGCGTCTTCTATCCCTGGTGGCTGGGCGGTGACATGACGCCCTGCACCCGGCGCGATATTCCGGGAGACAGTTTCGACGGCTTCGCCAGCGAGTATGTCTGCATGCCGGCGCATGCTTTCACCAGGGCACCGGCAGGCTATACGCATGTCGAGGCGGCGTCGCTCACCTGCACGGGCGTTACTGCCTGGCGCGGCCTGATTGTGTGCGGCAAGGTGAAGCCGGGCGACGCAGTGCTGGTCCTCGGCTCGGGCAGTGTATCGTTGTTCGCGTTGCAATTCGCCAAGGCCGCTGGCGCCCGGGTCATCGCCACCTCATCCGACGAGCAGAAGCTGGAAAGGCTCAAGCGCCTCGGAGCCGACGCCGTCATCAACTACAAGTCCGTCCCGGACTGGGGCCGCAAGGCCAAGGATCTGACGGGCGGGCGCGGCGTCGATCACGTGATCGAGGTCGGCGGACCCGCCACGCTGGCGCAGTCGATTGTCGCCTGCCGCACGGGCGGTCACATCGCGCTGGTCGGCGTCCTGACCGGCTTTGCGGCGGAAGTGTCTATCCCAGCCCTGTTTTCCAACCAGATCCGCATCAGCGGCATTTCCATCGGCAGCCGGGCCGACCAGGAGGATATGATCCGCGCGATAGAGTCCAACAGGCTGAAGCCCGTCATAGACCGCCACTTTCCGCTGCAGGACATCGCCACCGCCTTCGCGCATTACGAATCCCGAAAGCATTTCGGCAAGGTCTGCCTTGACGTTTGAGCGTCCTCCGCCAGCAGCACGATGAAGGGGACCGCCGGGGCCGCGCCTCGTCGTGATCCTGCCTAGGTCGCGATGTCGTTGACCGGCAGCAGGGGCTTGGGAAGGTCGCTCTCGCCGAGCCCGCTACGCAACTCGATCTCGATGTCGCGGCAAATCTGCGAGATCGGAACGTCGTTGGCATTGCCCTCGAACGGGTTGGCGCTGCTTTCGCCGACCTGGTCGAGAGACATGTAGGCCCAGCCGAGCAGCGTGCTGAACGGGATCGTCAGCCAGATCGCTATCGACCCGAGCGCGCCACCCAGTTTGCCCATATCGGCAAAGACGGGAACGACCCCGAACGGCAACAGTGTGCAGAAGATCATCACGAACATCGAACTGACGATGGCGTATTGCCGGGGATAGGGATTATTCTTGATGCGATCGCAGCGCGCCTGCTGGTCATGGAAGTCGCGGATCAGCTTGGTCAGTTCGCCATAGATCTGAGGAGGGAGCTTTGTGTCCTTGAACAGCGCATTGACCTGGACAGATTGCAGTTCGAGCAGGGCTATCGCCGGCTGGGGCGATTTCAGGACGTCCTCGGCCTGTTCGGCGAGCAGCGGACGCAATTCGTCGCCGACCGAGCTCGCATCCTCATGGATACGGTAGCGCCGCCGGTATTCGATATTGGCGGCCCGCGCCATGGACTCCCATGGCATCGGCCGGCGCAGGGAAAAGCGCAATGCCGTCATCCAGGCGATGTGGCGATAGATGAGCTGTCTGGCCGTCGGCGCGTCGAGGAAATCCCTGCAGAAATTGGACCACAAACGGCTGCTGGCCGTAATTTGCGTAAAAGCCTGCAGCGCGTCGCTGCTGCGGGTGAACACCTGCGAATTCTTGAACCCGGCGACGAGTGACACGGTGGTGCCAAGCACCAGCACCACCGACCATGGCACCGAAAACCCGGCGATGCCTGGAAGACGGTAGGCCGCCACGGCCAGACCGCTCACCACCACCATGTAGATGACGCTGCGCCGCGACCACAGCGCGAAATCGATCAGTTTGTAGGAACGGCCTACATACATCGTATCCCCTCAACTCATCGATAGGTCTGGTTTTGCACGGCCGGAATCTGGTCGCCTCATTGTGCCTTTGCAGCCCCGAACCGCAACCCGTCCATCAACAGCTTGACCAGCCGGCGCGAGCGGTCGCGCCATTCGGGGGTGTCGGGCGCTGAATAGATGCCGCCCAGCGCGTGCAGCACGTCGGAAGCGTCGACGTCGCCGCGGATGGTGCCGTCGGCCACCGCCGCCTCGACCAGGCGTCGCAAGGCTTGCGACACCCGGCCGAACGTGTCGGAAAACAGCGTCGAATTGGTGGTGAGCACAATGCGCAGGCTGGTCGCCAGGCCGCGCTTGGTGGCGATGTAGTCGACGAAGCGCTGCATCCACTGTTCCAGCGCGACATCGGACGGATGTTTTTGGGCAAGCTCGCCGGCGGCCGCGCACAGCGCCTCCACCTCACGACGATAGACCACCTCGACCAGATGCTCGCGCGTCGGGAAATGCCGGTAGAGCGTGCCGATGCCGACGCCGGCGCGGCGCGCGATCTCCTCCAGCGAGCCATCGATGCCGCGCTCGGCAAAGACTGACACCGCCACCTCGACCAGCCGGTCGCGGTTGCGCCGCGCATCGGCGCGCAGCGGCTTTGCGTCTACGGCCTCGGCCTTCTGTTCAGCAATGGCGGACGGCTCGCTGGCCAATTTTTTCTCCACATCGTGTCAGGGGGCTTGAATCCGGCAGGGTCAGCCACCACGTAATAAACGGAGGCGCCTCCGTTTTAGTGGAGCACCTTTATCATATAATCAGGGGAACCGGTATGTCACGTCTTTCGAACACGCAAGCCGACATCTCCCCTGCCCGCCTGCCTCGCGGGAGATCCGCCATCTCCGCTTTCGCCGTCAAGACCTGACCCAACGGTTACCTTGCCCTTCTGCGGCAAGGCACCAGTTCAATCCCATCCGCGTCAAGCAACTGGAGCCAGACGCCCATGACCAGCCTTCCCATTACCCTCACCATCAATGGCCACCGACACCAACTGGAGGTCGATCCACGCGTAACCCTGCTCGACCTGCTGCGCGAGCGGCTCGATCTCACCGGCACCAAGAAGGGCTGCGACCGCGGCCAATGCGGCGCCTGCACGGTGCTGGTCGACGGCAAGCGCATCAACTCATGCCTGGCGCTGGCGGTCAGCCATGACGGCGCCCAGGTCTTGACCATCGAAGGCGTCGCCAACGGCGAGGAACTGCATCCGGTGCAGGCCGCCTTCATCGCCCATGACGGCTTCCAGTGCGGGTTCTGCACACCCGGCCAGATCATGAGCACGCTCGGCCTGATCGCCGAGGGACAGGCCGGCGACGATCCCGAACGCATCCGCGAGGGGCTGAGCGGCAACATATGCCGCTGCGCGGCCTATGGCGGCATCGTCGAGGCCGTCCTGGAAGCCCAGCAACAGCTTGTCAAAGCCGACCGGAGGACCGCGGCATGAGAGACTTCGATTACATCAGGCCCGCCACCATTCCCGACGCCATCGCCGCGGCAGCCGAGCCGGGCTCGGCCTATCTCGCCGGCGGCACCAATCTGCTCGACCTGATGAAAGGCGGCATCACCAGTCCCGAGCGTATCGTCGACATCTCCCGGCTGCCGGAACTCAACCGCATCGAACGGCTGGACGATGGTGGCCTGCGCATCGGTGCGCTGGTGCGTAACGCCGACCTTGCCTACCATCCGGCGTTCGCCAAATCCTATCCGGCGGTGGCCGAGGCGCTGCTGTCGGGCGCTTCGGCGCAGCTTCGCAACGCCGCCACCGTCGGCGGCAATCTGTTGCAGCGCACGCGCTGCAGCTATTTCTACGACACCGCCAGCGCCTGCAACAGGCGCCAGCCAGGCACCGGCTGCGACGCGCTGGAAGGCGAAAACCGCCTGCACGCCGTGCTCGGCTGGAGCGACGCCTGCATCGCCACCCACCCGTCGGATTTCTGCGTGCCGCTGGTGGCGCTCGACGCCGTGGTCGAGATCGAAGGCAAGAAGGGCCGGCGCCATGTTTCGCTGGAGGAATTTCACCGGCTTCCCGGCGAAACGCCGCAGCGGGAGAATGCGCTGGAGCCCGGCGACCTGATCGTGGCGGTGCGCCTGCCGGCGGAGGCTGCCTCCTTCTCCGCCAATGCCCGCTACCTCAAAGTCCGCGAACGCACCTCCTATGCCTTTGCCGTCGTATCGGCCGCGGCAGCGCTCGTCGTCGACGGCGGCAAGATCCGCGCCGCAAGGCTGGCGCTGGGCGGCGTCGCGGCTAAGCCGTGGCGGGCACGCTCGGCGGAAGCCGTCCTGCTCGGCGCGGATGCCAGCGAGGCGACCTTCGCCAGCGCCGCGGACGCTGCCTTGGCCGATGCCAGCCCCTCCGGCGACAATGCCTTCAAGATCGAGCTTGCCCGCCGCATCGTGATCAGGGCGCTGATCTCTGCGCTTTCGGGAACGCCCGAGCGTCTGCCGGCCCTTCCTGCCTCCCCGTTCTCGAACATTCCTGGAGCGCGCCATGACGCTTGAACTCAGCCTCAACCAGCAACCCGCCCATGCCCGGCAAGGCTCCAGCATCGGCCAGCCGCTGACCCGCCGCGACGGCTTTCTGAAAGTCACCGGAGCCGCGCGCTATGCCGCCGACAACCATCCGCCCGGCATGCTCTACGCCGTGCTCGCTGTCTCTAGCATCGCGCGCGGCCGCGTCGCTGCGCTGGATGTCGAGGCGGCCAAGGCACACAAGGGCGTGGTCGAGGTGATGACGCCCAAGAACCGGCCAGCGCTCGCCGCCGATCCGGACGCCAAGGACCATCCCTTCATGTTCCGGCTCGACCTCTTGCAGAACGACCGGGTCCGCTACCCCAATCAGAGCATCGCCGTGGTGATCGCCGAGACGCTGGAGGCGGCGACCGAGGGGGCGGCGCTGCTGTCGCCGCGCTATGAAGTGATGCCGGCGCGCGTTGGCCTCGACGGCGCCGAAAGTTTCGTGCCGCGTGCTGTCGGCGTCGGCGGTCCGGCCGTGCAGCACAAGGGCGATGTCGAGGTCGGCCTTAAATCCGCAAAGACGCGGATCGAAGCCACCTACGAGACGCCGGCCCAGTACCACAACGCCATGGAGCCGCATGCGATCGTCGTCGCCTGGGAAGGCGACACACTGTCGATCGACACACCGAGCCAGGGCCTTGCCATGGCGCAGGGCCGCATCGCCGGCCTGTTCGGCATCGCGCCGGAGAACATCCACATCCGCAGCCCGTTCCTGGGTGGCGGCTTCGGCTCGAAAGGCATGATCTCCGGACCGCAGGTGCTCGGCATCCCGGCGGCGCGTCTCGTCGGCCGTCCGGTCAAGCTGGTGCTGCGGCGTGAGCAGATGTACGGGCCGGTCGGCCACCGTGCGCCGACGCGCCAGACGCTGCGCATGGGCATGGATGGCGAAGGGCGGCTGACGGCACTCGACCATCACGCCAAGACCGCGTCGAGCACGTTCGACGATTTCTTCGAACCGGCGGCGGATGCCTCGCACACGCTCTATGCCAGCCCGGCCATCGCCACCTCGCACGATGCGGTGCGGCTCGATACCGGTACGCCGCTGTTCATGCGGGCGCCCGGCGAAGCCACCGGCTCGATCGCGCTGGAGAGCGCTATCGATGAGGCAGCCTACGCCTGCGGCATGGACCCCCTGGAATTCCGGCTGCGGAACTATGCCGAGGTCGAGCCGATGACCGGCAAGCCGTTTTCCTCCAAGGCGCTGCGCGAATGCTACAGGCAAGCGGCCGAAACGTTCGGCTGGGCGAGCCGCCCGCTTCAGCCTCGGCTGATGCGCGACGCCGACGGTTTCCTGACCGGCTGGGGCATGGGCACGGCGACCTTCCCGGCGATCATGTTCCAGGCCGAAGCGCGGGCGGTGCTGAGAGCCGATGGCAGCGGCGTGATGGAGACCGGCGCTCAGGACATGGGGCAAGGCGCCTGGACCGCCTTCGCCCAGATCGCCGCCGACGGACTGGGACTGGATATCGACCAGGTCGATTTCAGGGCCGGCAGTTCCGATCTGCCCAATGCAGGCATTGCCGGCGGCTCCGGCCACACGGCGACGGCCGGCATGGCGATCCACAATGCGGGCGCCGCCGTCATCGCCAGGCTCGCCGATCTCGCCACCGGCGACGAGGGCTCGCCGCTCTACGGCGCCGGCAATGAAGGCGTGCTGGCGCGCGGCGGCCGCCTCTATCGGCGCGACGATGAAAGCCGCGGTGAAAGCTACGCCGAGATCCTCACGCGCGCGGGCCTCACCGAGATCGAGGGCCACGGCAAGGGCGCTCCCGACCCGGCGTCTCAGGAGGCCTATGCCAAGCACGCGCACGGCGCCGTGTTTGCCGAGGTGAAGGTCGATCCGGATTTTGGCCAGATCCGTGTCACAAGGCTGGTCGGCGCGTTCGCCGCCGGACGGGTCATCAATCCCAGGCTGGTGCGCAGCCAGTATTATGGCGGCATGATCTGGGGCGTCTCGTTCGCGCTGCATGAGGAAGCCATCACCGACCGGCGCTCTGGCCGGATCCAGAATGCCAACCTCGCCGAATATCATGTCCCGGTGAATGCCGACGTTCCATCGATCGAGGCGTTGCTGGTCCACGAGGACGACCCTCACGTCAACGCGCTCGGCATCAAGGGCGTCGGCGAAATCGGCATCACCGGCACGGCCGGCGCCGTCGCCAATGCGGTCTGGCATGCGACCGGCGTGCGGCCGCGGCGCTTTCCGGTCCGCATCGAGGACCTGCTGGGGTGAGGAGTGGTCCACCTAGCGGATGGGAAGCCAATTGCTTGGCTTCCCGAACGACGAACGGTGAAAGCCCGGTCCGCCTTCGGGCGCACCAAAAGGTCCAGTGGACCTTTCTAAGGGGCTGAACGCCCGAAGGCGGGGAGCGGCAGCGAAGGGCCGCACAGCCGGCGCCAGGTCCCCGCCGGCTGCCAAAGATGAAATCAACGACTTCGCGTCAAGCAACTGGAGCCCGACGCCCATGACCAAAACAACGATCCCAGTTCATCTCGACATCAACGGCCGTGATCACGATCTGCAACTCGAACCGCGCGTCACGCTGCTCGATGCCTTGCGCGATCGCCTCGGCCTGACCGGAACCAAGAAGGGCTGCGACCACGGCCAGTGCGGCGCCTGCACCGTGCATGTCGACGGCGAGCGCGTGCTGGCCTGCCTGACGCTGGCCGCACAAGTCGAGGGCCGCACCGTCACCACCATAGAGGGGCTTGCACGGGAGGGCGAAATGCATCCCGTGCAGGCTGCCTTCCTCGAACAGGACGCCTTCCAGTGCGGCTATTGTACGCCGGGCCAGATCATGTCGGCGGTCGCCTGCATCCGCGAAGGCCATGCCGGCTCCGACGAAGAAATCCGCGAGTATATGGCCGGCAACCTCTGCCGCTGCGGCGCCTATCCGCACATCGTCGCCGCTGTCCGCCAGGCAGCATTGGAGGCCGCATCATGAGGGATTTTTCGTATGTGCGCGCCAATTCGCTCGATGCAGCACGCCAGGCGGCCGCCCTGCCCGGCGCCATGCTCTTGGCCGGCGGCACCACGCTGATCGACCTCGCCAAATGCGGCGTCGCCGAGCCCGAGACGCTGGTCGACATCACCCATCTCAAGGGGTTGGGCAGGATCGAGGTGAACGAGCGCGGCGTCACCATCGGCGCACTGGCCAGGATGAGCCATGTCGCCGACCATGCCGACATCAAAAGCCGCTTTCCTGCGGTATCGGAAGCCCTGTGGCAGGCGGCTTCCGCGCAGATCCGCAACATGGCGACTATCGGCGGCAATCTGATGCAGCGCACGCGCTGCCCTTATTTCCGCGATCCTGCGAATTTCCCAGCCTGCAACAAGCGTCAGCCCGGCTCTGGCTGTTCGGCGATCGGCGGCGTTACCCGTGGCCATGCGGTGCTTGGCATCAGCGACGCGTGCATCGCCATGTATCCGGGCGACCTCGCCGTGGCGCTGGTCGCCTTCGATGCGATCGTGCATCTGGGCGAGCGCCACGTCCCGGTCGACGACTTTTTCCTGCTGCCCGGCACCACGCCGGACAGGGAACATGCGATCGAACCGGGCGAGATGATCACCGCGATCGAGATCCCCGGCTCGGCCCCTGCCCGGCGTTCGACTTATCTCAAGATCCGCGACCGGCAATCCTATGAGTTTGCCGCCGCGAGCGCAGCGGTCGGCATTGAGTTCGAACCTGACGGCCGAACGATCCGCGATTTGCGCGTCGCGCTTGGCGGCGTCGCGACCAAGCCGTGGCGTGCGCGGGCCGTGGAAAACGCGCTGAAGGGCAAGGTGCTTGAGCCGGACACTGTGCGCGCCGCCAGCCTGCTCGCCGTCGAAGGCTCTGTCGACCATGGCGCCAACCATTACAAGGTCGAACTGGCGCCGCGCGTCGTCGCCCGCGCCATCCGCAAATTGGGAGAGACGGCATGACCGTTCACAACATCAGGCATGGGGATGCGTCCGACGGCGCTTTTGCCGAAGCCGTCGGCGGCCGGCTGTCGCGCATCGCCGGCCCGGCCAAGATCACCGGTGCGGCGAAATACGCCGTCGAGCAGCAGCTCGAAGGCCTCGCCTACGCCGTGCTGGTCGAAAGCACGATTGCATCGGGCAAGGTGCTCGCGATCGACACCAAGGCAGCCGAGGCTGCGCCCGGCGTGCTGCAGGTGCTGACGCCGGACACCATCATCAGCCTGAAAACCGCGGCGGACTGGTTCGGCACGCCGCCGCCCGACAAGCCGTATTGCCCGCTCGCGCGCGACATCACCTTTTCGGGTCAGCATGTCGGCGCCGTGGTCGCCGAGACCTTCGAGCGGGCGGTCGCGGCGGCAGCACTGGTCAAGGTCAGCTATGAGGAAACGCCTGCCATCGTCGACCTCAGCGACGGCAAGGCCGGCGATGGCATCGCGATCGATGCCATGACCAAGGAGTGGGGCGACGCGCAAGGTGCGTTTGCCTCGGCGCCGGTCCGCATCTGCGCCGCCTACAACACGCCGCGCGAGTACCAGGCGCCGATGGAGCCGCATGGCCTGATCGCCCGCTGGGAGGGCGACCACCTCACCGTGTGGGAGCCGAGCCAATGGCTGGACGGCATGGCGCGCACCTATGCCGAATGGTTCGGTGTGCCGTTCGAGAACGTGCGGCTGGTGTCGCCCTATATTGGCGGCGGCTTCGGCTCCAAGGCGCTGGCGCTCAGCCATGGCGCGGTGGCCGCCTGTGCGGCCAAAATGCTCGGCCGGCCGGTGCGGCTGGTGATGACCCGGCCGCAGACTTTTACCGGCTATGGCGGCCGCGCGGCGACGCGCCAGACGGTGACGATCGGCGCCGACGTGCAGGGAAAGATCCAGTCGATCGTGCATCGCGGCGTCAATGAAACATCCATCGACGGCATGTGGGTCGAGCCGCTCGGATCGGTCACCTCGATCATGTACACAACGCCGAATTTCTCCTCGAAGCAGAATGTCGTACGGGTCAATTCGGTGGTGCCGGGCGCCATGCGCGCGCCGGGCGAAAACCCCTCAGCCTTCGGCATCGAAAGCGCCATCGACGAGCTTGCCTACGAGGTCGGCATCGATCCGCTGGAGATCCGGCTCCGAAACTATGCCGAGCAGGATCCAGATGCCAAAAAAGCTTGGTCGACCAGGCAGTTGCGCGAGGCTTTTGCTGCAGGCGCCGAACGCTTCGGCTGGTCCAGGCGCACACCCGAACCGCGCTCGATGCGCGACGGCAACCAGTTGATCGGCTGGGGCGTCGCCGCCGGCACCTATCCGGTGCGACGCGCCTATGGCGAGGCGCTCGTGCGCATCCTGGCCGATGGTTCGGTCGAGGTCGAAAGCTCCTCGATTGACATGGGCCAGGGCACCTACACCATCCTGGCGCAGACCGCCGCCGAAACGCTCGGCGTACGAGCTGACGACGTGGTGGTGAAGCTCGGTGACTCCCGCTTTCCGCGCGCCGGCGTCACCGGCGGTTCGCGGCTGGCCGGCGTGATGACGGGTGCGGTCTACAAAGCGGCAACCTCGGCCCTCGACCAGTTGGTGGGCCTCGCCATCAGCGATCCACGCTCGCCCTTCCACGCGCTGCAGGCCAACACGCTGGTCGTCGCCAATGGCCGTATCGCTTCGCCGCGCGGCGACGGCCCCGATGTCTCCGTCGCCGAACTGCTCAAGAGCGTCGGCCGCGACCACATCGAAGCCACCGGCGACACCATGCCGGCCAATTCGACGCCAGAGGATCGCTACAAGAACTACACCACCATCGCCATGTCGGTGCCGCACACCGAGGGCGACTATTCCCGCCACTCCTGGTGCGCGCATTTCATCGAGGTGCGCGTCGACGAGGACTTTGGCACGGTGCGTGTATCGCGCGTGGTGTCGGCGCTGGATTCGGGCCGGCTCTACAACCCGAAACTTGCCGAAAGCCAATGGAAGGGCGGCATCATCATGGGCATCGGCCAGGCGCTATTGGAAGAAGGCATCGTCGACCGCCGCCACGGCCGCATCGTCAATGACAACCTCGCCGACTACCTCGTGCCGACCAATGCCGACATCCCCGACATCGAGGTGATCTCGGTCGGCATCCCCGACCTGCATTCCTCGGTGCTCGGCGGCAAGGGCGTTGGCGAACTGGCCATTGTCGGCGTGGCGCCGGCGATTGCCAACGCGGTGTTCCATGCGACGGGAAAGAGGATCAGGGATCTGCCGATCACGCTGGAGAAGCTGATTTAAGGGCGGTGGCACCGAAGCTGCCGAACTCCCCCTCGGAGCCCGCTTGGAGGAGTTCGGCAGTTCCAACGGTCAGAACTTATAGGCGACGCCGATCCGGACATCATGCGTCGTCAGTTCAATCTCGTCGGGATTGAGGGGAGCGCCGTTGACGAATGCGTGACGCAGGGAGTTGTGGCGGCCGAAATCGGCGAACCGGTACTCACCGCGAACCACCCAATTGTCGGTGACGGCGTATTCGGCGCCGGCGCCCAGCGTATAGCCCGTTACGGTATCCTTCACGTCGGCATAGGGACCGCCCGGAATGTCGGTGGTGGTGTGCTTGTAGCTTGCCACAGCCAGGCCGCCGGTGACAAAGGGAAGCCAGCGATCCATCGCATAGCCGGCCCGCAGGCGCACGGAGCCAACTGACTCCATCTTGAGCTCGCCGCCAAAGGCCGGGTCATCGATGCCGAGCGCCCGATAGAGCGTCGTGTCCTTCACGCTTGCGAAACTGTAGTCGCCCTCGATGCCGAGAGCCAGCCCACCGTCGAACTGCTTGTTGTAGCCGGCGTAAAGACCGCCGAAACCACCGGACGGACTGTAGCCCCAGCCGTAATTGTCGAAGCTGTCCGGGGCAAAGACTTGCCCTGCCCTTGCGTTCCCCCAGGCATATCCGGCATGCGCGCCAATATAGCCGCCGGACCAGTCGTAGGTGGCCGCGACAGGCAAGGCTTCACTGGTGTCCGCTGCGGACGCCATACCGACAGGCGTGAGGATGAAGGCCGTGGCGAGAAGAATGGTTTTCATCGTTTGCTATCCCGAAACTATTGCCTCGCCCCGCGCGAAAAAAGCGCGGGGGTTTGTTCAGCGACGCTAGGTCAGAACTTGTAGCTGAGCCCGACCCTGACATCGTGAGTCTTGAGATCGAAGTTCGCAACCGTTCCAAGACCAAAAAGCGGTACCGAAACGTCCTTTTTGCCGAAGTCGGAGTAGCGATATTCGACCCGCGCGATCCACCTGTCGGTGAAGGCGTGCTCAACGCCAGCCCCAGCCGTCCAGCCAAGATGGGTTTCGTCATGGACCGGTATTGTACCGCCGGGGCCGGTGGTCATCACGCTCACTTCATATTTGGCAGCCGCCACGCCTGCTGTGATGTAAGGCAAGGTGCGATCGAAAGCATAACCAGCCCGCAGCCGCGCCGAGCCCGACCATTTGACTTCGCTCTTGAACAGCGCGCCGGCACCGGCGAAGGTGCCCACCGCGTCTACATTGCTGTACGCAATGTCAGCCTCGGCACCGAGCACGAAGCTGTTCGCCAATTCCTGGTTGACGCCGATATGCACGCCGCCAACAAAACCGCTCGGATCGAGGGGAGCGTTGATGTCGGTGCCGCCGGGGCCAGCGCCGCCGATGAACAGATTGGACTTTCCGGATGCATAGCCGAAGTGAGCGCCGGCATAGAGGCCGGACCAGTCGTAGGAGGAGGCGACGGGCGAAGCCTCGCTGATATCTGCGGCGCACGCCATGCCGGCCGGCGCGAGGATCAATGCCGTTGCGAGAAGAAGAATTTTCATTGTTGTCTGCCGCCCCAAAATTGTCGTGGTCGCCGCCGCGGATGCCAGCGGAGGACCAGCTGTTGTCGAGAAATCCGGTGTTGCATTGTCCGCCGGCCGCGTCTTGGGCTGGGCCGCACCCGAATTGTCGGGGAAAGCACCACGGCGCTTTCCCGGTCGGTGTGGCTTTTCAGCCTCAGTCGATCGGCGCGCCGTGCATTCGGTGGCTGTCGGAAACTATCTGGCGCTGCCCGGCGTCGAGCCGAAGCGGCGGCGGAAGCAGCGGTTGAAATAGGACACGTCGGAGAAGCCGCTGAGCAGCGCGATCTCGCTGATCCGCATGCGGTCGTTGCGCCTATCGGACAGCATCCGATGCGCCCTTTGCAAGCGCAGTTCGAGAATGCGCTCGGCAAAGCTCACCCCGGTTTCCTGCAGCAGGTCATGGACATAGCGAACGGAGAGCCGCAATTGCCCGGCAACGCCCTGCGCCGAAATGGCGGGATCGGCGAAATTGTCCCGCATCTTCTGCAGTATGGCCTGCAGCCTTGCCGCGCGCAGACCGCGCAGGCCCGCCAGTTCGGCCGCTTCGCCCTTGGCACCGGTCGCCAGGCCGATCAGGTCGACGATCGTTTCGGTGGCGTGGCCGATGAGGTCGGGCGAGACCAGGGCCGGGCCTGCTTCCAGGAAGCTGCAATAGCGCTTGAGCATGCCGAGCGCCTCATTGTCGGCTCCGACGGTCAACGCCAGCCGATCCTCTATATGGGCGAAGGCATTTTCCAGCACGGCACGGGGAAGCACCACATTGGCCCAGACATTGCTGTCGCCGCCGGTCATCTGCAACGCTTCCGAAGCCGAGACCAGGGCGGCCTCGCCTTTGCCGACGTGATAATCGCGGCCAATCTGCGTGCCGCTGAGCACCGTATCGCCATTATTGACCAGCAGCAGATAGCCGTCGCGACCGTCGGCAGCGATATTGCCCGCCTTGCGGCTGGCATGACGTATCGTCCCGGCCATCTGCCCAAGCACAAGCGACCCGACAGCGGTGGCTTCGATCGCGGCTTCGAACGACAGTCTTTCCGAAATCGTGTATTCGACCGACCATATCTCGGCGACATGGATGTCCTGCCAGAGCGCGAAGCGTGCGCGATGATCCAGATGCGGCGGCAGATCCGCCGATGAGAAGACGTTCTTTTGCAAGGGACGACCGGCCTTTTCTACAATCGCGTCTTCATTTCGACACGCACCGTATTGGACCAGATCACGGTCTGTCCAGAGCCGGAAATACTTGTGCGCCAGGCGACAATTTCAGTGCCGTCCTGGACAAGGATTGGCCTGATTTCGCGGATCTGGCTGGCTGAATTTCGGATTACTCGAAAATACCCAGTGCCGACGAATCGTTCCCCTACTCCGGCGATGGAACCGGCGGCCGTGATGTCAGCGCCGTGCCGAAGGCGGCGACAACAACGGCAGCGATCCCGGCCAGTTGCGTCGCGGTCAGGCTTTCATGCAGGAACAGGAAGCCGGCCAGTGCACCCAGCCCAGGCTCCAGGCAGGTCAGCGTGCCGTAGATGCGCGCCGGCATGCGGGTCAGCGCCACCATCTCCAGGAAGAACGGCAATGCGCTGGAAAACAGGCCGACGAGCAGCGCGCTGACCAGGATCGACGGCGCCAGCAGCGCGGATCCCGCCTGGGCGACACCGAAGGGCAGCACCAGCACGGCGGCGATGGCCATGCCGTAGGCGGTGGTGCGGGTGCCAAGCTCCGCGCCGGCCTTCTGGGCCAGCACGATGTAGAGCGCCCAGAAGCCGCCGGCCGCCAGCGCCAGCATCACCCCGATCGGATCAAGCGGCGCGAGGGAACGAACGAAGGGCGACAACAGCAGGATGCCGGCCACCGCCAGCGCGATCCAGGCAAAGTCGCTGGCGCGCCGCGAAGTCAAGGTCGCCACCAGAAGCGGGCCGGTAAACTCCAGCGCCACCGCGATGCCGAGCGGAATCCTGGCCAGCGCTGCGTAGAACAGGAGGTTGAGGGCGGCGAGCGTCACCCCATAAGCGACCAGCCACGGCATGGTGGCACGCGAGGGCCGCATCTGCCAGGGCCGCAGCACCGCGATCAGCATCGCCGCACCGATGACCAGCCTGAGCGTCGTCGTCCCTTGCGCGCCGATCTGCGGGAACAGGCCTTTGGCGAAGGTGGCGCCGATCTGGATCGACACCATGGCGCCCATCAGTGCCGCGACAGGCAAGGGCGCCGCTTCGCGACGGGCAATCGGCGTCGATGTCACGTGATCCCATCCTCCATATCGCCGGGTCCAAACCCGACCGGCGGCATGGAGATAGGGCGAACCGGCCGGCCTGTCGTGAGGCAGCGGCAACTGGCTGCTAGGGCACGGCCAAGTGCCGCCGGCCGGTCAGTTCAGGGATTTGCGCCGTGGCGGCGGTGCCGGGTGGCGCTGCTCGAGGGCCGCAGCCGCATCGGTGCGGCCGGTCCGGCGCAGTCTTTCGAGATAGGCCGGCAACTCGCCAAGGCAATGGAACGGCCCGCCTTCCCGGATCACCGTCACCAGCGGGTCGACATCGCTGTCGCTGCGGATGGCCATGGCGCTGCGCCAGTCCTCGAGCAGCCGGCTGGCATGATCGACCACATCGCTTCGGGAGCCTGAGAGATCATGCTGCTCATGCGGATCCTCACTCAGATTGAACAGGCTGACCGGGCCGAAATCCTTGTAGCCGTCATGATAGGTGCGCAGCATCAGCCAGTCGGCCCCGCCGAGCCGGAACCGCACGCCGCGCTGTACCGCCCACGCACCCTGGCTCAGCACCAGGAAATCGCGGCCACCTTCCTCCTTCGCGGCGAGCGCCGGTGCAAAGGAGCGCCCGTCCCAAAGCGCCGGAACGTTGCCGCCGAGCCGGTCGATCAGCGTGGCGGCCCAGTCGAAATGATAATGAAGGCCGCCATTGACGCCGCGCATGTCCTCGGCGCCGGGCCAGCGGATGACCAGCGGCACGTTGCAGGTGAACTCGTCAGCCGTCTGATGGTCGCCCCAGACGTTGAGCTCGCCGAGGTTTTCGCCATGATCGGCGCCGATGACGATGATCGTGTCGTCGAACAGGCCTTGCCGCTTCAACTCCTCGACGATGAGACCGACATGATGATCGGCATAGAGCACGCCGGTGTCGTAGCCGTCGAACCAGGCCTTGACGGTGTCCATGTCGCTGATCGGCGACGGCATGCGCCGGTATTTCGATCCCCCCGGCTCGACGTCGAAGCCCGAGGGTTCCTGCGGGCTGTGCGGGCCGTAGCCGGCATGGCTCTTCTCGAACACCGCCCTGGTCATCCAGTCGGGAAGCGGCTGGTCGGCGAAGGGGTCGCCGAAAGCGTCCGGCGCGCGATAGGGTGTATGCGGGTCCCAGACATTGACATGCAGGAACCACTTTTTTGCCGAGCCATTGCGCTTCAGCCAGTCGATCGCCAGGCCCGAAACCTCGTCGGCGTTCTCCATGCCGGCCTTGCCGGGATTGATGATCTCGTTAAAGCCGGCATACCAATGCCAGCAGCCATGCCGTTCGCCAAAACTGCTGATGGTCGTGGTGTGGTAGCCAAGATCGCGCAGCGCCCGCATCCAGCCTTCCTCGTAGAAGGTGCCGGCCCAGGCTCGCTCGGCGCCTTCGCGGAACGGCTCGCAGGCGGTGCCGCCATGGCCGACCACGCCGGTCCGCATTCCGTGGCGGCCGCTCCACAGCGCCGTGCGCGACGGATGGCAAGGCACATCGGACACATAGACGTTCTCGAAGCGGATGCCCTCGCCGGCAAGGCTGTCGATGACGGGAGAGGTGTTGCGATGATAGCCGTAGCAGCCGAGGTGGTCGCGCCTGAGGCTGTCGATGTCGATATAGAGAACGTTCATGGATGGCTCGTCGCTGCTGTGATTGTCAGGAAACAGGCCCCGGTTCGCTGCCGGGGCTTGCGGTTTGCAAGGGGCGATTTCAAGATGGCCGTCAGGCCGAAATGTATTGATCGCCCAGATAATAGTCCTTGGGATCGAGCGAGGTCTCGAGCTTGCCGAAGGTCTTGAACAGGTCGTTCATCGTCGAGAACCAGCCGTTCACGGTGCCGTCCTTGGTCAGCTTGATCAGTTCGGCCGAGGTCATGAAGCGGCCATAGCCGGCCTCCGTCTTCAACTGGTCGGCCGGAATGCCGAGCAGCTTGGAGGTGATCTCGATCGCCTTGTCCTGGTTGGCGGCACGAAAATCCTGCGCGTCCTTGATGGCGCGCACCACGTTGCGGACGAGATCGGGATTGCCCTCCACCAAATCGTTGCGGGCAATGAAGACGCTCGGAAATGTGGTCTGCGGATAGAAGTCGTCGTTCTTGGCCAGCTCCACCAGATCGGGAACGCTCTTCTGGATGATGCCGACGAACGGATACCAGATGCCGGCCGCGTCGACCTGCTTGGAGGCGAAGGCCGCCACGATGGTGCTCGGGTCCATCTGCACGATGTCGAGGTCGGTCATCGCCATACCGGCCTTGCGCAGCGCCAGCCGCAACAGCATGTCGCCCGAGGTGCCGGCCGCGATCGCGACCTTCTTGCCCTTGAGGTCGGCGATGGACGTGATGCCGGCTTGGGCGATCACCCGGTCCGAGAAGCCGACATCGTTGACGGCGATGATCTTGGCCTTGCCGCTCGCCGGCAGCCACAGCGCGCCCGGTCCGAGATAGCCGAATTCCAGGCTGTTGGCGCCAAGCGCCTGGACCTGGATGGGGCCGTTGGTGAAGACCTTGATATTGGCATCGACGCCGTGCTTGGCATAGAAGCCCTGGTCGGCCGCAACGCCGGCAACGCTGGCGCCCCAGAAATCGCCGTTGTAGCCGATGCGTGCCGCCGTTCCCGCCGCTCCGGCACGGATGCCAGAGGCAGCGAACGCGGCAAGTGCCGCCGATGATGCGATGAGGTTACGTCTTGTCAGTGTCACCATACTCTCCTCCTGTCACTGTTACTGGTGGTAAACGGCTTGCCAGACGCGGTTGCGGATGCTCATGAACTCCGCCGAAAGCCGGATTTCCTCGGTTCTTGGGTAAGGCAGGCCGACGTCGATGATCTCCTTCAGCCTGCCGGGCCGCGCCGCCATGACGATGACGCGGTTGGCGAGGTAGACCGCCTCGTCGACATCGTGGGTGATGAACATCACGGTGCGCCGCTCCCGGCTCCAGGTGTCGAGCAACTGGTCCTGGAGCTGCACGCGGGTCAGTGCGTCGAGCGCCCCGAAGGGCTCGTCCATCAAAAGGATCGAGGGATCGACCGCATAGGCCCGGGCGATCGCGCAACGCTGCTTCATGCCGCCCGAAAGCGTCTTCGGCAGCGCGTCGGCGAAGTCGCCAAGGCCGACGAGATCGATGAAACGCTCGGCGATCTGCCGGCGGCGCGAAGCTTCCTCGCCCTTGATGCGCAGCCCGAACTCGACGTTCTGGCGTACGGTGAGCCAGGGAAACAGCGCGTATTGCTGGAAGATCATGCCGCGCTCCGGACCCGGCCCCTCGACCGCCTTGCCATCGACCAGCACGGTGCCCTCGCTCGGCTTCAGCAGGCCGGCCGCGATGTTGAGCGCGGTCGACTTACCGCAGCCGGACGGACCGACGACGGTGACGAACTCGCCGTCGGCGATGTCGAGCGACAGCCGGTCAAGCGCGACGAAGGCATTGTCCTTGAGGTCGAACCGGCGCGTGACCTTGTCGAAGACGATCTTTGGGGCGATCCTGGGCGGCATCACACGCGCTCCTGCCAGACGGTCAGCCGGCGCTCGATCACCAAAAGGATGCGATCCATGGCAAGGCCGAGAAGGCCGATGGTGATCAGGCTGACGAAGATGGTCGGCAGGTCGTAGTAGAGTTGCGCCTGCTGCATGCGGAAACCGAGGCCGGTCTGCGCGGCGATCAGTTCGGCGGCCACCAGCGTCGCCCAGGCCGAGCCGAGGCCGATGCGCACGCCGACCAGGATGAACGGCGTCGATGCGGGAATGATGACGCGCAGGAAGATGGTCATGTCCTTGGCGCCGAGCACGCGCGCGGCGTTGATCATCGTCTTGTCGACGCTGATGACGCCCTGATAGGTGGCGACGACGCTGGCCAGGAAGGAGGCCAGGAAGATGACGAAGACCTTTGGCGTCTCGTCGATGCCCATCGTTACGATCGCCAGCGGAATGATGGCCAGCGGTGGGATCATGCGGAAGAACTGCAGATACGGCTCGATAAGCGAGCGCGCGACCTTGTACCAGCCCATGACGAAGCCGACCGGGATCGCCAGGATGACGCCGAGGAGAAAGCCGGTCATCACCCGAGCAAGGCTCGACGTGATGTCGGTGACGAGCTGCCCGTTTGCGATCAGATCGATAAACCTGGACGCAACCTGTGGCGGTGGCGGCAGGCCCACCGCGCCGCCCGCCGTCAACACCCACCAGATGGCGATGCCGGCGACGAGACCGCAGAGATTGAGCGCGAGACCGCGATAGTCGATACCCCGATCCTCGTTCGAGCCGCCGCCGGAGCGTGTCGTCTTCGACGCTTCGCTCATCGCGACACTCCCGAATAGAAAAAATGGTCGAGCGCCGCCGCAGCAGCACCGATGGCGCCGGCACCAGGACCGAGGCTCGACCGCTCGACCCGCAGCACGTCGCGCATCGGCGGCAGGACGCGTGGCGGAACGCCCCGCCTTATATGATCGATGAAGCTTTCCGGGGCTTCGGCCAGGTGACCGCCAAAGACGATCAGATCGGGATTGAGCAAATTGGTCGCCGTCGCTATGGCCGTCGTCAGATGCCGGAGCGCCGCGTTCCAGACGTCGGGATATTTCTCCACCGCGGCCAGCAGGCGCCTGGGATGAGGCGTGTCGATATGGGCGGCGCGGGCCAGCGCGCGTTCGGACAGGAATGTCTCCAGGCAGCCCACATTGCCGCAGGCGCAACGCTCGCCATCCTCGACCACCTGGACATGGCCGAGCTCGACGGCCCCGTAGCCGCCGGGACGGAACGGCATGCCGTTGATCACCAGGCCGGCGCCGAGGCCGGTGCGCAGATAGATGTAGAGCAGCGCGGTCGTGTCGCGCCCGATGCCGTAGCGCGATTCCGCCAGCGCCATCGCGCTGACATTGTGCTCGACCACCACCGGCATGCGCAGCGCCGTTTCGAGCTCGTCGGCGAACGGCACGTCCTTCCAGTCGTAATTGACCGACTGCAGGTTGCGGCGGCGCTTGGTGTCCACCGGTCCCGGCACGCCGAGCCCCAGGCCGATCAGGCGCGAACGGTCGACGCCGGTCTTCTTGATCAATTGCTCGACGATCCGCACCACCATGCCGATCACCGCGGCGGGTTCGCTGGTGGCGGTGTCGAAATGCTGCGAGGCCATGGCTTTCGGGGCGGCCCTGAGGTCGGTGATGGTCGCGTCGATCGTTCCCGCGCCAATGTGCACGCCAACCACGGACAGGGCGTCGGGCACCAGCGCGACGCCGATCGCCGGCCGGCCGACGGGTGCATCGCCGGCAGTGGCCTGGTTGAGCTCGACCACGGTGCCTTCCCGCAGGAGATGGGCCGTCAGATGGGTCAGGGCGGTGGGTGACAGCGAGGTGCGCCGCGCCAGTTCGGCGCGCGACTGCGGACCGTCGTCGCGCAGGATTCGCAGGATCGCTCCGTGGTGCGCGCCCATTCTTCCTCCCTATTATTTTCTAATGTTAATAAATTAATTAAGCCTGTCAAGCACGGCAAAGCGCGGCTTGCGACTGGCATCGATGCACCTGGGTTTCACCCTACCCTGCCGCTGGAGTAGGGGCATTGACGCGAAGGGAGATAGCGGGGAAGGCAAGGCCGGCATGAGTAGGTCGAAGATCAGCCAAGCGGAGACGGCCACCTATGCCGCTTGGCTCCCGCGCGCGCTAAGCTGCGGTGGCAGCCGAGCGCTTGAACAGGATGGTCACCCGCGTGCCCTCGCCGGCGCTCGACGTCACGTCGAACTCCGCCTTGGCATTCTCGGTCAGCGAGCGGGCGATCAGCGCGCCGAGTTTGCCGCGCTTGGGCCAGCTCTCGCCGTCCGGCAGGCCAATGCCGTCATCGGCGACCACGATGCGGCAGCCATCGCCGTCGACGATGCTGTGCAGCGTGATCGTACCGCCGTCGCGCCCCTGGAAGGCATGCTTGAGCGCATTGGTCAAAAGTTCGTTCACCACCAGCCCGGTCGGCATGGCGACATTGATCGACACCGGATAGGTGTCGACCTTCATGTCGAGGCGGATGCCCTCGACCGCATGCGAGTTCATGACCGCCGACGCGATCTGGCTGAGATAGACACCAAGATCGACCTCATCCTTGCCATCGTCCCCCGACAGCGTCTGGTAGAGGATCGCCAGCGCATCGACGCGCCCCGCCAGCCTCTCGAAACGCTTCTGGTCCGGTTCGGCCGCGTTGCGCGTCTCCATCCGGATCAGCGCGGTGATCATCTGCAGATTGTTCTTCACCCGGTGCTGCAGTTCGCGCAGCAGCGTGTCCTTCTCACGGATGCGCTCGTCGATCGATCGCGCATCTTCGGTTTCGCCATGGGCCGAAACGTCGACCAGCGCCACCAGCCGGAAGCAGGCCTTGCCATTGTCGTCCTCGATGACGTTGGAATAGACGTCGACGATAGTCGGTTGGCCTTCCTTCCGCTCCAGCCGGAACGTGCCGATGAAATCGGTGTCCTCGACCACGGCCTCGAACAGCGGCCGGTCCTTCTGTTTGTGCAGGCCGGTGCCGGAAAGCGCCGCCCAGTGTTGCCGGGCGAGCGTCGCCGCCTTGAGGCCGGACAGTTTCTCGAATTCCGGATTGGCATAGATGACACGCTCCTTCGAACCCAGGTCCGAGACGGCAATGGCGATCGGTACCTGGTCGAGGAACTTCTTGAACTGTTCGCTTTCGAGCGCGCTGGCAAGGTCCGGCGTTTCGAGCAACTGCCCGACCGCTTCGGCCTTCTGTGTATCGGATGTCATCTGCGGCGCCTGTGCTGTGTGGGCACCATCAATAACAGCGATGCGATCACCCCGCCATCGCCAAACATGGAGTCCGCATTTTCACGCCCGGCATCGGCGATGGCGGCGTGTCTGCCGAATTGACGCCGCTGCCTGAGAGTGCCTCAGGAGGCCGGCTTCGACGCCAGCCGTGGACCGGTCTTGACGTCGACGATCTCCGGCTTGGCGCTGTCGACCGCGCCATCCCAGCCGCCGCCGAGCGCCTTGTTGAGGGCGATGTAGTTGGTCGCCAGCAGGACGCGGCTTTGCAGCAGCGAGTCCTCGGCCGAATAGAGCGAGCGCTGGGCGTCGAGCACGTCGAGGAGGCTTGTCTCGCCGGCCTTGTAGAGAGTGCCTTCGAGACTTGCCGCCTCGCCATAGGACTTCGCGGACGAGGCGAGCTTGCCGATCCGGATGCGCTCCTGCGACAACAGCACCAGCGCGTTCTCGACATCCTCGAGCGCCGTCAGCACCGAAGACCGGTAAGCGATGAAATACTGATCGCGTTGCGCCTTGGCGACCTCGACGGCCGCCTGCAATTGGCCGGCATTGAACAGCGGCACACTCAGCGTCGGCCCGAACGACCAGCCGATCGACGAATTCTTGCCGAGATCGCCAAGCTTCAGCGCCGCCGTGCTGATGTCTCCCGTCAGGCTGACCGAGGGATAGCGGGCGGCTTCGGCCTGGCCGATCTTGGCGGTATATTGCGCATATTGGCGCTCCGCCATGCGCAAATCGGGCCGCGACAGCAGGAGGTCGGCGGGAATTCCGGTGGGCATCGGCAGGCGCGGTGCAGGAATGGGCGCGACCCGCTTCAGCCGCTCGTTGAGCGAGGCAGGCGGCCGGCCGGCCAACACCGCGAGACGATGCACGGCCTGCGCATAACTTGCCTCCAGCGTCGGAACGGCGGCTTCGGTGCTCGCTGCCTGACCCATTGCCTTGGCGACATCGGCGGCGGTCGCCGTGCCCGCCTGCGCCATGGTGCGGGTAAGTTCGGCGGTCTGTCTTTGCGACGCGGCCGAACGACGGGCGAGCGCGATGCGGGCCTGGTAGCCGCGCGCCTGGGTATAATAGGAAGCGACATCGCCGACCAGGGTGAGAAGCGTCGAGCGCAGTTCCTCCTGCGAGGCGTTCAGCCCGTAGCGCGCGGCCTCTACGCCCCTCCGGTTGGCGCCGAACAGGTCGAGCTCCCAGCTTGCATCGAAGCCGGCCTGGTACTCGCTGTAGGTGGCGTCAGAGCCTGATGTGGTCTCGGCCGACTTGTTGCGGGAGGCCGAGCCGGAGCCGTCGGCCGAAGGCAGCAATGTGCCGGCACTCTGGCGATAGCTGGCGCGCGCCTCGCGGATTTTTGCCTTGGCGGTGGCGACATCGAGATTGCCGGCAACCGCTTCCTCGACAAGCGTGTTCAGCTCGGGATCGCGTAGCCGCTGCCACCATTTTGACAGTCGTGCCGGCTGGGCAGGCTTTGTCGGCTTCTGGCCGCTCCAATTCGCCGGCATTGCCAGTATCGGTGTCTGATAATCCGGACCGACGACGCATCCCGCGAGCAGGACAGCGGTGAGCATAGGCGCAAGAAGCCGCCTCGCGGCCACCGAGCCACGTTCCAAACCTGTCATGTGAAGTTTTCCTTATTGCTGGGTGGCCGTCACCGGCGTCTCGCCCGTATCTGGTTTGGCCGCCCTGCCCTTGAAGATGCGCCGCACCGTGACGAACAATAGCGGCACCAGGAAGACGCCGATCACCGTCGCCGCGATCATGCCGCCCATCACGCCGATGCCGACCGAGTTCTGCGCGCCCGAGCCCGCACCGCTGGCGATCGCCAGCGGCAGCACACCCAGGATGAAGGCCAGCGACGTCATCAGGATCGGCCGCAGCCGTTGTCGCGCCGCCTCCAGCGTCGCCTCGACCAGCCCCATCCCGGCGGCTTGCCGCTCGATGGCGAACTCGACGATGAGGATGGCGTTCTTGGCGGCGAGACCGATCGTGGTCAAAAGGCCGACCTTGAAATAAACGTCGTTGGACTGGCCGAACAGGCTGGCCGCCAGCAGCGCGCCGAAGATGCCGATCGGCACCGACAGCATGACCGCGAACGGGATCGACCAGCTCTCGTAGAGTGCGGCCAGGCACAGGAACACGACCAGCGCCGAAATCGCGTAGAGCGACAGCGCCTGGTTGCCGGAAAGCTTCTCCTGGTGCGACAGCCCGGTCCACTCGTGCGAATAGCCGGCGGGCAGTTGCGCGACGAGCTTGTCGATCTCGTCCATGGCGGCACCCGAGCTGACGCCCGTGGCTGCCGCGCCCTGGATCTCGACCGCCGCCGAACCATTGTAGCGCTCCAGCCTGGGCGAGCCGAATGTCCAGTGGCTGGAGGCAAAGGCCGAGAACGGCACCATGGCGCCGCTGGCGTTGCGGACCTGCCATTTGTCCAAATCTTCCGGCTGCATGCGGAAGTTCGGGTCCGACTGCAGATAGACCGGTTTCACCCGCCCGCGATCGATGAAGTCGTTGACGTAATCGCTGCCCCAGGCGGTCGAAAGCGTGTTGTTGATGTCGGCCAGGCTGACGCCCAGCGCGCTGGCCTTCTCCTGGTCGATGTCGACCGAGAGTTGCGGCTGGTCTTCCTGGCCGTTGGGCCTTGTGTTGGCGAGCACCTTGCTCTGCCCGGCCAGGGCCAGAAGCTGGTTGCGCGTCTGGATCAGCGCGTCATGGCCGGCGCCGTTGACGTCCTGCAGGTAGAAGTCGAAGCCGTTGGTGTTGCCGAAGCCCTGGATGGCGGGAGGCGCGAGCGCGAAGACCTGCGCGTCCCTGATCTTCGAAAACGCGCCCATCGCCCGGCCGGCGATGGCCTGCGCGGCGGAAGCCGGCGATTTGCGCAGGTCGAAATCCTTCAGCCGCACGAAAGCGATGCCGACATTCTGCCCTGCGCCGCCGAAGCCGAAGCCGGAGGCGGTGAACACCCCGTCGACGACGTCCTTCTCCTGGTTGAGATAATGGTCGGTCACTTCTGCCAGCACGCGCTCCGTGCGATCCTGCGTCGCGCCGACCGGCAGCTGCACGCTGGTGATCAGGATGCCCTGGTCCTCTTCCGGCAGGAACGAGCTCGGCAGCCGGGCAAACATCCAGCCCACGGCAACGACGATGGCCAGGAACACGACGAGGAAGCGCCAGGATCGGTTGATGATGCCGTGCGAGCCGTCGCGGTAGGCAAGCGTGCCGCGATCGAAGACACGGTTGAACCAGCCGAACGGGCCGGTCTGCGTCGCATGGTCCTTGGGCGGCCGCAGGATGGTGGCGCAAAGTGCGGGCGTCAGCACAAGGGCGACCAGCACGGACAGCACCATCGCCGAGACGATGGTCACCGAGAATTGCCGGTAGATGATGCCGGTCGAACCGCCGAAGAAAGCCATCGGCACGAACACGGCCGAAAGCACCGTGGCGATGCCGATCAGCGCGCCGGTGATTTCGTGCATCGACTTGCGCGTCGCCTCCTTCGGCGACAGGCCTTCCTCCTGCATCACGCGTTCGACATTCTCGACGACGACGATGGCGTCGTCGACCAAGAGGCCGATGGCCAGCACCATGGCGAACATGGTCAGTGTGTTGACGGAATAGCCGAACAGCGACAGCACGCCGAACGTGCCGAGCAGCACCACTGGCACCGCGATCGTCGGGATGATGGTGGCGCGCAAATTCTGCAGGAAGATGAACATCACCAGGAACACCAGCACGATCGCTTCGGCCAGCGTCTTGACCACCTCCTCGATCGACAGCCGCACGAAAGGCGAGGTGTCGTAGGGATAGACGACCTCGACCCCTTGCGGGAAGGTCGAGCTCAGCCGGGCGATCGTCGAACGCACCGCTTCGGCGGTGTTGATGGCGTTGGCGCCGGTCGCCAAATTGACGGCGACGCCGGCCGCCGGCTTGCCATTGTAATTGGCCTGCGTCGTATAGCTTTCGGCGCCGAGCTCGACGGTGGCGACATCGTTGAGGCGGACCAGAGAGCCATCGGTCTGGCTCTTCAGGATGATGTTGCGGAACTGTTCGGCGGTCTGCAGCCGGCTCTTGGCCGTCACCGTGGCATTGAGCTGCTGGCCCTTGCGCGCCGGCAGGCCGCCAAGCTGGCCGGCCGAAACCTGCGTGTTCTGCGCCTCGATCGCCGAGGCAATGTCGCTCGGCATCAAGGCGTATTTGGCGAGCTGGTCAGGATCGAGCCAGATGCGCATGGCATAGCCGGAGCCGAACAGCTGCGTCGAGCCGACGCCTTCGACGCGCTTCAGCGTGTCGTTGACGGTGGCGTCGACATAGTCGGCGAGATCGGTCGAGTTCATCTTGGCGTCGGTCGAGACGAAGCCGATGACCATCAGGAAGCCGGTCGAGGATTTGGAGACGGTGATGCCGTTGCTTTGCACCACCTGCGGCAGCTGCGATTGCACCAGCTGCAGCTTGTTTTGCGTCTGCACCTGGGCGGTGTCGGGATCGGCCGCTGTGGTGAAGGTCAGCGTGATCGAGGCCGAACCGGTCGAGGTCGACGTCGCCGTCATGTAGTCGAGATTGTCGATACCGGTCATGCCTTGCTCGATGACCTTGGTCACCGAGTTCTCGACCGTCTGCGCGTCGGCGCCCGGATAGGTGGCGCTGATGTTAACTGTCGTCGGCGCAATCTGCGGATATTGCGAGATCGGCAGCGAGGTGAGCGCCAGGAGACCGCCCAGCATGATCACGATGGCGATCACCCAGGCGAAGATCGGCCGGTTGATGAAGAATAGTGACATCGCTCAGTTCCCGGTCGCGGCGGCAGGCGCCGGTTTCGCCGCATTGGACGCGGCCGGTGCGGCGGACGTGCTCTGCCCGCGGTCCTTGACCTCGCCGGTCGTCTCGTCGATCGTCACTTCGACGCCCGTCGCATCGCCGCCGGGGCGCACCAGCTGCATACCCTCGACGATGACGCGGTCGCCGTCGCCGACACCCGAATCCACCAGCCAGTTGTTGCCGACGCTGTTGCGCACGGCGAGCACGCGCGTCTCGACCTTGCCCTGCGCGTTGATGACCATCGCCGTGGCCTCGCCCTTGGCGTTGCGGCTGACGGCACGCTGCGGCACCAGGAAACTGTTCTGGGCAACGCCCTCCTCGACCAGTGCCCGCACATACATGCCGGGCAGAAGCAGGCGGTCCGGATTGGGGAACTCGGCCCTGAGCGCAAAGGTGCCGGTGGTCTGGTCGACATTGGCGCCGGCGAATTCCAGCTTGCCGGTCTGCGTGTAGATGGTGCCGTTCTCGAGCTTCAGCTTCACGCTGACATTGGGCCCGCTGAACTTCAGCCGCCCTTCCGAGATCGCCTGCCGCAGATTGAGCAGGTTGGTGCTCGACTGCGTGACGTCGACATTGATCGGATCGAGGGCACGGATGGTGGTCAGCACCGTGTCCTGGTTCGCGGTCACCAGCGCGCCCGGCGTCAGCGTGGACTTGTCGATGCGCCCGGCGATCGGTGCCGTGATGGAGGTCCGGTCGAGGCTGATGCGCGCCGTCTCGGCACTGGCCTTGGCCGAGGCGACATCGGCTTGCGCCTGCGCCAGCGTGGCGGCGGCATCGTCATAATCCTGTTTGGAAACAACGTTCTGCTTCAACAGGCCGGCATAACGGTCGAACTTGGCCTGCGCCGTAGGCACCGCCGCTTCCGCCTTCTGCTGTGCGGCGACCGCGCTGTCGTAGGACGCCTTGTAGCTCGCCGGATCGATGAGGTAGAGCGGCTGTCCAGCCGCCACCTCGCTGCCCTCCTTGAACAGGCGCTGCTGGATAATGCCGTTCACCTGCGGGCGCACTTCGGCAACCAGCGAGGCCGCCGTGCGTCCCGACAGTTCGGCGGTGATCGCCACCGATTGCGGATGCAGGGTGACGACGCCGACTTCCGGTTTGCCGGGCGCGCCCATGCCTGCGGGGGCGCTGCTCTCCTGCGAGCAGGCCGCCAGCAGAAAGGCGGATGCGAACATCGCGGCCCAGGGCGCCAGACGGCGTGCCGGCTGCAAAGACGGGCTAGGCTGGATAGACATGGACTGAATGATCTTTCGCTGGAGTTGCGGGCGCGGGCAATCGACCGCTTGGTCGAGGCATGCCGGCCGATATCTTGATGGTGGGCCGCGCCGGTCTGCGGGCGGCGACGAGCAATGCTTCGAAGCGGCTCATGTCGCGCTCCTTCTCGGCGGCCAGAGCTGCTCGAAGGTCGAGTAGCCGGCCGCGATGCCCACCAACATCATTATGCCGATCAGCGAGGACATGCCAAGCGCCTTGCCGGAATTCACGCGATCTTGCGGTCATGATGCCCATGGTTGTCGAGCGGCTGCGACAGCGGGAGCGACAACCGCCAGCCGGCGAAACTCAGGCGGATCGCGCCCTTCAGCGTGTCGGCCGGCGGGGCCAGCGGCATGCCTCGCCCGACAGGACCGAACGAGAGCCTCGGGCTGGCGGACGCGAGCAGCCGCAGCATGATCATGGCTTCCCACATTGTCGTGCTTCCATTGCAGGGTTCGAATTGGGCATGGTTCGAATTGGCGCGATTCGAACTGGGCGTGATCGAAACGAGGATGGCGGAGATACGCCCGCCATCCCCGGAGAACCGGCCGACCCGAGAACGGGTTGGGTACCGGGCCGGCCGGTGCAGTCGGTCAGAGTTGCTCGTCGTTCCCGGGCTGGGGCGGGAGCTGCCTGCCATCGTTGGGCAGACCTCTGGGGCCGGCTGCATCGTTCGGCGGACCGCCCCAGGGACCGGGGGGTGATCCATGGGGACGTTCCGCCGAAGCGAGGAGTTCGAGTTGTTCGGGCGTCAGCTTGGCGCGCAGTTCAGCGATCGCCTCCTTCAGTCTGCCGGCCGAAACCGCGCGGGCGGTAACGTCGTCGGCCAGCTTTTCCTGGAAGGCGAAGGGATCGGGCTTGCCGCCCGGGCCTGCTGCGTCGGGGTCCTTCGCTTCAGCACCAACGGGCCGCCCGCGGTCAGGCCGAGGCTGCGAAAGCACCGCCTGCAGCGCGCTGGTGTAGTCGCGCCAGGCGTCGAGTTGTTCGGTGCGGATGCCGACGCGGGTCTCCAGCGCGGCGAGCCGGGCGGCCAGCATGAATTCCGGCGGCGGACCCATGCGGCGGGGGCCAAAGCCTTGCGGGCCGAAACCCTGCGAACCAGGTCGCATCGGTCCATGCGGGCCGGGTCCATTCCGGCCGTGGCCTGCCCCATCCTGCATGGCCATGACAGGGGGCGGCTCACCGGGTCCGGCGCCGGGGTCGGGCTGCGCCGCCAGCGCGGGGTGAATTGCGGCGACGGAAAACAGGCCGAGCGCAAGAAGTCTGCTTGGCATAAAGATGTTCCTTTCTCTCATGCTTCGGACGGTTCAGAGGATAGGAAGCGTCTTTGTCCGCTTCGCGTCGGCGTGTTGCCGAAGGTTTCCGCAAAAGGGCAATTTGTTTCCGAATGTTTCCCATGGCCCGCCGGAAACGTTCGGTTGCAATTTTCCACGCCGCTCGGGCGCGGCTCTCCTATAATCGCGGCAAGCCCCTGCAATCACGGGTCCCAATATTCATCGGCAACGGCACGGTCATGCAGTCACAACCCCATATCCTCGTCGTCGACGACGACCGCGAGATCAGGACGCTTCTCCAGCGTTACCTCGACAGCCAGGGCTTTCGCGTCACGGCGGCGGCGGACCGGCGCGAATGCGAGCAACGGCTTGGCTCCGGCCAATTCGACCTGATCGTGCTCGACGTGATGCTGCCGGACGGCTCGGGGCTCGATATCTGCCGCGGTTTGCGCGACCGCAAGCCGCACACCCCGATCATCCTGCTGACCGCGCTGAAGGAAGATGTCGACCGCATCATCGGCCTGGAACTCGGCGCCGACGACTATCTCGGCAAGCCGTTCAACCCGCGTGAGCTCATTGCCCGCATCCGCGCCGTGCTCAGGCGCTCGACGCCCGAGGAAGCGCCCGCGCCGCCGCGCGCGCGCATCTACCGCTTTGCCAGTTACAGGCTGGAACCGGAGACCCGCAAGGTGACGGATGCGCGAGGCGTGGCCGTCGACCTCACCGGCGCCGAGTTCGCTCTTTTGCAGGTGTTTCTCGACCGTCCCGGCCGGCTTTTGTCGCGCGACCAGCTTCTCGACCTGACGCAGGGCCGCGAACGCGATCCGCTCGAACGCTCCGTCGATGTGCTGGTGAGCCGGCTGCGCCGGAAATTTTCCGACACCGGCGACGGGCCGCTGTTCAAGACCGTGCGCAATGGCGGCTACCAGCTCACGGCGCGTGTCGAGACCGTGGAGAGCCACGCGTGAATTCACTGCGCCGCCGTCTCATCCTGCTGTTGGTCGCCTCGATCGTCGGCGTCGTCGGCCTGGCGACGGCCGCCGTCATCAGCGTGCGCGGTGGCGGACCGCCGCCGGAACTGACCGTGCCCTGGATTGCCCAACAGATGGAACTGGTGGTGCGGCTCTTGCCGGGGCCGATCCCCGACGTCCTGCGGGTTCAATTCGCCGACCATCCAGCGGGCGGCAAGGTGGCTCGTGCGGAAACGGCGATGCTCAACGACATCCTGCACCGCCGTGGCCTCGACTTTCCCGCGGTCGTCAACGAGAAGCCGGACGAACCCGGCCAGATCGCATCGATGCACCTGCCCGACAGCCGATGGGCGATCATTGAGGTGCCGCACCTCAAGCCGCCGCGGCGAGAATGGCTGGTTCTGGCCGGCTGGATCTCGCTGATCGTCGCCGGCGCCACGGCGGTATCGGTCTATTTCACCTCGGTGCTGATCCGACCGCTCGAAATGCTGGAGGCCGCCGTCTCCAAGATCGGATCGGACGGCGTGCTGGCGGCGGTGCCGGAAGTGGGTTCGGCCGAGGTCAAGGCCACCGCGCATGCGCTGAACCAGCTCTCGTCGCGGCTGCGGACCGCCATGGAAAGCCGCATGCGGCTGGTCGCGGCTGCCGGCCATGATCTGCGCACGCCGATGACGCGCATGCGGCTGCGCGCCGAATTCCTGGACGACGAACGCGACAAATGGCTTCACGACCTCGACGAACTCGATCGCATCGCCGACAGCGCCATCCGCCTAGTGCGCGAAGAGGTCAACCAGGACGCCGTCGAAGCGGTGGACCTGGCAAAGACGGTGCGCGATATCGAAGCCGAGATGGTGTCGCTCGGCCATGCCGTCTCGATCGGGCACCTGGAAAAGGTTTGCGTGCGCGCCGGCGCGCTCGGCCTGCGCCGCGCCTTGCGCAACCTGATCGTCAACGCCGCCACCCATGGCAAGGCGTGCCGCATCGACCTGGCCGCGACCGACAATCGCGCCGTGCTGACCATATCGGACCATGGGCCGGGCATCCCCCCGGAACTCCTGAACAAGGCGTTCGAGCCCTTTTTCCGCGTCGACCCCGGCCGCCTGCAATCGATCCCCGGAGCTGGTCTTGGCCTCGCCATCGCCAAGGAAATCATCGAGCGCTACGGAGGCACGGTAACACTGGAAAACCGCCGGGGCGGCGGGCTGGAGCAGACGGTGGTGTTCGACGCGGTGTGAGGGTTGGCGGTCAGCCGAGTAATGGGCGTTGCGCGTGGCAACGACGAAAAACAGAGACGATGCTGCACCGCGCAAAGCTAATGGTTCCAAATCATTTCTTCACGGAGCCAGGGCCGGATCCATATAGATAAAATATAGATTACGGAATTTCCTGTGATCTAACAAAGAACTAGGCTCTCAAGCCACGAGCTCGCAAATCAACCGAGGCGGGAACATCGGCAAAATTTAAACCACAGCGTTTAAGTTCTGAGAAAAATCGCCAGAATTGACGAGAAACGCTCGGTTTTCTCAATTTTTTAGCGCTTGCTCACATAAGTATTTCAGCTGGGTAGATTTTTTGTGTTGCGCCGCACAATGCCGTAGCCGAACGATCTCCTGGGGGACTCGTTTGCGACTGGATATGCGCCGTGGAGGATCCCGCCAGGTTGACCAGCTTGAGCCACCCGTCCGTCGATTTCGGGCGTAGGTTCGACGATGCCTGCGCTCTGGCGGGTCTCGTCCGCCTTGGCCTGCCGCTCGAAACGGCCGGCTGGCGGCTTGGTCGCGACCATCACGCTGGCGGATGCCGCTGATGGGAAGCGCACGCGACATCCAACTGGATGCGTTGAGAGCCATCGCCGTGACGATGGTGTTGTATTCCCATTTCTTCGCCGCTGGAGGATCTTCATTCTGGGGCCATATCGGCGTCCGGCTGTTCTTCGTGCTGAGCGGCTTCCTGATCACGCGCCTGCTCCTGGAAGCGCGTTCGGCCGCCGAATTCGAGACCGGCCCCGCGCTGCGATCCTTCTATATCAGGCGGGGCTTGCGGATATTTCCGCCCTATTTCGCCGTGCTGGGTTTCGTCTGGCTGGTCGACCTGGACCAATCCAGGGGATCGCTGGTCTGGCATGCGCTTTACCTGTCGAATTTCTGGTATGCGCTGCGCAATGACTGGAACCCTTGGGTGCTGTGCCATTTCTGGAGCCTGAGCATCGAGGAGCAGTTCTATCTTGCCTGGCCGCTGGTCGTCCTGTTGGCCCCGCGCCGCCGCTTCGAACAGATCTGCATCGGCGTCATCGCACTGTCGCTGGCCTATCGCTTTTACTGGCCGCTCACCGCCAACACGACGCTGGCGCGCGACCTGCTGCCGCCGGCATCCATGGATGCGCTGGCGACGGGCGCGCTGCTTGCCTGCTGGCGATCCAGGGGCGCGGCCCTGCCGCACTGGATGCGGCTCAGTTGGCCTGCCTTCGCGGCCGCATTCCTTGTCATCGAGTGGTTTGTGCCTGCGCCCGCCGATCCGATGCTCGAATGGACCCATTGGCTGGTGCGGCAAGTCCTGCCGCTGGTGCCGCTGATGGTCATCGTCGCAGCCTGTTCGCGCGGCCTTGGCGGCACTTTGGGAAAGCTTGCCGAACTGCCGCCGCTGCTTGGCCTCGGCCGCATCAGCTACGGCGTCTATCTCTATCATCCGATATTGCTGTCGCTCGCCGTCAAGGCGCAACCCTGGATTCCGCTCAACGTCTCGGAGCAAGGGCCAGGGCGTTTCCTGGTTGCGAGTGCCGCCACGATTGTCGCGGCCTCGATTTCCTGGGTGGTTTTCGAGAGGCCGCTCAACAGCCTGAAGCGCCACTTCCCCTATGTCGCGCGCACCCGCTCCGCACAGGGCAGCCATGGCGGCTGGCTCGCGACGGCGGCTGGCGGATCGCCCGATGGCCGCACACCGGCGCTCGAACTCCAGCGCACGGATGCAAGACGATGACCGCCGCACCGCTCGTCTCCGTCCTGTTGCCGGTCTACAATGCCGGTCCCTATCTCGCCACCGCGCTGGGAAGCATCCTGCGGCAGGATCACAGTCGCCTGGAAATCATCGCGATCGATGACGGTTCGACCGACAATTCGCTCGAGATACTCGAGCGATGCCAAAAGGCCGACAGCCGCATTTCGATCATCTCGCGCGAAAACCGTGGCCTCGTCGCGACCCTCAACGAAGGGCTGGCGATCGCCCGGGGCGAACTGGTCGCGCGGATGGATGCCGACGACGTCGCCTATCCCTGGCGTTTGTCGCGCCAGGTGGCGCTGTTCGAGCGGCGGCCCGAACTGGGCTTCTGCGGCGCCGGCGTCGACATGTTGATCCGCGGCCGCATCGCCAGGGGCAGGCCCGATCCGGTCTTCCAGTTCGGCCGCATCCCCGTATTGGCGATGTTCTTCACGATCTTCATGCACCCGACGGTCGTCTACAACAGGAAGGTCATCGACGACAGCGTCCTGCACTATGACCAGGCCTACCGGCATGCCGAGGACTTCGATCTTTTCAGGCGGCTGGCCGGCCGTTACCCGGCAGCCATGATGCCCGAAAACCTGGTCGTCTACCGCGTCCATGAGGCAAGCGTGACGAGCCGGCACGTCAAGGAGATGCGCAGGACGCATTTGCGGATCGTGGCCGAGAACCTCGAGCGCGAGGACCTGGCGCAGGCCACGCGGGACCTGCGCGACATTGGCGATGCGGTCGGCCACGGCACCGTCGCCCGTGCGGCCGACTTCATCGTCGCGCTGGAGCAGGAGATTTCCTCGCTGCCGGCGGCGACGCGGCCGAGCTTCGAGGCCGGCGCGCTGAACCTGTTCTATTTCCTCTACCAGCTCGTCGCCGACGAAAAGCAGCCCGCGCTCACCCATGAATTGCTGACGCGGACCGCCAAATGGAACGTCATCCGGCGCCGCGAACAATATGCGCTGCGGCCCGGCGCCTGGGCGCCCTGGCTCAGCCGCGCTTCGCTGTCGGCCGCCAGGCAGGCCGATGCCATGGCATACTTCTTCAAATCCGCGCCCGCCGCGGCGGTTCTGGCACCTTATCAGGCGGGCTGAGGCATGATCGTCAAAGCCAACCAACCCCTGCAGCGCGATCGTTCGACGGCGCTTGGCCCCGCCCCGGCCGGTCCCCGCCCGGAACGAGCGGCGCCGGAAGTCAGCTTCATCATCTGCACGCGCAACCGCGTCGCCGTGCTCGATGCCTGCATCAAGTCGGTGCAAGCCGCATGCCGCGCACATGCCGGCTTCGCCGCCGAACTCGTGGTCGTCGACAACGGTTCGAGCGACCGCACGGCCGAACGCCTGGCCAGCATCGCGGCTGCGTCGGACATTCCGTTCACGCCCGTTTGCGAGCCGCGCCCCGGATTGGCGGCTGCGCGCAACGCCGGGCTGAGGCGCGCGCGCGGCCGTGTGCTGGTCTTCGTCGACGACGACTGCGCGCTCCATCGCGACTATCTGCGCGATCTGGAGCGACACTATGCGTCCGGGGAACAATGGCTCATCCGGGGAGGCCGTGTCGAGCTTGGCGATGCCAGGGATTTGCCGTTCACCATCAAACGGTCCTGGGCGCGCGAGCGGCTGACGCCAGATGTTCATCCCGGCGGTTTCGTGCTGGGCTGCAACATGACGATGCACCGCGATGTCGCGGCCCGCATCGGCTATTTCGACGAACGCTTCGGCGCCGGCGGACCATTGCGGTCGGCCGAGGATACCGATTACCTCGTGCGCGCGATGCTGCTCGGGATCGCGGTCGAGTATGTGCCTGACATGACGATTTTCCATCATCACGGCCGGCGGGATCGCAAAGCCATCGAAAAGCTGCATCGCGACTACAGCCTGGGCAATGGCGGGCTCTGCCTGAAGCATGTTCGCCACGCGCCCTGGCTGCTTCGCCATTTCTACTGGGCCGCAAGAGGGGCTTTCCGGGAACTGGCGGGAGGACCCGCCTTCGATCGTGAACTCAACCTGTCGCACTGGCCGATCGTCGCCATGAATTTGCTCGGCGCGGCCAGGTTCGCGGTTCTCCTGCTGGTCAGACGGCCGCGAGCCGAACCGGTGCGCCAAGATCAACAAGCCAATGCCCAGGCGAGGTGAAACGCTGTAATGCCAATGCTGCCGCCAAACCTGCCGATGCTGTTCCGGGCGTTCGGAAAGCGGCAACTGCGCCTGCTTCCGGCGGTAGTGGTTCTCGGCCTGGTCAGCGCCGTCCTCGAAGGGTTCGGCATCGGCCTGATCATCCCGTTGCTGGGCATCATCATGGGACACGGGGATGCCGCCGGAATGGCAGGCTTCTCCGCTGTCCTCCAGCACGTCGGATCGGGCTTGAGCGAGCGCGACCGGCTGATCGTCATTTCGGCCGCCATCCTCGGCTCGATCATCCTGAAGAACGTCTTCGCCTTCGCCAACACGCTGCTGACGACCTTCATCTCCGGCAAGGCAAGCCATTCCATCCGCAGCGCCCTGTCGGAGCAGCTGTTGCGGGTCGGCTACCCGTTCTTCCTGCGGCAGAGCCCCGGACGCCTGCTCAACATCATCTCCAACGAATCCTGGCGGGCTTCCGATGCGATCCAGATCATGCTGTCGGCCATCGTCAGCGCATCGGCCGCCATCATCCTCCTGGCTTTCCTGCTGCTGCTTTCGTGGCGCATGACGCTTTTGGTCACGCTCGGACTGGCGCTCGTCCAGATCGCGCACGCCATCCTCTCAGCCAATCTGAAGGAGCCAAGCCGCAGCGTCGCCTCGCGCAACGGCCACCTCGCCTCGCAGATGCTTCACCTTGTGCATGCCGGACGGCTGATCCGCATCTTCGGACAGGAGAACCGGGAAAAGGCGATATTCGACACGGCGTCGGATGCGGTTCGCCGCGCTTCCTTCGCGCTGCTCGTGCGCCAGGGAGCGCTGCCGCCGCTGACGGAGGTTCTCCACGCCATGCTGTTCCTGGCGGTGGTGATCGGCGCCTGGCTGGCGCAGGTGAGTTTCCCGCTGATCATCGCCTTCGTCATCCTGCTCTACAGGCTGCAGCCGCATATGCGGGCCCTGCAGGGGTCGTGGAGCCAGCTGCAGGGCCTGAGCGGATCGCTTGAAGAGGTGACATGGCTGCTGGATCCCGCCGGCAAGCCGCAACCGCCGCAAGGCGCCGGGCCGTTCCACGGCCTGCGCCAGGGCATCAAGTTCGACGATGTGACATTCACCTATTCCGGCACGGACCGGCGCGAGGTGGTGCTGCATGCGGCGACATTCGAAATCCGCGGCGGCCGCTCGACGGCGCTGATCGGCCGCTCGGGCGCCGGCAAGACGACGATCGTCAATCTCCTGTGCCGCTTCGTCGAACCGGACACCGGCAGCATCCTCGTCGATGGATCGCCGCTCGACCGGATCGACGCCAGCCAGTGGCGCCGGCACATCGCCCTGGCCAGCCAGGAACTGGAACTGGTCGACGGCAGCATTTTTGAAAACATAATCTACGGCCAGGATGCCGCGACAGCCGGCGATGCCGAGGCCGCCGCAAGACTGGCCGAAGCGCATGAATTCATCGAAAGGCTGCCTCAGGGCTACGAGACCCTGGTTGGCTACAGGGGCGTCAATCTGTCGGCGGGACAGAGGCAGCGCATCGCCCTGGCGAGAGCCCTGGTGCGCGATCCCGATCTCCTCATCCTGGACGAGGCCACCAATGCCGTGGACGGGCTGTCGGAAGCGGCCATCGTCGAGACCCTGAAGTCGAGAGCCGGCCGCCGCACGACCATCGTCATCAGCCATCACCACAGCACCATCTCGTTCTGCGACGACGTGGTCATCCTGAGCGGCGGCCGCGTGAAAAAGCAGGCCCCTTTCGGCGCCCTGGCCTCGCTCAGCATGGACGAGCTTTACCAGCACGAACCGCTCGACTGAGAAGGCGCCGGGCCGGCCCGCGATCGTTTCCGGGCGTGTCTGCAGCCTCCGGCCGGCGGGTCGTCGCAAGGGTTCGAATCACAAGCCAGGGGAATTGCCGCTGGCACCTTCCGTGATCGCACCAATGCCGTGCGGGACCGAGGCGCGCTACCTTGCCTGTGCGGCGGACCTGTCGATCCGCCTGGCCGGTGCCCCATTGGACTTACTCTCCGGGTGAGGTGCCGGCCTCCCATGCACAAAAGAAAGATCTGAAGCGGGTCGCCTGAATCCTTCAGGCGCGACACGCTTCAGGTGGCGGCGCCGACATTCCTGCGCATGCGCCGCCTGCCCGTCGTCCGTGCTTTCTTCGCCATCGCCCCGGCCATCTCGACCACGCCGTCCTCGCGCGGCCTGCCATTGGTGGCCTTGTGGAGCCGCTCATAGGGCAGCAGTTCCTTGATCCGGGCATTGAGCGAGGCGATTTCGGCCTTGAGGTCCTCGCACTCCTGCCTCTGCACGTCGAACTGTATCTGTTCGGACGCCTGTTGCAGCGTCAGCTGAGAAAGGTTGGCGTTCACCTTGGAAAGACTCATCTTGTCGCTTTCGCTCTCCTGGCTCAGCGCGGACAATCTTTCATCGGCGATCTTCTTTTCGGCCAGGGCATCGTTCAGTTCGCTCTTGAGCCTGGCGATCTCGCCCGCGGCTTCGCCGTTTTCGCTCGACACTTGCTCAAGCCGCGATTGCAGGTTCTGGATCTCCGAGCTCAGCCCGCGCATTTCCGCCTGGCTGCGAGCCAGCTCGGCTTCCTTGTCGCCTTCCATCATGCGGGCCGCTTCGGTCGTTTCCGACAGTTTCGCCTGTGCCGCCTCGAGCGACTTCTGCAGCCGCATCTCCTCTTTCTCGCTCTTGCCGAGCGCCGCCAGCAGCTCCGCCAGCCGCGCTGCTTCGGTGGCATGGACCGCCGACAGCTCGTCGAGCCTGTGGCGCGCCTGCGATTCCCGCTTCAGCGCCTTGTCGAGTTCGATCGACAGGTTGACGTGCTTTTCGCGCAGCATCTTGCTTTCGCGCAAGCGCCTGTTGGCCTCGACCGTCCTGGCGGTCAGCCGCTTGGCGATGTCGCCGAACTCCGCCTCGCGTTTGGCGCTCGCATTGGCTGTCTCGACGAGTTCCAGCCTGACCGCGGCAAGTGCCGCACGAAGCGTCTCCCGGTCCTGGACCAGGCTTGTCTCGCGCTGCTGCAGCGCTTCGAACGCGCCGTCACGCTCGCGCAGTTTTTTCACCGCGTCGTGCAGCTTTTCCGAAAGCGCCCTCTGTTCGGCGGCCAGGGCGGCATTGGCGACCTCCAGCTCGTTGGCGCGCAGGATGTCGCTGTGCAGGATGTTGAGGAATTCGCGCGTCAGATGGTGTGAGGTGCCGATCTCCGACAGCTTGTCGTTGATCTCCTCCAGATAGTCCCTGGCGTCGTGGAAGAGCCCCTCGAAGGCGCTCAATGCAGCCAGCCGGGTCTGTGTATGGGCGGTCAGTCTTGGCGCGGTTTCGGAACTGTCCGCAGCGCCCGCATCCTCGGCATTCCCGGCATTGTCGTCATTTGCCGCATCGGCCTGGGGTGGCCCGTCATCGGGTGCCGCCTGGGCATCCGGCACATCGTCGCTCTCTGGCGGCGCCAGGTCGTCGGCGTCGAGACTTGCATCCAGCGCGTCCGCCAAATCGATCTGCAGGTCCTGGATTGCTTTATCCACGTCTTCAGCACGCTTGATCAGGCCTCTGAAGTTCATCGCCAAACTCCCCTTACGCATACCTCGCTTAGAACTTAACAAATTGCTAATATATCCTTACATCCGCTGCTTGCGCAGGGGAAGCCCCGTCGGCACAAAGGTAAATTTGGGACATTTTAGGGGTTTGGACGCTGCGAGCGATGCGGTGCGAGGGTGCGAAGCCGGTTCTGCCGGCGGGACAGCGCCCCCCTCTGTCCTGCCGGACATCTCCCCCCACATGGGGGGAGATTGGACGTCATGCGGGCTTTCGCCAATCGCCAACGTTGCAAGAAGAACTGAAGCGCAGAAATTGCCAATCTCCCCACTTGTGGGGGAGATGTCCGGCAGGACAGAGGGGGGCGCGAAGGATCGCGGCTCCCCCTAAGTTGCCCTCACCCCGCCATGGCCAGCGGCACGGCGCTCTTGTTGGGGATCTGGATGTCGATCTCCAGCGTCGACATGGTCTCGCCGCGGTCCATCGAGACCTGCAGATAGTCCTGGTCGATCTGCACATGCTTGGCGATGACGGCCATGATCTCCTCGCGCAGGATGGAGACGAGGTCGGGCTGGCTGCGGTTGCGGCGCTCATAGGCGAGCAGCACTTGCAGCCGCTCGCGCGCCACCGGGGCGCTGGAGCGCCGCTTGAAGATGTCGAGCAGGTTCATGCCGCCCTCCTTCCCAAAAGACGATCGAGGAAGCCCTTGCGCTCGAAGGGCACGATGACGGGCAATTCCTCGCCCTCCAGCCGCCTGGCAGCGTCGATATAGGCCTTGGCAGCAGTGTTGAGCGGCTCCGACAGCGTCACCGGCGAACCGAGGTTTGAGGCGCGCAGCACGTCCTGGCTTTCCGGAATGATGCCGAGCAGCGGCACCGACAGGATTTCCAGCACGTCGTCGATGGACAGCATCTCGCCGCGCGACGCACGCGCCGCATCGTAGCGCGTCACCAGCACATGCTTGGCGATCTGCTCGCCCTGCTCGGCCCGCAAGGTGCGGGCATCGAGCAGGCCGATGATGCGATCGGAATCGCGCACCGACGACACTTCCGGATTGGTGACGATGACCGCCTCGTCGGCAAAGCGCATGGCGAGCTGCGCGCCGCGCTCGATGCCGGCCGGGCTGTCGCAGAACACGTAGTCGAACACCGAGCGCAGCTTGTCGATGACTTCGCCGACGCCTTCCTCGGTCAGCGCATCCTTGTCGCGCGTCTGCGAGGCCGGCAGCAGGAACAGCGTCTCGACCCGCTTGTCGCGGATCAGCGCCTGCGAGAGTTTCGCCTGGCCCTGGATGACGTTGACGAGGTCGAACACCACGCGCCGCTCGGCGCCCATGATCAGGTCGAGGTTGCGCAGGCCGACGTCGAAGTCGACGAGCGCCACCTTCTTGCCGGTCTTGGCCACGGCCGCCCCGAGGGCCGCCGTCGAGGTCGTCTTGCCGACGCCCCCCTTGCCCGAGGTGACCACCACTACCTTGCCCATTGAAAAGCCTCCGTTGTTGTTGTTCTTGGTCGGGCGACCATCGGCCGCCCCAATATCGAAACGAATGTCAGCTCAGCGTCGAAACCCGCAAGGCGTCGCCGTCGAGAAACGCCTGCACCGGCTTGCCGCGCGAAACCCCTTCCATCTCCTCGGCGGTGACATACCAGCCGTCGACCGCCAGCAGCTCCGCCTCGTTCTTGCGGCAGAAGATGCGCGCGCCCCTGTTGCCGAGCGCACCCGCCGAAGCGCGCCCGCGCAGCGTGCCATAGACATGGATCGAGCCCGCCGCGATGATCTCCGAACCGGAGGCGACCGAACCGAGCACGATGACATCGCCATGCGGATGCACGATCGCCTGGCCCGAGCGGATCGGCGCCTTGATCATCAGCGTGCCCGAAGCTTCGACCTGCGGCTCGCTATCGCCCGCCTTGCTTGCGTCAACCTTGCCGTCGCCGGCCTTGGCCGCGCCGGCCTCAGGCGCCCTGCCCTCGGCCTTGCCCTCTCCGGAAACATCTTCCCGCGCCTTGCGGGGCAGCAGCCCATCCGTCGTCGCCTCCTTGGCGCCGACCAGCACCGGCGGCAGGTTGGGCTCGAGTGCGGTGTGGCCGTCGAGCTCGATGGCGTAGATACGGATGCCGCGATGGCCAAGCACGCCGACCAGCGATTCGATCGCGGCGACATCGGGCTTCAAGGTGTTGAGATCAAGCACCACCGGACGGCCGGCAAAATAGCCCGGCGAATTGCCGATCCAGTGGTCGAGCCCCTCCAGCCACACGTCCAAAGGCGCCTCCGGCGTCAGCGTGAAAGCGACGAAAGAGCGGGCACGAAAGCGGATGGATTTGGCCTCGATGGGGGCGGCAAAGGTCACGGCTGGCGAATCCTTACTGAGAGGTAAACGCTAGCGAGGGAATGGTTAACGAATGGTTAATGGGGTGGGGCGGCGCTCGGCAGCCCGCGAGAAATTGAAGGGTCGGCCAGACGCCTGTCGCGAACTCCAACCGACGACATTGTACGATTTGATATGACCGTGAGCCGACCGACTACTTTCGGCTGTATGAATTCGGAATCGCCCTTTGCTGAACCTATGAAGATCCGTTTGGCACCCCGCGCCAATTCTGCTCTTGCTTTGTCCGCAAGGCATCAGTGCCGCTGGGTCAACATTGGGGGACTGTGGTTTGGTGCCGAACTAGCGCAGATTCATACAAACAGGCCCACTAAGCAACCCGAGACAGCCCTAGACAAATCAAAGATGTACCGAAAACGTTGCTAGAACATTGTGGCTGTTCCTGATAGTCAAAGGTAACGGGGTCTCCCTTCGCATACGGGCTGTGCAACTGCGGCCTAAGAGTGAATGTCTGCACACATCGAGCCCGCCGCTCGACACTGCGCAATTGGCGTGATTGGAAGGGAGACCTCGTGTCATCGGTTGCAAGGGCTTTCGGCAAGCTCATCCCGATCGAAATTCCGCAGGAACTCGCCGACGAGGCCACATTGCTCTCTCATCTCGGGCTAAGCCCGAAGGAGCTCAAGAAAATCTGGTGGTATCGTGGACGGATGTATCATCAATTCCCGATCGCCAAGGGCAGTGGAAAGGTGCGCCTTATAACTGCACCGGATAAACGCCTGAAAATCTTGCAAAGCAAGCTTGCGTTGCTCCTCGACCAGCTCTACCGCGTTCGTAATCCGGTTCATGGTTTCGTGCCAGAGCGATCGGTGAAGACAAATGCCGAAGCGCATGGCCGTCGTCGCTTCATCGTCAACTTGGATCTTAAAGATTTCTTCCCAACAATCACTGAAAACCGAGTCTGCGGTTTGCTGACGTCTCTCGGTGTCAATAAGCGGGTAGCCGAAATCATTTCGCGCTTATGTTGCTTCAACAGTCATCTGCCCCAGGGAGCACCTACCAGTCCTGTCCTCTCCAACATGATCTGCTACCGCCTCGACACCGAACTCTTACGGTTCGCTAAGGACGTGCGTGCCATTTATACGCGTTACGCCGACGACATCACCTTTTCTAGCTACCAGCCGCCGGCGCCAATTTTCGAGGGTACCATTCCCGCCGCAGGTCGCTTCTCACCCGAGGTGCTAGCACCTCAACTTCGTCAACATTTCCAATCGAACGGCTTCACGATCAATCCCGATAAGTGTCACTATGCCGATCGGAACTCGCGGCGCGTTGTCACTGGCGTCAAAATCAACGCCGGTCTCAATGTTGATCGGCGCTATGTTCGCCACATTCGTGCATTGCTTCATTCGGTAGAGACACTGGGGATGATCGACGCCCAGACGAAATATTCGTCAGCCGGAGGCAAGGGCAGTATCGCTATCCACTTACGCGGCAAGATCTCCTATATCGCCCATTTGAAGGGTCAGACCGATCCGGTCGTCCGTGCGCTGGCGCGTCGCTACAATAAGAGCTTCGAGCAGCAATCGATAAAGCTGGCGCCCACGCCTGAGGAGCGTCGTGACCGATCGGTCTGGATTATCGAGCATTCGGCCAACGGCGGCGAACAGGGCACCGCCTTTTTTCTCAAGGAAATTGGTCTAGTAACGGCAGCGCACTGCGTGGAAGGTGTCAGCGACTTCACAGTCTACCACCCTACAAAGCCTGCTAACCTAGCCAAAGTAACCGTACTCAAGCGATGCGAACATCGCGATCTCGCGATCCTCGGCCATGCCATCCACGAGACTGAATACTATGAATTGGAGGCCGCCTCCCGGGCGGTTGTGGTCGGCGACATCGTAACGGCCTATGGGTATCCTGGCTTCGGTCCTGGGGACAAAATTAACGTCCGAACCGGTCCCATAACGTCGCTCCCGATAAAAAGCGCGGTTCAGATGATTGAGGTTACGCAGGAGCTTACCCAAGGCATGTCCGGCGGCCCCATCCTTGACGTGCATGGCGCGGTCGTCGGCATCGTACACAAAGGCGGTCCGAACGAAGGTCGGCAGCTCGCAATTCACGTCGATGTACTCCGCACGTGGGTTTGATCCAAGAGTACCAAAAGGTCGCAAATCTGGGCAGTGCGGGCACGAATTCAGGCCCATTGCAACACGGAATAATGAATGGACCAAATTCAGCTCGTACAGCGGTTATCCGAGGCTGCATCTCAGTTTTCGTGGTTGCTCGGCGCAGGAGCATCGCAGAGCGCTGGCCTTCCGACTGCTTGGGACGTCATGTGGGACCTGAAACGTCGGCATTACAATCTGCAAGAAAACCAGCAGATATCGCCCAACGACATTCAGAACGCGGCCGTTCAGGAGAAGGTTAGCGCGTATATGGGGGCGCAAGGATTTCTGCCTCCAGGCAATCCGAGGGAATACTCGGCATGCTTTGAATTGATATTCGGCGATGACTATGACCGACAAAGCAGGTATCTCCGGGCGATCCTGGCGGATCACAAGATTTCATTGTCCGTCGGGCACCGCGCCTTAGCCGCCATGATGGCCAGCGGACAAGCGAAAGCGGTATTCACGACCAATTTCGATACTGTCGTAGAAAAGGCGTTCGCTGCGGTCTCTGGAAAGGACATCGCCCCCTTCCACCTAGAGGGTTCGTACGCTGCGAACGCGGCATTGAACGATGATGAGTTTCCGATCTACGTGAAGATGCACGGCGACTTCCGCTACCAGAGCATCAAGAACCTCTCGGCCGACCTCCTCTCTCAGGACATGGAACTCGGCAAATGCCTCGTCAGCGCCGGCAACCGATTTGGTCTAGTGGTGGTAGGTTACAGTGGTCGCGACGAGAGCGCGATGGCGCTTCTCGAAGGAGCTTTGAAAGGACCTAATCCGTTTCCGCACGGTCTCTTCTGGACGACTATGAAAGGCCGCCAGCCCTTCAAGGCAGTTGTGGATCTGATCGCCAAGGCAAAGGCTCGTGGGGTCAAGGCGGAGGTCGTGGAAATCGAGACCTTCGACTCCCTCATGTCGCGCGTTTGGAGGCAACTGCCCAGCCGTTCACCAGAGCTGATCGCGGCTGTGAGCAAAGCGGAGATGACAGCCGTAAGCCTCCCGCTTCCGCCCATGGGCAAAGCCTCTCCTATACTCCGGTTGAATGGACTTCCAGTCGGCGAATTGCCAGATGACTGCTATGAGCTTCGCTTCCGTAAAGATCTGGAATGGGCTGATCTCCGTGAGGCAGAAGGCCGCGCTAAGGGCGCGATGATCTGTACCAAGGAGAGCACGATCTGGGCTTGGGGACATGAGGCCGTAATTCGCAGCGCCTTTGGTGAGGAATTGACCGAAGTCGTCCCAAGCGCGCTCGGTGAGCGCGTTCATGATCTAGCGTCAAATCTCTACCTCAAGAGCTTTTTCGAGCAGGGAATTGGTAGTGGCTTGCGGCGTGGGCTGCCTTTGATTTTGCGTAGCGACCGATCAGGCTCGACACTGATCGTTGACCGACATACTTCAAAGAACTCGATATTCGATGGGCTGCGCGCGGCAATTGGTGGGCCATTGCATGGTCAAGTGACCGGGTTGATGACATCACCAACGCCAGAGCATGCAACGTCAGAGCAAGTCTATTGGGCGGAGTGCGTTCACCTTGATCTCCAACAAATCGAAGGTCGGAATTGGCTGGTGCTAAGGCCTGACGTTTGGGTTTGGCCGAAGTGGGCTCGCCGTGACGCGACCGATTTTCTGGGCCGCCGCTGCGGGGGGCGCTTCAACCCCAAAGCCGACAAACTTTTATCAGCCTGGATTGCAATACTTCTGCCAAATGGTGGTCGGGGCGCTGATCATACTGTCACAGCGTTCGATGGCTCTGCCGAGCCCGGGAATCCGACCTTCATTCTGAACGACCGTACCGCGTTTAGCCGGAGACTTGGCTTGTGAGCCCCGAGATGAGTGCCTATCAGGCAGTGCCTGAACCGAGGCTTGTCTTCTCCGGCGGTCAAACCGACTTGCATCCGTTGCGCGGCCTCATCGTAAACGGGCCTTACAGCCTTACCTTGGGTGTGCCGAGCCGCGTGCGGATCGCGTTCTTAGCGCCGCGCAGCGATCTTCCGCGACTAGATCGCCTAGCGGCCGAGCTTGATCAAACGCTGAAGCCGGTCGAGGCGACAAATTACTATCCGGACTACCCAGGCTTCGATCAACTCTTCCGTTGTCCGCTCGTAAAACCCGCGGACGCGTTGAAGATCGCATTGCCCGACGATCTCGACGGCTACGCGCGCGCCAACGACAGGGCACAATTGGCACGGCACCTGTTCGACGCCATAGGCAAAGTGGGACAACTTAAGCAGCAGTTTGATGTGCTCCTGCTCTATCTACCGAAAGCCTGGTCCGCCTGTTTTGAGGGCCAAGGTTTTCACTTGCACGACTATCTCAAAGCCTACTGCGCTCCGGTCGGCATCCCAATCCAGATCGTACTGGACGGTGCGCTAACTCGACGCTGCCGAGCGAATGTCATGTGGGGCCTGAGTTTGGCGCTCTACTCGAAGGCAAATGGCATTCCGTGGAAGCTCGCCGGGCTAGATCGGGAGTCGGCCTTCATCGGTATTAGTTACGCCATGAAGACCAGCCCAACCGGGATGGAGTACACCACCTGCTGTAGCCAAGTGTTTGACCCTGATGGCACCGGCTTCCAATTCGTTGCCTACGACACCCGCGATTACACCAAGGACCGGCGTGACAATCCTTATCTTTCATACAATGAGATGCTGAGTGTGATGTCGCGGAGCTTGGAAATCTACCAGCGCGGCCATTCCGGCCGCGCGCCAAAGAAGGTCACTATCCACAAGAACACACCATTCCGAGAAGACGAGGCGCTTGGTGCGATTGACGCGTTCAATGCGCAGACGGAAGTCGAACTCGTCCAGATCGTGAAAAGCACGAGCTGGTTCGGCACACGGTACGGGACCGCTGCGGCGGCTGGTCCTGACGGATATCCCGTCACGCGGGGGACCTATCTACCCATTTCGCCTGACGAGACCTTTCTCTGGACGCAGGGCAGTGTACAGGGCGTCCACATGAGTGGCCCGACACGCGACGTGTACAAGGAGGCGACGCTGAAGCCCGTGCCTTCACCGCTAATCGTCAGGCGCTTCAGCGGCAGCGGGGGATGGTTCGAAACCTGCGCCGGCATTATCGGGTTAACGAAGATGGATTGGAACAACAACACACTGTACAAAAAGCTGCCGGTTACCCTCGAATACTCCCAACGCTTCGCGAAGATCATTCAGCAAAACCCCAATCTGGTAGATGCCGAGTTCGACTTTCGCAATTTTATGTAGATTGAGCGTTCCAATTTTGAGTGCGGCGCCAACCAGCCTGTCGATCAGCCCCTGCGCCTCGTCGCCCGATATGCCGGTGCGCATTGCTAGCGCCTCGACCTCCAGCACGTCGGAACTAGCGATCTCGCCGGTTTCCGTCAGCGGCAGAGCGGCTTCCTATCGATCTCATCGCGGCCTGATGCCAGTGGCGCTCGCGAAAAGCCGACACCCGATGGCAAAGTGAGCGCGTGCCTCGGCATACGTGCCACTGCCCTGCCGATTTAAAAAGTTGAGATGCGGTGTCGGATCTGCGGGCGGTCAACCGTCTTAAAGCTGGCGCCACTCGCTGGCATCTCGACAACCAAAGGAATGATCGATGAGCAAGAAGATTTTCGTGAGCCTGCCGGTGACCGACGTGAAGGCATCCAGGGCGTTCTATGAATCTCTCGGGTTCAAGAACAATCCCAAATTTACCGGTGAGACCGCTGCAGGAATGGTGTGGAGTGAAAACATCAATTTCATGCTGCTCAGCCGTGAAAAATGGCAGACCATGACCACGCGCCCCATCCCGCCATCGACGTCCAGCGAGGTCATGCTGGCGCTGTCCCTGGACAGCCGCGAGGCGGTCGATGTGATGGCCACTGCTGCTGCCGCGAACGGCGGCACCGCCGACATCAATCCAATCGAAGATCACGGGTTCATGTATACACGCGACCTCGCTGATCCCGATGGCCATGCCGTGGGCGCGATGTGGATGGACGTTTCCGCGATGCCTTCCGGCGACAAGGCGGACTGACATCGTTTTCGCGATCGGCCTAACCCAGATCCCTTCCCACCCTTTCAAAACGGATGCACGCCCCAGCGACACAGGCTATGTTGCCCCGTCTGGCCGAGGTCATCGAAGGGGCATGACATGCAGGCAATGCCGATAGCGCATCAAGCCGCGCAACCCGTGCGCCCCATATCCTCCCTGGCCGGCTATCCGGCCGCCGTCCTGTGCTGGCTGCTTTCGGCTGGTGTCTATATCGCGGCCAAATGGGTGGCGCCTGAAATGCCGCCCTGGGGCCTCTGCTTCTGGCGGCTGACGCTTGCCTGCGCCATCCTGCTGCCGATCGTGCACCGTCATCACGACGCGATGATCGGGCTTTTGCGAACGCGCGCCCTGGAGGTCATCGCCGTGGGGGCGATCGGCCTGACGCTGTGCCAGGGTATGATCTACCACGGCCTCAACCACACCGACGCCACCACGGCCGGTATCATCATGGCGCTGTCGCCTGTCATGACGATGGTGCTTGCCCGTTTCGTGCTTGGCGAGCCGCTCGGCCTGTGGAAGTCGCTTGGCGCGCTGGTTGCGCTTGCCGGGATGATTTTCATCGTTGCTCACGGCAACCTGACGGCGCTGCTGCAACTCAAGGTCAACGCCGGCGAGCTGTGGATCGTCGGCAGCGCGTTCTGCTGGGGCCTCTACACCGTGCTTCTGCGCCGTGCCAAATTCGGCATCGAACTCCTGCCGATGGTCGTGCTGCTGCTCGGCGCCGGTGCGCTGGTCGCCTTGCCTTTCCATTTGTGGGAATTGTTCAACGACGAACGCTCCGCCATGAACGTCCACAGCCTTCTCGCGCTCGCCTATCTGGCAGGCCCCGGCGGCGCCCTGATGTACTACCTCTACAACAAAAGCGTGCAAACGCTGGGTGCGAGCCGGGCAAGCATGCTGCTCTACCTGCAGACGGTGTTCGTGGCCGTGCTCGCCTATCTGCTGCTCGGCGAGGGCTTGCACGATTACGACCTGGTCGGTGCGGCCTTCATCGTCGCCGGCATCGTCCTCGCCACAATGGTCAGGCCAGCTCAACCACGCGTGGCGTAGACATCTTGCGGGTGACGGCTGTATTCAGCGCCGGCCGCATTGGCGTTTGGTGAGTCACCATCGCGACAGCCAGAGGCCCCCTCTCAATGCCGCTTGAAATACTGCACCTCCTTCTCGTGCTTCTCCGCCGCCTCGCGCGTATCGAACGTTCCGAGATTGCGCCGCTTGCCGGTCTTGTCGTCCTTCTTGCGCGAATACAGCCGGTATTTGCCGTCCTTGAGTTTTCGGATCATCTCGCTCTCCCTGGCTAGGATTGGCCCTGATCAAGGTTTCCGCTTGCCGGGCGGCCCGGCCTGCCGACCAGCGCCTGCGCCTTGTCGCCATGCTCATTCCCCGGTTGTGTCAGGGATCAACGCCGTTCCGATCCAAATGATCCACCCGTTCGAAGGGGGCACTCTACGGCGCCCCCCCTCTGGCCTGCCGGCCATCTCCCCCACAAGTGGGGAGATTGGCAGCTTTGGCGTCGGCGCTTTCTCGCAACGTCGAAATTCGGCGAGCGCCGGCCAAAACGCAAAAACCCGCCTGGGCGGCGGGTCACTGGCGCAAATCAGCACCATAGGCAAAAATGTAGCATAGCTGCCCAAACCCGTCAAGAAAAAATTCCTATCCATCGACGCAAGCTGCCTGCCGGCGGCCACCAAGGCCAGCGGCGCAATTGCGGCGGAGGGGACATTCCAACGCAGTAAATTCAGATCCAACTTGACGGAACATTAGCCAAAGCTAATTGTTAGTGGATGCGGCAGGTGGTGCCCTCCATCGCCTGCCGAAGATCGGCCCTCCGATCGGCCCGCGTCCTCCGCCAGAGGCGCGGGCTTTTCGTGCCGATCAGCCGTCGCAGCCTAGCCGGCATTTTTCGTCCTCCGACTATTTCGCCAGTCCCTCATCGGGGTTTCGCCGCCCTTTGGCCTTGAGGCTGCGCGCGGCTTGCTCGACCGCGGCGCGGTCGTTGCCCAGGCGGTCGAGCAGTTCCTGTGCCTCGTCGCCGGAGATGCCGGTGCGCACCGCCAGCGCCTCGACCTCCAGCACGTCGGAGCTGGCGATCTCGCCGGTTTCAGGCAGCGCGTCGCCCGCCGTCAGCGGCAGGGCTCCCTCGCGGTCGATCTCGGCCTCGGCCTGGTGCCAGTGCCGCTCGGGGTCGCCCTGCATGCGGCCTTCCCGTTCCCAGATCTGGTAGGCGCGCTCACGAATTCTGTCGTCCCGGTCGTCGCTCATGGTCAGTCCTCCTTCGGGTCAGGGTTGAACGTCGCGCCAATGCGGACGCTCCGGAAAATCCGCGCGATCGGATCGCCATGCCGGCGGTGCGCGGGGGCTACTGGCATTGCCGTCTCGGGCCGCCGGAATAGGGCTGGTAGGAGTTGTCTTCCGGGCGGTAGGAGCGGTAGCGGCTGAAGCAGGAATCGACATGGTCGGCCGAAAGCGCTTCGCCGTCATCTTCGGCAAGGTAGACGCCAAGGCCAGCGCCGTTTTCCACGCCATCGCCGGCGGCCGGCTGGCCGGCCTGACCGGCGGCTTCGAGATAGGGCGAGATGCAGGGGCGCAGCTGCCCGCTGTAGGAAAGATAGCTGTTGTCGTCCGGATGGTAGGAGCGATAGCGGCTGGCGCACCAGGCGAGATGCGGAAGCGGCAGGTCGGCTGCCTTGGGCGCGATGGCGCCGGTGACCGTCGGGTCGGGCGGTGTTTCCGGCGGTTTGGCGGAGATGTCGGGCGGCGCCGGCTGGGCGGCCGGCAGGCGTTCGAGGCCTTGCCCGGCTTTGTTCACCGGCCGCGCCTTCTTGGTCCACAGCTCCGCCACGCTGACGGTGGCCGTTGCCTGGCGCGGCGGCTTTGCGGCAAGCAGCCAGGCGGCGAAGCCCAGTCCGCTGCCGAAGACCGCAAGGGTCAGCACGAAGCCGCAGACCAGTCCCAAAACCGCTTTCACGACACGCTCCTTCAGTCCCTGCTCATAGAATGCGGGGCCTCAAGGCTGGTTCCAGAAAAACGCTGGCGCGCGCGCCGGCGTTGCCGCCAAGGGAGGCTCAAAACCCCGCCCCAGACACAGTTCAGAAACAATATTCAACAGTTCGGAAAAACTGCCGAAAAGATCGGATGGCATAAGCATCCCACAACAACTGGAAAAATGGCCGTGCCGGGCAATGCCCGGCCTGGACGGGAAAGTATGGAAATGGATCACGGTGTCGATGTCGCCGAACTGGACGCGAAACGATCGGGGCTGGAAAGCGGCCCGGCAGGTGTCGATGCGCTGGTAAGAACGGCCCCCGCGACAGCCAGGCGCGGGCAAATCCTGACGGGCGCCGACTTTGCCCGCCAAGGCCTGCCCGGCGAGCGGCTCGACACCGTCTTCGAACAGCTCGCCGAAACGTTCGCAGCGCTGCCGGCGGTGATCTCCGATGGGCGTGTCTGGACCTATCGGGAGCTGGACAGCCGTGCCAACCAGTTCGCCCGCCTGCTGGTCAAGCGCGGCGTGCGGCCGGGCGACCGCGTCGGGCTCATCCTCGACCGCTCGGCGGAGACCTATGTCGCGCTGCTCGCCGTGATGAAGGCGGGCGCTGCCTTCGTGCCGCTGGCGACCGCATTCCCTGAGGAGCGGATGGCGCTCATCATCGAAGACGCCGGCGTCAGCCTGATCGTCACCATCGCCGCCTATGCGTCGCGCGCCGGCCAGCTGCCGGTCCCGCATCTGCTGATCGACAGCACTGCTGCCGAAATCTCCAGACAGTCCGACGCGCCGCTGCAGCCGCATGCGAAGGTCGCTTCAGCGGACGACACCTGCTACATCCTCTACACGTCGGGCACCACAGGCAAGCCCAAGGGCGTCGTCATCAAGCACCAGAGTTTCGTCAATTTCATCCGCGTCGCCGCCGCCTCCTACGGCTACCGGCCGGGCGACCGCGTCTACCAGGGCATGACCATCGCCTTCGACTTTTCCTCCGAAGAGATCTGGGTGCCGTTCGTCGCCGGCGCGACGGTGGTGCCCGCTCCTGGCCAGATGCCGCTGGTGGGCGAGGAACTCGCCGATTTCCTGCGGCTCCATGACATCACCTGCATCGCCTGCAGCCCGACGCTGCTGTCGTCGATGACATCGGATGTGCCCAGCCTGCGCACGCTGCTGGTCGGCGGCGAGGCCTGTCCGCACAATCTGGTGGTGCGCTGGTCGAAGCCGGGGCGGCAGATCCTGAACACCTACGGCCCGACCGAGGCGACCGTCACCGCCACCATGGGCGCGCTGACGCCGGACAGTCCCGTCACCATCGGCGCGCCGCTGCCGACCTACTCGATCGTCATCCTCGACGCTTCGCTGCCGCAGCTTGCCGAACCCGGCGAACTGGGCGAGATCGGCATTGCCGGCATCGGGCTCGCGGTCGGCTATCTCAACCGGCCCGACCTGACCGAACAGAAATTCATCGCCGATTTCGTCGGCCTGCCGAACAACCCGTCGAAGCGCATCTACCGCACCGGCGACCTTGGCCGCATCAACGACCAAAGCGAGATCGAGTATAACGGCCGCATCGACACCCAGGTGAAGATCCGCGGCTACCGCATCGAGCTCGGCGAGATCGAGGCGGTGCTGCTCGACCAGCCCGAGATCGCTCAAGCCGCCGTCACCACCTGGGAGATCGAGCCCGGCCGCGTCGAACTCGTCGCCTATTTCGCAGCGAAGGCCGGCCAGACGGCGATCTCGCGCGCGGACCTCGCCAGGACGATGAAGCGGCGGCTGCCGGACTACATGGTGCCCTCCTATCTGGAGGAACTGCCGGCGATCCCGATGACGGTCTCCAACAAGGTGGATTTGCGCCAGCTGCCGAAGCCGACAGGCGTACGGCTGTCGGGCGATCGCGCCATGGTCGCGCCCAGCAATGACGACGAGCGTTTCCTGGCCGACGCGCTGGCCGCGGTGCTGAAATTCGACGAAGTGTCCGTCGAGGACAATTTCTTCGACGATCTCGGCGCCAACTCGCTGCTGATGGCGCATTTCTGCGCCCGTGTGCGCACCAGGAAGGAATGGGCGACGGCGTCGATGCGCGACATCTATCTCCACCCGACCGTGGCGCGGCTGGCGCTGCATCTGGGCGTAGTGGACGAGATGACGACGGCCACCAACGAACCCGTCCTCACGCGGCGGGCCTCCAATCTTGCCTATTGGACCTGCGGCGCCGCACAGCTGATGTTCTACGGGCTCTACAGCTATGGCGCCCTGTGGGCGATCAATGGTGGTCTCAACTGGATGTACGACGCGCTCGACGATCCGCTGCTGCTCTACATCAGGTGCGTGGCGCTTTCGGCCGCCGTGTTCTTCGGCATGTCGGGCTTTGCCGTCCTCGCCAAATGGGCGCTCGTCGGCCGCTGGAAGGCGGAGGCGTTTCCCATCTGGGGCGTGCGTTACTTCCGCTTCTGGGTGGTCAAGACGTTGATCCGCACCGCGCCCGTCGTGCTGTTCCGCGGCAGCCCGCTCTACAGCATCTACCTGCAGCTTCTCGGCACCAGGCTCGGCAAGAACGCCGTCATCGAATCGAAATCCGTGCCCGTCTGCACCGATCTCATCTCTATCGGCGCCAACACCATCCTGCGCAAGGAATCGATGATCCTCGGCTTCCGGGCACAGTCCGGCTATATCCACACCGGGCCGCTGACCATCGGCCGCGATGCCTTTGTCGGCGTCGGCTCGACGCTCGACATCGACACCAGGATCGGCGACGGCGCCCAGCTCGGCCATTCGTCCTCGCTGCACCGCGGCCAAAGCATCCCCGACGGCGAACGCTGGCATGGATCGCCGGCCGTGCCGACCACGGCCGACTATTGCAAGGTGCGCAATGTCGATCCGTCCAACATCCGGCGCTTCCTGTTCGAAGCGGTTCAGCTGATCGGCCTGTTTGCCATCGTCACCCCCTTGCCGCTCTTGTTCCACAGCTATTGGGAAAATGTCGGCGACGACTACCAGGAAACCATCGGCGTCGTCGCGATCGGCACCACGGTGACGCTGTTCGGCTACATGGCCGCATCCTTCCTGGCGGCGACGCTGGTGCCGCGCCTGGTCAGCCTGCTGTTGAAGCCAGGCCGCACCTACACACTGTACGGCTTCCGCTACTGGCTGCAGACCGTCGCTGAATTCTCCAGCAACTCGCGCGTGCTCGGCCTGCTGGCCGGCGACAGCTCGGCCATCGTGCACTACATGCGAGCGATCGGCTGGAATCTCAACAAGGTGGTGCAGACCGGCTCCAATTTCGGCTCCAACCAGCAGCACGAAAACCCGCTTCTGTGCGAGATCGGCACCGAGACCATGGTGTCGGACGGGCTGTTCATGATCAACATGCACAAATCCGCCGCCGCCTTCAGGCTCGAGCCGACGAGGATCGGCGAGCGCAACTATCTCGGCAACAACATCTACTATCCGCCGGACGGCCGCACCGGCGACAACGTCCTGCTCGGCACCAAGGTGATGATCCCCATCGACGGGCCGCTGCGCGAGAATGTCGGGCTCTTGGGTTCGCCTGCCTTTGAAATCCCGCGCATGGTGAACCGCGACAAGGAACTCATCGCCGGCATCGACGAGGACGACCGGCGCCGGCGCATCCCGTTGAAGAACCGCCACAACCTGGTGACGATCCTGCTGTTCGTGGCAACGCAATGGGTCATGCTGTTCGCCACGCTGGCGATCTGGGACCGGGCGCTGAACTACTATACCGAATGGGCTGAAGTCGCACTGTTCGTCGCCGTGCTGCTGACCTCGGCGATCACCATTCCCTTCTACATCTTCGTGGAACGGGCAAGCCTCGGTTTCGGCAGGCTGAAGCCGCAGATGACGACGATCTACGACGTCGCGTTCTGGCGCCATGAACGCCACTGGAAGCTGGCGGACTCGCCGATCGTGCGGCTGTTCGCCGGCACGCCGTTCCGGCCGATGATCCTGCGCATGCTGGGCGTCAGGATCGGCAGCCGTGTCTATGACGGCGGCAGCAATCTGACCGAACGCTCGCTGGTGGAGATCGGCGACGACGCCACCCTCAACGAGGGCTGCGTCGTCCAGGCCCATTCGCTGGAGGAAGGCGCCTTCAAGTCCGACTTCATCCGCATCGGCAAGGGCTGCACGCTCGGACCCTCCGCCTTTGTCCACTACGGCGTCGTCATGGGCGAAGGCTCGGTGGTCGATGTCGACTCCTTCGTCATGAAGGGCGAAGAGCTGGAGCCCAACTCGATCTGGCGCGGCAACCCGGCCAAGCTGCATCGCTTCGTCGAGCCGATCACCGAGTCCTCGACCAAGGCATCGGCTTGAACACCGAGGACATCCGTCTCGTTGCCGTGACCAGGGCCAACCGCGCCCTGGTCGCGGCCCTGGAACTGGCTCCGGAGCAGAGGGATTTCGTCGCCAGCAATTCGGAGTCCCTCGAAGAAGCCGAAACCGACGAAGACGCGCGGCCGCGCGCCATCATGGCCGGGACCCGTGTCGTCGGTTTCCTGATGTACGATGCGTCGGACAACGAGGCGCTGGTCTACCGCTTCATGATCGACCGCGCCCACCAGGGCAAAGGCTATGGCAAGGCCGCATTGCGCGCCTTGCTCGACGAGATCGGCAATCTCGACCATATCAGGGAGGTTTCGATCTGCTACGAGCCCGAGAACGAGGCCGCGCGCCACCTCTATCGCGGCGCCGGCTTCGTGGAACAAGGCATCGACGAGGACGGAGAAATGATCGCCGTCCTGCCGATGGTCGATCGTTGACGCCGCCCGCTGCGAATTCATCGGAGGAAACGACCCTGTTGGAGGCTATGGCCGCGATCGCGCCGAGCGGTGTCCGGATCGGATGCCGCCTGATCCGCGAAGGCGATGAAGCCCATCTGCTGCCTGGGGAAGCGCATTCCATCGCCGCGCGCCAGCCTGGCATGCGGCGCGCCAGCGGCGCGGCCCGCTGGATCGCGCACGGACTGCTGGCGGAGCTTGGCGTCGGCGACGCCGCCATCCTGCGCACGCCGTCCGGCGCGCCTGTCTGGCCCGAGGGAATAATGGGTTCGCTCGCGCACGACGACGACATGGCGGTAGCGGCGGTTGCACCGGTTGGCGATATCGCCTCGCTCGGCATCGACGTCGAGCCCGCGCAGCCTCTCCCGGATGACATTTTGGCGCTCGTGACAACACCCGCGGACCGCACCGACGCAGCCGACCGGCATCTTGCCGGCCGCATCCTCTTTGCCGCCAAGGAAGCCGTCTACAAGGCCGTCTATCCGCTCGATCGCGAGGTGCTGGGCTATGAGGACATCACCGTCGACCTGAACGCAGGCTGTGCGACGACGAAGACAGGCCGCAAGGCCAGGCTCGCCTACTGCGTTGCCCCGCGCGTGGTGGTGCTGGCGTTTGTCGAGAAAGACAGGGGTTAGCGCGCAGTCCTATTCGCCAACGATCTCCGTATACGCCCTCACCTCGCCATCGAGCCCGCGCAGCCGCCAGTTCTCGCCGTCCCGTCCCTCGACATGGCAAGGTCCGATCGGCACCTTGCCGCCGCCTTCCGGCAGGTCGAGCACATAGACGGGGTTGCAGATGCCCGACAGCCGCGCGCGCAGCGCTTCAGCCAGCGCCTGCCCCTGCGCAATAGTCGTGCGCCGGTGCGCCATGCCGCGCGCGAGGTCGCCATGGTGCAGGTAATAGGGTTTGACGCCGAGGCGATACATCAGCTCGCGGCAGAGCTCCTCCAGCGCCTCGACGCTGTCGTTGACGCCTTTGAGCAGAACGCTCTGGTTGAGCAACACGAAGCCGGCTTGCCGCAGCGTGCGGCAGGCGGTTTCCGTGGCCTGAGTGATTTCCCGCGCGTGGTTGAAATGGGTGACGATGGTGACCATCAGCCGGCCCTGCAGGGCCGCAACCAGCCCCGGCGTGATGCGCGACGGCAGCGCCACCGGAACGCGCGTGTGGATGCGCAGCAGCCGCACATGCGCGATCGCTTCGATGCGCGCGCGGATTTCGGCCAGCGCCTTGTCGGGCAGCGACAGCGGATCGCCGCCGGTCAGGATCACCTCGCGGATTTCGGGATGCTTGGCGATATAGGCCAGCGCCGGCTCCAGCGCCTCGCGCGTATAGCCCCTGCCGATCGAGGTCAGAGATTCCTTGCGGAAGCAGAACCGGCAATAGACCGCGCATTGATAGGTCGGGAACAGCAGCACCCGGTCGGCATGGCGATGCGTCAAGCGCGGCACCGGGCTGAAGTCATGGTCGGCGATCGGATCGTCGAGTTCGCCTTCCACCTCCTGCAGTTCTTGCGGAGAGGGGATGACCTGCGCCCGGATCGGATCAGCCGGGTCGTTCCAGTCGATCAGGTCGAGATAGGCTTTGGGCGCGCGCACCTTGTGGTTCGCCGCCGCGGCCTGGGCGGCTGCGCGCTCGGCTGACGACAGCGGGAGGCGGTCAAGGTCGCGGACGTGGCGCACGCCGGCGCGGACGTCCGCCTGCCAGGCGGTGTCAGGATCGGCGGAGCGTGCATCGTGGAGGTTCGTGTCTGAAGTCATCAGGGTTCTCGGGGCAGTTTCTGGCGGAGCTATCGGCCGGATGGCCAGGCGGGTCAACCTTCTGGGGTGGTCGCCGCCATCAAATCCACCGCCTGCAAATCCGTAGGTATTTAGCCAAAATGGCACTATTCTGCGCAGTCTGGGCTTCAGGGAAAACGAATGGACTTCAGCACAGGCCATGGTTACCTGCTCATCGGCGGCCTCATCCTCGTCGGTACTGGGCTGCTCATCCTGTCGCTGATCGTCAATCTGCGCGTCGCCCACAGTGTGCGCGACGACGTGCGTCATCGCGAAAAGCTGCTGGAATACTACCGTAACATCTTCTCGCAGTTGGGCGTGATCCTGATCGGCATCGGCGTGTCGCTGTTCATCTTCTTTTTCCAGCAGAATTACCAGGACCAGCGCAGACGCGAAACGGATCTCCAGCAGGTTCTGGCCAAGCTGGCGGCGCGCATCGCTCGCGGCGCTCCCCTCGTCGAGTCACTTGGCGAATTCGACGCGCTGCTGGATGACGGCGGGGCCTACGTTAGTCCCGAACTTGGTGGAACCAACGCCGCCATCGGCGCGCAGGGAGCGGAGCTTGGCAAGCAGATCCGCGAAATCCTGCTGGTTGAGCGCGACGTCGACATCCGGGACTTCGACATCCTCAACCTGTCGCGCGATTTCGAGTCGTCGTTCGTCGTCAACGAGCTCGATCCGACGCTATGGTTCGACATCGTGCGCGACGAGAGCGAGATCAAATATGCCATCACCCAACTCACCCTCGACTACAAGGACCTGCAGGATGCGATCGGCGGCGAGCCGATCGAGGTTGCGATCGCCAATCCTGAAACCGAGCGCAAGATCAAGCACGAGGTGCTCGACATCTTCTACGATGCCGACCTCTTGCGCCAGCGCAGCAGGCGTTTTCTCGGCCGTGCGTGCTGGCTTCTCAGCCACGGACGCAGCTTTGTCAGTCTTGCGCCGGTCGACGCGATCGAAGCCGACGCGACGTCACATCAGGAATGGATCGACAGATCTAAGCCCTTGCTGGCACAGACGAAATCGGGCAACGGCGATTGCTTCAAACTGCTCCGATACGGCCCGGCATCCTGACTCCCGGCGGGACCGGTCGATTTGGAAGTCAGTCCCCCACACGTTGCAGCGTGCCGAGATGATTGTCGTCGAGAAAACCTACAGTCATGGCCGACGCCTTGCCGTCAGCGCCGACCACGAAACTTACACCCGAGGGGCTGTCCGGCGTCTCCGCGTCGGGGAAGGTCAGGAAAAGATCACCGTCGAAATGCCTCAATGAATAGGACCGGCCGGCGGCCGGGCCTACCTTGAGTACAAGGTCGTCTCCCGCTTTCGACACAATCGCGTCGCCGATGAAGTCGTTGGCGTACCGGCCAGCATAGACACTGCCCGGCCCGGCTCGCCGTGACGGAGACGGCGGCGCGGCATAGGCGGCCTTGGCCGCCGCGACCGCCGGACCGAACAGGCCCGCATAGATATCATTCCACGCCTTGACCCAGTCCTTCTCGACCTTACCGTCGAAGACGAGATCGGCGAAGCTGTCGGACAATCCCTCCGGCAGGCCAGTCGGAAAGGCGTTGGCGACGATGACTATGCCCAACCTCTCCTTTGGGAAGACTGTCACCAGGGTACGCGCGCCGACGCTGAAAGCGCCGGCGTGGCCCCAGCTCAGGCCGTGTCGGCCGAATTCGACATTCCAGCCGAGGCCGTAGAACGATGCGCCGCCGGAGACGGGGTTGTTGCCGCGCGCTATCAGCGGAACATGCGTCTGGCTTAGCGCATCGGCGGCAATCAGTGTCTTGCCGGCATAAACGCCGTTGTGGAGGATGAGGCGCACCCATTGCGAGAGGTCACGTGCCGTAGAGCTGACGCCGCCGGCGGGCGCCTGCGCATCCGGATCGCGCTCTATCCTCGCTGCCCAGGCGCCATCGACCTTGACGTGAAGCGCGGCGCGGTTGGTTCGCTTGACGAAGTCCGAATGGCGGGAACTCGTGGAGGCCATGCCCAGCGGACGGTAGAGCTTCTCCTCGGCGACCTGCTCCCAGGGCTTTCCCGTCGGTGTCGCGGCTGCCACGGCACCCTCTGTCAATCCGAAATTGCTGTAAGAATACCCGGCCCGAAAGCTCGACGATGGCGGCACGAACCGCAGGCGATGCAGGATCTCGACGCGGTCGTAGCCAATGTCCTCGAGGTCGTCTCCGGCGGTGCCTGGAAGCCCGCTGCGATGCGAAAACAGGTCACGGACGGTGAGCTGGCTTGCCGGATAAGGATCGGCCAACCTGAAGGCCGGATCGAGATCGGCGATCTTCGAATCCCAGGACACGATCCTGTCGCTAACCAACGCCGCTACGACGGTGGCGGAAACCGGCTTGGAAAGGGAGGCGATCTGGAACACCGTGTCGGCGTCGACGGTCTCAGGCTTGCCGGCCTCGCGATGCCCAAAACCCTTGAGGAAGATCACCTCGTCATCGCGCACGACGCCGATGGCGAGCCCGGGCACGGCACCGTCTGCGACGGCGGCTTCGGCAAGCGCTTCGAGCTTCGACAGGGCAGCAGTGATGCGCTCGGGCGTGAGGGTATCGGCCGGCGCCGCGTGCGGCCAAAGCGCCATTGCGGCGATGAAGACCCAAACCCTCCACTGACAGAGATTCCGATTCAGCCGCATGCACAAGCCTCCTCCCAGGAATTCACATGACCATGATACAGGCCCGCACGGGTGAGGCCAGCCCTTCTCGGGCGGCTCACGCCGCGAGCCGGATTCATCGGCCGCGCCGACGACGTCAGCTTCAGCGCCGCGCTCCTGTTCCTACCGCCCAGTGGCGCCCGCCATCGCAACAAAGGCGCTCTCGATGGTCTCGAAAGCCAGCTCCGGATACAGCACTCCGGCTTCCGGCGTGGCCGTCTCGAGCGCGGTCTCGCCGCGTATCCAGAATGCCCGCAGCAGTCCGAGCCAGGGGGCTGACGCGATCATCGCCTCAAGCTCCGCCGCACTCTGAGGCACGATATGCGGCGAGCGGCCGCTCACCCGGCGCCACAGATCGATCATTTCGTTCTGGGTGATCTTGTTTCGGGCGATGCGGATCTCGCTGCGGATGGCATTGGGGTCGTTCAGCGCGCGCAAGGTGACGGCGGCGATGTCCTTCTCGCTGACGAACGTCGCCGGCACATTGCCGTCGCCATAAAGTGTCACCTCTTCGGGCGGCAAGGGCGACGAGCCGAAGCGCATCAGATCGCCCAGCGTCGCCACCCATGTCGAAAAGAAGCCATTGGTGTAGATCACCGTATAGGGCAGATCGGCCTCCTTGATCGCGTCGAACACTGCTCGCTTGAGGTCGAGTGGCGGGATCGAGCCCGGTGCGGCGGCGGCGAGGTCGAGGCCGAAGCCGGCGGAAGGCACATAGCGGGAAACGCCGGCATCGCTCAGCGCCCGCACCAGCGTCATCTCGCTGGCCGAATGCACATGCACCGAGCTGATGACGCGGTCCACCGCACCGGCGGCGCGGACAAGGCTGTCATAGTCGTCGAGATCGCCGACGTGGATTTTGGCGCCGAGCTCCTTCAGCGAACGCAGGCGCTCTTCATCGCCGGGTGTTGCCGGACGAACCAGAACGTGCAGGCGATCGCCATTGCGGGCGCTGGCCTTCGCCATCTCGCTGCCCAGCAGCCCCGTCGCGCCGATGATCAGGGTGCTGGTCATATCGACCTCCCGTTGCGCAGGATGGAGCCGTCCCAGTCGCGCTCGAATCCGATGTCGTGCAAGCGATGGTTCGAGAAACGTGAAACTTGGCGCAGCATGCGGCGGCGCTCGACGACTGCAGAGGCTCTGAGTGCAAGACCGCTCGTCGCGGCGCTGATGGATTCGAGAATCGGTTTCATGGTTCGTCTCCTGTGGTTCAGTAGGCGCAAGCGTGCCGACGCCGTCCGCAAGGGGACAAGCATGACGATTGCTCACACTGTTTCTGGTCGTTCAGCGCAGCGGCGAGGTGGGAAAGCCGATCAAGATCCGCTGCTACCCCTATAGATTGGACATTTCCGGGCTGGACGACAAACGACTCTTTGTGCATGATTTGTGAGCAACGATCACAGGTGGACCATGCCGCGCAGACTGCCGCCCCTCACTGCCTTGCCCGCCTTCGAGGCTGCCGCCAGGCATCTGAGCTTCTCCAAGGCTGCGGGTGAGCTCAACGTCACCCATGGCGCGGTCAGCCGCGCCATCCGCAACATCGAGGACAGACTGGGCATCCAACTTTTCGATCGGGGAACGAGGTCCGTGCGCCTGACGTCGGTCGGCGCGGCCTACGCATCGGAAGTCAGGACGGCGCTGGACCAGATCGCCGCCGCCACCATCGCCGCCACGCCCGACCGCACGGCAGGCATCCTGAATGTCAGCACATCGGACGGTTTTGCCGGCCGCTGGCTGGTGCCGAGGCTGCATCGCTTCCACCGCGCCAACGCCGACATCGACGTGCGGCTGTCGACCTCGGGCGTGCTTTCCGATTTCGTCAGCGACGGCATCGACATCGCCATCCGCTATGGCAAGGGCGGCTATACCGGGGTGACGGCGGAGTTTCTCGCTGATGAAGAGGTCTTCCCGGTCTGCAGCCCGGAACTGCTGCAAGGCGAACATCCGCTGCGCCAGCCCGGGGATCTCCGGCATCACAAGCTGATCCACGACGCCTTTCGCATCGACTGGGCAACATGGCTGCAACAGGCCGGCGTGGACGGCATCGATCCCAAGCGCGGCGTGCGCTTCGATTCCGCCACCTTCGCCGTCGAAGCCGCGGTGCATGGCGAAGGCGTCTTGCTCGGCCGAAGCGCGCTGGTCTCGGCCGACCTCGCTGCGGGGCGGCTGGTTCGTCCCTTCGATCTCGCGCTGAAATCCGCCTCGCGCTACTACGTCGTCTACCGTGACGGCGCGCTGCGCCAGAAAAAGATCAAGGCGTTCCGCGACTGGCTGTTTGCCGAAGTGGCCGCCGACTGGGTCGGTGCGACGAAGGATGGCTGATGCGGCAAAGGTTCAATTTGTGAAAGGCACCTCTTCGAGGTCTAGCCCTGCACTACTCCTTCGCGCGAAAAACTTCCGGCACGACGAACACTTCGTCGGCCCGGCCATAGCCTCCGTCGGCGACCTCCTCGACCAGCACCATCGTGTAGGGGCGTACGCCCTCACCGAAAAAGTCGACGAACATCGCGGTCGTTCGATGGATGAGGTCTTCCTTCTGCGCTTTGGAGAGGGCCGCTTGCGGTAGCTTGATGTTGGCGAATGGCATGATGTTTCCTTAGCTTTTCGAGTGTGGAAGTCAGGCAGTCAGGAGAGCCAAGCCGGCCTGGTTGCCGCCTCAGACCACGCCGCCATTGGCGCGGATGATTTGCCCGTTGACCCAGAAGCTGTCCGGACCGGCCAGGAACGAGACCAGCCCGGCAATGTCGTCGGGCTGGCCGAGCCGGCCGAGCGGGATCATCTTGCCGATGGCCTCGATCTGCGCCTCGCTCTTGCCGTCCGTGAACAGCGCGGTCTCGATCGGTCCGGGCGCCACCGCGTTGACGGTGACACGGCGCGCGCCAAGCTCCTTGGCCAGGATGTGGGTCATCGCCTCGACACCCGCCTTTGTGGCGGCGTAAACGCCGTAGCCCGACTGGTAGAGACCGACGACGCTGCTGGAAAAATTGATCATGCGGCCGCCGTCGCGAAGCCGGCGCGCACCTTCCCGCATGCCGCGAAACACGCCGCCGAGATTGATCGCGATCTGGGTGTCGAACGAAGCATCGTCGGTCTGCGCGATCGGCGAAATCTTCATGATGCCGGCATTGTTGACGAGGATGTCGATGCCGCCGAACGCCTTCTCGCCGGCGTCGAACAGCACGGCGATGCCGTTCGGATTGGCGATATCGGCCTGCACGGCGATCGCCCTGCCGCCGCCGGTCTCGATCGCGCGGACCAGTTCTTCGGCCTCCGCGCGGCCCCGTGCATAGTTGACGACAACGGCGACGCCGTCACGGGCGAGCCGCTGTGCGATGGCGGCGCCGATGCCTTTGGAGGCGCCGGTCACGATCGCGGTTCTGGTTTGATTTGTCATCGAAGTCTCTCCGCGTTGTTGGTGACACGGATATAGGCCAAGCCGAATTCCGGATAATCATCCACCCATTGACATCACTATTCGGGAACTGCGAACAAAGAGCATGGATCGGCTGGACACGATGCGGCTCTTTGTTCGCGTTCTGGAGCGGCGCAGCTTCACCGCTGCCGCGGCCGATCTCGGCCTGCCGCGCTCAACCGCGACGGAAGCCATCCGGCGGCTGGAGGAGCAACTCGGCGCGCGGCTGCTGGAACGAACGACGCGGCAGGTGAACGCCACCCAGGATGGTGAAGCCTACTATCGGCGCTGCCTGTCGATCCTGGCCGAGATCGAGGATGCCGAGGCCGCCTTCCGCAACGCCGAGCCTTTCGGCCTGCTGCGCATCGACGCCAGCACGCTGCTCACCCGCACATTCCTGTTGCCGCGCCTGCCGGAGTTTCTCGACCGCTATCCCCGCATCGACCTGCAGATCGGCCAGAGCGACCGGCTGGTCGATCTCGTGCGTGAAGGCGTGGACTGCGTGATCCGCGTCGGCGAGCCGCCCGACAGCGGCATGATCATGCGGCGGCTCGCGATGATCCGCGAGATCACCTGCGCCAGCCCCGCCTATCTCGAGCGCCACGGCACGCCCGCCTCCCCCGATGCGCTCGACGGTCACCAGGCGGTGGGCTTTGTCTCGTCGCGCACCGGAGAGACCCTTCCGTTCGAATTCACTGTCGCCGGCAATATCCGTGAGGTGCGGCTGCCCGGCCGCGTCACCGCCAACAATTCCGATACCGCCGCCGACCTGGCGCGGCTTGGCCTCGGCCTCATCCAGGCGCCGCGCTATCGTTTCGAGAAGGATCTTGCCGATGGGACGCTGGTCGAGGTGCTGGCTGATTATCCGCCATCGCCGACGCCGCTGTCGGCGCTCTACCCGCAGAACCGTCAGCTCTCGCCGCGCCTTCGCGTCTTCCTCGACTGGGCCTCGCGCATCTTCGCCGAGGCAAACCTGTAGGCTGCAAAACGCGCCACTCGCGATCAACTCGGCTTTGCAAACCCGGCCAGGGACGCATAGCCGCGTACCACGCTCTTGCGTTCTTCGCGCGAAGCGACGGCGTCGATGTCATCAAAACCATGCGGCGCCCGGGCCTCGACCATGTCTATGACCGCTTCCGGTCCGCCTTGCCGATTGGCGAGCACGATGGCCGATGTGGCCGGCCGCCGCTCCCCGTCATACCGTGTTAGCGCGGCTTCGACGGTCGGTCCTGCGGCCAGATGCATCGCAAGGCAACCAGCGTCGAGTATTGCCTGGCTGGCTCCGTTCGACCCCACCGGGTACATGGGATGCGCCGCATCGCCGAGCAGCGTCACCCGCCCGAACGACCATCGTGGCAGCGGGTCGCGGTCGCAGTTCGGATATTCGTAGAAGCCATCCGTTGCCTGGATGATCGAGGCAGGGTCGACAAAATCAAGCTGAAACCGGTCACGCACGAAGGGCAGCACATCGTCGATCACGCCCGGGCGGCTCCAGTCGCCGGGACGCAGCGGTGATGTGCCGCTATCGCCGGTATTGGCCATCACCGCCCAGTTCGTCAGCCTGGTCTCTTCGCGATCCGGCTCGATCGGATAGTAGACGAACTTGGCGAAATTGCCGCCGGCAACCGCCATGGTGCGTCCGTCGCGCCACACCGGCCATGGCGTGGCGCCGCGCCACAGCATCGTGCCGTTCCAGATCGGCGGCCCTTCTTCGGGATAGAGCACGGCCCTGACGGCGGAATGAATCCCGTCGGCGCCTATGAGCAGGTCGCCATGGGCCTCGCCGCGCGAGCCGTCATGCCGGCGGAAATGCGCCACGACCTCGCCCTCGTTCTGCTCGAAGGCATCGACACGGCTTGCCGTGCTGATGACGTCGCCGCCAAGCCTGTTCACCACGGCCCGGTGAATCAGCCCCAGCAGCCGGCCGCGATGAATGCTGATTTGCGGAACCTCATAGCCGGCATCGATGCCCCGCAATTCCTGCCATACGATCTGGCCGAAGCGGTTGGTGTAGACAAGCTCGCGTGTCCTCACCCCCTCCGCGTCGAGCGCCGGCATCAGCCCAAGCCCGGCCAGCGCCTTGACAGCGTGAGGCAGCATGTTGATGCCGACGCCAAGTTCGCGGATGTCGTCGGCCCGCTCGAAAAGTTCGACCTCGATGCCTGTCTCATGCAGGAACAGAGCAGTGGTGAGGCCGCCGATACCGGCCCCGGCGATCAATGCTTTCATCAGTCACTCCCTTGCCGTGAAAAGTCCCCCCGAGCCGGTCAGATGCCCGTCGACTTCGCGACGTCACGGCGATGCGCGTGGCCGGGGATATTCGAGTTGCATGGCGACGAAGTCTGCCGTGCGGGCACCATGGCGGGCAGCGATGGCACGCAGCGTTTCGTCCAGGACTTTTGCCGGTCTCCAGATGGCTTGACGACGAGGCTACCGGCGTTAGGTTTCGTCCGAAATGACATAAATCGGGCGAATACTGCCATGCGCAGGCACGTTGCCGTCGTCGTTCACCCCGGTTTCCAGCTTCTGGATGCGGCCGGGCCGACAACCGTCTTCGAGATTGCGGAGCGCTGCCGCCCGGACAGCTATGAGTTGGTTTTGCTGTCGCCCGGCGGCGGCGACGTTGAAAGCTCCTCTGGCCTGAAGCTTCTCACCAGACCTCTGCGCGACGGCCCTTTCGACACCGTCATCGTATCGGGCGGCGAAATCATCCGTTCCATCGAGGCGATGGAAGAGATCGTCGCCTGGTTGAGGCGGGTGCCGGCGCGGCGCACCACCAGCGTCTGCACCGGCGCGTACCTGCTGGCACGGGCGGGATTGCTCGACGGCCGCCGCGCCACCACGCACTGGGCCAGCAGTCACGACTTCCACCGCCGCTACCCGAAGGTCAGGCTGGATGCCGAGCGTATTTTCATCAGGGATGGCGACATCTGGACGTCGGCCGGCATCTCGGCCGGAATAGACCTGGCGCTTGCCCTCGTCGAAGATGACCTTGGCGCTGAAGTGGCGCGCCGCACCGCACAGCAGATCGTCATGCACCAGCGCCGGCCGGGCGGCCAGTCGCAATTCTCGGCCTTCGTCGAGCTGGGCGGGCGAACCGGCCGCTTCGCCGCGCTGATCGAGTGGGTGCGGGCAAACCTGGCCGAACCGCTGACCGTCGAATGCCTGGCCGATCACGCGGCCATGAGTCCCCGCAACTTCGCCCGCGCCTTCAAGTCCGAGACCGGCTTCACGCCGGCAAAGGCGGTAGAGCGCATGCGCCTCGAGACGGCCCGCACGGCGATCGAGACCAGCCATCTCCCGCTTGAGCGCATCGCCGAAGCCGCCGGTTTTGGCGATCCCGGACGCATGCGGCGCGCCTTCCTGCGTACCCTTGGCCAGCCGCCGCAGGCGTTTCGGGCGGCCGCCGAACACAGGGAGCTTCAGCCGGGGCGGCCAAGCAGCGGCTCTGCCGGCTTAAGGGCCGTTCCGGTCCAAAAGCGGACAAAAGCGAATGAGCGCACTTGATCCAGACCGAAGTTTCACGAAAATCGACCCAAAGCCGGTTGCTGCCATTCAGTGCGCCACTTTCGGCCTGTTGGACTGGATATTGCGGCGCCTGGCCTAATCGCCGCAGATGACGAACCGGATAGCCATTATGAGGAGACTGTTTATAACGGTCGCTGAAATCGCGATGACCAAGGGGAGACGATGCGCTACATACGTCCGCTTTCAATAGAAGATGCCGTTGGCCAGTTGGCCGGGTCGGCTGGTACGGCCGCCATCCTCGCGGGAGGCAGCGACCTCCTGGTCAGGATGAAGGGCGGCTTTGCCGAACCAGAGTTGATCGTCGACATCAAGGCGATCGATGGCTTGAGCGAGATCCGGGAGACGGCTGAAGGCTTCAGCATCGGCGCCGCGGTCCCTTGCGCCGTCCTGGGAGAGAACACCGCCCTCAAGAAGGCATGGCCTGGTGTCGTCGAGGCGGCCAAGCTGATCGGCTCCAAGCAGGTGCAGGGCCGCTGCACCATCGTGGGCAATCTCTGCAACGCCTCGCCGGCTGCCGACAGCGTGCCGGCGCTGGTTGCCGCCGGCGCCAAGGCAGTGGTCGTCGGGCCGGCGGGCCGGCGCACGATCCCCGTCCAGAGCGTGCCGACCGCGCCGGGCAAGACGTCGCTGGCCAAAGGCGAGATCATCGAGGCGATCCTGCTCGACAAGCGCGAGCCGCGGTCTGGCGATGCCTATCTGCGTTTCATTCCACGCACCGAGATGGACATCGCGGTGGTCAGCGCCGGGGTGAACCTGACGCTCGACGAGCACGGTGTCGTCAAATCGGCCCGCGTGGCGCTGGGCGCCGTGGCGGCGACGGTGCTTCTGGTTGAAGAGGCCGCGGAGGTGCTCGTCGGCTCCAGGCTGGACGAGGCGACGCTGGAGCGGCTCGCCAAGGTCTGTGCGGGCGCCTGCCGTCCCATCGACGACAAGCGCGGCACTATCGAATTCAGACGAAAAGTTGCGGGTGTGCTGGCCCAGCGGGCCGCCACATCAGCCTATGCACGTGCAGGAGGCAAATGATGGCTGGAATTGCAGTTTCAACGACAATCAACGGCGATGCTGTCGAGTATCTGTGCCAGCCCGACGAGACGCTGCTCGACGTCCTGCGCGATCGGCTGGGGCTGACGGGCGCCAAGGAAGGCTGCGGCACCGGCGACTGCGGCGCCTGCTCGATCATCCTCGACGACCGGTTGGTGTGCTCATGCCTGGTGCTCGGCGCCGAGGCTGAAGGCCGTCGCGTCGAGACCATCGAGGGCATGGCGCATGGCGATACGCTGCACCCGCTGCAGCAGAAATTCCTCGAGCACGCCGCATTGCAATGCGGCATCTGCACGCCGGGCTTCCTGATCGCGGCCAAGGACCTCCTGGCCAAGAACCCCAACCCGACCGAGGAGGAAATCCGCTTCGGCCTTGCCGGGAACCTCTGCCGCTGCACCGGCTACGACAAGATCGTGCGCGCCGTCCAGGATGCGGCCATCGTGATGAAGGGAGCCTGAGATGAATTTCGATCCACGTTTTTCCGGACGTAAATTCGCCTCCGTCGGCACACGTCCGATCCGTCCCGACGGCATCGACAAGGTGACGGGCCGCGCGCGCTACGGCGCCGACTTCAACATGGCCGGCCAGCTGGTCGGGCGCGTTCTGAGAAGCCCGCACGCCCACGCCAGGATCGTCAAGATCGACACGTCGAAAGCGGAAAAGCTCGCCGGCGTCAAGGCGGTGATCACCGCGGCCGACCTGCCCGACCTCACCGATGGCGATGCCGCCATGTACGACGTCCTCGACAATTGCATGGCGCGCACGAAAGCGCTCTATGACGGCCACGCGGTGGCCGCGGTCGCCGCGATCGACGCCCGCACCGCCAGGCAGGCGCTGAAGCTCATCGAGGTCGAGTACGAGCTTTTGCCGCACGTCACCGATGTCGACGAGGCGGCGAAGCACACGGCGCCCTTGATCAATGATGCCATCTTCACCGAGGGCCTTGAGGAAAAACCGGTAAAACCCTCCAACGTCACCAAGCGCAGCCAGTTTGGCCATGGCGATGTCCATCAGGGTTTCGGGCAGGCCGACTTCATCGTCGAGCGCTCCTTCAAGACCGAGCAGACGCACCAGGGCTATATCGAGCCGCATGCCTGCGTGGCGAATTTCAGTTCCGACGGCACCGCCGACCTTTGGGTGTGCACGCAGGGCCATTTCGTCTACCGCCAGCACTGCGCCCAGTTGCTTGGCATGGAAGCCTCGAAACTGCGCGTCACCTCCTCGGAGATCGGCGGCGGTTTTGGCGGCAAGACCCATGTCTGGGCCGAGCCGGTGGCGCTGGCGCTGTCGCGCAAGGCAGGACGGCCGGTGAAGCTGGTGATGACCCGCGACGAGGTGTTCCGCGCCTCGGGCCCGACCAGCGCCACCTCGATCGACGTCAAGATCGGCGCCCGCAAGGACGGCACGATCACCGCCGCCGAAGCGACGCTGCGCTACAGCTGCGGCCCGTATGCCGGCTCCTGGGCCGAGATCGGCGCCATGACCGCGTTCGCCTGCTACAAGCTCGATAACGTCAAGACGGTCGGCTACGAAGTGCTGGTCAACCGGCCGAAGACCGCGGCCTATCGCGCGCCTTCCGCACCCATGGCAGCCTTCGCGGTGGAAAGCGCCGTCGACGAGTTGGCCAAGAAGATCGGCATGGACCCGGTCGACTTCCGGATCAAAAACGCCGCGCAGGAAGGCACACGGTCCTCCTACGGTCCGGTCTACGGCCCGATCGGCATCGGCCCGACGCTCGAGGCGGTGAAGAGCCATCCGCACATGAAGGCGCCGCTGGGCAAGAACCAGGGCCGCGGCATGGCTTGCGGCTTCTGGTTCAACTTCGGCGGCCAGACCTGCACCGACCTCAACATCGGCATGGACGGCTCGGTCTCGCTTGCCGTCGGCACAGTCGACGTCGGTGGTTCGCGCGCGTCGCTGTCGCTGGTGGCGGCGGAGGAACTGGGCATCGACTATTCTCAGGTCAAGGCGATCGTCGCCGACACGTCCAGCCTCGGCTACAACGACATGACGGACGGCAGCCGCGGCACCTTCTCCTCTTCCATGGCGACGATCTCGGCCGCCCGCAATGCGATTCTGATCCTGCGCGAGCGCGCCGCGCAGATGTGGGACATTGCCGTCGACGACGTGGTCTGGGAAAAGGGCCACGCGATCGCCAAGGGCGAGAAGCACGGCAATCTCGGCAAGCTGTCGCTGAAGGAGATCGCGGTCGAGTCGGGCAAGACCGGCGGGCCGATCGCCGGCCACAGCGAGCTCGTCGCCGATGGCGCCGGCGTCTCCTTCGCCACCCATATCTGCGATATCGAGGTCGATCCCGATACCGGCGCCGCCAGGGTCATCCGCTACACGGTCGTGCAGGACGCCGGCAAGGCGGTGCACCCGACCTATGTCGAGGGACAGTACCAGGGCGGTGCCGCGCAAGGCATCGGCTGGGCGCTCAACGAGGAGTATATCTACGGCAAGGACGGGCGGCTGCAGAACGCCGGCTTCCTCGACTACCGCATCCCGGTCTGTTCGGACCTGCCGATGATCGACACCCAGATCCTCGAAATCCCCAACCCCAATCATCCCTACGGGGTGCGCGGTGTCGGCGAGACGTCGATCGTGCCGCCGCTGGCGGCGATCGCCAATGCGGTGTCGAACGCCGCGGGCGTGCGCATGACGCACATCCCGATGTCGCCGCCGCGCATCCTGGCGGCGATCGAGGCGGAACGGGAATGGTCGAAGTAACGCTCTGGGGCTCGCTCGCCGCGACCGCCGGAGGCAACAGCAAGGTCGAGATCGAGGCCAAGGACATAAGGGAGCTGTTCAGGAAGCTGGCTGAACAGTATCCCGGCCTCGAGCCCTTGATCGACAAGGGCATCGCGGTTGCCATCGACGGGACGATCTATCGCGATACGTGGTCGAAGAAGCTGCCGCAGGGGGCGGAGATTTTTTTGCTGCCGCGGCTGGCGGGGGGATAGGCGGACACATGGCAGGGTAAAAGGTGCACTGTCACCGTAATTCCCGTAATTCTAAGAAGGCCAAAAACCGCTGTTGGATTCGACCGGGAGGAGGGTCTGATTTGCGCCCCATGCCGGTCATCGCCACGGCTCATCGCCTCTTCTCACGAGCGGACATCTTCGCGACTAGGCTGAAGCTCGCTCGGCGCCGAGAACCCGCAGCGGAATGTCATGGACTCGATGGTCGGCCCTCTCATCTTTCCGTCCGCCCACCGCATATGCGCGACGTCGAAAACCCCGAGAAGGATTGCGTTGGAGCGGCGCTGATCAGACTGGTTGCGCCTCTTCAGTGTGGCGTGCGTTCCAATGGCGCAGCAGGACCGGGACCAAAAGCGCCACGCCGAGTAGCGAGGAATAGAGTTCGGGTGCCACCAGAAGCAGGGCGGCGAACACGAGCAGCACGTTTTCCCATGGGCGTGTGCGCACCAGAAGATAGCGCGATAGCGCGGCGCCCAGGCAGGTGATGCCCAGCACGCAGCCGAAAAAGGCGAGGAAGAAGTTCGGCCAGGTGAAATCCTTCGTCACCAGCAGCAGGGACGGTGAGAAGACGAACACGAAAGGAACCAGTGCCTTACCCATCCCCAGCCGGAAGGCGGTGTTGCCGGTCTTGAACGGGTCCGCCCCCGCCATGCCAGCGGCGGCGTACGCCGCCAGCGCCACCGGTGGTGTGATGTCCGCCAGCAGTCCGTAGTAGAACACGAAGAAGTGAGCGACGATCGGCTCGGTGCCGAGCATGACAAGCGCCGGCGCCGCGATCGTCACCATAATGATGTAGTTCGCGGTCGTCGGGATGCCGCAGCCCATCAGGATGCAGACGACGCCAGTCATGATCAAGGTGAACAATAGGGTCAGGCCCTGGGCCGAGAAGATCGCCTCGGGGATGAAGGTGCCGAAGAGAAGGGAAAGGTGTCCGGCCGTCGATGTGACGATGTAGGACAGCTTGAAGCCCACTCCGGTCAGGGTGACGACGCCCACGACGATGCCGACGGTTGCGGCAGCGGCTCCGACTGCGAGCGCATATTTGGCGCCGTCGCGCAGACACGTCACGATGTCGGCGACCGACATGCGCCGGCGCGGATTGAGCAAGCCGACGAGAATACACAAGGTGATGCCCCAGAAGGCGGCCATGTAAGGCGTGTAGCCCGAGAGCAGCACGCCGATGAGAACGACGAGCGGGATGATCGTCGGCCAGTCCCGCTTCAGCGCCTCGACGACATCGGGCATCTCGTCCGGCCTGAGCCCCCTGAGGCCGGTTCGCTTGGCCTCGAAATGCACCTGCATGAACACGCCAAAGAAGTGCATGAAGGCGGGCACGATGGCGGCAAGGATGATGGTCGTGTAGGGCAGTTCGAGAAATTCGATCATCAGGAAGGCCGCTGCGCCCATGATCGGCGGCGTCACCTGACCGCCGGTCGAGGACGCCGCTTCCACCGCTGCGGCGAAATGTTTCTTGTAGCCGAGCTTGATCATCGCCGGGATGGTCAGGGAGCCGACGGTAACGGTGTTGGCGACCGACGAGCCGGAAATCATGCCGAACAGCGCCGAGCCGAAGATCGACACCTTGGCGGGACCGCCGGCGTAGCGGCCGGCGACCCACGCCGCGCAGTCGAGGAAGAGCTGGCCGAGGCCAATGCGGGTGGCGAAGACGCCGAACAGCACGAAGTGGAAGACGTAGGTGGCGACGACGCCGAGCGCGATGCCGTAGATGCCCTGCGTCGTCAGATAAAGGTGATCGACAAGCTGGGAGACGGACGCGCCGGGGTGCACCAGAATGCTCGGCATGTACCGCCCCAACAGCGCGTAGGCCATGAAGACGACGGCGATGATGGGCAGCGGGATGCCGACGGAGCGGCGCGTCGCCTCCAGCAGAAGCAGGATGAGGATAAGGCCGAACACCACGTCGAGCGCCGTGGGATTGCCGACGCGGAAGGCAAGGTCGTCGAGCGGGATCATAGGCACGTGCATGACGACGACGACCGCAGCGATCGCCAGCAGCCAGTCGAAAAGGGGTATGCCGAGCGGCCGCAGGAGGCTGGACCGCGCGGGCTGGTCGTAGCTTTTCTTCACCAGCGGGAAGACGAGGAAGATCAGCGCCAGCACCATCGACAGGTGGATGCCCCGGTGCAGCATTTCCTGCAGCAGGCCGAAACCGGCGGTGTAGTAGTGAAACAGTGACAGCGCCACCAGGAGGAAGCCGACCAGCCAGCCCGCGACACGGGTCAGTGGCCGGAAGCGGATTTCGGAGTCGAATTTCTCCTCCAGTTCGCGAGCGTTCTCCTCATCGAACTCCATTGCGGAAAGCTTGATCTTGTCGTCATCGCTCATGGCCGGTTCCGTGTCCTGAATTTCCAGACAAAAGAGGCGGAAAGCATCCCTTCCGCCTCGTTGTTGTCAGCCGGTCCAAATGGCTCTTATTTCAGGGTGCCGACTTCCTTGTAGAATTTCTCTGCGCCGGGATGAAACGGAATGCCAGCGCTGGTAACCGCGTTCTGGAGCGTGATCAGCTTGCCCTTGGCGTGGCCTGCCTGCAGGGCCTTTTGGGTTTCGTCGCTGTAAAGCGACTTGACGATCTTGTAGACGAGGTCGTCGGTCTGCTTGGCGCTGGTCACCCATTGAGCGGCGACGGAAATGGTCTTGGTTTCGCCGACATTTTTGTAGGTGCCTTCCGGCACGGTATCGGTGGAGAAGAACTTCTGCTCGGACAGCAGCTTGTCGGCCTCGGGGCCGGTGATCGGCACCAGCGTGATGTTGTTGGTGGTGGCAAGCTCAACGATTGCGCCGGTCGGATAACCACCGACGAAGAAATAAGCGTCCATGGCGCCATCCTGCAGCCGCTCTCCGGCCGGGCCAGGCTTGAGATATTCGGGCTGCACGTCCTTTTCAGCCAGACCGTAAGCGCCAAGCACAAGTCGCGCATCGACGATGGTGCCGGAGCCCGGCTCGTCAAGAGAGACGCGTTTGCCCTTGAGATCCGCCACCGACTTAATGCCGGCGTCGGCACGCGCGACCAAATGGATCGTCTCGGGATAAAGCGTCGCGATGAGGCGCAGGTCGTCAATCTTGGGCTTGCCCTCATAGAGGCCGGTGCCCGAATGCGCCCAGTAGGCGACGTCGGATTGCGTGAAGCCCGATTCGGACGCGCCCGACTGGATGGCGCTGATGTTGGCCACCGAACCGTTGGAGGACGTGGCGGTGGCGACCAAGCCTTCGACGCCGGCCGCCCCGGTTGCCGAGATGGCGTTGGCGATCAGGCCGCCCACCGGATAGTAGGTGCCGGACGTTCCGCCCGTGCCGATGCGGAAAAACGCCTGCTGCGCGCGTGCCGGCGAAAATCCGGCCGCAGCCAAAGCCAGAGCGCCCGCGCCTATGGAAAAGGTGCGGCGGTTGATCGAAATAGTCATGCTACCTCCCAGTCTAAAAACCGGCAGGATGTTGCAGCGGCCAAGGTGTTGTCAACCTGTACACGCTTTTTGAGAGCGGATCGGTCCTCGCGGGCTGGCCGTGGCGCATCCTCAATAGGTGCAAATTTTGAAGAAGCACCAAAATTCGATCTGAGCCTTTATCATTGGTTGAACGGCAGTAGTTCGCATCCTTGCGCCAAAAAGCTGCCTGTCTGAATTCGGCCCAAACGCAGCCATTCACCTCAACCCGCCCCTATCTCTCCCTCCACAACCCTCAAATAAGCCGTCGCCTTGCCCCCTCCGGCATCTGCAGGATGGTCAAGAGCGTCGTCAGCACAGTCAGGATCAGGGCGCCGAGGATGGTGCCGGTGTAGACACCGCGGCCCCCGAAGATCGAGGTGCCGCCAATGACGGCGGCCACCCCGGCGCCTTCCGCCCGGAAGGCGCGGCAGTCTATGGATACTTGGTCGGCGGTACGGCAGGGTTCAAATCGCCCTGCAGTTCCTTCGGCAGCGGCAGGCTTGAGCATTGCAGGTGCACTTCGCGGGCGAACAGCTTTCGTTGCTTCTGCTCATGCTCCTTGATGGCTGCTACGAGCCCCATCGAGTATGGACCAAGCAGGACGCCGAAACCCCATCCCGGATGCTCTTTCTCGCGAGCCTCGTAATCCGAAGCCGCCCTGCGGGCCTGCTGGCATGCCGGGGAGGCCCATTTCTGGTCCTGCTGCGAAAGCGACGCCTCATAGTCGACCGGGGAGGTCGCGCACCCAGCCACTGCCGCAGTCAATGCGAGGCAGATTGCGTTTCTCATCCGAAGCCTCTCCTAAGCCTTGTGAAGGGCCTGCATAGACCTGTTCATCCCACAAGGCGATAGCTGCGGTCAGGTGCCCTCCCCACCCTCCGCAACCCGCCGCCCTCTCCCCGGCCTTCCCGCAGCCGGATTCGAACGATGCCTGGAACCAAATCACGGGGCCTGGAACCAAACCACGGGCGAGACTGTTCAGTTGTAACTTTGATCCCACGCTGACATCCCGGCCGGCAAAGCGGCGACATTGAGGAGTTCTCACCATGAAGATTTCATCCGGATTTCGTTCCATCGCGGTTGCCGCCATCGCCACCGCAAGCATCGGCTTTGCCAGCGCCGCGCATGCCGACAGCGGCACCATCCGCTTCGCCGTCTACAAGGCGGCCTTCTTCGTCGGTGGCTCCGGAGGCGAAGGAACGCTGACCTTCCATGGCCGCCGCTATCCCATCTCGGTCGGCGGCGTCTCGGGCGGTCTCGCCTTCGGCGTTTCCAAGACCTATTTCCGAGGTACCGTGCGCCACATCAAACGTGCGCGGGATGTGACCGGGGTCTATGGTGCGGCGGGCGGTGGCGGCGCGCTTGGCAAAGGGGCTCAGGTGATCGTCATGACCAATGACAAGGGCGCCCAGCTCGAATTGACAGGCAGGCAGGTCGGCCTGCAGGTCAACGCCGACCTCAGTGGCATGAGCATCTCGCTGCGGTAAGGGCTAGCTCCTCAGGCCCGGCGCTTCCTGCCCGGTGCGCTCGACATATTCCGTATAGCCGCCGCCATAGGTGTGGATGCCTTCGGGCGTCAGTTCCAGCACGCGGTTGGAAAGCGCCGCCAGAAAATGCCGGTCGTGCGAGACGAACAGCATGGTGCCCTCGTACTGCGACAGCGCCGTGATCAGCATCTCCTTGGTGGCGATGTCGAGATGGTTGGTCGGCTCGTCCAGCACCAAAAGGTTGGGCGGGTCGAACAGCATCAGCGCCATCACCAGCCGCGCCTTCTCGCCGCCTGACAGCACACGGCATTTCTTCTCGATCTCGTCGCCGGAAAAGCCGAAGCAGCCTGCGAGTGCCCTGAGCGGCGCCTGGCCGGCCTGGGGGAACGCGTCTTCCAGTGTCTGGAACACAGTGCGCTCGCCTTCCAGCACCTCCATGGCGTGCTGGGCGAAATATCCCATCTTGACACTTGGGCCCCGCGCGACCGTGCCGGTATCGGGCTCGGAAGCGCCGGCGACCAGCTTCAGAAGCGTCGACTTGCCGGCGCCGTTGACGCCCATGATGCACCAGCGCTCGCGGCGGCGGACCTGGAAATCGAGCCCCTCATAGATGCTGCGGCTGCCATAGCCCTTGTGGACGTTCTTCAGCGTCACGACATCCTCACCGCAGCGCGGCGCCGGCAGGAAATCGAAGGACACGGTCTGGCGGCGCTTCGGCGGCTCGACGCGGTCGATCTTGTCCAGCTTCTTCACCCGGCTCTGCACCTGCGCGGCATGCGAGGCGCGCGCCTTGAAGCGCTCGATGAAGGCGATCTCCTTGGCCAGCATCGCCTGCTGGCGCTCGAACTGAGCCTGCTGCTGCTTGTCGGCGATCGCCCGCTGCTGCTGGTAGAATTCGTAGTTTCCGGAATAGGCGGTCAGCGAACCGGCGTCGATCTCGACCACCTTGTTGACGATGCGATTCATGAACTCGCGGTCGTGCGAGCTCATCAACAGCGCGCCGTCATAGTTCTTCAGGAAGGATTCCAGCCAGATCAGGCTCTCCAGGTCGAGATGGTTCGACGGCTCGTCGAGCAGCATGGCGTCGGGCCGCATCAACAGGATGCGGGCCAGCGCCACGCGCATCTTCCAGCCGCCGGACAGCTTTCCGACATCGCCGTCCATCATCTCCTGCGAAAAGCCGAGACCGTCCAGCACTTCGCGGGCGCGGCCATCCAGCGCATAACCGTCGAGTTCCTCGAAGCGGTGCTGCGCCTCGCCGTATTTTTCGATGATCTCGTCCATCTGGTCGGCCTGCTCGGGATCGGCCATGGCCGCCTCGAGCGCTGCCATCTCGGCCGCGACTTCGCTGACCGGCCCGGCGCCGTTCATCACTTCGGCGACAGCGCTGTGGCCTTCCATGTCGCCGACATCCTGGCTGAAATAGCCAATGGTGACGCCGCGATCGACCTGCACCTGGCCTTCGTCTGGCTGCTCCTGGCCGGTGATCATGCGAAACAGCGTCGTCTTGCCGGCGCCGTTCGGCCCGACGAGGCCGACCTTCTCGCCCTTCTGCAGGGACGCCGACGCTTCGACGAAGACAAGCTGACGGCCGTTCTGCTTGCTGATGCTTTCAAGTCTGATCATGCGGTGTCCGGGGAATTTTGCTTGCGTGAAACGATTTGCCCGGCGCCTTACGCGAAGGATAGCCGCAAAGGAAGAGGCGCAAGCGCCGCACTCCGCCGATCTCCCCCCTCGTGGGGGAGATTGGCAGCTTCACCGCCAGACACACTCCAGAAACAAGATTCAACATCCGGGAAAAAATCGCGAAAACATCGCCTGTCATAACCACCCTCGCGGCGGTCACGCGGCCTGCGGCACAACGCGAAGAAATGGTCCCGAAACATGCAACGACGTTCGACCGGATGGATGGGTGCCCTGACAGGCATTTCGCTCGCCATGCTGGCCGTCGCACAATCGGGGGCGGAAGCAGCGGTCACCCGGAGCGAATATTGCAACCGGCTCGGTCTTCAACTCGACGGAGCCATCCAGACCAAAGCCAAACCCGGTGCCAGTGCGAGCCAGATCGCCGAGGCAACGGCACTCCAGGACAAGGCGAACCAGTTCTGTGCCGAGCGCAAGCAGGCCCAAGGCATCCGGACCTATGCCAACGCCCTGAAACTTCTTGGCGTGACACCGGTCGACCTGGACCAGTGACAGCAACACCAATCCCTGAAAGATAGGCCGCCACTCTCGGATAGCGAGGGCGGTTCTTCCAGCGCACCGCACTGCGGAAGTTCCTGCCGGCTACTTCTCGCCCAGATACTGGAAGACGGCCTGCTTCCACCAATCGCTTTCGATGGTCTGCAGGAGGGCGACATCGAGAGACTTGCGCAACGGGCTGCCGAGCGGCAGCGCAATGGCATATTGCTGCTGGTCGAACGTCGCATCGAGAACCTGCAGGCTTGTCGCGTAATTCTGCCCGACCAGCCAGCCAAGCAGCGGCTTGTCGTGCACCAGCGCGTCGATCTTGCCGGCGCGAAGCGCGTTGAGGCCTTGCTGGATCGAGGCAAAGTCCTGATGACGGATCTGGGTCGAATCCAGATAGGACGCCGTCGACGAGCTCTGCACCGCGCCGACCCTGACCGCGGCGAGATCGCTTTCGCCCTGCACCATGCCTTCCATCTGCGTCACCGTCAGCACCGATGTGACACCCGCGGTGAACACCGCGATCGCGATGATCGATCCCATCATCCAGAGCGCGGCCAGCACGCGCCCCGGCACGGTTCGCGGGCCGAAATCACCGGTGCTGGCCTGCGTCGCGGCGATGGTCGACGACCACATGCTGGAAAACAGTCCCTTGGCGACGCCGCCGCCGAAATCGTCATTGTGCCGGCGTTCGAACATCCAGATCAGGACGCCGACCACCACCGATATGATGACCAGCGCCAGCACCGCCTGCAGGAAGCCGAACGACGTCAGGGCATGCAGCACCGGCCGCCATGACGGCTGGTTGTTGAGCGGCGTCGCGATGCCGAGCCCGGTCGTGAAGAAGGGCTGCGTGAAGTCGACGGCCTTTTCGCGGTCGGCCGTGACCGTGATCGCGGCCATCGCCGCATCGAATCTGCCGCTGACCACGCCATCGATCTGGTCCTGCACGGCAGGCACTTCGACATAGTGGAAGCGCAGGTTGAGCCGCCCGGCTATTTTCTGCCAGAGGTCGATGCTCAATCCCGACCAGCTGCCGTCCTGCAGCTTGAACGCAAAAGGCGGCGCCTGTTTTATCCCGACCGAGATCTCTTTTGCCGGCGAGGCCGAGGGGGAAGCCAGGTCGGGAGAAGGCTGATCGGGCGAAGTCTGGGCAAGCGTGACCCCGGCTCCCACACACGCGACGATGACAATGAGACCCAGCGCCATCGTCCACGAAGCAACTCTTCTCAACGGCAACGACTCCCAGCGACCGGTCCGCCGCTCGATCGTCGCGGCTTTCGAAGGGTAGCCGCCGTGCCCTCCTCCGTCCACCAGCGATGTCGTTGCTGAAGCGGCCGCGCCACACCGACCCCGAATTGCGCGAAAACAAGCAGTTGGAACAATTTCGCGATTCAAATCCTGAAGCGCTTCGCGCAACGAGGGATCCCGTGAGGACAGGCTTGCGGCGCCGAAGACGAATTCGCGCCAACCTCACTTCCTGCCTTGCGGATGGATCGTCTCACCACGCTTCAGCATTGCCACAAACGTCTCGATCTTCCTCTTGCGCCCAGCCTCGGTCTTCATGTTGTGAATGCGGAAGGCGAGCGCGAAGCGGTTTTGCGCGTTGAGTTTTTCAAGCATCGCCTTCGCAGCGGGTTCGGCGTCTATGGCTGCTTGCAAATCATCGGGAATTTTCATCTCCTTGCCGCTGCCATAGGCGCGCGCCCAGCGCCCGTCCGCCTTCGCCGCTTCGACCTGTTTGAGCCCATGCTCGGTCATGCGGCCCTCCTCGACCAGCCGCGCCACATTGTCGATGTTGATCAGACTCCAGATGCTCTTCCTGCCGCGCGGCGTGTAGCGCTGCAGGAAGCTCTTGTCGTCCAACCCTTTGCGCACCGCATCGATCCAGCCGAAGCACAGCACCACGTCGATGGCTTGCTTGGGGGTGATCGATTTCAATCCGGACCCCACCTTGTGCATCTTGATCCAGACTTCGGCTTCCGTGGCGTGGTGCTTGCTCAGCCAGGCGTAGAAGCCGGCAGGATCCGCGAATTCGTGAACCTTGGCGGGATCGACCTTGATCGGCGCCATCAGTCGGCCTGCCCGTTCGATGCTGTTGCCGCTCGCGTCATCGCTCTCACTGTCGTCCTGCCTCCGGCATCATGCCCATCGTCATTGGCCAGCATCGTGGCATGAATTGCTGTCAGTTTCCGGCAGCAGACTTGGCAGGCGCGGACGGCGTTCCTTCGCGCCCCTCGGCCCGAACATTTTTCTTCCCGCCCCCCTGTAGAAAGTCCCGGAATACCTGCCATGCTCGTGCTCGGGCACGCCGTCTCGCTCCCGGGGGAATACGCCATGAAATCTCTGTTGCTCGCCTTCGTGTTGTTTCTCCCCACGGCCACCCTCGCCGAGCCGATCGAAACCCGGAAGATCATCACGGCTGTGACTGGCGATTTCAATGGCGACGGCGCCGTCGATCTTGCCATGGTGGTGGAGACCGAACCCGGCCATCCGATGGACGTCCACTTCTTCCTCAGGGACAAGGAGCACAATTACCTCAAACCCGTCGAGATCGTGCACGAGCAGATCCAAGGGGAATGGAACGGCTACGAGCGGGCGGGCTACGAGAACTCCGACACCGAGCCGGAACTGACGATGCTGCCCAACGGCTCGATCAAATTCTACCTGCCAGCGATGGAGATCGGCAGCGAACGGACCGACATGACGCTGACCATCGCCTGGCGCAATGATGCTTTCATCGTCGCCGGCTTCGCCTATGACCACTATGACTATTTGAAGGAGAATGCCGAAAGCGCCTGCGCGTACAATGTGCTGACCGGCAAAGGCACCAGCAGCGAAAAGCAGCCGGACGGCAGCACCAAGCACAGGAACGTCTCGGTCGAAGGCCAGACCATCGCCTTCAAGGACTGGAACCCCGGCACCACCTTCAGCGCTTGCGGCGCGTGATCGACGCCTCTTCGACCGACTTCAGCTTGGCGGCGGCGCTGCCGGCGTCAGCCCGTGGCGGCGCATGATATCCATCATCCCAGCCTTGTCCGGCGGACCGCCGGCGGCGGCGTGGAACATGGCGAATATCTCGCGGAAATAGTCCGGACCGATCGCCGCTGGTGTGACGACGCACAGCGCTTTCGCATCCGCGCTGCCATTGTTGTCGAAGCGATGGACTGCGCCACGCGGGATGCACAGCGCTTCTCCCGGTCCGACCTCGATCGGCTTGCCGTCGACGGTCCAGGTCAGCACCCCCTCAATGCCGTAGATCGTCTCTTCGTAGTGATCATGGCTGTGCGCCGGCGCCAGCAGGCGCAGTCCGCTGGCAACCCTCAACTCAAAGGCGGCGATGCTGCCGTTCGAACTGTCGCCCGTCACCAGGAAGCGAATCGACAGCCCCTTGTCGCCGATGGTCTCATTGGCTGGATTGACCTGAAGATTCATGACCGACATTGCGCAAAGCCCTCCGGTAAATTACATTTACTCGCTATCAGTAAACTCAATTTACCGGATCGTCAATGCCTACCTCAACGGAAGTTCTACAGACCAAGACCGAGAACCTGCTGATCGGCGCCCTGCTGCGCGTGCCGGCACAAGCGATCCAGCGGCGGCTGATCAAGGAGCTCAACGCCGCCGGTTTCGACGAATTGCGCCTGCCGCATATGGCGGTGTTGCAGTTTCCCGGACCGGACGGCGCGCGGCCCGGCACCATCGCCGAGCGTGCCGGCATGAGCAAACAGGCCATCAACCAGCTGCTCAGCAGTCTCGAAGGGTACGGCTACCTCGTCCGCTCCGACATTCCCGGCGATGGCGGTGCGCGCGTGGTGCGATCCACGGAACGCGGTCATGCCGCGTCCTGGAAAATGGTCGATATCCTGCGCGACATCGAGGAGGAATGGCGCACCGAACTTGGGCCGGAGCGCTTTGCCCAGCTGAAAGCTCTGCTGTTTGTCGTCTGGGAAAGTCCGCTGGTGCGCTGAGCCAGAGACGGCGCTCGTCCGCCCTGCTCCATCGGCCTTTCCGATGGCACTATCGGTTTCTTCCGTTTCCTTCTGTCGCGCCGAACTGCCAATTCCTGCCCTTGTCCATCCAAGCAAAGGCAGAGCGAAATGAGCATTTCGAAACAGAAAATCCTGATCGTCGGCGGCGGCTCCGGCATGGGTCTGGCGCTGGCCCGGCATTGCGTGGAGGCCGGTGCGGCGGTTGTCATCGCCGGGCGCGGCCAAGACCGGCTGCGGCAGGCGCGCGAGGCGCTCGGCAATCCCGCCGGGCTGGAGACGGCCGTCGTCGACATCGCGCGCGAAGACCAGGTCTCGGCGCTGTTCGCAGCGATTGGCGGACTCGACCACATCGTCTGCACCGCAGCCGACATCGAAGGCGCCTACCGGCTGCTGCCGGAGCTTGACCTGATGGCGGCGCAAAAGGTGGTGGAGAGCAAGCTGTATGGCCCGCTGCTGCTCGCCAAGCACGGTGCGCCGCGGCTGGCAGCATCCGGCTCCATGACCTTCGTCTCCGGTATCGCCGCCTATCGCCCAGCCGCACGCGGCTCCGTCGTTGCTGCTGTCAACGCAGCGCTCGAAGGCCTCGTGCGGGCGCTGGCGGTCGAGTTGGCGCCGATCCGCGTCAATGCCGTGTCACCCGGCTGGGTCGACACCACGATCTGGGCGCAAGTGGCCGGCGACAGGAAGGACGAGACGTTGGCCGCGATGGCCAAGCGGCTGCCGGTCGGGCGGATTGGCCAACCCGATGATATCGCCGACGCCATCGCCTTCCTGATCGGCAATGGCTTTACCACGGGAACGACGCTGCATGTCGAGGGCGGCCACCGCCTGATCTGAACCGCCGCTGCTTCCGTCAGGAGTTGTTTGCAAACAAGGCCTTGGAGCGGTTCGACGATTCAAGTCCTGAACCAGCCTTGGCGGGCTGCAGGGCCGGCACCAGCGTGTCGCGCGCGGCAGTGAGCAATTGCTTAAGCGCCGGCAGCTGGACGCGCCGGCGGCGCCAGATCATCACCAGCGGCGCCGTCCGCATCTGGCCGGGCCATCGCATTTCGACAATGTCGCCGCGTGCGAGCGCATCGGTGACGGCCAGGCGTGGAACGAGGGCGAGCCCCGCGCCGGCCGCCACCAGCCGCGCAATGGCGCCGATGCTGCCGACCTCGTTGGCAAGTCTAGGTGCGGCAGCGCCCGCCTCGGCAAAGGCCGTGTCGAACATGTGTCGGTAGATGCATCCGGCCTCCGTTGCCACGAACTGCAGTTCGCCAAGCGCGGCAAGGTCGCCTGGCAGGCTGCCCTGCCCGGGAGCCGCGACCAGCACCAGCGGTTCGGCTGCTATCGTGCGCCTGGCGAAGTGTTTATCCGACGCGCCCTTCGCGAAATCACGGCGGTCGAAGCAGAAAGCGACATCGATGTCGCCATCCTCCAATTGGCGCAGCAGCGCGCCGCTGCCCGCCACCTTCATCCGCACGGTGATGTCGGGGTGGCCGGCCTGGAACCCGGGCAGCCAAGGCGCCAGCCTGGCCGACGCGATCGTCTCCAGCGCGCCGATAGTCAGGTGCCCGCTTGTCGAACCTGCCGCCGCCTGCACGGCCGCGCGCGCCTCGCCGTCGAGCCGCAACAAATCCTCGGCGATCGGCTTCAGCGCTAGGCCTGCCGGCGTCAGCTCGAGACCGGACTTCGCGCGCGTGAACAGGGGAGCGCCAAGCTCGGCCTCAAGCGCCAGGATCTGGTCGCTGACGCTCGATTGCGCGAGGTGGACCACTTCTGCGGCGCGCGTGATGTTGCGGCTCCGCGCCACCGCAAGGAAGGTTTTGAGCAGTCTTGGATGCATCGTGTGGCTGACGCGCTATTGCAGCTGCGGCTTCTTCAGAAAACTGCCGCGGTCGGCGGACTTGACGCGCAGCCAGGTTTCGCGGCCGTCGCGCAGCACCCGCATCGGAATCTCGGCACCGGCCGAGCCGCTCTCCCACAGCTTGCGATAGAAATCGGCGAGTCCATCGACCGCGCCGTCGCGGATGTCCGAGATGATGTCGCCCTGGCGCAGGCCAGCCTTGGCCGCCGGACCGCCTTCGGTCACGCTCATCACCACCACTCTGCCATCGCTTTCGGCCGACAGGGCGCCGAGCCATGGACGCGGGGGCTTGGCCACCTGGCCGCGCGTCAGGAGATCGTCGAGTATGGGCGGCAACAAATCGATCGGCACCACCATGTTGATATCGGCGACCTCGCCATTGCGGCTCATCTGCAGGCGCAGCGAACCGATGCCGAGCAGCGAGCCATCGGCGCCGAACAGCCCGGCACCGCCCCAGGACGGGTGCGCCGGCGCAATGAAGATCGCCTCGTCGAGCAGATACTCCCAATAGCCGGCGAATTCCTGCTTGGTGACGATCCTGGCCTGCACCGACTGGCCGATGCCGTCGGCCAGCACCACGGCGTCGCCGATCCTGGCCTTGCCGGCATCGCCCAGCGCCACCGCCGGCAGGCCGAGCGGCGCCAGCGCCTGCACCAGGCCGAAGCCCGATTCCTGGTCATAGGCCAGCGCGTGCGCGGGGATGACGCGGCCGTCATGGCTGGTCAGCCAGACCTCTTCCGCTTCGGTGATGAGATAACCGATGGTCAGCACCAGCCCGTCATTGCGAATGACGACGCCGCTGCCTTCCCTGAGCGTGCCGAGCGCCCCGGCCGTAAAGGCATCTTCGGGAACAGTGGCCCGCACGGCAACGACCGAGCGCGGATTGGGATTGATGGTCATGCTTTTGTCCTGGGTGGGCTTTGGCGACATCTTCTATAGGTATGCCACGCAGGAGAAGGCGCAAGGGTAAGGAAGAGCCCAATTGCCGATGTTGGCACTGCGGGCAGCGATAATAGTTCAACGCAAGTTGAACTTACACATCCGCAGCCCTAGTTAATGGCGACCTGCCATCCTTCCCCGACACGAGGCCACGAAATGACCGACTACACACCGCCGAAAGTATGGACCTGGAACAAGCCGAGCGGCGGAGCCTTTGCCAGCATCAACCGGCCGATCGCCGGGCCGACGCATGACAAGGAACTGCCTGTCGGCAAGCATCCGTTGCAGCTCTATTCTCTGGCGACGCCGAACGGCGTCAAGGTCACCGTCATGCTGGAAGAGCTTCTGGCGCGCGGCCACAAGGGTGCCGAATACGATGCCTGGCTGATCCGGATCAACGATGGCGACCAGTTCGGCAGCGGCTTCGTCGAGGTCAATCCAAACTCCAAGATTCCGGCCCTGATGGACCACAGTGGCACCACACCGGTGCGCATCTTCGAATCCGGCTCGATCCTGGTCTATCTCGCCGAAAAGTTCGGCGAATTCCTTCCGACCGAACAGCCGGCCCGCGCCGAGGTGCTGTCCTGGCTGTTCTGGCAGATGGGCTCGGCGCCGTATCTGGGCGGCGGCTTCGGCCACTTCTACGCCTATGCGCCGGAAAAGTTCGAATATGCCATCGATCGCTTCTCGATGGAGGTGAAGCGTCAGATGGACGTGCTCGACCGCCGGTTGGCCGAGACTGAATATCTCGGCGGCAAGGACTATTCCATCGCCGACATGGCGGTGTGGCCCTGGTATGGCGGGCTGGCACTCGGCCGCATGTACAATGATTCCGGCGAGTTCCTGTCCGTGCACGAGTACAAGCATGTGCAGCGTTGGGCGAAGGCCATCGACGCCCGCCCGGCGGTCAAGCGCGGCCGCATGGTCAACCGCGCCTTCGGTGAGCCTGCCATGCAACTGCATGAACGCCACGACGCCAGCGATTTCGAGACCAAGACGCAGGATAGACTGGCCGCCGAATAGGCCATCGCGGGTCGCGGCAAAGGAAACCCGCCCCGACGCGACGTCGGGGCGGGTTTTTCCCAAGGTCCAGTACTGCGGGAATCCCTAGTGCAGCACTTCAACAATCTGGCGGGTCTCCGGATCGACGAGGACCGTCTGGTCGTTGATCACCGCGACGCGGTATTTGACGTCGGGCACCTCACGCAGTTCGACCGTATCCGGCACCGACGAGCCGAGCTTGAGCTCGACGCCCAGAAGGTTCACCGAGGCAAGCGGTTCTCTCTTGATGTATTCGCGAACGACTGTCTCCTGCTCCGGCTGGACGACGACGACGTTTTCCGCCAGCGCCGCACCAATCCCACCCATCAGGACGACGGCGGTCGCCGCGCTCGTAAGATAAAGTCTCATGGCCATCTCCTAGTGATAACTGAATTCCGCCCTCCATAAAAACTCCACCGCTGCCATGCGGTTCCATCGTAACTTCAGAATTGGAGATATTACGATTGCAGACTGGATATTGATTGGTTGCTGATCAAACGTTCGGCAGACAGCGTTCAAGAGTTTGAAAACTTGCACAGATATATACGGATATTTAGAGGGAAAAAATTCAATCTGAGCACCAGTGCGCCAAATCGGCCGCGCATCCGCCTCTTCATCTGGACGATTTGAAAGGCTCCGGCACGAAAAGGGCTCGCCCCGCCGGGAGCAGAGCGAGCCATAACAGTACCGATGGAGGCGGCAACCTCATCGACACTGCCAGAGAACGCGAAGCATCAGCACTTGTTCCCAACCTGTCGGCCTGAGCACAATGCGGAGCGGTCGCGCATGCATCCTGTTCCCATGATAACGCTGGGCCGAAATCTCCAGCAGGGATATGCTCAGAAGGCGCCGTCTCAGCGACCAAACACCTTGCCGTCGGTCGTGATCGCGCTGGTGGCGACGTTCCCCGAGTTTGCCCGGGCGAACGCGCTCGAGTGGACGGCCTGGTATGGAAACGCCATTCCTGACCGGTCCTGGTCACCCGGTCTCAAAGCTGGACACCGTCGCGATGCAATGGCGGAAAGGCGTCTACCGGATCCTGGCTCGGCACGATGTCATGTGCGCGCCTGAAGATCAGCCTCACGACGAGCACGAAGTAGCCGACCTGCAGGACAAGCAGCGTCGCTATCGTCCAGGCAAATGCCTCCCAGAAGGAGCCGGTGGTCATATAGGTCCAGACCGCGACGATGACGGCCGTGGCTGACATTCCTACCAGAAACTGTCCAAAATACATGGTTTCCAAAACCGTCGAAACCGCGCCGGTTCCAACCAGTCCCTGCCTCATTTCATTTCCCGCGGACAACATTTCATTATTTTAGCAACTTCGCAAGTAAGGGGTCAGTCGCCGCAATGCGTTCTCCATTTGCACGGCAACTTGGCAACCGTGCGGGCCGCGGCCGCGGTGCTGGCGGGGCTGGGCTGACACGCCAGCCGTCGACAATCCAGGAGCACGCCCGGTCTTTGCACTTCGGGTCCGGAACAAACGCCGGCACGCCGAGTTTCGCCTCCAGTTCTTCAACGATTGGAGGCCAGCATGGCACCTCGCAACAAACCAAGCGCCGATATCGAAGATGACGCACCGCGGGCGGATGGGCCGACCATCGAGCAGCAGGATTGGGATGCAATCAAGGGCGGCGAGATCCTGCCAGAGTCCGCGCCGGAAAACGGCGACATGCGTTACGGCGTCGAAAAAGACGGCGATCTGCCGGACGAGGACGACGATAACGCGTACCAGGACAGCGACGACGCCCTCCCCGATGATGAGGAAGAAGCCGCAATCACGCACGATCAGACCCGAGAGGACGGATTCGACGAGACGTGAGCTATTCGTCGCCCGAGACATGACTGCCTGTTGTTGAACTTGCCAAAGCCACATTTTCTATGCCCGGTTTGCGGGCGATTTTGCTTGGCCAGCTAAGTTTTCCGCCCAGGCAATATATCAGGTTTACCTAAAGTAACGGAACATCCAAGGGACATTATCGGAACTGAACAAGGCCCCTTGGACCTTTGCGCTCGGCAGATAAGACCTTGGTCCTACAGGAAAAAGCAAAAGCCCAAAGTGACCGATTGAGGCTTCCAATGAGGGAACATCGGGCCTCGCTTGTCGTTTGTCGCAGAACTCGGCACCGCCGGGTGTCTGGAGAACGCCGCGATGGCCCACCGATCCACCATCATCAAGACAGGCTATGGCCCAGGAACGGCGATTGCCGTGCTCATGGTTGGATTGACGGCGGTGGGCATCGTGTTCCTCATTCTCGGCAGTTCGCTTTACTTCAGCGAGCAGCCTACGGATCAGCGTGTCTTGTCTTCGCCGCCGGCTCGATCGATACACACGGCCCGATAACCGAGCGGCAAACTGGATGAGCAACTGCTGGACGATAGCGACGAGCAGGCCGGCGTATGGTGAAGATAGAGGGTTCGCCAGGCGCCGAAGCGGCTTGCGAACCCTCTCAGCGCAGGAAGGGACGTTGCTGCGCCGATCGACGACATGTCAGCCAAGGACTATTCCCATCACCAGAAAGGTAACGGCTGTCGCGAAAATCGGTGCGAGCAACCAGCGCGCTTGGCCAACACTTTTGTCCATCTGTTTCTCCGAATTCCGGGAGACAAACAGCCGTGAACAGAGAGCCGTTCCCGTCGGTAAGACCAATGCGCTCTCGGGCCAGACTTAAGTCGCAGACAGCATCCGACCGAAGCCCAATCTGAGGAACATTTTCAGTTGGCTCAAGTTCAGTTGCCGTCAGCGTTGGACGATCTTGTCATGCTGACTCGCAAGGAGAAACAGTATGAAAATGCACCTAACGGGCGCCGCAGCGGCGCTGTTGCTGTTGGCCGGAGTGGGCGCCGTTGCCGCTCAGGACGTTGTCATCCAGCCTGAACAGGACACGGTCATCCGCGAGTATGTGAAGAAGCAGCCCCTCGCTTCGGTCAAGATTCCCGGCGTGGAACTGAATGTTGGTAGCGCGTTGCCGGATACGGTCGAGCTTCATGAGATCCCCGACGTCAAATACCGCTACGTAGTGGTCGACAACCGCACCGTCCTGGTGGATCCGGGCACCCGCAAGATCGTCAAGGTCTACGACTGAACTTGGAATTGTCCCAAACCCGCCGCCAGCCATGGCGGCGGGTTGCCCATGTCAGTTTCCAATCAGGACGAGTGAAGATGATAAGCAAAGCTGTGACATCCCCTGCTTTGGGCGTTCGCCTGGCCGATCTCCAAGCCCGGATGCGCGATGCGCGGGTGACGGATGCCGAAATGAAAACCTTTCAAAAGGTCGCGGCCATCATGGAAGATCGTCACGGCCGGATCGATGGCGACGACCTGATTGCGGTGTCGTTCCTCGCCGATCCGGTGCAGCACCGGCAAACGCCTTGAACGACATTCCCAATAACCAGCAGGCTTTTTGACTCCCGGACCGGGAAAGCGCGCCGAAAGTCTCAGCCGAATCCGCCCTTTTGCTCCGGCCTATTCCGCTTTCGCGGAAGTTTCGAGCGGCACGCAATGTGCAATGTTGCTAATGCGGCGGTACGAGCCGCCCTGGTTGACGCGGGCGCCCGAGCCATCCCAACAATGCGCCCCCCCGTCCGCGTCGACCACGGCAGGCGCCCGGCGCTGTCTTCCCTCGCGAAGTCCTCAAGCCGGCCTGCCTGATAATGCGGCCTGCGGCGACGTTCGGGCTCAGCCGCCGACAAGCGCCTTTGTGGTCACCAGATTGACGCCGGCCTCGGCGAATTCGCCATTGTGCCTGATGATGACCTGCTCGGCACTCTCGCTGGCATTGTCCAGCGTGCTGTGCGCATCGGACACCACGGTCACGCCGAGCCCTCTGGCGATCGCGCCCTTGACCGTCGCGGCTACGCAAAAATCGGTCTGCGCGCCCAGGAGCACGACAGCACCCGCACCCTGCCCGGCAACCCAGTCGCCGAAGGCGGGATTGCTGAAAGCATCGCGCACGGATTTGGCAAAGGTCGGCTCGTCCGCAGCTTGGCCAAGTGCGGGCCAAACCGGCCAGCCCGGCTGATCCGGTGCCAACGGATCGCCTTCGGGTCCATCATGCCTGACAAATGCGACCTTGCGCCCGCCGCCCCGCGCCCAGTCGATCACCGCTTTGGTGCGCTCGACTATGCCTGGCGCATCATGGATCGGCGGTTCGTGCACGCCGTCGAACATACCGGTCTGGAGATCGATGACGATGAGCGGCGCGTTGTCTGGGAGGCTGGATGCTGGCATGGGCTTTACATAGCACGGCGGACAAGGTGATCAAGATTTGCTCATTCCGACGCGCCGGCAAACAGCACGACGCCGTCACCGCCATCGGGCGGCCAGTCGCGGATGGTGCGATCATTGCCGCCAGTCAGCACCGCGGCGGACGCCCGCATAGATCGGGCCGGTCTTGCTGTCGAACAGCGCGATCTGGTGGCCGGTGTCCATGCCCCATAGCCGGGCCGTGCCGTCGAGCGAGCCGGAGGCCAGGCGCTGGCCGCCAGCCGATAGCGCCAGGAGGGCCGCCGTCGGCGCCCGGCTTGGTTGACACATGTCGCGCATCTGCCATGCTCGCCGAGGATTCAGGAGAGATCACGATGAAGAAGACTTACGCGAAGCCGACCTTCGTCAAGAAGGGCAAGCTTTCCGCCGTCACGGCAAACGCCCCGAGCAGCGTCACGCTTTAATCCGGCGCATCTCTGGCGGATCGCGCCGGCGCTGGAGAGCAAACTCCAGGTGCAATGGGTTTTGGGATGGCCCGAAACAAAGAATAGGGACCCTGGCCCCTTGTCGCGCATTGTTGGGTTTATTGTTTGTTGCTTTCAGCTCGCATGGTTGACAGATGGCCGCAGTATGGCATCATCAGGCTGGGATTTTAGGAGAGTCTGAAAATGAAGAAAACCTATGCAAAGCCGACATTTTTGAAAAAAGGCCGTCTTTCAGCGATCACAGCGTTAAACGGCGCCTCCAATCCGACGCCACAATAATTCCAGCACCGCCTGAGCCTGACGCTTCCAAATCTCAGCGTGTCAGGACCAAATCGTCCACGACCATTTGCCAATAGTGCTTCGTCGACAGGCGAACACGCGTTACAGCTTTGAGCATCGGGGCATAGTGCAACGGCGTCAGCGCCGACAGCGTGATCTGATCGCTTGCAATCAGCTGCTCGCCAAGCCAGCTTTCGATCAGCGCCACCTCCCCTTCCGACGCCAGCCAGGCGGCGCTCAGCATGACCGAGTGAAAGCCGAACGGCCGTTCGCAGCTGAATTCGGCAGGCAGCCCGCTGCTGGTGTAGAGCACATGGTCACCGGAGACGTTGCCATTGACATAGCCCTGGCTGTCCTTGGTGTAGTCGCGCGCCATCGCATTCAGGTTGCGCCACGCCAATCCGGCATGACCGGCCGGAATTTTCCTGAAGGTGCGCGACGTCACATCGTCGAAACCGATCGTTTCGAGAACGGCATCAGTGGCAATGCCGGCGCGTTGCGCGGACAGCAGGCCGAGATCCGCCGAGTAGGGCGACAGCGTCAGCCGCCGCTCCAAGCCTTCGCCACTGATGCTGACCGTGTCGGCTTCTTCAGCCAGGTCGAAGCTGAAGACGGCACCCGGCGCCAGTGTCCGCGTCTCCAGGACGTGCCCGTCCCCCGACACGGAGAGGGTCGCGGGTCCATCGCCGGCAACGCGCCCGCTGACGCGGCGCGGCGGCGCCAGACCGACCGGCAGCAGCATCTCCTGTGATACCATCCCGGCCGGCGAACCCGGCAGCGGCAGGAAGTGTCGGGACTGAATGTCGTTTTCGCTTTTCGCCTGCCAGCCGGGCGGCACCGAAACCACAAAGCGCCAGTTGCCCGGCTTGCGGATCACGGCCTTTCTGCTTTTCACCGACATGGGGAAATTGGCAAAGCCGGCATTGTTGGTGCGCGCGGACGCGGCGAGCTTGCCGGCTTTATCATACAGCCGCACCATGATCCCGGCCATCGGCCGGTCTCCGGCGCCGTATTTGCCGTCGCGATCGACATCGAAATAGACGAAGGACGAGTAATTGAGCATGCCCCCGCGGCCGCTCCAGTCGGTGCGGACGGCATAGTCGGCAGCCGGATTGGTCTGCCGCCGTCCCTTGCGGCGGCTGCGCTTCCGCCACAGCCGCCAGGACACGACAGCTGCCGCAAGCACCACAAGGGCGGCGAACAGTATCTCGACAGCGCCCAAGTCAGGCATGGAGCCTCCTTTCACAGATCTCGTGGAGGATTGCGTTCATGGGCGATCCGGCTGCGTTGGAATACTTTGCCGACAGGTTATTGCATGTCGGCCAAAAGCGAACCCGGGTTTGGGACAGCGACATGCATCAAGACAAGAGACTTAAAGCGCGTTGCATGGATCCGTTCAAGCGCGACGCATGAAAGCAGTCGCCTTACTTCAATTCCACCCACACCGGCGCATGGTCGCTGGCACCGTCCTCGCCGCGCACGTCGCGGTCGATGCCGGCGGCGGTCAGGCGGCGTGCCAGTTTCTTCGACAGCAGGATGTGATCGAGCCGGAGGCCCGCATCGCGCGGCCAGCGGTTGCGGCGATAGTCCCAGAATGTGTAAAGCGTTTCCTTCGGATGCTTCTTGCGCAGGGCATCAAGCCAACCCTGGTCGAGCAGGCGCCGGAACGACGCCCGGCTTTCCGGCTGCACCAGCGCGTTGTCGTCATAGGAGCGGGTGGCGTAGATATCGCGCGGCTCGGGCACGATGTTGTAGTCGCCGGCCAGCACCACCGGCAGGCCGGTGTCGAGCAACTGTTCGGCATGCGCCTCCAGCCGCGCGTGCCAGGCGAGCTTGTAGGCGAATTTCGGGCCGGGCTGGGGATTGCCGTTCGGCGCATAGAGGCAAGCGACGACAATGCCATTCACCGCCGCCTCGATGTAGCGGCTCTGCCTGTCGGCTTCGTCGCCGGGCAAGGCATCGCGGGTCAACACGGGCTCGGCACTCCGCGCCAGGATGGCAACGCCGTTCCAGGTCGGCTCGCCCTTCCACACCGCGCCATAGCCGGCCGCCGCCAATGCCGAGCGCGGAAACTGCATGTCGCGTGCCTTCAACTCCTGCAGGCACACGACATCGGGCTTTGCCACAGCCAGCCATGTCAGCAGGTTTTCAAGCCGGCTGTTGATGTTGTTGATGTTGAAGGAGGCGATCTTCATCGCTTCAGGAAGCGATCCGACCCGACCACGCCTTGACCGTCTCGGCCAGCGTCTTCAGATGATCGGCGGTCGAAAACCCCGAAACACTCTTGCGAGGCTTGAGATCGTGGTCGCCGTCCTCCAGCCAGATCACCTCGACGCGATCGGAAAGGTCATAAGTCGCAACCTCGTCCCTGGTGCCGAACTCGTCGCGGGTGCCCTGGAAGATCAGCGTCGGTGTCTTGAGATCGGCGAGGTGTTTGGTCCGCAATTGATCGGGCTTGGCCGGCGGATGGAAGGGATAGCCGAGGCACAGCAGGCCTGAAATCTCGCCCTTGGCAAACATCTCGTCGGCGACCATCGAGGCGACGCGCCCGCCCATCGACTTGCCGCCGATGACGAGCGGGCCGGTCACGCCCTTCGCCCTGAGGTCGGCTATCGCCTTGATATATTCCGGGTTGACCGTCTCGGCCCGCGGCGGCGGCTTGCGGTGGCCATAGCGGCGGGCAGCCATATAGTGGAACTCGAAGCGGGCGACCTGGAAGCCGGCTTCGGCCAGTGCCTTGGCGGTGGCGGTCATCGAGGGAGAATCCATCGACGCGCCGGCGCCATGGGCGAGCAGGATGGTGATGGGCGCGGTGTCGGGACCGTCGAAGAGAAAGGTGGTCATGGAGCGGTCTCGCTGGAGAGGTCGAGTTCCGTCACACTCCCCTCTGTCCTGTCGGACATCTCCCCCGCAAGCGGGGAGATTGCGCGCTCAACCGCTTTCGCCAATCTCCCACTTTGCAAGCAGGAACGGGACGCCCAAGCTGCCGATCTCCCCCTTGCGGGGGAGATGGCCGGCAGGCCAGAGGGGGGTGTTCAAGCGCCAGCATCCCTCACCCCGCCGTACGCGCCAACTGCAGATCCACGAACTGCACGCCCTTGGCCGCCACCCGCGACCACTCGGACTCCGCATCGAGTTCGAGATAGCGCACCCACAGCCGCCGCGCCTCCGGCAGATCGCCGGCGTCGAATTCGAGCCGGGCGAGGTTGAACACCGGATCGGCATAGTTTTTGTCGAGCGCGATCGCTTTCTGCAGGTGCCTTCGCGCCGAGGCCTCGCGGCCCTGCTCGCTCATCAGCCCAGCGAGGTTGAACCAGGCCTCGACGAAGGCCGGATCGAGTTTTATCGCATTGATATAATCGTGCGCGGCGTCCGCCGCGTGGCCGCCGGCGCGCAGGCAGTTGGCGCGGTTGAAGGCGGCAATCGCATCGCTCGGATCGATGGCGAGACAGCGCTGGTAGAGTGCGGCTGCCCCATCATGGTCGCCACCCTCCTCCGCCGCTTCGGCCTCGGCAAACAACTCTTCCAGTGTGTCGTCGCCTGCCGAACCGGCGCTGCCCAAATCGAACAGAAGCTGTCCGTCGAGTTCGCTCTGGCCGCCTTCGAGATAGATCGCATCGGCGCGCCCATGCTGCGAGCCGACATTGAGCGACTTGGCGGTCAGCGACGCCACCGGGCCGGAGCGGTGGACGGAGCGCGCGATCGCCCCCCATGTCGCGCCGCCGGCGACGAGCCCGGCATATTTGCGCGCCAGGATCAGGTCGCGGAAGGAATAGGGTTCTGCGTCATGCTCGAACGCATCGAACAGTGACAACAAATCGAGGTCGGCGCCGGATAGCCGCGATTGCTCGATCAGCGATTGCCGCGACAACGAAGACGCTTCCGGTGTCTTCATCAGTCCGAGAAGGCGCAGGAATCCGTTCTCGCTGAGGACCTTGTGCCCGGCCGCGCGCTCGGCGGCGACACGGCGCTCGATCTCGGCATCGCCGTTCCTGGAGAGCCCGGCCTTAGCGAGCAGCGTGCGGCCGCACACGACATGCGTGGTGCGCCTGGTGACGCCGCGCCGCAGCTGGCCGTGCTGACGTTCGACTTCACGCGCGGCCAGTCTGAGCGGAAACGCCGCCAGCGCGCCTATGGTGCCGAAAACAGCGCCGGCCGGTGCCGTCATTTCTTGCTCTTGCCGACCGCCTTCAGCAGATTGGCCTTCAGCGGATTTTCAGCAGCACCACCCGCTGCCGCTTTCTTTGCGGCTGGCTTGGCAACCTCGTCGGCCTTGCTCTTCGACTTGGCTGGCGGCTTCGATTGCGACAGGCTCGCCTTCAGCGCATCCATCAGGTTGATGACATTGCCGCGCTCCGGTGCCGCCGCAATAATCGGCTTGTGGCCTTTCAGCTTCTCGCGGATCATCGTCATGAGCGCCGCCTCGTAGCGGTCCTCATAATTCTTCGGATCGAAGGTGGTTTCCTTCTGCTTGATCAGCGCTTCGGCGAGCTGCAGCATTTCGGGGTCGGGCTTGCCAGCTGGAATATTGCCAAAATATTCAGCCGTTCCACGCACTTCGTTCGGGTTCCTCAAGGTGCACACGAACATGCCGTTCTCGCGCGCGCCGATCGTCACCACGCGCTCGCGGCTCGACAGCACAAGGCGGGCGATGGCGAGCTTGCCGGATTTGCGCATCGCTTCGCGCAACACGGCGAAGGTTTCCTCCGCCATCGCGCCGTCGGGCGCCATGTAGTAGGGCGCGTCCTGGTAGATGACGTCGACCTCGTCCTCGTCGACGAAAGCCTCGATGTTCATCGTATGGTTGGATTCGATGCGCACCGCGTCGAGGTCTGCATCATCGATGATGATGTACTGGTTGTCCTCGTATTCGTAACCCTTGACCAGATCAGCACGCTCGACGAGCCCTAGTTCGGGGTCGACCGGCTTCATGTTGATGCGGTTATGGGTCTTCTTGTGCAACTGGTTGAACGAGATGCGCTCGCTGGCGCTGGTGGCGGTATACAACCGCACCGGACAGCTCACGAGGCTGAGTTTGAGGTAACCTTTCCAACTTGCCCTGGGCGCCATGAAACACTCCTACGCGGTCATGCACTGACAAAGACCTGCAGCGCTTTCGTCCGAGGACGATTGAGGCTGAGCAAATCCTACACCGACCGCACACAATACCGGCAAATCCCTGACGAAATCTTCCGCCATGCATTTGAGGTCGTGGACAGAGAATAATTCAAATTGTTGGAAGCGTCGATGGACTGGAATTTGAAACGCTGGCGGGACAGCGCCCCCCTCTGTCCTGCCGGACATCTCCCCCTCAAGGGGGGAGATCAACAGCTTCGGCGTCTCGCCCACTTCAGCAGCGTTGCAGATTAGCGGAAGCCCGGGTAGTGGCCAATCTCCCCCCTTGAGGGGGAGATGTCCGGCAGGACAGAGGGGGGCGCCACGGATCGCGGCGGTCCTTGTTCTGCAACTACTTACTTCGTCTTCTGCAACTACTTCGTCGCCCCCGAGACCACCGGCAGATCCCGCGCAAACTTATCAATCTCCGCCCACGGATCGCCCGACGTCGCCAACAGCCCCGGCAGCGACGAATAATTCAGATCCTGCGGCGCATCGATGGATTCGAGGTCGCTCCAGCTGACCGGCGTCGAGGCCGGCAGATTGGTGCGGGCGCGCAAGGAGTAAGGTGCTGCAGAGGTGTGGCCGCGCGCATTGCGGTGGTAGTCGATGAAGATGCGCTTCTTGCGGTTGTCCTTGCCCATGGTGGTGGTGAAAGTATCAGGCGCCGTTATCGCCAGATGCGTGGCGATCGCGCTGGTTGCCTGGTGCAGTTTCTTCCAGTTCTGCTTGCCTGTCACAGGCACCGTGATGTGGATGCCGCTGCCGCCGGAGGTCTTGGCGAACGGCACCAGCCCCAGGCGCTCCAATTCGTCCTTGATGTGCACGGCGGCCTCGACCACCTCGCGCCAGGTGATCCCCTCGCCCGGATCGAGGTCGAGGACGATCTGGTCGGGTCTGTCGAGGCTGGCGCGGTGGGTGCCCCAGGTGTGGAACTCGACGACGCCGAACTGCGCCAGCGCCAGATACCCTTTCGCGCCTTCGACCGAGAGATAGGATTTGGTTTCGCCCTCGGAATTTGTCGCCTCGAATGTCACCACCGAGGGCGGCATGCCGGTGAAGGCGTGGCGCTGGAAGAAGCAATCCTTCGGCAGGCCGGTCGGGCAGCGCACCAGCGACACCGGCCGGCCGAGAATGTGCGGCAGCATGAAATCGCCGACCAGCGCGTAATAGACAGCGATGTCGAGCTTGGTCGGGCCGGTCTTGCCGAACAGCCGGCGCGTCGGGTTGGTCACCCAGATGGTGGCAAGGTCAGCCTCGGCGATCAGCCGCTTGCGTGTCGAGGATACCGGCGTCGACAGGCCGACATCCCTCAAACCGCGGAAGACGCCGTGGCGCAGTGCGTTGTCCGCTGTGCGGTTGGCGTAGTGGATGCGCGCCGACAGCAGCGGCCGCACCCAGTTCATCTCGCGCATGACCTCGCGCGGAACGCCCTCGGGCGCGGTGGCGCCTTCCCGCAGCGGCTCCAGCCTGGCGAGCAACTCACCGGCGGTGGCGGCATCGAAACCGGTGCCGACCTTGCCGCGATAATGCAATTCACCATCCTCGAACTCTGCCATGCCGAGCGCCGCCAGCCCTTCGGCCGCATCGGAGATGGTGAAGCCGGCGATGACGAAGTCGCCCGACTGCAGCGCCTTGGTCTTGGTCCAGCTTTTGCTTCGGCCGCTCTGATAGATGGCCGTGGCGCGCTTGGAGACGACACCCTCCAGCCCCAGTTCCGACGCCTGGTCGTAGAGCCCCTGCCCCGAGCCCTCGACATGGTCGGAGAACTGGATGGCGGAATTGGCGCCGAGGCCCGATAGCATCTGCGCCAGCAGCGCCTTGCGCCGGACCAGCGGCGCCTTGGTCAGGTCCCAGCCGTCGAGATGGAGAAGATCGAAGGCGTAGAAATGGAGCTTGCTGCCGGCGCCCTCCGCCAGCGCATCCTGCAGCAGCGCGAAACGGCTGATGCCCCGGGCGTCGAGCACCACGATCTCGCCATCGATGATGGCGTCGCGGCACGGCAGTTTGGCGAACGCATGCGGCAGGTCGCCATAACGCTTCGTCCAGTCGATGCCGCCACGGGTGATCAGCTTGACCACGCCGTCAGTGAGATGCGCCATGGTGCGGTAGCCGTCGAATTTGATCTCGTGCAGCCAGACTTGTTTGGTGTCTTCGCCATCGGGCGGTTTTGGCACCTGCGTCGCCAGCTGCGGCTCGATACGGGCAAGCATGGGGGCCTTGAAGGCGCCCGGCAGCGTGCCGGGCTTCAGCGATCCCTGTCTGGGCGCGGGTTTGGCGGCGGGCTTTGCCGGCGCCGCCAGCTCCTCGATGCGCAATCCGGATTTGACGCTCTCCGGCCGGGCCGTGAGGATGTCAAGCGCGGTGTCGGCGGCGAGGTCGCGCTCCTTGAACAGCAGCCAGTTCTTCTTGTTTTCGTCCTCGCCGGGTTTCGGTTTCAGCCGTGTCAGCATCCAGCCGCCATTGAGCTTGGCGCCGGCCAGCCGGAACTTGAAGGCGCCGGTGCGCAAGCTCTTTTCGACATCGTCCATCGGCGCCCAGCTGCCGGTGTCCCAGACGATCATCGGCCCGCCGCCATACTCGCCTTCGGGAATGACACCCTCGAAGTCGATATATTCGAGCGGATGATCCTCGGTCTCGACCGCCAGCCTTTTGTCGGCCGGATTGAGCGAAGGCCCGCGCGGCACCGCCCAGCTCTTCAAGACATCGCCGACCTGCAGTCGCAGATCATAATGGTCTGCGGTGGCGTGGTGCTTGTGCACGACGAAGCGGTTACCGTCGCTGCTGACGAGCCCGCCAACCGGTTCCGGCGTCTTGGCGAATTCGCGTTTGGCGCGATAGGCTTTGAGCTTTGGTGGAGTTGTCATCGCAAAGATCGAAGCACGGCGGCCAGGAACAAGCCAGTCACGCTCTCAATCGTCAGCGGCCGGCGTCAACTCGAGCTCCGCCGGCGACAGCCCTTGCTGCAACTGGCTCAGCCGGAATTCGTCGACCCAATAGGCCTCGCCATCGACCAGAACCCGGGCTTGGTAGGTGCCCTCCGAAAAACGCTGCTCGGTGATGTAGACCTTGTGACGATCGAGCGCTTTGCGCACCGCGGCGCGTTTGGAATTCTGACCTGTGACGGGACTGAACATGACACTGCCCTCGGTCGCCCTGACACGCAACGCGGCCGCTGCCGGCGGCCTTGCGACTGGCTCCAAGGATGCCGGAGACGAGGTGTCCTGTCAATTTCGTGGCAGTGCAGGTTGCAGTCCGGTTAATTTTTGCAGTCTTTTGAAGATGCTCGGGTCTCGGCCTGAATCACGATGTGAAGCGCGCGAAGACGTAGCCGCGCGTGATCGTGCCTGTTACCGCCAGCCTACGAAGCGGCCGGCATACCCGAATGAGTGGATTTCCGGACTTCCCCGATGAGATCGAGTGTCGCTGCCGCGACCTCGGCAACCTGAAGCCGCTGCACACAATAGACCCCACCGGGGTTGTTTTCTTTACAAACACCTGGAGCGATGCATGGACAGGGCATGACCGGCTGGAGCGTCCGGTTCGGGACACCGAACGGGCCCCATTGCTCAGGCGACGTCAGGCCGTACAACCCCACCGCTGGAGTTCCGACAGATGCCGCGATGTGCATCGGGCCGCTCTCATTGCCTAGAAAGATTGATGCTTCGGCCAACAATGCCGTCAGGACTTCAAGCGAGGCCTTTCCGACGACACTGGCGACCGGCGACGCTGCCACTTCAAGGATCCTTTGCGCGGCAAGCCCCTCGTCCGGCCCACCAACGAGCAGAGATCGCAACCCGGTTTTGGCGTATACCTCGTCGATGACCGCAGCAAAATGTTGCGGCGGCCAACAACGCCCTTCGAACCTAGCGCCGGCATGCACGGCCACATATGACTTCTTTGCCAAAGCGTTTTCCGCAAGAATCCTGGCACACTCTTCCTGGGCGGTCCCGTTCGGCTGCAGCCGAGGCGTTGGGTCCTGACAATCCAACCCAAGCGCGTGGAGTGGAGACAGGTTCCTGTAGAGATAATGGGGGCCACCCTGTCCGAAAGTCGCGGCGAGAACGTTTGCAAGCTGGATTTCCCAGAACTTCATCGGATGCTCGGAAGGATCGAAGCCGACGCGAAGTGGAGCGCCGATCAAACGATGCATTATCCGCGAGGTTTTTGAATCGGTAAGGTCGATGCTAAGATCGAATTTTCGACGCCGCAGATCAGAGATGACGCCACGATAGTCGCTCAAACGCTTGAGCAGAGTCCTTCCTCTGCCGCGGGATTCAAAGCCAACGGCAACATCGGCGATCCCTTGCGCGACGATGAACTGCTTGAGTCCCGGCGCACAAAGCATGGTTACCGATGCTTGTGGATAAGAAAGACGCAGATTGCGAACCAAAGCAGATGTCAGAACGACATCTCCAATGTACTTCGTTTGAATAATGAGGATGGAACGAATCCCATCTCCTAAACTTGCATTCATCGAGATGATCTGCCGAAAACGCCAATTTGAGAAAATCTGCCGACGACACTCATTTCTGAACGTCAAGCGCGCTTTCAAATATAGAGCCAACCAACCCTGTCAACAACCTTGCCGGCCTTGGTGCCTCTTTGCATCGGTCGTCGGCAGGACCGGCAAACGCTCGTCCTCAGTCCTTCAATCGCCGCAAGCGGCGCGTCAGGCCCTGAACGGCTTTGAGCAGCCGGGGGCGCGACCGCGTCATGCCTTCGACCCGGCTGCGCAGCAGAATGGCTGCGTTCGCAGCCCTGCCCCGCACCGTCACCGGTTCGCAGATCTCGGCCAGAACCGAACTCGCGGCACCAATATGTTGCTTGTAGCCCTGGCCGCCGACCGACAGGTCGAAATAGTCGAAGCCCCGCTCGCATCCCCACATCATCAGCTTGCCCATCGTCGTCAGGCCGGGTGAGACATTGGCGACCGCGTTCTGGTCGATGCCCAGCAGGAGGGCGTGAAGTGTGCCTTTTCTGACCAGCACATAGATGGAGGCGAGCCAGGCTTCACCGACGCGTAGACCGAAGAGCCGCACAGATCCATTGGACAGGCCTTGCAGCGCCGCGGCGCGGTAGAAATCGACGACCGGGACCTGCGTCAGGAGGTCGAAACGCCCAAGCTCACGAAAACGCTTCAGCCGCAATTCCAGCAGCACATCCAGGAGCTCCTCGGTCAGATCAGGCGTGTCGGCCTCGACCAGAGCGAGGCCACCAAGCTGCTCGAAGCCGCGGCAATGCTTGCGGAAGGCCTTGGCAAAGGACGGCTTGCAGATCCGCTTGATGAGCGTCTCCGGGTCGCCATGCAGGACGAGGCCGGAGGTGACCTGGATGGAGTCGCGCGCCACCGAAAGCAGTGCCAGCGGATTGACCAGGCCGTGGATCTGCTGCGGGATCCCGGCGATATGGATGCGATCCGCCGGTGGCAGAACGGCACGGACCGCCGCCCACATGGCGTCGGCACTCTGCCTGGTCCACGCTCTCCCATCCGCCAGCAGCGGCACCGAGTAGTCGCACACGCGGCAGCTCAGCCATTCGATGACGTGGTGGCCGAGGGCCCGGCGCCGCATCAGCGGCAGCAGCATGGCCGGCGCGCCGGTCACGGCGTCACTCACCTCGATGACGACCAGGTTCGCGTCCTTGGGCATCAGCCGTGCGGCGATTCCTTCGACCCAGGCATAGTGCTGATGGGCAGTGCAGACGCCGTGCGCCTCAAGCAGCAGCCATAGCAGCCTTACGGTGTCGAAACTGGTGTGCAGCCGAGCCGTGAAGTGCGCGGTTGCATCAGCGTTGGCGACAGTCGGGGAAAGCCGCCCACCGGGCAAATCCCTTATCGGAGTCGTTCGCGCCGCGTAGCTTGCCACATGCTTCTCCCGTCATTCCGATCCCCCACGCAGGCGCCGCAAGTCCCGCATCAGTCCCTGGAGCCTCTTCAGCAGCCGAGGTTTGGAGCGCACGAACACCTCGGTCCGGTTGCGGACCTCGATGGCTGCGCTCACGGCGCTGCCTCGCACCGTAATCCCGTGGCAAAGCTCGCGCAGGCCCGAACCCACGGCACCCATATGTTCCTTATAACTCTGGTTGCCGACCGACAGGTCGAAATAATCGAAACCGCGGCCGCGCGCCCAGCTCATCAACTTGCCCATGATCAGAAGTCCCGGCGAGACATTGGGCACCGCGCCCTGATCGATTGAGATCAGCAGAGCATGAACGGTGACTTGATGGATCAGCAGGTATTGTACGGCGATCAGAGCTTCACCAACACGCAACCCGAAGAGCCGCACCGATCCATCCGACAGGCCCTCGAGAGCGGCGTTTCGATAGAAGTCGACAGCCGTCGCCTGCGTCAGCAGGTCGAAGCGGCCCAGTTCGCGAAAGCGGCTGAGCCGCATCCGGACCAGGCCGCCGAAGATGACCTCCACCAGGGCCGGCGTGTTGGCTTCGACCAGTTCCACGTCGCCAAGCCGTTCGAGGCGGCGCCAGTCCTTGTTGAAGGCCTTGACGAAGGATGGCCGGCATAGGCGCTTGAGCACGGTTTCCGGGTCGCCGTCGATGGCGAGCCCGAAGCTGGTATGCAGGGAATCGCGCGTGGCTGCGAGCAAGGCCAGAGGGTTGGCGACGCCGCTGATCGATTGCGGAATTCCCGTGATCTGGATGCGGTCCGCCGGCGGCAGCACGGAACGCACCGCAGCCCACGCGGCCTGCGCCGATTGCATCGTCCACGGGCTGGCATCTGCCAGCAGCGGTGCCGAATAGTCGCAAACGCCACAGCTCAGCCATTCGATCACCCGATGGCGGAAGGCCGGCCGCCGTATCAGCGGCACCAGCATTCGCGGCGCGCCCGTCACGGCATCGTTTACCTCCACGATGAGCAGTTCCGCACCTTCCGGCATTAGCCGCGCGACGATCCCCTCGGCCCAGGCATAATTCTGGTGGGCGGTGCACACACCGTCCGCCTGGAGGCGCAGCCAGAGCGGCCTCACCGCTTCCAAGCTGGTGTGGAGCCGCGCCGTGTAGGCATCGATGGCGACGACGGTGGCCGGATGGGAGGACTGGCCATCGGGCGAGCCGGTCACCGCAGCAATTTGCACCGCCTGGACTGCCATGTTTTTTCCTATCGCTTTGCCGTAGCGAACGGCAAGGTCCGCCGCCACGCGCCCAACCGGCTGTCGCGCGCCTCATCGGGATGCTCGATATTCCACATGCGGTGATGCGCGAAATACCACGATGCCACGAGTACGAACATCTCCGAGACGGCGGAACCCAACAACGCCCACGGCGGAGACGCGATTGCCAGCAGGGCCGCGATCAGCGCCAGCCCGACGACCGCGCCGCCCGTGGTGATGAACGCGACGATCCGAAAATCGCCGAGTATCTCAAGCACGATGCGGGGCATGATATAGAGCATGATCGGGACAAAATTCGCGATCACGAAAAGCCCGATGAACCAGGTCGAAGCGTCCTGGAGAGCCTGGGATTTTATCATCGGCAGGACGAACATGATCGCACATCCATAAGCAAGGCCGCCGAGCCCCATGACGAGCGCCCAGATCTTGGCCTGCGTCCAGACACGGCCTGTTTCATTGTTCCGCATCAGCCTGGCGAGATCCGGCTGCGTCATGTTGACGAACGCAAGGCTGATGATGCGCAGCGGAGCAAACAGCACCAGAACCGCCGCCAGCGGTGCGTAGGCGGCTGGCCCGGCAATGCCGGCGACCAGCAGCGCCAGACATTGACCCTGGATGTTGGTGGTGGTCGCGCTGAATGCCGACCAGCGCAGTTGGGGCCAGAGCCTGACATAGCGTCGGCGCGTCGGCATGCGGAAGCTGATGCGAAGCGAGCGCCGAGCCAGGCGGACCAGGACGAAAATGCCGAACACATTTGCGGCTGCAAGTGCATAGAATACGGTCTGCAGCGGGTCCTGGACCAACCAGATCGACAGCCCGGTCAGGACACAGCCGGCGACTGTAAAAGCGCCATCGCTGATGGAGACGACAACCTGCTGGCGCCGTGCGAAGAAAGCCGTGCGCATATGGCTGCGCAACGACCAGGCACCGACGAAGCAGCCGGCGGCAATTCCGCTTGGATCTCCAAGGACATGCATCAGAACAGCCGTGCCGACGGCCATCAGCAACGCCACGATCAGCGCCGCCGTTCCGAACGCCACGTCATAGGTATCGACGCCGGCGCTGTTGGTGCTCTTGCTCATCCAGATGCTGGCGGGAACAGCGGTGAGCGACCTGATATAGGACAGGCCGACCCCGCCCATCACCATGCCGATGGCGAAGAGGCCGTAGCCCTGCGCCGACAGCATGTGCAACAGCATGATGTTGAGGGCGAAATGAAAGCCGCTCTGCATCGCCTCGCCGCCGATCATCAGCACGAGGCGTCGAACCAGATGGCTCGGAAACGCTAACTTCACGGCCGTGTCTCCGCTGCGCGGGCAGCGGGCGCCCTGCCCGGCCGCGCGATGGTCGTCTTCAGCTTTTCGGCGGCGATCGCGGTGATCGCCGCGGCCGCGACCGGCTCGCTGAAGATCGCCTCATAGCGCGCGCGCCCGGCAGCGACAAACCCGCGCCAGGCCTCAGGGGCGAGGATGATCTCCTGCAATTTCGCGCCAAGAGCTACTGCGTCGCCGGGCGGAACATGCCAGCCGGTCTGCCCGTCGCTGACCACTTCCACCAGCCCGCCGATCGCCGACACAAGCGGCGGCCGGCCATAAGCCATCGCCTCGATGGCGACGCGGCCCAGCGATTCCGGACGCCGCGACGGCACGGTGACGATGTCGGCCCAGCGATAATGCTCCGAGGGATCGGGAATGAAAGGCAGGACTCCGACGCGCCCGACAAGCCCCATGGTTTCGACCAGTTCGGCAAGCGCACGCTCGCGCTCGGTGCTTTCGAAGGCGCCGCCGACCAGCCTGACCTCGACCCTCGCCTGGAGTTCTGCCGGCATCGAGGCGATCGCCTCCAGCAGGACCTCCTGCCCCTTGATCCGGTTGATGCGGCCGAGCAGCAGCACCCGCAATGGGCGCTTGCCGTTATACGTCATTGGTTCGACCGCCGCCGGCCCGGCAACGCCGTTGTAGACGACATATGCGCGCGCCGCCTTGGGATCGCCAAACGCGGTGCGTGTCGCGCGCGAGTTGAAGATCAGATCCGCATGGCTCCAGCGCATCAGGCCGACAAGTACCCTGCGCATGGCGCCTTCGGGGATTTCGTGGATGTGCAGGACGGCCTTGTAAGGCAGCAAGCGCGCGGCCAGCGCATAGTCGGCAACGATCGAGGTGTTGACATAGACGAGGTCGCAGGCCTTGAGGCGCCGCCACGCCCTGAACACGGCAACCGGCAATCGCGCCATCTCGACTGTCGCAAGGCGCGCAATGGCCTGGCGCCTCAGCACCCAGAGCGGTTCGAAGACGATCCGGCTGGCATGCGCTTCCAGGATCTGGACGATCGGCCCGCTGCGCGGCAAGACCACCTCGATGTCGGCCGACGGAAACGCGGCGCGCAGCGCAGCCACGCTCTCCGCGAAGCTGCGGTCAGAACCATAGAGTTCATAACCCTGATGAACGCAGGCAATCCGCATCTTTGTTTCCCGCCGGGTGCTACAACCATCGCGCTGGGCGATTGTGGCAGAACCCCGTCCGCAAGAATCATGCCTGGTTCGATATGCCCGACTATCGGTTCGATATGTCCGACTGTCGGCCGTACGCCCCTGGCATTGCTTCGTTTCGATACAGCTACGCACAGAAGGGTTGACCGAGAATGAAACAACCACCGGGTTCAACACCGTTTTTTTACAACCCCGCGCCATGATCCCCTCCCAGGATACCGAAATCGGAAGATGGCACGAAAGTTGCGGTCTGCTCATTATAAATTAAGCAATATCTAATATATGAGATGTGTGAAAGTGCCGCCGGCCATGAAACCAGAAAAGCCCGCCATTCTAATCCTGGGGACCCGCGGCATACCCGCGGCCCATGGCGGCTTTGAAACCTTTGCCGAAAAACTGGCGCTGTTTCTTGTCGGGCGCGGCTGGAAGGTCGGCGTCTATTGCCAGGATGAGGTCGAGCGGATCGACCAGCGGGTGCGCAGCGAAACCTGGCGCGGCATCGAGCTCATTCACATCCAGGTCGCCTCCAAGGGACCGCGCGCGACCCTGGAATTCGACTGGCAATGCGCCCGCGATGCTGCCAGGCGACAGGGCGTTTGCCTGGTGCTCGGCTATAATGGCGCGGTCTTCCTGACCTGGCTCAGGCTGAAGCGGCGCAAGATCTTCACCAACATGGACGGCATCGAGTGGCGTCGCCCCAAATGGGGGATGGCGGCGCGAACCTGGTTCTGGCTCAACGAATGGATCGGCGCTTGGGCCTCGCATCGGCTGGTCGCCGATCATCCCGCCATCGCCGATCACCTGGCGACGCGCCGGCCGCGCAGCGCCATCGCCACCATCGCCTATGGCGCCGATCCGGTGGCATCAGCGCCCGAGGCGCCGGTCCGGGCGCTCGGCCTCGAGCCCGGGCGTTATCTCATCTCGATCGCGCGCATCGAACCCGACAACAACATCCTGCCGATTGTCGAATCCTTTTGCTCCACCAAGCGCGACATGAAGCTGGTGGTGCTGGGAACGCTGTCCGACGACATCCCCTACCATGCCGCCATCCGCAAGGCGGCGAACGGTTCGGTGGTGCTGCCGGGCGCCATTTACGACCAGGCAACGGTGAAGGCCCTGCGCTTCCACGCCCGCGCCTATCTGCACGGCCACACGGTGGGCGGGACCAACCCGTCGCTGGTCGAGGCGCTGGCGGCCGGCAACATGGTGATCGCGCATGACAATCCCTACAACAGGTGGACCGCAGGGGCTGCGGCGATCTACTTCACCGACAAGAACAGTTGCGCCGAGCGGATGCAGCAGGCGCTGGACGATGATGCCCTGGTCAAGGCCTGCGGCGTTGCCGCGAGGGCGCGGGCCCGCGAAGCCTTTCGCTGGGACGATGTCCTGCTCGCCTATGAAAACGAGGCCTATCATCTGCTCGGCATGACCGCCGCCAAGACCACTGCGATGGATCACGCATCGCCAGGAACCGTATGATAGGCTGGTCGCGCCGGCGGGTGCTGCGGACCGCGCTGTCCACTGCAGCGGCTCTCGGCTCGCTCCCGGTCGCACCAATCGCTCGCGCCGCCGCCGAGACGCGGTTACGGCGCGGCGTCAACGCCTGGCCCTGGTTCTCGCTGACGCGTGAATTTCCCGCACCCCGCACCGACTACGGCTGGCCGCCCTTCCAGTCGCAACGGCCGGTGCCGACCCCAGACGACCTGCGTCGGTTGCGCGAGACCGGGCTCGATTTCATCCGCTTGCCCATCGATCCCGGCCCTTTCCTGGCCGCCGACGCCAAGACGCGCAGTCAGTTGCTGGACATGCTGGACGCCGCCGTCACCGCCACCCTCGACGCCGATCTTGGCATCATCGTCAACATCCAGGCCAACGCTGCCACCCATTACTGGAACCCCGACCGCATGGTCTCCAGCACCGCCGCACCCGCTTTCGATCTCTATCGCGGGCTGGTCGGCGAGCTTGCCGGCAGGCTGGCGCGGTTCCAGCCCGGCAGGGTGGCGCTCGAGCCGGTCAACGAACCGGCGCAGGCCTGCGCGTCGAACGTCTGGTTGCAAATCCAGCTCGCGCTTCTGACCGCGGCAAGGGCATCGGCAGCGACCCTGCCGTTGGTCGTCACCGGAGGCTGCGGCTCGATGGTGAGCGGACTGACCGCGCTCGATCCGGGCCCGCTGTCGCCCTTCGAGCCGATCCTGTTCACCTTCCACTTCTATGAGCCCTATCTGTTCAGCCATCAGGGCGCGCCCTGGATGCGCGAGCCGGTCTATCGGTCGCTCAACAATGTGCCGTGGCCGGCATCCGCCGGCTCGCTGCAACAGACGCTGGCATCGGTCAGGGCGCGCATGGCGCAGGACACCGAAACCCCTGAAGACGCCAAGCAAGCAGCCTATGCCGAGACCGAGCGTGTGCTGAAAGTCTATTTCGACGCCCAGCCCGACCGCTGGTTTGTCGACAAATATCTTCGCCAGGTCCGCGATTGGGCCGATGGCCATAGCCTTGCGCCGGAACGCATCATCATGGGCGAGTTCGGCGCGCTGCGCACCGACGCCCGCTATGTCGCCGCGCCCAATCCGGATCGCGGGCGCTACATCGCCGATGTGAGGCGGAGCGCCGAGGAACTCGGCTTCGCCTGGGCACTGTGGGATCTCTTCGATGGCATGGGCATGATGGACGACACCACCCGGGCGCTGGACCCCGATATCATCGCGGCGCTTGGCCTGACCATGCCGGCGGACTGACCGGCCTGAACGCTGCCCGCGCCGGCCGATAGAGCACCAATGCCAGCACCACGAACTTGGTCAGCAGCGTCGTCTTCGACGCGACGCTTTCCGAAGTGTTGATCAGGATGACCCAGCCCAGCATCGGCAGCCAGATGCCGGGATGGCAGCGGCGCGCCACCTCGAACAGGAACAGCACGAAGCCGAACGTCAGCAAAAGCGTGAAGAAGGCGCCCTGATAAAGGACCGTGCGGATGATCGGGTTCTCGATGCCCTGTTCGAGACCGTTGATGCGGCGCAGGCTGTCGATCAGGTCGACATCCGGCCCCACGATCAGATCGCGCAATTCCAGGTGCTTGAAGAGCTCGAACATCTCGACGCGGGCATTGGCGCTGCCGCTGTCCGACACGAAGCGCTCCAGCAGCGCGTCGAAAAAGCCCAGATATGCCGCCACGATGATGACGACCGGCAGCAGGGCGGCGAGCATGAAGCCGAGTGCCGCACCCAGGAGATTGACGCGGCCCTGGCGCAATTTGGTGATGCCCTGAAAAAGCAGGTAGCAGCCGCCGAGCACCACCGTCGTCACCATCGCCGTGCGGCCGCCGAAGGCGACGAGTGCCGCGCATTGCAAGCCGATCAACCCTATCCGCACAGGCATCGACAGGGATCTGGCACCGGAGAGCAGCGCAAGCACATAGATCGAAGTCACCATGGCATTGGCAAGCGGATGCCCCTGCAGCGCGCTCGAGCGCAGATCGGTGGTAAACGCCACGCCGTCGAGGCGATAGGGGAAGATAAGCGTCTTGGTGGCGAACTCGAAAAGGGCAAGCAAGGCATTCGCTGTCATGACCACGTGGACGACGGTCTGCAGCCCGGCGAAGGTCCGTTCGTCGTCCTCGCTGAGCATCAGCACGAGAAGTGCCGCAGCCACGAACGTATCGATCATGCCGGCCATACCGGGCCGCTGCCTGGCGATGACGACGACCAGAAGCACGATCGATATGGCGGCCATCAGCGCGCTGGCCGGCCGCCTGTCGGCGAGATGGACGATATGGCCGACCGGATTGCCTGATGCGCAGGAGCGCCAGGCAAGCAGCAGGACGATGAGATAGGTGGACGGGTGGATCTTGGTCGCCGGGTTGCCGAACAGGCCATCATAATTGTAGCCGACCAGCCACAGCATGCCCCCCGAGATGCTGAACAGCACCGCTACCGCCGCGATCAGTCCGAAGTGCGTCAGTGCATCGACCGAGGTGCCGGAGATGGGCGTGCCGGCGCGGGGTGCGGCAGCACCAAGGTTCGAAGCGCTTGCGCTCCAACTGGCCGCCATATCAGGCGGCCTCGTCGACCAGCAAGGCGGCTGTCGGCAGGCGCCCCATCACGGAGACCGCCTGCGAAGTCGTCGTGACGTCGCGCATCGGGGTGGCGTTCAGCGTGGCGACGAGCACGATCTCGTCGGCCATGGCGACCAGCGGCGAGGCATTGAGATTGTCGGCCAGCGCGCCACCGTCGATGACGACGAGGTCGAAGCTCCGGCTGGCCCGCGCCAGCATCTGCTGCGCAAAATAGATGCCATGCGCTTCCTGGAAGACCGCCTTTGAGCGGCCCCTGCCCAGCACGGCAACGTTGCTGCCGGCGGCGTAATGGCTGACGGCCTCGAACGCGTACTCGCCGCGCAGAACATCGAGGATCCCCGGCTGCGGATCCTTCTGGCCGCCGCCGCCAGCATTGGCATCGATGAACAGCACACGGCTGCCCCTGGATGCCGCGGCATTGGCCAGCAGCCGCGCCACCCGGCTGCGCTGCGCGCCCTCGCCCGGCGACGATGTCACCAAGATGGAAGGCACCAGCGGCCAGTCCGCCGGACGCTGGCCCGAACTGAACATGCGCCTGAGCGCAAGGCCGACGACGGCATCGGTCTTCTGGCTGGAGGCGGCGGCGCGCGCCCCGCCGAAAGGCCACCAGCGCCGGCCTGTGTCTGACTTTGCCGGCACCACGCCCAGCACCGGCGCGTCGATGGCCGACTGCATCTGGGCGCTGGAAAGCACCGTCGGCGAGGAATATTCGGCGATCAGCGCCAGACCGGTGCCGAGCCCAAGGCCGCCGAATATCGCGCCCAGCAACAGCAGCGGCAGAGGCGGCCAGCTCTTCTTCAAGGCGGGCATGGCGTTGGAGATGATGCGCGCATTGGTGCTGTCGACATTGATCTGCTCGCGCGTCTCCTGGGCGCGCTGGAGATAGTTCGAGTAGACGGAACGCAGCGCCTCGAGGTCGCGCTGCAATTCGCGCAGCCGCACCGAGGCCTGATCGGTGTCGAGCGACTTGCTCTTCATGCCGGCGACCTTGGCTTCCAGCGCCTGCTGGTTGGCCAGCGCCCGTTCGTAGTCGGTCTCGGTGGCGGTGGCGATGCGGCCAAGTTCGCGCACGATCAGCTGGCGCGTGTCGCGCAGTTGCTGCTGGGCTGCGATCAGCGAGGGATGACGCGGCCCCAACTCCGTGCCGAGCTGCGAGACCTGGTCGACCAACGTCGCCTCCTGCGCCCGCAGGCTCGAGATCACCGCCGAGCGCATTGCTTCCGAAGTTGCGTCCGGCGTGCCGCTCTGCCGGCGCATCTGATCGACCTGCGCCTTCAGCGCCGCGGTGCGGCTCTGCGCCGCCGCAAGCTGCGTGTTGATCTCGGTCAGTTCCTGGTCGCTGACCAGATTGCCTGCCGCCATCACCATGTTGTTGGCGGACTTGTAGGCTTCGACGGCGTTTTCGGCTTGCTGGACGCGCTTGCGCTGCTCGTCCAGCCGCGCGGTGATCGACTCGGAAGCGTCCTTGGCCATTTTCGCGCGCGCGCTCGCCTGGTCGACCAGGTAGGCCTGCGCGATGGCGTTGGCCAGGAGGGCGGCCTTGTCGGCGCTCTTGGCGGTGACGATGACGTCGAGGACCAGGACCTTGTCGGCCCGCTTCACCGCCAGGCGCCGGCGCAGCGCGTCGAGTGTCTGCACCGACCTGTCGCCTTCGGCTGATGCCGAACCGAGCAGGCGCGACAGCAAGCCCTGCCCATTGAATTCCGGATCCTGCGTCAGGTTTGTCGCCGCGATCGCCCGCATCAGCACGCCTGTCGACTGGACCACGCTGACCTGGCTCTCGACCTGCGTGATGCCGCCATCGGGTGAGATACGGCTGGGATTGACGTCGTTGGTGACCACCTGCAGGTCCTGCGGATCGATCAGGATTTCCGCCGCCGAGCTGTAGAGCGCCGGTGTGAAAAGGCCGTAGAGCAGGGCGACCAGCGTCAGCAGTGCGACGGTGCCGAAGATCCAGAACCGGCGGCGCACCAGGATGCGCTTCAGATCGCCCAGTTCGACAGTGGAGGCTGCATATGATCCCGCGCGTGCCGGATCCGGGGAGTGTTGCTGAGGAACCATGGGCAGGGATGATTGCATGGCTGCCTCCGACAATACTCCATATGCCGGCAAGACCAGTTTGCGGCGCTAACCTAGCTATTCCTCCAACTGTTAAAACATTGTTAATTATGTTGAGAGGTGACGTGAATTTTGGCACGCGGTTTGCTTAAAAATATACATATCGAGGTGTTGGCTACGCAGCGAGCGGAGACGAATGCAGATGGGGTTACAATTTGACCGGACCGGCCTGGCCGGCAAGGCCGGGCACCGCCTTTTCGGACCTCCAACATGCAGATAAGCCTCCGCCTGGACGGCGACTGCGTCCGCGCCTTTCACGTCACGCTGCTGGAGCGCCTTGCCGCGCTCGAAGACGTCGAACTGTCCGTCGATGTCAGGCCGGCGGGCGGTGGCATTCCGCGCAGCGCCGCGGCCCTGTTTCAACTCGAAACGGCGATCCACGGACTGTCCCATGATGGACTGGCCAAGCGTGTGCCGCTTTCGGCGCTCGCGCCCTACCGGCAGTCCCCCGCTTCGCCTGACCTGGTCATCGACCTCTGCGGCGATGTCAGGCTGGAAAGCACACGGATCTGGCGCGTCACCTATGACGGCGCCAGCGGCGAAGCGGCCTTGCTGGCCCTGATCCTCGCAGGTCGCACGCCGCTTGCCCGCATCGAGGAGAACGGCGTTGCGATCGCCGCCGGGCGTCTGGGCACCGAATATGGCGGCATCGCGCTGGCGTCCTTCCAGGATATGCTGGCGCGCACAGCAAGCCTGATCATAGCTGCCATGTCAGGCGCGGCAAAGTCCGTGCCTGATCTGCCCGAACCGGCGCAGGTGGGTGGCCCGCCGCCAATGCCCTCGGCGGGCAAGCTTGGGGTCAGGGCCGGCAAGGCGCTGGCGCGGCGGATCATCCAGAAGATCTATCACCTTTGCTACAACGCGCCGCACTGGAAGGTCGGCTGGCGGCAAACCGGGAGCCGCGATCTGTTCGAGCTGCGCGCGCATCCGGCGTCGGGTTGGCAAGAGTTGCCGGACGACGGCAGCCGCTTCTACGCCGATCCGTTCCCCATCCTCTACCAGGGCCAGCTGACCCTGTTCATCGAGGACTATATCCATCGGCTCGGCAAAGCCATCATCTCCGCCGTTCCCTTCGGCCCGGCAGGCCCGCTCGGAAGGCCTGAACCGGTGTTGGAGCTGCCCTACCATCTCTCCTACCCCTTCGTCTTCGAGCGCGACGGCGAGGTCTGGATGGTGCCGGAAAGCTGCGCCAACGGCACGGTCGATCTCTACCGGGCCACAGCTTTTCCCGGCGGATGGGTCAAGGAGGCGACGCTTCTGTCCGGTGTCGTCGCCAGCGACGCCACGCTTGTCGAGCATGGCGGCGCCTGGTGGCTGTTCGCCACCGTCCGCGACGGCGGCGGCGCCTTCTCCGACGCGCTGCATCTGTGGTCGGCGCCGGATTTTCGCGGCCCCTGGACGCCGCACCCCAAAAATCCCGTGCTGATCGATATCGCCTCGGCGCGGCCGGCCGGCCGCATGGTCAGGCGCGGCAACGACCTGCTGCGCCCGGTCCAGGACTGCCGCAGGAGCTATGGCGCGGCGCTTGGCATCGCACGCATTTCTCACCTTGATTTGATCGGCATGGAGCAGGTCGTTGAAACCATCTTAAATCCAGGTGCGCTATGGAGTGGGCGTAAACTTCACACGCTCAACGAGGCTGGCGGCTTTGAGTTCATCGATGGCTCGGCGATCGCACCGCGCTGGAAGCAGCGGACCCGCGATTAACCTAAACATTGGTTACTACCAAGCACGCGCGCCGGTTGCTTGCGGTTGATTTAGGTCCGGAAGATATTTTCTACCGGAGATTGTGAAACGCGCCGTTGCCATCAGAAAGAGCAGCAAAATGAGTATCTCAGAGGCTGGCCCGGCCCACGTCGATGTGGCGATCGTCGGTGCCGGAATGGCCGGCACGACCTTGGCAATTCTGTTGGGACGAGCCGGCCGCAAGGTGGCGCTGATCGATCCGCACCGCGTCCACCACGAGGAATTCCGGGCCGAGAAGATCGGCATGGACCAGATGCTGCTGTTCGAAAAGCTCGGCCTCGATGCGACACTCAAGCGTCTCGTCACCTCCACGACCGACACGCATGTGTTTCGCCTCGGCCAGTTCTTCGCGCATGAGAAGAAGGCTGAATTCACATTCTCCTATGGCGCGCTGATCAATGGCCTGCGCGACGCCTTGCCTGCGCAAGTGCCGCTGACGGTCGGCAAGGTAACCGAAGTCTCGACTGGACCGGACCGGCAGCGGCTTGTGCTGGCCGACGGCACCGTCATCGATGCCCGCCTGCTGGTGGTGGCAACCGGTCACGGCGAGGCGGTGCGGCGCGCCGTCGGCGTCGAGCGTATCGAGCAATCGAAGGCGCATTCACTGTCGATGGGATTCGACCTCGCCATCTCGCCCAGCGATTTCGGTCATCAGTCCGTCACCTGCTACAGCAGGCGGGCCGCCGACCGTATCGCCTACATCAGCATCTTTCCCCTCGGCGACAAGATGCGGGCGAACATGTTCCTCTATCGCAATGTGGCCGAGCCGTGGACGCGGGCGTTCCGCCAGGAGCCGCAAAAGATGCTCTGCGAATTGATGCCCGAAATAGCCGTGCGATGCGGCAACTTCGAAGTCGCGAGTCCTGTCGAGGTCAGGCAGATCAGTCTGAGCACGACGCAAGGCCATCGCCGCGACGGGGTCATCTTCATCGGCGATGCTTTCTGTACCACGTGTCCGACGCCGGGCGTCGGCATCGGCCGCGTGATGACCGATGTCGATCAGCTCCATTCGGTTCACATTCCACGCTGGCTCGAAACTCCAGGCATGGCGGCTGACAAGATCAACGCCTTCTATGACGACCCGGTCAAGGTGGCTGCCGATGAGGATGGCATGCGGGTCAGTTACTATGCCAAGTCGATTACCGCCGACACCGGGCTGGAATGGCGCGTGCGGCGCCTGCGCAACAACACCGCGCGCCAGCTGATGATCATCGGCCGTAAGGTCCGGCATCTGGGACAACGGCGGGCACCCGTGGCCAATATGCGATAGGGCGCGACCAGTGGCGCCCTATCGCCGATATTGATTGCCCTTATAGGGCGAAGGCGTCAGTCGCCAACCGCTCAGGTTGCCGTCGGCGGAGGTGTCGATGGGGCAGTCTGGGCCGTGACACCCGAAAGCCTGTCGCGCTTCTGCAAGGTTGGTTTCTCGTATTTCTTCACTGTAAAGTGCCCTCCGAATTGATACGGCGCCAGCAGAACCAATTCCCTGCCCCGTGTCAATTGTGCCATTACTGGTTCTTACGTCGTATCCACGCCATCGCGGTCAAACGATTCTTCACTGTTGCATTGCCGGCACATATCGACTCCGACAGGTCACCTCATCCCAGCGCCAATCCCGCTCTCCTCGGCCGCGCGATGTTGTAAATCGTTTCATCCAAGGTATTTTGGCCGTTGGGGAACAGAGGGAATAGTCATGTCCAACAGCGCCTTGCCGCTGGTCATCAGTGCGCCTGAACCACGCACGCTCGACCTGATCTTCACAGCCCGGCAGCTGGCGCGGCTCAAGGCGCACTATCGCATCGTCGAGACGACCGCTGACGGCGTCGCGAAACTGCCGGCCGACGTGCTGGCCGAGGTGCGCTATATCATCGGCCAGCCGCCCATATCGCCCGAAACGCTCGACCGGATGAAGGCGCTGCGCTGCGTCTTCAACGTCGAGACCAACCTCATCAACAACATGCCCTACGAGACGTTGTTCGCGCGCGGCATCCATGTCGTCACCACCGGCCTGGTGTTCGCCGAGCCCGTCGCGGAGCTTGGCCTTGCGATGGCACTCAATCTCGCCCGCGGCATCGTCGATGCCGACCTCGCCTTCCGCCAGGGACAGGAACTGTGGGGCGGCGACGGCAACCAGACGGCGCGGCTCTTGTCCGGCGCCGATGTCGGCATCATCGGTTTCGGCGATCTCGGCCGGGCGCTCAACCGGCTGCTGTCGGGTTTCCGCACCCGCACCAAAGTCTTCGATCCGTGGCTGCCGCCATCGATCCTCATCGACAATGGCGTCGAGCCGGCCTCCCTCGACGAGGTGCTGTCGACCAGCGACTTCATCTTCGTCGTTGCCTCGGTGACCAGCGAGAACCAGGGTTTTCTCGGTGCCGACGCCTTTGCCGGCATGCGCAAGGGCGCTGCCTTCATCCTGCTCAGCCGCGCCGGCGTGGTGGACTTCCCGGCGCTGATGGCGGCGGTGAAGAGCGGCCACATCGTCGCCGCCAGCGACGTTTTCCCCGAAGAACCGCTGGCGCGGGACCATCCGGTGCGCGCCCTGCCCGGCTTCCTGCGCTCGGCTCACCGCGCCGGCGCGCTCGACATCGCCTTCAAGCGCATGGGCGATATGGTGCTGGAGGACATGGACCTGATCGACCGCGACCTGCCGCCGCTGCGCTCCAAACGCGCCGAGCGCGAGACGGTTTCGCGCATGCGTTCCAAGCCGGCCGACAGGAATTGAGGCGTGGATTTTCGTTCGGGTTGGCCGGCCCTCGACCAGGTCCGCTTGACAGGAGCGCGGCCGGCGATGACGCTGCCGCAATCGAACTTTGCGGAGGGAGGCCGTGACCATGAAGAAGATCTATGAAAAGCCGATGCTGCTCAAACGGCAGAAACTCTCCGCCGTGACGGCGCAGCAAGCCACTTCAGGAGTGACCGGTCCGATCGGCCCGACAGGCCCGGCAGGCTGACGCCTCACGGTGTTCGATGAAGGTAGCATTGGACGCGCCCGCGGGTCGGCGGCGAGACGGCAGTCGCTCAAGGCGCAGCATCAGTGTTTATGGCTGCTCTTCGCTCTGCGGGCAACCGCTTCCATAAAAGAGCGGGCGGCAGCGTCACAGGCTGTTCTGGACGGTCCATTCGCGGACAGCACGACCTCCGCGGCCTTCCGCGACATGCCGTATTTCCGGGCGAAGACCGCAGCGTCGTAAGGTTCGTTTTCGGCCGGTGCCGCGGACGTGATCCTGGCCTTGGTCATTGGCGGGTCCGCCTGAAACTCTCAAGCAACTCGCCTTCATTGCGGCAGCCATTCTGGAACAGCGAAAACACCGTGGCTGCCAGAAGTTGCACGTCCGACTCCCCCGACATGCGATCAAATTTGCGCTCCAGGCAGACCCGATCGAAGATGCGCTGGCACAGTTGCAGATCGGAAGGATGGAGACCGGGATTGCGCTTACGAAGGCTCGACATAAGAAGCCCCTTTCGGAGCAGCGCCACTTTCTAATGCATGTCGTCCAAAGGTGACCTCGGCTTTGGGAGAACGACATGCATAAACAAAGACCCTAAAGCGCATCGCATAAATCGGATCAAACGCGATGCGCTTTAGACGCTGTGGGTCAAAAAATGAAATCGGGCTGAGCAAGAGTCAACATCGGCCTTCATCACAGTAACTATCGTACAATTCTCCCCCCGGTCCTCCCCCTTCTTCGAACGGTCCCCAGGCCCAGCGCGACATGGCGCTTTTCATTGGCCAGCGGATTTTATCGGCGTGATCCGGCGCTCTCGTGAAATATGTCGGTTTTGTACCAAATGGCGTTTGGTACGTTTCCGACACTAACATTCAGGCCGATCTTTTCATATGCGAACAGGCGTTGGGGGGCGCCGTGCTTCGAATTTCATATCGCATTGATATCTTTCTGCGTTCAGAGCCCCTAAACATAGGCCATCGTCCTCACGTTTTTACGGGCACGGACGGCTGGGAGATTGGATGGCTCTTGCCCTGCATTGGGCCACGCCATGTCTGATCCCAACAAAAACTCTGATCCCGACGGGAACCATCCGTACCGAAACCAACTGCTGCGGCGCATGCCTGCGGATGATCTGGCGTTGCTCGAGCCGCACATGCAGCGCTGCGACTTGCCATTGCGCATGATGCTGGTGACCCCGAATGTTCCGATCGAGGCCGTCTACTTCATCGAACAGGGCATTGGTTCGGTGGTCGCCAGCACGGCAAGCGGCCAAGAGGCCGAAGTGGGCTTCATCGGCTTCGAAGGCATGACGGGATACTCCCTGGTGATGGGCGACGACCGTGCGCCGCATGCCTGTTATGTCCAACTCGAAGGCGAAGCGATCCGCATCGAAGCCGGCGCTTTCAAGGCAGCTTTGGCGGCAAGTACGACCTTGCGCATGTTCCTGCTGCGCTTCGTCAACGCACTACAAACCCAGGCCGGCTGCACCGCGCTCGTCAACGCGCGGCTGAAGCTCGAGGAGCGGCTGGCGCGATGGCTGCTCATGTGCGACGACCGGGTGCCCGGCGAACATCTCGCCATCACCCACGAATTCCTGGCCATCATGCTTGGTGTCAGGCGGCCAGGCGTCACCGTCGCGCTTCAATTGCTCGAAGGCCGCGCGTTGATTCGCTCGAGACGGGGCGAGATCGTCATTCGCGACCGCGCCGGGCTGCTGGAACTCGCCAATGGCAGTTACGGCGAAGCCGAGGCCGAATATGCAAGGCTGATCGGCGAGATCGGCGCGGCCTGATCAGGAGCGGCTGCTGCCGGCATCCGGCTTGCCCGATGTCGCTTTGCCGGGCGGTGCCGCACCGCCTTCTATGGGCCCATCCCTGCCGATCGGCCCATCCCTGCCGATCGGCCCATCCCTGCCGATCGGCCCATCCTTGCTGATCGGCAAGCCGGCATGCTCCAGGCTTGCAAGCTTGCACTTCGTCTGCTCGGCCGCCGCTCCGACAAGGCAATCAATGGTGAACATGGCACCGGCGTGATCGCTTGCCGCGACCGCCTGGCGGATTTTCGTCAATTGCGCCTGCGTGTAGTCCAGAAGCTCGACCAGGTCGGTATGATCCAAACCGCCCTCCATTACAGGATGTCGAGAGGCCGATCCGAGGTCGCTCTTGCCACCGAAATACGCCCATTTACGCGGCTTGCATAGCCGGACTGTCAGAATCGTACAGCCTACGCTCTACGGGATCGTTGCCTATTGGCCAAAGGTCCATCTTCGCGCCAGCGCCACGGCATGCAAGTGTATATAAGCTATCGCTTGAATACTGGTCCGTACGTCTGTCGGGGAGATGTCGTGCCAATTCGCGAGAATCTCGCCGCCAATCTCAGGCGGCTGGTCCAGCGCCACGCTTCCGTCAGCGCGGTGTGCCGTGAGCTTGGCATCAACCGCACCCAGTTCGAGCGCTATCTGCAAGGCAAGGCAGTGCCCAACAAAGCCACCGCCAGGCTGATCTGCGATTATTTCAAGATCGACGAAAACGAGCTGTATCGCGAGCCGGCTGTTCCCGCAGCCAACGGCGACGGCAACGCGTCGCTGCGCGAGGCACTGTACGAAAACATGGTGCGGCCGCCGTCGCCCGCCATCGCCGGCGGCACTTATTTCACCTATTTTTCGGTTCCCGGCCGCCCCGACCTTCTGATGCGCTCGGTCACCTTCCTGCGACGTGAGGCCGAGCTGGTCACCTTCCGGCGGGTGACGCGGTGGGCCCCGGGCGATGGCCAGGGTGGCGCCAGAATGCCCGGCAACCACTACGGCGTAGCGATCTCGCGCCTGAACTGGATCTATTTCACAGGCATCAACCGCCGCCAGACAAGCGAGCCCTCGATCATGACCGTACAGTGGGCTCCCATCTCCGAACCGGTTCTGGTCGGCAGGGCGATCGTCCTCACAGGATCGGGGCCGGCCTTTGTGCCGGTCATCATGCGGCAGGACGTCACCAGGGTCAGCATGAAGCGGGCGCTGCAGATGGCCCATATCGTCAGCCTCGACGACCCCAGCGTCGATCGACTGGTGGTCAGTCTCGCACGAGAGACCCGATAAACTCGCCTCCTACGGGAAAAATCGGGGAAAGTTTCAAGTTTTTCGGCTATATTTTTCCTCGTTTCGGCTTTTCTGCGCAAAAAATGCCGGAACTTTCACCCAAACCTGTCGTTTTCCAATGGATCGTTGCTTCGACGATCCCAAAGCAACAGGAGAGTACCCATGAACATCAAGATGATCTGCTTGGGCGCCATGGCACTTTCGATGGTCGGCGGCGCGGCGTTTGCCAAAACGTCGGCTCTCGACGATCCAGCCAAGATGCAGCCCTTCTACACCGATAGCAGCATGAAGACGATGGTCAGCAACGACGACTTCGTGAAAGCCTGGAAGGCCCTTACGCCGGACGACCAGACCGCGATGATGAAGGCCTGCGAGGACGAGGCGAAGGACGCCACTGCGGCCAACAGCCATCCCGAATTCTGCAGCAGCGTGAAAGCGAACGGCGGCAGCAAGTAGCAGTCCAGCAACCCGAATGAGAAACAGCCCCGCGCGGGGCTGTTTTGCGTCTGCCGCAGGTGTGCAGACAAGCCAGCCACGCAAGGATCGGGCCCGGCCGGCACCCGGCCCATCTCCCCATTTCTGCCATGTTGCACTGCGATAAATTTGTTGCATTGCGATATCGGCCTGCACCGCCGACATTGCACAGGGGCTGGGCTTGCACGAGGGAGCCGTCGTGGCAGCATCGTTCCGGCCGGACATACAAGGATTGCGCGCGCTCGCCGTCGGCGGCGTCGTCGCCTACCATTTCGGCCTCACCGCGCTCCCCGGCGGCTTTGCCGGCGTCGACATCTTCTTCGTCATCTCGGGCTGGCTGATATCGACCCATCTCATGCAGGAGATCGGCGAGACCGGCCGGCTCGACCTCTGGCGCTTCTATGCCAGGCGCGCGCGGCGGCTCCTGCCGGCAGCTTTGTTCGTCATCCTGGTCACGCTGGCCGCCGGCTACTTCATCCTGGCGCCGCAGGAGCAGGCGCTCTATTCGCGCGGCGCCATGTTTGCCTCCGCCTATGCCATCAATCTGTGGCTGCTGCGCTGGTCGTTCGACTATTTCGCCGCCGACGCCACCAGCAATCCCTTCATCCACTTCTGGTCGCTGTCGGTGGAGGAGCAGTTCTATCTGGCCTGGCCGGCGCTGCTTCTGCTGGCCGCCTGGCTGCGGCCGGGCCGGCGAACGGCCGCAGCCATGATCGGCGTGGTCGGCCTCGCCTCCTTCGCCGCCTGCCTGTGGCTGACCAGCGCGGCGCCGGCCTGGGCCTTCTATTTCTCGCCGCTGCGCGCCTGGGAGTTCGCTGCCGGCGGCCTGGCGACGCTGGTCCCCATGGCTTTGCTGCAGCACCGCATCTGGCTGCGGCCAGCCCTTGGCTGGCTCGGCCTGGCGCTGATTGCGACGGCCTATCGCCTGTTGAGCGAGGACCTGCCCTTCCCCGGCTGGAATGCACTGCTGCCGGTTGCCGGCACCGTGCTGGTGCTGCTGAGCGGCGGCTGCGGGGAACAGACCAACGGGCGGACCGACCGGCACGTCCTTGGCCCGGCCACCGCTTTGTCGCTGCCGCCCTTGCAATGGATCGGCACGCTCTCCTATTCGCTCTATCTCTGGCACTGGCCGGTCATCGTCTACGCCGGGATGCTGACGCCCGATCTTACGGTGCCGCAGCGGCTGGGCTGCGGCGTGCTGGCGCTGGCGCTGTCGGTGCTCACCTATCACCTCATCGAGAACCCGGCACGACGCGGCGCCTGGCTGACGGTGGGCGCTCGCGCGCTCGCACCCGCGCTGGCGCTGACCGGTGCCGGCGTGGCGGTCGCCTACGCCAATGCGCATCTGGCCACGCGCAACATCGGTCCCGAGCAGCGCGGCATCGAGCAGGCGGCCGAAAGACCTTCCATCGCGCGGGCCGTCGACAAGAACTGCCTGGCCGACTTCCAAACGGTGACGCCGAAACCCTGCACATTCGGCCCGGCCGATGCCACCCGCACCATCGTGCTGTTTGGCGATTCGCACGCCGACCACTGGTCGACGCCGCTGATCGAAGCAGCCAGGCGCAACGACACCAAGGTGGTCACCTACCTCAAATCATCGTGCCGCGCCTCGCGGCTCTCCACCTTCAACACGGTGCTGAAGCGCGACTACACCGAATGCGACGCCTGGCGCGAGCAGGCCATATCAGAGATCATCCGCCGCAAGCCGCGCCTGGTGGTGATCTCCGAATTTTCCATCGGCAATCTGACCCGCGATCTGCCCGCCGCCGAACGCACCGCCGAAGTAGCGCGCTGGCAGGCCGGCCTGCGCTCGACCTTGCAGGCCTTCAGCCGGGCCGGTGTCGAGACGGCAGTCATCCGCGACACGCCGATCAACGCCAGCTTCGCCGGCTCCTGCGTGGCGCGCACCCTGTGGTGGCGCGAGGCACCCTCGCCGCACTGCGACACGCCAAGGGCCGAAGCCGCCAACGACAGCACCGCCGCCACCGAGCGCGCCGTGGTGACCAGCGTGCCCGACACCCGCTACATCGACCTCACCAACCAATTCTGCGGCCCGACCACCTGCCACGTCGTCATATCAGGCAAGCTGGCGTTTCGTGACAGGCACCATCTGGCGACGGGCTTTGCCGAGACACTGGCGGGGCCATTGGAGAGGGCCTTGTTTTAGGCGCCTGGGCATCTGCGCCCCGGTCTGCATTGTTCGTCACATCTTACGAATCTGTGGAACGAGGCTGCAACTCGGCAGTTATATTAGCCTAACCTTGAAAAGGAGGCAGCTATGAAAAAGCTCCTGCTTGTTTCAGTTATCGCCATTGCTTCGGCCGCGTCGATGATCGCCCCCGCCGACGCCCGCAGCCGTATCAGTATCGGCATTGGCGGCTATGCAGACGATTATTACGGCGACGATTATTACAATGGTTATGACTATGGCGATCGCTACTATCGCCCTTATTACCAGTACGACGCCTATGACAACGGCTACAGGCCGCGCTATTACCACCGTCACCACCGTTGCCACATCGCACTGGTCAAGCACTGGCGCCATCACCACAGGATCGTCGAGGAAATCCGCGTCTGCCGATGATCTGATCCTGTGAAAAATGATCCGGCCGGCGCCGCCGGCCGGATATTTGCGCCGCTCACCCCACCCGCCTCCTCATCATCATCCCGTAATGCACCGCCAGCAGATCGAGCCCCACCTTCAGCAGCTTCGTCACCACGTTCCGGCCCTCGCCGGTCTGCTCGGACAGGCGCTTGAGGGAACCGTCCGCGCAGCAGACTTGTCGTACCACGGCGGCCACCTCCCAATGGCCTAGCGCTCTTGTGGCGGCGGCATAGGCCCTGCCGGCGTCGAGAACGCTGTGGGCAATGCCGCCGCCCTCGCGGCCGCCGTCGATGCGCTCGGTCCAGCGCATCGGCTTGACATCAGCCTGCTGGCTGCAGCGGAAATCCTCGCGGTAGCGCAGCCCGGCCTCGCGCTGCTGGCGCGACAGCGAGGTGATGCCGACGAGCGCATCGATGGCGCGCAGCCGCACGATGCCGCCGGTCGCGGCGTAGCCGTCATTCGACACTTCGTAGACACGCGCAGCCTCCAGCGTGCCCGCTGCCAGCCGCTTGCGGCCGAAGGCGTCATCCCTGAGCGCGAAATCATGGCCGATCTCGCGGCGTATGCGCACCTGCTCGGCCTCGCCCTTCGGCAATTTCGGCGCCTGCGGTTTTGCGGGTCTGGTCTTTTTGCTCATGGGAGGCTCCTGGTTGGGATGGGTGGTGGAGGCCGGCACGTGGCGATCCTTCGCGCGCCCTCGGCCCTGCCGGGCATCTCCCCACGCGGTGGCAGAGCGGAGCGGAGCGCTGCTCGGTTGGCCTTCAATGAACCGTAGGTCGTCGCCTCTTCGCCGCCGCGCCAGCATCCCTGCCGTCCGGCATCCAGGCTGATGGAACCGGCGCGAGTTTTCGACGTTATGTCGCGTCCATGCCAAGGGGAGGTTCGCCGATGACAGCCTTCATGCCGGTTACCGTGCGCTTTTGCGACAACAAAACCATGCTGGTCAGTTCGGTGGCCGGAGCCGCCGAGGCACTGCGCCACCAATGGCCCGACAAGACAGCGCCTGGCTATCTCGAGGCTTCCCGGCTGGTTACGCTCGCCGTGGACGGCATCTGCTGCCAGCGCATCGCGTTCGACGCCTTCACCAGGGCGGCCAAGCAGCAGAACATACTGGTCGACAGACCCAAAAGCCGCGCCCATGACTGGCTGGATGCGGTGGCTAGCCCGTGAGGAGCGGGCGCCGGCCGAAAAATTGATGCAACCGGCCCCCAGCGGGGCGCGTTTATGGGTGCGGTAGCTGGAGCCGCGCGCAAAGCGAAGGTGAACGCCGTGGGTACGATGAAAACCGGAGTGCCGCTCAAAGTGCGGGTGGAAGATGAGATCGAAGAGATCGACAGCGTCAGCGAAGCCGCCGATTTTCTCCAGCGCTGGCCGCTGGAGCGACGCGGCCATGTCTACCGCAGCGCGCTGAACGCCTGCAGCGCGGCGATCGCCGCCCAGATTTCCGAAGCCGACGCCATGAAGGTGTTTACCGGCTTTGCCCGGGTGACCGGCATATTGGTCGGCGAGGGCAACCCGGCGGTAGCGATGGACGCAAGGAGCATGCAGAGCCGCACGCCCAAGCAAGGCGGGCAGATGCCGAAATAGGGCTTTGCTTCTTTCTCCCCGTTTACGGGGGTGAGGTGTGATCCGCGCAGCGGACGAAAAGCCAATTGCTTGGCTTTTCGAACAGCGAACGCCCGGCAGGGCAATGAGGGGCGGCGCCAGCGCTTCGGTAAGTGGCATCTGAATCGGATGCTTGAATTTCATGTCAGCTTCCATCCTGCCTCGTCAGCGCTGCCCCTCACCCGCCTGCCGGCACCTTCTCCCCGTGAACGGGGGAGAAGAGATCAAACCTCACCCCGTCGCAACAAATACGCGGCGCTGGAAGCGGGCCTGGTGGTAGGTACAATAGCTTTTCAGCGCCCTGGTGCGCATGCCGCAGCACAACATGTCGGCACCTGGGCGGCTGCCTGGCGCCCCCTCTTCGGCAATAGAAGTGTCCGGATCCCCCTCCACCGTCAGATCCAGCGGCGCACGGCAGCGTGAAAACAGGCAATCGATGAAGCGCATCGCCACGCCATGCGGCTGCCGGCCGATGGCCGCGCGCGGCGGCGCCGGCGCCTCCAGGCGATAGGCCACGCCGTCGGCGATCAGCACGCCCACCTCGCGCACGAACGAATGCGCGCGCCTGGGCCGGGCCACTTCACGCGCATGGATGTCCTTGGCGGCAAGCACGCCCTCCATCTTGCCGACGACAGGCGCCGCTTTCGCCGACGCGCCACTCGCCCGCTTGCTTCCAGCGCGCTTGCCCACGGCCTGCCTGGATCGCGGCGGCGGCCCCTTGCCATTGGCAAAGCCGATCGCGCCGAGCATGGCGTTGCGGTGCACGATGCCGATGATGGCGTCGCGCGACACCGGACTGCCGCGCAACGCGCTGAACGCGACTGCAATCCTGGAGGCTGAGAACCCATCCTTCAGCCAGCGGGCGATCTCGTGCAATTCCGCGTCGCTATAGCTTGCCATATCCAGCTCCATCCAAAGTTCGGCCGCGCGCCGTCGGGCAGCGTCAAGGTTCGACCCGGTCGCCAGGCCGCAGTCAGGTTGTTTTTCAAGAGCCGGCTCTCAGCCGGCCAGCCTCAGCCGGCTTGGGCCGATTTCCCGCCGGCAAGGTGCAGAAGCCTCGCTTCGGCCGTGTTTCTGTCCAGGGCGGAAACCGCCCTGCCCGTCAGCCTGTCGAACAGGATGACGGTGCCGTCCTCGGTGCGGATGCAGGATCGGCCTGCCGCAAAAACAGCGCCGGCGCCATGCCGGCCGAATTGGGGGCCGAAGCCGCTGGGAGCGGCGGCTCCGGCCGTTCCGGTCGCCGGAGACAGGCGGCGGACCGGACCCGAGGCTGGTGCGGTCAGGCACTGGGCCTCGGGCTTCATCCGGGCCGGGGAGGAGGACGGCCGGGATGAAAGGGAATGGGCGGTTATGACCGCCGGGCGCGCCTCGCGTGAGGCCGGCGACTCGGCGCCATCAAAGCTGGACAGGTTTTGCATGACCGGATATAAGCATAACTCGAAAATAGATGCAAGTCATTCTTTCATAGACGAGAGCGGCTTTCATCCCTCACATGGGCGCCATGGCAAAAACGGAACTGTCGATCAAGGTCGGAGCGGCGATCCGCAAGGCGCGCAAGCAGCGCGGCCTGGTCATGCGCCACATCGCCGAGCACAACGACACCGATGTCGCCGCCGTCGGCAACTGGGAAACCGGCCGCAATCTGCCCAAGACCGAGAACCTGCTGAAGACCGCCGCCTTCCTGCGCGTCGACCCGGTTGCGCTGGGCCAGGGGCAGGTCGTGTTTCTCGACGATGCCGGACCGGTTGCCGATGCGGAGATCGTCACCGATGCGGGTCCACTACCCGCCAGCTCGATGGACATCGAGGTGCTGGGCGCGGCTGTCGGTGGCGACGATGGCGATTTCACCTTCAACGGCGAGCCGGCGGGTTACGTCCAGCGCCCGCCGGGCGTGCGCAACCTGCCGAAGGTGTTCGCCCTGCACGTGCTCTCGGATTCCATGGTGCCGCGTTACGAGCCCGGCGACCTGATCTATTGCGGCGGCCGCGACGCCGTACCGGGCGACCATGTGGTGATCGAGACCTTCCCGGAGGAAAACGAGCGCAACGGCAAGGCCTTCATCAAAAAGCTGGTCAAGCGCACGGCGGGCGAGCTGGTCGTCGAGCAGTACAACCCGCCGAAGACGCTGACCTTCAACCGCTACGCCATCAAACATGTCTGGCGCGTGATTCCGCTGAAGGAATTGCTGGGGTATTGAGCAAGGGACGCTCTTCCTTCTCCCCCTGCGGGAGAAGGAAGAACCAGCGCTGGCACCCTCCCACTCAAGCCCGCCGCGATCCCTCCAGCGGCACATCCCTGTCGCTCAGCATCCGCGCTTCGCTGCGCACGCGCTGGCGCTCGTCGATAAACGCCGCCTGGATCGAAATCGCCGTCCCCGGCAGTCCGTCGGCGCGGCAGGCCGAACAGACGATGCGGCCCGACAGAGTGGACAGCGGCGTATTCCCCGTCACCCCGAACCGCTTCAGCTGATCGGGTCGCCACCACCTATTGCGGCCACAATCGGCGCACTCGACCGAGATCGAGGCGACATGCGCGATCGTTGGTTCCTTGCCCGGCAATGCCATCGCCCCTGCCTCGTCTTTGTTCCTGATTTGTTCGCATATTCCTGTGTTTTACGCCGGGAGTCGAGTCGCAGTTTTCAAACTTTCCCAGAAGTTTTTCTTCTAGCGTAATTTGAGTTATGCTTTCATAAATGTATGAAAATGTGAGTCGGGCACGAACCTGCCCACTGCATCAGACCCGGGAGCGATAATGGACGCTTTTGCCGCCGATTTTGCCCGTTCCTGCGGCTACGCCGGCGACAGCCTGGCCTTGCTTGAAGCCTTCGAAGCAATCCGTCGCAGCGGCATCGCCCACGCCCGTCAGGATCACGTCAGGCGCAAGGCGGTGATCGACGAATTGAAACCGTCGGAGGCGCTGTTCCTGGCCGCTATCGGTCCGGCACTCTCGGCGCAGGAGGCAATCGAGGACGCCGCCCGCTTCATAGCCTGCTGGCGCAACATACCGCGCTGGCGCCAGGAGCGGCGCCTGCCCGACCTGATCAGGGCCAAGCAGCAGCGCCTGGTGGCGCGCTATTTCCGCCGCCATGGCCACAGGCTCTGGGCAAGGGAAGCGGTGTGAGGACTGGACCAGCCATTTGCGGGTTCCATCAGCCATTTTTTCTTTCTAGACTGCGCAGGGGTGGCTGACCGTTCGACGTGCATAGTTTGGAATGTTCAAGACTGCCCGCTCAAAATTTCAAACCTGGATAACGGCCGGCGCGGGAACCATCGCCGCCCTGCTCGTCGCCGGCCTGATGGGCGCGTTCGGCGCCCTGCCCGCCCACGCCCCGCCGCAATTGCCGCCCGATGCCGCCATCGATGCCGGGCGCTGGCGGGTCCAGCCCGCGCGCGCCTATGTCAGCCGCGCCAAACTCTATGGCGTGGCGCTGAAACCAGGCCAGAAGGCGCTGGTGTTGGAGGCCGATCTGACGAATCGCACGGCGCAATCCGACAAGGCTTATTTCAACGTCTTCAAGCCGGACGGGATCGACCTGCCCGATTCCACGCCGATGATCGCGCTGGCCCGCGATTCGACGCTGACGCCGGAACTGCATCCCGGCATGACCGAACGCATGGCCTATGTCTGGCCGCTTGCCGGTGACGCCGCCGTGCCGGCAAATCTCAGCTTCGGCGTCACCGCCGAGATCTTCAAGCCGCGCGACAATCTTTACGGCACGCCGGGCTGGTTCAATTCCTATCGGCTCGGCACCGTCACCATGCCGGTCGCCGACCTGCCCGAGAGCGGCTCATGAGGATCCGCGCCATCGGCAATCTCCTGATCGTCGCCGCCACCGTGGTGCTCAGCTACGGCATGCAGGTGTCGAAGCCGCATTATGCCGAACTCACCGCGCCGATCCCCATCGATGGCGCCATGCACGACACGGTGCGGGCGCGCAGCTTCGATGTCCGCCTCGACAGAATGGTCTTTGCGCGCACGCTGAAGACCAACCAGTTCGGCCAGGAAAGGCTGCTGACCACCAGCGGCCTGTGGGCGGTGGCGACGACCGATCTCACCGCCACCAGCACCTCCACCACGGTCGCCGACGGCACCTGGCAAGGCCCGACCGGCCTGCGCTACCGCCAGACGGAGCGGCTCAGCTATCGCCAGGATATGCCGCCACATGCCGTCGATCCAGGGCTGGAGAGAAGCGGCCTGTTCGTCTTCGAGTTGCCGGCCGACCAGATCCGAGGCGCCAGCCTGCTTATCGCCGCACGTCAGTTCGGCCCGCTCGACGCCCAGGCTCGCATCAGCCTCGATGCCGTTCCGACCGGTGCCGATGGTCAACCGGCGGATGTCTTGCCGCTATACGATCTCGACGCTCCTGCACCGCCGCAGGGCCAGACACGGCAGGGCCAGACACGGCAGGGCAAGACATGAGCGCGGTTTCAACCGACATCGACCCAGCCGGCGGTGGCGAGAAAAAATGGCGACGGCGCGGTCTTGCCGCGCTCGCTATCCTGCTGCCGCTGACGCTGGCCGAAACCAGCTATGAGAGCATCCGTGAATGGCTGCATGGCGAGGACCTCATCGCCAGGGATGTCGAGTTTGGCCAAGGCGCGCCGTTCGGCGGCAGCGAATGGCGGCTGGCCGATTTGCGCGGCGGCAAGGCCGGCCGCTTGCCCGACCATGCCATGGCCGTCATCGCCACCTTCGCCGTCACGGTCGGCGATCCCGATCTGCAAAAGCAGTGGCTGGGCTGCAAGGTGATGCTGACCGACGCCGCCGGCCGCCGCTGGCTACCCGACTTCATCTCCGGCGTCAGCCTGCCGGACGGCGTGATGAACTGCACCTCGGCGATCTTCTCCGGCGCCAAAGAGGGCGAAATCATCAGCGTCGGCGAGACCTTCATCGTGCCCGAGGATGCCATCGAGACCATCCGCCCAGCCATTGGCCTGGGCAGCGAGCGCCCCTGGTTCCTGCGTTTTCAGCGGCCGCCGAAGTGACAGCATCCTTCTCCCCGTAAAGAAAGCTCATTTCCCCGCCCGCTTCGCCATCGAAAACGCCGTCTCCAGCACGGCGGCGAGAAAGCATATGCGCAGCGGCTCGATCAGGATGCCGGTGGAGGAATCCTGGAACGGGCTGCCGAAGAGCAGCGTCACGGCATGCGAAAAAATCTGCCAGATATCGAGCTCGTGTGGGCCGATCAGCCGCGTCGCGCCGAGCCACAGCCAGGCCGCGCCCCAGTCGAGCAACCGGTAGCCGACCACCAGCGTGCACAACAGCACAAGGCTGGCGCTGACCGTCAGCCGCACGCCGTTGGCGATCGGCAGATAGCGCGAGCGGTAGCCGGCGATGAAATGCTCGACGAAATCGCGCAGGAATTTCGGCAGGCCGGCATAGCGCCGGCCGACACGCTCCAGCCGGCCGTGCACGCGCATCAGGGCAGCATCGTCGCGCACATCATAGCCGTAGATCAGCGCCGCCATCACCAGCCAGATCAGCGGCAGGAGCATGAAGAAGAACAGGTTGATCGCAGCCGTCGACGGCGCGATCGAGGAGATCTCGACCGGCACCATGGGTGCGGCCGAGGCCATCGGCACCGGGTTTGCCAGCCCGTCCACCGATGCCTGCAGGACCGACCAGAAATTGCGGCTCATCAGCCATTGCAGGGCCGAATCCTTCCAGCGGCTGATCACGTAGAGACCGACGAAAATCCAGTTGGTCTCGCAGATCACCACCACGATCTGCCAGAACGACTCCGCACCTGTCTTAGCCTGCATGAATTTGGCCAGCCGGCGAATCAGCCACGACACCGCCACGGAGGCCAGCAGCCAGCGCGAGTCGAGCACGTCGAGCACATCAGCGCTCTGGCCGAAATCGGCCTGGTCGAGTGTTTCGCGCGAATACTGCCGCACGATGTCGCCCAGAAATCCCCAGGCGGCATAATAGGCGAAGAACGGCAGAAGCGCGATGGTGATCATCCGCACCAGCCGCGAGCCGCGCCGGTCAGCCTCGGCACCCGGCTTCGTTTGCGTCTCGGTGGTTGCGGCCTTGTCGGCGCCGCGCTGCGCGGCCACCACATGCGGCAGGCCGGGGCGCAGCACGTAGAACATTGCCACCGTCATCACCAGCTGCGCCAGCGCCACCAGCGTCAGCATCGCCAACCCGGCGAAGTGATTGGCCAGCGCCACCTTCGCCGCCAGCAGCATGAGGAGATCGCCGACCAGCACGCCGGCCAGCACGAGTGCCATGAGCTGCGGCCAGAACCGCCGCAGCAGCGAAAAACCTAGGGTGATCGGTCTGATGATATCGGCAAACATGAGGTTCTCTCACGATGCCACCCGCCAAAACCTTTCTAGCAAAGCATGATTGTTTTGCAAGGAATGGGGTGGGGTCTCCTGCCAGGGGGCAGAGCGAGGCGCCCCCCTCTGTCCTGCCGGACATCTCCCCCTCAAGTGGGGAGATCAGCAGCTTCGTCCTCGCCGCTTTCTCTTCAACGTTGAAAATTAGCGAAAGCAGTCATGACATCCGATCTCCCCCCTTGAGGGGGAGATGTCCGGCAGGACAGAGGGGGGGGGGCGCCTGGGCGTTAACATCTCCCTTCGCCCCTCACCGTCGCACCCGCGACTTCAGCCACCGATCAAACGCCACCGCCAGGATCAGGATGAGCCCGATGACGATGCTTTGCGTGTAGGACGAGACATTGTTGAACTGCAGCCCGTTCTGCAGCACGCCGATCAGCGCCGCGCCCACCACCGTGCCGCCGACCGAGCCGATGCCGCCGAACAGCGAGGTCCCGCCGATGACGACGGCCGAAATGACGGTTAGTTCGTAGCCGATGCCCGCCACCGCTTCCGAGGAGTTCAGCCTGGCCGACAGCACGAAGGCCGCGAGCCCGGCGAAGAAGCCGACAATGACGTAGACCGAGACCAGGATGCGGTCGACGCGCAGGCCCGACAGCCGCGCTGCTTCCGCATTACCGCCGACGGCATAGACGGCGCGGCCATAGCGCGTGTAGCGCAGCACGATGTGGCACAGGATGGCGGCCGCCGCGAAGATCAGCGCCGGCACCGGCACCGGGCCGATCAGCCCGGTGCCGAACCAGCGCATCGAGGCGTCGAAGCCCGAGATCGGGCCGCCATTGGAGATGGTCAGCGTCAGCCCGCGAAACACCGTCAGCCCGCCCAGCGTGACGACGAAGGGCGGCACTTTCAGCCGGGTGATGACAAGTCCCTGCACGCCGCCGGCAGCGGCTCCGACGATGATGGCGGCCAGCAGCGCGGCGAACCAGCCGAACCCTTGCGTGCCGCTCGTCGACAGCGACAGCGTGTTGGCCGTGCCGCCCTTGGCGACCACGGCGGCGACCATGCCGCAGAAGGCGAGCAGCGAGCCGACCGACAGGTCGATGCCGGCGGTAAGGATGACGAAGGTCATGCCGAGCGCGATCAGCCCGGTGATCGAGATCTGCCTTGTGATGTTGAACAGGTTGATCGGGTCCATGAAGCTCGGCTTCAGCACCGTGAAGACGATGATCAGCGCCACCAGGAACAGCAGCGGCCCGAAGCTCATCAAAAGCCGCGCGAAGTTGATGCCGCCGCGCTGATCCTGCTCCCCCGCCACGCTCATAGTGTCTCCTTGCGGTCGAGTGCCATCAGTTCCATCAGTCTTTCCTCGTTTGCTTCGACGCCCGGCATCTGGCCGGTGATGCGTCCGCGGCGCATGGTGACGATGCGGTCCGAAACCGCCAGCACCTCGGGCAGTTCGGACGAGATCATCATCACCGCAATGCCGCGCGCCGCAAGCTGCACCAGGATCTGGTGCACCTCGGTCTTGGCGCCGACATCGACGCCGCGCGTCGGCTCGTCGACGATCAGCACTTTCGGATCGCGCGCGAGCCAGCGCGCCAGGATCACCTTTTGCTGGTTGCCGCCCGACAGGCCCTCGATCGCCTGCTCGGCCGAAGCCATGCGGATCGACAGCATCTTTCGAAACCCGGACAGCGCATCGCGCTCGCGCCGCTCGGCCATGAAGCCGAAACCGTTGCTGAAGCTGCCCAGCGAAGCGATGGAGAAATTCGGCAGGATGCCCAGCGCGGCAAAGATCGCCTGGTGCTTGCGGTCCTCCGGCACCAGGCCGATGCCGAGCGCAATGGCGTCCGCGGGTGATGACGGGGCGATCGGCTTGCCGTCGAGCGTGATGGTGCCGGCCGCGATGCGGTCGGCGCCGAAGATAGCGCGCGCCAGTTCGGTGCGGCCTGAGCCGACAAGCCCGGCAACGCCGAGGATTTCACCAGCCTTGAGGTCTATGTCGACGCCGTCGAGCACGATGGCGTGCGGCGCCTCGGGGTCGCGCACAGTGCGCAGGCCGCGCACCGACAGCACGACATCGCCGGCCACCGCGCGTTGCGCCGGCCGGGCGTAGAGCTCGGACGCCGCGCGGCCGACCATCTTCTCGATGATTTTGGGCAGCGCGATCGGCCCGCCTTCACGGTTAAGGTGGCCGGCAAGCCTGCCGTCGCGCAGCACCGTCATGCGATCGCATATGGCGGACGCTTCCTCCAGCCGGTGGGTGACGAACATGATGGCGACCTCGTCCTTGCGCAGCCGGTCCATGATCGACAGCAGCCGCTGCACCTCGGTCTCGGTCAGCGCCGAAGTCGGCTCGTCCATGATGATCAGCCGGCTTTCCAGCGACAGCGCCCGAGCAATCTCGACCAGTTGCTGCTCGGCCACCGACAATGCCGAGACCGGCGTCATCGGGTCTATGAAGAGACCGACGCGGGCGATGATCGTGCGGGAATCTTCCTCCATCTTGCGCCAACTCACCAGCCCGAGCGGGCCGATCGGCGCGCGGCCGATGAAAATGTTCTCCGCCACAGTCAGCGTCGGGATCAGGCTCAGTTCCTGATAGATGGTGACGATGCCAAGCCGCTTGGCATCCTGCGGGCTGGAGGGATGATAATCGGCACCGTCGAAAGTGATGCGGCCGCCCGATGGCGGCATCACACCCGACAGGATTTTCAAGAGCGTCGATTTGCCGGCGCCGTTTTCGCCCAGCAGGCCGAGGATCTCGCCGGGGCGGATATCGAGCGAGACATCGCTGAGCGCGGTGACGCCCGAGAAATGCTTGGTGATGCCTTCGACGGCAAGCAGGATGGGTTCGGGCGAGGCGGCTTCAGCGGCTGGCGGCAAGGGTGGCTCCTTCCATGCAGTTGATGTCGCCTGTCAGCGCTTGAACGCCCCCCTCTGTCCTGCCGGACATCTCCCCCTCAAGGGAGATTGGCTGTGTCACCGGCGACACCTTTTCTTTCAACATTTGGGAACTGGCGAAAGCAGGAGGAACAGTCGATCTCCCCATTGAGGGGGAGATGTCCGGCAGGACAGAGGGGGGCGCTGTCCCGCCGGCTTTGCCAATCGGCCGATCCCCGCCAAACCCTACTTCGTCTCGCCAATCCGCTCCGCCTTGTCGAGATTGTCCTTGCCGATGACGATTGGCGTCAGCAGCACCAGCTTCTCCTTCGGCTCGGTCTTGTCCTTGGCAAAGGCCACCGCGATGCGCACCGCAGTGCGCGACTGCTCGCCGGGGAATTGCTCGACCGTGCCCGCAAGCTTGCCGTCGCGTACGGCGACCAGCGCTTCGGGCAGTGCATCGAAGCCGTAGATCTTGACGTCGGTGAAGTTGCGCGCGGCACAAGCCTCCATGGCGCCCAGCGCCATGTCGTCATTGGCGCAGACGATGGCGTCGGGTTTGCCGTTGGCGGCAAGGCCAGCCTCGGTCACCGACAGCGCCTCGGCGCGGGCGAAGTTGGCGGTCTGCTCGAAGACGATCTGATACTTGTCCTTCAGAGGATCGAGCACATTGTGCACGCCCTTGTTGCGGTCGATCGCCGGGCCGGCGCCGGGCTGGCCCTGCAGATGGAACAGCTTGGCACCGTTGGGAAACGCCGCCACCACGGCGTTGGCTTCCGCCTCGCCGCCCTTCACATTGTCGGCGCCAACATGGGCGAGGATGCCCTCGACGCCGTCTACGCGGCGGTCGATCGTCACCACGGGAACGCCGGCCTTGACCGCTTCCTCGATGGCCGGCGCCAGGGCGTTGACGTCGAGCGGCGAGATGACGATGGCGTTGACCTTCTGCACCAGGGCGGCCTCGATGTCGGCGGTCTGCTTGGTGGCCGAGTTCTGGCCGTCGCTTTCGGTCAGATTGACGCCTTGCGTGGCGGCTTCCGCCTTGATCTCGTTCAGCATGTGCACGAAGAACGGAAAGCCGAGACTGGGCACCGAGCCAAGGATGGTGAGCTTGTCCTGCGCAAACACAGAAGGCGCGGCAACCATCATGGCGCCGAAAGCCGCGGACGACAGCAGGAATTCACGTCTGTTCATGGGATCCTCCTCCACAAGAACGCACGACCCGAAAACCGGGATCGGTTTCAGGAAGGATCATGCGTCGGTTCAAAGTGTGGAGCATCCTCCCTGCGCCCGAAAACGCATGCCGCTCCAGCTGGCCGCCGCTGTAAAAAGAGCCTCCCACCGACGCCTGCGCAGGGATGCTAACCCAGGGCCAACCATTTGTGCAACATCGATATAACAGCGGTGCCAGGCAAATTATCGGAATTGTCGGATTTTGGATTTCCGGCGTGGGAGCCGCTTTGTCGGAAGACCCTCCATTGCAAGGCCGCCCTTCTGCTTCTCAATCCAGGAACGCCAGAACACGCTGCCAAAGCAGCGCCGCGGCTGTGTCGTTGTAGTCGGGCAGAGCTGGATCCGAGAAATAATGTCCCGAGTTTGGATAGCGGAAGATCCGCACATCGGTTTGCGCGGCCTCGGCGGCGTGCTGCCAGGCGCGGACATCCGGCTCGGGGAAGAACGGATCGGTGTCGGCGACATGCAATTGAACCGGCAGGCCGGGCCGGATGTTCGCAGGCACGGTTGCCAGCCCATGCAACAGCAGCACCTTGGCCGTCAGCGGCCGCAAGGCCCAGACTGACGCGACCACGCCTGCACCCATCGAAATCCCCGCCAGCACCGTATCGCCGGGCGTCGAGGCCAGGGCATCGCGCGCCCTTTGGCAAATGACCTCCCAGCCGATCCGCGCCTTGATCGCGAAGCCTTGCTCGAGATCGTCCGTCGCCACGCCCGCATAGAGGTCCGGCAGCGAAACGGCGTGACCGGCGGCGCCCAGCTTTCCAGCGAGATGCCGCTCGTGCTCGCGCAGCCCCAGAACCGAATGAAACAGGATTATGTTCGCGGACATCCGGTCATGATACCTGCCGGCACATGCCGTCTCAACGGCTGGGTACGTCATGAGGCGTGCGGCTTCCATTCTCCCGGCGTGGCACTACTTTGGACTGAACCCAAAGCACTCGACTGGAGAACAACATGAAGCCGCAAATCATCTGCCATATGCTGGCATCCCTTGACGGCAGCCTCCACCCCAGCCGCTATACCTCGAGCCCCGATGGCACCCGGGCCGAGTGGTCGAGCCTCTACGAGCATATCCATAATGATCTCGCGGCTGATGCCTGGATCGTCGGGCGCGTCACCATGGCCGAGATGAGCAAGGCCGGCGCGCATCCGCCGGCCAATGCCGGCAAGGTCGACCGGCCCTATCATTTCGCGCAAATAGGTGCGGGCAGTTATGCCGTGGCGCTCGATGCCTCGGGCAAGCTTCACTTTTCCAAACCCGACATCGGTGGCGACCATGTCGTGGTGCTGCTTGGGCGCGACGTTGCCGACAGCCATTTGGCAGAGCTTGCCGCCGACGGCGTGTCCTATATCGTCGCGGAAACCGGCGATATCGATCTCGCCGCCATGCTTGAGGTCCTCGGACGCGAACTCGGCATAAGCCGGCTGCTGCTCGAGGGCGGCGCCAGCATCAACGGTTCCTTCCTCGCCGCCGGGCTCGTCGATGAATTGAGCCTTCTCGTTGCACCCGCGATCGACGGGCGGGCCGCCAATCAGGGTTTCGTCGAGTTCGGCGAGAGCGGCCTGGCGGGCAAGACGCAGCTGTCCCTGAAGAGCTGCGAGGCGCTGGCGCATGGGCTCGTCCATCTGCGCTACGCGGTCAGCCCTGGAGCATAATCCCGAAAGGTCGCGGCGTGGCCCAGGGTCTCCGCGACGGAGCTGCGCTCCTGCTTCGTCCAGGGATGACGAAGTCAGAGACTTCGGCTCACCTCGAGCGTTGCTAAGCGCATCAATACCGCATGGCGTCGAGATCGGCGATCAGCGTCGGGCCGGTGGGGTGCCAGCCGAGCCGTGCCTGGGTCAGAGCGCTGGAGGACGGCAGATCCATCGGCGCGAACATCGCCATCCAGCCGAAATGCTCCGCCGCCTTTTCCGGCGCAATGGAAACCACCGGCAATTTCAAACCCCGGCCGAGCGCCTCGGCGATAGCGCGCACTTCGACACCTTCCTCGCCGACCGCGTGATAGCGCGCGCCCGGCTGCCGCTTTTCCACGGCGAGCCGGTAAAGCCGCGCCGCATCGAGGAGGTGGCCCGCGGAGTAGCGATTGCGGCCTTCGCCGACATAGGCCGAGACGCCCCTTTCACGCGCGATCTCGATGAGCGGCGTGATAAGGCCTTGCTTGACCGGATTGTGGACCTGCGGCAGCCGCACCACCGACACATTGATGCCGGCGTCCAGCAAGGCATTGCCGGCCAGCTCCGAGGCGATGCGCGGATTGGGATGGCTGGCGTTGAAGACGTCCTCGATCGCCAACTGGCCATGTCCGGGGCTGCCCATGCCGACGCCGGAGGTGATCACCAGCGGCCGGTCGGAGCCGGCGAGCGCGGCGCCCAGTGCGGCGATGACGCGTTTGTCCTTTTCGCAATTCTCGGCAAACCGCGAAAAGTCGTGGTCGAATGCCGTGTGGATCACGCCGTCCGCCTTGGCCGCGCCATCGCACAGCCCTTCGGGCTCCTCGAGCGTTCCGCGATGCACTTCAGCACCGGCGGCGGCCAGCGCCTCGGCGCCGGCGTCGGAGCGGGTCACGCCGACCACCTGGTGGCCTGCCTTGATGAGTTCGGGAACGATCGCCGAACCGATGAAACCGGTCGCGCCGGTGAGAAAGATACGCATGCAAAATCTCCTGTACAGTTGCCTGCATAATATTGCCGGTCTATTATTCTATTAAAGTAGTGATCTTATCGTGGTATAATGGCTAACAGGATGCCCTCCAATTCCGGCTCACTAGCAGCGTTCCTCAAAGACCGGCGCACCCGGCTTGATCCCGCATCATTCGGGTTTTCCGGACGCAGACGCACGCCGGGGCTGCGCCGCGAAGAGGTCGCGCAGCGCGCCAACATCAGCCCGACCTGGTACACATGGCTGGAACAGGGCCGCGGCGGCGCACCCTCGGCCGATGTCCTCAACCGCATCGCCAAGGGGCTGCTGCTGACCGAGGCGGAGCGCGAACATCTTTTCATGCTCGGGCTGGGGCGCCCGCCCGAGGTCCGCTACAGGGGCGTCGAAGGCGTCAGCCCCCGGCTGCAGCGCCTCATCGACACGCTCGATGCCAGCCCCGCCATAGTCAGGACCGCCACCTGGGACGTCGTTGCCTGGAACCGTGCCGCGAGGGTCGTTCTGACCGACTACAGCACCCTGCCCGAGGGCGAGCGCAACATTCTGCGCTTCATGTTCCTCAGTCCCCATATCCGCGCCAGGCAGCACGACTGGCAAAACCTCGCCCGTTTCGTGGTGGGCGCGTTCCGGGCCGATGCGGCACGCGCCGGCGCTGTCTCCGAGGTGCGTGAACTCGTCGACGAACTCTGCAGCGCCAGCCCCGAGTTTGCCGCCCTGTGGCGGGAAAACGGCGTGCTCAGCCATGGCGACGGGACAAAGCGCCTGAAGCACCCGGAACTTGGCGATATCGAACTGGAATATTCGGGCTTCGCGGTCGACGGCCGGCCGGATTTGAGCCTGACCGTCTACAACCCGGTCGACAGCGCCGTCGCCGACCGCATCCGCGCGCTGGCTCTCGCCCGATACCCCAAAGAGTAAGGGCGGGACGACCTATCCGCTGCGATGACTCCCGCCCGCTCTCAAGCGCGCTCGCAGACCGCCTTCAGGATCTGCAAGGTCGGTCCCCAGTAGAGATTGGCGTGCGGACGGATCGCCGGTTCGGCGAAGTCGCTGAGCGTCAGTGTCAACAGTGTTCCCCCATCCGCCGGCGCCAGGTCGAAGCTGACCACGGTGTGATTTTCGGGCACGTCCGCCAGACGCGAGGCCGACAGCGTGCTCCAATAGCTGTAGGCGAAGCTCATTCCCGGCTCAAAAGTGCGGATGGTGCCGTGGTTTTCGAACGGTATTCCGTGCAGCAGTCCGCGCATGACGATCGCGCCGCCGGCCTGCCCTTGCAGGCTGACGGTCAACTCCTCGTCGGACATCCATTGCGGGATCATTTCTGGCGTCGTTAGTATCCGCCAGACCTTGGCCGGCACGGCACCGATGACGACGGTCTTGGTTATCGGCGCAGCGGACTCACTCATGGGGTGCAGATTATAGCGGATGCGGCGGCGACAATATCGCTGTTCCAGGCGGTACGGATGCCGCCATTGCCCCTTGCCCTGTATAGGAAGACAGCACCACGCTTGCGAAGCCATTGCAGCCCGTGGCATCTGTCGGCTCCACCAGCGCAGGCGGCACCATGACACCACGGCAGACACGGCAGAGCGGCAGGCAGGGGGCGCCCGGCGTCAGTCTCAACCGGGCGCTGTCGAAGCTCGGCCTGTGCTCGCGCACGCAGGCCGAGGTGCTGATCGCCGAAGGCCGCGTGCGCGTCGGCGGCAAGGTGGTGCGCGATGCGGCGCTGCGCGTCGACCTCGACCGCGACCGCATCGTCGTCGACGACAGGCCGGTGGTTGCCGAGCGCAAGGTCTACCTCATGCTCAACAAGCCGCGCGGGCTGGTCACCACCCGCGACGACCCGCAGCAGCGCGACACCGTCTATGCCTGCCTCGAAGGGCTCGACTTGCCCTTCGTCTCCCCGGTCGGCCGCCTCGACAAGGCGAGCGAAGGCCTGCTGCTGATGACCAACGACACCCGGTTTGCCAACCGGCTGATGGACCCGGCTTCGCATCTGCCGAAAACCTATCACGTGCAGATCGGCACGGTACCGGATGCTCCGATGCTGGAGACGTTGCGCGCCGGCGTGATCGTCGACGGCGAGGTGCTCACCGCGAACGCGATCGAACTTTTGCGCAGTGGCGGCCGCACCGCCTGGCTGGAGATCATGCTCGACGAAGGCCGTAACCGCCACATCCGTCGCCTGCTCGCCGCGCACGGCGTCGAGGTCCTGCGCCTCATCCGCATCGCCATCGGCCGCCTGCCGCTCGGCGACCTCGCCAAGGGTACGGCACGGCATTTGACAGCAGAAGAGTTGGCGCTGCTGAGGGGGTAAGCAGGGCGTGCCGCTGGTGCAGGCGCACGGCGATCCCTCCTGACGGAAAGCTGTCAGCAGGCCTGGCCTATAGGTCGGATGGGAGCCGGCCACGGCTTCAACGATCAGGGAGCCAATGCAATGAATTTCGTCTCCGTCCGCATCATCACGTCGGACGTCCAGCGTCTCGTTCACTTCTACGGTGAGATCACCGGCATGCCCGTGACGGTGTACACGGAAGACTTCGCCGAACTGGCGACGCCGACCTGCACGCTGGCAATCGGCAGCACACGCACCTTGATGCTGTTCGGCGGCGACATCGCCCGCCCCGCCGACAACCACACCGCCATCATCGAGTTCCGCGTCGGCGACGTCGATGCTGAATTCGCCAGGCTCTCGGACCTCCTCAGGAATATCACTGTGCAGAAGCCGACCACCATGCCCTGGGGCAACCGCTCGCTGCTGTTTCGCGACCCTGACGGCAATCTGGTGAATTTCTTCACGCCGGTAACCGCTGAGGCGATCAGGAAATTCGACAGATAGGCGTAAGCGGCGCCGCTGCCGAAGCTGCTCTATTTCTGGTTCCATTTCCGGATGACCGGCTCGCTCAAATCATGCTCGTAGCCGAGCACGCTGATGCTGGCCGTATCGAGCACCAGCAGCGCGCCGCCCTCCGGCGGCAGCCCGATCCAGCGCGCCGCCAGCACGCGCAGAAAATGTGCGCTGGAAAACACCAATATGCTGGCATTGGCCTCGCGCAGCCCAGCGATAATCCTGTCGGCCCGCGCGCCGACATCGGCCGCCATCTCGCCCTTTGGACACCCATCGCGAAACACACTCCAGCCGCGGCGCTCGGCCAGGATCTGTTTTGTCGTCAGCCCCTCATAGGCGCCATAGTCCCACTCCTGCAGATCGTCCTTCTTGACGCTCTGCGCGCCGAAGCCGGCCAGTACGCTGGTGTTGTAGGCGCGCTGCGACGGGCTCGACCATACCGCCGAAAAAGACAGGCCCTCGAGCCTGTCCGCGAGACCCCGCGCGGCGGCCTCGCCAACCGGGGTCAACGGCATGTCGGTGCGGCCGGTATGCTGCCCCGAAAGGCTCCACGCCGTTTCACCATGCCGGACCAGATGGATTTGCGGATACGGGTTGCTCATGGACTGCCTTTCAATGTCACCGGCACCTTAGGCGACGATGCGGCAAAGGGGAATCCGCTTGGTACAAGACTGCGTGGTCGCCTGGCCTTGATCCGCGGCGGGGCCGGCCCTGTGATCGGCCCGAGGCCGCAACTATATCAAGGCCAGCCCTCCACAGGCTCCCGCCACCTCAAGGGCATCGGCCCTTGCGCAACAGGTCATGTCATCATGTACAAACATTTGCTCATCGCCACGGACGGATCGGAACTGGCCGACAAGGGCGTTACCCACGGCCTGACATTGGCCAAGGGCCTCGGCGCCTCTGTTACTTTCATCACCGTCTCCGACAATTCCCGATCTTCGCCTGGGGCGGCGCCATGGCCGGCTACGCCGCCGGCGATGAACTGGCCGCCTATCAGGAAGAGGCGCGCAAATACGCCAAGGAAGTTCTTGACAAGTGCAAGGCATCGGCCGACGCCGCCGGCGTCTCGGCGGAGGTCGTGCATGTCGAGGACAAAAGGCCCGCCGAGGCGATCCTGGAACTGTCGCAGGCGCTGGACTGCGACCTTATCGTGATGGCTTCGCACGGCCGCCGCGGACTAGGCAAGCTGCTCCTCGGCAGCCAGACGGCGGAAGTGCTGTCCTACACGGAGATCCCGGTGCTGGTCGTGCGGTAGGGCTACTACGGATCGCATGCTCCATCGAACGGGTAATGACAATGTCGTTACGCTGTGCTAGATATGCGCAACGAAGGAGCCGTCCATGCCAACGTCACATCATCCGGTGCCGAAGAGCGTTCCGCTCAACATCCGCGTCAAGCCGGAAGTTCGCAATCTGATCGACCGCGCAGCCGAATTGCTCGGTAAGAATCGCACCGACTTCATGCTTGAAGCCTCGCAACGCGCCGCTGAGGAAGCGTTGCTCAACCGTCTCGTGTTTACCGTCGAACCGGATGTCTACGCTGCGTTTCTGGCACGCCTCGACGCGCCGCCGCAGCCCAACGACCGATTGCGCCGCACGATGACGACAAAGGCTCCGTGGGAAGCTGCGTGACGCTGTCGGTCCCGGTTCCACTCGCGGATCATCACGAACTCGGGGAATTTTCGTCGGGCATTACAGCGCTCGACGATTGGTTGAAAAAACGTGCTCGCACCAATCAAGCGGGCGGTGCATCCCGGACCTATGTGACTTGCAAAGGCAACCGTGTGATTGGCTACTATGCCGTTGCCAGCGGCGCCGTGAAAATGGTCGAAGCTTCCAGCCGTTTCCGGCGCAACATGCCCGATCCGATCCCCGTCGCAGTGCTAGGCAGGTTGGCCGTAGACCAAGCCTATCACGGTCGGGGCATCTGTCGGGCGCTGGTAAGGGATGCCGGTCTACGAGTTCTCCAGGCTGCTGAAATACTGGGCATCAAAGGCATAGTGGTGCATGCGATTTCCGACGATGCGCGAGCTTTCTACATCACCATCGGGTTCGAGCCCTCGCCGGTCGAGCCGTTGACACTCATGGTCACGCTCGCTGATCTCAGCGAAAGCATTGGCTGACGACTTCCTGCCAGTGCTCTGGGGAAGTCCGGCGCCTAGAACACCAACTCCCCCACGAGATAGACCCCAAGCGCCAGCAACCCCGCGAAGAACACTTTGCGGAAGGTCTCGACGCTCATCTTCTGGCGCAGCGCCTGGCCGGCGAACATGCCGGCCAGCGCCGGCACAAGGGCTGCGACCGACCCCACCAGTTGCGCACTCGGCGACGCCAGGGCGCCGGTCCTGAACAACCCGAAGGCAAGAGCCGCCGTCGACAGGGTGAAGGACAGGCCGAGCGCCTGGATCAGGTCTTCTTTCTCCAGCCGCAGCGACTGCAGATAGGGCACCGCCGGGATGACGAAGACGCCGGTGGCGCCGGTGACCAGCCCGGTCGCCACCCCGACCAGCGGTGACATCAAGGCTTCGCGGCGCGCCGGCGTGGTGAAGCCAAGCTTGAGCAGGCCGAGAATGGCGTAAAGCACCAGCGCCGCACCGAGCCCGGCCGAGGCAACGCCAGAGTGTGTGCCGGTCAGCAGGCCGGCGCCGGCAACGGTGCCGAGCATCACGCCGGCCATCATCGTCCACAGCCGCTTGCACAGCCGGCCGAAGGACGGGCCGGTCAGCAATTGCCAGAGGTTGGTAACCAGCGACGGGATCAGCAGCAGTGCCGCGGCCTGTGCTGGCGGCATCGTTACCGCCAGCAGGCCCATCGCCACGGTCGGCAGCCCCATGCCGACGACACCCTTGACGAAGCCGGCGGCGAGGAACACGGCGCCGATCCAGGCGAGGATGCCGGCGCTCAGCATGATCGTATCTTCAGGGCCGGATCAGTCATGCAGCAGCATATCGGTTGCGTCGGCATCCGGGCTGGCGGCCTTTGCCGGCGCCGCATCGCGGCCGGTGGATACGACCGTCGCCGCGCATCCCCGCACGCCTGATCCCGCTCGCGCCATGGCAAGGCCGGCCACGGCAATGGCCAGCACGATCGCCGTGCTTTCAAGAATGCCGAGCCGCCCTGATGTTCGTTCGTTCATCGCAATTCTCCTTCGAAACTGTTTGACGAAAATCCTGGCCGATCACAATGTGGAAGTTGCGCTGCCAGCCTTCGGCCACGACGAAGGCTGGTTGGCCGACCGCCTTCCCGGCGCTGAATATTCGCAGGAGCAAGAGAATGCGCTTCGATCTGGTCGATCTCCGCCTGTTCCTGCTGGTCGCCGAACGCGGCAGCATCACCCATGGCGCCGAGCTTGCCGGACTGGCCCTGGCGTCGGCCAGCGCCCGCATCAAGGGCATGGAGGAGCGGCTCGGCGCGCCGCTGCTGGAGCGCCGGCGCCGTGGGGTGGTGCCGACGGCGGCCGGACAGGCGCTGCTGCATCATGCGCGCGCGGTGCAGAACCAGATCGAGGCGATGGCCGGCGACCTCGCCGCCTATGCCACCGGCCTGCGCGCCCGCGTCCGGCTGATGGCCAACACCGCCGCCACAGCCGAGTTGCTGCGCGAGATCCTGCCCGCCTTCCTTGTCGCGCACCCCGGCATCGACATCGAGCTCGACGAGCGCCCCAGCCATGAGATCGCGCAAGCCGTGGCCAGTGGTGCGGCCGATCTCGGCATCGCCGCCACCTGGGCCGGCCTTGCGCACCTCGAGCAGAAACCGTTCTTCATAGACCGGCTGGTGGTGATCGCCGCGCGAAACCGGCCCGGCCTTGAAGGCCGCACCGTCAACCTCACTGAGCTTCTCGGCGAATCTTTCGTCGGCCTCAGCACCGGCCATGCGCTGCAGGAGCACATCGCCCGCCAGGCGGCCCGCCTTGGCGGCCATCTGCATATCCGCATCCACGTTCCCGGCCTCGACAATGTCTGCCGGCTGGTCGCGCAAGGTGCCGGCATCGCCATCGTGCCGGAAAGTGCCGCCCGCCGCTCGGCGCGGACGCTACGCACACTGCGGCTGACCGATGATTGGGCAACGCGCCAGCTCAACCTCTGCGCCCGCCGCTTCGACGAGTTGACACCGCAGGCAAAATTGCTCGCGACAGCGCTGGCGTGAGCCGGACAGCGAGCACCTATCCTCATCAGCGCTGAATCATTGCCTTGCTTTTCAAATGTTCGTGACGTAGCTTGTTTGCACATTGGCAAAAAAATCGCCAAACTTTTTTCCTTTTGTGAAAGACGGGGACTTTGCGGGAACATCTCGATCTGACCGATCGGCGGCTGGTCAAACAGCTGTCGCAGGACGCCCAGCCGGGCATCAACCGGATCGCCGAGATATTGGCGATTTCGGTGCCGACGGTGCGCTCGCGGCTGCGCAACCTGCTCGACCGCAACCTGCTCAAGATCGTCGGGCTGCTGAACCTGACCGAGCGCCCCGAGCTGATCTCCGCCATTGTCGGCATCAATGCCCAAGGGCGCGGCCGGGCCCGCGAACTGGCGCAGCGCATTGCCGAACTGCCCTTCGTCAACTCGGCTTCGGTGGTCACCGGGCGCTTCGATATCATCGTCGACGTGACGGTGGCCGGTGACGTCGCCGATCTCTACCGCGTCACCAGCGAACTGATCCCCGGCGCCGGCGAGCCAGGCGAAGTCGTGCGCAGCGAGACATTCGTCGTGATGGCGTCCTGCAACAAATGGGTCAGCCTGCCGGAAGGCTGCTGGTCGGACGACCGCAAGGAGCCGGCATGAAGATCGCGGTTCTCGGCGGCCTCGGCCTGCAAGGCCGGGCGGCAATCGCCGACCTCGTCGCCAGCGACGGCGTCGAGGAAATTGTCTGCGTCGACACCGCGCCGGACGGCCCTGCCCGGCTTGCCGGCCTGACCGATCTTGCCCGCGTGCGCTTCGTCGTGCCTGAGGGCGCGATCGGCCAGGCGCTGGCCACTGTGCTTGATGATGTCGACGCCGTCATCGACCTGTTGCCGCAGCCGCTGATGCGCGAGGCGGTGCAGGCCGCGATCGCCACGCGCACGCCGCTGGTCACCACCAATTACGCCAAGTCGATCGCCGACCTGGCGCCGGCCGCCGAACAGGCCGGTGTCTCGATCATGACCGAATGCGGGCTCGACCCCGGCATCGACCTCGTGCTCTACGCGCGCGCCGCCAGGCAGTTCGACTCGATCTCTTCGATCGATTCCTATTGCGGCGGCATCCCCGAGCCGAAGGCGATGGCCAAGCCGCTGTGCTACAAGGTGAGCTGGAATTTCGACATGGTCCTGGTCAGCCAGAACCGCGACAGCGTGATGATCGAGGACGGGAACCGTGTCGCGGTGCCTGCCGGCCAGCAGCACGACAATCCGTTCATCCATGAAATCGAGGTTGCCGGTCTCGGCAGGCTCGAAGCCTTCCCCAATGGCGACGCGCTGCACTATGTCGAGATGCTGGACGCCGCAAAAGGGCTGCGCCGCTCCGGCCGCTACACACTGCGCTGGCCGGGATGGTCGGCCTTCTGGGCGCCGTTGAAGGAACTCGGTTTCCTCTCTGAGGACAAGGTGCCCGGCACCTCCAACAGCCCGCGCGAATTCCTTGGCCGGCTGCTCGGCCCGCAATTGCAATACGGCCCCGGCGAAAAGGATCTTTGCGTGATGCGCAATGTCTTTTCCGGCCTCGAAGGCGGCCGCGCCAAGACGGTGACGTCGGACCTGATCATCGAACGCGATCTCGTTTCCGGCCTGTTCGGCATGAGCCTCGGCGTCGGCTATCCCGCCAGCATCGTGGCGCAGATGCTGGCGAGGGGCGAGATCACCAGACCCGGCTTTTTGAACCCGCTGCTGGATGTGCCCGACATCAGGTTCTTCGATGAATTGGCCAGGCGTGGCATCACGGTTTCCGAGACGGTGGCACGGGACTGAGGCGAAAGATTTTCGAACGGTGGCTGCCGCCGGCAACGGCGCTGCCGCTCAAAAAGGAGCCCAAGGAGAACCGCGGGCACACATTAACGACAACAGGGAGGAATACCGAAATGAAGATTGCCAGACTTTTCATCGCCGGAAGACTTTTCATCGCCGGGCTTGCGCTCGCCGGGCTCACCGCTGCGGCCAGTGCGGGTACGCTCGACGACATCACCAAGCGCGGCGAATTGCGCGTCGCCGTGCAGACCCAGGGACCGCCCTTCTCGCTGGTCGGCGCCAATGGCGAACGCACCGGCAGTTCGGTCGAACTGGCCGAACTGATGGCCAAGGAAATGGGTGTGAAAATCACCTTCCTCGACTTCGACTGGGATGGTTTGATCCCGGCGCTGCTGTCGGGCAAGGCCGACCTGCTGGTCGCCGACATGACACCGACGCTGGCGCGCGGCATGAAGGTCGCGTTCACCACGCCTTACATGTACACGGGCAGCACCGTCTTCACCAAGGCCGACAGCAAGTTCAAGACCACCGAGGACTGCAAGGCCAAGGGCACCAAGATCGCCGTGCTGCTCGGCGCCACCGGCGAGAAGGAAGCCAAGAACGCCTTCCCCGATGCCGACATCAAGAGCTACAAGGGTGGCGGTCCGCTGCTGCTCGACGCCGTCAACAACGGCCAGGCCGATTGCGGCGTCAACGACGTCTCGGCGGTCAAAGGCCAGTCGACCGCCTATCCGGCCGGCACCTTCACCATCATGCCGGACCTTCTGTCGAAGGAGCCGCTTGCCTTCGCCACCCGCTATGATGAGCCGGACCTGTTGATCTGGATGAACCTGTTCCTCAACCAGGTCACTATCGACGGCCGCCTGCAGAAGAACCTCGACTACTGGGTCAATTCCGACGCCTGGAAGAAGGATCACTAAGCAGCGATAAATCCAGGCGGTTTCGCGCGCATCTTAAACGCCGCGAAGCCGCCCGGAATTTCGTTTCATCTGTCGTTGCCTGCGCTCTGGGGATTTCACCCAACGATGCTCGAAAATTTCAGTTTCCGCACCATCGTCGAATACCTGCCGTTGTTCGGACAGGGCCTGGTCACGACCGTTTGGCTGTCGGCGCTGTCCTTTGTCGGCGCGCTTATCGTCGGCATCGTGCTGTGCGCCATGAATCTGCAGCGCGGCTGGCTGTTTCGCGCCCCAGCCAAGGCCTATATCGATGCGGTGCGTGCCACGCCCTTGCTGGCGCAGCTCTATTTTCTTTATTTCGGCCTGCCCCGGCTCGGCTTCGTTCTGCCGGAACTCGTCGTCGGCATCCTCGCGCTGTCGCTGAACAGCGGCGCCTATATCGCTGAAATCATTCGCGCCGGCATCCTGTCGATCCCGCGCGGCCAGGTCGAGGCCAGCGTCGCTTCGGGCATGACCTATGTCCAGCGCATGCGCCTTGTCGTCCTGCCGCAAGCCTTCAAGGTGACGATCCCGCCGCTGCTCGGCCAAGCGATCGTGCTGGTCAAGGATTCCGCCCTTTTGTCGCTGATCTCGGTTTCCGAACTGACGCGCGCCGGTCAATTGCTCGCCTCCGACCGCTTCATGCCGGCGGAAGGTTTCCTCACCATCGCCGCCTTCTATCTGCTGCTCTATTACGGCCTGAAAGGACTGGCTGGGCTCTCCAGCCGCTGGCTCGGCACAGCGGGGGCGCGGACATGATCTGGCAACAACTGCAAAGCCTCGCCGGCTCCTATCCACTGGCCCTGCGCGGCCTCGGCATGACCGTGTTGCTGTCGCTGATCAGCCTGGTGCTCGGCACGCTGCTCGGCTTCGGCCTCGGCATCCTGCGCACCGGCGGCAACCGGCTGATCTCGGGCTTGATCGGCGCCTGGGTCGACCTGATCCGCGGCACGCCGTTCCTGGTGCAGATCTTCCTGATCTTCTTCATCCTGCCGGAGTTCGGCATCGAGCTCGACGCCTTCACCGCCGGCATCATCGCGCTGACCAATCTGGCTGCCTGCTTCATCTGCGAGATCGTCGTCGCCGGCATCCGCTCGGTGCCGACAGGCCAGGTCGAGGCGGCACTGGCGTCCGGCCTGTCGCGCTGGCAGCGCATGCGCCAGGTGGTGCTGCCGCAGGCGATGCGCATCGTGCTGCCGCCGCTGGTCGGGCAATATGTGCTGCTGATCAAGGATTCTTCCGTCGTCTCGGCCATCGGCCTCACCGACCTCACCCGCGTCGGCTGGCTGGTGGTGCAGCGTGTGCCCAACGGCCTGCTGGTCTTCTTCCTTGTCGGCGCCGGCTATTTCATCGTCTGCTATCCGCTGATCATGCTGGCCCGCCGGCTGGAGCAGCGCATGGGCGCGGCGCATGGCGAGGTGCAGTTGTGACTTCCAACCCCAAAGGTCCAGAAAACATGACCAAAACGGGCCTTGCCAAAACCGGCATGATCGACTTTCGCGGCGTCAACAAGTGGTTCGGCTCGCTCAACGTGCTCAAGGACATCACGCTCAGCGTCGAACCGCGCGAAGTGGTCGTCGTCTGCGGCCCGAGCGGCTCGGGCAAAAGCACTCTGATCCGCTGCGTCAACGGCCTGGAGGCGATCAAGGACGGCGATCTCGTCGTCGACGGCCAGCGCCTGGGCGACCCCGCCACCAACATGACCCAGCTGCGCACCGAGATCGGCTTCGTCTTCCAGTCGTTCAACCTCTACCCGCATAAGACGGCACTCGAAAACGTCACGCTCGCCCCAATCCATGTCCGCAAGATCCCGCGCGCCGAGGCTGAAAAAGCAGGCCGCGAATTGCTGGCCAAGGTAGGCCTCGCCGACAAGGTCAATGCCTATCCAGCACAGCTCTCCGGCGGCCAGCAGCAGCGCGTGGCGATCGCGCGTTGCCTCGGCATGCGGCCCAAGATCATGCTGTTCGACGAGCCGACCTCGGCGCTTGATCCCGAGATGATTTCCGAAGTGCTCGACGTCATGGTGGCGGTCGCCGAGGAAGGCATGACCATGATGGTGGTGACGCACGAGATGGGCTTTGCCCGCAAGGTCGCCCAGCGCGTGGTGTTCATGGACGCCGGCGCCATCGTCGAAAGCGGCACGCCCGACGAGTTCTTCTCACACCCCAAGACCGACCGCAGCCGCGCTTTCCTGAGCAAGATTCTGCGGCACTAAAGGCGGGCGGTCAGGTCGCCTCTTCCGCGCTGCCGCCAATCGCAAACGCTGCCGGGCCGCCGCGCCGCCTGAGCAGCGCGATGGCGAGGAAGGCGATGACGCCGCTCGCGGCGACGACCACCAGCACCCACAGGGAATTGGCGACCGATGTCCGCGCCATCATGAAGGCGAGCGCGAACGGCGCAAAGGCCGAGGTGAACTGACGGGCGGCGCTCGCCCATCCCAGCCGCGCGCCATAGCCTTCGCGGCCGAAGAGTTCGAGCGGCAAGGTGCCGCCGACGATGCTGGTGAGGCCGGAGCCGAGGCCGAACAGGAACACGAACACGAAGGCGCCGGGCAGCCATGGCGTGGTCAGCAACAGCGCACACAGCCCGGCCGTGAGCAGTGACGCGGCAATGACGGCAAGGTGCGTCTGCTGCAGCCGCCCGCCAAACAGCATGTTGATCAACCGGCTGGCGACCTGCGCCGGCCCGAACAGGGTCGAGACGAAGAGGCCTGCGGTGCCGAGCCCAAGGGCCGCCGTCAGCGGCACCATGTGGATGAGGATCGCCGACAGCACAAAGCCCTCGGTGGCGAACCCCGCCAGCATCAGCAGGAATGCGGCCCGGCCGCGCCGCGCATCGAGCGGCATTCCCGCTTCATCGGGAGCGGAACCGCGCTCATGCGGCGTGACCGTTGCGTGGCGACGCGACAGGCGCATCAGCCAGGCGTGGATCGGCAGGCATAGGCCGAGATTGAGAGCGGCGAACAAAAGGTAGACCTCGCGCCATGTGAGATGCGCATGCAGCGCCGAGGTCAGCGGCCAGAACAGGGTAGAGGCAAACCCGGCGATCAGCGTCAGATGGGTGATGCTGCGTTGCGGCCGGGGAACCCCGACCTGCACGATCGCCACGAAGGCAGCGCTGTAGAGGACGAAGCTGGAGGCCAGTTCCATCGCCAGCAATCCCAGAACGAAGCTCACGCGGCCGGGTGCGACGGCGCACAGCGCCAGCGCCACAGCCGCCGCGACCGAGCCGACGGTCATGATACGGCCGGCGCCGAAGCGGTCGGCCCACCGCCCGGCAGTCGGCGCGAACAGGCTGCCGGCAAACAGCGAGGCCGACAGGGCTGCGAATACCCAGCCTTCCGTGAGCCCGAACTCGCGTGCCATTGCCGGCGCCAGGATCGAGAAGCTGTAATAGAGCGTGCCGTAGCCGATGATCTGGGTCAGCCCAAGCGCCCAGATCGCCTTGCGCAGGACGGATCGTTCAGGCATCGACGCCGGCCGCCATATTCTCTCGCGTCTCGGTGGCCGGCGCGGTTGCGCAGCCGCAACCCGACGCGCCCGTTGTCTTGGCGGCCGCATCCCTGACGCAGCAGGCATCGATAGCGGCGGGAGCAGGCCCGCCACAGCAGCCGGCGCTTTCCGATACCGTCGCGACACCGACGGCGCTGCACACGCCGGTCTCCGGCAGCACCAGCCGCACCTCGCGGGCCGCGGCATGGTCTCCGGCAATATCGGCCACCACCGAGCGGACCTGCTCGTAGCCGGTCGCCATCAGGAAAGTCGGGGCACGGCCGTAGGATTTCGAGCCGACGATGGTGAAACCGGGTTCGGGATGCGCGAGTTCCGCAATGCCATGCGCGGGAACCGTGCCGCATGAGTGGAAGTTCGGATCGATCAGCGGCGCCAGTGCCGGCGGCGCTTCGACGGCGGGATCGAGCGCGATGCGGATTTCGCCGAGGAACGACAGGTCTGGCCTGAAGCCGGTGGTGACGACGATGCGGTCCACGGCCAGGCTGAACGGCTTGCCGGCGAGGTGGGCGTCGACGGCAAGCTTCTCGCCTTGCGTCTCGATGCGGTCGACGGCGAAGCCCGTCAGCATGTTCAGCCTGCCGTCCGCCATCGCCTGCCTGGCGGCCAGCCCGAGCGCACCACGTTCCGGCAATTGGTCGTTCAGCCCGCCGCCGAGCAATCTTTCGATGCTGGCGTGCCGCAGCGCCCAGAACATTTCGGTGCCAGGCGCGCCATCCTGCAACTCCATCAGCGCCAGCGCGACGTTGATGGCCGAGTGCCCGCCGCCGATGACCAGGATGCGCTTGCCCGCATAGTCTTCTCTCGCCTTGCCGACCACGTCGGGAATGCCATAGGCGATGCGTGCCGACGCCTTGCCTTCGCCGGCAACCGGCAGCCCGTCGATGCCGATCGGGTTTGGCCGCCACCATGTTCCGGATGCGTCGATGACGGCGCGTGCGAGAAAGCGGTGCTCACCGCCGCCATCGCGGTAGCGGATGACGAAGGGCGCGTCCTTGCGGCCCTCATTGGCGACCTTGTCGTGCCCCTGACGGGTGATCGCGGTGACCTCGGCGCCGAGCTTCAGATTGGCGGCGATCGCCGGAAGCCGGCCAAGCGGCGCCAGATAGTCGCGCACGATCTCGCCGCCGGTCGGCAGGCCCTGGCTGTCCGGCGGCGTCCAGCCGGAGCGGTCGAGCAGCGCCCGCGCCGCCGCGTCGATGTTGTATTCCCACGGCGAGAACACCCGCACGTGGCCCCATTCGAGCAGTGCGGCACCAACGCTTTCGCCGCGCTCCAGGATCAGCAGGCGGATGCCGCGCTCGACCAGATGCGCCGCGGCGGCAAGGCCGACCGGGCCGGCGCCAATTACCGCGACGGGAAGATCTGTCATCATGTCCATAGGTTCGATCCTTCCGGTATCTTCGAATTATACGCGCAGAAAAATCAGGCCAGTGCTTTGCCGACGGCGGGCGCGCAGGCAGCATCCGCGCAGCACTCGTCGGCGAGATAGCCGATCAGCGCATTCATGCCGGGATAGTTGGCGCGGCAGATCAGCGTCGTCGCTTGCCGTTCCTGCGTGACAAGCCCGGTATCGACCAGCCGTTTGAGGTGATGCGACAGCGTGGAGGACGGAATGTCGAGCCTGCCCTGGACGCTGCCGACGGCAAGCCCGTCATCACCGGCCCGCACCAGGATGCGATAGAGCTGAAGCCGCGTCGGATTGCCGAGCGCTTCAAGCTGCGCGGCTGCTTTTTCGAGTTTCATGGAAATAAGCTACGCGGCACTTTTCGCGCCGTCAACCCAATTTCGAAAATTATGGAAATAACATCAGCCGGCGCGCTTGCCCGAGGCGTAAATGACCACCTCACCATCCTCCTTGGTGAACGCGCCGATCTCCGGGTTGGGCAGGATGTCCAGCACCTTTTCCGACGGCCGCGCCAGCACGACGCCGAGCGGACTGACGACGATCGGCCGGTTGATCAGGATCGGATGTGCCAGCATGAAATCGAGGATCTGCTGGTCGGACCATTTCGGGTCGGCAAGGCCGAGTTCGGCATAGGGTGTGCCCTTCTCGCGCAGCAGGGCGCGCGGTGTAATGCCCATCGCCGCGATCAGTTCGACCAACCTTTCGCGCGATGGCGGCGTCTTCAGATATTCGATCACCTCCGGCTCCTCGCCCGACTGGCGGATCATGGCCAACGTGTTGCGCGACGTGCCGCAATCGGGATTGTGGTAGATGGTGATGGTCATTTCGAGGTCCTCTCAGCCGACATGGTATTCCGGACGGCGCCGCCCATCTCGTACCAGCCCTTGCTGCGGTTCACGATCCACACCACCGACAGCATGACCGGAACCTCGATGAGCACCCCGACCACGGTGGCAAGGGCCGCGCCAGAATTCAGCCCGAACAGCGCGATCGCGGCGGCCACCGCCAGTTCGAAGAAGTTCGACGCGCCGATCAGCGCCGATGGTCCAGCCACGCAGTGTCGTTCGCCGCTGAGGCGGTTGAGCAGATAGGCAAGACCGGAATTGAAATAGACCTGGATCAGGATCGGCACCGCCAGCAGCACGATCACCAATGGTTGCGCGATGATCTGCTCGCCCTGGAAGCCGAACAGCAGCACCAGCGTCGCCAGCAAGGCAACCAGCGACAGAGGCTGCAGCGTGGCAAGCAGGGCCTCAAGCCCGGCCTGTCCCCTCGCTGCCAGCAGCCGGCCACGAACCAACTGCGCGACGATCACCGGCGCGACGATGTAGAGTGCGACCGACAGCATCAGCGTGCCCCATGGCACGGTGATCGCCGACAGGCCGAGCAGCAGGCCGACGATTGGCGCGAAAGCAACGATCATGATCGCGTCGTTGAGCGCCACCTGCGACAGCGTGAAATTCGGCTCGCCGCGCGTCAGGTTCGACCAGACGAACACCATCGCCGTGCACGGTGCCGCGGCAAGGATGATCAGCCCGGCAATGTAGGAATCGATCTGCACGGCGGGCAGCCACGGCCGGAACAACCAGCCGATGAAGAGCCAGCCCAGCAGCGCCATCGAGAACGGCTTCACCGCCCAGTTGATGAACAGCGTCACGCCGATGCCGCGCCAATAGGTGCCGACCTTGGCCAGCGAGGCGAAATCGACGCGCAAGAGCATCGGCACGATCATCAGCCAGATCAGCACGGCGACAGGAATGTTGACCCTGGCGATCTCGGCCAACGCGATGGCGCCGAACACGCCCGGCAGCAGATGGCCAAGCGCGATACCCGCGACGATGCACAGTGCCACCCACACCGTCAGATATTTCTCGACGAAGCCGATGCCGGGCCGCACCGCCTCAGCTGCGTTCAGAGCATGATCGGTCATGATGACTCCTTGTTCGAACGGCGCGCGGCGGACAGTCACAAGCCCCTCAGCAGTCACAGGTCACGGCATTGATGACCGGGCGGCAGAGCTCCGGCGCGCCATTGCAGCAATCTTCCATCAGATAGGCCAGCAGGTCGCGCAAGCCGGTCATGTCGGCGACATAGCGCACGGTCCTTCCGTCGCGTTCGGGACGGATCAGCCCGGCATGGGCGAGCACCTTCAGATGCGCCGACATGGTGTTCTGGACCGTGTCCAGCCTCGTTGCGATCTCGCCGGCTGGAATGCCTTCCGGGCCGGCACGCACGAGCAGCCGGAAGACATCCAGCCGCGTCTCCTGGCCAAGTGCGGCCAGCGCGTTCAAAGTACCCTTCCTATTCATATATCCGAATCCTTGGATTTATGGATTCGTGAATACCGACTCCCCCACGATCTGTAAAGGATGTCCGCCGCTATGATGTGACGGCAAGCACCTTTCCCGTATCGTGCTGGCGCACGAAGTCCACCCGGGCACCATCCCAGTGGTAGCTGTAGTGGCGGCCCTGCACTGGAACGGCAATGACGTCGGGCCAGAAGATGCCGATGCAGCCGCCGCCCGGCATGCGCACGCTGTTCCACACCAGCCCGTCGCTGCCGGCTGCCCGCAGCGCCCGCCCTTCCGCCTGCGAGGCGGAATAGTCGTCCGGGTCGAGCACGCCGGGCACGGCGTTGACGTCATCGAGGTCGCGGTCGACGTTGCCGATCAGCACGCGGAAATCCGCCGTCCAGCCCGGCCCCTCGTTGGTGGCGCGCATGAATTTCTGATGGTGGTGAATGGTCTCGGCCAGCGCCACCTCCTCGCTGTCACCCGCATAATAGATCCCGTAGCTGCCATCCGAGAAGCGGCCTGGTCTGAGCGTCGAGCAATGCACGAAGGGCGCCATCACGAAACTGGCGCCGGGGCCGGAAATCCGCCTTGCGGCCGAAACCTTGCCGAGATCGCCGATCTCGAACCTTATGCGTGGGTTTGTCTTCGCCTCGACGGCGGCAAGCGCCTCCCAGTCGCGCGGGTCGGCAATGTCTTCGAACAGGTCGATCGGTGGGTGGATGGAACGGATGATGCGGAAGGTCTGGTGCCAGTCGACGCGGCGACGGACCGCAAGCCCACTCACCATGCACCACGCTCCGCATCGAGCCATTCGCGCATCGCCGAGAGATCGGAGATTTCGCCGCGCAGCATCAGGTCGAGCGCCGACTGGCCGCCAAAGGTGGCATTGGGCTTGCGGATCCAGGCATAGCCGCGCGCCGGCTCCGTGAAAAGGTAACGCAGGCCCTTATGGATGCCCATCAGGTGCGCCATGCGGGTGCGCAGGTCGCGGTCGATCCTGCCGATGCCACCTTCTTTCCAACGCGCCCAAGTCCGCGCCGACATGCCGCCGAGCAGGATGCAGGCCTCCAGGTCGGTGAGATTCCAGGCCTTGAACAGATTGACCGTGGTGCGCGCCAGCGCGCCCGCTTCTTCATCCGAGATAGCGGCTCCGAACGTGGCCGGCGTGGTGACGATGGACTGAAGCTGCATTGCGTTCACCTTGCTGATTGGCAGATATATAGCATGTATTTGCCAATTGGCAAGAATGCGGAGATGGCAAGGCTTGGCTGCAAAATGAAAGGGCGCGGCCCACACCGCAGGCCGCGCCCTTTATTGCATCACACTGTACGTGCCTACTCCGCCGCCTCATACCCCGCGATGCCCTTGATCTCGAGAAAATCCTCAAGTCCGTATTCGGCATATTCGCGGCCATTGCCCGACTGCTTGTAGCCGCCGAACGGCAGGCCGGCGTCCCACTGGGGATAGTTGATGTAGACATTGCCGGTGCGCATGCGCGCCGCGACTTCGCGCGCCTTCTTCATGTCCTTGGCCTGGATGTAGGAGGCGAGGCCATAGACGGTGTCGTTGGCGGTCTCGACCACCTCGTCGACGCTGTCATAGGGCATGATCGCCAGCACCGGCCCAAAGATCTCCTCGCGCGCGATGCGCATGTCGTGGGTAACGTCGGCGAACACCGTCGGCCTGACATAGTAGCCGCGGTTGAGTTCGGCCGGACGGCCGGGGCCGCCGGCGACCAACGTCGCACCCTCGTCGATGCCGGCCTGGATCAGGTCCTGGATCTTGTCGAACTGAACTTGGCTGACGACCGGGCCGAGCTTGGTGCCGGCAGCGTCGGCCGGACCGACGGTGAATTTTTCCGCCGCAACCTTGGCATAGCCGGCCGCCTCGTCATGGCGCTCGCGCGGCACGAACATGCGCGTTGGCGCGTTGCAGGACTGGCCGCTGTTGCTGAAGCAACCGGCCACGCCCTTGCTGACCGCGCTTGCGAGGTCGACGTCGGGGAACAGAATGTTGGCCGACTTGCCACCAAGCTCCTGATGCACGCGCTTGACCGTGTCGGCGGCGGCCTTGGCCACCAGGATGCCGGCGCGGGTCGAACCGGTGAACGACATCATGTCGATGTCAGGATGGCTGGACAACGCCTGGCCGACGCCCGGTCCGTCGCCATTGACGAGGTTGAAGACGCCCTTCGGCACGCCGGCCTCGTCGAGGATCTCGGCGAAGATGATGGCGTCGAGCGGCGCGATCTCGGATGGCTTGAGCACCATGGTGCAGCCGGCGGCGAGCGCCGGACCCACCTTGCAGGTGATCTGGTTGAGCGGCCAGTTCCACGGCGTGATCAGCCCGACGACACCGATCGGCTCCTTGACCACGAGATGATTGCCCTTCACGTGGCGGAATTCGAAAGCCTTCAGCGTCTCGGCCATTTTGGTCAGATGCGCCAGCCCAATGCCGACCTGGCTGTCCAACGCCATCTGGCGCGGCGCGCCCATCTCGCGCGACACGGCAACCGCAAGATCGCCACTGCGCTTCTTGTAGACCGCGATGATGCGATTCAACAGGTCGAGCCGCTCGCTAACTTCGGTGAAACCAAAGCTGTTGAAGGCGCGCTTGGCGGCAGCCACCGCCTTGTCGACATCGGCCTTTGAGCCGAGCGAAATCTGCGCAAAAGCGTCCTCATTCGAGGGATCGATGACGTCCAATGTGTTGGGCACAACAGGATCGACCCACGCGCCATCGATGTAGAACTGCAGATTGTGTGACATGGTTTTCTCCTTGGCCGCATGGTCGCGCCGGGCCGTCATATCTGGCTGGAGATAACGATGCACAAACGCCGCTGTCAAACGCAACCCCCGAAGTGGTTGAGCCAGTGCGGCAGTGATTGAGCCAGAGCGGTTGGGCAGCAACCGGCTTGGTGAGGATGGACTACAGCAAGGTATGCCCGGCCTCGACCAGAAACCGCCTCGCCGCGGCCTGATCCGTGGCTTTCACCAGGAGATGGTCGCCATCGAAAGTGGACACCACGAAGATGCCCAACCCGTTTCCGACAACGGCCTGATGACCGACAGCACGATACCGGTTTCGTCGAAGGCGAACGGGCCCAGGAGCTTGAAGGCCACCCAGTCGATATCCTGCTTGATGGCATGCGGCACGCGGTCCTGCAGGCAAACGATCGAAAGCTCGTCGTCGGTCCTTGTGATGCTGACGAAGCCTAGTCCGTCCGCCCAACCGGGAATGGTTTCGCCCGCCGCCAGCCGGGAAACCGCGTAAGACCCCGGGAGTTGCTTAAGCCTGACCTTGGCAGCCATTATCGAAATCCTTCCTCAGATCGCCGGTGATCCCGCTAGCCTCTTGCTCATATAGACCGTCATGCCGCCCATGAACGGCTCGTCCCGATCCACGATATAGCCCTGCCTCTTGTAGAGCGATACGTTCGCCTCGAACGCGCCATTGGTCAGCAGGCGAAGCTCGTCGCGGCCCGACTCGATCGCCTTGCGCTCGGCCCACTCCAGCAACAGCCGGCCAATCCCCCTGCCCTGCGCATCCGGTGCGACACAGACATTCTCGATCCACAGGTGATCCTCGGCCAGCATGGTTTCAATCATTCCCACGATCCGATCATCCTCGACGGCGAGATCGAACGGATGCTCGGCAACAGCCTTCTCGTAGTCGGCGCGCATCGGCAGAGGCTCGCGGCCGATCACCGCTACCCATTTGGCATAGGCGGCGCGCACGATATCCCGGATCGCGGCGGCGTCAGCGGGCGCGGCCGGCCGAAGCCGGATGGAAGAATTGTTTGTCATCAAACTGCTCCAGACATGAAAAATCCCGCCGGCGGTTTCGCGGGCGGGGCTGGAAACGAAAGAACCGGGTCTATCCTGCCGGTCTTTGTCGTCGCGCAGTCAGCTTGCCGCTCCGCACTGTGCAGGGGCGACGTCGCTTGGTGTTGGCAGGCGCGAAAACGAACATAGCGCCAAGTTGGAACAGGAAGCGCGGCGATGTCAAGGCGACCGCTCGATCGACAGTGTCTCGCATCGGCGACAAGGTTCTGGTCCTCGCGCCCGCAGGGCATAGAATCGCTATATGCTTTGTGCCAACGGCAGCTAATCGATGGGCAAACTATGACCGGGACGCTGAACAAAGCGGTGCGGATGGTGGCCATCCTGAACCTGGCCTATTTCGGGATCGAATTTGCCGTAGCCGTTTGGATCGGATCGGTATCGCTGTTCGCGGACAGCATCGATTTTCTGGAGGACGCATCCGTCAATCTCCTGATCATGGTCGCGTTGGGCTGGACCGTCCGCAATCGAGCGCGGCTCGGAATGGCGCTGGCCGGGATACTTCTGATCCCCGCATTGGCGACCCTTTGGACAGCCTGGGAGAAATTCAACATTCCAATTCCGCCAGCTCCCGTTCCGCTAACGCTCACAGCGGCTGGCGCGATGCTCGTCAACCTGTCGTGCGCGCTCATGCTCGCTCGCTATCGCCATCACAGCGGCAGCCTCACCCGCGCCGCCTTCCTGTCGGCGCGCAACGACGTCCTGGCCAATGTGGCAATCATTGCCGCCGGCCTGGTCACGGCATTTGTGTGGAATTCGGCTTGGCCAGATATTGTCATTGGGCTGGCAATCGCCATCATGAATGCGGATGCTGCCCGCGAGGTTTTCACGGCCGCAAGACGCGAGTTCGCAGAAGGCCAAATTTCAAACTGAAACGCTGCCACCCGATCCGCGCACGATCCCCTCAACTCCTGCGCCGTCGGCCGGAATGGTTACCCGGTCGTCGAGTGCCCTCAGCCTGCGCCTGGCTCTAGCGATCGATCCTTGCTTCCTGTTGCGGAGAATAGCGCGCTCCCTGTACGGCGATCGCCGAGACCGCGTCCTCGATGTCGGCAAGATCGTTCGCCGTCAGCGCGACAGTGACCGATCCGATGTTCTCTTCGAGGCGATTGAGCTTGGTGGTGGGGATCGGAACGATCCAGGGCTGTATCTGCCAAGCGCGGGAGCGATATCGGAGAATGGGCTTTTCAGCCTTGGAACATCGGTCATGGTGGTCTCCTTCGTAGAGTGCGGGCGTTGAACTCGGCGCCACGCGCCGATACCTGGTCAAATCCCGTATTGTTCGTCGCTGACATGCTCCAACCAGTCGACGACCTTGCCGTCGAGCGCTTCGGCGATAGCGATGTGGCTCATCGCCGTGGTCGGCGCGGCGCCATGCCAATGCTTCTCTCCGGGCGCGAACCAGACGATGTCGCCGGGCTGGATCGATTCGATCGGGCCGCCCTCGCGCTGCGCCAGGCCGGCGCCCGAGAGGACGATCAGCGTCTGGCCGAGCGGATGCGTGTGCCAGGCGGTGCGCGCGCCGGGCTCGAAAGTCACGGTGGCGCCGCCGACCCGGGCGGGCTCGCTGCCCTTGAACGGCGCGTCGATGCGCACCGCACCGGTGAAATAGTCGGCCGATCCCTTGGCCGAGGCCTGAGAGCCGTTTCGCGTGATGTCCATGGTTTTGTCCCTTCCTGGCAACAGCCATGACACGACCGCCCGGCTTTAGAGACGGCCGGAGGTGCCCGGTGTGATAACGCCTATCTAGGGTCTGCGATTGGTGCCGATTAGGTGCTATATCCAGCATGATCTTATGAAGGGGGCTCATGAATGCCACGTGACAACCTGAATGAGCTAACCGCCTTCCTCGCTGTGGCGCGCGAGGAAAGCTTCACCAGGGCGGCGGCCAAGCTCGGGGTTTCCCAATCGGCGCTCAGCCACACGGTGCGGGCGCTGGAGGAGCGGCTGGGTGTACGGCTCCTGACCCGCACCACGCGCAGCGTGTCGCCCACCGAAGCCGGGGAGCGGCTGCTTCGCACCGTCGGGCCGCGGCTGGACGAGATCGAGACCGAGCTCATTGCCTTGAGCGCATTGCGGGAAAAACCCGCCGGCACCATCCGCATCAGCGCCGGTGAGCACGCCGCCGATGCGGTCCTGTGGCCGGCGATCGCCCCGCTGCTGCCCGACTATCCCGACATCAAGGTCGAGATCATCGTCGACTATGGACTGACCGACATCGTCGCCGAGCGCTTCGACGCCGGCGTGCGGCTGGGCGAACAGGTGGCGCGCGACATGATCGCGGTGCGCATCGGCCCCGACATGCGCATGGCGGTGGTCGGCTCGCCAACCTATTTCGCTACCCGACCAAAGCCGCGCACGCCGCAGGACCTGACCACCCACAATTGCATCAATCTGCGGCTGCCCACCTATGGCGGGCTCTATGCCTGGGAGTTCGAGAAGGCCGGACGCGAGCTGAGGTTCGGGTCGAAGGCCAGCTTGTGTTCAACACGGCCGCGCTGCGCATGAACGCGGTGCTCGCCGGCCTCGGCCTTGCCTATCTGCCTGAGGAGCAGGTGACGCCCCATCTGGCCAACGGCCGGCTGGTGCGTGTGCTCGCCGACTGGTGCGGGCCCTTCCCCGGCTACCATCTCTATTACCCCAGCCGCCGGCAAGCCACGCCGGCCTTCTCGCTGCTGGTCGAAGCGCTGCGCTACCGGGGCAAGGAGTAAGTCGGTGAGCAGCTTCCACCCGGCTTTGACTCGCCGCCGCCTGCGGTGACTATCCCCGGAAATGGTCGCGGAACCATTTCCGCGGCACCGCGTTCAGTGCGGTTAACTGGAACTCCTATACGTGGCGCAAGTGACGAAAACCTCGAGCTCGACCTTTGATCTGCCCCACCAAATCCTCGATAATCTTCCCGTAGCAATCTACACCACCGACACCGAAGGCAAGATCACCTATTTCAATCGGGCCGCGGCAGATTTCGCTGGGCGCGAACCCGAGCTCGGAAAAGACCAATGGTGTGTGACGCACAAGCTGTTCACGACCGACGGTGAAGTGTTGCCGCATGACCAATGCCCGATGGCTGTCGCGCTGAAGGAGAACCGGCCGGTCAGAAACCAGTCGGCTATCTCCCAACGCCCGGACGGCACGCGTGTGCCGTTCCTTCCCTATCCCACACCGCTTCATGACGAGCAGGGCAGACTGGTCGGCGCCGTCAATATGCTGTTCGATCTCACTGACCGCCATCATGCCGACGAGGCCAGGCATCATCTGTCAGCCATCGTGGAGTCTTCCTTCGATGCCATCGTCAGCAAGGATTTGAACGGGGTCATCAGGAGCTGGAACTCAGCCGCCCAACGTCTGTTCGGTTACACCGCCGACGAAGCAATCGGAAGGTCGGTAACTATGCTGATACCGGACGACCATTTGGACGAAGAGCCGCGCATATTGGAGCGCATCCGCAAAGGCGAGCAGGTCGAGACCTACGAAACCATCCGCCGCCGCAAGGACGGCAGCCTTGTGCCCGTATCCCTGACAATCTCGCCGGTGCGCAACGCCGTCGGGCAGATCGTCGGCGCCTCGAAGATCGCCCGCGACATATCAGTAGCCAAGGAGAACGAATATCGCATCCGCATGCTGATGCGCGAGGTCAACCACCGGGTGAAGAACCAGTATTCCGTCATCATCTCGATGATCCGGGAGACCAGCAAGCGGTCATCGACGCCGGCCCAGTTCGAACGTCAGGTGCGCGAGCGCATCATGGCGTTGTCGCTCTCGCATGACCTTCTGGTTTCCGGCGACTGGAAGGGCGCCACGATCTTCGAACTGCTGCTTGCGCAGGCCAAACCGTTCGGCAACGAGGAGCGGATCTCAATGTCGGGCCCTTCCCTGACGCTGAGCCCCAATGCCGTCCAGTACCTCGGCATAGCGTTTCATGAACTCGCGACCAATTCCGCTAAATACGGCGTCCTTTCGGCCGCAGAGGGAACGATAACGGTGCAATGGAAGGTAACCGGACTGGTCGGCCAGAAACAGTTCCAGCTGATCTGGAAAGAGAGAGATGGTCCTGAAGTACAGACGATCGGCCATGGTGGTTTCGGCAGCGTGGTGCTGCGGCGCGTCGCTCCAGCCGCGGTGAGCGGCACCGGTGTTCTCGAGCATGATAGCCACGGTGTCACCTGGACGCTGCAAGCACCGTTGACCCAACTTGAGGCCTCGGTTGACAGCGAGCACGTTGATCAGCGTGCATTGGACCAGGTGATGAGCGGACACGAATTCGGAATTGTTCCCTGAACTTGGGCACTGGCAACAGGACTACGGCCCGCTATGTGTTGCTTTTATTGTACGTCCTGGCCTTCAGCCCTGTCGCAATATGGCGGGCATCAGCACCGGAGCCATCGCCGTGACCGTGACCGACCTCTATCGAGGCTACATCGCCTGCCTCAACAATCAGGACTGGCAGAAGCTGCATCGCTTCGTTCATGACGAGGTGCACTACAATGGCGACCGCGTCGGACTGTCGGGTTACCAGGACATGCTGGAGCGCGATTTTCGGGAAATCCCAGACCTCTATTTCGATATCCAGTTGCTGATCGCCGAACCGCCGTTCCTAGCCAGCCGGCTTCAGTTCAACTGCACGCCGAAGGGAACCTTCTTCGGGCTCCCTATAAACGGCAGGAAGGTGTCCTTCAGCGAGAACGTCTTCTATGAATTCCTCGACGACCGGATCAGGAACGTCTGGTCGGTGATCGACAAGGCCGCGATCGAGGCGCAGCTTTAATCCAGGTCGCCCAGAAAGCGACGTCTGCGCGGCAGCGTCCGTGGATCGTTCGTAAAAATCGATCATTCTAACGAAAATAATTCGTTGGAAAGATTGGTTTAGGAATGGCATTCTCCCGGCATACTCGCCTGGAGCATTGCGTTGTCTTCCGTTTCCCACTTCGCGAACGATATTCCAAAAAGCGCGTTTCCTGCCGATGTCGCGCAAGGGCGAAAATCCCTTAGCTGGAATGGCATCGTCCCCGGCATCGTGCTGGTCACGATGATCACTGCCGTCGCCTTCTCGGCGCGCAATGTTTCCGGCTTCGCGCTGTTCAGTCCAATGATCCTCGCCGTCGTCGCCGGCATGATCTACTCCAACGTGCTCGGCACGCCCGTGCACGCCAAAGCCGGTATCGCATTCTCGCAAAAGCGCCTGTTGCGCTTCGCCATTGTGCTGCTCGGCTTCCAGCTGACGCTCGGCCAGGTGGTCTCGATCGGCGCCGGCGGCGTCGGCATTGTCGCGGCGACGCTTGGCGCAACCTTCGTTTTCACCATCACGCTTGGCCGGCTGATCGGCGTCGACGCCAAGCTGGCGCAGTTGATCGCCGCCGGCACCTCGATCTGCGGCGCTTCGGCCATCGTCGCCACCAACATCGTCACCGATGCGCGCGACGAGGACGTCACCTACGCCGTCGCCTCGATCACCTTGTTCGGCACCGTCGCCATGCTCGGCTTCCCGCTCATGGCGCCCATGCTCGGCCTCGACCAGCACGCTTTCGGCCTGTGGGCCGGCGCCTCGATCCACGAGGTGGCGCAAGTCATCGGCGCCGGCTTTCAGAACGGCACCCAGTCCGGCGAGATCGCCACCGTCGCCAAGCTGACCCGCGTTGCCATGCTGGCGCCGATGGTCGTCGCGCTCGGCCTGATGGCGCGCGGCAGGAGCAGCAGTGAGGTGGCGGCGCGGCCGCCCATGCCGTGGTTCGTCGCCGCCTTCGTCGCTGTCGTGGCGTTGAACAGCTTGGTCACGGTGCCCACCGAGGTGAAATCGGCAATGGCGCTCGCCACCACCATCATGCTGACCATGGGCCTGGCCGCCATGGGCCTGCAGGCCGACATCTCTCAGTTGCGCTCGCGCGGCCTGCGCCCGCTGGCGCTCGCCTTCTCGGCCTTCCTGTTCATCGGCTGCTTCAGCCTGATGCTGGTGAAGTTCGTAGGCTGATCAGTCCTCGAACGAACTCGCCGCGGCATAGATCGCCGCCAGCGTCTCGATGCCGGCCTGGTCGGCCTTGTCGAAGCGGCCGGGCAGCGGGCTGTCGAGATCGAGCACGCCGAAGACGCCTTCATCGTCCTCGAGCAGCACCACCAGTTCCGAGCGCGAATCGGCATCGCAGGCGATGTGGCCGGGAAAATCATGCACGTCCTTGATCAGCATCGAGGTGCCGAGTTCGACCGCCGTTCCGCACACGCCCTTGCCGACGGCGATGCGCACACAGGCCGGCTTGCCCTGGAACGGCCCGAGCACCATTTCCTCGTCCGACTGCAGGAAATAGAAACCGGCCCAGTTGAGGTCCGGCACCATCTGGAAGATGAGTGCTGCGGTGTTGGCGGCGTTGGCGATCGAATCGCGCTCACCCTCGAGCAGCGCCTTCAATTGGGTGGCGAGGTCGCGGTAGAACGTGGGCTTGTCTGAGGTGTCGATGGCCTTGGCCGCAAACATGAACGTGTCTCCGTGTCGGGGATGGCGGTTCGTCCGATCGCTTGCCAAAGTCCGGCGAGCTCCGCAACCAGACGGCCGCCTGGACAGTCTAGCGTGGATTGCGTCCCCTTCGAAAGCCGCAAGATCATGATTGCCTCCCGGGATTGAGCCGGGCGACTGCGTAAACTTTGCGATGATCATCTTGAGAATCGTAGCGGCCCCGATCGGGGCCGCCATTCACATCTCCGACAGATCGGACAAATCCTGGGTTTTAGTAGCCGCCCATGCCGCCACCGCCGCCACCCGCAGGTGCTGCATCCTTGGCCGGAACGTCGGTGATCATCGCTTCGGCGGTGATCAGAAGGGCTGCGATCGAGCCGGCATCCTGGAGTGCGGTGCGCACCACTTTCGCCGGATCGACGATGCCTGCCTTGATCATGTCGACATAGACCTCGTTCTGGGCGTCAAAACCCTGATTGTGGTCCTTGCTGTCGGTGAGCTTGCCGACGACGATTGAGCCTTCGACGCCGGAATTCTCGGCGATCTGGCGGATCGGCGCTTCGAGCGCCCGCAGCACGATCGTGATGCCGGCCGTGACATCGGCATTGGCGCCGGTCAGGCCGCCAAGCGCCGAGCGGGCACGCAGCAGAGCGACGCCGCCGCCGGGCACGATGCCTTCCTCGACCGCCGCGCGGGTGGCGTTCAGCGCATCGTCGATGCGGTCCTTCTTTTCCTTGACTTCCGACTCGGTGACGCCGCCGACGCGGATGACGGCAACGCCGCCGGCGAGCTTGGCCAGCCGCTCCTGCAGCTTTTCCTTGTCGTAGGCTGACGTCGTCTCCTCGATCTGGCCCCTGATCTGAGCGACGCGCGCCTGGATGGTCGCCTTGGTGCCGGCACCGTCGATGATCGTGGTGGTGTCCTTCTCGATCAGCACGCGCTTGGCGCGGCCGAGCATCTCGATGGTGACGTTTTCGAGCTTGATGCCGAGGTCCTCGGAGATCATCTGGCCCGACGTGAGCACGGCGATGTCTTCCAGCATCGCCTTGCGGCGATCGCCGAAGCCAGGCGCCTTGACGGCCGCGACCTTGAGGCCGCCGCGCAGCTTGTTGACGACCAGCGTCGCCAGAGCCTCGCCCTCGACGTCCTCGGAGATGATCAGCAGCGGCCTGCCGCTCTGCACCACCGCTTCGAGGATCGGCAGCATCGCCTGCAGATTGCCGAGCTTCTTCTCGTGGATGAGGATGTAGGGTTCTTCCAGCTCGACGCGCATCTTGTCGGCATTGGTGACGAAATAGGGCGAGAGATAGCCGCGGTCGAACTGCATGCCTTCGACGACGTCGAGTTCGGTCTCTGCGGTCTTGGCTTCCTCGACGGTGATGACGCCGTCATTGCCGACCTTGTCCATAGCCTTGGCGATCATCTCGCCGACGCTGGCATCGCCATTGGCGGCGATGGTGCCGACCTGCGCGATCTCGGCCGACGACTTGACCTTCTTGGCGCGCGCCTGGATTTCCTTGACCACGGCGGAAACCGCCTGGTCGATGCCGCGCTTCAAATCCATGGGATTCATGCCGGCGGCGACCAGCTTGGCGCCTTCGCGCAGGATCGAGGCGGCCAGCACCGTGGCGGTGGTGGTGCCGTCACCGGCGAGGTCGTTGGTCTTCGAGGCCACTTCGCGCACCATCTGGGCGCCCATGTTCTCGAACTTGTCGGCAAGCTCGATTTCCTTGGCGACGGTGACGCCGTCCTTGGTGATGCGCGGCGCGCCGTAGGCCTTGTCGATGATGACGTTGCGGCCCTTGGGGCCGAGCGTGACCTTCACAGCATTGGTAAGGATCTCGACGCCGCGCAGCATGCGGTCGCGCGCGTCGGTGGAGAATTTGATTTCCTTGGCAGACATGATTTTTATCCAGTACGTTCGGAGAAAATAAGGTCAGGCAGCTTTCTTGGCGGCCACGGTCTTGTCGGTTGCAGCGGTCTCGCCCTTGTCGATGATGCCAGTCTCGTCCTTGTCGATGACGCCCATGATGTCGGCTTCCTTCATGATCAGAAGGTCCTCGCCGTCGATCTTGACCTCGGTGCCCGACCATTTGCCGAACAGGATGAAGTCGCCGGCCTTGACGTCGAGCGGAACAAGCACGCCGTTTTCGTCGCGTGCGCCAGGGCCGACAGCGATGACTTCGCCCTCCTGCGGCTTTTCCTTGGCAGTGTCGGGGATGATGATCCCGCACTTGGATTTGATATCGCCTTCGGCGCGACGAATGACGACGCGGTCGTGGAGTGGCCGAAATTTCATGGGAACTTTCTTTCTGGGGGCCGGCACAGGCGGCCACGCCCCTCCTCTATAGACGCGTTGGCACTCGATAGATAGGAGTGCCAAAAATTATTCGCGGCCACATTAAATATTCAAAAGTATTATTTCGGCTGGCCGTTTCGTGATATCCGCAGAATGTCAAATAATTCAAAAGATTGAATTTTGCCGATCGAGTGCCTATTTATCGGACAAGTTCACTTTCACGGTTTCAGGCACAAGGGAGATTTCTTCGATGGCCGAAGGCAATCAGACGATCATGGAAAAAGCTGAAGCCCGCTTTGTCGACAAGCAGAAGAAGACAGCGGAGAAAAACAAGGCGACCGCTGAATATATGTCCGAGGCAAGAGCCAGGGAGATCAAGACGGCAAGGCTGAGGGAGCTTCGGCTGGCCAAGGAAGAGGCTGATCGTGTCGCCGAGGCCCTCAATCCGACGCCGAAGAAGAAGCGGGTGACCAAGAAAGTCACGGAGGCCAACACATGAGCCTCACCTTCCCCAACCGCAGCCGCAGCTATGACGAGGCGGGCCAGCGCATTCGTTTCGTCGGCCATGACGGCATGTTCCAGATCTCGTTTTCCGTCGCCGCCGACGCCATGGCCAAGATGCGGCCGGGAACCGCGGCCGATGAAGCCGGTTATCTCCAGACATTCGACACCGAGAGCAGTGCCATCCGCGAGGTCGCGTCGAAGGCCTACGACCGCACCCACAAGAGCATGTATGTTCTGACGGCGTCCGATTTCGGCTGATCAGTCCATTGCATGTCGCTCAAAACGACGATTAAAGATCCATCTCCTCGACCATCGCGCGTATCTTCGCAGCCTTTTCGAAATGGTCGAGGCGGTGGGTTCTGATCCACCATTCGGCGGCTTCCATCAGGAGTTCGGGGTTGTCGTTTCTGTTGGCGAAAAACGCATAGAACGACACGCCGACGCCGGCCCCCTTCTCGGAGATCTTGCGGTCGCAAACCTCCAGTATCTTCTGCTTCAGGCTGGCTCTCACGGGAATCCCTTGATTTGCGGTGCGGCAGGCTTCCGCCGGCGGGCCGCTACGGATCAGGCCTTGCGCTCGGCCCGTTCGCGGCGTTTGACATCGCGGACATTCATCTGCACGACCATGTCCTCGGCCTCGCGCGGCCCCATCCCGACCATCACCTTTTGCCGGACCACCGCAGGCTGGCCGGTGAAGACATCGATGATGCTCCAGCTCTGGGGAAGCTCCATACGCAGCGTGTAGCGGTTGGCCATGCCGGTCAGCCTTGCATCGTGAAAAACACGGCGCCCAGGATCAGCACCGTCCAGGCGACGACCGACAGTTTCAGCACCATGCCGCCATGCACGGCCAGAAGCTTCCGCAGGTGCGACACACCTGCCGACGAGGCCGGTGCCGCCGCCAGGGCAGCAGGAGCCTTGAGGCCAAGTTTTCCAAAGACGGGCAGCAGCGACGGTTCACGCACGAAAGGCCTCGAATGTCAGGAAAAAGCGAAGCAAGAACGCTCGACTCCCTTCCATACCACTCTTTTCGCGCGTGCCGGCATGCCAAATGCAAGACAGGACTGCTTTAACGTCCGGTCCGCACCGCCTTCGTAACGCACAAATCTATTCGTGGGGACTGACTGCCCTTGGGGCAGATTGGGACTGCTGTTCGACGCGAAATTTTGGAGGCCTCGCCTCGGAATCGAACCGAGGCTTCAGAGATTTGCCGTCTCCAGCGTAGCCGCTCCGCCACGAGGCCATGGCTGTTGAAGTAGCGGCCAAATATTTACGGAAAGGTTAATCCCGAGGGACTGTTCAGAATTTTCGGCACGATCTTCAGACCGTCCGCCAGCACATATTGCGGCCAGGTTTGCTGCCCGGCAGCGCCAACCCTTTGCCGGACCTCGCATCCCGCGCACGCTGCGATCCTTCACGCCTCAAGCGGCAGCCCGCCCCGTCTCGACCGAGGGCCTCCAGTACTGCGACTGGCGCTCTTCCCCTGAGCTAAGTGCTGCCGGCGCTGCTTTAACCCGCGTTTGCATTCGAAGGAAGAGAGCAGAGGCCCAACCAGCTTTTCCCTTGAACGGCGATCCAATCTGGTCTAGCCTCAGCTGAGAAAAGGTTTTCTCAAACAATTTCAGTCGGGCTCGGCCACCTGCCGGGCCTCTTTCAGATCGGTAAGAGAAAACCTTTTTCCAACTAAGGACTCTCGGCGCGATGCCATCGGACGATCTGCCTGTTCCGATCTTTTCCAAGCCAGTCACCTTGCGTGACGTGGCCGCGCAGGCCGGAGTCAGCGTCGCTACCGCATCCAAGGCGCTCAACAGCCAGGGCCGGATGACAGCCGAGACGCGCGAACGCATTCGCGAGACCGCCCGGCGGCTTGGCTTCCGGCCCAACAGCCTGGCGCAAAGCCTGCTCCGACGCCGCAGCTTCACCGTCGGCCTGCTCACCAACGATACCTATGGCCGCTTCTCGCTGCCGCTGATGTCGGGCATTTCGGACGCGCTGGTCGACAATGGCGTCTCGGTGTTCCTGTGCAATGTCGAGGAGGATCCGCGGCTGGGCCAGATGCATGTCGACGCCATGCTCGACAAGCGCGTTGACGGCATCATCGCCACTGGCAAGCGCATCGATCGTCATCTGCCCGTCGACCTCTCCAATCTGCGCGTCCCGGTGATCTATGCCTTCACGCAGCCCGACCCCGACGCCGTTGCCTTCGTCTCGGACGATGTTGGCGGCGCCCGGCTGGCCGTCGAGCATTTTTGCCGGCTTGGCCGCAAGCGCATCGCCCACGTCACCGGGCCGGCGAGCTTTGCCGTGGTACACGCGCGCGTCCAGGCTTACCGCGACGTGCTCGCCGAAAACGGCCTGACGGTCAGCGAGCCGCTGCTCGGCTCCTGGTCGGAAGCCTGGGGTCACCAGGCGGTTGCGCAACTGTTCGACGGCAAAAGCGAAAGGCCGGACGCGGTCTTCTGCGGCAACGACCAGATCGCGCGCGGCATCATCGATGCTCTGCGCGAACGCGGCCTCGACGTACCCAGGGATGTCGGCGTCATCGGTTTCGACAATTGGGAGATCGTGGCCGAGGCGACGCGCCCGCCGCTGACCTCTGTCGACATGAACCTGGTCGCGCTCGGGCGCGAGGCCGGGTTGACCCTGCTTTCGCTGGTCGGCGGCAAGCCCGCCGCGCCCGGCATTCGAAAACTGCCGTGCCGGCTGGTGGTGCGGCAGTCATGCGGCCATCCGCCGGGTGGCTGAAAACGAAGCGCCGCGCAATCGGCGCCAAGCCGCGGACCGCGGCCAACCTTGGAGGAGGAGAACATGAGGAACCTGATTGCCAAACTGGCCCTGGCCGCTGCCGTTCTGGGCGGCGGTCTCGGCACTGCCGCCGCCGAGACGGCCAACATATGGGTGCGCGCCGACGGTTCGAATTTCATGCCGAGGATCGTCGATGCCTACAACAAGGCGCACACCAACCAGGTCAAGCTCGATATCATCCCCAATGCCGAGATCATCCCCAAATACGGTGCCGCGGCCGCCGGCGGCACAGCGCCCGACGCGCTGTCGCTCGACCTGATCTACACGCCCTCCTTCGCCGCAGCCGGCCAATTGGAGGACATCACCGACTGGGCAAAGTCCCTGCCCTATTTTGCCAGCCTGTCGCCGGCGCATGTGAAGACCGGCACCTACAAGGACCACATTTACGGCCTGCCCTTCTCCGCCGACGCCTCGGTGCTGATCTGGAACAAGAAGCTGTTCAAGCAGGCCGGCCTCGATCCCGAAAAAGGCCCGGCCAACTGGGCCGAGATCGCGGCCGATGCCGAGAAGGTCAACGCGCTCGGCGGCAACATCAAGGGCTTCTACTTCTCGGGCAATTGCGGCGGCTGCAACATCTTCACCTTCACGCCCCTGATCTGGGCGTCTGGTGGCGACATCCTGAGCGAAGACGGCTCGAAGGCGACGCTGGACAGCCCGCAGCTGCGCGGCGCCATCGATCTCTACCGCTCGATGGTCAAGAAGGATCTGGTACCGGCAGGCGCACAGACCGACACCGGCGCCAATTTCTTTGCCGCCTTCGCCGCCGGCAATATCGGCATCTCGCCGTCCGGCGCCTTTGCCATCGGCGCGCTCAACACCCAGTATCCCGACATCGATTACGGCGTCACCTTCCTGCCGGGCAAGGACAGCGGCTGGTCGTCCTTTGCGGGCGGCGACAATTTCGTCGTCACCAAGGGCACCACGAAACTGCCCGTGGTGAAGGAGTTCCTCGACTTCGCCTATTCGCTCGAGGGCCAGACCATCCTTGCCAAATACGGAAGCCTGCCGGTGCGCGGCGACATCGCCAAGGACGCGTTGAAGGATCTCGATCCGCGCTACCAGATCGCCGCCGAAGCCATGGCCAAGGGCAAGACGCCCTATTCGGTGGTGTTCAACGACCTGATCAACTCCGCCAACGGCCCGTGGACGCAGATGATCAACGAGGTCTTCTTCGGCGACGATGTCGATGGCGCGATAGCCAATGCGCAGGAAACGATGCAGTCGATCATCGACCAGGCGCCGCAGAAGTAGCGGACGCCTGCCGGCCGCCCGCCTGTCTCCCTGGGCGCTTGGCCGGATACCGCATCGCCAACGGCAGGGCTATCACGTTGAGAAAAGACCCCCTCATCCGGCCGCTTCGCGGCCACCTTCTCCCCGCCGGGGAGAAGAGGCTGGCACCATCCCCGGCAACCTCCTCTCCCCTCGGGGAGAGGTCGGATTGCCCCGAATTGCTCTCTTCAATTCGGTTGGCAATCCGGGTGAGAGGGTTCTTTGCCAATGTCCCAATAGCACCGAGCGCGCAGCCATGACCGTCATCACCGCAGCAACCCCTGCCCCGCCCCGCGCCCGCAAGGTCGCCAGCCGCCACCAATGGATCGGCCTGCTCTATGTCGCGCCGGCTGTCGCGCTGGTCGTCGTCTTTTTCCTGATCCCGCTCGGCATGACGGCGTGGATGTCGCTGCACAACTGGCCCCTGATGGGCGAGCACAGCTTTATCGGCCTCGGCAACTATGTCGCCATCCTGCGCGACACCCGGTTCTGGAACGCGCTGCGCTTCACCGCCTACTACACCGTGATCGTCACCATCGCGATCTTCGTGGTGGCGTTTCCGCTGGCGCTGTTCGTCGAGCGGCCGCGGCCGCTGACCAATCTTTACCGGACGATGTTCTTCATGCCGGCGGTTGTCGGCTTTGCCTCGGCCAGCCTGCTCTGGTCATGGCTGTTGAACGTCGATTCCGGCCTGTTCAGCCCGGCCGCCTACGACCTTGGCCTGATCGACAGGAAGTTCAACCTCTTGGCCACCTTCCAGCCGGCCTTCTGGTCGATCATCGCCATGGTCGTCTGGAAGGTCGCCGGCTTCACCATGATCATCCTGATGGCCGGCCTGCAATCGATCCCGCAGGATCTGCAGGAGGCGGCCGTCATCGACGGCGCCGGTCCGTTCGCCAGGTTCAGGGCGATCACTTTGCCGCTGATGCGCCGCACGCTGGCGCTGGCCCTGATCCTGTCGGTCGCCGGCTCGATCCTCGCCTTCGACCAGTTCTACATCATCCTGCGCGGCGGCCCACGCAACCAGACGCTGACGGCGGTCTACTGGATCTTCAACCAGTCCTTCGTGTCGTTCAAGCTCGGCTACGGCGCGGCTTTGTCGATGGTGCTGCTGGTGATCCTGGTGGCGCTCAGCCTCGTCCAGCTGTGGCTGCTGCGCAAGCCGGAGGGGCTCGACTGATGGCGCAGGCCGCTTCCCGCAACCGCCGGCTCTTGAGCCGCATCGGCGAGCATTCGACCGGCATCGTCGCCTCGGTGCTGTTTGCCGCGCCGATCGTGTGGGCGGTGCTGTCGGCGTTCAAGCCGGCGGCCGAAGCGCGCCTGCCGCCGCTGCCGCCCTGGCCGACATCAGGCTTCTCGCTGGAGAACTACGCCACGCTCAACAGCTTCGGCGACGGGCTGTGGGTCTCGGCGCAAAACAGCATCTACGTCTCGGTGATGACCGTCGTGCTGTCGGTCGCCGTCAGCGTGCTGGCCGGCTACGGCTTTTCGCGGTTCCGGTTTCCGTTCAAGGACCTGTTCTTCATCCTCATCCTGTCGACGATCATGATCCCGTTCCAGTCGATCCTGACGCCGATCTTCCTGGTGCTGACCAAGCTTGGCCTGCACAACACGCTGACCGGCCTGGTCGGCGTTTATGTGACGCTGCAACTGCCGTTTTCGATCTTCATGATGCGCAACGCCTTCGACGCGGTGCCGCGCGAGATCGAGGAAGCCGCCCGCATGGACGGCGCCGGCAATCTCACCATGCTTTGGAAGGTGATGCTGCCGCTGGTCTGGCCGGGCGTCGTGACCATCGCCCTGTTTGCCTTCCTCGGCGCCTGGAACGAATTCCTCGCCGCCCTCGTGCTGATGACCGACCAATCCAAATTCACGCTGCCAGTGATGATGACCGCACTGCAGTCGGGCCGCTTCGGCGCCATCGACTGGGGCGCGGTGCAGGCGGGCGTCACCGTGATGATGGTGCCGTGCCTCATCCTGTTCCTGGCGCTGCAGCGCTTCTACATCCGCGGCCTGATGGCCGGGGCCGTCAAATAGAATGGAGTAAATTCATGACCGCATCGCCATCCGCAAAAACCGGGAAACCGAAGCTCGCCTTCCGCCCGCTGCCGGTGCCGCAGGTCGACGTGCACGGCTTCTGGGGCGATCGCGCCGACGCTGTCGCCGCCCGCACCGCCGATATCCTTTACGAGCGCTGCGTGGAGGCCCGCATGCTGGAGCAGATCGATCCGGACCGTCCCTCGCCCGGCATAGTCATCCCCTTCCACTCGCCCTCTCCCGACGAAGCCGACCGCCAAGGCGCGGAATTCACCGGATCGACGGTGACCACGCAGATGTTCTGGGATTCCGATCTCGGCAAGACGATCGAGACCGCGGCCTATTCGCTGTACCGGCGCAAGAATCCCGAACTGGAGAAGAAGATCGACGCCGTCATCGACATGTATGGCAGGCTGCAGCAGGAGGACGGCTATCTCTCCAGCTGGTACCAACGCATCCAGCCCGGCAAGCGCTGGACCAATCTGCGCGACTGCCACGAGCTCTATTGCGCCGGCCATCTGATCGAGGGCGCGGTCGCCTACTACCAGGCGACGGGAAAACGCAAGCTGCTCGATATCATGTGCCGCTATGCCGACCACATCGCGTCGGTACTCGGCCCGGAGCCCGGCAAGAAGAAGGGCTATTGCGGCCACGAGGAGATCGAGCTGGCGCTGGTCAAGCTGGCACGGGTGACCGGCGAGCGGAAATATATGGAGTTGGCCAGATACTTCATCGACCAGCGCGGTCAGCAGCCGCATTATTTCGACGAGGAGGCCCGCGCCCGCGGCGCCGACCCGAAGGCCTATCATTTCAAAACCTATGAATACAGCCAGTCGCATATCCCGGTGCGAGAACAGAACAAGGTCGTCGGCCATGCTGTCAGGGCGATGTACCTCTATTCCGGCATGGCCGATATCGCGACCGAATATGGCGATGATACGCTGCGAGCAGCACTCGACCTTCTGTGGGACGATCTCACCACCAAGAGTCTCTACATCACTGGCGGACTGGGGCCGTCGGCGCACAATGAGGGCTTCACCAGCGACTACGACCTGCCCAACGAAAGCGCCTATGCCGAGACCTGTGCGGCGGTCGGCCTGGTGTTCTGGGCCAGCCGCATGCTCGGCATGGGGCCGAACGCGCGCTACGCCGACATGATGGAACGCGCCCTCTACAACGGTTCGATCTCGGGCCTGTCGCTCGACGGCTCGCTGTTTTTCTACGAGAATCCATTGGAAAGCCGGGGCAAGCACAACAGGTGGAAGTGGCACCGCTGCCCGTGCTGCCCGCCCAATATCGGGCGCATGGTCGCCTCGATCGGCAGCTATTTCTACAGCCTGGCCGACGATGCGCTGGCCGTCCACCTCTATGGCGACTCGACCGCGCGCTTCGATATATCGGGCGTCCCGGTGAGCCTGACGCAGGTCAGCAGCTATCCCTGGGACGGCGCCGTCGACATCATGCTCGAACCGCGGGCGCCGGTCGAGTTCACTTTGCACCTGCGCATTCCCGCCTGGAGCCCCAGTGCCGGGTTGAAGATAAACGGCGAAGCCATCAGGCTGGCGGATATCACCAGCGACGGCTACGCCGCGATCAAGCGGACATGGAAAAAGGGCGACAATGTCCGGCTCGATCTCGAAATGCCGATCGAGCGGCTTTATGCCAACCCGCAGGTGCGCCAGGATGCTGGCCGCGTCGCGCTGTCACGCGGCCCGCTGATCTATTGCGTCGAGGCATCAGACAATGACAGCCAGCCGCATCGCCTGACGCTGCCGCGGACGGCCACCATCGAAGCGCAGCACCGGCCGGAACTTCTCGGCGGCGTGGTGACGCTGTCGACCGCGGCACTTGCCGATGTCTCCGACGGCTGGCAGGACGGGCTCTACAGGCCCGAGCCGCCGGCCACCGCCGAGACGCGACTGACCGCCATTCCCTATTTCGCCTGGAACAACCGCGAGCCCGGCGAGATGCTGGTATGGCTCAGGGACGGCTGAACGAGGTCGGTGTATCGGCGATGACCGATCCAAGCTCAGCCGCGGTCGATGCCGCGGTTTCGGGCTTTTGGTCCATATAGCGCAGACGCAGGCGCAGGAATGGCGCCTCGACGCAGGTATAGCTGAGATAGCCGATCGGGATCGTCGCCACGAAGCACAATGCGGACCAGAGGCATGCGACGTAGAAATTGCTGATGCTCATGACATTCGTGTCTATGAACGCTGCCAATTGCAGGACGAAGAACAGGTGCAGAAGATAGATCGAATAGCTGTAGGCCCCAGCCTTCTCCAGTACCCTGAACGGCGGGCTTGTTCGCTTTCTCGAAAAGCTCGTGTCGTAGTAGGCGATGCCGAATGAATAGGCTGCCGCCTCCAGGGTCGGCAGGATGATGCATATCCAATGAGGCGACGGATAGCGGCCCAGTTGGTAAAATCCGCCGGCTGCATCGAACCACCAGAAGAACCCCGAAAAAGCCATGAGAACGGCCAGCGCCAGCCAGTGTTGGTTCTTCGCGTGGGCACGCAGGTGAAAGGCAAGAATGCCGGCCAGGAACTGATCCGCATGGCCTATGATGGTTGCGGACGCCGCCGACTGCACTTCGCCGATCTGCACATACAGGACGGACCTCAGCACAATGGCTGCCGCGATGAACAGCAAGGGCGCGAACACAAACCGCCTGGATACCATCAGCAAGAACGGCAGCAACAGGTAGAAGTGCGCTTCGATCGTTATCGACCAGCCGCCATTCGGGAGGGTGGGAAAAAGAAACCCCAATCCGACGCCCGTGAAATACCCGTCGAGGGACTGGCCGGCCACGTACCTGCGGCAGGCCTCGATGCATAGCACGACCAGGAGAAGCGGAAGCAGCCTGAGGGCCCTGTTGGCAAAGAAGGGCAGATAGTTGATCTGCTTTCCATCGAGCAGCTTGGCGAACAGGTAGCCGGAAAGCGCCATGAACAGGGAAACGCCAGTATGCCCTTCATCCAGAACGCTGAAGATAGGAAGAGCCGGCACGAAATCATAAGGCACGGGGCCTTCAGGAGAAGCATGAAGGAAATGCCAGGTAAAGACAAGAAAGGCCGCCAGGCCACGAACATGATCCAGCGCTGGGTAGTGCTCTCCGGTCGAGGATTTCATGATTGGTCCACGCGCACCGTGTCCTGCGCCGGTGTTCAGGTCATCGTTGGCCCAGAACTGTTTTCAATTCATTAAACCTTCACTGCGGAGACTTACGAAATCAGAGATTTGCTTCGCAAGGTGCTGTGGCCTGCAAGCATCCGGAGCCAAACACGACTGAAGCGTGCCGCGTCTGAGCGGATCACTTCTGGGCGGATCACTTCTGGGCGACGGTCAGCCCGATCTCTTCCGCCACCAGTTCCTGCAGCCGCCACAGATTGCGGTCGCGGATGCCGCAGGCTTCGAGGTGGCGGATCGTCTCGAATAGATATTGCGCGCCCGAGCCCCAATGACCGACGGCTGTCACCAGCGTCGCCGCGATCGCCTGCTTGTCGAGCTTGCCGGCATAACGCGGATTGGCGGGATCGACGACGAAACCAAGCGCGCGACATGGGCCGCCTTCGGTCCTGACCTGCAGCCAGCGCGGCACGTTGACGGCGGGCAGGATGGTCATTTCGCGGCGCAGCAGCGCTTCGAGGTTGGCCGCCACCGGTTCCGCGATCTCGAACACCACGCCCTGGCACTGGCCGCCGCGATCGAGCGCCATCATCAAGCCGGGCTGCTCGACCGTGCCGCGAAAACGCTGCACCGTGAAGCAGAACGAACGATGCCAGCCGCTGGCCACCGCGCGTTCTCCGCCCCTCACCTCGCCGGCGGGCTTCCACAGCAGCGAGCCATAGGCAAATAGTTTCAGCGGCCCGGCCGGAGCGCCGGCCAGCACCTCGTCGCGGATGCGCGCATAGTCGGCGTCGGTCATGTGAACCATGCCCGGCGTCGGCCCGGCATCCTCGACAGCACGCATAGTGCGCGCGACCAACGCCTCGGTCAGCGCCATCGGCGTGTTGCGCGGCACGGACTTGCGCGGCGATATGGCAGAAATCGGCTGGTTCATTTCATACCCTCTACCGTCGCCGTCATGTTGCCGAAGGCAGAGGGATTCTCAAGGGTCCATGTGACCGGCGCAAAATTCGGCCGATGCCGGGCGGGTGACCCTCCCGCCCGGCTCCAATCATTCTAGTGCTTGGTGCTCTTGCCGCCGATGGGGATGCGCCTCATCTTGTTCTGTGCCTTCTCGGATTTCGGCAAGGTGACGAACAGCACGCCGTTGCGGAAATCGGCAGCGACCTTGTCTTCTTCGACTTCGAAGCCGATCGGAATGCGACGTTCGAAGCGGCCGTAGAATCGCTCGGAGAACTGACGTTCCTTGTCGTCGGTTTCGGCGTGTTTTTCACCGCGCAACGTCAGGACGCCGTCATCGAGCAACACCTCGATGTCCTTTTCCTCCATGCCAGGTATTTCGGCGGTCACGCGGATTTCCTTGTCCGTTTCCGAGATTTCCACGCTAGGCCAGCCACCGCCCGCTGAAGAGAGCCTGCCCAAGGATGGGAGACGTGAACCGAACCGCGGAACATGTCGTCAACAAGGCGGTTCATCTCGCGATGCAGGCTCATGAATGGGTCCTGATCGCGGTCGCCTGAGAGGGTCTGAACCTGGTTTGGATCGCGACCCCATGGCATCAGATCACGAATGGTCATTGCATTTGCTCCTTTCTTGATCCTGTCTATCGTTCGTTTGCATGCTCTGGTTGCCATGCTCGGACGATGCGCGTCTGCGCCATTGGCGCTCCGGTCCAGCTGGAAACGCCTGGATCAGTGGCGGGGGCTCGCGCACCTGAGCCTGCCCGAGGGCCACCGCCCCTGACCCGCGCGGCGCCCGTGAAGCCGGCGCCTCGTCGGCACTGGTGCGGAGGATTTTGGACTCCGTCGCGGGTGGGTCAAGACCTCGTAATGTAATGTGATTGGTGCATGCAGGTGCCTGCGTCACCGGTGCTGTCCACATCAGTCGTGCCCTTCGATCGGCATGTCGCGAAACAGTGGTCAACCGCCGGCTTGATGTCTGCTGGACCGGAGCCGCCTCGGCCTCAACGCGCGGCTGGTCGGCTGGATCGGCGGTCTCGAGGACAGGGAACAATGCCGCTGGCAGGCCGTTCTGTTCCTTGCCGGAGGATGCCATGAACGACGCGTCGGCACAGCCCGCTGGCCCCGTCCTTTCATCGGCGGAGCGCGTCAACACGCTGTCGCATTTTCACCGCGCCGAGATCGCTCGCATGGCGGGATGGCGCGACCGGCTGGACAGGACAACCAACTGGGCAATCACGGTGGTGGCGGCGCTGCTTTCGGTATCGCTGTCGACGGCCAGTGCGCATCACGGCGTTCTGCTGTTCGCCATGTTGCTGATCCTGCTGCTGCTATGGATCGAGGCCCGCCGATATCGGTTCTTCGATTTCTATAGGGCGCGCGTACGCCAGTTCGAGCGCCACTATTTCGCGCAGATCTTTTCCCCACAGCCCGACTTTGCCTCGGACTGGCTGCTCATCGTCGGGGAAGGCCTACGCGCGCCGAAGTTCCTGCTGTCGCAGCGCGTCGCGCTGGCCCGTCGGCTGCGGCGAAATTACATCTACCTGTTCCTGATCCTCTTGCTGGCCTGGGTGCTCAAGATATCCACCCCCAGCCTTCAAACCGTGGGCGTCAGGACCGGCTTTGCCGGTTCGCTTCGCGAAGCCGTAGACAGCGCCGCCCTTGGCCCCGTTCCCGGTGTGGCGATCGTGGTTGTCGTGGCCGCATTCTATGTCGGGTTGCTTGCCATCGTCTTTTTCACGGCCGATAACGACGGCGAACTGTCCTTTGGCGACGTGCATGTTTGACGTTGATGCCCGGCAACACGCCGCTGCAACGCAAACGGCGGCCCGCGCGCTGAAATGGTCGGTCCGCCGAGACGTTTGAGGGAACGGAACTTCGCGCCTAGATGCCGAAGAACTGCTTGCCAACCATGTAACCCAGTGCCGCCACGACCAGCGGAAACAGCGCCGGCGCGGCTTTGCCCAGAAGGGAGACCTGCGGGTCCTTCGCCGGCGTATGACGTGCATTGCCGAGATTCTTGGTCATTGCTTGCCTCAGGTTCGAAAGACTCATTAGCAAATGCTGATTAACAGCATGGCCGCATTAACGGCTTGATAGGAAATCAACTCTGATCAGATGCAAATTCTAATGATCGGCACATGGACGGCAAAGACGCGCTGCCCTATTTGGCGGCGTTCGAAGCATTGACGGGGACGCGCGGCCGTTCGCGGCAATCGACAAAAACACGCCCGAACAACAAGATGGCTCAGGAGCTCGATTTAGCAGGTGAGCGCCAGCTCCGAAGCCGGTGCAGTTCATCCGCCGCCTCGCCCGAGCTTCGTGTTGATAGCTCGGGGTCGAACGCATGTCCGCGGCGTAGGCAGGCCGCCTCCCGTCAAAAAATTCGCAAACCAATGTCGGACTGGCTAGGCTTCGTCCGTCCTTGGGGTATCGAACAGGCATTCATGAAAGGATCCAGCAATGCCCGGCACCGTACGTTTGCACCGCGTTCTGACGACCAGCCCTGAAAAGGTCTATCGCGCCTTCGTTGAAGCGGACGCGCTGGCCAAGTGGCTTCCGCCAAACGGCTTCACCTGCACGGTCCATAATTTCGAGGCAAAGGTCGGAGGCACGTTCAAGATGTCGTTCCGCAATTTCACCACCGGCGACAGCCACGCCTTCGGCGGCGAATACCTTGAACTCGTTCCGGGCGAGCGCCTGCTCTACACCGACAGGTTCGACGATCCGAACCTGCCCGGCGAGATACGGGTGACCGTGGTCTTGAAAAAAGTGTCGGTCGGCACTGAAATCGACATCACCCAGGCCGGCATTCCGGACGTCATTCCGGTCGAGGCCTGCTATCTCGGCTGGCAGGAATCGCTCAGAAATCTGGCAAAGCTCGTCGAGCCCGAGATCAATCAATAGGCTGCGGATGGCCGGGAGAACGGCCGTTTCTGGCCTGCCGAAGCCTGAAACTTGGACTGTGGCGGGAACTGCCCTTTGTCGCTAGCAATTCATCATTGCGGCACCCCTGTGCCTGGACGTGTCGATGAAGAATGCAGCGGAGGTTGAAAAAGCATGACTCTGACCAACCGAGACATCGTCGAGTTGACGGCGTGGCGGCGCCAGCTGCACCAGTATCCGGAAATCTCGAATGAAGAGGAGAAGACGGCAAAGGAGGTCGTCGCCTTCCTCGCCGATACGGGGCCGGACAAGGTGCTGACACAGCTCGGCGGGCACGGCGTCGCGGTCACATATGACAGCGGCAAAGCAGGGCCGACGGTGCTGTTCCGTTCGGAACTCGATGCCTTGCCTATCGAAGAACTTTCAGGCGTGCCGCATGCGTCGCGCGTGCCGGGCAAGTCGCATATGTGCGGCCATGACGGACACACCGCCATCCTGGCATCCCTCGGCCGGCAGTTGGGGCGCGAGCGGCCTGCAAGCGGCCGCGTCGTGCTGATGTTCCAGCCGGCGGAGGAAACCGGCAATGGCGCAGCCGGCGTCGTTGCCGATCCCCGCTTCGGCGAGATCGCGCCGGATTTCGCTTTCTCGTTGCACAACCTGCCTGGCGTGCCGTTCGGCGAGGTGCGGCTCAAGCCCGGCGTGGTCAACTGTGCGTCACGCGGCATGCGCATCGTGCTGGAGGGCAAGACCGCCCATTCGTCCATGCCGGAGACCGGCACCTCGCCGATGCTGGCGATCAGTGAGCTGATGCCGGCGCTGCCGGCGCTCGGGCGCGGAACCTTCGCCGACGACGACTTCTCCATGCTGACCGTCACCCATGCCGCGATGGGCGAGGCCGTGTTCGGCATCGCGCCTGCTCATGCGCAGGTGTGGGCAACGCTGCGCACCCGGCGTGACGAGCGCATGGCGAACCTTTGCGCTGCTGCCGAAGCACTGGTCGCCAGGATCGCCGGCGAGCATCGCCTTACCGCCCGCTGGGACTATCACGAGATCTTCGTCGCCAGCGTCAACGCGCCGGACGCGGTGGAGCATCTGCGGCGCGCGCTCGATGAAGAGGGCGTATCGCACGGCGAAGAGGCCCTGCCGATGCGCGCCTCGGAAGATTTCGGCCTGTTCGGCCATAGTGCCAAGTCGGCGATGTTCTTCCTCGGTGCGGGCGAGCGGCACCCCGCCTTGCACAATCCCGACTATGACTTTCCCGACGACCTGATCCCGATCGGGTCGAGGATCTTCATGCGCACGGCACGCAATCTCCTGGGCTGACCTCCGCCAACTCCAACGCCGAAAGGAACATGCAATGCCAAAGATACCGAAGAACACGATTTGCCTTTGGTTCGACAAGGACGCCGAGGCTGCGGCGCGCTTCTACGCAGAGACCTTTCCCGACACCAGCGTGGGCGCCGTTCACCGTGCGCCGAGCGATTTTCCGTCCGGCAAGAAAGGCGACGTGTTGACGGTCGAATTTACCGTCGCCGGCATTCCCTGCATCGGATTGAACGGCGGCTCCACATTCAAGCAGAACGAGGCCTTCTCGTTCCAGATCGCCACCGACGATCAGCAGGAAACCGACCGCTACTGGAATGCCATCGTCGGCAATGGCGGCCAGGAGAGCGTGTGCGGCTGGTGCAAGGACAAATGGGGCGTGTCCTGGCAAATCACGCCGCGCACGCTGACCGAGGCCATGGCGGCCGGCGGCGAGGAAGCCAAACGCGCCTTTGATGCGATGATGGAGATGACGAAGATCGACGTCGCGGCGATCGACGCAGCCCGGCGCGGCTGACCTCGATCGCGGCTGAGTTGCTATCTGACCTTGATGACGACCTTGCCCTTGGCGCGTCCTGTTTCGACATAGGCCAGCGCCTCATTGGTCGCCTCGAAGGGAAATATCCGGTCGACGACCGGGCGGATCGCGCCGGATTCGATGAGCGATGCGATCTTGCTCAGCTGCTCGCCCTGCGCCCACATGAAAAGGAACGAGAACGTCACGCCACGGCGCTTGGCTTTCGCTCGAATACCGCGGCTCAGCAGGCGAAGCACCAGCCTCAGCACCACGTTCAGTCCCTTTTCCCTGGCAAATTCCGGATCCGGTGGGCCGGAGATGGAGATGAGCTTGCCACCCGGTTTCAGCACATTCAGTGATTTTTCAAGTGTCTTGGCGTCTTGGCTGTTCAAGACGACGTCGTAGCCCGAAAGGACTTTCTCGAAATCGTCTTTCCTGTAGTCGACGACGATATCGGCGCCGAGCCCCTTGACCAGACCGGCACTCGCCGCGCTGGCGGTGGTCGCAATGGTCGCGCCGAGATGCTTTGCCAGTTGGATGGCGAATGTCCCCACGCCGCCGGAACCGGCTTGAATGAAGACCTTCTGTCCCTTCTTCAGCTTGGCCCTTTCGACGAGCGCCTGCCAGGCGGTCAGGCCGACCAGCGGGATCGAGGCCGCCTCCTCCATGCTGAGGTTCCCGGGTTTCAGGGCCACGTCGGCTTCATCCATGGCTATGAACTCGGCGAACGTCCCGATCCGGCCATCGCGCGGCCGCGCATAGACGTCGTCGCCGAGTTTGAATTTGCGGACTTTCGATCCCACGCGCACAACCCTCCCGGCCACGTCGTGACCCAGGATGAAGGGCCGGCGATAGGGCAGGATCAGCTTGAACTCTCCGGTTTTGACCTTGGAATCGAGCAGGTTCACCGCCGCTGCGTGGACCTCGACCAGGACATCGCTGTCCCCGAGTTTCGGCTCCGGCATTTCGGCTAGCCGCAGAGTGCCGTTCTTGCTGTACTTGTCGACGACGAATGCCTTCATGGCAGTGACTTTCTGAGAGTGATTTTGGTGTGTCGCATGTGCGTGAAATCCTCTGCTCGCTGCGTTCAAACGGGCAGGCGGAATTGTTTCCGCAGGCTCTTGTCGAATATCCCAGCGGGAGCAAAGCGACGCAGCAGGCTGACCTGGCGCGCAGCCTTGCCGGCGGTGTAGCGCCGTTGCGGACGGGCATCGGTCGCTGCCTTGACGACCACTTGCGCCACCACTTCCGGCCGGTCGGCGACAGGCATCACGTCGCGAAGCAGCGCTTCCAGCGTAGCTCGGGCTTGATCGTATTCCTGCAACGGCGAATCCGGCTGGATCCCGTTCTGGTCGAAGACAGTACGAACGAATGCCGGCTCGATGACCGAAACGCGGATATTGAAGGCGCGAACCTCGTGGTCGAGCGATTCCGAATAGCCCTCAAGCGCGTGCTTGGCCGCCGAATAATGCGCTGAATACGGCGCCGGCACCAGTCCCAGCACAGAGCCGATATTGATGATGTGCCCCTCGCCACGCTGCCGCATCGACGGCAGCACCGCATTGGTCATGCGGATGACGCCGAACAGATTGACGTCGAACAGAGCCTGCACCTGGGCAATCGAGAATTCCTCGGCGCCTCCAAGCTGGCCGACCCCGGCATTATTGACCAAGAGGTCGATCCGGCCGGTCTGCGAGAGCACCGTCGAAACGAGTGCGGCAACGGCCTCACTGTCGGTCACGTCGCAGATCAGCATGGTCACCCCGTCCGGATCGTTGCCGGCCTTGCGCCGGCTGGTTCCGAAGACGGTGAACCCGGCCCGCGCAAGGGCTTCGGCACTGGCGCGGCCGATGCCCGAAGAGGCTCCGGTCACAACAGCGGTTTTTCCGGCATTCGTTTTCATTTCGTGCTCCAAACTCATGGGGGCTAGCTTTTTTGCATCTGTTAAATTACAGTCGTAATATCAGATTATGATCATAATGCAATAGCAGAAAGGAATAGCAGCCATGCGCTACGAAAAGGGCAGGAAGGACGCCTCGCGCGGCCGGATCCTGGAGGTCGCCGCGGAACGCTTTCGGAAAAACGGCATAGCGGCGTCCGGACTGGCAACCATCATGGGCGACGCCGGGCTGACGAACGGGGCTTTCTATCCCCACTTTCAATCAAAGGCGGCGCTTGTCCGTGAAACGGTCGCTGCAGCTCTCGAGGATCAGTCCGACGAGATACGGCAAGCATTGGCCTCCGGCGGCTTGGCAATGGCCATAGACACATATCTGTCGGCGGCGCATCGGGATAACCCCGGGAAGGGCTGCGCCTCTGCCGCCTTGCTGGCGGAAATCGCCCGTGAGCCACCCGAAACGCGTCAGCTTTATACCGAGCGTTTGCTGACCCAGGTGCACCAGGTGTCGGTAGAGCTGCCGCCGCAAACTCCTGATCCGGAGGGCGTTGCGTTCGCTATCTTTGCGACCCTCATTGGCACGCTTCAGCTGGCCCGTGCCGTGGAGGGAACGGAATTGTCGGATCGTATCCTTGCGGCAGGGAAAGCTGCGGCGCGCGCGCTGATCGAGCAGAGTTAAGGGCGTACCACGCGTGGGCACGTCAAAGTTATTCTCATGCGGTGTGACGCCCAGCCCCGCATCGGCCCCTTGGCAGGAACAGCACCGCCCGTATGATGGTCAGATGCGCGCCCGCTCTTCAGTGCCCGGTGCCGCGACCGAAGGACCTGGCGTCCTTGGCCAGCACCAGCTCGGCATCGTCGGTAACATAGCTGACATAGCGATAGTCGCGGATGAAGCTGATCTGACCTTCCCGCCACTCCAGCCACATGAAATGATGCGGTTTCTGGTCGGCATGGCTTTCGAACACAGCGATCACCTCGCGGCCGTCGAGCCAGGCCGGCGTCAGCCACACGCGGTCGCTTTTGGCGTAGATCGTGAAGAACATGCCGACATCCGCCGCACCCGAGCGCGTCGCATGCAGGGACTGATGAAGCCTGACGTCGTCGGCAAGCAGGGCGCGCAAGCCGTCCCAATCGCGCTGGTTGAACAGGGTCGCATAACGGACCACGGCGGCCGACGCGATACGCGCATCGGGAGCCGAGCTGGCCTGCGCACTGACTTCCCTAAGCCGGGCGCGGCCGCGCGCCAAGTGCCCTTTCACCGCATCGACCGTGATGCCGAGCAAAGCAGCGATCTCGGCCAGCGGCTCGTCGAGCACATCTCTGAGGATGACGACGCTGCGCTGGAGCAGCGGAAGCTCCGCGAAGCGCGACACTGCGGTCTGTATAGCTTGCCTGCGCATCAGCATCTCCACCGGGTCGGCTTTGGTGTCGTCGGCAATTTCAAGCGCCGCCTCGATAGGCTCCGCCGCGCGGATCGCGCGGCTGCGCAGCAGGTCCAGCGCACGGTTGTGGGCGACGCGGAACAGCCAGGGCCTGAGCTGCGGCACCTCGCCCAGCTCATTCAGCGCAACGAAGGCTCGCGCAAACGTGTCCTGCACGACATCCTCCCCGTCGATGACCGAGCCCATCAGGCGCGCGCAATAGCGGTGCAGCTCTGGCCGCATCGCGGCGGCAAGGGCAAGCAGCCCTTCCCGTCGGTCGCGGTCCACGGCAGGATCTCGTTCGCTCAAGCCGCAGCCCCCTCCATCACGGTTACGCCCGCGTCGCCATTGAGGCCGAAGACGATGCCCTCCGCATATTGCGGGTCTTCCAGCACGGAAACCACCCTGTCGCCGAAGGTCCGGGGCGGCATCGGCGCACCGAAGCGGGTGACGAATTGTTCGGGCGTGATGCCCATGGATCCGGAATAGGCGCCGGCCGCCGCATCGCCTGTTCCGGTGCCGAGGATCATCTGCCGCGGCACGATCGCCTGAAAGCGGATGCCGAGCTTCTTCTCCAGCGAAACGCCATTGGCGTACTTCGCCATGAACCACAGCATGCGCTTGGCGCCGCCATAGCCCCCCGACAACTGCGACCCGGTGACGGCGGCACCGCTCGATCCCACCAGAACACGGCTGCCCGGCTTGAGCGGCAGGTTGAGCGCCGCCTGCAGCCAGCATAGCCCGGCCTTGACGTCGGTTTCCCAGGCGATTGAAAAATCTTCCCAGCTCAGTTGGTCCAACCGGCCCATCCGGGGCGTGGCACCAGCATTCAGGACCACGACGTCAGGACGAACCTCGCTAAGAATGCGATAGGCCGCGCCCTCCTCCGCAACGTCGGCGCGGATAGTGGCGACCCCAAGCCGCGCACCGACCGCATCCAGCGCCTCGACGCCACGGGCAACGACGGTCACGCTGGCGCCCTGTTCGACCAGCGCCTCGACCAATCCGAGGCCAAGCCCACGGCTGCCACCGGTGACCACGATTTCTTTATTCCTGAGGCTCATCGACCCTGCTCCTTAGCTTCACTGTAGCTAAGACGTTTGAGGGTCGGAAAAAGAGCCAAGGTTTGGCGAGGCGCGCTGTCGCGGCGACGATCCGCGACATGCCGGCAATGTTGGCGATAGGGCGGAAGAAGCATGATGCCGCGCCGCGTGGGCAGTGGAGCGATTAGGGGCTGCATTGCATTAAATGTGAAGCCCAATTGCGCTCATGTCACCCCCAGCCAAACAGCCGCGCCAGCCGCTTCTTGAGCGGTCGCAGGGACAGGCGCCGACGCCGGGAGAATCCCGCAATCCTCTGCCGCACCGCATGCATGGCATCGGCGTGGATGGCATCGACGCTCATGGTACCGTTGCCGAGTAAAAGGTCGGGGCCCGAGACCGGGCGCATGATGCCACGCAGAGCCCGCTCGTGCATCTCGGCGTAGCGGCTGTAATCCACCCCCGCGTCCCAGCCAGGCGGCCGCGTCAGAACGGACGGGTTATTATTGATTTCGAAGGTCTGGACCTGGCCGTCGACGATGCCGTAATCGATGCGCCCATAGTCGATGCCGGCCAGGGCGAAGACACGCCCGATCTGCTCGGCATGCGGATTGTCGTCCACGTAAGCGCGGCTTTCGGCCCTATCGGCTTCGGTGAAGCGGGTGCTCGGAAACTTGATGTACCAGTTCTCATTGATGAAGCAGTGCTGCGGATAGACGGTTGGGCCGACCTTGTAAGCCGAGTATTTGCGGAACCGCCCATCGGCCGAGGGAGCCGCGCCGTATTCGACGATCATCAGGTCCGGGTCTTGACGGACATGGCCCGGCAGACGGGCAATCGCTGCTTCCAGCGCATCCGCGGCGTCGATCAGCCCGGTCAGCGGCGGCTCATGCTGGCTTTCCCAGCGCACGAAAACTGGAAAGCGGCGTACGGACTTGCGCTCACCCAGCCGATGCACATCGAAATGGTTGAGGCCCGCGGCCTTCAGGCGTTTCAGCAAGTCAAAGCGACTTGGCACGATTGCTGGATCGTTGAGCAGCAACAGGCCTGGATTGAGCGAGGCGATGCGCTCATGAAGTGAGACCGCCGCCTGCAATTGCGCCGGCGCCAGCCGTTCAAAATCCGTAAAGACGAAGGTGCCCGGAGAGAGGGGCCCGAGCCTCGCGGCCAGCTCGTAGGGAATGATCCGAACAAGATCACCAAGCCCATGCTGGTAATAGCCAAGCAGTACGCCCATCGTGTAAGCGTGTTGGCGTGTGCAGAAATAGTAGATCGGCCCCTGATTGTTGGTCATGGCCGGGCGTCGATATCCTGGCATGCATGACACACGACTGTCTTAGCCGACAAGATTGGACTTCCCCCAACGCAATGCATACCGAATTCCCCTCCAATGCTCTGTTCAAATCCGGCCGGCATCCCTGGCAAGTGATTCGCGCCGGTGCTTTCGAAGGTGCCACGGACACCTATGCTATCCACGATGAAATGCGACGGCACGCTCCGGTCTGGCAGGCGCCGTGGGGCGATGTCTATCTCACCGGCTACGATCTCGTTTCGAGCAGCCTCGCAAATCGCAAGCTTTCGCACGTGCCGCCGGCCGATGTAATGGCGGATTCGGATTCCGCGATCCGCGACTGGCTGATCTATCAGGAGGGCAGCGCTCACGCCGCCCTGCGCCAGGCCCTGCAGCAGCCCTTTGTCGGCAAGGGCATGCCGGCTTTGCGTCTCATTGTAGCTGAAACGATCGAAGACCTCATGGGCGATTCCGGCTTGTCCGGGACGACCGAAGTCGTGGCCGCCTTCACGCGCGCCGTGCCCGAACGTGTCATCTGCCGCCTGCTTGGCGTACCGGACCAGGACATGCCGATGGTCCGGGCATGGTCGGGTTCGATCCGCGCCCTTCTCGACACTGGTTTCGATGATGCGTTCGGCGGCGCCAACTCCGCCGACGAGATGTCCTGCTACTTCGTCGAGCATCTGCGCCATCTGCTTGCCGCTGGGCGAATGCCGCCGCTGCTGACCGGGCTGGCCGGCCTCGTCGATGCGTTGGGGCTGACGGCTGCCGGTCGCAACATCGCCTTCCTGGCCTTCGCCGGCCACGAGACCACGGTGCACCTCATCGGCAACATGCTGTTCCATCTTGCTCACCAGCCCGCCCAGTGGGCGGCCCTGCGGGCCGACCGCCGGCTTGCTGCCAGTGCCGTTGCCGAAACTCTGCGGCTGGAAAGCCCGGTGCAGAAGATCTGCCGCTGGCCGCTCGAGCCTGTAATCATCGGCGGCCAGGAAATCGAAAAGAACCGGCTGATGGTGCTGCTTGTCGGCGCTGCCAACCGCGACCCGGCCCAGTTTGCCGACGCATCGCGTTTCGACCTCGGCCGGGCCGGCAGGCAGAACCTGGCCTTCGGCCGGGGCGCGCATGTCTGCATCGGCAGGGCGCTGGCCGAAATGGAAGGTGTCGCGGTGCTGGAAGCCGCACTCACCCACTGGAGAGCCATCGAGCCTGTTGCTGCACGTTGGATGGACAATTCCTCGATCCGCGGCCTGGATGCGCTGGCGTTGCGGCTGACAGCCTGACCGGATGGTCGCTTGTCCGGTTTTCATGCCTTTGCGCGACCCATTTCCGCGACACGGGATGCCGCATCATCCTAAGCGTCCTCCTTGTCCGCCCCGAGCGCCGCGAGAAGCGCTGCGTCCGATCGAGTGAGCAGAACCGGCGCCTTCATTCCGGCAATGCTCGTGCCGCCCTTCATGCGGTGGCGCTTCAGCCTGCCATAGAGGTCGTCCACGCCGGTCGTCCGCAGCGGCCCCAACTGGCCGATGCGGCGGGCATACTCATATTGCGGGTTGGCCTTGAGCGCATGGTCGAGGCCACCGCCAAGCACCTCAACGGCCGGCCCCGGACCGGTCTCGACGAAAAGCCGGTAGTGCGGGTGCGGCGTCGCGACCGCCACCAGCAGCGAATAGGTACGATGATCGAGACCGGCCTCGGCCAGCGACCGCACGACAAAGGCTTCCGTGAGCTTTTCGCCACAGAGATCGGACACCATGCCGATACGCCCGCTGAAACGCAGGCGCGGCGTGTCGCCGGTGAACCCGGTGACTTCGACCATGTCTTGCGTATCGTAGCGATAGAGGCCGGAGCCGGTGGTCACGATAAGCCGGTAGGTCAGGCCTGCCTCCAACTGCCACGCGAAATAGCTGGCACCGCTGTCATCGACAAATTCAAAAAACCCGCTTTGCGATGCCAGGATGCACCCGGACCCGTCGCCATAGGGAAATGAAACGGCAGCTTCGGTAGACATCAGCCCTTTGGACTGGATGAAGACATGCCGAAATTGCGCCTGCAATGCGGCGGCAAAGCCACTGCTGGAAGCGTCTGTCCAGCAGCTGATCGTGTCGAGGCGAGGCCAGATCGCCGACAGCTGCGAACTTCCAAGCGCGCCCTCCAGCGCAGCAATGCGGCGGCGCACCACGTCCGCCGGCCGCACGGCGCCCAGCCTGTCCGCGAGCTCCGGCAACAGGCTCTCGGCATCGCGCTGCATCGCGCGCAGGATTTCGGTGAGATAGGTCGGGCTCCAGACCCAGATCAGGCTCAGATCCTCGGCCGCCAGCAGGTGCAGGCAGGTCTGCCTTTGCCACTCGGCGAAATCGCTGAGCAGCCTCAAATCCATCGGCACCGCCGAAACTTGGATCAGGCTGTCGCGCAAGGCGCCGAAATAAGCAAAAGGAACGGGACTGCCCAACCTGCGCGCACCGACGCGCTCGCTTGCGCCGCGGCCTACCGGGCTTAGCGCGAAATAGCTGTGCCCTTGCGCAACGCCCGGCCGGCGCCGTATCAGTTCCGACATCCAGGGATAGAGACAATCGGTGTAGGCCTGCAGGCCCGTGTCGGTATAAGGGATGTATTTCGCGCCACCGGAACTGCCGCCGGTTTGCTCGATAAACCGGACCGGCTCGGCAGTCAGCACATTTTCCTCTCCGGCGACGACACGATTGATGTATGGCGACAAGGCCTCGTAGCCGCGGATCGGCACGAGATCGCGAAAGGACTCGGCCGAAGCGACGTTGGCGAAGTTGTGGTCACCACCAAACACAGTCGCAGGATTGGCTTCTAGGAGCCGCCGCAAGAGGGAGCGCTGCGTGGCCTCAAGTTGATCGAGCCGCGCCCGAAAACCGGCATCCCCGGCAGCGGTCGCGCCGGCAATCCGTGCCCAGGCTTCAGCGCCCATCTTGCAGCCCTTCGGCGAAACTCGCGGCGGCGTAGCGCTTCAGATTGCCGAGTTCGAATTCCGCGAGGCAGGCAAGTTCGACACCTCGGAAGTAGAAGGGATTGGCCTGGAGAAAGAAGGCGGCAAAACGGTTGCGGAATGCTGTTTCCTCGACATCTGCCCACTGTTCCCGCAAGTGGCCTTGCGACAGGCCGAAGTCTATCAGTCCGGTCGACGGCTCGAATTGACGCCCGTATCGGGCAGTTGCGATGGCATCGCGGATCGTCTGCAGGCGGGCCGAAACCGGACCATCGACGGCTGGAACGAAGTCGCAGAAAAAATTGGGGAGAATGCGGAACGTCCTATGCCCTCCGATGATGGAGAACCAGAACAACCGGCCCGCCACCCCGGCCTTGGCGGCGCCGGCCGCGCGAAAGAAACCGCGCAGCAACACGGGGTCGCCCCAACGCGCGGAATGGAGAACAGTATCGCCGGAGAAGAGATAGTGAACAGTCTCCCCGCCGACGGTCTGTGGTCTGACAAGGTAAGTCGAAAAGCCGATTATCTCCCGGTCGCACCGGATGATCACGACAGCATCCTTTTCAGCGAGATCACGTTCGAAGACATTGCGATCGACTGCCTCGTAGTAGGTCTCATACAAGGCAAACATCCGGTCGCGCTCGGCAGGCGTCAATTCCCGCACCGGCGTCGTTGTCGAGCCAATGGAACCGATTTCATCCGCAGTAGTTCGCACGCAATCTTGCCGCCCATGTCAGACCCCAACAATCGAATATCAGTCATGGGCTCAGTAGTTCAACCCGCACCAACCCGAATCTTTACGAGCATTTGTCTCGGCATTCGGGGTGATGGTCCACCCGACCCTGTCGGTCAAAGCGGCCGCATTGGCCGCCGTGGCATAGTGCATTGGACGGCGGCCGGCGATCACACTGCCGGTCGCCCGCGAAATTGTTCGACCGCTACTCTCGGCTTTGGTCAGCTATCTTCATCGGAAGTCCAAAGCTGCCTGTCCGAGGCTGCCGGCGATGAAAGCGCTGCCGGTCCATGCTGCGGCATCCCAGCCGGATATGTTCAGAAGTCGAGAGCGACCATCATGCCGCGGACTTCGGCCATTTCCAGCAGCAGGTCTTGGAGTCTTTCGTCGAGTGCGGCACCGGTCAGCGCCAGAAGCTCGGTGACGCTCTCTCTCATCGATATGACGGCGGCGCCTGTCTTCTCGGCGAGCAGCCGTCCGATGGCAGCTCGGATCAGGTCGTCCTGATCAGACATTGCTTCACCTCCCAACGCACTGCAACCTCCCCTTGCTTTCCATGCCTCACCGCCGCTTTCGACAACAGGGCGTGATTTCCCATACCGTATGATTTTTGATGCGACATCGGGCAGCTTTGCTCATGCCAGCAGATCGTCTCGATGAGCCCGCCAGTCGTTCAACACCGACAATGAGGGCAGGAGCGAAAAATGGCCGGGCTGGACCGTTTCAACCGCTGCAAGCAGTGCCAGAGGCACTTCGTGCCGATAAAGCCCAATGCACACGCCCCCTTTGGCCGTTGCCGGCAATTCCGTGACGGTGTCGAAAATCGAAAACGTACCCGTTGGCTCTTCCACGATTTCGAAACGCCCCACCCCAAACCTCCCTCTGCACAAAAGTAGCGACCAACGCGGACATCCCCCTAGTGGTTCCCTAGGCCGGCAGTTTTTTTCGCGCCTTGGTTGTAGCGCATGCCGGCAGGACAGTCATGCCCGCAGGGCGCGCAGTCAAAAATCGCTACGCACATTTTAAATCTTGACGCGTGTAAATTTTTTATAAAACATGCGCAACCGTCGGCATGGGCGTGTACGACGTGTCGCCCAGCCTGGTGGCGCTGTGCACCTCGCAACACCCGACGGCAAGAACCTTCGAGACGGCCGAGGCGCTAATAGCGTCACCCGACATCGACGCGGTGTTCGTGCTGTCATCCGACGACACCCACAGCCGCTTCGTGCACGCGGCGATTGCCACCAACAAGCACATCCTGCTGGAAAAGCCCGCCTGTCTGACGGTGCGCGAGATCGACGATCTGCTGGCGCTGATGCCGGACTACGACAAGACCCTGTTCGTCGGCTATATGCGCCGCTACGCGCCGGCATATCTGGCCGCCAGGGACGAGCTGCCGGCCTTCGCCGACATCACCCATGTCCGCATCTTCGACCTGATCTCGGAGGGCCGGCATTTCCTCAAGAAGAGCCAGAACGTCCTCTATCCCAAGGACATAGACCCGGCCCTGCTGGCGCGTGGCGCCAAGGAGCGCGACGCGCTGATCCGCGAAGTCGTCGGTGCCGACGCGCCGGCCGACCTGGTGCGCGCCTATCGCGGGCTGACGGCGCTTTCCTCGCACCACATTTCGGCGATGCGCGGGCTGATCGGCGAGCCGGCGCGCGTGCTGGCCGCGCACCGCACCAATGGCGGCGCCAACACATCGGTCACCTTCGACTATGGCCATTTCGCTTGTCTCTACGACGCGGTGGTCGACGATCTCGGCCTGTTCGACGCAATGATCGAGGTGCGCTCCAACACCAGGCGCGTGCGCATCATCTACGACACGCCCTACATCCGCAGCCTGCCGACGCGGCTGGAGGTCACCGATGCCGGCCCGCTCGGCCCGGTGACGAAAGCCTTCGGCCCTCTCTACGGCGATGCTTTCTCGAATGAACTCGAGATTTTCCACCGCCACATCGCCGAAGGAACAAAGCCGCTGACCGACCTCGCCGATTCCCGCCGCGACCTGGCGCTGATGGCCGAAATCATCGAGCGTATGAAGGAGAGCGGCCAGCGTTGAGGCGCTCCCTACTGCCCTACTGCCGCCCTACTGCCGCCCTACTGCCGCCCTACTGCCCTACTGCCCTACTGCCCTACTGCCCTACTGCCTTATTTCCCGCAGTGATGATCGTTGATCTTGTTCAATGCATTCGCGTCGGGTCCAACGCGATGGTAGGAGCACGCGCCAGCCGCCGTCGTCACCAACTGCTGATCGTAGTAGTGCGGGCCGCCGAACAGGATATCGATGAGATCGCCTTCGGCGGGAACGTAGCGTTCGGAGTGGACCCGGCGGTCGTGATGCCGGTCGCCAGCCAAGGCCGGGGCGCAAAGACTCGCGCCCGTAGCAACCGCGAGAGCTAGGATCGCAACGCATTTCGTGGTCATCGGCACACCCTTCTGGCCATTCCGGAATCGCACCATACATCCAAAACCGCCAGCCGGACAAAAGTTCCGAGAAGACCGCGATAGGCTCTTGCCGAAGCCTGCGGCCTCGCTCATCCATGGTGCGTGGAAATGTGGGATCCGTGATGACCGACGCCAGCCTTCACCTCGTCGAAGCGACGATCGACCAACTGCGCCGCGCGCTCGATGACGGCACCGTCACCAGCGTCGAACTGGTCGGGGCGTATCTCAGGCGCATCGCGCATTTCGACCGGCACGGCATCAGCCTCAATGCCGTCCCAGTGCTCAACCCTGACATGTTTGAGCAGGCGGCGGCCTCCGACCAGCGGCGCCGCAACGGCGCCGTGCTCGGACCGCTCGACGGCATCCCCTACACCGCCAAGGACAGCTACAAGGTTGCAGGCCTGACGGTGGCCGCCGGCTCGCCGGCCTTCGAGCATCTCATTGCCAATGAGGATGCCTTCACCATAGCCCGGCTGCGCGCCGGCGGTGCGGTGCTGATCGGGCTGACCAACATGCCGCCAATGGCCAATGGCGGCATGCAGCGCGGCGTCTATGGCCGCGCCGAAAGTCCGTACAATGGCGATTATCTCACCGCCGCCTTCGCATCGGGTTCGTCCAATGGCTCCGGCACGGCGACAGCGGCCAGCTTCTGCGCCTTCGGGCTTGGCGAGGAAACCTGGTCGTCCGGCCGCGCGCCGGCCACCAACAATGCGCTGGTCGCCTACACGCCGTCGCGCGGCGTCATTTCTGTGCGGGGCAACTGGCCCCTGGTGCCGACCATGGATGTCGTCGTGCCGCATACGCGCAGCGTGCTCGACATGCTCGAACTGCTCGATGTGATCGTTTCCGACGATCCCGAGGCGCGAGGCGATTTCTGGCGCGCGCAGCCTTGGGTCAAGCTGCCGAAAAGCTCCGATGTGCGGCCGCCCCGTTATACCGATCTCGCACTGGCGGGGTCGTTGAAAGGCAAGCGGCTCGGCGTGCCCAGAATGTATATCGGCCGCGACAGCGAGGCCGATGCGCCGATCGAAACCCGCGCCTCGGTGCTTGCCCTGTGGCAACAGGCAGCGGCCGATCTCAAGCGGCTTGGCGCCGAGGTGATCGAGGTCGATTTCCCCGTCGTCTCCAACTACGAGCGCGACCGCCCCGGGGCGCGCACCATGGTCGAGCGCGGGCTGGTGCCGCAGGACTTCGCCGAGCGCGAACTCTGGGATCTCAGCATCTGGGGCTGGGACGACTTTTTGCGCGCCAATGCCGACCCGGCCGTGCCCGATCTCGTCTCCGTCGACGGCCCAAAGATCTTCCCGCAGCCGCCCGGCACGCTGCCCGACCGCTATGAGGGCGGCTTCGATCTGAGAGAATATGTGGAACGGGCCCGGTCCGGCGTCACGCCGTTCGCAGACATTCCAACGCTGGAAGACGGACTGAAGGGCCTCGAAGCAACAAGGCGGATCGATTTCGAGGTCTGGCTGGACGGCCAAGACATCGACGCCGTGGTGCTGCCCGCCGCCGCCGATGTCGGACCGGCCGATGCAGACATCGACGAGGCATCCGCCGCCCTTGCCTGGCGCAATGGCACCTGGGTCGCCAACGGCAATCTGGTCTGGCGCCATTTCGGCATCCCGACCGTCACCGTGCCGATGGGAACCATGGCCGATATCGGCATGCCGGTCGGCCTGACCTTCGCCGGTAAGGCCTATGACGACGAAAGGCTGCTGCGCATGGCCGGCGACTACGAACAGTCGACCCGGCGCCGCACCCTGCCCCCACGCACGCCGGAACTGACTGAAGATGTATTTTCCCGGCGGCCCACGCAAACCGGTAACGGCAAGGCACCTCCGCTCGTCATTGCGCTTGCCGCCGAGACGCGCACGACCGGCGATCAGGACGAGATCACCATCACCCTCGACCTGCCGATCGACGCCGAGGCGGAACACGCCAGCGTCAAGGTGCATGTCAACGGCGAGCCTGTCGCCATCCAGCGAAGCGGAGCGCGCTGCTGTGGACAGGCATTGGTTCCGGCCGCAGAGCACCAGCGGTTCCACAGCGTCTGGCGTGGCTCGTATGGCTCGATCGTGACGGCTATTGTGCGGCTGGAGGATGGGCGCAGCGCCGGCGCCTATCTGGTTACGGGCGGGATTGGATGAACGCCAGCAGCTAGGAAGGCAGCGAAGTCAGCCATTCTTCCCAAAATTCCTGCTGCATATGGACGAAAACCGGAACCACGTCGACGCCATCATCAAATATGTCGACCAGATCGCTCTCTTGCGGAAATTGCCCCGTCTTCACCTTGCAGGCTATCAATCCGCGACTTTTCTCCATCACGGTATTTTCCGGATAAACATTGGCGCTTGCTCCGTAACAGAAGGGTAGCAGGCCATCGACTTCGAGTGCCTGACGGATTTGGAACAGAGCCTCGAAAAAGTCTTCCTCTTCTGCCTCGATCACCTTGTCCCGATAACTGCATTTCAGATTGCAGGCAGCGCCGTTCACGTGCAGCGTGAACACGGCTTGCTCGTCGTCACCAACGGAACCTGCTCCGATCAGAAAAACAGTACGCTGATGGTCCATCTCATCCCCCTCGCCATGTGACGGGATGGTAGTACGACAACGGCCGCTTTCCAGCATGGCAGGGATTGGGACGCGGCCGCACTCCCTGCCGTCGTCATCCGCTGGCCGAGCGTCCCGCCGCAAAGGCAAGGTCCCGCCGAATGACATCCCGCTTGTCTTGCGACAGACCGGCAAGCAGCTTTTCATCGAGGCAGCCTGCTCGGATGAGATGAGTGAAGACATAAAGGAGCTGCGAATAGCGGTAGTCGAACGTCCGATCGATATCCCGCCGCTGTTCACGCAAATAGGCTTCCAGCTCCCACATCTGGGAGGGAACCGTCACCGCACTGGCCTTGCTCTTGAATTCGGCCATCGTCTTTGCGAGGGCCGCCTCAAGAGCCTTATCGAAGGCGTGGCGGGCGAGCTTCTTTTCGGAAGCGGACCAACTGGAATCGTTCATTGGATATCTCCGTAGATTTCCTGTGAATTCCATCAGATTTTCACGAACTTCGCCTGCTTCTACCCCCGCGCCGCCCAAAGCAAACCCCGCTCCACCATCAGCGCCATTTCCGGCACCGCGAACTCATCCGCCGTGTGACCAAGGGAACTGTAGAAAACCTTCCCCGCCCCATAGCGCCGTTTCCAGACGACCGGCATGACAACGCCGCCTATCCCCGGAAAATGCGCGTCGGTGAAGGTGGTGGTCGCCAGCACCTCATTGCTTGGGTCGACATGCATGTAATATTGCTCCGACCGGTAGGCGAAATCGCTGATGCCTTTTGTGATCGGATCGTCCGGCCGGGTGATCGCGACAGTGTAGTCGATGATGTTGCCGGGATGCGCCACCCATTGGCCGCCGGTCATGAACTGATAGTCGGGCTCATTGCGGAAACTGTCGCCCATCGTCCCGTGGAAACCGCCGAGCCCGCTTCCCCCGCGAACCGCAAGCGTCAGGTTCTGCAACTCGGCCTTTTCGATCGTCGACATCGTGATGACGGGCACGATGAGATCGAAGGAAGCAAGCTCCGGACCAGCGAACATCGCCGTGCCTTCGCCGAGCGTGACGTCGAAGCCGTTTCGCTCAAGCAAGGTGCGAACGAGCTTCGCGCTCTGCTCCGGCGTATGGCCCTCCCAGCCGCCCCAGGCGATCAAGGCCTTCTTTGGCATTGTGTACCTCCCTGGAAAACTCGGCCCTGATCGATCCGGCGTCAGCGCCAGCCCAGCGCTGGAGCGACATGGGTCAGGATCGCCTCGATGACATGCGCATTGTAGTCGACGCCGAGCTGGTTCGGAACGGTGAGCAGCAGCGTATCGGCTTCGGCGATCGCCTCGTCCTGCGCCAATTCCTTGATCAGCACATCCGGCTCGGCCGCGTAGCTGCGCCCGAAAATCGCCTTGGTGTTCTCCTCGATGAAGCCGATCTGGTCGCGGCTCTCATTGCCGCGGCCGAAATAGGCGCGGTCGCGATCGTCGACCAGCGCGAAGATGCTGCGGCTGACCGAGACGCGCGGCTCGCGCTTGTGGCCGGCTGCCTTCCAGGCCTCGCGATAGATGCGGATCTGCTCGGCCTGCTGGATGTGGAACGGCTTGCCGCTCTCGTCGAATTTGAGCGTCGAGCTCTGCAGGTTCATGCCGAGCCTGGCTGCCCATTCCGACGTGGCGTTGGTGGCCGCACCCCACCAGATCCGCTCGCGCAGACCCTCCGAATGCGGCTCGAGGCGCAAGAGGCCGGGCGGATTGGGGAACATCGGCCGCGGATTGGGTTGGGCGAACCCCTCGCCCCGCAGCGTCTCGAGGAAGACCTCGGCATGATGCCGCGCCATGTCGGCGTCGCTTTTGCCTTCCGGCGGCGCGTAGCCGAAATGGCGCCAGCCATCGATCACCTGCTCGGGCGAGCCACGGCTGATGCCGAGTTGCAGGCGCCCGCCGGCGATGATGTCGGCGGCACCGGCATCCTCGGCCATGTAGAGCGGGTTCTCGTAGCGCATGTCGATGACCGCGGTGCCGATCTCGATGCGGCTGGTCTTGGCGCCGACTGCCGCCAGCAGCGGGAACGGCGAAGCGAGCTGGCGGGCGAAATGATGCACGCGGAAATAGGCGCCATCCGCGCCCAGTTGCTCGGCGGCGACGGCGAGGTCGATGGATTGCAAAAGCGCGTCCGAAGCCGAGCGCACTTGCGATTGCGACGAGGGCGTCCAGTGCCCGAACGACAGGAAACCGATTTTCTTCATAGTCATGCGATATAAGGATGCGCGTCAGGCTTCAATGCAAAAGAGATTTTTTGGCGCCCGGATCAAGGCTCATGCATCGCTATTCTCGAAGGCGCCAATGCCTTGTGCGATCAGGTTGGTCGCCATCACCAGCGAGACGATTGCCCCGGAATTGAAGACGACGACCCACCATTTTCCGCCGGTCAGGAAGCCATAGCCGTCGGCGACGGCCAGTCCCCAGTCGGCCGATGGCGGCTGAATGCCGAGGCCGAGAAAGCTCAGCGTCGCGATCGAGAAGAACGCGTAGCCCAGCCTTGTGACGAGCTCGATGAGGATCGTTTCCCTGATGTTGGGCAGGATCTCCAGGAACATGATGGCGAGCGCGCCCTCGCCGCCGAGGCGCCCGGCGCTGACATAGTCGCGCTGCTTCTGCTCACGCACGGCGGCGCGAACGGTGCGCGCCACCAGCGGCGCGTAGGCGATGCCGATCACCAGGATGACGGTCAGGTTCGACGGGCCGATCGCCACCAGCGTCATGGTGACGAGAACGATGAACGGAAACGCCATCAGCGTATCGAGCAGCCGCGCGCCGATGGCATCAGTGAGGCCCTCGAAATAGCCGAGCACCAGGCCGATGATGCTGCCGGCGGCAACCCCGGCCAGCGTCGCCAGCGGCGCAACCAGCAGGATGTCGCGCGAACCGACGATGATGCGGGACAGCACATCGCGGCCGAGCTGATCGGTCCCGAACCAGTGCAGCGCATCGGGCGGCGTCAGCGTCGCCAGGAAATCCTCGGCATAGGGATCGTAGGGAACGAAGAGGTTGCCTGCTATGGCGCAAGCGACCCAGAACAAAAGCAGCAGCAATCCGACCACGACCGACGGCGGCAATCCGGCGAAAGCACTGCGAATCCGGCGCATTGTCGAAAAGCCCGCCACGGCGCGCTGCGGTGCGGGAAACTCGGCCAGATCCGTCATGGCGAGGTCCGGCGGCGTTGCCGCGGATCGAGCAGCGCCAGCAAGAGGTCGCCGGCCGCCGCCGACAGCACGAAGATGGCCGCCATCACCAATACGCCTGCCTCCAGCATCGGGAAATCACGGGCCTTGGCCGCGTTCAGGACCAGATTGCCAAGTCCCTGGATGCCGAACAACGCCTCGATCACCACCAGCCCACCCAGCATGTATCCGGTCTGCGTCGCCAGCACCGCGACGGTCGGCGTCAGCGCATTGCGCAGCACGTGCCGAAAGATGATCTCGCGCCGCTCGAGCCCTTTCAGGACGGCGGTGCGCGTGTAATCGGCGGCGATCGCCTCGATCACGCCTGCTCGCGTCATCCGGGCGATATAGCCGGAAAGGTTCAGCACCAGCGGCAGCGCCGGCAGGATCAGATAATAGCCATGCGTCCAGAAGCCCGCGCCATCGGGCGCAACGCCGGAGATCGGGAACCAGTTCAGCCACAGGCCGAAAACGATGAGCAGCATCAGGCCGGAAACGAAATCAGGCACAATGCCGAAGGAGACGCCCGCCATCACGATCAGCCGGTCGATGAGGCGGCCGGCATTGAGACCGGCGATGACGCCGGCACCAACGCCGAGCGGAACGAGGAAGAGCAAAATAATCCCGGCAAGCGCCGCGGAGCGCTTGAGGCTTTCCAGCACGAAGGGCGCCACCGGCCCGCGCATCGACAGCGAGGTGCCGAAGTCACCGGTGACCGCTTTGCTGAACCAGAGCCAATACTGGACGAGAACCGGTTGGTCGGCGCCTAGCCGCTTGTTCAGTTCCGCCACCGCTTGCGCGTCGGCAAAAGGCCCGAGCATGACACGGCCCACATCGCCGGGCAGGACCTGCCCGGCGAAGAACACCAGAATGCTGACCAGCCACAGGGTGAGGACAAGTGTGCCCACACGCGTTGACAGAATGCGACCGGTCAGCATGTCGCGATCATGCCTGGACGAAGGAAACGCGGTCGAGCAGGAGATGCGAAATCGCGGTGAAGCGCACGCCCTCGACCTTGGAGCTGACGATGCGGCTGTATTGCGAGAAGTAGCTGATGATCGCCGGCGTCTCGTCGAGCAGCAAGGTCTGAATCTTGCGGGCAACAAGGCGCTGTGCCTGCAGGTCGCGCGCCTTCGAGTAGTCAAGCAGCAGCGCGTCATAGGCCGGGTTGTTGAAATGTGCCGCGTTCCAAGCTCCCGAACTCTTTAGCGTGGCGTTGAGGAAGATGTCGGGCGTGCCGCGGTGGCCATAGTCGGTGATGCCGAGCACCGAATCCAGCCATGGCGAACTGCCAAACGTCGCCGAGCCGTAATAGGCGTCCTGCGGCAGGACATTGAGCTTGACGTCGATGCCGGCCTTCTTGGCGAAGTTCTGGATGATGACCGCATAGTCGGGAATGTCATAGGCGCGTTCGGTGGTCAGCGTCACCTCGAAGCCGTTGGGCACGCCCGCCTCGCCAAGCAGCCGCTTGGCCTCGGCAGTGTCCTGCTTGCGCTGCGGCACCGATGGATCGGCCGAGGGGAAGATCGGCGCGAACGGCGTGTCGTTGCCGACGATGGCGCGGCCCTTGAGCAGGCCCTTGACCACAGCCTCTCGGTCGATCGTGAGCGCCAGCGCGCGGCGGATGCGCTTGTCGGTAAACGGCGCCTGGTCGGTCCTGAGATGCACCTGGTCGTGCGAGCTCGCCTGCACGCTCAGCAGCTTGAAGTTGGGATTGCCCTCGATCGCCAGCTCCAGCCGCGTCGTGCTTGGGATCACGTCGAGCTGGCCGGCCTGCAAAGCTAGCACCTGTGCCTGCTCGTCGTCGAAGAACTTGATCTCGATCCGGTCGGGCAGCGCCTTGTCGCCCCAGTAATTCTCATTGCGCACGAAGCTGGCGCCTTGCTTGGGGCGGAAGGATTCGAGCTTGAACGGACCGGTGCCGTTGAAAGTCTTCTCGAAATCACCGGCATAGTCGGCAGGCAGGATGACGGCATTGTAGACGTCGGAGGAGACATAGAACGGGAAGTTGCTGTTCGGACCGTCGAGATCGAAGGCGACGGTTTCGTCGTCGACCAGCTTGGCGCCGCCCTTGGACAGGATGCCCTTGTAGGCGGACAACGCCGACGAGCCGCTGGCCGGATCGACCAGCCGCTCGAAGCTCGCCACAACGTCTTTGGCGGTGACCGCGCGGCCATCGTGGAATTTTACCCCTTGCCGCAATTTGAAGGTCCAGCGGCTGGCCGTCTCGTTGGCCTCCCAGGACAGAGCCAGCTTCGGCTGCAGACCATCCTTCGGATCGTCGAGGATCAGATACTCGCCGACCTGGCTGATCACCCCGATGCTGGCCGGATCGGTGACCGAAACCGGATCGATCGCCTTGGTCGGCTGGCCGAGCCCGACGCGAACCGTGCCGCCGCCGGCAGCCGCGGCGCGTGCGCCTCCCAACCCCTGCGAGGCGGCAAAGCCGGTCAGGCCGAGCAGTGCGGCATATCTGAGGAGATCGCGGCGCTTGAGAAAGCCGCCCTGATGTTCGTCGACGGCGACATTCCAGATGTCCCCCGACAGATTGCGAACTGCGTCGATATCTCTGCGTCTGGTCATTTTGAAACCCTGCTTTGAAATGAAGATTGAAAATCTATGCGACGGGCTCGCCGTCGAGATGGATGCGGTCGACGGCCTGCGGATAGAAGGCGATGAGGCCCTTGATCTTCGGCATTTCCTCAATGGGATCCCGGTAGCTCCAGGCGATATCAGGGCGCACCGAACCGTCGCTCAGCAGGCCGGACCAGTAAGAGGCGATGCCCTTGTAGGGACATCGCGTCGTGGTGACGGACGCCGTCAGCCGCTCCAGCCGGATGTCTTCCGCGGGCAGATAAAAACGCGTCGGCAGATGCGTCTCGAACAGCAGCACCGGGCGGTGGCTGTCGGCGATCGGCTCGCCGTCGAACCAGATCTGCAAATGGCTCGAGCTTTGCAGAACATCGATGCGTGCATAGGGATCGCGGGCGTGGACGAAGACTTCCTCTTCCTCCTCGAACCACTGGTCGACGGCCTTCCAGGTGAATGCAATGCGGCCGGCCAGCGGCGCCAGGTTTTCATCCGGCGGCGACACGAACGACCACGCCGCGTTGGCGCTGCGCCTGTCGCCGCTGTCGATATCCCAATAGGCGGTCTCGCCACCGACCGGATGCGGCTCGCGATGCAGCGAAGGTTTCAGCACCGATGGGTCGACCGCTGACGGCGGGAAGAAATAGATCGGCAGGAAATGATTGGAGCGCAGCACCAGCACGTTGCGGCTGTCGGCGATGGTGCGGCCGCCGAATTTGACGCGCACACGCTTGGGGCTGTGCAGGACATTGACGAGCTGCGGCGCGGTCGCTTCGCGCGGCTGCAATCTTGGTGCGACGGTCATGATCGTTCTTCCGGTCAGGACACGGCACGCGCATTGTCGCGCTGCTCGGCGAAGCGGTTGGCGGGCCGCGCCAGGCCGAAACGGTCGCGCAACGTTCCCGGCCCGTATTCGGTCGGGAAGACGCCGCGCCGCTGCAGCTCCGGCACCACCTGTTCGGCAAAATTCACCCAGTCTTCTGGCAGCAGCGGGAACATCAGGTTGAAGCCGTCAGCGGCACCCGAAACGAACCAGTCCTGCAACTGGTCCGCGATCTGTACCGGCGTGCCGGCAACCGTCGGCACCGAACCGCTGTTGGCGAGCTTGCGCGCGATCTCGCGCAGGCTGAGATTCTGCTTCGCCCACTGCTTGACCCGGTTGAGCGATGTGCGCCCGCCATTGAACGTGCTTTCGTCCGGCAGCGGCGGCAGCGGCCCGTCCGGCGGGAACAGCGACAGGTCCAACCCGCTCCAGCTCGACAGAAGGTCGATGCCGACCTGATCCGGCAGCAAGGTCTGCAGGTATTCCTGCTTTTCCCGGCCTTCCGCTTCGGAGGCGGCGACGATCGGCAGGATGCCGGGCAGGATCTTGAAGCTCTCCGGCCGCCTGCCGTGGCGGGCCAGCCGCTCGTTGATGTCCTGACGGTATTTGATGCCATCCTCCTTGGTGCTGTAGATGGCGAAGTGCGCATCGGCCTGGGCGGTGGCGAAGTTCTTGCCATCTTCGGACGAGCCGGCCTGGACGATTAGCGGATGGCCTTGCGGCGGCCGCGAGACGTTGAGCGGCCCACGCACCTTGAAGTGCTTGCCCTTGTGATCGATGGGATGGACCTTGTCGGGGTCGGCGAAATGGCCTGACGCCTTGTCGATCAGCAGCGCCTCGTCTTCCCAGCTGTCCCACAGCGCCTTGACGATATCGAGGAATTCGGCCGCGCGTTCATAGCGGAAAGCATGTTCGATATTGCCGTCGCGGCCGAAATTGCGCGCCTCCTCATCCATGGCCGAGGTGACGACGTTCCACGACGCCCTGCCCTTGCTGATATGGTCGAGCGAGGCGAACATGCGCGCCACATTGTACGGCTCGCTGTAGGAACTCGACGCCGTGGTGATCAGGCCGATATGCTTGGTCACGCTAGCCAGCGCCGATAGCAGCGTCAGCGGTTCGAGGCGGGCATTGGCGTAATGGGCGACGCCGCTCTTGACTGAATCCCAGATCGACACGTGGTCGGCGACGAAGATGGTGTCGATCCTGGCGCGTTCGGCCGCCTGCACGAGATCGCGGTAGAATTCGAAATCCAGCACCTCCCGCCCCGGCGCCCTCGGGTGGCGCCACGACATCCGATGATCGCCCTGCGGGTTGAAGAAGAATGCGCTGAGGATCATGTGGTCTCGAGCCATGCCGGGCCTCCTTCCAGATCTGCTCCGGAGACCGTCGCGCTGCCTCGGCAGACGGCGACAATCTCTGCTGATGCGAGAAAGGTAGATTGCGCTCCGGCTTAATTCGAGTAATTTTATAGAGATAATACATTGCGAAAGCGGAAGCGATTGCCCTCGATGGCGGCGCTGGAAGAAAGTGGTTTCAAGTCCCCATGTCCTCCTCGGTTCTGAACGTAGACCAGCTGTCCGTGGCCTATGACGGGCGCAAGGGATCGCATCCCGCCGTCAGCGGCGTGTCACTGCACATCGGCGAAGGCGAAGCGCTCGGCCTGGTTGGCGAGTCAGGATCGGGCAAAAGCTCGGTGGCGCTCGCCATATTGCGCTATCTGCCGAAAAACGCCCGCATCGCTGCGTCGGCGCTGGAATTCCACGGCCGCGAAATCCGCGACCTTTCCGCCGAGCAGCTGCGCCGGCTCAGGGGAAATCATATCGCCGCCGTCTACCAGCATCCCGGTGCTGCCCTCAATCCAAGCATGACGATCGGCCGCCAGATCACCGAGACGGTCATGCGGCATCGCCCGGTTCGCCTCGAAGAGGCGCGCGGGCGCGCCGCCGAACTGCTGGGCCGCGTCCGGGTCAGCCATCCGGAGCGGGTGCTGGATCTCTATCCGCACGAACTCTCCGGCGGCATGCAGCAGCGCGCCAACATCGCCATTGCCATTGCGCTCGACCCATCGCTGCTGGTGCTGGATGAGCCGACGACGGCGCTCGACGCCAGCGTCCAGTCCGAGATCATCGCCATCCTCTCCGACTTACGCAAGGATCACAAAACCAGCATCCTGCTGATCAGCCACGACATCAATATGATCCGCCGCTCCTGCGACCGGGTGGCAGTGATGCAGGCGGGAACCGTGGTCGAAAGCGGCGTTGCGAGCGATGTCTTCGACAACCCCTCTCACGCCTACACCAAGGCGCTCATCGCCTCGATCCCGGCGCTCAACTACACCAAGCGGGACGGAAGACTGGCGGAGACGGACGGCGTGCCAGCGCACCCAACAGCCCAAGGCGAAGACGCCGGCCTGCCAAAAGAACGCCGCATCGCGATCGCCTGCAAAGGCATCAGTCACGCCTTCGGCAGCCAGCCAGTGCTGCACCACGTCGATCTCGACATCGGCCAGGGCGAGACCTTCGGGCTGATCGGCGAGTCCGGTTCTGGCAAGTCGACCCTGGCACGGATCGTCACCGGCCTGCAGACGCCAAGCGCCGGATCGGTCGAACTGTTCGGCAGGACGGTCGCGCCGCGCGTCGAGAAGAGAAACCTTGCCGAACGCCGCGACGTGCAGATGGTCTTCCAGTCGCCGGATCGCACGCTCAATCCGCGCCAGCGGATCGGCACGATCCTAGGCCGCCCGCTGCGCAGGCTCGCCGGCCTGCGCCGCAGCGAGGTGAGAGCCCGCGTCGGCGACCTGCTGCAATCGGTTCGCCTCGCCGGCGCCACGGCCGAGCAGAAATCGCGTTCGCTGTCCGGCGGCCAGCGGCAGCGGGCGGCAATCGCGCGCGCCTTCGCCGGCGTGCCGAAGGTCGTCGTGCTCGATGAACCGACCTCCGCGCTCGACGTCTCCGTCCAGGCGACCGTTCTCAACCTGCTCAACGACCTGCAGCGCGACAAGGACACGACCTATCTGTTCATCAGCCACGACCTCAGGGTGGTGCGCTACATGGCCGACAGGATCGGCGTGCTCTATCGCGGACGCCTGGTCGAAACCGGCACATCCGACCAGATCTTTCGCGGCCCCAACCACCCCTATACGGCCCTGCTTTTGGCTGCGTCCTCCGACGAAGCTGCGCCGAGACTATCCGCTCCAATCGAGATCGAGGCAGCCGGTGTCCCGAATACGGGGTGCTCCTTCGCCGACCGCTGCCCGCTGGTCCTGCCCGACTGCCGAAAGGCGGAGCCGCCGGCCCGAGAGACCGCGGCAGGGCATCTGATCGCCTGCTGGCGGCACGGCAAGGGTGTCTGAGCGCCCGAAGGTCCGCAGCAGTGGCAGGGTTTTAGCGGCAAGCAGATCGTCGATGTCTGGAACCTCTCCGACGGCTGCTGCGGAGTTCCTGCCGCCGTGGTTGGGCCGCTTCCTCGCATACAAGTACATTCATTTGTGCTAATATATAACTGTCATGCACATTCGTTCGTGACGAAGACGTGGGAGGATGCAATGAAAACCATGAATCGCAGGTCTGCAATTGCTCTCGGTGTGACGGCTGCCGCGATAACGCCTCTGTTCACCCTGGCGGCATCAGCGAAGAAATACGGCCCGAAGGAAGGCAAGGAGATTGCGCCCGGTGTCAGGGTGGTTGAGGTCAGCACCGGCAACTCCGACATTCCCGCCTACAAGAGCATCGCAATTGTCGACGTGGTATTTCAGCCCGGCGCACACGCGCCTCAGATGGTGATGGACAACGATATGGTCTGCACCATTGCTTCAGGTGCGTTCACGATCAAGAAGGCCGACAAGGAATTCAAGCTCAAGACGGGTGACATGTACACCTGCGCCAAAGGCAAGACCGACGAGGCGACAAATACAAGCAAGGAGGTCGGCGTGCATCGGATCGCCATCCTGATACCTGCCTAGCAAACCGGATTCCGGCCGGATGGAAGGTCGCATGCCGTCCGGCCGGCGCTTGCGTACAGCTAAGTGCTGGCCTCGTCCGGCCAACGCCCTTCGGCAAGATCGGCAGGATTCCGCCGCTGGTGCCAGCCGGGTCACAGCCGCATGTTCGCTTTCCTTCAGGCACAGTGCGATGCCGGCATTGGCTCTTGAAGGGCCAAGCCAGACCCGCGTAACATAGCGCCAAGTCAACCGCTCACATTGAGTCTGCTTTATTAGTCCGGACTAACGTCCGGATTGGTTTGGATATTTTCCTTGAACACGCAAGCAACCAGCAGCGCGCCGGAGCGCGGCAAATCGTTTGCTCACGTCGCGGAAGCGTCCTGGGGCAAGGGCCTCAGCACCTTGCTTCGCATCGTGCGCATGACACTGCGCCATCCCTGGCAGGTCGCCATCACCATCGTCTCGACCTTCATTGCCGCGACGCTGCAGCTTTTCATTCCACGCCTGCTGGGACGCGCCATCGACCAGGCGCAAGGTGTGATGGCCGCGGGTGCCGGCGCTGCGGCGGAACAGGCGCTGTGGAACACGGCGCTGACGCTGCTCGTCGTCTCGATCCTGCGCGGCCTCTTCACCATGGCGCAGAACTACTATGGCGAGGCCGTCGGTCATCGCACCGGCTATGAACTGCGGCTCGCCTTCTACGAGAAGATCCAGCGCCTGAGCTTCGCCTACCACGACAGGGTCCACACCGGCGATTTGATCACGCTCGGCCTGCTCGATCTCGACGGCGTGCGCATGTTCTTCTCCACCGGCATCCTGCGCGTCGTCCTGCTCGGCGTGCTGATCGGCGTCGGCGCCTATCTCCTGATCAGCACCGATCTCATGCTCGGGCTGCTCAGCCTGAGCTTCGTGCCGTTCGTTGCCTGGCGGTCCTCGGTCACCCAGCTCAAACTGCGCAGCACCTGGCTGACGTTGCAGGAGCGGTTGTCTGTGCTGAGCCGGGTGATGGATGAGAACCTCGGCGGCATCCGCGTCGTGCGGGCCTTTGCGGCACAGCGGCATGAGCTCGACAAATTCGACCGCGCCAAGCTGTCGGCGCTGGAGCTTGCCAATCGGCGCGTCGACATCCGCGTCTCCAACACCAGCGCCATGAATTTTTCCTTCCTGGTCGCCATGGGGCTGGTGCTCTGGTTCGGCGGCCAGAAGGTGATCGCGGGTCAGATCAGCGTCGGCACGCTCGCCCAGTTCCTCACCTTCATGACCATCCTGCAGATGCCGGTGCGCCAGCTCGGGCTGATGGTCAATTCCTTCGCGCGCGCCTCGACCTGCGGCAGCCGGCTATTCGAACTGCTCGACGCCGAACTCGACATCGAGGACGCGCCCGGCGCCAAGGATCTCGTCGTCACCGATGGCGTGCTGCGCTTCCACAATGTCGGCTTCCGCTACGAGGGCGCGGGCGACCGGCCGACTCTGTCGGGCATCTCCTTCGAGGCGAGGTCCGGCGAGACCATCGGCATCGTCGGCCCGCCAGGCAGCGGCAAGTCGACCATCGCGCACCTGATCCCGCGCTTCTACGACGTCACCTCAGGCGCGATAACCATCGACGGCCAGGACATCCGCAAGGTGACGCTGCAATCGTTGCGCAAGGCCGTCGGCGTCGTGCAGCAGGACGCGTTCCTGTTCACCACCTCGATCGAGAACAACATCGCCTACGGCAATCCCTGGGCGCGCGAGACCCGCATCGGGCAGGCAGCCGAGTACGCGCAGCTGCACAACTACATCATGGGCCTCCCAGCCGGTTACACCACGGTCGTCGGCGAACGCGGCGCGTCGCTTTCCGGTGGCCAGCGGCAGCGCCTGACCATCGCCCGCAGCCTGATGCTGCGGCCGTCCGTGCTGGTCTTCGATGATTCCACCGCGGCCATCGACGCCGGCACCGAACAGCGGATCCGGGCAGCGATGAAACGCTTCGCCAGGGATCGCGTGACACTCATCATCTCGCACCGGCTGAGTTCGCTGATGCATGCCGACCAGATCCTGTTCGTCGAGGGCGGCCGGATCGTCGAGCGCGGCACGCATGAGGAGTTGCTGGCGCTCGGTGGACGCTACCGCGCGCTCCATGACCTGCAGTTGCGGCCGGACGATGAGCGGCCCGTGGCGGGAGCCGCGTGATGCAGACACCGGCCGACGACGAGAAGGAAGACACCAGCGGGCCACCGACAAAGGCGGTCGTGGGCTCGCACCGCGACGACGAAGAGGTCTTCGGCAAAGCTTATGACCCGCGCATCGTGCGGCGTATCTGGAGCTTCGTGAGGCCGTATCAGAACCGGATTTTCATCTCACTCGCCGCGGTGCTGGTGTTCACGCTGACGCAACTGGCGATCCCGCTGGTCATCCGCTACGCCATCGACCACGGCATGACGGCTGGCAAGCTGGACCAATCGGTGATGATCGCCGCGATCAGCGCTTTCGCCGTGATCATCCTGATCAACTATGCCGCCAGCTATGTGCAGGAAAGCGTCGTCGGCAAGGTGGCCGAAAACGTGCTGTCGGACCTGCGCCGCGCCATGTTCAGCCATCTGCAACGGGTCTCGCTGAGCTTCATGGACAAGACCGAGGTCGGGCGGCTGATGTCGCGCCTGCAGGGCGACGTCAATTCGATGCAGGAATTCCTCGAAACATCGGTGATGTCGGTAGGCGACATCGTGCTGTTGTTCGGCATTGTCAGCGTGCTTTTGTGGCTCGATTTCCGACTGGGCCTGCTGACGCTGTCGACCATGCCGGTGCTGTTCATCGTGCGCCTTTTCTGGCTGCCGCGCGCCAAGGTCGCCTTCATGGCCGCGCACGAAACCAACTCGATCGCCAACGGCGCACTGGCCGAAGGCATCCATGGCGTGCGCACGGTGCAGAGCCTCGAGCGCCAGCACGTCAATTTCGACCTCTACGACGAAAAGGTGCTGGCCAACCTCAATGCCCATTTGAGGTCGGCGAAATACGCGCAGGTAATGGTGCCGATCGTCGACACGCTGACCGGCATCGCCATGGCAACTGTCATCGTCGTCGGCGGGTCGATGGTGCTCTCGCACAGCCTCGACATCGGCGTCATGGTGGCGTTCCTGTTCTACATCCAGCGCTTCTTCGACCCGATCCGCTCGCTGACCATGCAATACAGCGTCATGCAGCGAGCCATGGCTTCGGGCCAGCGCATCTCCGAAGTGCTCGACGTGCCGGTCGACATCAGAGACAGGCACGGTGCCGTGGCGCTGTCGCGCGACATGGACGGCTCGGTCGAGTTCAGGAACGTCACCTTCGGCTATAGGCCGAACCAGCCGGTGCTGAAGAACATCTCCTTCCGCGTCAACCCGGGCGAGACCGTGGCCCTGGTCGGCCCGACCGGATCGGGCAAGTCGAGCTCGATGGCGCTGGTGCACCGCTTCTACGATGTCTGGTCGGGTGAGGTTCTGGTCGGCGGCCATGATGTGCGTGACCTGACCCAGGATTCGCTCGGCGATCAGGTCGCGATGGTGCTGCAGGAGCCGTTCCTGTTTTCCGGCTCGGTGCTGGAAAACATCCGCTACCACAAGACATCAGCCAGCCGCGAGGAGGTGGTCCGCGCCGCACAAGCCGTCGGCGCGCACGATTTCATCGAGAACCTGCCAGATGGCTACGATACCGAACTCGAGCAGCGCGGCGGCAATCTCTCGCTGGGCCAGCGCCAGCTGATCAGCTTTGCGCGCGCGCTGGTGGCGGATGCAAAGATCCTGGTGCTCGACGAAGCCACGGCCAGCATCGATTCCTACACCGAGATGCTGATCCAGAAGGCGCTGATCACGCTGCTGGAAGGCCGCACCGGGCTGGTCATCGCCCACCGTCTGGCCACTATCCGCGGCGCCGACCGCATCATCGTGCTGCAGAACGGCGAGATCGTCGAAAGCGGCAACCACGAACAGCTGATGGCAAGAAAAGGCCTCTACGCCCGCCTCTACAACATGAACTACGCCTCGTTCCACGACATTTCCGAAGGCGAGCTGGAACTGGACGCGGCAGTCGGCAAGGCGACCTGATTGGACCTGCAAACGACCGCAGGCGCCTAGGCCATTTCGGGGCGTTTTGAACCCTCGCGGATGGCCTTGTGCACGCCGCGTTGCAGATCCATGAATACAGGGCTTTCCATCACCTCTTCGCGGCGCGGGCGCTCGATATCCACGTTGAATGTCTGCGTGATACGTCCCGGGCCGATGCCCATGACGACGATGCGGTCCGACAGATAGACGGCCTCCTCCACATCATGGGTGACAAACAGGACGGTCAACCTGTGTTCCTCCCAGATCTGGGTCAGCAGTTCCTGCATCTGATGCCGGGTCAAGGCATCGAGCGCGCCGAAGGGCTCGTCCATCAACAGCATCTTGGGCCGGTAGGAAAGCGCGCGCGCAATGGCGACGCGTTGTTTCATGCCGCCCGAGAGTTCGGCCGGATAGCGGTCCGCACTACCAGACAGCTTGACGAGTTCGAGATGCTCCAGCGCGATCCTGCGGCAGGTCGGGCGATCGTAACCAGCGGCCTTGAGGGCAAACTCGATGTTCTGCCGCGCCGTCAGCCAGGGAAGCAGCGTGTAGGACTGAAAGACGACGCCACGGTCGAGACCAGGCTGCAGGATCGGCGCGCCATCGATGCTGAGATCGCCCGCGTCGAAGTCCTGCAGTCCGGCCACGATCGACAGCAGCGTGCTCTTGCCGCAGCCCGACGTGCCGACCAGGGAGACGAACTCGTTGTCGGCAAGATCGAGGTTGATACCGCGCAGTACTTCCGTGCGCCGCTCGCCCGTGCCGAAGCTCTTGTGGAGACCGGCGATCCGCAATTTGGGGCTCATCGGCTGGACCTCATTGCGAGCGGCCCTCTTGCTTGAACAGCACCTTTTCCAGCGCCTTCATCACCTGGTCGGTGATGAGGCCAAGCAGGCCGAGCAGCAGGATGTAGCCGATGATGGTGTTGGTCTGGAAATAGCGCTGCGACACGGTGATGCGATAACCGAGCCCCGAAGTGGCGGCGACGAGTTCGGCCAGCACCAGCCAGGTCCATGCCCAGCCCAAGCTGATGCGCAGCGTATCCCAGATGCCCGGCAAGGCACTGGGCACGACGATGCGCGTCAGGATCTTGCGATCCGGCAGGCCTAGCGTGCGCCCAAGGCCGATGAAATCGGCTGGAACCCGTTTCACATTGTCCATGATCATCAGCACTTGCTGGAAGAACGTGCCGATAAAGATGATCAGGAATTTCTGCGAATCGCCGGTGCCGGCCCACAGGATGGAGAGCGGCACGAAAGCGACGACCGGCATGTAGCGGATGAAATCCACCAGCGGCTCGATGGCCGCTTCCCAGGAACGGAAACTGCCGATCAGCACGCCGATCGGTATCGACAGGGCCGAGGCGATGAGGAAGCCGATGGAGATACGGTACATCGAGGCTTTGAGGTCCAGCCACAACGTGCCGTCGGCCGCGAGCTTGGCGATCTGCATAGCGACGCTGCCCGGCGATGGCAGGAAGATCGGCTTTACCAACCCCAGTCCGGTCGCCGCCCACCAGGCAAGGCCGAGCCCGACGAACACGGCCACCGCGATCACCAGGAAGCGCGACCTGGCGATGGGCACGCCGATGCCGGAGGATCGGCGACGCCTCGCCTGTTTCGTGGGGCGAGCCGGATCCGTTTGAGCGGGACGCTCCCCGGGCATCTGCGTCACCACCGCGATCCGGCCTTGGTCATTCCGCCGCCTTGACGAATGACGGGTCGATCATCTGCTCCGGCGTCACATCGGCCTGCAGCAGCTTGGCGTTCTTGGCGGCGGCTTCGACATCGGCGAAGGTCTTGGTGGTGAAATCACCGGTCAGCGCCGCCTTGTTTTCGGCGAGTGAGTAGTAACGCACGCCGTCAAAGGCGGTGTTGAGGTCCTTGACGTCCGAACCGACAGCTTTGGCGATGATGGCGCGCCCACCGGGCGTATCGGCATTGTAGTCCTTGAGCGCTGCGTCCCAGCTCTTGATCATGGCCAGCACTTGGCCGGGCCGCGACTTGATCACCTCGTCACGCACCACCAGCACGTCGCTGATCAGGCCGGGATCCTCGCCGGCGGTGAACAGCAGCTTGAGGTCCTTGTTCTGCGCCATGGCGACGGTGAGGTACGGTTCATAGGTCACCGCGACCGGCACCTGGCCGGCGATCAAGGCGCTGCCGGCGTCGGACGCAGGCATCGGAACCGGCTTCACATCGTCGATCGACATGCCGTTCCTGGTGAGCGCGTATTTGAGCAGGATGTCGCTCGTCGTGCCTTCCTCGAAGGCCACCTGCTTGCCCTTGAGGTCCGCGATGGAGGTGACGTCCTTGCCGGCGATGATCGCGTCGGCGGTCATGGAGACGTCGAGCAGCAGCACGATCTTCACCGGCAGGCCGGCCGCAACCATGCCCATCGCCGTGTGGGTGGCGATGTTGGCGGCGTCGAGCTGGCCGCTTGCAAGTGCTGCATTGATGTCCTTGTCCTCGGCGAAGTTGACGATCTGGACGTCGCTCAGCCCGTTCGTCTTGAACAGGCCCTTGGCCTCGGCGACATGCCACTGGCCATAGCCGAGCCAGGGCTCGATGCCGATCTTGAACGCTCCTGCCTCGGGCGTGGTGGGAATGGCCGCATCGGCCGCGTAGGCCGCCGGGGCGGCGGCGAGCCCGATGGCGGCGGCCATCACGAGCGCGCGAAATTGTCCTGTTAGGTTACGCATCATCCTTGTTCCCCTTGATGATCGGACCGCTTTTTCTGACGGAGGTAGCCGGTCCGGTGAGACTGCGGGTTTCTGCTCTTGCGGCACTGTGCCTCGGCGTCTTACCTGCCACTTCATGGTGAAGTGCGCGGATATTTCAGCGTCAGCGGGAGCGGATGTCAAGGCTAAAATACATACATGCATATACAAGTTGGAAAGACTCAATTTTTACGCTCTCCGGGATCGATCCGGTCTAGAAAATCGGTCACCCGATCGGTTCCGGCGACAGGTTCGCTGCCGACCATGACCGCCACCGAAAAGGCAATAAGGGAAGAAACCGACGTGTGGCTGCGCACGCCGGTGCGCAGGTTCATGACCAGCGTCGGCGACAGGAAGAGACCGGCCCGGAGCACCGCGCGCCAATCGGCCGGCAGCATGCCGCGCCGTTTGAGCTCAAGCAGCAATGGCCGCCACAGCGCTGTGGCCTTGACCTCCAGCAGGTCGCGGCGGACGGGGCTCAGGTCCCAGTCCGTGTCGACATGGAGCAGGTTTCCGTCCAGCCGCGCATGGGCGCGAAAAGCCTCGGTCGCGGTCGCCGGATCATAGAGCCAGAACGGGTGGGCGAAGATGTTGTGGAACGTCGCCTTCACCTCCGCCAGCAGCGTGGGGATATGCGAGCCGGCAAAGGCGGGATCGAAGAAGGACAGCTCCGCCCTCCCCGCCTTCGCCGTGTACCAGACATTGGCGTTGTGGGCGTCGCCATGCGCGACCACGCCGCCTGCATCGGCAAGCCGGTCCGGCCGCAAGCGCACTGCGGCGGCATCGAAAAGCTCACCGACGCTGTCGGTGTACTGCTGGCCGTTGATGACGAATTTCAGCCGGGAAAACCGATCCCAATCCAGCTCGGCACCGGGAAAGACGAACGGCTTGCCGACATAGAAATCGGCCAGCCGGCCGCCTGGCGACAAGCGTGTCTCGGCATCGATCAGCCGCTCATGAAACAGCCTGTGGATCGGTTCCGCCGCCACCTCCTCGACGGCTACCGGATGCAGCGTTTCGAGATAGACCTTGAGCAGCCTGGCCGACAGGTCGCGCTCGGCAAGAACGGCTTCTCGCCGTTTGCCGGCATCGTCCTGCGCATCCAGCGCGAACAGCACATCCGAAAACCTCGGATCCGTGCGCCGCCGATAGACAAGGATCTGCTCGCCCGGTTGGGCCGACATATGCACGGGTTGATCAACCGGCAGGCCGGCGCGCGACAGAATCTCGGCGCGGTAATACTCGCCCGTCATCGCCTCTTCCCGCTCCTCCTGATGGAACTTGAAGAAGTAGGCCTTGCCGTCGTCCTCGAAGAAGCCGTTCAACGAATTGAGGCTGTATTTATCGAAGTTGATGCGGACATCGCGGGGGCGCATCGCGAACAGGTCGCCCAGCAATGCCGCCAGCGCGCTTTGTGCTTCGGCAACATCATGCTGCGCGAGTGCCCGGATCCGCGCCGTGCGGCTCGGCGCCGGCGTCATCTGTCGCTCTTGCATTCGACCTGCTTCCGTCAGCTGCTTTTTGAAGGGGAATAGCGGCTGCCGAGCGAGTAGCGGCTGCCGGCATAAGTCAGCTTGCTGATCGTCGCCACCACCGCGCCCGTCCATGTCCGGCGGTGCAGGAAAAGGCAGCAGGCGCCGACATCGATGCCCAGATGCCGCGCCGTCTCGGCATCCGCCGGGACGGCGGAAATGATATGCTCGACCTCGGTCACCGGGGTTTTCTGCATGAGGTAGTCATAGGTCGCCGTCTTCGAAAAATCCTGCTTGTCATAGTCGGGGATAAGGCTCGGATTGACGAAGCGCTCTTCGAGTTGCACCGGCAGATCGTTCTCGAAATTGACGACGACGGAATGATAGATCGAGACGCGCTTTGGAAATTCGAACGACAGCGCCAGCTCTTTTGTCGGCATGATGGTTTCGAGGACGAGGACTTCGGAACGATGTCTGTTGCCGCGCTCGACGATCTCGGCTGCGATGTTGTTGATCTCGATCAGCGTCGACTGTGGCCTAGGCGGCGCGATGAAGGTCCCCACACCTTGCAGGCGGATCAGAAACCCGGCCGAGGTCAATTCTCTGAGTGCCCGGTGAACCGTCATCCGCGAGACGCCGAGTGAAGCGACCAACTCATTCTCGGACGGCAGCTTGCGATCTTTGCCCCACCGGCCCGTTCCGATGTTTGCCAGGATGTAGTCCTTCACCTTCTCGTAAAGAGGGCTGGCGGTGTCGGGCAAAGTGATCATTTCAAAAGTCCTTTCCGGCGATTCATCGGAAATCACGACTGCTCGACAGGTTGCCGCATGCGGATGATTGTTTTCAAGCCGTCGCTGCGCCCCGCCAACAGCCGCTCATAGGCAGCCGGAATGTCATCCAGGCCGATCTCCTGGTCGATCAGCGCCAGCAGCGGTTCGCTCAATTCACCCAGCATCCGCACGGCCTCGGGCAGTTCGTCGGCAAAGGCATGGCATCCCAGCAACCCGATTTCGCGTTCGACCAGCGTATTGGGATCAATGTCGAGGCGGCCGTGGAAGATGCCGACCATGGCGATCGTACCGCCGGGATCGAGAACGCCGAGCATCTGATTGAGCGCCGCGACGCTGCCGGTCGCCTCGATGGCCGCGAGCAGCGGGGCATTGGCAGTTGCGGCGGCAACGGCGTCCCGGCTCAGATCGACGATCCGGGCACCCGTCACCCGCGCCACCCGGGCGCAGCGGCTCTGGTTGCGGTCGGCGATCAGCACGGTGCCGGCGAAGGTCCGCGACAACAGCAGGGCGGCAAGACCGCCGATAGGCCCGCAGCCGACGACCAGCACGGAGCCTGTCGTTTTCGGCAGGCGCCGCACCGCGTGCAGCGCCACCGCCAGCGGCTCGGCCATTGCCGCGACCCGCTCGTCGAGCCCGGCACCGATGATATGCAAAAGCCGTGCAGGCAGCACCGCCTGTTCGGCAAAACCGCCGTCGCAGACCTCTCCGACGAAGCCCAGTGACGCGCAGAGATGATGCCTGCCGGCTTGGCATTGCGCGCAGTCTCCGCACCAGAAGCGGGAATCGGCGACAACCCTGTCACCGATAGCGAAGGCGTCGACGCCCTCGCCGGTGGCGGTCACCGTGCCGGTCAGCTCATGGCCGGCCGTCGAAGGCGACCGGCTTATCCACTGTCCCGTGCGGAAATTATGCAGGTCCGAACCGCAGATGCCGGCGGCATCGACCCTGAGCTTCACCCAGCCTGCATCCGGCGCGCCCGGCGTCGCGATGTCCTCGACGCGCAGATCGCCGGGCCCGTAAAGTCGTGCCGCCTTCATCTCGATCGGTTCCGCTCAGCCGGCAAGATAGCGGTCGCGGATCTCCGAGACCGCGTTCTCATGCGAGCTGAAGCCCTCGTAGCGGGCGAGCCTGCGGGCGTGCAGAGCGAGTTCCCGATAGGCCACCGAGGTGACATAGCCGACCGACGAGCGCTTGACGAAATCCGTCACCGAAAGCGGCCCGTAGGTCCGCGCCCAACGGCTGGTCGGCAGCACCGCATTGGGTCCAAGCACGAAATTGGCCAGCGTCACCGGCGTGTGCGGCCCCATCAGGATTTCAGCCGCCTCGGTGATGCGCCCGAGATGCGCGAACGGCTCCTTCGACAGGATCTCGAGATGTTCGGGCGCATAGTCGTTGATGAAGCGGTAGCTGTCTTCCAGCGACGCGGTCAGCACGATGCCACCGCGCTTGCCGGTCAGCACCGCGCGTGAAAACTCGACACGCTGCTCGGTCATCCGCGACCAGTGCTCCGGGATTGCAGCCAATGCGGCTTCGGCGACCTTGCGGCTGTGCGTCACCAGATAGGCCGAAGAATCCGGCCCGTGCTCGGCTTCGATCAACAGGTCGAGCGCAGCAAGCCCGCCGTCGACGCTGTCATCGGCAAAGATGATCGCTTCGGACGGCCCGGCCGGAAGGCCTGTGTTGATGACCGACGACAGCACGCTCTTGGCCGCCACCACCCAGGGGCTGCCGGGGCCGACGATCTTGAGCGCGGGCTTCACCGTCTCCGTGCCGTAGGCGACGGCGGCAACTGCCTGAGCGCCGCCGCATTTGTAGACGGTTCCGACGCCGGCGAGGCGTGCGGCGACCAACGTTGCCGCGTCCACCGAACCATCCGATGTCGGCGGCGTCACGATGGCGATTTGCGGCACGCCGGCAATCACCGCCGGCACCGACGTCATCATCGTCACCGATGGGAAAGCACCCTTGCCGCGCGGCACGTAGAGCGCAACGGAAGCGATCGGCGTGTACCGGTCGCCGGCATAGGCGCCCGGCCGGACTTCCTTGAGCCACATCGTTTCCGGCTTCTGCTCCTCATGGAAATGCCTGATGTTGTCGATGCCGAACTGGATGCTCTCGACGACGTCCTTTTCCACCTTGTCGAACGCCGCGTCGAACTCGGCTTCCGACACCTGCAGCTCGCCCTCGGCGACATTGGCCTTGTCGAGTTCCCTGGCGAAGCGGATCAAGGCGGCGTCGCCTTCGTCCTTGACGGCCTGGATGATCGGCCGGACCTTCTCGACGAAGACCGTCAGATCGGCCTCGGCGCGCTTCAGCAGACTGGCGCGCTGGTCGGCATCGATGGATGACAAATCGTGGAAGCTGATGTCGGACATGGCTGCTCGTTCTCCTGGAACTCTTGGAACGCAATGACGGCTGGCGCAGGCCGGCCATATGCTGCGGGCCGACAGGTCGACCCTGAACAAGGATCAAAGCCGTCGAGAGGCTTCACTCGGCCAAAAGTATATACATGTCTATGTGATGGTCGCCAGCGATTTTTCCATCATCCTTCCCGTCGAAACTACCGAGATAAACCTGCCTCATCAGATCGAGGCGAGAAAGCCGCCATCGACCGGAATGGACTGGCCGGTTATGTAGGCCGCCGCATCCGAAGCGAGGAACACGGCGATGCCATGCAGATCGGAGAGATCACCGAAACGCCGCTGCGGGATCTTGGCCAGCATGGAGTGCTGCCATGCCTCGTTGTTGTAAAAAACGTCCGTCATCGCCGTCCTGAAATAGCCCGGCGCGATGGCGTTGACCCTTATGCCAAGCTCCGCCCACTCGGCCGCAAGCGCCCGCGTCATGCCGAGCAGGCCGGACTTCGACGAGCCATACGGCACCGCGGTTGGGATTCCGACTTCCGACGTCAGCGAGCACAGGTTGATGATGGTGCCGGGACGGCCGGCGTCGCGCATCTGCCGCGCGGCGGCCTGGGCGCAGAAGAACGCTCCCTTCAGATTCGTGTCGACGATCCTGTCCCACAGCGCCTCGTCGACATCGAGCGAGGGCCGCACCTCCTCCGTCCCGGCATTGTTGACGAGAATGTCGAGACCACCAAGCAGGCTGGCAGCCTCGTTGGTGGCTGCGCGGCAGCGGCCGACATCGGTGACGTCGAGAGCGACGGCATGCGCCACCCCACCGGCCGCGCGGATGGCGACCGTCGTGTGCTCCAGCGCGGCCAGGCTGCGCGCCGTGACCGCGACGTCGGCGCCGGCAGCGCTCAGCGCTTCGGCGATGCTGCGCCCGATGCCACGGCTGGCGCCGGTGACAAGCGCCTTCCTGCCGGAGAGATCGAAGAGAGAAGCGTTGCGCATATGATCCTCCTGGTCGGTGTCGGTTTCCGCTTCGGCGTAGAGACTATCAGGTCAGCTTACATATACAAGCATATACAAAGCATTTCAGCTGCGGTACGGATGACGAAATCCACCGCAGAGGAGCCAGCCCGTGTCGAAAGCCTCGGATATGGTCCGCACCGAAGTCAACCGCCTGTCGCCCTACAATTCCGGACTGACCATTGACGAGGTGCGGAAACGATACGCACCGGCCAGAATCGCCAAACTGGGCTCGAACGAAAACCCGCTCGGGCCCAGCCCGACCCTCGCCACGACGATGCATGCCGGCTCCGAGATGTTCCGCCTCTATCCGGACCCTGCCGGGCGCAAGCTGCGCCAGGCGATCGGCGACAAATATGCCGTCGCCGAGGACCAGATTATCCTCGGCAATGGTTCCGAAGATCTTCTCTCCGTCATCAGCCGCGCCGTGTTGCGGCCGGGCGACGCCGTCGTCACGCTCTATCCGTCGTTTCCGCTGCATGAGGACTACACGACGTTGATGGGCGCTACCGTCAAGCGCGTTGTCGTCAACGACGATCTGACCATCAATGTCGATGCGCTGGTCGAGGCGGTGCGCGAACGGCCGCGCATGCTGCTGTTCTCGAACCCGATGAACCCGGTCGGCAGCTGGCTCTCCGGCGGCGATCTGTCGAGGGTTCTGGATGCGACGAGCGACGAGACGCTGATCGTCATCGACGAAGCCTATGCCGAATATGCCAAGGGCGACGACTATGCGTCATCCCTGCCCTATCTGGGAAAGCTCGACCGGCCCTGGATCGTGCTTCGGACCTTTTCCAAGGCGTTCGGCCTGGCCGGATTGCGGATCGGCTTCGGCATCGTCGGCGACCCGGAGCTGCGCGCGCTGCTGGACCGCGTCCGCACGCATTTCAACGCCAACGGCATGGCCCAGGCCGCAGCATTCGCGGCGCTGGCCGATGACGAACACCTCGCCAGGGTCGTAGCTCTGGCCAGGGCGGAGAGAAAACGCGTCGAGACTTTCCTGGCGAGCAAGGGCCTCGACGTCGCCGCCTCCAGAGGCAATTTCCTGTTCTTCAACTGCCGGCAAGATGCCTCCGTCTTCGTCGAAGGCCTGCTGCGGCAAGGGGTCATCGTCAAACCTTGGAAGCAGCAGGGCTCTGACACCTATGTGCGTGTCAGCATCGGCTCGACTTCGGAAAACGACCACTTCATGGCCGCTCTGTCGGCGCTGTTGTGAATGCACGTCTGGGCGGATCGCTCCGCGCTTGGGAGCCGATCGCTGCCGCCCTATTTCGCCCAAGGCTTTGACCGACGCTTGGCTTGGCTGCCGTGCGGATCGTCGATGACCACAGCGTATTTATTTGGCTTCGGACCAGCCGCAGGCCTTAACTTTCGCAGCGTGGGTTTTTACATCCGAGGGGTCTGCAAACGATCGACGCTTGAGGAGGCTCCCTTGCAGCAGCCAGATGACATAGCCGCCCGCCGATTGGGCATTCTCATCGAGCAATATGTGGAAGCGCGTAAAAAGCGCTATGACTATGTGTCGACCGAGCAGGCCTATCGGGCCATCCGGCAGGTCCTCAAACCCGCCATTCCCGATCGCGAGCTCGACGACATGGTCGCCGCACTTGCCGTCAAGAACGGCCTGGCGGTCGTCTTCGATCGTCAAACCAAAGCATCGGCCGATGATGTTCCGAGGCCAAGCCCCTAGATCGACGCACATCTGCCGGCGCCAGGCGCCATATCAACGCGGGGCCAAACGCATCGTTCGGCCCCGCATCGATGTGCATCGCCGGAGGAACCTGCGACACACCTGCGCCGTGGGCCTGTGTGCCGCAAGCCGACGGGCGTGGCGGCTTCAAGCGGCGGTGCTGACCTGGCCCGGCTCGAGGATCGACTTGACCTTGTCGGCGACGGCGCGTCCCAGATCGGCGTTGTTTGCGGCGGTGAAATGAATTCCGTCGACACCGTCCGTGGTGAGGTAATCGCCGGCATTGAGGAAATCGATCTTCATGAAATCCGCCATCGCCTTGTACTGCCTGGCCAGGTCCCTGGATTTTTCGTGCCCGCCGCCGAACATGCCCTCGAACCATGGATCGGGCATCGGGGTCAGCGGCGGCGGCGCAATGACCAGCGCCTTGGGGGCCGGATAAGGGGTGCCGATGCCGCCGGCACTGGTCAGGATTTGCCCGACCAGTTTCGCCATTCCATTGGCGATCTCATAAGGCGTCCGGCGGAAATAGGACTTGGTGTCGTTGGTGCCGAGCATGACGATGACCAGGTCCAGCGGCAGATGGCTGGCGATGGCCGAGGGCAGGTAGTTCGCCCCGTTCAGGCGCGGATCGTTGGGGTCGTCGAGACAGGTCGTGCGCGCGCTCAGGCCTTCCTCGATGATGTGGTAGCCCCCTCCCAGCGCCGCCGCCATCACACCGGTCCAGCGCTGGTCATAGGGGTAGCGGTAGGTCGGCGACCCCTCCTTGACCGGAACCCAGCCCCAGGTCAGCGAGTCGCCGTAGCACATGATGTTTTTTGGCGGTGACATCCATGTTTCTCCATCTGTTTGCAATTGTCTGAACGCGTGGATTTGTCAGTCCCGGCGAACGCCGGTCGGCTTGCTTTTCGCCGTCTCAGGTCAGGGGTTTCGCACCCGCACTCCGTAGAAGATCGCGGCACCCAGGATGATGACGCCCTGCGCGATGAGCTTGCCGGGCTCGTCGATGCCGAGCACCGTCATCACCACGAACAGCAGCGCAAAGCACAACGCCCCGAAGAAAGGTCCCCAGACGCCACCGTCGCCGCGACCGAAGACGACGCCGCCGAGGATCGTTGCCGCGACCGCCAGGATCGGCAGGTCGAGGCCGACACGGACGCTGCCGACGGCGATCGAACCGGTCTGTACCAGGGCCGCGATCGCCGCGATCAGGCCGGCGAGCGTGTGCGCAAGGATCACCGTGCGCTGGACCGGCACGCCGGAAAAATGCGCGGCTTCGGCATTCTCCCCGACCGAGGCGACGTAGCGGCCAAAGACGGTCCGCGACAGCAGCAGCCACACCAAAGCGGTCAGCAGGACCCAGAACAGCACCGGCGTCGGAACCGACAGGAATTTCGTGTTGTAGAGGTCGTTGAACAGCTTCGGCACATCGCCGGGCGGATTGCCGCTCGACAGGAACTGCACCAGCCCGACCAGGATGATGCTGACCGCCAGCGTGACGATGACCGCCGACACCCGCCGGCTCCCTATCATGAAGCCGTTGAACAGGCCGATGACGAGGCCGGTACCGAGCGCCAGCACGACGAAGAAAGGCATCGACGCGCCGGGGAAAGTGCCCGACGAAATGAAATAGTTGATGAGCAGGATGATGCCGCCGCCGGAAAGGTCGATCGACTTCACCCGCATGACGACGAGCTGCCCCAGAACCAGGATGCCGAGCGGGACGATCTGCCTGACGAAGATACCCATGATGTTGAGGTTGAGCATGTTCGGCCGTGCGATCCACAGCGTGGCCAGCAGCACGAGGAAGACAAAATAGGACGGCGGTATGCGCAGCAGGCGCCGGGCGATCGGATTTGCGAGAACGGCAGCCATCTTTCAGAGCCCCATCTTCTTGCGGGATTGCAGCCCGACCACCGCCAGCAGGATGCCGCCCTTGATCGCGGTCTGGACGAACGGCGAGACGTTGGCAAGGTTCATGCCATTGGCCAGCAGCGCCATGACCAGCGCGCCGATCACGGTGCCGTGCAGGCTGCCTATGCCACCGGAAAGCTGGGTGCCTCCAAGCGCCACGGCGGTGACGGTATCGAGTTCGAAAAGCAGCCCAACATTCGGATCGCCCGACACGATGCGCCCGGCCAGGAAGACACCGGCAACGGCTGCGAAACAGGAACAGATCACATAGGCGAGGATGATGTTGCGGCGGTCGGAGACGCCGAAATTGCGGGCAGCACTCTCGGCGCCGGACGCGATGCCGCCGCCGATCGCAAACAGATGCAGCCCATACCGGGATCCGTAGAGCAGTTTCCACGCTGCCAGGATCACGACGATGCCCCAGAAAACCGGATAGGGAATGCCGAGGAAACTGCCCGAGACGGCATCGATGACGATCTCCGGCACCGTGCCGCCGGAGACGGGCCGCAGGATGCGCGTGATGCCGAGCACGATGTACTGCGTCGACAGCGTCGCGATGATCGGATGGACGTTGAAACGGGTGATCGCCAGACCGTTGATCAGCCCGATGACTGCCGCCAGCACGAAGACCGCCGGGATCAACACAATCGCTGGCTGGTCGAGCGCCAGCACCGCGGTGGTGAAGCTGATGACCGAGCCGACCGACAGGTCGAGCCCGCCGATGAGCACGACGACGAGCTGTCCGATCGCCGCGATGATCAGCGGCATCGCCTGGGCAACCAGGTTGAAGAGGTTTTCGGCCGTGGCGAACTGCGTCGTCTCGACGGTCAGCCACAGCGAAATGAGCAAGGCGACCAGCAGCGGCAGGCCCCACAGGCCCTGCCGCGTGTTCCGGCCATTCAGGATGTTGAAAACCGAACGAACCATGGCAGGCCCCTAATGCTGGCGCGTGGAGCCGCCCATGAGGGCCGCGTCGAGAATCTTGTGTTCGCTCGCCTGCGCTGCCGGCATTTCGGCCACGATCGTGTCGTGATGGACGACGTAGATGCGGTCGCAGAGCCCGATCAGCTCGATCGTCTCGCGCGACAGCACCAGCACCGCGCCGCCCTTCGCGGTGAAGTCCCGCAGAAGATGGTAGATCTCGGACTTGGCGCCGATGTCGACGCCGCGCGTCGGCTCTTCGACCAGCAGAAGATCGAGATCGGCGGCAAGGTAGCGGCCGAGCAGAACCTTTTGCTGGTTGCCGCCCGACAGCGAACCGACCGCAGCCGACAGGCCCGCCGCCTTTATGTTCATGACCTCCATCATGCGGGCGATGACGTTTCGATATGGCCGCGCCGGCGCAAGTGCAGGGCGCCTCGAATGCAATCCGATGGCGATGTTGTGGGCGATCGGCAAAGCGAGGAAGAGCCCCTCTTCCTTGCGGTCCTCGGGAACGAAGCCGACCTTCAGCTGCTGCAAATACCGAACGCCCGCCGACGCCGGGAGCGGCATCTTCAGCGCCTTGCCGTTGATGGAAATCGTCCCGGCGAAGGGATGGTAGCGGCCAATCAGCGATCGCAGGAAGCGCTGCTGGCCCTGCCCTTCCAGCCCGGCCAGGGCGACGATCTCGCCCTTGTGCAAAGTCAGCGACAGCGGCTGCGATGTCTCGGTGATCTTGAGGTTTTCGACGCGCAGTATCTCATCGCCTACATCGCCCGTACGATCGGGAAAAAGGTCCTGGAGTTCGCGTCCGACCATCATGGCGATGAGTTCGTCGGTGGTGATCTCGGACACCGTCCTGGTGCCGACCAGTGCGCCATCCTTCAGCACCGTCACCGTGTCGCACAACTCGAAGATCTCCTCCATGCGATGCGAGATGTAGACGATGGCTTTTCCCTTGTCGCGCAGCCGGCGGATGTTGCGGTTGAGCACATCGACATCGGCCGCGTTGAGCGCCGCCGTCGGCTCATCGAGGATGAGCACGCTGGCGTCGGCCTGGATGCAATGCGCGATCTCGACGAATTGCCGCTCGGCGATCGTCAGGTTGGAAACGAGTTGCGACGGGTCGAGCGTGAGGCCGAGTTCGCCAAGCGCCCTGGCGGTCTGGCTTTTCATCGCGGGATAGTCGATCGAGCCGAACCGGGTCGTCGGCTCCCGGCCGAGGAACATGTTCTCGGCGATCGACAGATTGGGCAGCAGCGAATGCTCCTGGAAAACGGTCGAAATGCCGGCATCGAGCGCGGCGCGCGGCGACTTCAGATCGAGCTTCTCGCCGCTCATGAAGATCTCGCCGGAATCGGGCTGATGCACGCCCGCCAGAATCTTCATCAACGTCGATTTGCCGGCACCGTTCTCGCCCATCAGGGCGTGGACGCTGCCCGCCTTGAGGTCCAGGGAAACGGAGTGGAGCGCCTTGCTTCCTCCGAATGCCTTCGAAATGTGGGACATCTCGACAAGATTGGTCACGAAACCCTCGAACGAACCGGATTCAACACATGGAACGGCCTGCGGGGAATGTTTGTCCACTCCCCGCCGGCCACGGCGCCGTCACTTCTTGCCGTAATATTCCTTGAGCTTGTCTTCCGGCAGTTCGCTTGGCCACCAGACATTGGCGGTCAGGTCGTCACGATAGTATTTTTTGGCTTTGTCCTGGTCCCATCCGTCGGGATTGTAGACATAGCGCTTGTAGAGCTGCTTGCCTTCCAGAAGGGCGACGGCGGCGCGCACGCCGGCAGCGCCCTGGGCGGGGCTGTATTCCGGAGAGATCGACTTGAACCCGTCAGTGATCCACTGGCCGAAATAGCCATTGTTGCCCTCGCCCGAAATCGGCGGAATGGGTGTGCCGAACTGCTTGAAGACATCGACGCAGGCGCGCGTCATGTCGGCGCCGGACGACCAGATGCCGTCGACCTGCGGATTGTTCAGATAGAGCGTCTCGCACAGCTTCTTGGCCTTGTCGTACTGCCAGTCGCCATGCTCCTCGGCAAGGATCTGCACATGCGTGCCCTTGAGCGATTCCAGGAGGCCGTTGTAGCGGTTGGTGTCTTCCGGATGGCCGGCCAGGCCACGCAGGACCCAGATCTTGCCGTTGTCGCCGACGGTCTTCACCAGCCAGTCGCCCATGACCTTGCCGAAGTGCTCGGCGCCGCCCTGGATTTCGGTGGTGTAGGCGTCGGAATCGATACGCCCTGTGTGAAGGATGACCGGGATGCCGGCGGCGACCGCCTTGGCGATGCTGGCATTGGCCGACGTGCTGGTCACCGGTTGAACGATGATGGCGTCGACATGCTGTGCGATCAGGTCCTCGATATCGGCCACCTGCTTCTTCTGGTCGAAGCCGGCATCGAGCAGGATGAATTTCGAGATGCGCTTGTCCTTGGCCGCGGCGTTCTCCGCCTCATGCGCCACCTGCACCGTCCAGGTGTTTGCGTTGACACCGAAGTCGCTCATGCCGATGACCCAGGGCGGGTCCTTCTTGAACGCACCGGCGGCGGTCATGCGCGTGTCGTCAGGGCGCGGCGCCACGCCGTCCATCAGCTTGACGTCTTGCGCATGCGCCAGGGACGTCACGGCAAGCGTGGACGCAACGAGCATCCCCAGGCCGACGGTTTTCAGCAATCCTAACATTGAACACTCCTCCTTGTGGTTGCTCCGGCCTACAAATTCGTATGGCCACGAGACGCTCTCCCAATGCATGCCCCCGTCACAAACCGACCGATGCGCGCAATTCTCCCGCCCCCGAACACATGCGTGTCGAAGCCCAACTTCTGCTGGACGATGATGACGGTCGAGAACTCCTCCGGCCACTTTAGAAGCACAGCGGATACGCTCTGTCAATAGTTAGTCATGTTGAATGACTATTCCATTTGCTTGCCTTTCGCCGCTCCTCTATCCATCATGATTGGCGCTCGCCGGCATCGGCGCGCAGTCTGTCCCGGCGGGAAAAAACATGCGATCAGTCTTGTGCTACGGCGACTCCAACACGCACGGCCAGATCCCCGGCAGGGGGCCGCTCGAGCGCTATGGTCCGGGTGAACGCTGGCCGGGCATATTGCGTTCTCAGCTGGGCCCTGACTGGTATGTCATCGAGGAAGGATTGAGCGGCCGCACCACCGTCCATGACGACCCGATCGAGGGCGCCCACAAGAACGGCCGAACCTATCTTCGGCCTTGCCTGCAGAGCCATGCGACGCTCGACCTCGTCATCATCATGCTCGGCACCAACGATCTGAAGATCCGCTTCAACAAGCCGCCGTCGGAAGTGGCCATGGGCATCGGCTGCCTCGTCTACGACATCAAGGAGCTGGCGCCAGGTCCGGGCGGCTCGACGCCCGAGATCATGATCGTGGCGCCGCCGCCGATGCAGGACGACGTCAAGGAATGGAAGTCCATCTTCGCCGGCGCACCCGAGAAATCGCGCCTGCTCGCGCTCGAATTCGAAGTCCTGGCGGACTCGCTCGAACTGCACTTTTTCGATGCCGGCTCGGTGGTGTCGTGCAGCGAGGCGGACGGCTTTCACATCGATGCCGAGGCGCACAGATTGCTGGGCGCCGCGCTCGCCCGCGCGGTCGATGCCATCGGCTGGAGCCGCTCGACATGAGCAACCATACCGCCGCCAGGCAACGCGCTCTTACCGACGGGGCGACCTTTGCCTGACATGAGATTCGCACCACCCAATCCCTTGCGCATCGCCGATCGTGCGAGCGGGCTGAACGCATTGAGCGTCCGCAGCTACAACGAGCGGCTGGTGCTATCCCTGCTGCTTCAGAACGAAGGCATTTCGCGGATGGAAATCGGCGAGAAGACCGGCCTGTCGGCGCAGACGGCTTCGGTCATCGTTCGCTCGCTCGAGCAGGAGGGCCTGGTCTCGCAGGGCGAGGCGCAGCGCGGCCGCGTCGGGCCGCCGACGATCCCGCTTTCACTCAACCCGGAGGGCGCCTATGCGGTTGGCGTCGGCTTCAGCCGGCGCAGGATCGATATCGCGCTCATCGACTTCATCGGCACGGTGCGCTTCCACACGCAGTTGCCGGCGGATGAAGCCAATCCGTTTCCGCAAAGCAGCGATCTGTTCGGCGCGATCGGGCAAGCCATGACCAGCCTGCCGGTCGAGGCGCGCAGCCGGGTTGCCGGCATCGGCCTGGCGGTTCCCGACGATGTCGACACGATGGCTGCAACCCGCAACGGATCGAGCACCTCGCTGAAAGCCTTGCAGGCCGAGATCGAGGAACAGATCAAGCTGCCGGTTTTCGTGCAGAACGACATCACCGCGGCAGCCGGCGGCGAGAGCATGTTCGGCGTCGCAAAGCCGCTCAACGACTATCTATTCTTCTATCTCGGAGCACGGCTGCAGAGCAGGCTCATCCTCAACCACCAGATCTACAAGGGAAGCTCCAGCGCCAGCTTCGATCACGGCCTGATGCGCCTGGAGAGCGAACTGGCCATGCGCGGGCGCCCGTCCGAAATCATCTGGAGCAGCAGCCCTGAGTGGCCCGATCTGGGCGAGGCCTACAGCGCATGGCTGGGCGAGTGTTCCGACCGCTTGAAAGCGTCGATCTCCGCGCTGACCCAGTTTGTCGAGTTCAGGACGGTCGTCCTGTCCAGTTATGCGCCGCAAAAGATTGCCGAGGCCTTGTGCGACGACATCGGCCGGGAATTCCCCGGCATCGAAGCGCTGCCGGCGCGCGTCACCATCAGCCCGAAGGCCGTCGGCGCGGCAAGCCTGCCATTCAGTTCGCGCTTCATGATCCAGTGATCGAGCTGAACCGGGTTGCCGGTCGGCCGATCATGCCCCTCTGCAGGTCCATCGATGATTTTCAGGTGACCAGGCGAATCCGCTTGCCAGGACGCCCCACTTAATAGCATGTTAAGTGAACCCTGAGATCGCCATGAAAATCGCTGCGGATCACGCACTCAACGACAATGCCGCGACCAGCGCCGAAGCGCGCCGCTCGACGGTATTGGGCGATCGGATCAAGGCCTATCGCACCACGCGGCGCCTGACGCTGCGCCAGCTCGGCGACATGATCGGCACCACCGCCAGTTTCCTGAGCCAGCTCGAGCGCGGCCTTTCCGGCGCCAACACCAGCACGCTGATGCTGATTGCCAATGCGCTCGGCATCAGCCTCGCCGATCTTTTCGACGAATGCGAAGTGTCGCCGCACGCGGTGCTGACACGCAGCGAGCGGCCGGCGCTGCCGACCAGCGAAGGCTACCGCAAGACGCTGCTGTCGCGCCGGCCGATCCGCGAGATGGAAGTCTATTGCGGCGAGTTCGCCGTCGGCGGCTCGACCGGCGACGTGCCCTACACGCACGGCAACGCGAGCGAGATGTTCCTCGTGCTGCGCGGACGCGTGCAACTGACGCTCGGCGAGGAGAGCTTCACCCTCGAAGAGGGCGATAGCATCGAATATTCGACCTCGACGCCCCACCGGACGATCAATGTCGGCGATACGGTGGCCGAAGTGCTGTGGATCATTGCGCCGCCGACCAGCGGCGCCGTCGACCTCGACCAATATGTAGCCCGGAAAACGCTCGCGCCCGGCCTACCAAAATCAAACAGCGAGCCATCGGAGGGTTAGAAAATGGGAAGCAGATCAAGATTGGCCGGGTTCGTCGGCGCCGCCGCACTGGCCTTGCTTGCGGCCGCCGCTCACGCGCAGAACGCACCGCCGGCCGGGACCGTGGTGGACGGCTCGCTGAAGGGAAAGACGCTGACCTTCGTCTCCTATGGCGGCATCTACCAGGACGGCCAGGTCGCCGCCCTCAAGGAATTCGTCGACAAGAGCGGCGTCAAGCTTTTGAATGACGGGCCGACCGAAATCGCCAAGCTCCAGGCGCAGGTCGAATCAGGCAATGTGACCTGGGATGTCGTCGATACGGACGATTTTCCGCCCTTCGTGCATTGCGGAAAACTGTTCCAGAAGCTGGATTTGACCAAGCTCGACATCTCGCACATCCCGCCCGGACAGGTCGGCGAGTGCAGCGTGCCGGCGATGAACTACGGCATGGTCCTGATGTACAAGAACGACACGTACAAGGACAATCCGCCGAAGGACTGGAAGGACTTCTTCGACGCCGCGAAATTTCCCGGCACCCGCGCCATCGACGGCAGCGGCAGCCCGCTCGGCGGCCTGATCGAACAGGCCATCCTGGCAGACGGCGGCAAGGTCGACGCCATGACGCCGGCCGACATCGACAAGGGCATCGCCAAGATCAAGGCGATCGGTCCCGACACCATCTTCTGGAAGACGGGCGCAGAATCCCAGCAGCTCGCCGAATCCGGCGAGGCCGACATGATCATCATGTGGACCGGCCGCGCCATGACGGCGGTCAAGAATGGCGCTGCCTATACGCCGGTTTGGAAGGACTGGCTGGTCGTCATGGATCAGCTGACCATCCCGGTCGGCGCCAAGGACACCGACGCTTCCTACGCGCTGATCAACGCCTATCTCGGCAAGAAGTCGCAGGAGATCCTGACCGAGCAGACCTCCTACTCGCCGATCAACAACGAGGCACAGCCGAAGGTCGACGCATCCGTCGCCGCCTTTCTGACCAACACGCCGGACCACGCCAAGCTCGGCTATCAGCAGAACATCAAGTTCTGGGTCGCCAACTTCGCCGCCGCGTCCGACAAGTGGACAGCGCTGATGGCCGGCAACTGAGCCGGCTACCGCTGAGGTGACGGCGTGAGCCGGACATCGCATACGCCGACGGCCGGGGGTGATCATCCTCGGCCGCCAGGTGCCGTGCGGGCGCCGCAGCGGCGCCCGCACCTTGCTGCCTATCCTTCGCTGCTGGCGATGCCCGCCTTGGCTTTGCTCATCGCCGCGATGGGCTATCCCTTGCTGACCGTCACGCTGCGCAGCTTCTCGGACCCATCTTGGGGCTTGCAGAACTATGTCTGGTTCTTTTCCACCCCGGTGAACGTCACCGTCCTGTGGCGCACCTTTTCCATCGCAGCCTGGGTCACCATCGTTTGCGTCATCGCCGCCTACCCCTATGCCTATCTCATGACGGCGGTCGGACCGCGCCTGCGGCTGGTCCTCATCCTGTGCGTTTTGGTGCCGTTCTGGGTCAGCGGCGTGGTGCGCACCCTGGCCTGGGTCATCCTGCTGCAGGATTCCGGCATCATCAATTCGGTCATCAGGCTGCTCGGCTTTGACGGCGTGAAGCTGATCCGCACGCAGACCGGCGTCGTCATCGGCATGGCGCAGGTGCTGCTGCCGTTCATGATCCTGCCGCTCTATTCGGTCATGCGCGGCATCGATCTGCGCCTCGTGCAGGCGGCGCGCAGCCTTGGTGCGCGCCCGGCACGCGCCTTCCTGCAAATCTATCTGCCCCTGTCGCTGCCCGGCGTTTTCGCCGGCGCCATCATCGTCTTCATCCTGTCGCTCGGCTTCTACATCACGCCTGCCCTGCTCGGCGGCCCGCGCAGCACCATGCTGTCGACGCTGGTGCAGAGCCAGGTGCTCAGCCTGCTCAACTGGGGCCGCGGCGGCGCCATGGGCGTCGTGCTGCTGGTCGCGACCTTCGTGCTTCTGGCGCTCGCCGCCCCGCTGATGCGCCAGCGCCACAAGCAGGCGTCCAGATCATGAGACTGGCACCATCCCGCCTTCTGCTCGGTCTGTTCTGCCTGCTGGTCGCCGTCTGGCTGGTGATGCCGACGCTGGTCATCATCCCGATGTCATTCAACGAGAAGAAGTCGCTCGCTTTCCCGCCGTCCGGCTTCTCCTGGCAATGGTACGAGAATTTCTTCACCAACCCCGATTGGCTGTCGAGCTTCTTCAATTCGCTGAGGGTCGCGGGCCTCGTCGCCGTCGCCGCCACGCTGATCGGCACGCTGGCGTCGCTCGGCCTCAGCCGCATGAAACATTCCGGCGCCGGCCTGCTGCGCGCCATCCTGATCACGCCGATGATCGTGCCCGGCGTGGTGCTGGCCATCGGCATCTACGCCGTCTATCTCGACTACCAGCTCGTCGGCACCACCACCGGCTTCGTCATCGCACATACGATGCTGGCGATCCCCTTCGTCATCATCGCCGTGTCGGCAAGCCTCGAAGTCTTCGACGCGCGGCTGGAGACGGCGGCGGCAAGTCTCGGCGCCAACCGCTTCACCACATTCCGCACCGTGACCTTGCCGCTGATCGCGCCCGGCATCCTGTCCGGGCTTTTGTTTGCGTTCGTCACCTCCTTCGATGAGATCATCGTCGCGCTGTTCATCACCAGTCCCTACCTGAAGACCTTGCCGGTGCAGATCTTCACCAGCATCACCCGCGACGCCGATCCGACGGTGACGGCCGTCGGAACCATCATCTTCATTGCCACGACGCTGATCATCAGCGCCGGGCTGATCATCAGCTCGAAATCGACGAGGAGTTGAGATGACTGCGAGGAAACGCGGCGCGGCCATCGACATCAAGGGCGCAACCAAGCGCTACGGCAATTTCACCGCACTCGACGATGTCAGCCTGCATATCGAGCCGGGCGAGTTCATGACGCTGCTCGGCCCCAGCGGCTCAGGCAAGACCACGACGCTCAACGTCGTGGCGGGCTTCACCGACCTCACCTCCGGCGACCTCGCCGTCGGCGGCAAAAGCATCGTCGCCCTGCCGGCCCACAAGCGCAACATCGGCGTTGTCTTCCAGCACTACGCGCTGTTTCCGCATATGACGGTCGGCAAGAACGTCGCCTATCCCCTCACCTTGCGCGACATGGACAAGCAGGCGCGCGACCGTCTCGTCGTGCGCGCGCTGGACATGGTCAAGATGGCCGACTTCGCGCATCGCTATCCCTCCGAACTTTCCGGCGGCCAGCAGCAGCGCGTGGCGCTGGCGCGCGCCATCGTCTTCGATCCGCCGCTGCTGTTGATGGACGAACCGCTCGGCGCGCTCGACAAGAAACTGCGCGAATGGCTGCAGCTGGAGATCAAGCGCATCCATCGCGAACTCGGCACCACCTTCGTCTATGTGACGCACGACCAGGAAGAGGCGCTGGTCCTGTCCGACCGCATCGCCGTCTTCAATCAGGGCCGCATCGAACAGGTCGGAACCGGCCGCCAGCTCTACGACGAGCCGACGACCCTGTTCGTGGCCAAGTTCATCGGCGAATCGACCAGTTTGCGTGGCACCGCCCAGACGTCCGGAAGCGAGACCAGCCTGACGATCGCCGGCCAGAAGATCGTGGCCAACGGCAAGCTCGCCAGCGGCCGCAAACCGGTGGTCCTGCTGCGGCCGGAGAAGCTTTTGCTTGCCGGCACCAACACGCCTCCCGCCGCCGGGCAGAACAGCCTCACCGGTCAAGTCAGCGAGGCGATCTATCTGGGCTCCGGCTCGAAATACCAGGTGACGTTGCGCGACGGCTCGGTCGCCATCGTACGCTCGTCGCTGGAAGCCACACCGTTCTCGATTGGTGACACGGTCGATCTGCGCTGGTCGGTCGTCGATGCAAAACTTCTTGCCGACGACGACCGCGCCGACATGACGATGACCTGATCGCTCTTTCCCCGCAGGATTTTTAGACATGGACGCCAAAGTCAACGGCAACGTCTCGTTCTGGTATGCCGACATCGGCCTGCCGCCCTATCGCGCGCCGCTTCCGGGCGATCTCGAAGCCGATGTCTGCATCGTCGGCGCCGGCTACACCGGCCTGTGGACCGCTTATTACCTGAAGAAGGCCGATCCATCGATCCGCATCGCCATCGTCGAGCGGGAGTTCGCCGGCTTCGGCGCGTCGGGCCGCAATGGCGGCTGGCTGTCCGGCGGCTTCAGCTGGTCGCGCGAGAAATATCTGCAGACCTCGACGCGCGGCGCTGTCATCGACATGGAAACGGCCATGCATGGCACGGTCGACGAAGTGATCAAGGTGACCGAAGCCGAAGGCATCGATGCCGACATCCGCCGCGTCGACAATCTGACGGTGGCGACCAACCCGCCGCAGCTCGAACGAATCAACGCCGCCTATGCCGATGCGATCGGCTGGAGCGTGCCGAGCGAGCGTGTCAGCCTGATCGGCCAGGCAGAGGCCAAGGCCCGCATCAACATCAGGAATGTGCTTGGCGGTTATATCCACCACGGCACCGCGCGTGTGCAGCCGGCCAAGCTGGTGCGCGGCCTGTCCGAAGCCGTCGAGCGGCTCGGTGTGCCGATCTACGAGCAGACCACCGTGACCGGCATCGAGAAGGGCAAGGTCACGACGAACCGCGGCGCCGTGCGCGCGCCGATCATCATCCGTGCCACGGAAGGGTTCACGGCCGGCATACCAGGCAATGAACGGCTCTGGCTGCCGCTCAACAGCGCGCAGATCATCACCGAGCCGCTGCCGCAATCACTGTGGGACGAGATCGGCTGGGAGGGCCATGAGCTTCTGGGCGACTCCGCGCACGCCTATTGCTATGCGCAGCGCACCAGGGAAGGCCGCATCACCATGGGCGGACGCGGCGTACCCTATCGTTACGGCTCGCAAACGGATGTGCGCGGCCAAACGCAGCAGGCCACGATCGAAAGCCTGCACGCGATCCTCACACGGCTGCTGCCGCAGACTGCCAGGCTTCGCATCGACCACGCCTGGTGCGGCGTGCTGGGCGTGCCGCGCGACTGGTGCACGACGGCAGGGCTCGATCCGCAAACCGGCATCGGCTGGGCCGGCGGCTATGTCGGGCTCGGCGTCTCGAGTTCCAACCTTTCAGGCCGAACGCTGCGCGATCTCATCCTGCGCCGCGACACCGAATTGACCCGCCTGCCCTGGGTCAACCGAAAGGTCAGCAAATGGGAACCCGAGCCAATGCGCTGGCTCGGCGTCCATTCGATGTATCAGCTCTATCGCGTTGCCGACGAGCGCGAGGAAGCCGGCCTCCAGCACACGTCGAAACTGGCCGCGATCGCCGACCGCATCACAGGACATTGAGAGACTGCCATGACCGACTTCCAGACCTTCGCCCACCTCGCCTCCATCGACCTCGGCGAGGCTGAGCCCAAGCCGACCTCGATCAGCGGCGATCAGTTCGAAGCCTCGACGACGCTGTGGACCTCGCCGGATGGCGCACTGGAAGTCGGCGTCTGGGAGTGCACGCCGGGCCGCTTCACGGCCTCGCGCGAGACCAATTCCGAAACCTGCCACATCGTGTCAGGCCGGGTCTCGCTGCATGGTCCCGATGGCCGCAGCGAGGACGTCGGTCCGGGCGAAATGCTGGTGCTGCCGAAAGGCTGGAAAGGCGAATGGACGATCCACGAGAAAACGCGCAAGCTCTATATCCTGCACTTCGAAGCGTGAGCCGGCTGGAACAGCCGCTACTCGTCGTCTGAACGATCACCCCCGGTAACGATCGGCTTGCCTTCTATCACACGCCGCAAGGCGTCGTTGATGCGGTCCTGCCAGCCGGGACCGTCCTCCTGGAAATGGTCCAGCACGGCGCGGTCGATCCGGATCGAAACAAGCTCCCTGACGCCTGGAGCGGCCAACGGCTCACGAATAGGAGCAACCGGCTTCTTGATTGGCTTGAAAGCCGCTTCGGCGGCCGTCATCGGATTTGTCGGTCGGCGCGGAGGATTTGCCATTGGATGACCCTGACTGAGGATGATTCGTGCGCGACGTAGCACGCCTGAGCCACCATAGCCCAACCAGCACCGTCGCGCAGGCCCCTTTGGTCAGGACGATCACTCGGCTGCTTGGAGGCTCTGTGCGTCGATGATGACCCTGATCTCGGCGCGGCAGGAGCCGCAATTCGTGCCGGCATTCAGGGCCGCGCCGATTGCCGCGACGCTGCCGCAGCCGCGGCGTACCGCTTCCGCGATCTGGTTGGCGCCAACGCCGAAGCAGGAGCAGACGATGGCGCCGCGATCGACGTCGATCCCGCCCGGCCGCCCGGCCACGATCGCCAGCCTGCTGCGCCGATCAACATGATCGGCGCTCAGTTGTTCCGCCGCCCAGCCGCGCGACACGGCGACCGGGCCGGGCGCGACGAACAAGGCGCCTGACAGTTGGTCGTCGTCGAAGGCGGCGATGCGGTGCTGGCCGGCGTCGCGGTCGTGATAAGCTGATATTTCGGCACCCAATGACGTACCGAACAGCGACCCGGCAAAGCCCGCCCAGTCGATGTCGTCATCGGCAAAGGCAAGCTCGACCCGCCAGCCGCCCTTGCACTTGGCCACGGCCCAGTAGGGCGCAGTATTAGGCTCCGGCCGCTGCCGGGCCACCGCAAAGCCAAAGGCCTTTGCCGCGAATTTCTCGATGCGGACGGCGACATGTTTCAGCGCCGGCTGACCGGAAATGGGATCGGTCAGCGGCGCGGTCAGCGTGTCGAGCCGGCCCTTTGCCGAGAACTGATCGGTCCAGTGCATCGGCGCAAACAGGCTGCCCTGGCGCTGGCGCGCCGTCACCAGCGCGCGCACCAGCACATCACCGCGCGGGCTGGAAACGCGCGCTATGTCGGCGTCACCGATGCCGAAGCGCTGCGCATCCGCCGGGTGGATTTCGACGAAGGGCTCGGCGATGTGCTGCGAAAGCCGCGGGCTTTTCCCCGTCCGCGTCATGGTGTGCCAATGGTCGCGGATGCGGCCGGTGTTGAGGATCAGCGGATAATCGGGGCTGGTGCGGATTTCCGTGGTGGGACGGATGGCGATGAAGCGCGCCTTGCGGTCGGGTGTGAAGAAGTTGCCGTTGGCGAAGAAGCGAGCCTGGAGCCCAGTCGTGCCGACCCCTTCTGGCCAACCTCCAGCTTGAGCGCCCCCCTCTGGCCTGCCGGCCATCTCCCCCTCAAGGGGGGAGATTGGCAGCTTCGCCGACTGCTTTCGCTTTGCGACGTTGTGAATTGGCGAGGACGGCCATGACAGCCGATCTCCCCCCTTGAGGGGGAGATGGCCGGCAGGCCAGAGGGGGGCGCCTTGGCTCGGCGCTGGCCATTGGAACGGCTCAAGCGCCTTATATCCCTCCGCATCAACCCCGGCGTAAGCCCCGATGTCGAAATCCCGCGCACCATCATTCTCGAACCCCGACAGCGCGGCATGCTCGGCAAACACCTCCGCCGGCGACGCGTAGGAAAACGCCTCACCAAACCCCATCCGTTTGCCCACCTCGGCAACAATCCGCCAGTCAGGCAACGCATCTCCGGGCACGCGCAAAAACGCGCGCTGGCGCGACACACGGCGTTCGGAATTGGTGACGGTGCCATCCTTCTCGCCCCAGGCGGCGGCGGGCAGCCGGACATGGGCGTGGCGGACGGTATCGGTCCGGGCCAGCACGTCCGACACCACCACGAACGGGCACGCCTTGATCGCCGCTTCGACGGCATCGGCGTCCGGCATCGAATCGACCGGGTTGGTGGCCATGATCCACAGCGCTTTGATGTGCCCGTCGGCAACCGCCTTGAACATCTCGACTGCCTTCAGGCCGGGCTTTCCGGCAACGGCCGGCGCGTTCCAGAAGCGCTGCACGCGGTCGCGATGATCGGGGTTTTCGATCTCCATATGGGCGGCCAGCATGTTGGCCATGCCGCCGACCTCGCGCCCGCCCATGGCGTTGGGCTGGCCGGTCACCGAAAACGGCCCTGCGCCGGGTTTGCCGATGCGGCCGGTGGCCAAATGGCAGTTGATGATGGCATTGACCTTGTCGGTGCCCGAAGACGACTGGTTCACCCCTTGGCTGTAGACGGTCACGGTCTTGGAGGTCGCCGCGAACAGGCTGTAGAACCGGTCAAGCTCGTCCTCGCTCAGGCCCGTGGCGGCGGCGACGCCGACCAGGTCGAGCGCCGATGCGGCGAAAAGCGCTTGCCCGAAGCCGGTCGTGTGCGTCGTGATGTAGGCGCGGTCGAGCGCGTTGTGCTGGCCGAGATAGGCGAGCAGCCCGGTGAACAGAGCGACGTCGCCATCCGGCGCGATCGCCAGATGCATATCGGCAATGTCAGCGGTCATGGTGCGACGCGGGTCGACCAGCACGATCTTCATCTCCGGCCGCTTTTCCCGGGCCGCGGCGATGCGCTGGTAGAGCACCGGATGGCACCAGGCGAGATTGGAGCCGACCAGCACGATCAGGTCGGCAAGCTCCAGATCATCATAGGTCCCGGGCACGGTGTCGGAGCCAAAAGCGCGGCGTTGGCCGGCGACCGAAGAGGCCATGCACAGGCGCGAATTGGTGTCGATGTTGGCGGAGCCGACAAAGCCCTTCATCAGCTTGTTGGCGACGTAGTAGTCCTCGGTCAGCAACTGGCCGGAGACATAGAAGGCGACCGCATCGGGCCCGTGCTCGGCGATGGTTTGCGAGAAGGTCGAGGCGACGAGGTCGAGCGCCTCGTCCCAGCCGGCGCGGCGGCCGTGGATCTCCGGATGAAGCAGCCTGCCGTCGAGATCGATGGTCTCGGCCAGTGCCGAGCCCTTGGAGCAGAGCCGGCCGAAATTGGCCGGGTGGTCGGGGTCGCCGCGCACGGACACTTGCCCGTCCGCGGCGACCTTCGCCAGCACGCCGCAGCCCACCCCGCAATAGGGGCAGGTGGTCCTCACCTCGCGCGCTTCATCGATCTCCATGGGGTCAGGCCGCGCGGCTGGCCAGCGCTTCCAGCGCAATGAACAGATGCTCGCCTTCGATCCGCACCGGAATGGTGCGCACCGCGCCCTCGTCGGCGCCGAGCGCCTTGCCCGTTTCCAGCGAAATCACCCAGTTGTGCAAGGGACAGGTCACCGCCGTGCCGTGCACGATGCCCTGGCTGAGCGGTCCGCCTCTGTGCGGGCAACGATCGTCGATGGCGTAGACCTGATCGTCCTGGGTGCGGAAGACCGCGATTTTTCCTTCCGGCGTGGCGACGCAGCGCGCGCCGCGGCGAGGGATGTCGGAGAGAGAGCCTATCGATATCCAGTTCATCCCGCTCACTCCGCCGCCTGCGCAAAACCGACCGAGGCCATTGGCCGGAATTCGTGCTTGTCCTTGCCGGAAACGCGTTCGGACCACGGGTCGACCTGGGCGAATTTCTGGCTGAAGACGAAGCGCTCGTAATAGGCCTTGCGCTTGTCGCCATCGTCCATGATCTGGCGCTTGATCTCGGGGATGCCGATGCGCTTGGCCCATTTGTAGATGCGCTCGAGGTAGCGGCCCTGCTCGCGGTACATCTGCGTCAGCGCCACGATATGCTCCAGCGCCTCGTCCTCAGTCTTCACAAGCCCGAGTACTTCGGTGCCCTTGATGTCGAGGCCGGCCGCGCCGGCAAAATGGATCTCGTAGCCGGAGTCGACGCAGATGACGCCGACATCCTTGCAGGTCGCCTCGGCGCAATTCCTGGGGCAACCCGACACCGCCATCTTGACCTTGGCCGGCGTCCACGAGCCCCACATGAATTTTTCGATGCGGATGCCGAGGCCCGTCGAATCCTGCGTGCCGAAGCGGCACCAGTCCGAGCCGACGCAGGTCTTCACCGTGCGCAACCCCTTGGCATAGGCGTGGCCGGAGACGAAGCCGGCCTGGCCGAGATCGGCCCACACCGCCGGCAGGTCTTCCTTGCGGATGCCGAGCATGTCGATGCGCTGGCCGCCGGTGACCTTGACCATCGGGATTTCAAACTTGTCGACAACGTCGGCGATGGCGCGCAGTTCAGCGGCATTGGTCACCCCGCCCCACATGCGCGGCACCACCGAATAGGTGCCATCCTTCTGGATGTTGGCGTGGACGCGCTCGTTGATGAAGCGCGACTGGTAGTCGTCGGCGTAGTCGTCCGGCCAGTCGCAGACGAGATAGTAATTGAGCGCCGGCCGGCATTTGGCGCAGCCGCAGGAGGTCGTCCATTCCAGTTCCTGCATGACGGCGGGAATGGTCTTCAGGCGCTTGGCGATGATCAGCCGGCGGACCTCGTCATGACCGAGCGTCGTGCAGCCGCACATCGGCTGCACCGCCGCTGGATTGTATTTGTCGCCGATGGTCAGCACCATCAGCTTCTCGACCAGCCCGGTGCAGGAGCCGCAGGAGGCCGACGCCTTGGTGTGGGCGCGCACGTCGTCGAGCGAGGTCAGGCCCTTGGCCGTGATCGCGCCGGTGATCTTCCCCTTGCAAACGCCGTTGCAGCCGCAGATCTCCGCATCATCCGGCAAGGCTGCAACGGCCGCCATAGGGTCCAGCGGGGCACCCCCCTGGTAGGACTGGCCGAAGATAAGCGTATCGCGCATCTCCGATATGTCGGTCTGCTTCTTCTTCAGGTCGTTGAACCAGGCGCCGTCGGCCGTCTCGCCATAGAGCACGGTGCCGATGATGCGGTCGTCCTTCAGCACCAGCCGCTTGTAGACGCCGGCCGAAGCATCGCGCAGCACGATCTCCTGGCGGTCGTCACCATCGGCGAAGTCGCCGAGCGAGAACAGGTCGATGCCGGTGACCTTGAGCTTGGTCGGCGTGTCCATATGGACGAAGGCCGCCGCTTCGTTGCCGGCAAGCTGGCTGGCTGTCACGCGCGCCATCTCGTAGAGCGGCGCGACGAGACCATAGACCTGGCCGTTGACCTCGGCACATTCGCCGAGCGCGTAGATGTCGGGATCGTTGCTGCGCATGCCGGCATCGACGACGATGCCCCTGTTGACGGCGATGCCGGCCTGTTTGGCCAGCGCCGAATTCGGCCTGATGCCGACGGCCATCACCACAAGCGTTGCTGGGATAATGGTGCCGTCAGCAAGTTCCACCTGCCCGACCTTGCCGTTGCCGGTGATCGCCTGGGTGTTGGCCTTGGTGATGACCTTGATGCCGCGCTGCTCCACCGCGCGCTGCAAGAGATAGCCGGCGGCCGGATCGAGCTGGCGCTCCATCAAGGTCGGCATGACATGCAGCACGGTGACGTCCATGCCTTGCGCGTTGAGGCCCGCCGCCGCCTCCAGACCCAGCAGGCCGCCGCCGATGACCACCGCCTTCGCGCGCGACTGGGCAGCGAGCATCATCGCCTGCACGTCATCGAGATCGCGATAGGTCAGCACGCCCGGCAGATCATGGCCCGGCACCGGAATGATGAACGGTACCGAGCCGGTGGCGATGACGAGCTTGTCGTAGGGTTCGGTGACGCCATGATCGGAGGTGACGGTCTTCGCCGTCCGGTCGATGGCAACGATCTTGTGGCCCTTGTAGAGGGTGATGTTGTTGGCGATGTACCAGCCGTCGCCATGGATGATGATCTCCTCATAGGCCTTCTCGCCCGACAGCACCGGCGACAGCATGATGCGGTCGTAATTGACGCGCGGCTCGGCGTTGAAGATGGTGACGGTGTAGCGGCCCGGAGCCTGTTCCAGCAGGTGCTCCAGCATGCGCCCGGGGGCCATGCCATTGCCGATGATGACAAGTCTTTCGCTCATGGTGCTACTCCGCGGCTTCGACGAAGCGGTGGCGTTCGTAGAGGAACTTCAGAACCGCCTCGCGGCAGCGCAGGAAGGTCCGGTCGGAAGAGAGTTCGACGCGCCGGCGCGGCCGCGCCAGCGGCACGGCAAGCACTTCGCCGATGGTCGCCGCCGGACCGTTGGTCATCATGACGATGCGGTCGGAGAGCAGCACCGCCTCGTCGACGTCATGGGTGATCATGATCGTCGTCGAGCCGAGCCTGGAATGGATGTCCATCACCGCGTCCTGCAGATGGGCCCGCGTCAGCGCATCGAGCGCGCCGAACGGCTCGTCGAGCAGCAGGATCTTCGGCTCCATCGCCAGCGCCCGGGCGATACCGACGCGCTGCTTCATGCCCCCGGAGATTTCCGCCGGGCGTTTGTCCTTGGCATGCGCCATCTGCACGAGGTCGAGATTGCGCATGATCCAGTCATGCCGCTCAACTTTGCTCTTCGAACGTCCGAAGACCTTCGACACCGCCAGGTTGATGTTTTCGTAGACGGTCAGCCACGGCAGCAGCGAGTGGTTCTGGAACACCACGGCGCGTTCCGGTCCAGGGCTGTCAACCTCCTTGTCCTCGAGCAGCACGGCGCCGGCCGACACCTTGGTCAGCCCGGCGATCAGATTGAGCAGGGTCGACTTGCCGCAGCCGGAATGGCCGATGATGGAGACGAATTCGCCCTTGTCGATGGTCAGCCTGATGTCCTTCAACACCTCGCTGACCTGGGCACCACGCGTGAAGGATTTGTCGATATGGTCGAGCTTCAGATAGGCCGTCATCGCCCCTCTCCTCACTTTGCCGTTGTGCCGCGGGTGACGAAGGCGCCGACCGCCGCGACCAGCCGGTCGAGGCAGAAGCCGGTGACGCCGATATAGGCGAGCGCGACGATGATGTCGGGCAGCCGCGACGAGTTCCACGCATCCCAGATGAAGAAGCCGATGCCGACGCCGCCAGTCAGCATTTCAGCGGCGACGATGGCGAGCCAGGACAGGCCGATGCCGATCCTCAAGCCGGTGAAGATGTAAGGCGCGGCGGCCGGCACCATGATCTTGACGAAGAATTCGAACTGGTTGAGCCGCAGGATGCGCGAGACGTTGCGGTAGTCCTCGGGAATGTTGCGCACGCCGACCGCGGTGTTGATGATGATTGGCCAGATCGAGGTGATGAAGATGACGAAGATCGCCGACGGGCTGGAATCACGGAACGCCGCCAGCGACAGCGGCAGCCAGGCCAGCGGCGGCACCGTGCGCAGGATCTGGAACACCGGGTCGAGGCCGCGCATCGCCCAGATCGACTGGCCGACCAGCGCACCGAGCGCGACGCCGACGACCGCCGCCAGGCCGAAGCCGACGGCGACGCGCTGCAGCGAGATCAGCACGCGCCAGGCCAGACCTATATCCTGCGGGCCATTGTCGAAGAACGGATGCGCTATCAGGTCGTAAGCCTCGTTCCAAACCTGGGTCGGCGGCGGCAGGCTCGATGTCGGCGACGAACAGGCGATCTGCCAGACGACCAGCATCAGCGCGATGACGATGATGGGCGGCACCAGCGCGCTCGCCAGTTTGCCGGCGATGGCGAGCGGCTCGAAGCGGCGCCGTGCCTTGGCAGTGAAGGCGATGACCTCCGCCGGCTTGGCGGGAAAGGCCTTCACCTTGGTGTCCTCGATAGTCTGGATCGACATGTCTGGGGAAAACTCCTTGGGGCAGGTAGTGATCGCAAGCGGCGCATGCACCGCTTGCGATCAGGCTACGCCGATGCCTTGATCTTCAGGCTGTCGAGATAGGCGGACGGGTTGGCCGGATCGAAAATCTTGCCGTCGAAGAAGGTCTCGACGCCGCGCGACGACGACGCCGGAACGTCGGCTGCCGCGACGCCGAGATCCTTGGCCGCCTCGCGCCACAGATCCTCGCGGTTGACCTGGTCGACCAGCGCGTTGATGTCGGTGGTCGGTGCGAACTTGCCCCAGCGGATGTTCTCGGCAAGGAACCACGCATCATGGCTCTTGAACGGATAGGAGACGCCGCCCTTCCAGAACTTCATGGAGAGATCGGTGCCGTTGGCGACGCGGCCATTGCCATAGTTGATGTCGCCCTTGAGGCGGCCGATGATGTCGGCGACGGGCACGTTCATCCATTGCCGCTTGCCGATGATAGCGGCCATCTCGTCCTTGTTCTCGGTGGCCTCGCACCATTGCTGCGCTTCCATGACGGCCATCAGGATCGCCTTGGTGGCGTTCGGATATTTCTCGATGAATTCGGCGCGCAGGCCGAGCGCCTTTTCGGGATGGCCCTTCCACAATTCGCCTGTCGTGGCGGCGGTGAAGCCCACGCCCTGGTGGACGAGTTGCTCGTTCCACGGCTCGCCGACGCAGAACACGTCCATATTGCCGACCTTCATGTTGGCCACCATCTGCGGCGGCGGCACGACGATGGTCGAGACGTCCTTGTCGGGATCGATGCCGCCGGCGGCCAGCCAATAGCGCAGCCACAGATCATGCGTACCGCCCGGGAAGGTCATGGCGGCCTTGATTTCCTTGCCGGTCGCCTTCTTGGCAGCGAACGCGTCTTTCAGCTTCGAGGCGTCGAGGCCGACACCGGTGCCGGCATATTCCTGGGCGACCGAAATGCCCTGGCAGTCGTAGTTGAGCCGAGCCACGATCGCCATCGGCATCGGCTGGTTGTTCTGCGTCACCTTGCCGGTGTGCATGAGGTAAGGCAGCGGTGTCAGGATATGAGCGCCGTCGATGCCGTTGGCCGCGCCGCCGAGCATCAGATTGTCGCGTGTCGCACCCCAGGAGGCCTGCTTGAGCACCTCGACATCGGGCATGCCGAACTTGGCGAACAGCCCCTTCTCCTTGGCGATCATCAGCGGGGCCGCATCGGTGAGGGCAATGAAGCCGAGCTTGGCGCCGGTGACCTCCGGAGTGGCGGTCGCGGCATAGGCGCCGGAAGGGAAGAGCTTGCGGGCCGCCACGAACAGGCCGGCCGTCATCGCGCTGCTGACCAGAAAATCGCGGCGCGTCATGTCTTTGAGGGTCGTTCCAGTCCTGATCCGTTTCGTCATCGTCGTCTCCGGTTGGGCGCGGCTTGGGATCCGCGTCGTCGATTGCGTGTTGATCAAAACAAAAAAGCCGCCAGCCAGGTCTTCGCGTCCGGGTGACCGGGAGCGCGCTTTAACCTGAGCGGCAGCTTTGCCTGTGGCGCCCGCCATTGGACGCCTGTTCCGTGACCCGCGAAGGGCCTGTCTATTTCAAAGCAGGAACCGTGCCAGTTTTGAGAGAGGTGAAAAAGGCCAATGAAATCAGCAGCCCGCGCTGATCGCCGGCGCATCGAACCCTATGGCCGGAAGGCCAAAGATTGTTCATTAGGGCAATCGCGCGCACAATTTTTGTGCAATGCACAAGGATGGCGCGGAAATGATCAGGCCTGGATCTCGGCAGATTTCTGGCCGGTAATGTACGCATCGATCTCGTCAGGATCGAAGATCTGACCGTCGAAGAAACCGTCCGGACCGAGCACAAGGCCGGCGCCTGTCGCGCCGACCGCGGTGGCAATTTGGAGCGCACCCTCGACTTTCGAATTGGCGCCGGGAAGCGCGACGCCGAGCGGCTTCAGCGCCGAACGGTAGAGGTCGGGACGGTAGCAGTCGCGGGCGATGGCAAGGCTTTCAGGCGTGTGCGCCACGTGCCCCCAGCGCACCATCTGCGTGTAGAACCACAGCGCATGGCTCTTCCACGGAAAGTTCGCCGCCTTATCGAAGGGGAGGAAGAAGTCGTCGATGGTCCGCTCCGCACCGCCGCCCAGTTGGAGATGGCCGGTCAGGATCGGCATCTGCACGGTCGGCGGCAGGCCGAGGAAGCCGGCCTGCGCCATCACCCCGGCCAGTTCGCCATGGTTGGCCGGATCCTGGCACCAGCGCGCCGAGTGATGCAGCGCGCGCAGCAGCGCCGCCAAGGCCTCGGGGTTTTCGTCTGCCCAAGCCTTGCGCACGCCGATCACCTTCTCCGGGCTGTTGCGCCATATCCGCGCCTTGACGGTGACGATGTGGCCGGTGCCGGCGGCCACCGCAGCGCTGTTCCAGGGTTCGCCGACGCAGTAGCCGTCGATACGGCCGGCGGCCAGCGCATCGGCCATGAAGGGCGGCGGTACGATGACGATCTCAATCTCTTGGCTCGGATCGATGCCGCAGGCGGCGAGCCAATAGCGCAATTCGTAATTGTGCCCGGAATGCGGATGCACCACGGCAAAGCGCAGCGGATCGCCACCGGCCGCAGCGCGCTCGCGAATGAGCGCGCCAAGTGCGGCACCGGCGCGCGCCGGGTCTAGGTCGGCCTCGGCGCCGTGTGCCGCCATACCGGCCCAAACGGCATTGGAGATGGTGACGCAATTGCCGCCGAGGCCGAGCGAGAACGGCACGATGGTTTCCGAGGCCAGCGGCGTCAGCCCGAGATTGCAGGCGAGCGGCATCGGTCCCAGCATATGCGCGAGATGGAAGTGGCCGATGGCGATGCGGTCGCGGATGTTGGCCCAGGATGTCTCGCGGTGCAGCTTCAGATCGATGCCTTCTTGCGCGGCGAAGCCAAGCTCGCCGGCCGCGACCAGCACGGCGCTGTCGAAAAGCGGCATGAAGCCGGCGGTGATCTGGTGCTTGGCAGTCATGCTCATTCGTCCTCCGCCGGTCCCAGCAGCCCCGCGGCAGTCACCAGGCTTTGGGCGATGTCGCCGATCTTGCGGTTCTGGTTCATCGCCGTCTTGCGCAGCAGCGTGTAGGCGGCCTCTTCGGAGAGGCCGCGCGATTTCATCAGGATGCCCTTGGCGCGGTCGATCACCTTGCGGCTCTCGAGCTCGCCGCGAACCTCTTCCAGTTCGCGCGCCATGCGCGAAAAAGCGTTGAAGCGGCTGACCGCCATGTCGAGGATCGGCTTGACGCGCTCTTGCCGCAGACCGTCGACGACATAGGCCGAAACGCCGGCATCGACCGCCGCCTCGATCGAGGCCTGGTCGGAGCGGTCGACGAACATGGCGATCGGCCGTTTTACGGCACGCGACAGCTGGAACATGTTTTCCAGCATGTCGCGATTCGGGTTTTCGAGATCGATGACGATGACATCGGGCTCGATCTCGGCGATCCGCCGCGCAATGCCGGTCACATCATGGATGACAGTGACCCGCTCATGGCCGGCCTCGCGCAACCCCGCCTCGATGATCGCGGCGCGGATGCGGTTTTCATCGATCACCAGGACGGCGAGTGCGGTTCGAACCATGCCTGCATTGTGACCAAGCGAAGGAATTGTGCAATGCGGTATGGTTGAACAATCCGATATTCGCTGACCGCGCCGCAGGCGCCCTATTCCGCGGCCAACGCTGTGACCTCGCGCCGGAAGGGCAGTGCGTCGCCGATATCGGCTTCATCCAGCTCGCGCGCGAAGCGGTGGCCGGCATAGGTTGCCCAGGCGATCGGACCCGGCGCCTCGGCGTCGCCGATGATTTTGACCGAGCGGATGCCGCTATCGGCCCATTCGTCCCGCCGCGCCTTCAATTCCTGCCAGACACTATCGTCCTGGTGGCGTGACGTGACCAGCACCACGGCGTCCGCGGCGATGTCAAATTGGCTGCCCGTATAGGCGCACGCCGTGGCAACACCGCCCGGCACGATGCGCGTCACAGTCCGGTTCAGCACGATCTCGACGCCGCGTTCGGCCAGCCGGCGATGGATGGCGCCCTGCTCCAGCGTGTTGCGGGTCCAGTCGGACACATAGGCTGACGGCGTCACCAGCGTCACCTTCGCACCCTGGCGCGCCATCAGCTCGGCCAGAACGCCACCCATGTAGTAGTGGTCGTCGTCGAACAGCACGACACTGCCGGTCGGCACAGTGCCGGCCATCAGATCGTCCGGCGTGTAGACCGGCATGGCCGGGTCGATCGGCATCGGCACGACATGCGCGCGCGCCACGCCGTCTCGGCGCCATGTCGAGCCGGTGGCAAGCGCAATGTTCTGAAAGCCGAAGTCCAGTATCTCCTGCGCCGACAATCGGCTTTCGAAATAGACGTCGACATTGGACATCTGGCTGATCTGGTACTGGCGGTAGTCGCGCACGCGTCCCCATGCCGAGAGACCAGGCAAGCGGCACTCGCGCGCCACGCGGCCGCCAAGTTCGGTGCCGGCCTCGGCGATGGCCACCTGATAGCCGCGCAGGCCGAGCGCACGCGCCGCCTCCAGCCCGGCCGGGCCGGCGCCGACGATCAGCACGCTGTCGCTATCGCCCTTGGCCTGCATGCGTTCGGGATGCCAGCCCTTGCGCCATTCCTCCATGAAGGTCGGGTTCTGCGTGCAGCGCGAGATCGACATGGTCATGTCGCCGGTGATGCAGATGTTGCAGCCGATGCATTCGCGAATGTCCTCGATGCGCCCCTCCTCCACCTTCTTCGGCAGGAAGGGATCGGCAATCGATGGGCGCGCGCAGCCGATGAAATCCAGCGTGCCGGACTTGATCATCTTCACCATCACATCCGGCGAGGTGAAGCGACCGACGCCGACGACCGGCTTCGAGGTCAGTTTCTTGATGCCGGACACCAGGCTCTCCTGCGCGCCCTCCTCCTTGAACCGCGACGGCCCCGAACAATCCTCCCAAGCGCCATGCGCCAGGTCCCAGAGGTCGGGCAGATCGGCATGCATCTCGATCATGTCGCGCACTTCGGAATTGGCAAAGCCGAGCTCACCGATCATCTCGTCCAGCGACAGCCGCAGCGTCAGGCCGCACGTGTCGCCGATAGCGTCCCTGCCCTCTTCGATCAGCTCACGCATCAGCCGCGAGCGGTTCTCCAGCGAGCCGCCATATTCGTCGCTGCGCTGGTTGGTGGCCGTGGACAGGAAGTGCTGGATGATGCCGAAGCCATGCGCGCCGTAGAGGCACACCAAATCGAAGCCCGCGAGCCTCGCCCGTTTGAAAGCATTGCGATGCCAGCGGCGCAGGTCGCGAATATCCTGCTTGTCCATGGCGCGCGCCTGCACCGGATCGTTGGTGAAGGTGCGGATCGGCAGGGCCGACGGCCCGCGCGGCACTTCCTTGGTGTAGAGGTTCGGCCCGTTGATGCCTGAGTAGGCCAGTTGGATGCCGGCCAGCGCGCCATGCTGGTGCATGGCCTTGGCCATCTTCGCCAGCGCCGGAATATCGGCATCGTCCCACAGCCTGAGCTCGATGAAGGGCGTGATCTCCGATGTGTGGTGCATCTCGGTTTGCTCGGTGAAGATGACGCCCCAGCCGCCTTCCGACTTGATGCGGCGCATCTCGGCCGCGGCCGAAGGGTCGCGATAGCCGCCGCCATTGCAATGCGGCACCTGATAGAAGCGGTTCTTGGCGGTCACCGGACCGATCTTCACGGGCTCGAACAAAATATCATAGCGCGGATCGCGCATGGAACGTGCCTTCCTGCCAGCGTCGCCCTGCAGCACGCCCGATCATGGTTTCGAGGCGTGACGCAAGCCGGCCAGCCCAGTGGGTTGATGCCGTGAGACCATTCATAAGTTGCGGCAAGCGCCGGAAAACAACAGATTTCTTCTGTGCCGGTTAGGCCGCGCCTAATCGCACACATCCGGATTAGCATCCGCTAAATCCCGACTGAGCCAAATGCGACTTCAAGGCCCCGGCCACGCGATGCTAGAAGTACCGACGGCCAATGAGACACAAGACGCATGGACAGCATCCAGATCCTTGAAAAGCTGCTCGCATTCCCGACGGTGAGCCGCGACTCGAACCTCGCCCTCGTCGGCTACGTGGCGGACCTGCTGGACGCGCACGGCATTGCCAGCCGGGTCATCCACAGCGAGGACGGCCACAAGGCCAACCTCTTTGCCACCATCGGACCGACTGATGCTTCCGGCATCATGCTGTCCGGTCACACCGACGTCGTTCCCGTCGACGGCCAGGCCTGGACGCTGCCGCCCTTCGAGATGACGAACCGTGACGGCAAGCTTTACGGACGTGGCGCGGCCGACATGAAGGGTTTTGTGGCCTGCGCGCTCGCCGCGTGCCTCAAGGCCGCGAAAATGACGCTGAAGACGCCTCTGCACCTGGCACTCTCCTACGACGAGGAGATCGGCTGCATCGGTGTGCGCAGCCTGATCGACATGCTGCAAGCGGCCCCGCATCGGCCGCTGCTATGCATTGTCGGCGAGCCGACCGATATGCAGGTGGCGACGGGGCACAAGGGCAAGCTTGCCGCACGCGCGCTTTGCAAGGGGCGCGAAGGCCATTCGGCGCTGGCCCCGCTGGCGCTCAACGCCATCCATCTCGGCTGCGACTTCGTCGCCGCCTTGCGCCGCGAACAGGACCGGCTGATGCGCGATGGCGCCCGCGACGGCGACTACGACATATCATACACGACCGTCCATGTCGGCAAGATCAACGCAGGCGCGGCGCTGAACATCGTGCCGAACCTTTGCCAGGTCGACTTCGAGATCCGCAATGTCGCAGCCGACGACCCGCACGAGATTCTCGACCGCCTGCGCAAGGAGGCTGCTCATATTGCTTCCGAAGCCTCGACCATCGCGCCCGAGGCAGCAATCGACATCGACATCACCAACACCTATCCCGGCTTGGACACGCCAGCCAGTTCGCAAGCCGTCGCCTTCGTCAAATCGCTGACCGGCGCCAACAATACCATCAAGATGGCCTTCGGCACGGAAGGCGGCCTGTTCAGCCGCGATCTCGGCACGCCGACGGTCGTGTGCGGACCGGGGTCGATGGCGCAAGGGCACAAGCCGGACGAATTCGTCAGCGTCGAGCAGATGCGCCGCTGCGACGACATGCTGGAAAAATTGCTTAAGCGGCTTGCCGACCAGCAACTGGCGTAACCGGGCGCTACTTCTGCGGAAGCGCTGCCTGGCCGACGGCCCGCTCGGCGCCGAACACACCTTGCTCGACGACAAAATGCCGGCAGTGGTCGATGAACGCCTGGGCGGATTGCGTACGATGTTCGGAATTGGGCAAGGCGACGCCCATGGTCAGCGGCCGCAGGTCACCGTCCAACGGCACGAAGACCAGCGGCTTGCCGTCCGGCGCCAGCGTGTTGAGCGGCCGCATGTTGGCGATGCCGTAGCCGAAGCCGTTGGCCACCATGGAGCGCATGACCGCAATGTCGCCGGTGCGCTCGGCAATATTGGGCCGGATCCCTCGCTGGTGGAATGCCGACAGGAAATATTCGCGGCTGTACGGCAGGTCGAGCAGCACCATCGGCTCGTCGGCCAGTTCCTCCGTCGTGATCGACGCCTTGGTCGCGAAACGATGGCCCGCCGGCAGCATGACATAGGCCGGCACCAACATCAGCGGCTCGAAGGTCATATCCTGCGACAGTTCGAGATCGTAGGTCAGGGCAAGGTCGATTTCACCGCGCTGCAGCATCTCAAGCAATTGCCCCTGATTGCGCTCGAACTGGCGCACGTGCACATCGGGATAAGCGCGCTCGAACCGCATGCGCAGCGCCGGCAGCACGATCTGCGCAAAGGTCAGCAGGCATCCCACCGCCAGCGGGCCGCGCACCTTCTCGGCAAAATCGCCGGCGACGTCATGCAAGGCATCGGCATCGTTGAGCAGCCGGGCGGCTTCCTTGAGGAAGATGCGGCCACCGGCGGTGAGCGAGAGGCCGTGCGAATGCTTGCGGACAAAAAGCTGGACACCGAACTCGGTTTCCAACTGCGCGATCGAGGCCGAAATCGATGGCGGCGACACATTGACCTGCTCGGCCGCCTTGGCGATGGAGCCGGCTTCGCCCACGGCAACGAAATATTCCAGCTGTCTGAGCGTGAAGCGTAGCGGCATGGCTGGCTATGTTGCCGGTTTGAGGGCTTCGATCAAGCCTAATGCATGTCGCGCAAAAGTGGCCCCGGTTTTGCGCAAACGACATGCATGGAGCAAAGGCCTAAAGCGCATCACTTGAATCCGTTCGATCGCGATGCGCTTTAGGCGCCCATCAATATTTGATCCATGTCGTTTTGAGCGCGGTGTACTTGTCGAGCGCATGCAGCGACAGGTCGCGGCCGAAGCCGGATTGCTTGAAACCACCGAACGGCGTCATCGGGCTCAGAGCGTCGACCTTGTTGACGGAAACTGTGCCGGCCTGCAGCCGCCCGGCGATGCGGTGCGCGCGCGACAGGCTGTCGGTCCACAGCGATGCGGCGAGCCCGTAGGGGCTGTCATTAGCGATGCGGATCGCGTCGGCCTCGTCATCGAAGGCAATGACCGAAAGCACCGGCCCGAAGATCTCGTCGCGGGCAATCGGATCGGCAGGCGTGACATCGTCGAAAATGGTGGGCTGGACAAAGCTGCCGCGCCCATTGACCGTGACCATGTCGCCGCCCGCGACCAGGCGCGCGGTCTTTTTACCGGCCTCGACGAAGCGCATGACATTGGCGGCGTGGCGACTATCGACCATCGCGCCCATTTTCGAAATCGGATCGAGCGGATCGCCGGGCTGCGTGGCCGCCGCACGCTGCACCAGTTTCTCCACCAGGGCATCCTTGATGCCGCGCTGGACGAGCAGGCGTGAATTGGCGGAACAGACCTCGCCCTGGTTGAAGAAGATGCCGAAGGCCGCCATATCGGCCACCACATCGAGATCCCCGCAGTCGGCAAAGACGAGGTTGGGGCTCTTGCCGCCGGTCTCCAGCCAGACCTGCTTCATGTTCGACTGCCCGGAATATTGCAGGAACATCTTGCCCACCGCGGTCGAACCGGTGAAGGCGAGGCAATCCACATCCATATGGCGGCCAAGCGCCTGGCCGGCGGTTTCGCCAAGGCCGGGCACGACATTGAGCACGCCGGCAGGCAGGCCCGCCTCCATCGCCAGCTCCGCCAGGAGCAGGGCCGACAGAGGCGACTGCTCGGCGGGTTTCAGCACCACCGAATTGCCCGCCGCCAGCGCCGGCGCGCACTTCCAGGTCGCCATGTCGAGCGGGAAGTTCCACGGCACCACCGCGCCGACCACGCCAAGCGGCTCGCGCCGCACCAGCACCAGATCGCCTTCGCCGGTCGGCGCCACCTCGCCATAGATCTTGTCGATGGCCTCGCCATACCATTGGAAGATCGCCGCCGAACCGGGGACGTCGACCGAGGCCGCATCCCTGACCAGTTTGCCCATGTCCAGCGATTCAAGCAGGGCCAGTTCATGCAGGTTGTCGCGCAGCAGCTGCGCCAGCCGCAGCAACACCTCCTTGCGGTGCGCCGGGCTGGTGCGCGACCAGACGCCGGCGTTGAAGCTGCGCCTAGCGGCGGCAACCGCCAGATCGATGTCTTCCTCGCCGCAGGACGCCACTTCGGCCAGCACCTCGCCGGTTGCCGGATTGACGCTGGCAAAGGTCCGGCCCGAACGCGCCGCGACCGTCTTGCCGTCGATGAACGCCTTGTCACGAAAACGGATCGCGGACGCCTTGCCGATCCAGTCCTTGTGGCTGAGTTCACTCATCGCAGGTGACCCCTGTCTTGACTATTCGTCGCCCGGCACGCCGTAGCTCGGCGCATCGGATGGGTTGATCGCGCGGGTCACATAGGCATCGAGCTGTGGCTTGTAGAGTTGCCACAGCGCCGCCAGTTGCTCGATAGGACAATCGTCGGTCCAGTCGCAGCGCAGGTCGGCGACCGGCCACGCCACCTCACGCACCAGCTTCATGCCGGCGGAATGGACAGGGCCAGCCTCGCCGCCGGCTGTCAGCGCCGCGCGCATAGTCGCGATGAGGCGGTCGCCGAGATGCCCCTCCGACGCCAGGAAGGCCTCGACCATCGCTTGCGGCACGCCATCATGGGCCAGCATGTTGCCGCCGCAGGCGACATTGTCAGCTCGCGCCTCCGCCCAGATGCCAAGAGCTTTGGGACCCGAATGGATCGCGGTCGCTCCAGCGGCGTCGACAGCCAGCACCTGCCGGTATTCGGGATAGGCACCGGTGCGCTTCAATATGGCAATCGCCTCCGCCGCGGACGCGCCGCGCGCCAGCAATTCGAGACCGCGCAGTCCAAGCGTAGGATCGGTGACGTTCTGGCTGGCAATGGCCCCGGCGCCCGCCTGCGCATAGGCGCAGCGCGCCGCAACAGCAGGCGACGAGGAGGACACCGCGACCCCGAACATGCCGGTGCGGCCGCACCGCGCGACAATGGAAAAGGTCATCGCAATCAGTCCGGAATGACGGCGGTGCCGTCGATCTCGACCAGCCAGTCCGGCCGCGCCAGGGCCTGCACGACAAGGCCGGTCGAGACGGGATGCACGCCTCTGATATACTCGCCCATGGTGCGGTAGACTGCCTCACGATGGCGCACATCGGTGATGTAGACCACCACCTTGACCAGGTGCTCCATGGTGCCGCCGCACTCCTCGATCAGCTGGCGGATGTTCTGCATGACCTTGTGCGTCTGCTCGACCGGATCATGGCTGTCGATGTTCTTGGCCGTGTCGAGGTCCTGCGGACACTGGCCGCGCAGATAGACGGTCCTGCCGCCCCGCGTAACGACCGCCTGGCACAGATCATTGTCGAGCTTCTGCTCGGGATAAGTGTCCTTGGTGTTGAACTTTCGAATTCTTGTATGCGCCATCTTGGTCTCCGTCGGATCAGGCTCGAGGTCGGGGCATCCCGTTTGAGGTGCCGTGTCTATGCCACCTTGGTCTCGCGCTTCGCGGACGCATGGTAGGCCAGGTATTTGCGCTGCGTGGAAATATGGTCGGCCACATGCTGCGCGTCGTGCCAGACGCCCCAGATGAAGCTCGACCCCCTGCGCGATTGCCAAGGCAGTCCGAGGAAATAGATGCCGGGCTCGGTCGACACACCGCGCTGGTGCTTCGGCTTGCCCCTTTCGTCGAACACATCGACCTTCAGCCAGTTGTAGTCGACGGTGAATCCCGTCGCCCAGATGATCGAACCTATCCCGGCTTCCGACAGGTTCAGCTCGAGAATGGGATCGGTCATGCATTGCGGGTCCGGGCCGATCTTGCGGGCCTCGGGCTCCGGGGGAAGGTCGAGGCCGTTGCGGGCGACATAGGCATCTGCCTCGTCCAGAACCGACATGTAATTCGCATCGCCGCGCGCGATATTCTTGGCCAGATCGGGTGCGAAGGTCATCACACCGTGCCTGTAGGATTCGGTCCGGCCAACCAGCGTCATCCCTTGCGCGGCAAGGCGCCGGAAGTCGATCGTCTGGCCGCCACGCGCGCCGCTGACCGCGATGGTGACATGTTCGGTGCCGGGCGCAGGCGCCTGCGCGTCCCACTTGCCCAAAACCCCCAGCCACCAGCAGAAGTCACGTTCGCGATAGGCCCGCGGCGGCCGATCGTGCGGCCCGACCGAGAGATAAACCCGCCGTCCCGCACGCTGGAGCTCGTCGGCGATCTGCACCCCCGAAGACCCGGAGCCGACCACCAGCACCGCGCCTTTGGGTAGTTGGCCGGGATTGCGATAGGCGCTGGAATGTATCTGCATAGGTCCGGCGTCCCCGGGAACGACGGCCGGGATGACCGGATGCTGGAAAGCGCCGGTGGCGGCAACCACGCTCCTGGCTTCGATCACGCCATTCGAGGTTTCGATCCGGAAGCCGGGACGGCCGACAAGCCTTTCCACTTTCCTGACCTCCACGCCGCAACGGATGGGGGCAGCGATCATGTCGGCGTAAGCGACAAAATAGTCGGCGACCTTCTCCTTGCCGATAAAGGCATCCGGACCGGCATTGGGAAATTCCATGCCGGGAAAACGGTCATGCCAGGCGGGACCATTGGCAACCAGCGAGTCCCATCTCTCGCTACGCCAGCGTTCGGCGATGCGGTCCCGCTCCAGCACGAGATGGGGCACGCCGCACTTGCTTAGATGCTCGCTCATCGCCAGCCCCGCCTGGCCGCCGCCAACAACAAGCGTGTCTACTGTTTCGACTGGCATTCAGCGGCCCTTTCTGGCCCTCCCCGAGAGTTTCTGCGCATGCGGCGGAGGTCTGATCGTTGGTTTACTGGAGGGACCGGGCAGCGAAAATTACGATTTCATGTGGCAGTGGTTAGCTTGTTCCTAAATGCTGAATTGGCCGCGCGCAGACGGCTACGCCAGTATTGCCATAGCCGCCTTTTCGCCAATCATCATGGATGGCGCATTGGTGTTGCCACCGATCAATGTCGGCATGACGGAGGCATCAGCGACGCGCAGATTGTCGAAACCGCGCACCTTGAGACCGGCGGGATCAACCACCGCCATGGCGTCGTTGCCCATCCTGGCCGTGCCAACCGGATGATAGACGGTAAGAGCCTCGGCACGCAGATAGGCGAGAATCTCGTCATCGGTGTTCACGTCGGGCCCAGGCAGGATTTCCGGTCCGCGGATGCCGCCAAAAACCGGCGAAGCCAGGATCGAACGCGCGACCTTTATGCCCTCGACGAGGGTCAGGGCATCCTGTTCGTCACTGAAGAAGCGATGGTCTATGAGCATATTGCGGCGGGTGCCGTCGCGTTGAAGCGTGATTTCGCCGACGCTCCCCGGTCTCAACACACAGGTGTGCACGGCATAGCCGTGGCCATATTCGACGAGCCGACCGCGATGGCTGCGATAGCCCGGCACGAAGTGGAACTGAATGTCGGGTATGCTCCCGGCATACTTCGTCCTGGCAAAGCCGCCGGCTTCGACATAGTTGGTCGTCAGCATGCCTTTGCGCCGGGCGAAATACTGGAACGGCGCCGCCAGCATCGCCGGAAGATTGGCAAGTGAAAGGCCGAGCGTCTTGCGGCTGTTCGATCGCACCGTGATCATGCCATCGACATGGTCGCGCAAGTTCTTACCGACGCCTGGCAGGTTCGCGACCGGTTCAATCCCCGCTGCTTTCAGCTCCCCGGCCGGGCCGACGCCGGAAGCAAGCAGAATGCGCGGCGATCCGATCGCACCCGCGCTGAGGACGACCTCCGCTCGGCACCCCAACCGTTGGGTTGCGCCTTCCCTGATCACGTTGACGCCGGTGACGCGCTCGCGTTCAATCGCCAGATCAAGAACCTCGACGCCTGACAATATCCGCAGATTCGAGCGGCCGAGAACCGGCCGGACAAAGGCGCTGTAGGCCGAGAAGCGCTCGCCTCTGTTCTGGGTCACGTTGTAGATGCCGAGGCCGAGTTGGCCACCGGCATTGAAGTCGCGGTTCTCGGGCAGGCCTACGCCTCTGCCCGCCTCAACCCACAGGCTGGATACCACGTTGGGATCGCGCGGATTGTCGACCAGCAATTCGCCGTCGAATCCGTGATAGGCGGGGCTCTGCAACAGGCAGTTCCGCTCCAATTTCTTGAAGACCGGCAGGACATCGGCATAGGACCACCCGGCGCAGCCAAGCGCTGCCCATTCATCGTAGTCGTGCGCGGCGCCACGAATATAGACCATCGAGTTGATCGAACTCGACCCGCCAAGAACCTTGCCCCGGTTGACGGGTATGCGGCGGTTGTTGAGCAGCGGCTGCGGCACGCCCTTGTAGCCGTAGTCGAAGTTCGGATTGCCGTAGAGCGAGAGAATGCCGGCCGGCACGCGCACCCTGGTGCGGTCGTCGCTGCCGCCCGCCTCGATCAGGCACACACGAACTGCCGGGTCTGCGCTCAGCCTGTTTGCCAAGACACAGCCGGCCGAGCCCGCGCCAATGACGACATAGTCAAATTCCGCCGCCTCGATGCTCATGCCTTGCCCGTTTCGTCATCCACACCGAAGACTGCCGATGTCTGTTTCATGCATGTCGTCTGCCCAAAACCGAGGTCACTTTTGAGCGACATGCATTAGTGCTCGTCGTCTTCGTCGTTCTTCAGGAGCTCGAGGATCTCCCGCTTCATGGCGATGAAGTTCGGCTCCATGACCAGATCCATGCTGCGTGGACGCGGGAGGCCCACGCGGATTTCCTTCTTGATCTGACCGGGCCGGCCGGACATGACGAGCACCCTGTCCGCCAGCAGGATCGCTTCGTCGATGTCATGGGTAACGAACAGGACCGTCTTCTTGGAATGATCCCAGATCCTCAGCAGAAGCTTCTGCATGCTGTGACGGGTTTGGCTGTCGAGCGCTCCAAAAGGCTCATCCATCAGCAGCACGTCCGGATCATTGGCGAGCGCGCGCGCAATCGCAACGCGCTGCTTCATGCCGCCCGACAGCTGAGACGGGTAATGGTTGGCGAACTTTGCCAGACCGACCTCGTGGAGAAAATGCTCGACAATGACCCTGCGCTCGGCCGGCGCAATGCCCTTTCGCTTCGGGCCATATTCGACGTTCTGCGCCACCGTAAGCCAGGGAAACAGCGTATATGCCTGAAACACCATGCCGCGATCCGGGCCCGGCTCGGTAACAGGCTTGCCGCCGACTACGATCATGCCGCCGGTGCGCTCCTCGAGACCGGCGACGAGATAAAGCAGGCTCGACTTGCCGCAGCCCGATGGGCCGACGATCACACAGAATTCGTTGGGCACGACGTGAAAGGAAATGCCATCCAGCGCCAGCACCGCATTGTCACCCTTGCCGTAGCGCAGGACCACATTGTCGATGCCTATTTCGGAACTCTTTGGTTTCGTCGTAAGATTCAGGGCGTCCATGTGTGCGTGTTCCTCAATTGGCCCAGGGAGCGACGAGGCGGCGGATGCCCCGGAACAATTGGTCGGTGCAAAGACCAAGGATGCCGATCATGGCGATGGCCATGAAGATCACGTCGACCTGAAAGCCGCGCATGGCTTTGAGCGAGATGTAGCCAAGTCCGCTGCGGGCGGCGACGAGTTCGGCCACGACGAGATAGGTCCAGGCCCAGCCCATGGTGACGCGCAGCACATCCAGCACGCTCGGAAGCGTGGCTGGAAAGACGATGTGGAAGACCGTGTCGCCTGGTTTCGTGCCGAGCGTATAGGCTGCGTTGACGAGGTCGCGCTGGACGCTGCGAGCGCTGTCGGCGATCATGACGAGCTGCTGGAAGAAGACGCCGAAGACGATGACGGCAACGCGCTGCTCGATGCCGATGCCGATCCACAGGATGAAAAGCGGCACGAAGGACGTCACCGGCAGATAGCGTATGAAATTGACCAACGGTTCGAGAACGGCCTGGACGATGCGATAGGTGCCCATCGTCAATCCAAGCGGCACCGCAACGATGCTCGAAAGGACGAAGCCGATCAACACCACCTGGACGCTGGCGAAAACATGCTCCCACAACGACCCGTCAAGCGCCATGCTGATGGTGGTGGACAACACGGATTCGGGGCGAGGCAGGAACATTTCCTTGACCGCTCCGGAATAGGTCAGCGCGAACCAGCCGCCGATGACGGCGATCCAGACCATGAAGCCGAGCGTAATGGAGAGAGAGCGCGGCACAGCCCGAAACGGTGTGGCGATGACTTTCAGGACGGATCGACCGGCCTGATCTTCTTCAACTCTCGCGGTCACGCCATTGCTGACCAGAGAGCTCGTGTTCGGTGCTAGTGTCACGGGATACCCTTTTGGGCCGCTTGGACCGGAGGCGCGAGGTCCGCCTCCGGTTCAGCCAAATCACTTTGCAACGTCAAATTACTTCGCAGGCCAAGCTACTTTGCAAGGCCAAGCTACTTCCAAGGCCAAGCTACTTTCCAAGGCCAAGCTACTTCCCAAGGAAGGACGTATCGACGAGGTCGTCATACTTGACGTCCATTTTGAGCTTGCCGAAGCCGCCCCAGATATCGCCGCCCAGCTTGATCAGCTTGCCGGCTTCGCCAGTCTCGCCACCGGCGAAGAATTCGGCATTGCGCTGCTTACCGTAGAAGTTCACGCCAGCGGCCGAGGAAGCGAAGTCCTTCGGATCCTTCAGCCAGCCACCGACGCCTTTGGCCATCACCTCATACGCCTTCTCAGGATTCTCCTTGATGAACTCGTTGGCCTTGTAGAGGCCCTTCACCAGCGCCTCGACATCTCCGGGGTTCTTCGTGATGTAGTCGCAGTTGAGCGCCACCACATCGACGATCAAGCCGGGTGTCTTGGAGGAGTCGATCAGCACCTGTCCCTTGTTTTCCTTCTTGGCCAGCGTCAGATGCGGTTCCCAGGTGACGGCAACGGGAATGCGGTCGGCCATGAAGGCGGCGGCGGCATCGTCTGCCGTCATGTTGGTGATCTTCACATCGGCCTGGGTGAGACCGGCCTGCTTGAGCAGGATATTGAACCAGAACTGCGACACTGAACCCTCGTTCAGCGCTACGTCCATGCCTTTGAGGTCGGCGATGCTCTTGACCCCGCTGGGCGCGAGCACGCCATCGCCGCCATGGCTGTCATCCAGCGCATAGACCGACTTGAAGCAAACATCCTTCGAACGATACTTCATGATCTCGTCGACGGTCGAGGCGCTGCCGTCGAGCTCGCCGGCGGCAACAGCCGCCATATACAGCGATGCTTCCTCGATGATTTCAAGCGAGACATCGAGCCCACCTTCCTTGAAGTAGCCCATGTCACGGGCAAGGAAGAGCGGTCCGTACCCCACCCAGGTCGTCATGCCCAGTTTCAAGCTGCCAGCTTCGGCGTGGAGGCTCACCGATATGGCGCTGAGCGCAATGCCGGCCACCAGCGCGGCCCGGCGAAACTTCGAGATTATTGTCGTCATCACGTTCCCCTGTTTTTCTGAAGTCGGGCGTTATCCCGGCCCGAACGAAACCCGCTCCGGAGGCATCGCCGAAGCCTGTCGCCTGACATTCTTTTCTTGTTTTCTTTCAGCCGATGGCGGAGCAAAGCACGTTGGGTGCGCTGCACAAATTATGATTTTCAGTAGTTCGGCTTAGGCTGGACCTAACCAGACTGCGTTGCGTCTGCGCCATCGCGATTTCGCCATCAGCAAGCTGCACCATTTCTTCCTTCCTCGGCCAGCCCGAGGCCACACCATTTTACGCGCCATCTATTGGCCGGGGCTGAGAGAGGGGGAACTGGAGCCGAGCTATTGTGGGCTACGGCCTAACGAACGGGTTGCAGTTCGGCGATTTCGACATTCTGGCAGATCCGTCCGGACGGCTGATCCGTCTTTTCGGAATCGAGTCACCTGGCCTGACAAGTGCGCTGGCGCTGTCGGATTGGGTTGTCCAATTTGTCGGAAAGACGAACTTCTTCTTGCTTTAGCCCTTGACCGCCCCAGCGGTCATGGATCCCGATATCTGCCGATACATCACAAGACCCAGCAGTGCCGGCGGCAAGGCGCCCAGCATCATGACGGCGGAAGCGGTTCCCCATTTTACGCCACCGCCGCTCGCGGCGAAGAAGAAGGATGCGCCGACCGTCATCGGCACGGCACGACTGGTTGTCAGCATGAGGCCGAAGAGGAATTCGTTCCAGGCGGTGATGAAGCCGAAGATGAAGGTTGTGACGAGCGCCGGTCGGATGACGGGCCGGACGATCATCATCATCACCTGCAAGGAACGTGCGCCATCGACTTTCGCCGCCTCGTCGAGTTCGACTGGTACATCTGAAATCGCGTTTACCAGGATGACGAGTGCAAGCGGCGCGTTGACGATGGTCAGGATGAGCCCGAGCCCGATCCGCGTATCGAGCAGGCCCAGCCACTGGTACATCATGTAAAGCGGGATCGCGAAGATGATCAGCGGCACGGCGCGAAGATTGATGACGATCGGCAGGACCAAGCGCTTTCCCGCCTCGCTGCGCGCGATCGCATAGGCAGCCGGGAACGCGAGCACGATCGCAAGGCCGGTTCCGATCAGCGCCGCCACGGTGCTGTTCAGCAGATAGGCATAGATGTTGAAGCGGCTGGTCTGCGTCAGGACCTCCAGATAGTTGTCGAGCGTCGGCTGGCTGATCCACAAACCGGGGTTCGTCGAAAGCTCGCGCTGGCTTTTGAGCGATGTGATCAGCGTCACGATAATGGGGAAATTCATCGCCAGCACGGCGATGGCAAAAACGATCCAGCGCAGTGCCCCGGCCATCGTCAACGCTTCCTGCGGCCGGCAAGCCGGTTAAGGCAGTGGAGAACGATGAACGACGCCATGAACAGGACAACCGAGGCGGCGACCGCCTTGCCAATAGCCCCTTCCTTGAAGAAGGCTTGGTAGATGTAGATCGACAAGGACGTCGTTGAACCTCCTGCACCACTGCCGGTCAATGCATAGACATTGTCGAACACTCGGAAACCGTCGATGAAACGGATGAAAAACGCGATGACCAGCGTCGGCTTCATCAATGGCAGGTCGATCCACCGGACGATCTCAAACGGTGATGCGCCATCGAGCGAGGAGGCTTCGCGCACGTCGAGCGGTATGGCCGAATAGGCCATGTAGAAGAGCAGGAAGGCGAAAGGCGTCCATTGCAGCGTCTCCACGACGACAAGGGTGCGGAAGGCATTGTTGATGTCGAGGAAGGCCGGGCTGTCACCGAACCATTCGAAGAGATAGTAGGGGACGGGGCCCGCAAATTCATGCAGCACCAGCCGGTACATGAGACCGACCATGGCCGGCGCGACCATCAGCGGCAGCATCAACGGCGCCATCAGGACTGGTCGCTTGCTCAGAAGCGGTGCCAGGAAGATGGCAAGGAAAAGACCGATCAGACATTCCGCTGATGCGGTAAGAATACCGAAGCGCAGAGAGAACCAGGCCGAGCTCCAGAATTCGCGGTCGTTCAACACCGCGACATAGTTGCTGAAACCGCTCAACACCGGACTGCGCAGCGTCTCGAATGTGACGGTCGAAATGGAATAGATCAGATTGACGATCGCCGGAAAGCCGAGGAACAGCAGCAGGAAGCCGACCAGCGGCGTCAGATACATCCTGCCTTCGGCACGTGTCACAAGGGCCATCTCGATCCGCCAAACGCGCCGGACACCGAGCTCGACCCGGCGTCCGGCAAATGGTTCATTTCTTGAGAAGGTCCTGCATGCCCGCCTTGGTGTGGGCGAGCGCATCCTCGAGGCTCTGCTGGCCGGACCAGTAGCCGGTAAACTCCTTTGCCTGCAGCTCATAGACCGGGAGCGCACTCGCGGACGTCGCTCCGGTCATGACATAGCCGTACTTGCTGGCGAATTCGCCGAGCTTGACGAGATCGGGACGTTCCTTCGCAACCTTGGCGACGACATCGGGAGACAATGCCGGCGAACCGCCGCTGCGCGCATAGAGCAAGGCCGCATCCTCGGTGGCGAGCCACTTCAGGAACTTGACGGCGCCTTCCTTGTTCTTGGCGTTCTTGTTGAGGCCCAAACCAAGGCCGTGGATATGATCGGCGCGTCCGTCGGGACCTGCCGGCGGCGCGACAATCCCGGTCACCTCGGCGACCGCCGGAGATTTTTCGGTGCTGGTCAGATCCGCCGCCGCGGCATTCCACTGCAGTGCTGTCGCGGCCTGACCGGATGCGAAGGCCGCGTTGGTTTCCGCATATTCGTAGCTCAGCGAATCCTTGGGCGATGACCCGGCATCATAGAGTTTCTTGTAGAGCTCGAGGCCGGTCTTGTAGGCATCGGAATCCACCGTGACATTGCGGTTCTTGTCCATCCAGTCGCCGCCGTAGGAGCGCGGCAGGGACTGGAAGACCATCATGTTGAACAGCAGGTTCTTCATCTGCAGGACCGTGCCGTAACGCACCGGGCTGTCGGGGTTCACCTGCTTGGTGAAATAGAGGGCGGTGGCCGCCCAGTCGTCCCAGGTCCAGCTGTCCGGGTCCTTCGGCTGCAGCGGCTTGCCGAGATATTTCTGGGCGATTTCACCATAGGTCTTCTTGGCGGCGTCATCCCTGCTCAAGGCGTCGACGAGATCCTTGCGGTAGTACATGAAGTGCAGCGAAAGGTCGGTCGGCACGCCGTATTGCTTGCCGTCGAACTGCATCGTCTTGAGAACGGATTCGCCGAAAACCTTGGCCGCATCCGCGCCAAGATCGACCGGCTCCATATAGGGCGCGTAGCGACCGAGCGAGTAGGTGGCGACGAGGTTCACGTCGAAGGCGTTGGATCCGGCCGCCATGTCGGCCTGCAGCTTGTCGTAAAAGCCTTCGCGGTTGAAGAACAGCAGCTCCACCTTGTCGGCATCGCTTGCCTGCTTGTTGTAGGTTTCCACGGTTGCCCGCAGTGCGGTTTCCTCGGACCCGCCAGGCCAGCCGAGCACGGTCACGGTTGCATTGGCAAAGGTCGGCAAAGCTGTCCCCGCGAGGAGGGTGGCCATAAGCGCAAAAGACGTCCTGCTCAATTTCATGATCGTTCCCTTCTTTTTTGATGATTTTTGCATGGCATGACCGGCCGCCGCTACCTTGCCCATTCGGCAAGATCGGCAACACCGATGACGCCGGCGTGGCCCGCGAGCTTCGCCGCAACGAGATTGGAGGAAAGGCGCGGTGGAACCTCGCCCAGATGCGCGCGCACCCGGTCGAGATAGCCATCGGCAAGACCGATGCTGCCGCCGATGACGATCGATTTCGGATCGAACATCATCTGAATGTCCCGGCACAGCGTCGCGACCCGCGAGGCGCTCCGCGAGACGATGGCGTCGGCCCAGGCCTCGCCCTTCAGCGCAAGCCCGAACACATCGGCGGCATCGGCCTTGAAGCCGGCCTTGAGGGCCTGCGAAGCGATCCAGCGGCCGGAGGTGCTGTCTTCGAGCGGGGCCTGGTCTGCAGACAAACCACGGATCAGACCGAAGTGACCGGCAAGACCGGACAGCAATCGGCCGTTGCAAACGATGCCGCCGCCAATTCCGGTCGAGATGGTCAGAAAGACGATGTCGCGACCTTGCCCGGCGCCGAATTTGTGTTCGCCCCAGGCGGCTGCCTGGGCATCGTTGAACGCACAGACGGGCTTGCCGAAAACAGCGGATGCCCTTTCGACCAGCGGGTAGCCGTCGGGAATGCCAAGCGTCGCCGGATTCAACGCCGACCAGCGTCCATCGTGCACCAGTCCCGTCACCGCAATGCCGATACGACTGAAGCGGCTCGACCAGGCCGACGTGCTTTGCGCAAGGGATGCCAGCCAGGCGTCGGGTCCAGCCTCTCGCGCCGTCGGCACGATCATGTCCTCGATCACCTTGCCGCCGCTGACCAGCGCGGCCATGGTCTTGGTTCCGCCGATGTCGATGCCCAGCACGGTTGGGCCAAGCACGGTTTGCGTGCCTCTTGCCGCATAGGCCTCGGAAATCGCCTGGTGGAACCACGAGGTGACGTGCTCGGTACGGGTGATCGCCGATCCGACAACCACGGCACAGGCGCCGGCGCGCGCGGCGGCGGCCGCCTGCTCCGGCGACCGGATACGCCCTTCGGCGATGACGTAGGGGGTCAGGGTTCGCATTTGAGCGATGAGGGCGATGTCCGGATCCTCCGGCTCCGGCCCGCCGACATAGCCGGAAAGCGTCGTGCCGACGAAATCGACACCCGCGGCAAGGGCCCGGCGCGCATCGTCAAGGCAAGAGCAATCGGCCATGGTCAGCTTGTTCCTGGCCTTGACGGCTTTCACAAGCGCTTCGACAGGAACGGGACGGACACGGTCCGTCGCATCGAAAGCGATGATATCGGCGCCCGCCTCGGCCAGCGCCTCGACATCGGCCAGATAGGGCGTGATGCGCACGGGGCTGTCGATGAGATCGCGCTTGACGATACCGATGATCGGCACGCGGACTGCCAGGCGGGCGGCCGCGACATAAGGCACGGATTCGATGCGCAGGGCCTTGGCTCCGGCTTCAAGAGCGGCCCTGGCAAAGCCCGTAACGAATTGCGCACTGTCCATCGGGCCGCCGGGAACCGGCTGGCAGGACACGATGAGACAGTTGGCGATGTCTTCCCGCTGCACGTCGGCACTCCCTTGTCGCCATCACGATAAATGGAAAATACCAGATTACAACCAGTTCATGACTGGTATTATCTTTGCAGCTCGAAGACGAAGTCGTAGACGTCTCCCTTGTAGCGTGTCTCGCAGTATTCCACGATCTGTCCGTCGGCGAGAAAGCAGCGGCGCTCGGTCATCAGCAGCGGTGCGCCCGCCTCGCAATGAAGGTGTCTTGCATCCTCCAGCGACGCGCCGCGCGAGCGCATGCGCTGGATTGCCCTCTGAGGCAGGAAGCCGCGTGCATCTAGCGCTTCATAGAGGGAATCCTGAACCATCTCGGGCGAAGGAAGGAAGCGAACCGGCACGGCCGAGACCTCGACGGCGATCGGCGCGCCATCGGCCGTCCGCACACGGCGCATGCGGATTACATTGGTGTTTGCGGCAATACCAAGAGCCATCATTTCGGCTGGCGATGGACGGCTTATCTGCTTGGAAAGCCATAGACATCCAGGCCTCAGGCCGCGCGCCAGAATATCCTCCGAAAAGCTCGTCAGCGTCGAAAGCGATTTTTCGACCCGCGACCCGATCTCGGTTTTGGAACCATGCCGGCGATTGAGCTGCCCTTCCTCTTCTAGCAACGCCAGAGCTTTTCTCACAGTGACACGCGAGATCGACAGGGCTTCCGCCAGAACCCGCTCGCCCGGCAGAACCGCGCCGGCCTTCAACGCATTGGAGCGGATCGCTGCCTCGATCGCCGATTTCAACCGTCTGTAAAGCGGCACATCGGAGGCTGTCGCTTCCATCTCCCGACTGACAAGCCCGATCAGGTTCACGGTTGTCATTGCTCTTCCTCCCGCGCGAGAAGCACCCAGGATCAAAACATTCCTGACTGGACCCATACTGGTATTATCAATCCGGTGCAAACGTCCCGCGGGCGGTGCCTCGTCCGCGCCGTCAGCGCACCACGACCCCTCAGCGAACCTTCGGTGACAGCTTCATGGAGACGCGATCGCAGGCAGCACGCAGGACCTCCAGAGTAAAGGCATGGCGGCTTTCGCGCGTATGGCGATTGATATAGGCGACGATAATGGAGGCGACGGCGCTGCCGTCCGGTCCGATGACCGGACAGCAGATATCGGTGATGCCCACGAAATCACGGCTCTCGCGCATCCAGTAACCGTCCGCGCGGATGGTACGAAGCTGCTTTTCCAGCGCCTCTCGATCCAGCGGCGACGGCGAATGTGCCGCACATTCGTCGATCATCCGCGTCGCGACCTTTGGCGGCTGGAAGGCAAGGATCACATGGCCGGAGGTCGCGTCGGTGGCCAGGCGGCCGTAGCCGAGGCGCAGCGTGAACGCCATGTCCTCGCCGCCGGGAACGGCCGCGGTCACGACGGTCAAGCCATGATTGAAGACGACCAGGTGCGGCGACTGATTTGAGTCCCCGGCAATCCGCGTCAGCTCGGGCATTGCGGCGGACATGAGGTCCTGAGCGCTCGGCGTGTGCAGCCCCAGCTTGAAAAGCTTGTCGGTCAACGAATAGGCGTCGGTCTCGGCGTTGCGCTCGATATATTGACGCTCCTGGAGCGCGATCAGCATCCGGAAAATCTCATTCTTCGAACGACCGAGGCCTTCCGCGATCTCCTTCATCGTCAAGGGCGCCCGCGCCTCCGCCAGCAGCTCCAGGACATCCAGACCCTTCGTCAGCGCCGGGGCCGAATAGGTCGGTTTGCCACTCTCTTTTGCGTCATCTGCCATTCGAAGAATCCCCGGTGGTCCACGCACGATAGAGACAAGAAATCGGAATTGCCATTGGTTTTATATCCAAACTTGACACCATATATAAAACTGACATGATGACGGGGACAATGAATTTCGAGGCCGAGCCGATGACCGTACAGAGACCAGCAAACACTGTCCGCGCGACCATCACGCCCCGGAACAACAGTGTTTACACGTCGGTCGATTTCGATCGCGAGGGCAAGCAGATCGGCTTCTTCCATGTGCCCCAATCGCCGCACGACGATGCCTGGGGCACGGTCCGCGTTCCGCTGGCCGTCATCAAGAACGGAGACGGTCCGACGGTCCTGATCGAGGGTGGCAACCACGGCGACGAATATGAGGGGCCGATCGCGCTCGGCGAGCTTCTGCGCGAGATCGATCCACGGGATATTGCCGGTCGCATCATCGCGATTCCGGCCATCAACATTCGGGCCGTCGAGGCCGGCACCCGCACCTCCCCGGTCGACGGGTTGAATTTCAACCGCAGTTTTCCGGGCGATTTCAACGGCACGCTGACAAGCCAGATAGCGGCCTATGTGCATGACATCCTGTTTCCGAAGGCCGACTACTTCCTGGATCTCCACTCCGGCGGTTCGTCCCTGATGATCCTGCCGAGCGCGATCATCGAGCCCTCCCCGACCGCGCAGGGGCATCGCAAGAACATCAAGGCGACGCTCGCCTTCGGGGCGCCGACCGTTGTCATGGTCGACAATCTCGGTGAAACCCGGACCTCGACCGCGTCCGCCAATCACCAGGGGCTGATCGTCATCGGCAGCGAGATGGCCGGCGGCGGCCTTGTCAGTCCGGATGCGTTGGCCATCTGCCGCAGGGGCATCCGCAATGTGCTGAAACATGCAGGCGTCCTGAAGGGCGCGCCTGACATTGCCCCTGGCGCCAACGCACGCGTGCTCAAGGTGCCCGGAAGCGAAGGCTATCTGCTTTCCGAGGAGGACGGTGTCTTCGAACCCTTGAGCCCGCTCGGCAGTGCCGTCAGCAAAGGCGACCTTGCCGGACGCATTCACTTCCTCCACACGCCGTCGCGCGCGCCCATCGATCTCCTTCACCCCATCGACGGCATCGTTTTCGCCAAGCGTCAACCCGGCCGCGTGCGCCCGGGGAATTGCTGTTTCGTGCTGGCCAACGAATATCCGGAGGCACTGACCGATGAGCCATGAAGACATCATGGCGGCTGCCCGGCGCATTGCCCCCTTCATACGGCGCACCCCGGTCGTCAAGCTCGACCATGCCACGGGCGCGAACCTCCAAAATGATGTCTATTTGAAACTCGAATGCCTCCAGGTGAGCGGCTCCTTCAAGATCCGGGGCGCCACGAACCGGGTGAAAACGCTCGAGCCGGGCCGGATCGAAAACGGACTGGTCGCCGCATCCGGCGGCAATCACGGCCTGGCCACCGCCTATGTGGCTGCCCGGGCCGGCGCTCCCGCCACCATCTACCTGCCGAACAATGCAAGCCCGCTGAAGGCGCGCCCTGATTGATGAAATTCTCGATGATGCTGACCTGTTTTTCCAGGCTGCCCTCGGCGCGGGCGAGCATCTCGGCTATCTCTCCCTTTCCACCCGCGCCGATGTCGGTCGCGCGGTGAAAGCCGCCGAAGGCGCACGCGAGACCATGCGCAAGATGGGAACCTTCGCACGCGCTCAATTGTGCATGCGCATCGCCGACGCGATCGACAGGCGCGCCGAAGAGCTTGCCCACCTGCTCTGCCTGGAACAGGGTAAGCCCTTCCACAGCGAGGCAAAGGCCGAAGCATCGGCGGCAGCTCTCGGTTTCCGCAATGCGGCAGAGCAGATGAAGTGGCTGGAGACGGCGGCGTTTCCCCTGGCCGATGCCAACAAGCGCGCCTTCAGCTTCCTGCAGCCGAAGGGCATCTTTGCCATCATCACGCCGTGGAATTTCCCGCTCGCCCTGCCCTGCCTCTACTATCTCGGACCGGCCGTCGCAACGGGCAACACCGTTGTCTGGGTGCCGGCGCCGACGACATCGCTGATTGCCACGGCACTTGTCGAATGCTTCATCGAGGCGGGCTTGCCGGACGGCGCCATCAATCTCGTTCTGGGAGATGGTGCGGAGGTGGGCGACGAGGCCGTCGTTCATCCGGGCACCCATGCCATCGGCTTCACCGGCAGTTCCGCCACCGGCGCGTTGATCGCCCGGCGTGGCGCGGGCAAGCCGCTTCTGCTCGAAATGGGCGGCAACGGTCCGACCATCGTGCTAGCCGATGCCGATATCGACATGGCCGCCGCCCAGGTGGGGGCCGGCTGCTTTGCCAATGCCGGGCAGATCTGCACGGCCACCGAACGTGTGCTGGTGCATAAATCCATCCATGACCAGTTTATCGAAGGTCTGGTGAAAGCGGCCGCGAAGGTGAAAATGGGCGACCCTTTCGATCCCGCGACGACGATGGGGCCGATCAACAATGCGGTCGCCGTCGACAAGGTGCTCAGCCACATTGCGGACGCCCGCGCTCGTGGCGCCGAGATCGTCACCGGCGGCAATGTGGCGTCGGGTTTTGCTACCAATCTCTATTTCGAGCCGTCGATCGTCACAGGACTGACCCGGGAAAGCCTGCTCAACGTCGAGGAATCCTTCGGGCCGGTTGCACCCGTCCTGACCTTCGAGACCGACGAGGAGGCGATGGAACTTGCGGCGTCCAGCCCCTACGGCCTGTCGGCCGCGGTCTTCACCAGCACCATCAAGAACGCCTTTGCCTTTGCTGAAAGCCTGAGGGTCGGTATCGTCAACATCAACGAGATGAGCTGCTATTGGGAGCCGCATATTCCTGCCGGCGGCGCCGCCGGGACGCAGAGCGGCCTCGGCCGCACCGGGGGTCGGCACACGCTGATGGAAATGTGCGACCTGAAGACGATTACCGTGGACGTCACTCGCTGACATTCAAGGCCCGCGCCTTTTGCGCGGGCCTCCCGTGCGACCGTATGCCGTTCGGCAGCGAGCTGTCAGATGGACCGGCGCAGGCTGTCGGCCATTTTCTCGCCAATCATGATCGAGGTCAGATTGGTGTTTGCCTGGCAATCGAGCGGCATGATCGACGCATCGATAACCCGCAGCCCTTCAAAACCGTAGACCCGGCATTCCGGATCGACCACGGCCTCACCGGGCCTACCCATGCAACAGCCGCCGATCCCATGCTGCGCATCGGAAGACTGCGCCAGCAGGAAATTGTCGACCTCCTCGTCGCTTGCCATTTCGAGCCATGACAAAGGCAGATCGGAATCCCCCAGCAGGACGCGCTCGGCGATCGCCTGGATCGGCGCTTGCCGGGCAATCTCGCCAAGGTGGCGATAGGCGATACGCATGCGCTGAAGATCCATTGGATCGTCCAGCATGTTCTCTTCCACGATCGGCTGGTCGAAGGGATTGGCGGAACGCAACTGCACGGTGCCCCGGCTCTTGGCCTCCATCAGGATCAGATTGACCATGGCCTCGCCGAACTGGGCGCTGTCGGACTCCACGCCGATACCGCCATGGTTCATGGCGACGTAGAGGATGTCGTCGCGCTCGGCACCCGGCACACCGGAACTCATCCGCACACAGCAGTTGGTATGCCGCGCGTCGACATCGGTCGCCTTGAATTCCGGCTTCAGCTTCAGTTCGATGCGGCAATAAGGATGGTCGAAGAAACCTTCGCCGACCGGCAGGTCGGCAAGCACCTCGATGTCCTTTCGATTCAAGAGAGCCGCCGGACCGATGCCCGAGCGCTGCAGGATGACTGGAGAGTGGATGGCGCCGGCCGAGACGATGACCAGCGGCGCCTCGAATTTGCGAACCTGACCGGCCACGATGGCCAAAACGCCGATCGCTTTCTTGCCATCGAAAAGCACCTTGTCCACTGTCGCCTGCCCGATGATGGTGAGGTTCGGCCGGTCGCGGGCAGCTTCCAGATAGCCGTCATTGACCGACACGCGCTTGCCGGCTCGACTGTTGATGGGATAGGTGCAAGCCCCTTCGGCATCCGGAGCATTGAGATCGTCATCCCAGGGATGGCCGAGAGCCATCGCGCTTTGGCGCATGGCCTTGTCGACGCTTCCCCAGCTTTCGATAGGCGCGCGGTAGATCGGAATCGGGCCATCGCTGCCGTGAAAATTGGCCGCGATCGGGTCATCCTCCAGCCGGCAGAAGAAGGGCAGCACGTCGGCTCCCGACCAGCCCTTGCATCCGATTTCCTCCCAGCGGTCGAAGGCATGGAGCACGCCGCGAATGGCAATCTGCCCATTGACGGCCGTCGAACCGCCAAGCCCCTTGCCGCGCCAGTAGACCCGATGCTCCTGCCGCTTGGTGCGGCGAGCCATCAGGTCGGGGTACATATATTGTTGCTGAAAATGATCGGGAAGCAGCAGGTTGAAGGGATTTGGACTCGCCATCTCGGCAGGTTGCTCGCCGCTCCGGTAGTCCGGCCCCGCTTCCAGCAAAAGCACGTTCGTGGCCGCATCTTCGGTGAGCCGGGCGGCAAGAACAGCCCCGGCTGCGCCGGCTCCGACAACGATGACATCAAAGGGCATGCCGCACTCCCTACATCCGACCAATGCACGGCTCACTCGACCGCGACATCATCTTTGATTTCATTGTGCACGATCATCTGCTGGCATTCAGGCTCGGCGACGGACGCCGGAACCGACCACCTTAGCCGCCGTTGCACGACAGCAAGATCATCATGATTTGTTTTATATGTAAATATGATTTCGTATATGAACCCATCGGAAGTATCTCTTTTCACCATCTACTCCATACAGCGCGACGAACCCCGGTGCTTTCCGTCCCCCCCTGCCGGCGGCTCTCACACCGTCATCGTCCATCGCCTTTTGATGTCGATCGGCCCTCGATAAAAGCGGTGTTCGACGCGCTGCCCTTCCACGTCGCCCCCAGGGAACAACTGCTTCCATGGAAAGTTAGTCCATGGCTACACCGCCCGGTGAGCTTTCACGACAATCCAAGGGAGACAAATCATGGCGACTGCAAAAAGAGCGACGACCAAGGGACTGGAGGCTTTGTTCCTCGATGGGCTGAAGGACATCTACTACGCTGAAAAGAAGATACTCAAGGCCTTGCCGAAGATGGCAAAGGGCGCCGAATCCGAGGAGGTGGCTGCGGCCTTCGAGAAACATCGCATGGAAACCGAAGGCCAGGTCGATCGGCTCGAGCAAGTGTTCGAACTTATGGACAAACCGGCGCGCGGCAAAACCTGTCCGGCGATCGACGGCATTCTTGAGGAAGGGTCGGAAATTCTCGACGAATACAAGGGCGACCCAGCCCTGGATGCTGGGCTGGTCGGCGCGGCACAGGCCGTCGAACATTATGAAATCGCGCGCTACGGCACGTTGGTCGCGTGGGCTGAACAGCTTGGCAAGAGCGACGTGGTCAAGCTCCTCAACGAGACATTGAAAGAGGAGGTCGCGACGGACGAAGCGCTTTCCGGGCTGGGCGAAGGCGGTGTCAATGAGCGCGCCCTGGAGCAAGCTGCCTGACTGGGCGTCCTGACTGATGTCGCCCCGGCAAAGCCGCCGGGGCGACTTTCGCAACCCCAACCGCGGCGTCGTCGATAGCACCTCTTTCAGATGCAATCAGACCCACCCCGATACTTCGGGGTGGGTCTGCTGAAATCACCCGCGATCAGCGGTTTTTGTGACTTTGTTCGCCAGCTTTCACGTGCTGTTCGTGGGTTCCACCACGCATGCCGGATCCATCGCCCTGCTGCCGTTGACCACCACCAGCGGCCTGCTGTTGCTGACGGTTTTTATTGTCGGCATTCTTGTGGCTCTGCTGGCCTGCCTTCACATGCTGTTCGTGGCTACCACCTTGATTGGGCATTCTTCTTCTCCTTCACAATGCACGAGGCGACGACCGCCTCGATTGCCTAAGAAGAGTCAGGCGCGAACGTTCCCTTACGTAACATTTTGTGAAGACCCTCAGACAAGCCGGGCGTTCGAAGGAGCTTGAGATGGATGCCGACCCGGAGAGCGTTGCGCCAACCTCGGGAGTAAGGTGCGTTGCACTGCCCCGCTGAATTGAAATGGGTGGTCTCGAAAGCTTGCTGGATAGCGAGATGCGCACCTTGCCACCATAATATTTCATCGAACCGCAAACGCCGTTTATGCATTTGCGCGGAACGGTGGTGCTGTTCGCGTAGGCCGCATTGGGAGTCATCAGAGGTGCATGAGAACGGCGATTGTCGAGATGGCGGTGAATGTTTTCGTCAAGCTGCGTAGCATGATCGAATTCCATCCTTGGATTCAGTTGAGGTTCAGGTTCGACCGCTCAGCCTTTTGCGGATGTCAGTCTGGCGTTGCGGCTGTGATGTTGGGCAACTCAGCGTAATTCAGCGTGAAATAACGATCATCGTTCCCCGGTGTCTTCGCATGATCGTCGAGAGATGATTTCCGGTCTTCGCGGCCCGTGCATCCGGATGGCTGTCAATGGAGGCTCGGCAGGCGACCCGCTTAGACAATGTCGTCGGCCAGGGCTGCAAGGCCCCGCCGACACAGAAGCTCGCCGCGGGATAAGGCTGGCCGAGGCAATTGAGAGAAGTAGATCAACCGTCACCTTGCAGGAACCGCCAATGCGATCTGCCTGTTAGCCTGGACGGACCCATTCCACCGCAATTCACGTTGAGATCACGCGGAGCACTGCAAAGCATGCGTCATAAGGGAGGAACCCGACATGACGCTCAACATCAATAAGCCGCTGCGTGTAGCCCCAGTCGAAATTTCAGCTCGCGAAACAGCCTCATCCTTCGCGGTTCGGTCTCCGCGCCTCCTTGCTTGGCGCAGCGCGTTAACGGCACGGATGTCTGGCCCTGGGGGAGCCTACAATGTCGGCAACCTCATTGGTCTTTGTCAGGGGATTACGGCGCAGATTCTCGTATCCGGCGATCTGAACCAACTCCTCTGGACAGGCGCGCCGGCCGCCATCAGCCATTATTTGACGGGCAATTTCGCTGCGATCGCAATGACCTCGGCGACGGCGATCTTCTTCGCCAGCGGCGAGATCTACCATCGCGCCTGGAACGGGCGTCTCAAGCCTAGGGAAAATCTCAACCGCCTGGGTGATTTCCTGTCCGGCGTTGGTGCCGGTTGCCTTGGCCTGGCCCTGTTTGAACTTGGCCATCCGTTGCTGGCGTTGACATCGGGCCTGCTTCATTCCGTTGGAAAATTCGGCAGTGCTTGCCACCGACCCGGTGTCCGGATCCTCAACTTGTCGGAATACGGCCCCGACCCGTTTCGCGTCATGGTCCTTCTCAGCCGGCTGCCGGCCCTCATCGCCGCCGGGACAGGACTCTGTGCATCGCTGTTCAAATTCGAAGTCGAACAGCCACAGCATTGGTCCACGCCCGCCAGCCTTCTCGTTTGTTACCTGCTCTGGTCCTGGGCTGACCTGCTTCTGTTCCGATCGAGCCAACCTCGCGCAGCCCGCGATCATTCCGCCGGCTGATCAAGCTTCGCTATTCCAACCTCATTGGAGAGACACCATGTTTGGATCATCATCCGACAATTCCGCAGAACAGATCGGCCGCTCCTATCCCTTGCAGCGACGCATCGGCACGATCTGCGTTTTCGGCGGCGCCATGCTTGGCAACGATCCCGACCACGCCCGTTGCGCCACCATCCTTGGCGAGACGATAGCCGCAGCAGGTATTCGCCTAGTCTATGGCGGTGGCTGTGATGGCCTGATGGGCCAGGTGGCTATTGCCGCAGCAGAAGGGGGTGGAACCGTGATCGCGATCACCCCGCAGTTCCTGATCGAGCGGATGAGAATGCTATTATCGGGATGCCAGACGATTTCAGTTCCCGACATGAGTATCCGCAAACAGCTCATGTTTGACTACGCGGATGCATTTGTAGCCTTGCCCGGCGGCATCGGAACCGTTGAGGAACTGACCGAGGTCATGACGCTTCGCAAGCTGGAAAGGCACTGCAAGCCGCTGGTCCTGGCGAATTTCAAAGGCTTCTGGTCACCACTTCTCGGCGTCTTCGAGAGCATGTCCGAGGCTGGCTTCATGAACTCGTCAACCCGATGCACGCAAATGGTTTCGGCAACCCCGGAGGCCATCCTTCCGCTTCTTCAGCGCAGCGTCAGTTTCGAGCAGAACGAACCGCCAACGCCCGTCCTGCTGCCCACCATCCCCGTCTTGCGCAGATCACATATATCGAGTGCTGGCCCCGGATAGATCGCGAACCAAAAGACGCGTTCTTCCGCGCAACACCAGCCACCTCGACGATGACGGGGTGCGTCGGCCCCGATCATCGCTTTCAAACCCGATCACAAACCGTTGGAGCCATTGCCCGCTGTGGTGATGCGATCAATCATGTCCAGATTCAAGGCAAATTCCTTGCTAATGCTTGCTGCGCTCATTTGGGGAGTGGGCAATGTGTCCCACAAGACCATACTGGCCCACCTCGATCCCATGGCGGTTGTTTTCCTGACCAGCGTGATCGCCGGACTGGTGACGTTGCCATTCGCGGTGCGGGAGCGCGACCCCGAAACCAACGCCGGCTGGTTTCCAAGTGTGGCGAGAGTGGTTCTGCTTTTTGCCCTCGGCTGTGTGGTCCAGCAATTGTCCTATGTCAGCACGACGGTGACGAACTCGAGCCTCCTTATCAGCGCTTCCACTGTTATCACGCCGATCGCCGCGTGGCTGATCATGAGGGAGCGTCCAAGTGCACTGATCCTATTCGTCGCAATTCTGACGGTCGTGGGATCGGCTCTCCTGGCGGGCGGCTTCAATGGTGCGGCAACCGCCGGCGACGCTTTCGCCGTCCTGACTGCAATCTGTTTTGCAGTGTGGACGGTCGAACTCGGGCGGCATGTGCAGGCACATGGCCACCCCTTCGCGACGGCGGCCGCACAGTTCATCGGCACGGCCGTTGCCACGCTACCTTTCGCCCTGCAGGGCACAATGACATTTCAGGCAATTATGGCAGCATGGCCAGAACTCATCATGCTTGGTGTGTTCTCGACCGCTGTCGGCTTTTGCCTGCAGACTTCTGCACAGCGCTACACCACTTCGTCCCATGCGGCGGTGATTTGCAGCGGAGAGGGTGTGTTCGCCGCCATTTCCGCTGCCGCTCTGCTTGGTGAACGGCTTTCGCCCGACGGGCTTCTGGGTGCGGGCGTCATTCTGTCCTGTGTGCTGTTCACCGCCGTCTCGGCGGGCCCGAAGCTCGATCCGTCAGTGTCATGATCGCCTCGGCAATGTCGCTCTGCTCTGGGGCCGCGCCATTCAGACCACCGACGGGCAAGTCTGTTTCTACTCCCGGATTCATGCCAAGCTACTCGCCTGGCCGCATTCATCCTTCTGGAAAACGAGGTCTACTTCGATGCTCCACGGCGAAACGTCCTCCTTCGAAGCCGCCAACATACCGAACCGGTCAAACCAGAATTCAGACGACGGCCTCAACGACAAGCCGACCTTGCGAGGCATCAGGCTCTTCCCGTCCCTGGCGGACATGCCGATCGCCTTGTTTGACGCAACCGAAGACGAGAGCGCCATCGACCGCACCAAGGCGGGCTTGCTGGACATCACGGCGGAAATGGTCGGCCCGACCGATGGACTTGAAGGCAGTGATCTCAGCCCTACACCAGCCGGCTTTACCTATTTCGGTCAATTCGTGTTCCATGACATCGTCTTCAGCCAAATATTCGGATTGCCCAAGCCGACAGGCAAAACCCATCATTTGAAGAACGCGTCCTCGCAAGGCCTTGACCTTTCGGGGCTCTATGGGCGGGGGCCAATCGTCGACGCCCATCTCTACGATGTTGCGGATGGGGCGGACCTGTCGGCTTGCCGCTTTCCGATCGGCTTGCCTTGCATGAAAGGCAGTATGCTTCCGGTCGACGGTAAGACCATGCAAGGCCGTGATTTGCCGCGCATCGACTTCTCGGGCAAGTTTATCAGTGTCGAGGGTCGGCGATCGCCTTATCGGCCCTTGGTGGCGGATCCGCGAAACGACGACAATCTTGTCCTGTCGCAACTGCTCTGCACACTCATGGGCATCCACAACAGGATCGTGGATCTGCTGCTTGGCATCGGCACCGACCCAGCAGAAGCTTACAAGCGTGCCAGGATCTATCTGACCTCGGTTTACCGCACTGTGATCATCAACGACTATCTGAGAAAAGTTCTGGCTCCGGAAATATGGGACCATTTTTTCGCCAGTGACGATTTTCTTGGCGCCGGAGTCTCGGCACTTGAAACTTTCAATGCGCTGCCTTTGGAATTCACCTTCGGTGCGTCGCGCTTTGCCCACGCCATGGTCCGGCAGTTCTATGTCGTGAACGACAGGTCGGTCGAAGAACCAGCCAATCTGCGCAAAATGCTGTCCTTTTCCAGCCTGCGCCCGGGTGGGGAGATTCCAATACCCGAGAACTGGATTGTCGACTGGAACCGGTTTGCCTCAGCCGACACCCCGTCGAAAGCTCAAAGTGCCCGGCGCATAGGACCATTCCTGTCGAAAGAACTGACGATTGCCGGCCTGAGTGCGGAATTGAACGGGACAGTCCGGCCGGTTGCCTTCATGGATTGCTGGCGCTGTTACGACCTTGGCTTGCCATCCGGGCAGGACGTGGCCGGTGCGGTGAAGACCGCCCTGGGCGACAACAGTATCGATGTGCCGGTCCTGGCGGGCAATGACATGCTTCCCACGGCCGCCTGCGCCAAACGTTACGTCTACAACGCCGGCCGACTTCGGGCCGCTTTGCAACGGTACCCGGAGTTCCTGAGGCAAACACCTCTCTCCTACTATATCATCCAGGAGGCGTCCGTTCTTGGTAATGACGGCAGCCATCTTGGCCCAGTTGGCTCCTATGTGGTGGCCGCCACGATCGCATCCGCACTGTTCAAGGCTGCCGATACGGATATCACCTCTCGCAGGCTCATTCCGGACGTGGAGCCAAAAACGCTGGCAGGACTGCTCGATCTCAATAATACTGCGAAGGTATCGGATGAAGTGCTTGGCGGCCTGCTCGGCAGTCAGGGTTTTCAATAGCGCTGATAACGGCAGCGCTACAGTGCTCAATCTGGTTTAGCGGGGGAAGTGGACATGGTGAAGTTCAAAGATGTGCAGTTCGAGGCGCTTGGCGAATTCATCCGAGACCTGATCAAGAATCCGGCCAAGCAAGCGATCTTCAGAAGTGGAGATCAGGAGGCGATGAAGGACCTGCTGCGTGGGTTCATGACGCCCAGGGACAAAACCTGGGAGGAGATCACCATCCAACCATACTTCGACCAAGACCTGATCGTGAACATCGCCTTTCCCTTCACCGGCGACGTCGAGCAAACGATCGCCACCATTGCGCCGGCGGATGGACCCGGTGAGGACTATACATTTCCCGATCACTACAATCTCGACCCGAACGCCGGCCCGCCCGATCAAATAAAGAAAAACCGTTTGAGCGCATATCATAAGCGCCTCGGCGACTACGTGATGTCACGCTGCAAGTGAAACCCGGCGCAATTGCGAGCAACGGTTCGGCCGTGTCAGCCCGACTGGGCTGCCAATTCGATGCCACGGGCCAGCTTCTCCTGATCGACTGGTAACCGGATCGGAAAAGCGGTCTTGAACCACTCCACGGCGACAGCGCGGTCAAGCCTACCCGGCCCTTGCCACGCCGCCGTTAGGTTGCGTAGAAAACGTCTGAACTCATCCCCGGCCTCGCGGTTGCGTTTCAGCAACGCAAGTGCCGCCGCCGACCAGCCGTGGATGTCGGCGAACAGTTGATCGCTCTTGACCGCAGCGGCCACGCACCCCTCCAGATCATTGGCGAGAAAGGCAATGGTCGCCTGGTAGCCATGATAGTGAGCGTCGGGCATGGGATTGAGGTCGAAACTGCGCTTCGAAAGCTCCGATGCCCGTTGATGATCACCCATGAAGGAGCTGGCCAGCGCATAGGCGATCAAGGTCGCGGGGTTCCCGGCATTTTGCTCATGTGCAAGGCTGAAGTGAAAATCGGCCAGCTCCCAGCGTCGCGCCAGAAGGTGGCTCCAGGCCAGATTTACCTGGTTGCGGTGGTCGAATGGGTCGAGCAGGACCGAACGCTTGGCCAGTTCGAATGCGCGCTTTAGATCCTGCTCGATCGACGATGCACCCGGAACGACGATCCAACGCGAGTTGAGCACCGCAGCGAGGCTGGAATAGGCGCAGGACAGATCGGGATCAAGCCGGATGGCTTCCTCGTAGCGGGCGATGGCAGCTTCTTCGGTGTCCTTTCGCCACATGATCGAAAGCCGCTGTCCGTCCAGCCAGCAATCATAGGCCGAGAAATGGTTCGGGGAAGCTTGCGATATGCGATGCAGCCTGGCACTGGACAAGGCAATCTGCAGGCGCGCGGAAAAGCGTGCGCAAACTTCATTGAAGGCCGAGCGCCAGGAAGACGGATCCGACGGAACGGTGAGAACGAAGGCTTCTCCTTCTTGCAGGAAGTCATAGCAGGTAATTTGGAACACTGCTGGCCCATCCGTGTCGATCAGACGGATGAGGACGCCGATATCCACGTGTTCGCCTGCCGCCTGATGCATCTGATCCAGTGAGAATTCACCGGCTTGCAACTCCGTTGACACGGCTGTCCAATGCCTAAATCGGGAAATCGAAGCCAGAAGCTCTGTCGCCAAGGCAAATTGCAGGTGTTCGTTCTCTGCTTCGCGCCTGGCAATGATGATGGCGATTGTCGGCTTCCCTGGGATGCGGCTGTCGTGATCGCTTTGCGCAAGGTCGGGGTCAGCCGCCCGCTTTTCACCGTCGTTGCCCGGCTTGAGCGCCTCTAGAAGGTGGAGGATTTCTGCCGGTGGTCGCAGATCCATGTCCGCTTTGAGTTCGGCCGCGTAGCGGTCGAAGAACGCTAGGGCGCGGGCATAACCGCTTTCCTCACAGACCCTCCGAATGGTCTCCACCACGGCATCGTCGAAAAACGGATCAAGTTGCAGGATGCACGCAGCGATGGATTTGCGCTGTCTCGGGTCTGTCTCGGCCGCCAGCCAGGCTGCGAGCCGTGTCACCAGCCTGTCGGTTATCATCGTCGACTGCATTCTCAGCCAGTTGTCGAAGACAGGATCGCAATCGTCCAACCCGGCGCAAAGTCCATCCCTGGCTTTGGCCAGCAGGAGCAGCGCACCGTCATAATTGCGGTCGTCGAGCGCACGTTCAAGCTCATCGATGTCGGAACGGATTGCAGTCGGATCGATTCCCAGGACGAGCTTGTCGACCGCGAGGTAATTAAGCCTGGTCTCGCTTGCCAGGCGTCGGAGATCCTTTATGCACTGGCGCAGTGATCCGCGCGCATGCTCCTCGTCCTGCTCGCTCCAAAGCAATGCCGCCAGTCGCCCGCGCGTCTCGCGTGACCTGCCGCTCAGTAACAGATAGGCGAGAATCGCGCAGGCCTTCCGCTTGCCCAACGAGAACGTCTCCGAGCCCTTGCGAAGCTCGAAACCGCCGATTAGCCTAATCGCCAGACCGTCTGTGGAAATTGTCAACTCCGCCGGCTATCGTCTCGGTCGCCAACGGGCGCCACCGCTTACCCTACGTAAACAGCAGAAGCCAAGATATTGAAAGAGCCAACATGCTGTTGCGCGGGTCGCATTGGACAACGCTTGCTCTGCTGATGCATCACGACCGGCCGATGACGGTGAACCAAGACGACCCGACCTGGGACCGCCAGTCGAGTGAAGATGATTTGGATGTTTTGGAGAATCTGGCTGCGACCCTTGTCGCTGCGCCCGAGAATGGGCTGCCCCTTTTGCACTTCGCGACACGCTACGACATTGGCGTTGAAGTGTTCGATGTTCCGGGTGGATTCCTGGCTATGTCCAACATTGCTCCATTCGAAGGGAATGAGAAACGATTCACGGCAAGTGGCAAAGGCTTTGATGCCGGCACGGCCGTGCTGTCTTGCCTCGGAGAGGCCGCGGAGATTTCCAGCTGGGCCTGCAGAGCCGAAGACGTCACGGCGTCAGCACGCATCGGCTCTCCAGGCGATGGAATGAGGATCGATGCGATTCAGGTATTGGGCTTTTCGCTGGAACAGATCCGACATCGCGATCGGCTCAACAGAGTGTGGCGTGGCTGGGACAGTATCCCTTCAACGGATCATCTGAACAATCCCCAGCTATGGGCGTCCGTTCGCAGCTTCCATGACGATAGGGTCGCGCTTTGTCCGGCGTTTCTCTGCTATGGCCGCTTTGGTGACGTCGCATATGGCGATTGCAGCTTGAACGTCGACACCAATGGTTGCGCCGCTGGCACAACGCGGGCGGATGCAAGAACCCGCGCCTTGCTTGAACTCGTCGAACGAGACGCCACAGGGATATGGTGGCACCGAGGCTCCCTGAGAAAGCGGCTGGATATCGCGCGGCTTGATGACCAAGGCTTGGCGTCTCACATCCAGCAGCATCGCCAAGAAACGGGACGCAGGCTCTGGCTTCTCGATATCTCTTCCTTCCGCACGGCCATCGTGACGGCGGCGATCAGCTGCGAAGACAGTGGCGAGCATATGGCGGTGGGTTTCGGGTGCAGCTTCGATATGGTTGCTGCCGCCCGGTCCGCGTTTTTGGAATTGATACAATCCGAAGCTGCAATGCAGGCCCATGCCGAAAGGGCAGAACGGCCCCGTAATAAAACGATGAGCGATGACGATTGTCGGATGACCCGCTGGAAGCGTTTCGCTGACGTGCGCAACTTTCGTTTCGCCATCGGCAAGCCTGCCGACGGCCTGGAAAGCGCTGGCGAAAGCAACGTCACCGACCTGCTGAATGAAATCGGCGAAGTTTGTGGTTCGCAGGTCTGGTTCGCCGATCTTTCGCGATCCGAGATTGGTATCCCCGTTGCAAAGGCGATCTGCGAGGGATTATCCCATTTCAAAGCGCGCTGGGGCTGCCACCGAAACGCCGCACCTTCCATCGCAAGTGATTCGAGCAAAACAGCAGGCCGCCTCTCGCAGGCCAGAAAACTTTTGATCTAATTGTTACAGGCAATGACGACACGGGCACGTTGGAGACCCGTCGCCGGTTACAGGACGCTGATGAGGAAGCCGGCGTTACGATTGTGGGCGGGGCCAGGACTTCGTGTACGTCGGGATTTGCTCAAGCAGGGGCTCCGAGTTCGCCGGGATCTCGTACAGCAGGGAAGTTGAGTGAACCCCTGTTGACTTGAGGGCGCGAACGCTGCTGTTTTGGGTCGCAAAGCCGCCCGACGGCTAGCGGTGCAAGAAGGGCGAAAAAAGCGGACTTTTGTCGAGATATCTAGGGCAAACTGAAGCAATCCGTGGGACCGCACACCGCCGACCAATGTCTGGATCTCTTAAGACGCTGGTGCGCGCGAACTCGGCAGATGCAAACTTGTGTCTCCAGATCGGTGTTCGACTATCCGGCTAAGGTTGCGCCCAGTCGCTTGGAAATCGAAACAATCCAGGCTCGCAGCTCAGGACCAAAAGGCTTCTCAAGAATGGCCCGATCCCAAGCCAAAAAATAAGGTTCCGGCAGCCTGATCCGCTTGTCGAACGGGGCGACGAGCCTGCCCGACGCGATATCGTCGGCAGCCATCGACAGTTGCGCCAGCACAAAGCCCCTTCCGTTGGCCGCCGCATCGATCGCCGCGCTCGACAGGGAAAAGGCCACTTCGCCGGATGTTCTGCGGTGCACCGCGCCGATGCTTGCGGCCCATTCCGCCCATGTCGGCGGCGAGCGGTGATCGCGGGCCCATTCGATGCTGAGAAGCGGCAGATCGAGAATATCGGCGGGCTTGCCGACCGGATGTTTCGCCAGCAGCGTCGGCGAGCAGGCCGGCACCACCCAGTCGGTGAACAGTTCGGTGTAGTGCTCGAAATCACGATATTTCGTGCCGTACGAAATACGGAAGTCAACTTGTTCCGCGCCCAGCCTTGGCTCCGTCTCGGCGCCCACCAGCCGCACGGTCGCGCCGGGGTGGTCGACCTGCCAATCCAGGAGCTGCGGGCCGATCCATTTGCTGGCCAACGACGGCAGGCAGGAGATGGTCAAAGTGTCCGCGGACCGGGCCTGTTCGATGAGATCCTGGGCGTCGCGAATGTGTTCGAAGCCGACGGCAACCGCTGCGTGGTAAACGCGGCCCAGCGCGGTGAGGGCGACACTCCTGCCGCGCCGTTCCAAAAGCCGCGCCTCCAGCGCGTCTTCGGCCTTGCGGATCTGCTGGCTGACCGCGCCGACGGAGACGCCGAGTTCGTTGGCGGCCGCCGTCACACTGCCACGCCTCCCGAAAGCCTCGAAGGCCTGTATCGCACGCAGTGGGGGCGTCTTCTTCACCTGGGCAACGATCCTGGGGTCAGCTTGATTTAGCTTTTCTAAAATAGAACGCAGATGCAAGCCCTATGTCGTCCCAGGCCCGCAAGATATTCGTTTAGGCGTCACAAGCTCGGGAGGACGCCATGTTTCTTCGAAACTGCTGGTACGTTGCCGCATGGGACCATGAGGTCGCCGACAGGCTGGTGCCGACCCGGATACTTGGCGAGGATATTGTCCTCTACCGCCGGACCGATGGCGTGGTGGCGGCGCTCGAGGATGCCTGTCCCCACCGCAAGCTGCCGCTGTCCATGGGCCGCATCAAGGGCGACACTGTCGAATGCGGCTATCACGGGCTGACCTTCGACAGCACCGGAACCTGTACGCGCGTGCCCGGTGCTGAAAAGATACCGCATGTGGCATGCGTTCGTTCCTATCCGATCGCCGAACGTTACGGGCTGCTGTGGATATGGATGGGCGAAGCGGCAAAGGCCGACCCCGCGCTGATTTTCGCGGTCGACCACTGGGGCGATCCGGCATGGGGCGTCAATCGCGGCGAGTCCATGGCGCTCGATTGCAACTACCTCTACATGACCGACAACCTGCTCGACCCCTCGCATGTGTCTTGGGTCCACCAGTCCTCCTTCGGCGGCGTTCAGGCGATGGAGGATGCGCCACTCGAAACCACCGTAGGCGCGGACGGCGTGACCGTGTGGCGCTGGGTGGTCGATGCCGCGCCGGCGCCCTTCTATGCGCCTTTCCTCAAATTCTCAGGCAATTGCGACCGCAAGCAGCACTACGAAGTGCGCTACCCCTCCAACGCCATCATCAAGGCGATCTTCGTGCCGGCCCGCACGGGCGGCGAGGGCAAGCCGCTGCACGAGGACGTGTTCCTCATGGACTCCTACAACTTCATGACGCCGGTCGATGAGAACCAGACGAAATATTACTGGTTCCAGATGCGCAATTTCGCCCCCGACGATTTGGAGGTTTCCCGCCAGTTCGCCACCTCTGTGCGCGGCGCCTTCGACGAGGACCGCACCGTGCTCAATGCCGTGCACAAGGGCATGGCAAACAAGCGCACGCCCAATCTCGATCTGAAGATAGATGTCGGACCGCTACGCTTTCGCCGGAACCTGGCCAAGCTGATCGCCAGCGAGAGCCAGCAATTGGCAGCTGCCGAATGAATGCATTCACCGCTCGCGACACCATCGCAAGAAGCGGATTTCGCGACCTGAAAGTGGTCGCGAAGGTGCGCGAAAGCGCCCTCATCACTTCATTCCATCTCGAGCCGGTCGATCCACAGGACTGGCGCGACTTCCAGCCGGGCCAGTTCCTGGTGTTCCGGATTCCGGTAGCGCGGGAGGCCGCTGGCGAAAGGGGATATGTGCTGCGCAACTACAGTATCTCCTGTTCCCCAGACAGCGCTTCCTATCGGATCAGCGTGAAGCGTGAGGCAGCACCCGGGCCGGAGCTTCCCGATGGGATAAGCTCGTGCTTCCTGCATGACCGTATCGACGTCGGTGATGTGCTTCAGGCGGAAGGGCCGCGCGGCGATTTCGTGCTCGACAAGGCCAGCAACCGTCCAGTCGTGCTGCTCAGCGGCGGCGTCGGGCTGACGCCGATGGTGTCGATGCTGCATGCATTGGCTTCGTTGCCGGACCGCCGTGCCGTCTTCATTCACGCCTGCGACAACGGCGATGTGCATGCCTTGCGCGATGAGGTGACCGACCTGGTCTCGACCCGTCCCGGCCTGACCGCACACTTCTGCTACCGGCACCCGTCCGAGCGCGACAAGGCCGAGCAGCGCTTCCATAGCGAAGGCATGATTTCGCGGGACGTGCTGCAGCGTTTGCTGCCGATCGATGACTATGATTTCTACCTCTGTGGCCCGCCGCCGTTCATGCAGGCGATCTACGTCATGCTGCGCGAGCTTGGCGCGCCAAGGTATCGCATTGCCTACGAATTCTTCGGCCCGGCGACGCTGCTTGAGCCCGATGCAGTGCGAGTTCCCGCGGTTCCAGCGCAGCCGGCAAGGATCGAGCCGGCCGGGGGAGCGACAACCGTGGAATTTCGGAAGTCGGGCCTGACGGCCGTCTGGGATGGCTCGGCCGTATCGTTGCTCGACTTCGCCGAGAACCAAGGTCTGTTGCCGGAATTCAGCTGCCGGGCCGGCATCTGCGGCACATGCAAGTCGCGGCTGATCTCGGGCGACATCGCCTATTTCGAAGAACCGCTGGACGAGCTTGGAAGCGGCGAAGTGCTGTTGTGTTGCTCCAAGCCGCGCGGATCAGTCGTCCTCGATATTTGATAAGATTGCCGCGCGTGGGCGCGGGGAAACGGAAGTCGGGATTTGGAACAGTCGGTCAAACCAGCGTCGAGCCTGCCGCTCAATCCGCATATCGCCGCCTTGCCGCCCTACAATGCCGGCATGAACATCTCGATGGCGCGGGCGCTGAGTGGCCGCAACGATGTCGCCCGGCTGGCCAGCAACGAGAACCCGGATGGGTGTTCTCCCGCCGTCATGGCCGCATTGGCCTCCTCATCCTTCGAGCCATGGCGCTATGCCGACCCGGCCTGCACGGCGCTGCGGGCGGCGCTTGGCGAAAAACTGGCGATCGATCCTGGCATGATCGTTGCCGGCAATGGTTCCGAGGAGATGATCGCCGCCATCTCGCGCGCCGTCCTGGTGCCGGGCGCCTCGGTCGTCACCACGGTGCCGAGCTTCGGGCTGCATGAGATAGAGCCGCTGGCTGCCGGTGCCGATGTCGTCAAGATTGCGATGACACCCGAGATGGGGTTCGATCTTGCCGCGCTCGAAGCGGCGATCGCCGTTGGGCCACGGATCGTTTTCATATCCTCGCCGTGGAATCCGGTCGGGCCGGGTCTCGACCACGCTGGCCTGCGACGGCTGATCGGCGCCGTGCGGCCCGGCACGCTTCTTGTCCTGGACGAGGCCTATTTCGAATTCGCCGATCCCGGCGCGCCCGACGGCATCGAGGTCCTGCGCAACAGCAGCATCGACCATGTCGTGCTGCGCACATTTTCGAAGGCTTATGGCCTGGCGGGGCTGCGCGTTGGCTATGCCGTTTGTTCGGGCTTCGAACTGGCAAGAGTGATCGCGGCCGCCAAGACGCCGTTCAACGTCAATGCAGCAGCACAGGTCGCCGCTATTGCGGCACTGGCCGACGAAAGCTGGATGAAGGCGTCGGCGGGCCGCGTCAGAGCCGAGCGCGTGCGCACCGCCGCCGCACTTAAGGGCCTTGGTTTCCGGGTTGCCCAGTCGCAGACAAACTTCCTGTTCTTCGACTGCAAGGGCGACAGCTCCAGCGTTGCCGCCGGTCTCCTGAAGCAGGGGATCATCGTCAAGGCGTGGCGCGAAACCGGCTACGAGCACTATCTGCGCGCCACCATCGGCTTGCCGGCCGACAACGACCGGCTGATCACGGCGCTTCAGGGATTGGCGGGGCGATGAGCGGCCACGCGTCTCCCAGGCAAACGAACTGGATCGAGCAAGCGGTGCCGTTGTCGGTTGTCGACGCGATCCGCCGTGTCGTTGGCGCCTCGAATGTGCGGACCAGTGATGATACCGGGGCGATCGACCTTGGTTCGAACGGGACGGATTGCGCCGCCGGCATCGTCGTTGCGCCTTCATCGACCGGTGAGGTCGCGGCGGTGGTGCGCATCTGCAGTCAAAATGAGATTCCGATCGTGCCGCAGGGCGGGCGGACCGGCCTGGTCGGCGGAAGTGTCTCGCGGCCGGGCGACATCGTTCTTTCCCTGGCACGCATGAACCGGATCGAGCGGCTCGATCCGGTCGAGCGCGTGGCGATCGTCGGTGCCGGTGTTACCCTCGAAGCTTTGCAGTCTGCCGCATTTGAGCACCGGCTGGAGCCCGGTATCGATCTTGCCGCGCGCGGCTCGGCGACGATCGGCGGCATGGTGTCCACGAATGCGGGTGGCGTGATGGCCTTTCGCAACGGGGTCATGCGCCACCGCGTCCTTGGCCTGGAGGCCGTGCTGGCCGACGGATCGGTCTATTCCGATCTGACGCGGGTGGTGAAGAATTCCGCCGGCTACGATCTGAAGCATCTCTTCATCGGTGCGGAGGGCACGCTTGGAATCGTGACCCGCGTGGTCGTCAAGCTCGACCCTTCGCCCCGAGCCACCGCCACCGCGCTTTTCGGGCTGCCGTCTGTCGAAGCGGCGCTGCAAGTCATTCATCTGGCGCTTGAATCGGATACCGGAGTTTTGCGCGCGGCGGAGGCGATGTGGACCTCGTATTTCAGCCTGGCCGCAGCCGCGCATGAATGGTCCGAACCGAGCGTGCCGCTCGACCAGACACTGTTCCTGCTGCTGTCGCTTGGCGGCGCGCGCGAAGAGGCGCTGCGCGAAGATTTCGAGCGTATCTATTCGGAAGTGATGGAGCGCTATCCTGAAGCCACCGGCATCATTGCCGGCTCGCGGCGGCAAGAGGAAGACCTGTGGCGGTTGCGCGAAGACACCGGCGTGCTCTATCGCGCCCATCCCCAAGCGCCTTCCTTCGACGTGTCGGTGCCTATGTCGGAAATTCCGGCCTATCTCAACAGAATCCTGCCCCGGCTCGCAGCGATCGAACCGGGTCTGGCGCCCTATGTATTCGGTCACCTGGCCGATGGAAACCTGCATATCATCCTCAACCGTCAGGGTCCGCTGGCGCCTGACGTAGCGGAGGCTGCCGAGAGCGTCCTGTACCAACAACTGCGGGAGATTGGCGGTTCTTTTTCCGCCGAGCACGGTGTTGGGTCCAAGCGCATCCATTCGCTGCTGGCGACGGTTGACCCGACGAAGCTCGCCGCGATGGAGCGGGTGAAACGAGCGCTGGACGATCAGTCGATCATGAACCCCGACAAGGTGCTTCCCTCCGACGCCTGGTTTGTCCGGTCCTCCAGGCCGCTCCTTTCCGGCAATGAGCGCCGATTGCCACCTCAGAACACGAGCGATCACAACGATGAATAGCCCCACGGTGGAACGACAGGGAATGAACGGATTGACCGCAACCGCCAGCGATCCGGTGGGATCGACCATGCGCCATGATGAGCCAGCCCCCGCCTATGCCCGTGATTTCGCCGTCCTTCGCAGGAGATTTCGCGAAGCCGCCGAGCGGGCCGGCGCGGAACTGTCTGAATATGTTCATCCGCTGAACGGCCCCGATGGCGAGACGCTGGCGACGGATGTGGCGCTGCTTGGCCGCCGCGATGCGCGCAAACTGATCGTGCTCATTTCCGGTACGCATGGTGTCGAGGGCCCGTTCGGCTCGACTTGCCAGACCGCCTGGCTCGGCCGGAAGAACCTGCGGCGTCTGCCCGGCGACACAGCCATCCTTGCCATTCACCTCATCAATCCCTGGGGTACGGCTTGGTCGCGGCGCGTCAACGAGGACAATGTCGACCTCAACCGCAACTTCATCGACTGGTCTTCAAGTGCTCCCGTCAACAACGGTTATGCCGGCCTGCACGACGCCATGGCGTATCGCGAGTGGGAGGGACCGGACCGCATAGCGGCCGACGAGAAGCTCGCCGTGGCGCGCAAAAGGCTTGGGCATGCCGGGCTGGCGGCGATCGTCGAAGCCGGCCAGTATGAGTTCGCCGACGGCATGTTCTACGGCGGTGGCGGCCCGGTCTGGTCGAACCGCACCTTGAACGAAATTCTGAAGACCTTTGCCGGCGCGGCGCGCCAGGCCATCGTCTTCGACCTGCATACCGGCGCCGGGCCTTACGGTTATCCGGCTCTGCTTTCTGTGGCGAGTTCCGAGCATCACGGCCTTGCCTGGGGCAAATCCATCTTCGGGCCGGCGCTGGCGACAGTCCTGACAGGCCAGGGCGCCAAGACCGATACCGGCATCACGGCAACGGCGACCGGCTATGTCTCCGATGCCGTCCGCAAGGCGATGCCGAACGCGCGCGTGCTGCCGCTTGTCGTTGAATGCGGCACGTTGGATGGGCCGGCTGTCATGGAAGCGGTCCAGGCCGACAACTGGCTGCATCTGTTCGGCAAGCTCGATTCGCCGTTGGGCAAGCGGATCCGCGACACTCTGCGTTGCGCCTTCATCCCGGATGACCCAGACTGGCAACGCACCTGCCTGTCCAGCAGCCTGCGCTATTTCGATCGTGCGCTGGCGGACCTGCGAACCGTCGAGATAACCCAGGACACCAGCAGCGAACAGACGCCGCCAACCCTTCCTGCCGTCGCGGCCGATCCGGCGCCCGCTGATAAGGCAAAGATCACCACGCCGGCCGTGCAGATCGACGAGCTTCACAAGAGCTTCGGCTCGCTTTTGGTGTTGAAGGGCGTCAATCTCACCGCCCATGCCGGTGAGGTCATTTCCATGATCGGCTCGTCGGGCTCGGGCAAGAGCACGTTCCTGCGTTGCATCAATCTTCTGGAGCAGCCGGATGGCGGCAAGGTCGCCATCAATGGCGAGGTGATCAAGATGAAGCCGCTGTCGAGCGGCCGTCTTGGGCCAGCCGATATGGCGCAGGTCGAACGCATCCGCGCCCGCGTCGGCATGGTGTTCCAGAACTTCAATCTGTGGCCGCACATGACGGTGGCGGAGAACATCATCGAAGCGCCCCGGCACGTCTTGAAGGAGCCCCGCGAGAAGGCCATCGAACATGCGCACGCCTTGTTGAAGAAGGTCGGGCTCGCCGACAAGCACGCTCATTATCCGGGCCAGTTATCAGGCGGCCAGCAGCAACGCGCCGCGATCGCCCGAACGCTCGCGATGCGTCCCAAAGTCATCCTCTTCGACGAACCGACATCGGCGCTCGATCCCGAGTTGGTCGGCGAGGTGCTGCGCGTGATCCGTCAACTGGCGGAGGAAGGCAACACCATGATCCTCGTAACGCACGAGATGCAGTTCGCGCGCGAGGTCTCCCACAAGGTTCTGTTTCTCCACCAGGGAAAGGTGGAGGAAGAGGGTGCGCCCGCGGAGCTGTTCGGCAACCCGCGCTCGGAGCGTCTGCGCCAATTCCTGGCACGGACACTGTGAGGGAAGCATTCTCGAAGCGTCCGGTTCGTACCGGACAACGGCAATGAAGACCAACAACAAGGGGAACTGATATGAAACTGAAAGTCTTGACGCTGCTCGCATGTCTCGCGGGAAGCATGGGAAGCGCATTGGCGGCCGAAGGCGAGTTGTCCATCGGAACGGAAGGCGCCTACCCGCCATGGAGCATGTCCGACGCCAGTGGCAACGTCACCGGTTTCGACGCCGATGTCGGCGCGTTGCTGTGCACCAAACTCGCGGTGACCTGCCATTTTGTCGTGCAGGCGTTCGACGGGTTGATCCCGGCGCTGAAGGCCAAGCGCTTCGACGTCATCATCTCGGGCATGTCGATCACCGCCGATCGCAAGAAGGAGATCAATTTCAGCGTCGGCTATGCCGAACTGGCCAACATGTTCGTAGCGGCCAAGGGTTCTGATCTGGCCGCGATCACCGACGTCGACACGCTGCTGAAGTCGCTCGACGGCAAGAAGGTCGGCGTGCAGGCTGGCACGACCCACGCGCATTTCCTCGAGAAGCGTGCACCGAATGCCGACCTGAAAACCTACGACACGCTTGACCAGATGCAGATCGACCTGGCGAGCGGCCGTATCGACACGGCTTTCGCCGATCAATCCGCCTTGCAGGATTTTCTGGACAAGCCTGACGGCAAGAACTTCCAACTGGTCGGTGTTGAGATCAAGAGCACATACGACCCGACGCTTGGCGAAGGCATCGGCGTCGGTATCGCGCAGGACAACACCGAACTCAAGGCCAAGATCGACAAGGCGCTTTGCGAGCTGATCGCGGACGGCTCGGTCGGCAAGGCAAGCGAGAAATGGTTCAAGACGGACATTTCCCGGCCCTGCAAATAACGCCTTGGAACCCTCGCATGCGCCCGGAGCGCCGGGCGCATGCGCTTCGCTGGCACGACAAGACTAGGGCAACTCAGATGGAATTCGGTCTCTGGCAGGTTTGGGAAGCGGGTTGGGTGACCGCCATCCTGCGTGGCGCGTCGATAACGATCCTGGTGGGTCTCGTCAGCATGGCGGCCGGGCTGGTGATCGGCATTGTCTGCGGCTTGATCAAATGGGCCCGGATATTTCCGCTCTCGCTGCTCGTTGATGCCTATACCTCGCTGGTGCGCGGCGTGCCCGAGCTGCTCATCATCTACCTCCTGTTTTTCAGTTCGGTTGAATTCGTGACCAAGGTCGTGACCGCTTTCGGCTATGCCGGGGTCGCGGAGAGCGGCTATGCGTTCGTCATCGCGGTCATCGCCATCGGCGCGATCTCCGGCGCCTATTCGACCGAGGTCGTGCGCGGGGCCCTGGGCGCGATCCCCAATGGGCATATCGAGGCCGCGCGCGCGCTCGGGCTATCGGGCGGCCGGATCTTTCGCCGCATCATCGCGCCGCAGATGCTGCGCATCGCGGTTCCCGGAATCAACAACGTCTGGCAGACCACGATCAAGGACACGGCCCTGGTCTCGGTGGTCGGCCTTCAGGAGCTGATGCGCATTTCTTTCATTGGCGCCAATTCCACCCGCCACCCGTTCATCTTCTACCTGATCGCGGCTGTGGTTTATCTGGCCATTACGCTCGTCAGCCAGGCCGGGTTCGACGGCATCGAACGCCTGCTCAGGGTGAGGACGAGAAAGTAGTTATGATGGATCTCATCCAGCTAGCGGTTCCCGTCCTGCTCAAGGGCCTGTGGGTCACAGCGGCACTAACGTTCGTCTCGGTGCTGATCGGCTTCAATCTGGGCCTCGGTTTGGCGCTGATGCGACTGTCGTCGAACCGCTTCCTGTCAGGCTTTGCCAAATATTATTCCAATGTCTTTCGCGGGACGCCACTGCTGGTGCAGATTTTCCTAACGACGAGCCACCTCGGCGGCGCGTTCGACGCTTCGTCGGCAACAGTGCATCCCGGATTCCTGGTGCGCGGCCTGCGTCGTGCAGCGCTAAAGCGCGGCGTTCGGATCTATGAAAAGTCGCCGATGAAGCGGTTTTCACGACGGGGCAAGCTCACGGTGGAAACGGCGAAAGGAACTGTATCCTGCGGCAAGGTCGTGCTTGCCATGAATGCCTGGTCCGGCGCGATTCCGGAACTGGCCCCTGCGATCTTCAACATCTCCAGCGACGACGCCATGTCACAGCCCATTCCAGACCTTCTCGACAAGATCGGCTACCGCCGGGCGCCGTTGATGATCGATTCCCGCGTCTTCGTTGGCGGTTGGTCTCCGACGCGCGATGGTCGGCTGTCCGTCGGCGTCAGCGGTGGCGTTATTGGCTTCGGCGGCATCGTCGACCAGCGTTTCCATGGCCAGTCCCCCCGTGTCGCCGAAATGCGTCGCGCGCTGCGGGACGGCCACCCGGCGCTCGCCGATTTTCCGCTCGAGACATCATGGAACGGCCCGATCGACCGGACGGTGAGCGGCGTGCCACTTTTCGGCGCTTTGCGCGCCAACCGCGATGTCGTTTACGGCTATGGCTTTTCCGGCAATGGCACGACAATGGCTTATATCGGCGGCGAGATCCTCACCGGCCTGTTGACTGACGGTGAATCGGAACTGACGCATTCGGCGCTGGTTCGTCCGGTAACGCGCGGTTTCCCGCCCGAACCCTTTCGCTTTGTCGGTGCACATTTTGTCCGCGGCGCTGTGCGTCGGCGTGACGATTTCGAACATGCCGGGCGCAAGCTCGATCCGGTGACGAGATGGCTCGCCGGGCTGGCTCCGTCCGGCGTCACTCCCTCCAAAGCCAATCTTCGCGCAAAAAAGGGATGACGATGTCCAAGGCCAAGATTTTCAAGCACAGCGAGTTGACCCTAAAGCCATCGGTCACGCCGACCGGAACGTCTTCGATCGCGCGCGTGATCAATGCCGAGATCAGCCGGACCATGGGCGGCGGCATCGAGTATCTGGAGAACGCCTCGATCGACTGGACCGTGACCTATGACGAGGTGCTGTTCATCCATGAAGGCACGCTGACGATCGAACTGGATGACGGCCGCCACGAATGCCGCCCTGGCGACATCGTCTGGCTGCCCAACGGCACCCACCTCAAATACATCGCCACCGAGCGTACCGGCTATTTTTACTGTCTGTACCCATACGACTGGGCAGCACGGCAAGGGACGGTAGAACCTTGAAGTGGCAGGCATATCATGGATTGGCCTTTCACGGCGCAGTTCCGGGGTAGCGAAACTGCTGTTTTGGCATCTCCGCGCCGACCGGCGCGGCGAAACAGTTCTAGTCACGGAATATGGCCAACCTTTCTCGCCGAAATCTCTGACCGGTGCTATGACCCACTGGTGCGCTCTCGCGGGATTGCCGAAGGGCCTTACGCTGCATGGTCTGCGGAAGTCACTTGGGGTCTATCTCGCCGAAGCGGAGGCATCCACCAGGCAGATGTTGGATGTCTCGGCCATGACGACATTGACCATGCCGAACTCTATTCCCGGGAAGCGTCGCAGGTGCGTTGGCTGTGCAGGGCATGGACCGAGTCGTACGGCTGGTAACGCGCTTGGCGAACCTCGTGGCGAACCTGTCAATAAACCCATTGATAATAATGCCCTTCCCGAGAGATGGGTGACAGTTCATTCCGGATAGATGGGTTACACTTTCGGCCCTTTGCAAGGAGAGCAAGGTGCCTTGGAGGGAGTGTAACGTCATGGAAGAGCGGCTGAAGTTCGTCGCCCGGCTGCTGGACGGCGAGAAGATGGCGATGCTTTGCCGGAAGTTCGATATCTCGCGCAAGACCGGCTACAAGATCCTCACGCGCTACAACGACAGCGGCCTGGAGGGGCTGACGGACCGATCGCGGCGGCCCTATCGCCACGCCAATCAGCTTCCGTTTCAAATCGAGAAGCTGATTGTGCGCCTCAAGCAAGACAAGCCGACATGGGGTGCGCCGAAGATACGCGAGCGGCTGGCCCGGCTGTATCCGGATGTGCACCGGCCCGCGATCTCGACGGTGCATGCCGTGCTCGACCGCCACGGCATGGTCGAGCGCCGCAAGCGCAGGCGCAACAGGGCGACGGGGACACCACTTTCAAACGGCTGTCGCCCTAACGATCTTTGGTGTGCCGACTACAAGGGCGAGTTCATGCTCGCCGATCGGCGCTATTGCTATCCGCTGACCATCACCGACTTCGCCAGCCGTTATCTCATCGCCTGCGAGGCGCTCTCGACCACCAAGGAAGCCTATGCCTTCACCGTGTTCGAAAGCGTTTTCAAAGAGTTCGGCCTGCCCAGCGCGATCAGGACCGACAATGGCGTTCCCTTCGCCAGCCCCCAACGCGCTGTTCAATCTCAGCAAACTGTCGGTCTGGTGGCTGCGCCTGGGCATCGACATCGAGCGCATCAAGCCGGGCCGTCCGCAGCAGAATGGCCGCCATGAGTGCATGCACCTCACCCTCAAGAAGGAGACCACCAAACCGGCCGGCGCCAATTTCCTTCAACAGCAGGCCAGGTTCGATGACTTCATCGACGAGTTCAACTCACAACGCCCGCACCAGGCGCTCGACATGGACTGCCCGGCCGAGCGCTACACCCCCTCAACGCGTCCCTACACCCGCTTGCCCGATCTCGACTACCCGTTTCACGACAAGGCCGTCACCGTCACCACCTGCGGCCGCATCTGCTATAACCGCAAGAAGATCAACCTCAGCCTTGTCTTTGCCGGCCAGACCGTCGGAATCAAACAGGTCGAGGACCATATCTGGCTGGCTAGCTTCATGGACTATGATTTGGGATATTTCGACGATGAGACATGCAGGCTCGAACCACTCCAAAACCCCTTCGGGCCAAAAGTGTTACCCATGTCTCCGGTATAAACCGTAACCTATGTGTCCGGAACGGACCTAACGATAATGGTGGGCCCGGAGGGACTCGAACCCCCAACCAAGCGGTTATGAGCCGCCGGCTCTAACCATTGAGCTACAGGCCCCACGCGGGCTGGATTAATGTTTTTCGCATCGCGGCACAAGGCTTTCCCGACGGGCTTCCCCAGATCGCCCAAATCAACCCATAATCGCGCTCTACGCGACGTCTGCGACTTGATCGCAGACCAAGGAGATTTTCATGACCAGACATCTTTTGCCTCTCGCGCTCGCCGCTGCAATCGCTTTTCCGGCGATGGCTGGAGCCACCGATCTGCCGACGCCGCCCCGCATCATCGTGTCGGGCGAAGGCGAAGCAACCGTGGCCCCCGATCTGGCGGTCCTGACGCTGAGCGTCATGCGCGAGGCCAAGACCGCGCGCGCCGCGCTCGACGCCAACAATGACGCCATGGCCGCCGTGATCGCGGCGATGAAGTCCGCCGGCATCAAGGACCGGGACCTGCAGACCGCCGGCATCCAGATCAACCCGCGCTACAACTACACCAACAAGCCGGACGGCAGCCAGGAAGCCGAACTCGTCGCCTATCAGGTGACCAACACGCTTTCGGTGCGGGTGCGCGATGTCGACAAGACCGGCGAGATCCTCGACAAGGCGGTGTCGCTCGGCGTCAACCAGGGTGGCGGCATCGCCTTCACCAATGACAACCCGGCAGCCACGGTCACCGAGGCGCGCAAGAAGGCGGTCGCCGACGCCATGGCCAAGGCCAAGACGCTGGCCGAGGCCGCAGGCGCCAGCCTCGGCCGGGTGCTCGAGATATCAGATCAGAACATTGCGCCGGCGCCGATGCCGATCAACGCCAAGGCCTTCGATGCCGCGGCGGGTGGCGCGGCTCCCGTGCAGGCCGGCGAGAATTCCTACAATGTCCAGGTGACCGTCACCTTCGAACTGAAGTAAGCGGCTCTGAGGATCCGTGGCTGGGTCTTGCCCAGCCACCGATGCATCACCAGCCAATAGCGCGCATGAAAAACCCCGCGGGATTGCTCCCGCGGGGTTTTTTCGAGCCACACCCTTCAAACGGAAAGGGGCTCCGCTAGTCCCAGCTGATCTTGCTAAAGATCATGCTGCCAGGCTGACCCTCAAAGAGGGGTCGGCCTTGATTGTCGAACCTCAGCGATAGATAACCGGGCAGCCGCGCTCGTTGGCGAACACCACCACGACACGGTCGCCGTCCTGACGGCCCGCCACCTTCACCGTGCGCCGGTTGACGTCGACGATGCGGACCCGGTGGAGGCCCATGCGTTCGGCCTTGTCGAGGGCGCGGTCCGGCGAGCAGCCACGGCGCCAGTCGCCGCGGCGTTCATCACGGCGATGGCGATAACCGTCGTCACCGGTATAGACGCCGAAACGCGGGTCGTTGTTGTTGCCGAAGCCGAGATAGAGGCTGTCGGCGTGGGCGGGAACGGCCGCCAGCGTGCCGAGACCGACCAGGGCCGAAAGGGCTGCCGTCTTGATCGTGTTGAACATCGTCTTCTCTCCTTTTTGCGGGCCTTCGCCCGTCCTCGTGAACCAATGGGGGGGAGAATGCGCTTGCCTGTCTGAACTCTTTACGAACCTGCCGTTCATCTCCGGTTCATATGGCGGGAAGAAGGAAGTTCCGGCCATTCGCCATCCTCCCCAGCCCTTGGTGAAGGCCGGAATGCCTGACTCGGCGCCCGATTCCGACCCCCCGCGGATTGGCCAAATGCCTTCGAACGTAGGGCTGTTGCTCGCCGCGGCTGGTCCTACGGCTCCTCGTCCAGCACATAGTCAAAATAGTCTTCCGGCTCGGCAAGATCGGTTTCACTCGCCTTGACCCGGCCGCGCATCGAGATGCCGGCTTCATGCACGGTCTCGGCGCTGCCAGACACCAGCCGGTGCCACCAGTAGAGGTCGCGGCCCTCGGCAACCAGCCGATAGGCACAGGTACTGGGCAGCCAACTGATGGTTCGCACATTCTGCGGCGTCAGCCCGACGCAGTCGGGAACGCGCGCCAGCCGGTTGGCGTAGTCCGAACAGCGGCAGGTCTCGGCGTCGAACAGCCGACAGCCGACGCTGGTCCAGTAGATCTCGCCGGTGTCCTCGTCCTCAAGCTTTGACAGGCAGCATTTACCGCAGCCGTCGCACAGCGATTCCCACTCGGCCGGGCTCATCGCCTCCAGCGCCTTGGTTTTCCAGAATGGCGTTTCCATTTCCCGGATGTGGCCCCAGCCGCGGGCAAGGTCAAGCGCGGCAATGGTCGCAATTGCGGCTATCGCCAGGTGAATGACATGAAGTTGCCTTCAAAAGGTCGGTCAATCGCCCCGTACGGCCTCTATCCGTGCCAGACTGGAACCAATCGGCACAAGATCGGTTTCGGCAAGGATGGGACCCCACAAGGAGAATTTCGATGAAACGCCAACCACGGATTCTGGCAGGCACCGCACTTGGCCTGTTGATGGCATCCGCGCCGTTGGGCGCGTTCCCGCTTCAGGGAAGTGTCGCGTCCGGTCTTGCCCAGCGCACGGCAACCCCATTCATCCTGGCGCAAGCAGCATGCGCCGAGGGCGAATCGGCCGAGGCCTGCGCGCAGAAGCAGCAGGCGGAACCCGAACAGAAACACGAGCGCAAGAAGGCCGAGCCTGAACAGCAGGCCGCGCCTGCCCAGAGCGAGCAGCCCGCCGAGGAGCAGCAGCCACGCCGGAAGAAGCGCGACCAGCAGCAGCAGGCCGAGCAGGCGCCCGCCGAACAGGCCGCTCCCGCCGAGGAACAGCAGCCGCGCAGGAAGAAGCGTGATCAGCAGCAGCAGGCCGAGCAGGCGCCGGCCGAACAGGCAGCACCCGCAGAGGAACAGCAGCCGCGCAGGAAGAAGCGTGATCAGCAGCAGCAGACCGAGCAGGCGCCGGCCGAACAGGCAGCACCCGCAGAGGAACAGCAGCCGCGCAGAAAGAAGCGTGACCAGCAGCAGCAGACCGAGCAGGCGCCGGCCGAACAGGCAGCACCCGCAGGGGAACAGCAGCCGCGCAGAAAGAAGCGTGACCAGCAGCAGCAGACCGAGCAGGCGCCGGCCGAACAGGCAGCACCCGCAGGGGAACAGCAGCCGCGCAGGAAGAAGCGTGATCAGCAGCAGCAGACCGAGCAGACGCCGGCCGAACAGGTCGCGCCGGCCAACGACAATCAGCCCGGCGAACAGGCCCAGCCGCGCAAGAAGAACAGGCAGGATCAGCAAGCCCAACCTGAAGTCGCCCCGGCGCCGAAGGAAGCTCCCGCTGGAGAGGCGACGGCCCCTGCCGGCGAGCAGCCGGCGGCCCAAGGCGAGCAGCCCCAGGACACGACGAAGAAGCACGGCAGGAAACCTGTTGGCGAGCAGCCGGCGACGGCCGAACAACCCGCCACCGGCGAACAACCGGCCAATGGTCAGACGGCAGCACCGGCACAGGGCGAAAACCCGGTGCAGGGCGAAGCACCGGCTGATCCAAACGCCGCCCCCATCCTGGACAGCCAGAAGGACGCCGAGCGCAGAGGCGGACGCAAGCAGGGCGACAAGATCGTCCCGCAGGATGGCGAGCAGCAGAATGGCGGGCAAAATGCCCAGCAAGGTGGCGATCAGGGCCGCAAGCCGGTGGCTGCTCCCGTCGACCAGGGTCCGCCGCCCACCGACGACAGGGCCGCACAGCAGGAGATCAAGCCCGAGAAGATCGTCCCGGTGACCGAGGAGAAGGGCACGCGCGTAGAGCGTGCGCCCGATGAGATCGCCCGCGATCGTCGGCGTCCGAAAGGCGTCGACGTCGTCAGGAAACTCGGCGATCGCGTCATCCTGCAGTTCAACAACCAGACATTTGTCCAGAGCAATGACGCCCCGCGCGTCACCCGCGGTGCCAAAGAAGTCTACTATGAGGATCTGTCGGGCGATCGCACCCGGGAAATCGTCGAGCGTGACAACGGTGTCCGGATCGTCACCATCCGCAACCGCTATGGCGACGTTATCCAGCGTTCGCGCATCGCGCCGGATGGACGCGAATATGTGCTGAGCTATGTCGACGAGCGGCACTATCAAGATGACAGCGACTGGCGTGATCCCGGCGACGACCTGCCGCCGATGCGGCTGACCATCCCGCGCCGGGAATACATTCTCGATTCCGAGGACGTCGAGAGCCCCGATGACTACTACGAGTTCCTCGAACAGCCCCCGGTCGAGAAGGTCCAGCGCCTCTATTCGATCGACGAGGTCAAGCGTTCGGCCCGCGTGCGCGACATCGCACGTCGCGTCGATCTCGACACGCTCAACTTCGAATTCGGTTCGGCCTCCATCTCCGACACCGAGGTGCAGAAGCTCGAGGGCGTAGCGACGGCCATGGAGAAGCTGTTGAAGAAGAACCCGGCCGAGACCTTCCTGATCGAAGGTCACACCGACGCGGTCGGCACACCGGAGGCTAACCTCGCTCTTTCCGATCGCCGTGCGGAAGCGGTGGCGGAGGCTCTGACCAATGCCTTCGGCATCCCGCCGGAAAACCTGACGACACAGGGCTATGGCGAGGAGTATCTGAAGGTCAACACGGCGGCGCCCAACCGCGAGAACCGCCGCGTCGCCATCCGCCGCATCACCTCGCTGGTGGCACCGGTCGCCAGCAACAATTAGGTCATGATTTCAAAATCATGACCCGGTTTGTGGAATCGGCAAGAGAAGCATCCACCCCCGGCACAGCCGGGGGTGGATGGATGTGCGGGGTTCAACAAGAATTGTACGGGCGTTAGACACGGCTCATTGAATCGCGAGCGCAGCCACCCCAGATTCGGTGCTGGGCGTTCCCTGCCCCGTCCCGACTCCAGCGGGACGCATTGAGCCCCGCCGGACCTTGTTCGGCGGGGTTTTTTGTCTTGCAAACGGTGGCGGCCTCGTCGAATACGGCCATTGCTGAGAGATCAACCCGCCGGAATCATCCCATGAAGCGTCTCGAACTCGCCATCGAATCGATCATTCTCGCTTCACGCTGGCTGCTCGTCGTTTTCTATATAGGCCTGGCCCTGGCATTGGCCGTCTATGCGCTGTCCTTCGGCAAGAAGCTCTATGAGTTCATTAGCCTGGCGTTCACGCTCGGTGACACCGACACCATCCTGAAGATGCTCGGCCTGATCGATGCCGCGCTGGTTGCCTCGCTGGTGGTGATGGTCATCATCTCGGGCTACGAGAATTTCGTCAGCCGCTTCGACGACCAGGACGGCGGTGTGCACTGGCTGGGCACCATCGATGTCGGTTCGCTGAAGGTCAAGGTTGCCTCGACCATCGTCGCCATCTCGTCGATCCACCTCTTGCAGGTGTTCTTGAACTCATCGTCCTACACGACCGACCAGTTGATGTGGCTGACCATCATCCATCTCGCCTTCGTCGTCTCGGCGCTCATGCTCGCCTATATCGACCGGCTGATGGGCCTGAGCAAAGGCAAGAAGGACGAGGCGTGAGCCTGCGCCTGCCGGACGTTGAATCAATCCCGCAGGAACGATGCCCTACCGCCTTGTTCGAGCAGGGCTTTCCCACGACTCTGCGGGTGGCGAAGGGCTTGGCTCGACGCCCGTCGCGTCAAAACGAACAGCTCTAGTAAATATTCCTGATCTTGCTGTCCGTGCGGGCAAACACCTCGTCGGGGACAAAAAAGTCGCCGGCCAGCGGCCCGGTCGCATCAGGCGCATAGATCGAGAAATCGCTGACGCCCTCGGCGCGCAGCACCTCTTCGTCGATGTAGAAATTGCCGGTCGCTTCGCGCGCCGGCCGCATGAAGATGGCATGCGCAGCATCGGCCATGATGTCGGGCAAACGGCTCATTGCCGCCACCGTCGCGCCGCCCAGCAGATTGCGCACGGCTGCCGTGTCGATGGTCGAAATCGGCCACAGTGAATTGACGGCGATGCCGTCCTTGGCGAGCTCGGCGCTCATGCCGAGCGTGCACATCGACATGCCGAACTTGGCCATCGTGTAGGCGACATGGTTCTTGAACCACTTGGCCTTCATGTCGAGTGGCGGTGCCAGATTCAGGATGTGAGGATTGCTGGCCAACTTCAGGTGCGGAATGCACATTTTGGACACCAGGAAGGTGCCGCGCGTGTTGATCTGATGCATCAGGTCGTAGCGCTTCATGTCGGTTTCCAGCGTGCCGGTGAGCTGGATGGCGCTGGCATTGTTGACGCAGATATCGATGCCGCCGAACTTTTCCACGGTCCTGGCGACCGCCTCGGCCACCTGTGCCTCTTCACGGATGTCGCACAGCACGGGCAGCGCCTTGCCGCCGGCCTGCTCGATCTCTTCTGCCGCGCTATAGATTGTGCCGGGCAGCTTCGGATGCGGTTCGGCGGTTTTGGCCGCGATCGTCACATTGGCGCCGTCGCGCGCCGCGCGCAGCGCGATCGCCAGCCCGATGCCGCGCGATCCGCCGGAGATGAACAGCGTCTTTCCCTTGAGCGACATTTCCTTGCGCCTCCCTTGCAACACGTCAGACGCGAAGCTTTGCGCGGCGGGCGACCACAGCGCAAGACCCGACACGCCGGACACCGCGTTACGCAGCGTAGGGTTTATGACTAAACCAGCACCAGCCCCTGCCGCATCGCAGTGGCAATCGCGTCGGTGCGGTTGGCGGCACCGAGCTTGATCAGGATTGCGGCGACATGGAACTTCGCGGTGTGCACGGAAATGTTCAGCCGCCGCGCGATCACCTTGTTGGGTGCGCCCTCGGCCAGCAGCGCCAGCACTTCCGCCTCGCGCGGCGACAGCGAAGGACGGACGGCATGCTCGTCGGAGGCTTCATCTTCGAACGGCTCGCCATCGCCAGTATGGAAATCCTCATGGCGTCCGGTTCTGCGCTCGCCCGATACCCGATAGCCGGCCGCCGCCAGCCGCGCCGCCGCAGCGATCAACAAATCGTCCGCGCCCGTTTGGAGGACGGCCAACACCTCGCCCGCGGGCCGTTCGCCATTGGCGCCTCCCGATAGAAGAACCCGGGGAATGGCGGCCGGCACAGCACCGCCGCTGCTGTCGTCAACGATGGCGACGTCAGCCCTGCCGGCCACCACCGGCAGCAGGTCATCGCTCGCGGCCAGCGAGGCCGCCAGGCGCTCGGCGCGCGACGCATCGCCAAGCGCAATCAGCACCACCAGCCGCCGCGAGACGGCACCGTCATGCATGATCCGGTCGCTGGTGAGCGTGTCCATGGATGCCCTCAGCTCAGCGGCTTTTCGCCGATGGTCAGCCCGACATCGCGCTTTTCGCCGCCGCGCACCACGCCGAGCGTCACCGAAGCGCCCGCACTGTCTGGTCCGAGCCTGCGGATCAGGTCGCGCGGGCCATGCACCGCCTCACCGTTCCACGCCACGATGATATCGCCGAGAGAGAGACCGGCGGCCTTGGCGGGACCATCGTCATCGAGGCTCATCACCATCGCGCCATGCGCGTCGCGGTCGCGTACCGGATGCAGGCCGGCGCCGAGATAACCGCGCGCGACATGGCCCTTTTCGCGCAGCGTCGCAACCGCCCGCTCGATCGTCTCGTAAGGCATGACCAGCGCCCGGTGGCGCGGCCCGAACAGCAGCATGCCGATCAGCGCACCCTTGGCGTCGAGAACCGGGCCGCCCTCGAAACGGCCGCCGGCACCGACGGCCAGATTGATGCGCCGGTCGATGGTGCCGCCGCGCATCGAGCGCCAGGCCGGACCGACTTCGCCGACCGAGCCCGAAACGGCCAGAGCCGACCCGTTGCTATTGCCGATGGCGATGGCAATGTTGCCTGGCCGCACCGCGTCAGCCCTAGCCAACGGCACGGCGTTGATGGCCGTAGCCGGCTTCAGCAGGGCAACGCCAGTCGACGGATCGCGGCCGACCAGTTCTGCCTTCACCGCCTCACCCGAGGCCAGCGTCAGTTCGATCTCCTCGCCGGCCTCGACAGCCTCCTCGGCGGTGACGAAATAACCGTCACGCCAGTGGAAGGCGCTTGCCGTGCGGTGATGATGCGTGGCGAAGCCAGCCGTTGCCGGTGCCGCCTGGGCGGCGAGATCGGCGATGGCTTGCGAAAACGCACTCAGATTGAAATCGCTCATATTGATCTCCTGGGTTCATCCATGCCCCAGATATCGCTCGACAGCGCGTTCAGAGGTACTCGCCTGAAGGCTAGTTGCCGGTTTGACTGGCCATCTGGTCAGGTCGCGGCGGTTCCAGCCGCTCCGCACATATAGTGCGTGTCGCCCAAAAGTGCTCAGCGGTTTTGGGACAACGACACGCACAGGAAAAAAATCATCCTTTCGCCCGAAAATACGGAGCCCTTCCATGGCCCTCGCCGCAGCCAAATTCGAACCTGACGATACATTGCTCGACGCATATTCGACGACCGTTGCGGACGCCGTCGACCGCATCGGCCCGGCCGTCTGCCGCATCGAACGCTTTGGCGGCCAGGGCGGCCACGGCTCCGGCTTCGTCATCGCGCCGGACGGACTGGTCGTCACCAATTTCCACGTTGTCGGCGATGCCAGGACAGTGCGCGTCTCGATGCCGGACGGCGCCTCCCGCGAAGGCCGCGTGCTCGGCCGCGATCCCGACACCGACATCGCGCTGGTGCGCGCCGACGGCAGCTTTGCCGATGTCGCGCCGCTCGCCGATTCCAAGCGGCTGCGGCGCGGCCAGATCGCCATCGCCATCGGCAATCCGCTCGGCTTTGAATGGACCGTCACCTCCGGCGTCGTCTCGGCGCTCGGCCGCTCCATGCGCGCCTCGACCGGCCGGCTGATTGACGACGTCATCCAGACCGACGCAGCGCTCAACCCCGGCAATTCCGGCGGGCCGCTGGTTTCGTCGGCCGGCGAGGTGATCGGCGTCAACACCGCCATGATCCATGGCGCGCAGGGCATCGCCTTCGCGGTCGCCTCCAACACCGCCAATTTCGTCATTTCGGAGATGATCCGCTTCGGCCGTGTCCGCCGCGCCTTCATCGGCGTCTCGGCCGACACTGCCAGTTTGCCGCGCCGCGCCGCCCTGTTGTCGCAAGTCTCGACCAGCACGGCGGTTCGCCTGCGCAGCGTCGAAAAGGACGGCCCGGCGGCCAAGGCCGGCCTGAAAGAAGGCGACATCATCGCCGCCATCGACGGCCGTCCTGTCACCGGCGTCGACGACCTGGTGCGCATGCTCGACGCCGAACGCATCGGCCGCGAGACGCTGTGCACCGTCGTGCGCCGCACCGGTGTCAGCCAGGTGACGGTGACGCCGGTGGCAAGGGCCAGTTGAGGCGGGCGCTCAGGCTCCCGCCACCCCTTCCGCATACTGCCAGAAACGCCTCGCTCGGCGGGATCGGCTTGATGACGTCGATCAGCACGCCATTGGGGTCCTTGGTGATGAAATGGCGCTGGCCGAAGGGCTCGTCGCGCAGCGAGCGCAGGATCGGCAGGCCGGCGGCGACGACGCGCTCATAGACAGCGTCCGGGTCGCGAACCTCGAAATTGATCAGCAGGCCCGAAGCGCGGCCCCGCCACTCTTCCGGGATGGTCTCATGGTCGCCCTGGACGATGCCGAGATTGACTCTTCTGTCCTCCCCCGATTGCAGATGCACATACCAGTCGCTTTCGAACAGGGGCTGGAAGCGGAAATGCTTCACATAAAAGGCCGCCGTGCCGGTGACGTCGCCGGTCATCAGCACCGGGTAATAGCTCGTGGTCTTCATCTTTCCTTCTCCCGTCAATTAACATACAGTCTGCATGTAAACTGAATTAACATACAGGCTGCATGTATGCAACACGATTCCGCGCGTCGTTCCAACCGCGACCGCACCGAAGCGACGCGCGCCCACCTGATTGCCGCGGCGCGAAAGCTGTTCACGGAGAAATCCTATTCCGAGACCGGCACGCCGGAGATCGTCGCCGCCGCCGGCGTGACGCGCGGCGCGCTCTACCATCATTTTGCTGACAAGCAGGCACTGTTTGCTGCCGTGGTCGAGCAGGAGGCGGCAGCGGTCGCCGAGGAGATCGAGCGCGCCTCGCCGCCATCGCTGTTTGCCCATGACGCGCTGATTGCCGGCTCCGACGCCTATCTCGCCGCCATGCGCGCGCCCGGACGCACGCGGCTGCTGCTGCTCGACGGCCCGGCCGTGCTTGGCCGCGCCGCCATGGACGCGATCGACAATCGCCACGGCAACCGCTCTCTGCGCGAAGGGCTGGTCGCGGCGATGCGGGCGCAGACGATGACGAGATTGCCGGCCGACGCGCTGACCGCACTGCTCGGCTCCGCCTTCGACCGTGCCGCCCTGGCCATCGAGGCCGGCGCCTCAGCGCAAGATTACCGCGCCGTGCTCATGGCGCTGATCGATGGGCTGTCTCGTGCTCCTCATCCGGCACCTCGCCCGGCTCGAACTCGTTGAAGCAGCCGAGCTGGCGCTTGAACTGGTCGATCAGCCAGGCCGCCGCCGGCTTCGGGCTGCGATCGCTGCGATGCATGGCAAACAGCGGCGAACTCACCTCCCTGAAGGATTCGAGGTCGATCTCGACCAGCCGGCCGCTCGCCAGGTCGTCTGATATCAGCCAGCGCGGCAGCCCGCCCCAGCCCAGCCCCTCGCGCATCAGCATATGCTTGGTGCGCACATCCGTCAGCCGCCAGGTACGGTAGGCATAGACGCCGAAGTCGTGCCCCTTGGTGCGCTCCGACTGGTCGGTGACGACAAGTTGGGTGTGTTCGCGTGCATCCTCGATCGCCACCGGTTTCGGCAGCAAGGCCAGCGGGTGGGTGGGCGCGGCGGCCAGCACGATCGACATGAAGCCGATGCGCACAAGGTTCACGTCGACATCGCCCAGCAGGCCGCCAATGCCAAGGTCGGCCTGCCCGCTGACGACATGGTCGGGAATCAGGCCGAGCGTGCCGATGTGCAGCCGCAGCATCACGGTCGGAAACTGCGCCTCGAATGCCTTCAGCACCCGAACCAGCACCGGTGACGGCAGCGTCGCGTCGACCGACAGCGCGACCTCGGCCTCGAGCCCCTGGTGGTGGCCGTCGACGCGCGAGCGGATGCGCTGCAGCACGCCGATCATGCGCCGTGCGTCCTCCAGCATCGCCCGGCCGATCTCCGTCAATTGCGGCTCGCGCGTGCCCTCGCGCTCGAACAGTTTCAGCCCAAGCTGCGCCTCGAGATTGGCGATGCCGTAGCTGATGACGGACTGTGCCCGGTTGAGCTTGCGGCCGGCGGCCGAGAAGCTGCCGGCTTCGGCGACTGTCACAAAGATCTGAAGTTGATCGAGCGTCGGGTTGGGTTGCATCGTTATATCCAATTTATGGATGGATCGTATAGAAAATATACCAGTTTATTGAATGGATCGAAAGCCCCATATCTGGCGGGACAAATCATTCCAACCGCTGGAGAGAGCCCAAAATGTCCATTCTTCTTGTCACTTCGAGCCCGCGCGGCGCTGCCTCGCATTCGACCCGCATCGCCACCGAATTCGCCGAAAAGCTCGTCGCCGCCGATCCGTCGAACACGCTCGTCGTGCGCGACCTCGTCGCCAATCCGTTGCCGCACATCGATGCCGACTATGCGACGGGCATCTATACCCCGGCCGAAGCGCGCACCCCGCGCCAGGCTGAAGTCGTCGGCGTCTCCGATGTCGTGCTCGACGAGCTGTTCGCCGCCGACACGGTGATACTGGCCACCGGCTTCATCAACTTCAACATCTCCTCGACCCTGAAGTCATGGGTCGACCACATCTCCCGCTCCGGCAAGAGCTTTGCCTATGGCGAGAACGGCCCCAAGGGTCTGGTCACCGGCAAGAAGGTCTATATCGTGCTGGCTTCCGGCGGCATCTATTCGGAAGGTGCGGCCGTGCAGTTCGATCACGCCATTCCCTACCTGCGTGGCGTGCTCGGCTTCCTCGGCATGACCGATGTCGATGTCATCCGCATCGAAGGTGTCGGCATGGGCCCTGACGCGGTGACAGCAGCGCTCGCCAAGGCGACCGCCAAGGTCGACGCCGTTGTGGCCGCCAGCCAGGGTGTCGCGGCTGCCGCGTAAACAGCCGAGATTTGTCCGCATCGAAGGCAGGCGTTCGCGCCTGCCTTTTGCGTTCTAGCCGATGAGGTGCCTCAGCAGACCAGCGGCGCTGACCCCGACCAGCACGGTCGGCAGCATGGAAAATCGCGTGGCTGCGACCAAGGTAATGGCCAGCGCTAAAAGGTCGGCAGGATTCCGCGACACAAAGGTCGGTGCGATGACAGAGATCAGCACGCAGCCGGGCGCAGCTTCCATCACAGCCGTGGCACGGGCGCCCAGCGTGCGGTTGCGCAGGACGACATAGCCGCCGATCCGCGCCAGGTAAGTGACGCCGGCCATCAGCACGATGGTGAAAAGGGTCGTTGCATCGATCATGCATCACCCGCCATCAGCCAGGCCGCGACCAGACCCGACATGGCGCCGGCGGCGACATACCAGGCACCGGGAACGAAGAGATAGACCAGTGCTGCAACGACCAGGCTGACCAGCCAGGGCCGCGCCGCCGCCATACCCGTCCACATGCCGCGCATCAGCACCAGGAAGACAGCCGGGAACGCCATGTCAAAACCATAGGTCTCGACATGGCCAAGCATCGGACCGAGCAAGGCACCCAGCGTGGTGAAGGCCACCCAGGTGAGATACATCGCCAGCGCCGCGCCCATATAGTAGCGCGGGCTGAAGGCCGGCGTGATGCCGGCAGCAGTACGCAGTTTGGCATCGGCCAAGCCCAGCGCCCAGCTTTCATCGCACATAAGGAAAAGCGCCGGAAACACCTTGCGCCGTGGCAGGTCGCGCAGGAACGGCGCCAGTGCCGCACCCATCAGCAGGTGACGGCTGTTGACCAGGAAGGTGATGGCGACGATGAGCACGATGTGCGGCGGCGACGTCCACAACTGGATCGCCGCGAATTCCGAACCGCCGGCGAAATTCAGCCCTGTCATGGCAGACAGTTCGACCGTGCTCAAGCCTTTCTGCGTCGCCTGGGCGCCAAGCACCAGCGCATAGGGGATGGTGCCGAACAGCACCGGCGCGCAGGACGCCACGCCACGGCGGAATTCGGATTTCGAACCATCTGCCACCGTCTCGACTGCCTGTGAAATGCTCATGTGTCTTCATCGGCTGACCTCGCGGCCGCCGCTTCCCTGCGTTTGAAATCAACTGATGTCGGCAGCAAACATACCGAAATCGGTCCGCAATTTGGTTGCGGAGATTGTTGTATTTCGCCGAATTCTGGCATTTTATGTTACAAATTTTCGAATAGATGGAATCTGTAGCCATGAAGCTGGATGAGATCGACAAGCGGATTCTGCGGGCGCTGCAGCGCGACGGCCGCATGGCCAACAATGATCTGGCCAATGAGGTCGGGCTGTCGCCATCGCCTTGCCTGCGTCGCGTGAAGCTGCTGGAGGAAGCCGGTGTCATCGACCGCTACGTCGCCGTGCTCAACCCGGCCAGCATCGGCAAGGGTCTGACCTTCTTCACCCGCATCTGGCTGAAGACGCAGGACGAGGACACGATCGAGCATTTCGCCACCGAAGTCGCCAAGCTGCCGCAGGTGATGGAGTGCTATCTGATGCTCGGCGATTGCGACGCCATGGTGCGCGTGGTGGCGGCCGGCATCGACGATTACCGCCGCTTCCAGTCGGAGCATCTGAGCCGCATCAAGGGCGTGCAGAACGTCAAGACCGACGTCCCCAGCCAGACGATCAAATACACGTCGGAACTGCCGGTCTGATCTGCTGAAAACGGCGTCGGGCCAGACTGGATAAAAAATGCAACCGGATTGTAGGATCAGCCTCGCTGCCGGCGTCCTTCGGATGCAAGCAGCGCTGAGCGCTGCCCTCTGGCATGGGAGATTTGAATGAGCTTTTCCTATCGTTGGGTCATCGTCGCGGCTGGCGCGCTGATGTCCTGTGTCGCCATCGGGACGATGTTTTCGCTGGCGATCTTTCTCGAGCCGATGGCGATCGACACCAACTGGTCGCGCGCCGGCATTTCGAGCGCCATGACGCTCAACTTCCTGGTGATGGGCCTTGGCGGCTTCGCCTGGGGCGCGATATCGGACCGTTTTGGCGCCCGCATCGTCGTGATGACCGGCGCGGTTCTGCTCGGGCTGGCGCTGGTGCTGGCCAGCCGGGCCGGTTCGCTGCTGAGCTTCCAGATTACCTATGGCGTGCTGGTCGGCCTCGCGGCAAGCGCCTTTTTCGCGCCGATGATCGCGCTGACCACAGGCTGGTTCGACACCAACCGTAGCCTCGCCGTCTCGCTGGTCTCGGCCGGCATGGGCGTGGCGCCGATGACGATTTCGCCCTTCGCCCGCTGGCTGATCTCCGCCTATGACTGGCGCACCGCCATGTTCGACATCGGCATTACCGCCTGGGTATTGCTGTTGCCGGCGGTGCTGCTGGTGCGCCAACCACCGAAACCCGTCATGGCCGATACCGGCTCCGCGCCGGTTGCCGAAGGCGCCGGCCTGACGGTCGGCAAGGCGCTGCGCTCACCGCAGTTCATCGTGCTGGGGCTGACCTTCTTTGCCTGCTGTGCGGCGCATTCCGGCCCGATCTTCCATATGGTCAGCTATGCCATGCTGTGTGGCGTCGCCCCCATGGCAGCGGTCTCGATCTACAGTGTCGAAGGCCTGGCAGGCCTCGGCGGCCGGCTCTTCTACGGCGTGCTGGCCGACCGGCTGGGCGTCAAGCCGGTGCTGATCGCGGGCCTGGCGATCCAGGCGATCGTCATTGCCGCCTATCTCTCGATCAGCCGGCTTGAGCAGTTCTACATGCTGGCCGTTATCTTCGGTGCCACCTATGGCGGCGTCATGCCGCTCTATGCGGTGCTGGCGCGCGAATATTTCGGCCAGCGCATCCTCGGCACCGTGTTCGGCGCCGCCACCATGCTGTCCAGCCTCGGCATGGCGCTGGGCCCGCTTGCCGGCGGCATGGTGTTCGACGCCTACGCCAACTATTCCTGGCTGTTCATCGGCTCGGCTCTTATCGGGCTCGGGGCGGTCGGCATCGCCATCGCGTTCCCGCCACTGCCGCGCAGGGAGTTGCAGCCGGTTTAGTCCGCGTCGATTTCCACACCTTGCTGGCCGGGCGCGCAATCAGCCTGGCCCGTTCGGTTCACTGCGGATCCTGTCCCCTGTTTCATCCGTTCCCCCTTGCGCGAGGCAGCTTACGGCCAACGTTTGCACCAAGCGATCTCGACTGAGCTCGCGCATCCAGTCCACGCCAGAGAGGACACCCTGATGGTCGAACATCCGAGTGGAAGCGAAAGCAACAGAATTGCCGCAAGCGCTGTTACCGACGACGATCCGCGTCTTGCATTCATTTATCAGGAAGCAGTGAGAGGTCTCACGCAACAGCAAACCCTTGTGGAGAACATGAGCAGCCGCGCCGGCAGCCTTGTCTTCGCCACCGCCTTCGCAAACTCGTTGCTTGGCGGTGCGGCCCTTTCCAACGGGCTTGGGCCTTGGGACTGGATTGCGGTGGCCCTGCTGTTCGGCATTGGCGGGCTGATCGTCTTCATGCTTTGGCCCTACCACCAATACACATTCCGCTTCGATCCCGAAGAGTTGCTTGATCAATATGTCGACGGCGACAGGCCGACGACGATGTCGGCCATGCGCCGCGCGCTTGCGCTTCGCATCAAGGCGGACATGGCCGGCAACTGGCGAATTATCCAGCGGCTGCGGGTGGCGCTGCAGATTGCGCTGCTGTTTCTGCTGCTCGATATCCTGGCCTGGCTTTTGGCGATTGCAGGCGTTTGAGCCGGAGGGCACACGGGTCCGCCACGGCCCGGCGCTTGCAGGACAGGCAACCCACGATGGATCGAAAAGCTTTCTTGAGCATTTAAGCTTTGGCTAATAGTAGCCCAGGAGAGAACCAATGAAAAAGACGCTGCTCATTTTGAGCCTGCTCATTCCGCTCTCGGCGTGCTCCCGTACAGAACAAGGCGCTGCCGTCGGCGGCTTGGGTGGCGCAGCGGTAGGCGCCGCGGTTGCCGGCGATCCTGTGCAAGGGGCGGTTGTTGGCGGTGCGGTTGGCGCGATAGCCGGGGCCGTCATCGGGCACGCCAGCGAAGCCGGCCAGTGCAGATATCGCGATCAGTATGGCCGGGTTTACGTTGCACGATGCCCGGAGGGTTACTGACCTGGAGGCGCGTGATCTCTTTCGATCACGCGCCTGCTCCGGAGGTGGGATAAGCGATGGGCTATCGGATCAAAGTACTGCTGGGTTGCTGGTTCGCCGTTGCCAGCGCTGCCGCGATGTATGCGGCATCCACCGCCGCGATCTCCGCCGCGCCTGTTGATGCCAAGACGATTGCCGATCACCTCTCATCGATAAAGTCCATGTCCGGGGACTTCGTCCAGTCGGGTCCAAATGCGGAGAGGACCCGTGGCAGGTTTTTTCTACAACGCCCCGGCAAGATCCGATTCAACTATGCAGGCCAATCAGGGATCAGCGTGATTGCAGATGGCAAATCCCTGGTGGTTTATAACAGAAAGCTGAAGACATCGCGGCTTTATGCTCTCTCGAAGACGCCGCTTAAGCTGCTGCTCGACAATAAGGTCGACTTCTCCGGCAATCGCGTGAAAAGCGTCAGGGACGATGGCGCCCAAGTTACCGTCAAGCTGTCCGACAGATCGACCTTCGGCAGTTCGAGCATCTCCATGGTGTTCGACAGTAAATCTCTAGATCTGCGCAGATGGAGCCTCACCGACGAGAAGGGACTTACCACAACGGTGACTATATCAAATGTGAAGCAGGGCGTTCGCGCTCCCGAGGGCACCTTCGTGATCGATTACACGGCAAACCGTGAATTCAACACCACCACGAAATAGCCGAAGCCGCGGGCATATTCCCTGGGCCGGAACCAATACGATTACCAGCGGTTTAGTCCATGAAGGGACCGGAACCGCAAAGGACGCGGCGCAATGATTGAAATTCACAGCATGGAAGCGGCCAAAGCCAGACTGCGTATAAGGAGAGCTGAGCACTCTTTGAAGTGCGCGAACGACTTGCTGGATGAGGAAGGTGGCGTCGCCCTCAATCTGGCATTGTGCAGCCGGATAAGAGCCGCGCAAAGGCACCTGATCGAGGCAAGGGCACGCCTGATGACGATCGATCCCGCCAGGACGAATTGACCCGCTGGTGGTCGCACGTCAACCCCTGAGCGATAGGTCTATCGTGGCGCAAGGCCCGGGCGGCGCTCGGTTCGGCGATGGTCCGGCCCTTACCCAAAAACCCGATCGCCCTGCTCGTCGACCAGTTGGATGCCCTTCTTGATCGAGATGTCGACGGCGTCGTCGAGCCCGGCAAAGCGGTCGGCGCGGATGAATTTGTGTTCCTTCACCACGCCGTCGATCTCCTTGGAGACGACGCCGCAGGTCTGGTACTGGCCATCGGCCTTGTAGGGCGTGGCGCTGATCAGAAAGCCCTTGTGCTCGACCTGCTTGGCTGGCGCTGCACTCGTCGGCTCAGCCGTCTGGGTTCCGCCGCCGCCACCGCCGAAAAGACGCTTCAGAAAAGACATCGGACTTCCTCCAACAGCATTCATCCCGCACCATGTAGAGTGACGCGGGATGAATTTCACTATCGGTCCTTGGGCCAGCGGGCAAGGGCTGCGTCCGGTCGGCTGGACGAGCTTACTTGTGCGACAGCGCTTCCAGCGCCTCGGCGGCGGCTTCGAGGATGGCGATGGCCTCGGCCTGCTTGTCGGCCGGGGCGTCGACGAAGTCGCCCAGAGCCGCGCGCAGCCGGTGACGGACTGCGCGGAATTCGTCGCGCGCTTCCGAACGATCCCCGCGGCCACCGCGGCCGCCACGACGCCCGCCCTCTTCGCTCTCGTCGTTCCAGCCGAACCAGTCGCGCGCCTTGGCCATTTTGCGGCCGAAGCGCTCGAGATGGTCGAGCACGCCGTCGATCATCTCGCGGTTGTCGGCGAGATGCGCCTGGCCCGCCTCGGTGATCGAAAACACCTTCTTGTTGCCGTCGGCGGCGGAGGCGGCATAGCCGGCCTCTTCCAGGAAGGTCAGCGTCGGGTAGACCACGCCCGGGCTCGGGCTGTAGATGCCGCTGGTGCGCTCTTCCAGGGCCTTGATGATGTCGTAGCCGTGACGCGGCGCTTCGGCCAGCAGCGACAGCGTGATCAGCTTGAGGTCGCCGTCGGCCAGCATGCGTCCGGCGCGGAACATGTCGCCCGGACCGCCGCGCCCGCCACCACGGCCGCCGTGGCCGAACGGGCCAAAGCCGCCGCCCCCTCTGCCACCGAATTTGCCGGCCATGTGCATGAACATGCGCTCGCCGAAATGACCGCGCCCGAAATGATTGTGTTTGTGCATTGATTGCTCCTTGAGTTGTATCTTACGATATATCTTAATTAGGCAAGTCAATCGATGGAGTCAAGATATATCTTACGATGTATCTGAATGCAGCACCAGCGGGCTCGATTTTCCAGTCTCGGCCGCTTCGTTGCGAACGGCGGCCACCGATAAATTCGGCTACCAGCGCCCCATGCGCCGGTTCCAGGCATAGAGAAGATCGGCAAAGCGATCGTAGGCAAAGCGTGTCAGCGGCAAGGCAACCGGATTGCCGAACAGCGTCGCCAACCAGCCCTCGCCCGGCGTGACCTTCCATACCGCGATGGCGACATCGGCGCCGACCAGCAGTCGGCCCTCGGCATCGGTGGCGTGCAGCCGGCGGCGGATATCCTCAAGCGACGCGCCAAATCCGGCTAGCGCTGCCGGTTCAAGATTGATGTCTCGGAACTTGATCCGCCCAGCCTTGATCGCTTCGATCAGCCGCCGCTTCTGCCTGCTGATCCCGGCATCGCAGACCGGGCAGCGCGTATTGTACCAGACGGTCAGCATAGTTCCGGCATTTGGTTGGTAGCGCAAACTTGAAGGACCACGAACGATCGGGCGCCGTCAAGACGTCGCTCGGTCGCTCGCGCGAAGGAGAATGTATCGGGCCAGCCGGTCCGGCCCTTCCGCTACGGGCTTTATCCGAGCGAGGTGACGATCTCGCGGTAGGCTAATTCGGGAAAGGCCTTCAGCGTCCGCGTCCTGACATTGCCGGCCGCCGCCAGCATCAGCGAGAAGCGCGCCAGCACCGCGTCGTCGGGCGCTTCGACCACCGCCACCATGTCGTATTCGCCCATGGTCAGGTAGAACGCCTTGAACGATCCGCCCATGTCTCCCAGCTGCTTTCTGGCGGCGTCGAGCCGCTTCGGTGACTCGCGCACGTTTCTGGCACCCTGCTCCGTCCAGTTCATCAGCACGATGTAGCTTGTCATGGCACACCTCCCTCCGGGGCCACGGAGCACGGCGGCTTCGCCGGGGCGGGCATCCGGCTTATCGCCCAGAAATGCATCCGACAGCGAAATTATCCTCCCGAAGGGCCTGGCCCGCAAGAGTGCGCCCCACAAACAAAAAAGGGCGCCATCGGCGCCCTTGAACTCTTTGCATCGGTAAGTCTCAGCTATCCAGGAAACTGCGCAGCTTGCGCGACCTGCTCGGGTGCTTGAGCTTGCGCAGCGCCTTGGCTTCGATCTGGCGGATACGCTCGCGGGTAACCGAGAACTGCTGGCCGACTTCTTCCAGCGTGTGGTCGGTGTTCATGCCGATGCCGAAGCGCATTCTGAGCACGCGCTCCTCGCGCGGCGTCAGCGAGGCCAGCACGCGCGTGGTGGTCTCGCGCAAATTGGCCTGGATCGCCGCGTCGATCGGCAGGATCGCCATCTTGTCCTCGATGAAATCGCCCAGATGCGAATCCTCCTCGTCGCCGACCGGCGTTTCGAGCGAGATCGGCTCCTTGGCGATCTTCAAGACCTTGCGCACCTTTTCGAGCGGCATGGCAAGCTTTTCGGCCAGTTCTTCCGGCGTCGGCTCGCGGCCGATCTCGTGCAGCATCTGGCGCGAGGTGCGCACGATCTTGTTGATCGTTTCGATCATGTGCACCGGAATGCGGATGGTGCGCGCCTGATCGGCGATCGAACGCGTGATCGCCTGCCGGATCCACCACGTCGCGTAGGTCGAGAACTTGTAACCACGGCGGTATTCGAATTTGTCGACCGCCTTCATCAGGCCGATATTGCCTTCCTGGATCAGGTCGAGGAACTGCAGGCCGCGATTGGTGTATTTCTTGGCGATTGAGATGACGAGGCGCAGATTGGCCTCGACCATTTCCTTCTTCGCGATCGCCGCTTCGCGCTCGCCCTTCTGCACCTGGTTGACGATCTTGCGGAATTCCAGGATCGAGATCGCCGTTTCGGTGGCGAGGTTCTGGATCTCGGCGCGCAGGTCCTTGATCGCATCCTTCTCGTTCTTGGTGAATTCCTTCCAGCCGCGCGAGGTCAGGTTGCCGATCGAGCGCGTCCAGTTCGGGTCGAGCTCGGAACCCTGATATTCCTTCAGGAACTCTTCGCGACGCACGCCGTAGCTTTCGGCGAGCCTGAGCAGCTTGCCTTCGTTCTGCACCAGGCGCTTGTTGATGTCGTAGAGCTGCTCGACCAGCGCCTCGATGCGCGCCGTGTTGAGCGACAGCGACTTCACCGCCTTGATCAGCTGGTCCTTCAGCTCCTTCAGCCGGCGATCCTGGCTGGGCGACAGCGTGCCGGCCGCGGCCAGACGGTTCTCGACCTGCTGGTCCTGCAGCTTGCGCAGCTTTTTGTAGGTGTCGGCGATAACGTCGAGCGTCTCCATCACCTGCGGGCGGAGTTCCGCTTCCATCGCGGCCAGCGACAGGCTCGCTTCGTCCTCGTCTTCGTCGTCGTCATCCGTCAGCCCACGCGTATCGGCGCCGACATTGGTGATGTCGTCTTCGTCGTCGCGCGAACGGCGCGGCTTGTCCTCGACCTTGGCTTCCTCGACGCGCTCGACCACCGGCGCCTGCTTGGCCTCGGGGCCGGCATAGGTGGCTTCGAGATCGATGATCTCACGCAGCAGGATCTTGGATTCGTTGAGTTCGTCGCGCCAGATGATGATGGCCTGGAAGGTCAGCGGGCTTTCGCACAGACCCGCGATCATCGTCTCGCGACCGGCCTCGATGCGTTTGGCGATGGCAATTTCGCCCTCGCGCGACAAAAGCTCCACCGAGCCCATCTCGCGCAGATACATGCGCACCGGATCGTCGGTGCGATCGGTCGGTTCTTTCTTGGTGGTGGTGGCGGCAACCGCGGTGCCGGTCTGCTCAGCCAGCTCGTTGGCGTCTTCCTCGGCATCGGCCGCGGTGTCGGCGGCCTCGGGCTCCTCGCCCTGCTCGTCGTCTTCGACCACGTTGATGCCCATGTCGGACAGCATCGCCATCGTGTCCTCGATCTGCTCGGAGGTCACTTCCTCTGAGGGCAGCACCGAATTCAGCTCGTCCATGGTGACATAGCCGCGCTTCTTGGCGGCCTTGATCATCTTCTTGACAGCATCATCGGAAAGGTCGAGCAGAGGGCCATCGGTGGCGCCTTCGCGTTCGGTTTCGACCTCTTCCTTTTCCTTTGTCGCCATAGTCTTTATCTTCTCCTAGCGGCCGAACTTCAAAGCCGCGTAAGCTGTCGGACCAGTCAAATCGGATGCGCTCGCTTATGAAACGCGCTTCACCGGGCCAGTAACTGCATCAACTCGTTTCGTTTGGTGTATGTCGTTGCCCCAAAACCGGGTTTCCCTTTTTTGGGCGACATCCATTAAGTCCAGATTAACCCTGATATCTGTGGCAGGCGGGCTGCCTGTCCAGTGACCGGTACCTCACATCGCTTATTTCCCGTCGACGCGGGTTCGGGTTAACGTTTCGAATCGTCCTGATTCCGCCAATCTGCCAGAAGGTCAAGCGCCTCTCGCATGATTCGCATGAAAAAAGCGAATCAATTACCCGACTTAGCCCGTTACGCGCCATTTCGACGCGCAACGACGCTTTCTCAATTCACTCGCTTCCAACTAAGCTCGCCCTGCCCTGCCAGAGGAGACGCCAAACCCTTCGATCAGCGCTTCCGTGGCTTGCACATCCTGGAATTGCGCCTGAATTTCGATCAGGTGCCGGTAGTTTTCGTCTGTGGGATCGGTGGCGAGCGCCGCTTCCGCCTGTTTCAGTTCCTTATGTAAGGTGCGCGCGCTGCGCTGCAAGTGCAGCGCCTGGCTGAAAGCATCGCGGGCATCTTCGAGGGCGGCGGTCTCCAGCGCCGGCCATTGCCGCATTCGCCGGATCAGGCCGACCGCCCGCTCCCAGATCTCGGCGCAGCCGGCGCGTTCGATCGTCGCAATCACCGCCTGGCGGTCATTGGCCATGTCATGCGCCATTGCATCGAGGATTGCCGCATGCAGCCGCCTCAGATCGGAGTTGGCAAGATCGAGAAACTCGATATGGGCGAAATTCTCGTCGATCAGTGCCGGATGGTTGACCAATGCGACGATGATCGTCGCCTCGCGCACCGACATCCCCTCGCCGCCGCGTTTGACCAAAGCCGACTGGCCGAGACTTTCGGTGATCGCAATGCGGCCGCCACCGCTCTTGGCGAACTGCCCGCCGGGAGCGGCTGCCTTGCCCTGGCCCGGGCGCCCATCCTGGCGGCCGCTTTGCCTGGTGCCGCGCTGCGAGCCGAAGAAGCTCAACACGCGCTCGCGCATCTCCTGTTGATAATGGTAGCGGAGACTTTCATCGCGGATGCGGCTGGTCAGTTCGCGCAGCGTCTTCTCGAGCTCGGCCCGCCGCTCCGGCGTGTCGAAGACGCCGCCCGCCGTCTCACGCATCCATAAAAGGTCGACCAGCGGCCGCGCCTCGGCCAGAACGCTACGAAACGCATCCGGTCCTTCGGCCTTGACCAGATCGTCGGGATCCTTGCCTTCCGGCAGCAGCGCGAAACGCGCCGAGCGGCCGGCCTGCACCGACGGCAGCGCCATGTCGGCGGCCCGCCACGCGGCCTTCAACCCGGCCTTGTCGCCGTCGAAGCACAACATCGGCTCCGGCGCCATGCGCCACAGCAGCTCGAGCTGGTTCTCGGTAAGCGCGGTGCCGAGCGGCGCCACGACATTCTCGAAGCCGGCCTGTGCCAGCGCGATGACATCCATATAGCCTTCGACGGCGATGACCGTGCCGCCCTTGGCCAAGGCCTTGCGGGCGCGGGCGAAATTATAAAGCACGTTGCCCTTGTGGAAGAGCTCGGTGTCGGGCGAGTTCATGTATTTGGCCAGCGCATCGGGCTGCAGCGCGCGGCCGCCAAAAGCGATGATCTTCCCCCTGGAATCCGGGATCGGAAACATGATGCGGTCGCGGAACCAGTCATAGGAAACCGGGATGTCGTCGCCGTGGCGCACCAGTCCGCAGGCCTCGATATCGGCTTTCGGCACGCCCCTGGCGGCGAGATGCTCCTTCAGCGCATTGCGGCTGTCGGGCGCAAAACCGAGCCGGAACGATTGCTGCGTCGCCGGCGTCAGGCCGCGGTCGCGCAGATAGGCACGCGCCTTGGCGCCTTCCGGTCCCTGCAGCCGTTCCTGGAAGAAGGCGGTCGCCATCTCCATGACGTCGGTCAGGCTGGCGCGTTCCTTTTCGCGCCGCTCCTCCTGCGCATCGCGGACCGGCATCGGCACCCCGGCCATGTCGGCGATCTTTTCCACAGCTTCGGGAAAGCTCATCCCGTCCAGTTCGGTGAGGAACTTGAAATGATCGCCCGAGACCGAACAGCCGAAACAATGGTAGCGGCCCTTCTTGTCCTCGCAGTGGAAGGAAGGGCTCTTCTCGCCATGAAACGGGCAGCACGCCCAATAGTCGCCGCGTGGTGCGTTGGTCTTCTTGCGGTCCCACGCGACGCGCTGGCCGATCACCGATGAAATCGGCACGCGGTCGCGTATCTCGTCGAGGAAGGCGGGTGGAAAGCGCATCGGGGAACTCGTTTCCCGGTTATATAATCACGCCCGCGAAATCCGACGACCCTTAATGCGGGCCATACCCGGTTTCCACAGGCAAAAAGAAAGGCGGCCGTAGCGGGCCGCCTCCCTTTTCAATGTCCGGCAAGGTGCCGATTAATGCGCGGCAAGCGCGCCGAAGATGACGCCGGAGAGGATGCCGACCAGGACATAGTCGTTGCCGACGCGGATCCATTCCTGGCCGCGGCCGGGGCGATGCAGGCCGTAGCGGCCATAGTCGCGGATCGGCTGATGGCGCTTCCAGCCGGAATATTTCTGGCCATGCCGCCAGTTGTTGCGCTTCACGACGACGACCTTCTTCTTGTAAACGCGCTTCCTCACATCGCTGTGGTGGCCGGGCTTCTGCCAGTCGACCTGGCTGTAGTTCGACTGCGGCGCGTTCGGCGCATTCAGCGGTGCGGCCTGGCCGGTGAGCGACGTGGCGGCCAGCATCGAGAAAGCGAGTGCGGAAAGGACGATGCGTTTCATGAGAAGTCTCCTTGGTTGTCGATATCGAAGCAGTAGCTGCCCATCGATGAACCGAAACTGAACGCACGCATTACAATTAGGTAATGAATTCCTTGATTTACCCAAGGAAGCTGAACATGATCGCAAAGGCAGGAGCCAGTCGCACCGCAAACTCGGCCTATCCGCCGCTTCGCGCCCGCCCCGCGATGCAACCATTTGCGCGTCCGTCCATTTTCCGACACCGCCTGTCGCGCGGCAACGGCCCTTGAAATCGACAAGATTTTATTATCCGGCTAAAATATTCGCGCTATTATAAGTCACCGCCATGAACATGATTCGTTCCCTCGTTTTTCCTTCTGATCGCCACGCAAAACAGGGCGGGCGCCCTGTTTGCATGCAGGGGACGAAATGAGCGGGTCCGTCGTCCTTCTGCATCTGGCCGGCGCCGTGGCGCTGATGCTGTTTGCCACCCGCATGGTGAAGACCGGCGTTGAACGCGCCTATGGCGACGTGCTGCGCCATCGCCTCCGCGCCACCATGCGCAATCCGATCATGGCGGTGCTGGCCGGCACCGGCCTTGCCATCGCCCTGCAGAGCTCCACCGCCGTCACGCTGCTGGTCGGCTCCTTCGCCGGCTCTGGCATCGTCTCTGGCGCCGCGGGCCAATTGGCGGTGCGCGGCGCCGAGATCGGCTCGGCGCTGGTGGTCAAGCTGCTGACCTTCGACCTCACCTTGCTGGTGCCACTGTGCCTGATCACCGGCACGGTCATGTTCATGGCCACCGAGCGGCGCGACTGGCGCCAGTCCGGCCGCATCCTGGTCGGCATCGGCCTTCTGATCCTCTCGCTGGAGATGATCGGCCAGGCATCGGAGCCCCTGCGCAACAGCCAGCTCATGCCGGTCATCATCAACTACTTCTCGACCGATTCCATCACCGCCTATCTGCTGGCGGCACTGATCACCTGGCTGTTCCAGTCGAGCATCGCGGCGGTGCTGTTGATGGCGACGCTGGCAGGCCGTGGCCTGATCACGCCCGAACTTGGCGTCGTTCTCATCCTTGGCGTCAACCTCGGCTCCTCGATGATCGCGCCGATGCTGACCCGCTCGTCGAGCCCCGAAGTGCGCGTCGTGCCGATCGGCAATCTCCTGATGCGCGGGCTTGGCTCGCTGGTCATGCTGATCCTGGTCATGATCTTCAGGCCGCACTTCGCCTTTCTCGGTTCGACGGCGGCGGACCAGATCGTCAATGCCCACATCCTGTTCAATGTGCTGATCCTGCTCGCCGGCCTGCCGCTGGCAGGCTTCGTCTACCGCGCTTCGGAGAAGATCGTCGCACTTGGCACCAAGCCCGTGCCGGCCGCCTCGCTTGACGTCGTCGAGCTGTCCGCACTCAACGAAAGCGCGCTCGACGTGCCGAGCCAGGCGCTGGCCAATGCCACCCGCGAGGTGGTGCGGGTCTGCGAGACGATCGAGATCATGCTCAAGCGTATCATCGAACTCTATGAAAGTGCCGACGCCGACAAGATCAAGGCGCTGGCCGCACTCGACGACCGCGTCGACCGCAAGCACGCCGCGATCAAGCTCTACCTCGCCAAACTGACCAGGAACCCGCTGACCGAGGACGAGGCGCTGCGCTGCCAGGAACTGATCGGCGCCTGCGTCAAGCTCGAGCAGGTCGGCGACATCATCGTGCGCAACATGCTGGTGCATGTGAAGAAGAAGTTCGAGCGCGGACTGGAATTCACCGACGAGGGCTGGGCCGAGCTGTGCGCCTTCCATGGCTCGGTTCTGGCCAATGCGCGGCTTGCCTTCAACGTTCTGGTGTCGCGCGATCCCGAGACCGCCCGCCAGCTGGTGCTGGAAAAGGACCGGCTGCGCGACCGCGAAAAGGAAACCAGCGCCAGCCATTTCGTGCGGCTGCGCGACGGCACCGCCAAGAGCGTCGAAACCAGCTCGATCCATCTCGACACCATCCGCGACCTGAAGCAGATCAATTCGCTGCTGGCCTCGATGGCCTATCCGGTGCTTGAAGAGCGCGGCCTGCTGACGGGGTCGCGGTTGAAGGCGAGCTGAAGAATAGCAATCCCCCACGAGGCCTCCGGAGAGAGAGGAAGGGCGCTAGTTGAAATAAGATCGCGCCCTTCCTCTACCCCGTCGGTCGGGGGAGAGGAAGGGAGCGCGCTTGGATAGGTTCGCGCGCTTCCTTTACCCCGGCCATCTCCCCCACAAGGGGGAGATTGGCGCTTCACCGCCTCGCCCCCACTGAAGAAAACCTAAACTCGCGACAAAAATTTCTGGATTGCCCGCAAAGCCCATCCGTGGTTTGAGGCGCTTCCAGCTAAGGCTTCCCCATGTCGCTTCCGCTCATCGCCCTGTTCATCGCCGCCTTTGCCTTCGGCACCACCGAATTCGTCATTGCCGGCGTGCTGCCGCAGGTGGCGCAAGGCCTGGGCGTCTCGGTTCCCTCCGCCGGCTATCTCGTCTCCGGCTATGCCGGCGGCATCGCCATCGGCGGCCCGCTGCTGGCGCTCGCCACCAAGTCATTGTCGCGCAAGAGCCTGCTGCTAGGCCTCGCCATCGCCTTCACCATTGGCCAGGCGGCTTGCGCGCTGGCGCCCGATTTCACCTCGATGCTTCTGTTGCGCATTGCCGTGGCGGTCGCGCATGGCGCCTATTTCGGCGTCGCCATGGTCGTCGCCGTCGGTCTCGTGCGCGAGGACCAGCGCGGCATGGCTGTCGCCGTCATCCTGTCCGGCCTCACCGTCTCCAACGTCATCGGCGTGCCGGCCGGCACCGCGATCGGCAACATCTGGGGCTGGCGTGCGACTTTCTGGGTGATGTGCGCGCTGGGTGTCGCGGCAACGCTTGCCATGGCAGCCCTTTTGCCGCGCACCACCGGCTCATCGGCCAAGCCCGCCGGTTTCGCCCGCGAGGTCCGCGTGCTGGCCCGCCAGCAGGTCTGGACATCGCTGATCCTGATGCTGATGCTGATGATCGGCCAGTTCGGCCTGTTCACCTACATCACCCCGACACTGCTGGAAGTCACCGGTCTCGACGAGAACCTGGTGCCGTGGGTGCTGCTGCTCAACGGCGTCGGCGCAACCCTTGGCGTCTTCCTCGGCGGCAAGCTCTCCGACTGGAAGCTGATGCCGTCATTGATCACCATGCTGGCCCTGCAGGCGGTGACGCTTGGCGTCATCTATGCCGTCAGCCCCTATCCCCTGCCGATGGTTGTGGCGATCGTCATCTGGGGCGGTCTCAACTTCGCCATCGGCACGCCGATCCAGACCCGCATCCTGGCCTGGACGGCAGATGCTTCCAACCTCGCTTCGTCGCTCATTCCGTCCGGCTTCAATGTCGGCATCGCGCTGGCCGCTTCGTTGGGCGCCGCGATGCTGAACAGCGGCTATGGCTACCGCAGCCTGCCGCTGCTCGGCGCCATCGCCATGCTGGTCGCCGTGGCAGTGGCGCTCGCCTCTTATGTCTGGGAAGGGCGCAGCAACGCCACGCCGCCGCTGACAGCCCCAGCCGAGTAGATCACGATCCGGAAAAGTGGACGCCGGTTTTCCGAAAAGATCGTGATCAACCAAAAACACTTCACCCGCGCCAGCGCAGCAGGCGCATGGCGTTGGCGGTGACCAGCACGGTCGCGCCGGTATCGGCCAGGATCGCCGGCCACAGGCCGGTGATGCCCAAAATGGTGGTGACCAGGAACACCGCCTTCAGCCCCAGCGCCACGGTGATGTTCTGGCCGATATTGGCCATCACCGCCCGCGACAGTTTCACCATACGCGCGACGTCCATGACGCGGCCGTGCAGGATCGCCGCGTCCGCGGTCTCCAGCGCCATGTCGGTGCCGCCGCCCATGGCAATGCCGATATCGGCGGCCGCGAGCGCCGGCGCGTCGTTGATGCCGTCGCCGACCTTGGCAACCTTGAAACCCTCGCGCTGCAATTCGCCGACGATGCGCTGCTTGTCCTGGGGCAACAGCTCCGCCCGCGCCTCGATGCCGAGCGAAGCGGCGATGGCTTGCGCCGTGCGGCGGTTGTCGCCGGTCAGCATCACTGCGCGGATGCTCTCGGCCTTCAGCGCCGCGATCCCGGCCGCAGCATCCGGCCGCGGCTCGTCGCGCATGGCAATCAGCCCGGCCACCACGCCATCGGCGACGAGCACTGACACCGTCTTGCCCTGGCCGTTGAAGCTGTCGACGACGAGGCGCTGCGCTTGCGTCATGTCGGCGCGTTCGCCCGCCGCCTGGCCGGAGCCGAGGAAGACGGCGACGCCGCCAACGCTGCCCTCGACACCCTTGCCCGAGATTGCCTTCGCCGCGAGAGCCGGCGGCACCGGCGCCTTGTCGGCCTTGGCCCGGTCCAGGATCGCCATCGCCAACGGATGGCTGGAGCCCTGCTCCAGTGCTGCCGCCAGCGCCAGCACGGTGCGTTCATCCCTTCCATACGCCACGATGTCGGTGACGACAGGCTTGCCTGCGGTCAGCGTACCGGTCTTGTCGAAGGCGACCGCCGTGATCCGGCGAAAGCCTTCCAGCACCGCACCGCCTTTCATCAACAGGCCACGCCGCGCACCGGTCGCAAGGCCCGCGGCGATCGCCGCCGGGGTCGAGATGACCAGTGCGCAGGGGCAGCCGATCAGCAGGATCGCCAGGCCCTTGTAGATCCATTCGTTCGAGTCGCCGCCGGCAAGCAGCGGCGGCAACAATGCCACCAGCGCACCGACCGCCAGCACCGCCGGCGTGTAGGTGCGCGAGAAGCGATCGATGAAGCGCTCTGTCGGCGCCTTGGCCTCCTGCGCCTCCTCCACCAGCCGCACGATTCGGGCGATGGTGTTGTCGGAAGCGGCCGCCGTTACCCGCACCTTCAGCACGCCGTCGGTGCTGATCGTGCCGGCAAAGACGGCGTCCGCAACGCCCTTGCGCTTCGGCGTGCTCTCGCCGGTCACCGGCGCCTCGTCAATTTCGCTCGCGCCCTCGATGATCTCGCCATCGGCCGGGATGCGGTCGCCCGGCCGCACCAGGATGATGTCGCCGACCGCAAGGTCTTCGGCGGGACACTCCGATGTGCCGCCTGCGCGCTCGACCAAGGCCGTCTTCGGCACCAGATCGGCAAGTCCCTGGATGCTCGCCCGCGCCTGGCCGGCGGCGACACCCTCCAGAAGCTCGCCGATCAGGAAGAGCACCACCACGGCGGCGGCCTCTTCAGTGGCACCGATCATCACGGCGCCTATCGCCGCGATGGTCATCAGCATCTCGATCGAAAACGGCGTGCCGGCCAATGCCGCCATCAGCGCGCGCCGTGCGATCGGCACCAGGCCGACCAACAGCGCGGCCAGGAACACCCCGCGTTCCGCCACCGGGAACAGATGGCCGATGCCGTATGCGGCGAGAAGCGCTGCCGCGCAGGCGAGCGTCAGCACCGCCCGGCGGGAACGCCACCACGCCTGCCCCGTCTCGGAATGGCCATGATCGGGATCGTGGCTCGCATGATCGTGGCCTTCATGGTCATTGTGGACGTGATCGGCGTGCGCCTTGTTTGACATCGGCGATACATGTGCCTCGGCCTTGACGATGCCGTAGCCGAGCCGAGCCACCTGCTGCAGCACCTTGTCTTCCGGCAACGCGCCGCCATGGCTGACCGTCATGCTGGCACCGGTCACCGAAACCGAGACATCGGCGACGCCGTCTAGGCGACGCACCGCCGTATCGATCTTGGTTGCGCAAGAGGCGCAATCCATGCCGCCGATCTTGAACCGCGTCTGCCTGATTTTTACCTGGTCGAGGGGCGCCGTCATCACATCACCTGTCTGTCTTGCCCGCGCGGCGTCGCCGCATGGTCTTGAACGCTGATGTCAGGCACTGTAATTGCTCTAGTCACTAGAGCTTCAAGAGGCAATTCATGTTTTCGATTGGTGATCTCTCGCGCCGCACCGGGGTCAAGGTGCCGACCATCCGCTACTACGAGCAGATGGGCCTTGTTGCCGCACCCGAGCGCTCGGAAGGCAACCAGCGCCGCTATTCCAGGCAGGAGCTGGAGCGGTTGGCCTTCATCCGCCACGCCCGCGATCTCGGTTTCGCCGTCGAGGACATCCGCTCTCTGATCGATTTGAGCGGCCACCCCGAGCAACCCTGCGGCCACGCCGACAAGATCGCCGAGGAGCAACTGATCTCGGTGCGGGAAAAGATTGCCCAGTTGAAGCGGCTCGAGGCCGAGCTCGAACGCATCGCCACGTGCTGCAATGGCCAGACGGTCGGTGATTGCTACGTCATCCGCGCGCTGTCGGATCATGCGCTGTGCGCCGATGAGCATGGTTGAGATACATCCTACAGCTCGATTCGGAACCGCAAGCTTTCTGCTCCGCCATAGGCGGCGTCCTCGAAAAAGCGTTCGACGAGCTTGCCGCCATTGGCCAGGATCACCTTGTGCGAGGCCGGATTGCCCGGTTTGGCGGTGATCTCGACGTGAGCCAGGCCGACCGCCCTCGCCTCCTCCAGCATCAGGCGCAGCGCCTGTGTAGCGTAGCCGCGCCGCCGCTTCCACGGCACCACCGCATAGCCGATATGGCCGAGCACATGCGGCGGCAGGTCCGACGTGCCCTTCTGCCAGCGAAAGCCGATCGAGCCCGACGCCTCGCCGTCCCAGATCCAGCGGCGGAAGCCTGGCAGGCGCGGCACCTTTTTGCCGTCGGGCAAGGTGATCGGACCGCCCCTGGCCTGGGGATCATCGAGGTCGGCGAGAAAAGCCACGGGATCCCTTTCGATTGCCGCAAGCTGCTCGCGCGTCGCTTCCAGCAATCGCACATTGTCCGGCGACCAGCCGCGTTCGAGTGCCGCCTTGTAGGACAGCAGATGTTCGAACGCGGGTTTGACGATTTCGATCATGGTGCACCGGTGCAGACGCGATACCCACAAAATAGCACGCTTGACCAGGGAGGCGCGGTCCACCAAAGCGCGGCCCCATACGACAGAGGCCGCGCTCCCATCACTGGAAACGCGGCCCTGGCGTTGTGTCCTTGGGAGGACCGGCGATCCGGCGCGGCCGCGCCGGAGCACCTTTAGCGATCTCAGGCGATGTCGAAGCGGTCGGCGTTCATCACCTTGGTCCATGCCGCAACGAAATCCCTGGTGAATTTCGCCTTGGCGTCCGCCGACCCGTAGACCTCGGCAAGCGCGCGCAATTGGGCGTGCGAGCCGAAGATCAGGTCGGCACGGGTGCCGGTCCACTTGACCGCCTTGGTCTTGCGGTCACGCGCCTCGTAGACTTCGTCGGAGCCGGCGGCCGGATCCCAGATCGTGTTCATGCTGAGCAGGTTGACGAAGAAGTCGTTGGTCAACGTACCCGGCCGGTCGGTGAACACGCCGTGCTTCGAGTTGGCCGTGTTGGCGCCGAGCACACGAAGACCGCCGACCAGCACCGTCATTTCGGGTGCGGTCAGCGACAGCAATTGCGCCCGGTCGACCAGCATGGCTTCGACCGACATCGGCTGCTTGCCCCTGACATAGTTGCGGAAGCCATCGACTTTCGGCTCGAGCGCGGCAAAGGAATGGACATCCGTCTGTTCCTGTGAAGCATCCATGCGACCCGGCGTGAACGGCACCTTGGCCTCGTGGCCGCCATCCTTCGCCGCCTTCTCGACAGCGGCGACACCGCCGAGAACGATGAGGTCGGCCAGCGAGATCTTTTTCCCGCCGGTCTGTGCCGCGTTGAACTCCTTCTGGATGGCTTCCAGCCTGGCCAGCACCTTCGACAGTTCCGCCGGCTGGTTGACCTCCCAATCCTTCTGCGGCGCCAGTCGGATACGTGCACCATTGGCACCACCGCGCTTGTCGGAATTGCGGAACGTCGAGGCCGAAGCCCACGCCGTCGAGACCAATTCGGAAACCGACAGGCCCGATGCCAGGATCTTCGCCTTCAGCGACGCAATGTCCTGCTCGCCGACCAGTTCGTGGTCGACCGCGGGGATCGGATCCTGCCAGATCAGTTCTTCCTTGGGCACGAGCGGGCCGAGATAGCGAACGGCCGGACCCATGTCGCGATGGGTCAGCTTGAACCATGCGCGGGCAAACGCGTCGGCGAACTGGTCCGGATGCTCATGGAAGCGCCGCGAGATCTTCTCGTAGGCCGGATCGACCCGCAGCGCGAGATCGGTCGTCAGCATGGCAGGCGCGCGGCGCTTGGACGGATCGTGGGCATCCGGCACGGTGCCGGCACCGGCGCCGCCCTTCGGCGTCCACTGATGGGCGCCCGCAGGGCTCGTGGTCAGCTCCCATTCGAAGTTGAACAGATTGTCGAAGAAGTTGTTGCTCCACTTGGTCGGCGTCGTGGTCCAGGTCACCTCGAGGCCCGAGGTGATGGCATCGCCGGCGATGCCCGTGGCATGCTTGCTCGACCAGCCGAGGCCCTGCGCTTCGATGCCGGCGCCTTCCGGCTCCGCACCCACAAGCGAAGCATCGCCGGCGCCGTGGGTTTTGCCGAAGGTGTGGCCGCCGGCGATCAGCGCCACGGTCTCCTCGTCGTTCATGGCCATGCGGCCGAACGTCTCGCGAATATCGCGTGCCGAGGCCAGCGGATCCGGCTTGCCGTTCGGCCCTTCCGGATTGACATAGATCAGACCCATCTGGACGGCGCCGAGATGGCCCTGGAGTTCGCGGTCGCCGGAGTAGCGCTTGTCGTCGAGCCACTTGGTTTCCGAACCCCAATCGACGTCCTGCTCGGGTTCCCAGACGTCGGCGCGGCCGCCGGCGAAACCGAAGGTCTTGAAGCCCATCGATTCCAGCGCGACGTTGCCGGTGAGGATCAGCAGGTCGGCCCAGGAGATCTTGCGGCCATATTTCTGCTTGACCGGCCACAGCAGCCGGCGCGCCTTGTCGAGATTGGCATTGTCCGGCCAGCTGTTGAGCGGAGCAAAACGCTGCTGGCCGGCCCCGGCGCCGCCACGGCCGTCGCCGATGCGGTAGGTGCCGGCACTGTGCCAGGCCATGCGGATGAACAGCGGCCCGTAATGGCCGAAGTCGGCCGGCCACCAATCCTGCGAATCCGTCATCACCTGGTGCAGGTCCTTGATCACCGCATCGAGATCGAGCGACTTGAATTCCTCGGCATAGTCGAACTCTTCGCCCATCGGGTCCGAAAGGTTCGACTGCTGATGCAGAACGCCAAGGTCCAGTTGGTTCGGCCACCAGTCACGGTTCGTCCTGCTGGAGGATCCGTGCGCAACGGGGCATTTGCCGGCACTGGGATCATCGGTCTGTGCGTCCATGTTCTTCTCTCCGATCGTGGCTGAGTTGAGCTGTTCAACTGCTGCGTGAACAGGAACACAAAAATGTCCCTGTAGGCGGTCCGTTTCATGGCTGGCGCGATGACCTGAGCCCGATACGCGACCGAATATGTTGGATGTCCTGTTGCTGCGGGCATGCGCCTCACCAGGCGGTCCCGGCTGCTCCTCATCTTCGTTACGACTCCTATAGCAAAGCCGCTTGATTAATTTAAGTTGGATTTCCTGATTGCAGCGATAAGATGACATTATGACAAACCTGACGCTGAAGCAGCTGCGTTATTTCGAGGCGCTGGCCCGGCACAATCATTTCGGCCGCGCCGCCGATGCCTGCTCGATCTCGCAGCCCGCCATCTCGGTGCAGATCCGGGAGTTGGAGGAAACGCTGGGCACGGAGCTTTTCCAAAGAGGCCCACGCCAGGTCCGGCTGACCAATTTCGGCGAGGAATTCGCCTTGCGCGTCCGCGACATCCTGCGCTCGGTGGATGAGCTGACGGATCTGGCCCGCGCCTCGCGCGACCGGCTGGTGGGACGGTTGCGCATCGGCGTGATCCCGACGATCGCACCCTACCTCCTGCCTGCCATCATCGGCCACCTCGCCCGCATGCATGACGGGCTCGATATCCACGTGCGCGAAACGCAAACGCAGAAGCTGATCCAGGAACTGGCCGACGGCCGGCTCGACGCGGCCATCGTCGCCTTGCCGGTGTCGGAACCCTCGCTGACGGAAATCGTGCTGTTTGCCGAGAACTTCGTGCTGGTCCGGCCCGGCGAGGACGAGGGAAAGCCGGTCCCCAACCGCGAAATGCTGCGCGAGATGCGGCTGCTTCTGCTGGAGGAAGGCCATTGTTTTCGCGATCAGGCGCTGTCGTTCTGCAACATGCATTCGGCGCGGCCAAGGGAGTTGCTGGACGGCAGCTCGCTGTCGACCCTGGTGCAAATGGTCGGCGCCGGTGTCGGCGTCACCTTGATTCCCGAAATGGCCGTGCCGGTGGAGACGCGCTCGGCGGCGGTGTCTGTCGCCCACTTTGCCAACCCCCAACCGTCGCGGACGATCGGCATGATCTGGCGCAAGACAAGTCCGATCGCCAAACAGCTGCTGCTTATATCCGAAGTGGTTCGCCAGGCGGCCGATACGTTGCGGGCGCAGCACGGCTCGGCATTGCTTGCGCAGCCCGTGAATCTGCCGGCAGCCGCTCAATGAAGGCTTGGCTGACCCGATCGTCAGCCTGCCGCGTGGAACCGGATCTCGCCCTTGTTCAGGAAGCAGGTCTTGTTGAACAGCGACAGATCCAGAGGGTTCGGCAACCGCACATCGCCGATATCGGGAACCGGCTTCTGCGCCGGGTCGTAGGACCGGTCGATCTGCGAGATGAAGACGAGGATCAATCCCCTGTCGCCGGCAAACGCTTTCAGCGTGCGAACCTGCGCCATCAGCTCCGGATTTTGCCGCTTCTGGTCGAGCAGTTGCAGATAGTCGATCACCACCAGCGTGCCGCGCGGCGCCGAGCCCAATGCCTTGACGATATAGTCGGCGCTGATGGCGTCGGAATTGTCGAACACGAACCGGTCGTTGAACTGCACCGGGTCTGCCCCGATGGCTCGAAACCGGTCGAGCACATCCCGCTGCGTATACTCCAGCGTGAAGAACACGCCCCGACTGCCGGACTTCATGGCTTCGATTGCCAGTTCGAGACTCATCAGCGTCTTGCCGTGGCCGGGTCGTGCACCGACCAGGACCAGATCGCCGGGCGCAAGTTGCGCAAACAGTGTGCCGGCAGGCGCCGCCCCGGCTGCCTTGGCCGCAAGCAGGCTCCAACTGGCGAAACCTTCCCGTACTGCAACGCGGTCAAGCGCTTCGTGGAGCGGAATTTTGGCCTCGCGGGACAAAAGCCTGGCTTGACGCTTCAGATGATAGACGGGCGCGGACAACTTCATGACAAACCTCCTGGTGCGAGCCGTTTTCGCAACCCCTCCTTATGCCAAGCGCTCGAACAGTTGGTTCGGTGATGAGAGGCCCTGCATGGATGATGCTTTCCCGGCGGAGGGAGGAGGCGTGAGCCACGCCAGAATCAGATGATAGCTCAATCCCTGCGTATCGAAAATCGCGGAACTCGAGAGATCAGGTTCCGAACTCGCGGCTTTTCGCGATAGGAATTTTTTCTTGACTCCCTGCACTCAGCTATGGTACATATTTGTCCATGGTGCTGATTTGCGCCAATGGCCCGCCGCACAGGCGGGTTTTTCGTTTGATGCTCCGTCAGCCAACGCGCCGACGAGCTCGAAGGAACCCGCCAACCCGAGTTTGTTGCCCTGCTTCAAGGATGCGAAGACGTCCGCCGCAAGCCTGGAGCCAGCATGTCGGCGTAGGCGTTTGCATGCATCGACCTGCTTTACGGATCTTCATGCGGGTACGCTAAACAAGATGTGTTTCGCCTGATAATGCGAGGCCATCTATGATCGATTCTCGCGGCAATACCGCAAGAAATAGCCATTCGCTTCGACAGGAGAATTGATCCGTGCGGTTGAGATCTGTTTGTCTGGGCGTCGTCGCCAGCTTTTTCGTCGCCGTCATCGCCGTGACGGTGTCGGCTCGATCCTTTGCCGCATCATCTGACGTTCCGGCCTGGCTGCAGGCTCATGTCGGCAACAGCGACGGCCAGATCTCACAAATTGTCCTCGAACGTGCCCGCGCGCTTTATCGGAAGAAGGTCGCCCAAGGGGCCGTCAAGAACCCCTGCTACTTCGCCATGGATGCGACACGCCCCAGCGATCTGGGCAATGGCGTGCTCGGCCGCCGCTACTACGTCATCTGCGAGGGCAGCGACTCCTTCCGCGCGATTTCGTCGGGTCATGGCAGCGGGCGGAATCTGAAGGGCGTCGTCGATTTTTCGAACGGCAAGCGGTGCGCTAGGAACTTCGGCAATGCGATGGATTCATCGTTGACGGCCGGCGGCGCCTATATGACCCGCGAGGCGAAAACCTCGTTCAAGGGTTATTACCGCACCGGTGCGAAACGGGACGTGGCTTTCCAGCGCACCTTCATCCAGTTCGACGGCGAAGGCGAAGCCGCGAACGCCAGGCAGCGGGTGATCGGCGGCCACGCGGCCCAGGTGCTGCACGGCCTGTGCCTGCGCAAAAATCCGAACAGCTCGCATGCCGACCATGACGGCTTCGTGCCGTTCGGCAAGCTGGTGGATTATGCCGGCGGTCGCAGCAATGGCTGCACCAGTTGGTCGCCGGCGGATGCGCAGCAGATTATCCCGATGGTCAAGGACAATCCGACGACGCTCTACATCTACCCGGAATCGCGCGACATCGCCGCGGTCGCAGCCAACCATTCACAGCCGGGCGCCTATTGGAACGCGTCCTGCCTGAAGGAAATCGGCACACCGAAATTCTGGCCGCGAAAGACCCTCGAGCCGATCATCGCCCAATACAGGAAGGATCATCCGGCACCGCCGCCGCAGCCAGTGCCGATTTGCACGCAGCCGTGACGTCCGCTTCGGCATGCGAACCATGCGCATTGATCAGCAACCCGTCGTGAACCGGTATCGATCCCGATCTCCGAGGTTTGCCAGCGTCTGACTCCCCGCGCGTCGTCGATGCCGGCAAGCCAAAGGCTGGGATCGGATCATTTGCGACCTCGGCGCGTTGGTCCCCAGAGACAACGCGCGCCCATGGCGCGGGCGGCCGCCGCCGAGAAGGCCGCCGAAACGAAAGGCGCATCCGGTCGTTCCGCCGCCGCGCGCAAGGCAGTGCGGACCAAGGGTACCCGCGGCAGGAAGGAAGCGGCACAGAAGGCTGCCAGAACGCGAACACATCACGCTTACATTGAACGTCTTCTTCGAGGACTGGCGCTCCGGGTGACGACTATGATCGAGACATGGGTAATCGCCTGCGCCTCGCACCTTCCCGCCGCGTTGTATGTCGCGAACGGATCGGGAGTGGCTGAATGCTCCCGGCGAGGACAGTTCCCGGTGCCGTGTCCAGGCCGATTGGTTGGAGCCAACGGCCTGCTCTCCAGTTAGAAAGCCAGCAAGTCTGGTTGTAGCCTTGCCGCCATGTGACCGACGGTTTCAAGGCCACCGATTGAGCTTCGGAAGCGTGGAGAGCACGCTTGATGGAGAAAATCATGAACCAATGGTCAAACGCCAAGCTCTGTGACGTAGCAAATCTGGTCCTCGGAGCAATTCTCTTCTTCTCTCCATGGATATTCGCCTTCGCGGCGGGGACACAGTCCCAGAATGCCATGGGCAGCGGCATCGTGATTGTCGTGCTTTCGGTTGCCGCCCTCTTCGCCTTTGCTGTCTGGGAGGAATGGCTGAACCTCGTTGTGGGTCTTTGGGTAGTTGTGTCTCCCTGGGTGCTTGGATTCCAGGCAACCACAGCCATGGGCGTGCATGTTGTAATCGGCGTTCTGGTCGCGGTGCTGGCTGCGATCGAGCTGTGGATGATGAACCAGAGCCCGCCGACGCAGTCTACGGCCTAGCAGGACTGGGCGTCCTTGCGGCGGCCTGATCGTGACGGATTGGCCGCCGACAAATTGGCATCCCGCTGGGTCGCCGATGACGGTGGAAAATCATCTGACGTTGGCCCCCCGGGAGGCCAGCGTGCCTGCCGCCGCAACCCCGGTTGCACAGCCGCTGACGACAGCCCTGCAGACAGCGTCGCCGAAAGCCAGACAACAGGAGGTATGCCGACATGAAAGCAATCCGCATCCACGCTTTTGGCGGACCTGAGGTCCTTTCGATCGATCAGGTCCCCTCGCCTCAGCCCCTTGACGACGAGGTTGTGCTCAGGGTCCGCGCCGCAAGCGTCAATCCGATCGACTACAAGACCCGCGAAGGGTCGGTGAGCGAGACCCTGCCGGTCACGCTCGGGCGCGACGTATCCGGCACGGTGGAAATATGCGGTACGCGGGCGCATACGTTGAAGAAGGGCGACCCGTTGTTTGCGATGCTTGGTCATGACCGGGGCGGCAATGCCGAATATGTCGTGGTCAAGGCGACGGAAGCGGCTGCCAAACCGGATCGTCTAAGCCATGTCGAAGCCGCGGCGGTGCCGCTTGCCGGCATCACCGCATGGCAAGGCCTTTTCGACCATGGCGGCCTCAAATCCGGACAACGGGTTCTCATCCATGGCGGCGCCGGCGGCGTCGGTCATCTGGCGATCCAGCTGGCCAAGGCCGCGGGCGCGTTCGTCGCGACAACCGTTTCCGCCGAGGACGTCGTTTTCGTGCGTGAGCTTGGCGCCGATCAGACGGTCGACTACAAGAATCAGCGTTTCGAAGAGGTCGTCGATGCGGTCGACCTGGTGTTCGATCTTGTCGCGGGCGACACGCAGGAGCGCTCCTGGGAGGTGCTCAAGCCTGGCGGGACGCTCGTTTCCACGCTTTCCCAACCGTCGCAGGAAAAGGCAAACTTGCGTCGGGCGCGTGGCGTCTCCTACCTGGCCGAGCCGAATGCGGCGCATCTTGCCGAGATCGGCCGCCTCATCGAGACCGGCAAGGTCACCCCCTTCGTGCAAGCCACCTACCCTCTTGGAGAGGTCGCCAAAGCGGAAGAACGGCTGGAAAATGAGCATGTGCGTGGCAAGATCGTGCTTGAGGTTTCCGCCTAGCGCGAGTTGATGCTCCTGCCCTCTCGGACGCGTTATCCGATCCGCGCCTTGCCGTCGCTGTCCGGCACGTTTGGAAACAGCACCTTCAGCTTGTGTTCCGCGCTTGCCCAACTGCGCCTGTGATATTGCCACAGGCACCAGTTGCTCACCGCAAAAGCTAGAATGCCGACAGTCACGGCGAGACTGACCGTCGAGCCAACGACAACCTTGAGCATCACGCCGGCAAAGACACCGGCGATGGCACCGTTGACGACATTCACCATCCCTGCGGTTCCGGCGAACGCTTGCCAGGGCCTTGGCTTGAGGCCGACATCGGCCAGCAGAGCCGTTTGGTTGTCATGGGTGGAGTGAACCAGATAGCGCGCCATCGAAGGGGCGAACTCGGTGTAGCAATGCCTGATGCGTGCCATGCCGCGGGCGTGGACCATGTCTTCGATGGCCACCTGCACAGCCCTGACGAATGTCACCAGCCCAATGAAGTAGAGGCACGGCAACAGGATCAGGCTGAACAGCATGAAAGGAAGCCCCATCCTCGTCACCTGGGCCACGAAAGCAAGGGCGATCGTGGCGCTGGATACCGAAGTCAGGAACAAATTTGCGCGCTGATTTGCCTCCTGAATAGTCGCCGCCCTGGCGGTCCCCAGCACCAAATGCTCCGTCGTCATCATCTGCAGGAGTTGCTGTCGGTTCTCGCCTTCATTGGTTTTTGTCTTTCTTGCAGGCATCGCAAAAAATCCGTTGCAGGACGCGCTCCCCCCAACCAGTTCCTCAAAGCCGCCCACCCAGGAACGAACTGCTTCGGAAGGGGTTCCGGCGCAACCAAGACCGCTACCGTGGATCCCGGGGCAGAGCCGGATCACAGGCCGAGCCAATTTGTCGACAGATAGCGAAACGATTGTCCCTGAGCATCGTTTCGAAACCAGACATGAATTTGATGAGGAGGCGATGATGAGCGCTACCGGTTTGGATGTCTTTGACAGGACGCTGCAGACAACCAACATCTGGCTCGACGAGATCATGGACGATCATGGTCCGGATCGGCGAATTGCATGGCACATATTGGGCGCGGTCCTGCGGACCGTAAGGGACAGGCTGCAGATCGGGCTTGCGGCCAAACTTGGGGCGGAACTGCCGCTCCTGGTGCGCGGCGCCTATTACGACCACTACCGGCCCGCAGCCGAGCCGGACAAAACGCGCTCCCTGGAAAACTTCTCGCAGCACATCGGCGAGGAATTGAAATCGATCCGCCCCGTCGATCCCGAGGATGCAGCACGCTCGGTGTTCCGAGTTCTTGCACGGCATATTGATCTTGGCCAATCGGCTAAGGTGCGCGATGCGCTGCCGAAGGAAATCCAGGCGCTCTGGCCGGAAAGCCTCGGTGTCAAATAGAGATGGCACGAATCTGACGGCTCCCCGGACAGCCAGGCCGAGGCTGGCGCCCCTGTCGGGCGTCAGTCCCGCAAACGGTTGGCGGCATGATCCTGATGCTGCTCGGTCGCGACCTGCCTGGAGTCCAAACCGCGTTCTTTGGAATGCTGTGCCTTGTCGCGATTGGACAGAACCTTGTTTTCTTCGAGCTTGTCTTTTGGCGTCACGGTCATGGCGCCTGTGCCGGAACCCTTTCCCTGTGAACCTGCTCCGATGCGCTTCTTGCTGCCGCGTGCCATGGGCTGCCTCCAATCTATGACGAATGTTCCAGGAGCGTTGCTGGTCCGTGACGCGCTTTAGTCGTCGGCACGGTTCTTGTGATGGGCGCTTTCCTGATTCTTGCCGCGAAGCATGTTGCGGTCGTCTGGATCGACGAGGTCCGGTGTATCGGTCCTCATGTCCGATCCCTTGCGCAGTGCTTCGCGTTCCGCCGCTGATCGTTTCAGATCCGCCTCGGCATCAAAATCCTTGCCGGCGTTTTTTGTGTTTTCCCGCTCTTCAATGATGCGAATTTGTTGATCGTGGGTTTTGCGTCCAGTCATCGCTTTCCTCCGGCGTGCTCGTGTCGGCGCGCGAAAGTGGTGCGTCGCCGACCGTCTCTAAGGTCGGTTACGGCGTTTGCCTGGCCGAGCCTGCCTTCGTGCTGATAATGGCAAGGTGACGGGATCGTTCCGAAAGGCGTTGAAAAGCTTCTCGCCAGATGGCTCGGCTCGGCCCGGCGCTCACATTGACGCAGGCTCCGGCTGGCGCCCGCCCTTGTGAACCGCAGCGTCCCTTGAACGCTCGGCAACCGCCGGGCTGGTGCCGGATGCCTTTGCCGTCGCGGCACTCGGCTCCGCGCAGAAATCGATGACAGCCTGGATGAACTCTGCCGGATATTCGATGTTCGACAGATGGACCGCAGGCAGCACAACCAGCTTCGCGCCGGGCACCGTCGCGGCGATCAGCTCGCTGTGGCTGGCTGCCGTCACCGTGTCGTGCCGACCGGCGATCACCAGCGTCGGCCGGGGTATCAGTGCCACGGTACGGCGAAGGTCCGCGTCGCGAACCGCCGCGAACAGACCCGCCAGGCCCTGCCGGTCGATAGCCAGCAGCATGGCGCGAAAGTCTTCGACCACAGGCTCGTTGGCGGCAACCAGCGACGCGGGGAACCAGTTGCTCAGGAACGTCTCGGCGGTTTCCGACATGTCCGGCGCCTGGCGCACCGCAGCGATCCGCTCGTCGAAATAGCTTGCCGGCGCCAGATGGGACGAGGTGTTGCTCAGGATCAGCCGGTCGATCCGCTCGGGCGCGTGGATGCCGAGCCACTGCGCGACGAACCCGCCGAGCGACAGGCCAAGGAAATGTACGCGTTGCAGGTCGAGCGCATCGAGCAACTCGATGACGTCGCGGCCAAGCCGGTCCAGCGAATAGGCGCCGACCGGAACGCTCGATCCGCCATGGCCGCGAAAGTCGTAGCGCAGGACACGAAAATGCTTCGACAATTCGCCGACCTGCCCATCCCACATGTGCAGCGTGGTGCCGATGGAATTCGACAGCACCAGCACCGGCTTGCTTGCCTCGCCGTCGAAGCGGTAGGCGATGCGCGTGCCGTCGCCCGTTGTGACGAAATTCAGCTCATTCATGATGAAGATTCCTTCTGGAACGTTGAACGAGACAGAGCCTAGCTGTGGAGCGATTTTGTTGATATTACAAAGATAAGACAATCTCTGTAACAAAAACCGACATGGCCGAATTCACCCTGCACGATCTGCAATGCTTCGATGCGGTGGTCCGCACCGGCGGTTTTCAGCCTGCGGCGGCCATGCTGTATCGCTCGCACCCCGCGGTGTTCGCCGCCGTCGCCAAGCTGGAGCGACAGCTCGGCCTCGTCCTTTTGGATCGCAGCGGCTATCGCGTGCGTCCGACCGAGGCCGGGCTGTCGTTCCACCGCCGAGCGCTATCGCTGCTGCGCGAGCTGGACGGTTTGCGCGTCCATGCCGCCCAGTTGGCGATGGGTGAGGAAAGCGAGATCCATGTGGTGATCGGCGACCTGTGCCCGCGCCCGCAGGTGCTGGGCATGCTCGGGCGATTCTTCGCACAGTTGCCCGGCACGCGCCTGCATCTGCATTTCGAAGCGGTGGGCGGCCCATGGGAGCGTCTCTTCGACGACGAAGCCGACCTGATCCTGCACTGGGTCGACAAGGGCAATGCGCGGGTGGAATGGGTCGATTTGTGCAAGGTGTCCTTCATTCCCGTGGTGGCGCCGGGCTTTCTGCCTCAGCGTATCGAGCAGCCGATCACCCCGGACCAGATGCAGGCACTCACCCAATGCGTCATGCGCGACAGCGCCCGCCATTCGCCACAACAAAACTATTCGCTGATCGAAGGCGCGCCGCAATGCCTCGTCGCCGACCAGGGCATGAAGAAGGAGATCATCCTGCAGGGCCTTGGCTGGGGCCACCTGCCCCGCTTCCTGATCGAGGAAGAACTGCAGGACGGACGCCTGCACTCCATTGCCGGCCGTCATCTGCCGGGCCGCACCGACGAACTGGTGGTGGCGCGCCGCCGCGACCGGCCGCATGGGCCGATCGCGAACCGGCTGTGGGATCATATCCAGCAGGAAGCGCCGGCATTGCGCCGTGTGCTCGAAGCGCCGAAATCCGCCGAGGAAGTCAGCGGCCAACCAGCCAGCGAAAAGCGCGACGGATGAACGTTTGAGCGTCCTCCGTCACTGGTTCGCCGTGCGCCATCAGCACTCTTTCGGCCGGCCATGCCAGTATGCGTTGAAGAGCGGCACGCGCGGCGCGCCGGTCGGTAAAGCCGGCGCGGAATTTTCGCGGCACTGAGGGCTCTGCGGCCACCATCAGATCCAGCCGGGCTACGAGCGCCCGCCAGCCCTTGAACCATCCGGCGTGGAAATGCTGGATCAGATCGGTGAACAACACTGTCCTGCTTGCGCGGTGGAAGAAGACAATCTCGGTGGTGATCCTGTTGCCGCGCACGACGACCTGGTCGAGATCGTCCGCCCAGTCGGCGGCAGGCGTATCGCCGAGCTCGCCGCAGAAGAGGATATCTCGGCGCTTTTCCCGCAGGCCGGGTGGCGCATAGACCTTGGCATCGGGATAGCCGCGCTGCCAGTCAGCGAGAAACACGTGGTGAAGCGAATTGGGCGGGATCAGGAAGCGCACCACGCCCAGAGCGTCTACATCGGCACGCAGCTCGTTCGTGAGCTCTACCGGTGACCAGATGAACAAACCGCCCCCGGACAATCCGATAACGGCCATACGCGTGGGATAGTGAAAGCCGGCGGCCGCCGTGACGATCGGATCATCCGCAATCCAGATCCCAAGGCCGAATTCCTTGAGACTACCAGCCATTTGCACATTGCTTCCCATAGAGCCGCTTGAATTCCGATGCGCCACGGTCGACCCTTCGCGGGATTGGCGGCTGCCGCAATGCGGCGGTCACGCAGCAAAAATTTACATATGTGTAAATTTACACTAGGGTATAAAAATGACAACCCCAAAGCGGACCGAACGGTCGCGAAGCCTCATCCTCGATGCCGCCGAACTGGCGTTTCGGGAGATGGGGTTTGCCAACACCTCGGTCGAGGAGATCGCGACGCGCGCCGGCTTGACCCGCAAAACGGTCTACAATCTGTTCAGTTCGAAAGAAGAAATCGCGTTGCGGCTCATCGCCCGCGTGGAGGCGGGCGATGCCGCCTACCGCGCCCGCATGGCGGCGAACGAAGAGGTATTCGTCATGCTCGAGACAGTCTTTCTCGACAGCGCCGGCTGGTGCCTGGCCAATCCCTCGCTTGCCAGGCTGGCTCTTGCCCCCGCCGAGCGTCCGTCCCTACAGCCGCCGCCCGACCGGCCCTCATTCCAGCGCCTGGTCCGGGACCTTCTGGTGCTCGGCCAACGGCAAGGTGTCATTCGCAGGGATGACGATGCCAATTTCATGGCGCTGGTCCTGCTTGGAATATACGGCCAGGCGATGCTTTCGGCGCTTTCGGCCGGGTCATTCAGCGAGGACGAGATCAGGCACCTCATCCGCATCGTCGTTGAAGGGATCGGCAAACGCTAACTACGCGAACCACTTGTCCGCCGATCTCCAAAGCGCCGCAGGAGTGCTCCCGGCCTTCGCTTCATTGGCCGCTCTTCGGAGCCTTGGCGTCCTTTGAACGCTCCGCGATAGCGGGGCCGGCCCCGGACGTCTTTTCGGTTGCGGCGCTCGGCGTGACTTGTCTTGGCGGGTTTTGTCCCTCCGACTGGCGGGTGCGGTCTTCCACTTCGCCCATCCGGCGGGTGAGCCCTATTCCGCCGGCAGGCTTCTCGTTGGCGGCCGCATCCTGGGAGAATTCATCGGAAGCGTCGGCATCGGTCTTTGCCGGATATTTCGTCGCACCGGTTTCATAGCGGGTTTCGTTCTCAGTCATGGCATCTCTCCAGTTGCATGACGGATAAACATCTCGGCGCTATCCGGGTTCCAATTCCTGGACTTGGATTCCGGACGGATCTGGATTCCGCCCGGTCGGCCACCCAAGCGACGAGATGAGCAGCACCCTACTGCAGCAGACCCTTGACGATGCCGCTCGCCTTGCCGAAATCCATCTGGCCGGCATATTTCTGTTTCAGCGCGGCAATCACCTTGCCCATGTCCTTCTGGCTGGCCGCACCGGTCGCGGCGATCGCCTCGCGCGCCGCCGCGGTTACCGCCGCATCGTCCAGTTGCGTCGGCAGGAAGGTGCGGATGATCTCCATCTCGCCGCGCTCCTGCGCGGCCAGTTCCGGCCGCTTGCCGTCATCGAAGGCTTTGGCCGATTCCTCGCGCTGCTTCACCATCTTGGCCAGGATCTGCAGGATCTCCTCGTCGCTGGCCGGCTCCTTGCCTGACCCGCGATTGGCAATGTCGCGGTCGTGAATGGCGGCCTGGATCAGCCGCAATGTCGGCAGCCGGTGCTTGTCCTGCGCCTTCATCGCGCTCTTCAGGGATTCGGCGATTTTGCCGCGCATGGTGCATTCTCCTTCGATCGGCGCGGACAATAGCGCCGCGGGCGAGCCAAGGCAAACTCTGATGTGCCGAGGCAAGCCACTGATTTTGCTAGGCGAAATAAAATATGGCGGCATTTCGCATGATCATTGACCGCCCTGCCCCCTTCCCCTATGTACTGGGCCTTGCATGAACGGAAATTTGACTGCGTGGAAGCCGCGAAATCGCCGCTTCGCGCCGTTTGCCGCGCAGATGGCCCGCCGGGCCGGTTGCAGCGCGCGGCCTGACAGGAGTGCCGCATGGCCGAGATGACGCCCGCCTTGACCCCCGCTTGGGCCACGGAAAAGCCGACCGCCCTTCTGGTGCTGGCCGACGGCACCGTCATCGAAGGTCGCGGTCTCGGCGCCACCGGCTCCGCTGTCGCCGAAGTCTGCTTCAACACGGCGCTGACCGGCTATCAGGAAATCCTCACCGATCCGTCCTATGCCGGCCAGATCGTCACCTTCACCTTCCCGCATATCGGCAACATCGGCACCAATGACGAGGACATCGAGGATCTCAATCCGGTCGCCCGCGCCGGCGCCGTCGGCGCCGTGTTCAAGGCCGATGTCACCAACCCGTCCAACTACCGTGCCGGCACTGGTCTCGACCAGTGGCTGAAGAAGCGCGGCATCGTCGCTTTGTCGGGCATCGACACCCGCGCGCTCACCGCGCTGATCCGTGAAAAGGGCATGCCCAACGCCGTCATCGCGCATGCGCCCGATGGCGTGTTCGACATCGACGATCTGAAGCGCCGCGCCGCCGCATGGTCGGGCCTGATCGGGCTGGATCTCGCCAAGGAGGTCACCTCGGGCCAGTCCTCGGTCTGGCGCGAGACGCCCTGGGTGTGGAACGAAGGCTTTGGCGAACAGATCGAACCGACAATGCACGTCGTCGCCATCGACTACGGCGTCAAACGCAACATCTTGCGCCTGCTCGCCGGCCTCGGCGCCAAGGTCACCGTGGTGCCGGCCAAGTCCGGCGCCGAGGAAATCCTCGCCATGCAGCCGGACGGCATTTTTCTCTCCAACGGCCCCGGCGACCCGGAAGCCACCGGCGACTATGCCGTTCCGGTCATCCGGGATCTGCTGAAGACCGACATCCCGGTGTTCGGCATCTGCCTTGGCCACCAGATGCTGGCGCTGGCGCTGGGCGGCAAGACCGCCAAGATGCACCAGGGCCATCACGGCGCCAACCATCCGGTCAAGGACCACACCACCGGCAAGGTCGAGATCGTCTCGATGAACCACGGCTTTGCCGTGGATGCCGACTCGCTGCCATCAGGCGTCGAGGAAACCCACGTCTCGCTGTTCGACGGTTCGAATTGCGGCATCACGCTGACCGGCCGGCCGGTGTTCTCGGTCCAGCATCACCCCGAGGCTTCGCCCGGCCCGCAGGATTCGCACTACCTGTTCCGCCGCTTCGTCAATTTGATCCGCGAAAAGCGCGGTGAGGAATTGCTGGCCGAACGGGCTTAGCGGACCGCCGCGACGGCGCGGCGCAGTTTTGGGGGCAAAGACATGCGTAAGAATACGGACCTGCATGCCGCTGAAGAAGCCCTTGAAGACGCCGCAGATGTGGCGATCTACGACGAACGCAAGGCTCAGCTGAAAACCGAAAAAGCACTGCCCGCTGACGCGACCATAGAGATTTTGCGGGGCCGGCTCACGCACGCCGAACTGGCGCAGATCAATATTCGGCATTCCGAGTGAAATGGATTGAATTGAGCATTAAATCCTCGACGAGGAAGCTTTGATCATTCGAAGGCAAATCGCGTGACTTCGACATTTGGCTGAGACCTGCCTCCCGTCGTCATTCACGGCGGACTCCGCAAAGCGAATGGTCGATAGCGCCGCAGGCAGATCTCCAAGCGGCACAAGCCTCGCCCTCACGCCACCGGCCGACCTTCGCTGGCCTCCAAGATGGCGAACCATTGCTGGCGGTCGAGCACGATGTCCAGCGCCCTGACCATGGCCGCCAGCCTTTCCGGCTTCATCGAACCCAGCACCGGCACCAATCGGGCCGGATGGCGCAGTAGCCAGGCGATCGCGACGGCAGCCAGATCGCCGGCACCGATTTCCGCTGCCACCTCGGCAAGCGCTGTCCGCACCCGCGCCTCGCGCCCCTCCTTGCAGGTGAACAGCGAGCCGCCCCCGAGCGGCGACCAGATCATCGGCGCATAGGCAAGGCGCTGCGCGTGGTCGAGGCTGCCATCGGTCAGCGCTGATGTCTTCAGCACCGACATCTCGATCTGGTTGGTGGCGAGCGCGAACGGCATCCGCGAGGCCAGCAAATCGAACTGCGACGGCGTGAAATTGGAGACGCCGATCGTCCGCACTCTGCCCGATGTGACCAGCCCGGCAAGGGCTGCCGCCGTCTCGTCGCCATCCATCAGCGGGTCTGGCCGGTGCAGCAGCAACAGGTCGAGATAGTCGGTGCCGAGATTGGCGAGCGAGCGGTCGACGGAGGCTGCGATATGGGTGGCACTGGTATCGTAATGCTTCAGCCGGTTGTCCGGCCGGCTTGGCGCTTTCTTCATGATATCGCACTTCGAGATCAACTCGATGCCGTCGCGCTTGCCTTTCCAGCGCGCCAGCCCGGCGCCGAAGGCCGCTTCAACCTCATAGTGCCCATAGATGTCGGCATGGTCAAAGCTGGTCAGTCCGAGATCGACGGCGGTGCCGATCAGCCGTGCGACATGATCGGCATCCGGGCGGGCGGCGCTGCCGAGCAGCCGCGAGGCGCCGAAGACCAGTCGCGACAGCGATGGTCCATCCCTGGTGAGCGCAATGCGGCTGTGACTCACACCTGTGCTCCATCCTCAGCGACATCGGTGGCGACATTCGTGCGCGCTGCCGGCCTCGCAACTTTCGTCACAAAGACGATGACCGCCAGCGTCAGGAAGCACGCTCCCAGCAGATAGGGCGCGCCGCCGAAGGTCACCGGCGCGCTTGGCCCGGTGAACCAGGAAAAGATCGCCGTGTAGAGCAGCGGCGTGATGATCGAGGTGATCGAGAAGATCGAGGTCATCGCGCCCTGCAGTTCGCCTTGCGCCGAAGGCGGCACCTTGGCGGCGGCGAGGCTCCTCAGCGGCGGGTCGGCCAGCGCTTCCAGGCAGCCGACGACGATCACCGCATAGATCATCCAGCCTTGCGACGCGAAGGCGTAGCCGAAGGCGCTGGCTGCCGTGAATGTCAGGCCGATGACTGCGGTCTTCCACTCGCCAAGCCTAGGGATGACGCGCGGCAGCACCGTCGCCATGACGATCGCGCCGCACAGGCCAAAGGCGCCGAGCGAGAAGCCGATCTGCTGCTCGCTCCAGCCATAGCGGTAGCTGGAGACGAACGACCAGACCGCCGGATACATCATATGCCCGAGCGTCATCAGGAAGAAGACAAGCCCGATCCAGCCGATGCCTTGATATTGGCGCATCTGCAGAAGCGTGCCGACCGGGTTGGCGCGTTTCCACTCGAAGCGGCGGCGGTGCTTGTCATCGAGCGTTTCCGGCAGGAAAAACAACGCGATGAGGAAATTAACGAAGGCGAGCCCGGCGGCGAAATAGAACGGCACGCGCGGCCCGAACGTGCCGAGCAGCCCGCCCAGAACCGGCCCGATGACGAAGCCGACGCCAAATGCGATGCCGAGCAGGCCGAAATTCTTAGCCCGATTGTCATCGTTCGAGATGTCGGCGATGAAGGCCGATGTCGTCGAATAGCTGGCGCCCGAAATGCCGGCCAGCACGCGCCCGATGAACAGCATCGGGTAGGACCAGGCGACGGCGCAGATCAGATTGTCGATGGAGAAGGTCAGCACCGATGCGAGCAGGATCGGCCGCCGCCCGAACCGGTCGCTCAAGCCGCCCATGATCGGCGCGAAGAAGAACTGCATCGCCGCATAGACGAAGAACAGCCAGCCGCCTTCGATCGCCGCGCCGCTGATGCTGACCCCGGTCAATTCCCGGAGATAGGCCGGCAGCACCGGCATGATCATGCCGAAGCCGATAATGTCGAGCAGCAGCGTGGTGAAGACGAGCGCAAGGCCCCGTCTGGCGGTTTTGGGGTCGATCATGCAGGATCAAGCTCCTCTGCTCGCCCTCAGGCGCAGGCGGACGCACCTTATAGGCGAGCTCGCGGAAAGGAACAATGCAGGAACAGGCCGAATCTATTCATCCTGACACCACCTGACGGCAGCATCGCCGGCAGGTGAAGCTCGACAACGGTCTGGTCAGATCGGCCCACTCAGCGTGTTGCAATCCGACAGCTTGCCGCTCTTGTAACCACGCGCCAGCCAGGTCTGCCGCTGCTGCGAGGTGCCGTGGTTGAAGCTTTCCGGCACGACATAGCCCTGCATCTTCTTCTGCAGCGTGTCGTCGCCGATCTGCTTGGCGGCGTTCAGCGCGCTTTCGATGTCGCCCTGCTCCAATATGCCTTTCTGTCCGGTGTAGTGGGCCCACACACCGGCAAAGCAGTCGGCCTGAAGCTCGATTCGCACCGACATCTGGTTGGCCTCGACCTCGCCCATGCTCTGCCGCATCTGGTTGAACTTGGACATGATGCCGGTCAGGTTCTGCACATGATGGCCGATTTCATGCGCGATCACATAGGCGCGGGCAAATTCGCCCGAAGCGCCGAACTGCTGGTCGAGTTGCTGGAAGAAGGTCATGTCCAGATAGACCTTGTGGTCGCCGGGACAATAGAACGGTCCGGCCGCCGCGGAGGCAAAGCCGCAGGCCGAACGGACCTGGCCGGAAAACAGCACCAGCTTGGGATCCTCGTAGGTCAATCCCTGCGACTTGAAGATGCCGGTCCAGGTGTCCTCGGTCTCGGCCAGCACGGTCGCCACGAACTGCTTCATCTCGTCATTGGCCGGTGTGGCACCGTTGTCCTGGCCGCTGTTGTCGGTGATCTGGCCGCCGCCGCCCGGCAGCAGGCCGCCGTCGCCGCCACCCAGGATCGTCGAAGGATCGAAGCCGAAATACCATCCGGCCAGCACCACCAGGATGACGAGGAAGATGCTGCCGCCGCCACCGGTACGGCCGCCGATCGGAATGCGGAACTGGCCACCGCCGCCGCCGAGTCCGCCGCCGCCGCTGTCGCTGCGGTCGTCCTCGATATTGTCACTCTGACGACGGCCCTTCCAGAGCATGGCAACTCCTCGTGCAGCAAACCTCCCCGTTGCTCCGGGGCACCAGACAATTATCCCAATGGTTGCGCCAAGTCACAGCATTTTTCGATGGCCTTTTTGGCCACACGGGTCGCCTTGCGGCCAAGTTCGTTGTGGCGAGCGGCTCGGCGTTGCAATCGTCCCCGTGGCCTACGCCGATCACGTAAGCCCGACAGAGAGCTAATCTTCCTGCTTGGCGCCGGCGCTCTTGCCGTCGGAGCTCTTCGAACGCTCCTCGAAACGCGCCGCGCCCTTTTTCAGCGGATGGCCGGTTTCGGCTTCGGTCTTGCGCTCATCCCTGGCCGCCGCCTGTTTCAGTCCCTCGGCTGCCTGCTTGCCCTTTGCCGCCGGCGTTTGTTCGATGCCCATCGTTTCCTCCCTTTCGCGCGCCAATCGCACGGATCTGGTGCAAACGTGTCTGGCGTGCGACGGTTCCGGCGACGCGGGAACTCTGGCGCTCAGCGCGCCGTCATCGCCTTGCGGAAGGCTTCCAGCGTCTCGGCGCTGACATGGTGCTCGATGCCCTCGGCATCGATGCGCGCCGTCTCCGCACTGACACCGAGCGAGCGCAAGAAAGCTTCCACCGTCTGGTGGCGGATGCGGCTTTCCTCCGCGACTTTGCGGCCGGCTTCGGTCAGGAACACGCCACGATAGGGTTTTCTCGACACCAGACCGTCGGCGCACAGCCTGGTCAGCATCTTGGCCACTGTCGGCTGCGCGACACCGAGCCGTGCGGCGATGTCGACCTGACGCGCCTCGTTGCCGTCTTCGATCAGGTCGGCGATCAGTTCGACATAATCCTCGACCAACGCACTGCGGCGCGCTTCGCGCTGCTGCCGGAAGCCCTCCGAATGAATTTCGGCGTCGAGCAGCGGCTCGCGCGGAACTGGTCTGTTCTTCAGCACCAATACGCGCTCCTCCCAGGACTATTTGCCATCCATGCTTTCATAGCACGGGCTCTGATTCTTCAGGCCGTTTATTTGCATTCCGCAACAGGTGCAACCGGGGCTTCCGATTGCCGTTTCACCCGATGACCGCCAGCCGGATAAAAAGCAACGACAATGAAATATAGCATATTGCATAATGTTGAGCCATGGCATAGCTTAAGCCAACATCGTCCAGTCTCGCGGAAAGCCCTCCTTCATGTCTGAAGCCGAAGCCACAGCCTCCCGTTCCTCATGGCGGTTCGCCAGGCCCGACGAGGACGAGCAGCCCAGCCTGCGCGAAGTCAATTCCTCTATCGCCGTGCCGAACTCGGGCGTCTGGTTCCGTCGCCTGTTCGCCTTCATGGGTCCCGGCTACATGGTCTCGGTCGGCTATATGGACCCCGGCAACTGGGCGACCGACCTCGCCGGCGGCGCCCAGTTCGGTTACACGCTGCTGTTCATCATCATGCTGTCCAACCTGATGGCGATCCTTTTGCAGGCGCTGGCGGCACGGCTCGGCATCGCCACCGGCCGCGATCTCGCCCAAGCCTGCCGGGCCTATTATCCCCGGCCGGTGAACTTCGTGCTGTGGATCGCCTGCGAGCTGGCCATCATCGCCTGCGACCTGGCCGAAGTCATCGGCACCGCGATCGCATTGCAGCTTCTGTTCGGCATTCCGCTGATCGGCGGCGCCATGCTGACGGCGCTCGATGCCTTCCTCGTGCTGCTCCTGATGAACAAGGGGTTTCGCTATCTCGAAGCCTTCGTCATCGCGCTTTTGATCATCATCTTCAGCTGCTTCGCCATCCAGATCTTCGTCGCCGCCCCGCCGGCCGGTTCGATCCTGCATGCCATGTTCGTGCCGTCGTCGGAAATCGTCACCAATCCGGCGATGCTCTACATCGCCATCGGCATCATCGGCGCCACCGTCATGCCGCATAATCTCTATCTGCACTCCTCGATCGTGCAGACCCGCGCCTATGAACGCACCGACAAGGGCAAGCGCGACGCCATCAAATGGGCAACGACGGACTCGACCATCGCCCTGATGCTGGCTTTGTTCGTCAACGCCTCGATCCTGATCGTGTCCGCGGTCGCCTTTCACAACACCGGCCACCAGGACGTCGCAGAGATCGGCCAGGCCTTCGAGCTGCTGTCGCCGCTGCTCGGCCTCGGCATCGCCTCGATCCTGTTCGCGGTGGCGCTGCTGGCTTCCGGCCTGAACTCGACGGTGACGGCCACGCTCGCCGGCCAGATTGTTATGGAAGGCTTCCTGCGCCTGCGCATCCCCAACTGGGCACGCCGGCTGCTGACGCGCGGCCTCGCCATTATCCCGGTGGTGGTCGTCACCGCGCTCTATGGCGAAAAGGGCACCGGCCAGTTGCTGGTGTTCAGCCAGGTCATCCTGTCGATGCAACTGCCCTTCGCGGTCGTCCCGCTGGTGCAGTTCGTCTCCGACAAGAAGAAGATGGGCAATCTCGCCATTCCGCGCGGCGTCGCAGCCCTTGCCTGGGTGGTCGCCGCGATCATCCTGGTGCTCAACTTCAAGCTGCTCTACGACACCATGTTCGGGGTCGGCTGAGTTCCGCTTCGCCTGGAAACCGGCTGCCCTCTGCGCAGGGGGCAGCCTCGCGACAAATCGGCAATCCGCGCTATGTTTTCCGGCATCATGACCCGGATCGAAGACATCAGGAAATTCTACGCGCGGCTGCTGGCCGCCAATGCCGGCTCGCCCGACCCACGTCTGGAAGCGGCTTTCGCCGACGTGCCGCGCGAAGCGTTTCTCGGTCCCGGGCCGTGGACGGTCGTCGCCGGCAACGGCAAGGTCAGAACACCGAGCGCCGATCCGGCTCATATCTATCAGAACGTGCTGGTGGCGCTCGACGACGACAAGGGCATCAACAATGGCGAGCCATTCCTGCACGCCATGTGGATTGGAAAGCTTGAACCGAAACCCGGTGAGGCGGTTTGCCATATCGGCGCCGGCACCGGCTACTACACCGCCGTGCTGGCCCGGCTGGTTTCGCCAGGCGGCATCGTCACCGCTTTCGAACTCGACGAGAAGCTGGCCGATCTGGCGCGGCAAAATCTCGAAGCCTATGGCAATGCGACGGTGGTCCATGGCGATGCCGTGACGACGCCCCTGCCGCCATCCGACATCATCTATGTCAATGCCGGCGTCGTAGCGCCCCCGGCCGGATGGCTGAAGGCGCTGCGGCCAGGCGGCCGCATGATCTTTCCCTGGCGGCCGGCCGCGCGCGTCCCGCTGGCGGTGATGGTGACACGCACGCAAAAAGGCTTCGCCTGCGATCCGTTCATGCGGTCGTGGTTCATTCCCTGTGTCGGCGCCTCGGTCGCGGACCCCGCGGCGATGATCCCCATCGGCGAGCAGGCCGCGCGCAGCCGCTCGATCTGGCTGGCGCAGGACAGGGCGCCGGACGACACCGCCACCGCCATATCAGGCGATGTCTGGTTCTCGTCGGAAAATCTCCACACCGAGCCTCGCAAGCAACGGTGATTTTCCAAAATTTCGTCCTGTCCTGTCGGACCGGTGGCTCGTCGCCCGTCCTTGGGCTGAAGTCCGCCACGACGGCGTGGACCGAAGAACGGGAGCATTGGAATGAGAAAGATCATCTCTGCGACATTCATCAGCCTCGACGGCGTCATGCAGGCGCCCGGCGGCCCGCAAGAGGATCCGGTCGGCGGCTTCAAGTTCGGCGGCTGGACCTTCCATTACTTCGACGAGGCGGGGGGCGCGGCGATGGATGAACTGTTCTCCAAGCCTTTCGCCCTGCTTCTCGGCCGCAGGACCTACGATATCTTCGCCGCCTACTGGCCATATCAGAAAGATCCGATCGCGGATGCCTTCAACCCTGCGGCCAAATATGTCGCGACGCATCGGCCCGACACCCTCACCTGGCAGAACACGCAATCGCTCGGCCCTGATATCGTTGCGGAGTTGCGCCGCCTCAAGCAGGAGGATGGACCCGACCTGCTCATCCAGGGATCGGGCAACCTGATCCAAACGCTGCTCGCCAACGGGCTGATCGACGAGATCCGGCTGATGGTCTTCCCGCTGTTGCTGGGTAAGGGCAAGCGGCTGTTCGGCGACAGCGCGATCCCGGCCGCCTTCAAGCTCATTAAGTCGCAGGCAACCGGCACCGGCGTCATCATGGCGACCTACGAACGCGCGGGCGAGGTCAAGGTCGGGTCGTTTGTCACGGGAGAGCCGTCGGAAGCCGAGCTCGAGCGGCGCAGGAATTGGAAGTAGCGGGACGGCCTTGGCACCTTTCCTCTCCCTCCGGAGGGGGGAGAGCGACGGGGGAGAGGAACCCCAGTTCTGAGAAGCTTCAAGCAGCGACTGGTCGCCGCGCCAGCCCTTCCCGTATATGCCGTGCGAATTCCTGCGCCGCGGGGCCTACCCCATGCCTCGGCAGATGCAGGTTGATGGCAAAATTCGGCAGCGGCGGCAGGCCGGACTCCGATGGCAATATGTCGAGATCGGCTGGCACCGTGGAGGCCAGCCAGGTGGTGACGGCGAGGTCGGAGCGCACCGTCGCGGTCGTCGCGTCGATGTTGCCGTTCTCGAACACGGTGCGCCACTCCAGCCCATGCTCACCGAGCGCCGCCAGCACAGCCGGCCGGAAAGCGCAGGTGTCGGCGACGATCGAGACCGGCAGCGGCCGCTTGGCGCGGGCAACGCCGCCCTTGGCACCGACCCAGACCAGCCGGTCAACGACGAGGCATTCGCCGGCCGACGGGCCGGCGCATTCCTCGATCACGGCAAGGTCGATGGTCCCGGCCGCAAGGGCAGCAGTCAATTCTGGCGACGAGGCGCAGACCAGCGATATCTCGACCTGCGGATAGGTCTCGGCATAGGTCTTCAGCACCGGCGCCAGCAAGGTGCCGACAAGGTCGTAGGGCACGCCGAGCCGCACCTGGCCGGCCACCGGTGTCCCAGCCATTTCGGCCCAAATCTCGTCATTCAAGGCCAGCAGCCGCTTGCCCCTGCCGAACAGCTGTTCACCGGCGCGCGTCAGCCGCAAGCCGCGCCGGTCGCGCTCGAAGAGGCTCGAGCCGAACGCCTCCTCCAGCCGTTTGACCTGCTGGCTGACAGCACCTTGCGTCAGGTGCAGTGCATTGGCCGCCGCTGTCATGCTGGCCTTGTCGGCGACGGTGATAAAGGTGCGGATCAGCGCCATGTCGAGATTTCGGATCATGGTTAGCATTATGCTTGCTAATGTCAACCATAGCAAACATTGCATTTACTGAAGTTCGTGCGCAGCTACGATGGCAGCCCTCCCACCGAGGACGCCGCATGCTCGAGCCCATTTTCCCGCTCATCCTGTTTGCCATCGTCGCCACCACCACGCCCGGCATCGCCACGACCCTGTCGACGGCATCGGGCGCACAGTTCGGCTTTCGCCGTTCCGTACCCCTGCTGATCGGCAGCGCCGCCGGCCTCGCCACGGTGACGAGCGCCGCCGCCGCCGGGCTCGCCGGCCTGCTGCTCGCCGTGCCCTCGCTGCAACTGGCGATGAAGGTCACCGGCTCACTTTATCTCGTCTGGCTGGCGATCAAGATCGGCCGCAGCGGACCGCCTAATCTGGATGTGAGCATGGCCAGGCCGAACAGCTTTCTCGGCGGCGCCGGCATTCAATGGATGAACCCGAAGGGATGGGCGATGGGGTTGGGCGCCGCGGCGTCGTTCGCGGCATTGGCCAGCGGACCGATGCAACTCGCGCTGCTGCTCGGCGCCACTTTCGGCCTCGCGGCCGCCGCCTCGCTGTCGCTGTGGTGCGTGGCCGGCATGGTGCTGGCGCGGCTGCTCAAGACCGAGTGGCAATGGCGCGCGCTCAACATCGTGCTGGCGCTGGTGCTGGCCGCCTCGATCATTCCGATGTGGCGGTCGGTGTAAAGCGCTCAAGCCAAAACCCGCGCCAGCCCCCCACCCGGGCCTTCGGTCCGACCTCCCACAAGGGGGAGGTGGGGAGTCCAGCTTTTCGCGCCCCACAAGACCATTGTCGCATGGGCGGACAAGCCGCGTCCCCAACCTTCCCCCTTATGGGGGTCCGAAGGACGGGCGAGACCCGCGGCTCGCCCCGGCAAGTCGCTGCGAAGCAGCGGGGTGGGGTCCTGGTTCGCAAAGCGGACCAGCCTCTCAACCTTCAAACCCCGTAGCGGGCCGCCGGCTTGTCGGCGTGCAGGCTGCCGTAGAAGGCTTGCCGGGCGCCGAGGAATGTGTCGAGCTTGGCCGCATCGGCAAGCGCGGGCACGGTGACCGCCTCGCCTTTGGCCAAGCCGACAAGTGCGGCATCGACCATGTCGTCGGCGGTCATGATGATCTCCTTCGGAACGTTGGCGATATCGGTGCCGGCAAGTTCCCAGAAATCGGTCCGGGTCGCGCCCGGCAGCACCACCTGCACCTTAACATTGGTGCCCTCGACCTCACGGTGCAGGGCTTCGGTGAAGTTGACCACATAAGCTTTGGTGCCGCTGTAGATGCCGCCGAAGGCGGTGTCGAAGGCGAGCACCGAGGCGATGTTGACGATGCCGCCGCGGTTGCGTGCCAAAAGCCCCGGCAGCACGGCGCGGGTTAGACGCGTCAAGGCGATGGTGTTGACCTTGATCATGCGCTCGGCCGCGTCGACATCGGCGGTGGCCACGACGGCCTGGCCGCCGATGCCGGCATTGTTGACCAGCAGTGTGATGCTCTCGTCGGCTGTTACAGCTTGCTCGACGCGGCGCACATCATCGTCGTTTGCAAGATCGGCGCTGATCACGCCGACCTTGCGGCTATAGGTCTGGCGCAGCTTCCCGGCCAGTTCCTCCAGCCGGTCGGCGCGCCGCGCCACCAGCACCAGATCGTAGCCCTGCCCCGCCAGCCGGTCGGCATAGACCGCGCCGATGCCCGACGAAGCGCCGGTGACGACCGCCGTGCCCTTGTTGCCCTGTCCACTCATTGTCCTGTTCCTTCTTCAACTGATCTTGTTCGTTTCGAATGACCCCGGCGCCGTGGGCATCTGCCGCGCTGCCGGAAAGCCGCTTGATCTGATTTAGTGGCATATACCACTAATCGTGAAGTAGGCATATGCCACTATCTTGTCAATGAGACGGGCGGGGATTATTTGAGGGGAGCAGCCGGGCCTCATTCGCCGGCGCCAGGGACCATCATGTCAAAGGACAGCCTGCCCGGCCTCACGCTCTGCAACAACGCCGCGCTGCGCCGCGCGGCGCGCAAGCTCGGCAAGTTTTATGATGATGTGGTGGAGCCGTCAGGCCTCAAGGCGACGCAGCAGGGCCTGCTTTACCAGATCCATATGGGCGATGAGCCGGCGATGGGCGCCATCGCCACGTCGCTGATCATGGACCTGTCGGCGCTCGGCCATACGCTGAAACCGCTGATCCGCGACGGCTATGTCGAGACCTTCGCCGACCCGGAGGACCGCCGCGTCAAGCGTGTACGACTGACGCCAAAGGGCCTGGACAAGATCGAGGAAGCGATGAAACTGTGGCAAATCGCCCAGCAGCGTTTCGAGGATGTCGTCGGCAAGGACAAGGCCGAAGATTTGCGCGCGGCTCTGGATGAGATCGCCGCGCTGGATTTTGATCTGCCGCCGGCCACGCCCTAAGGCCAGCGTTTGCCAAAGACTCTACTCGGCAGGCATTTCTACAGGCCGAGCCGCCCAGCGGCCGGCGACCACGACGCCAAGCCCGACGATCGGGAAGATCGCGGCGACCAGGCCGAGATCGGCCGGCGCGCCGTAGCGCAGCACGGCACCACCGACCACGGCACCCAGCGCCACGCCGAGATAGAGCGCCGAGGCGTTGAGCGACAGCACGATCGGGGCGGCATCGGGCGCCAGCTTGATGATGCGGCTCGCCTGCGCCGGCGGGAACGCCCAGCCGACGATGCCCCACGGCACCATCATCGCCATCAGCGCCGGCCCGGCAATATGGTGCGGCAGGAAGGTCGGGATGACCGACAATAAGACCAGCATGCCGGCACTCAGCGCCAGCGACCAGCCGACGGTGCGGGTCGCACCGAACCGGTCGGCGGCCTGGCCGCCGCCAATGTTGCCGATGACGGCGCCGACGCCGAAGGCGAGCAGCATGCCGGGCAGCGCGATCTGGCTGAGACCGCCGCCCTCGATGGCAAGCGGCGCGACATAGGCAAAGACGGTGAAGGCGCCGATCAGCGCCAGCACTGTCGTCAACAGGATCGGCATCACGCCTGGACGCAGCGCTGCCGCCAGCCTGCGCTTCAAGGGCAGCCTGGTGCCAACGATGCCCTGCGGCAGCCGGTACCACAGGATCGCGCCCGCAAGCGCGCCAAGGCCGGCGATGGCAAAGAAGGTGCCGCGCCAGCCGGCGACGGTGGCAACGAGCGCGCCCAGCGGCGCACCGAGCGCAACGGCCACAGTGGTGCCGCCGACGACGACGGCGATGGCACGCGCCCGGTGATGATCATCGACCAGCGCCACCGCCGTGCCTTGCGCGGTTGCGGCGAACAGGCCCGACGACAGCGCCATGACGATGCGCGCGACCAGCAGCAGTTCGAAGGAGGAACTCAAGGCGGCGGCGATGTTGCCGATGACGAAGAACACCAGCGTCCACAGGATGACGCGGCGCCGGTCCCATTCGCCGGTCAGCGTCGCCAGGATCGGCGTGCCGACCGCATAGGCGAGCGCGAAGGCGGTGATCAGCGTGCCGGCCAGCGGAATGGAGATGCCGGCATCCGCCGCGATGTCGGGCAGAAGGCTGGAGATGACGAAGCCTTCGGTCGAGATCGTGAACGATCCGAGCGCGAGCCAGAAGAGGCGCTTGTCCATGGCGGGATGTCCTTAGTTCAAAAGTTATTGAACAATTGGACATAACAGGGCATCATGTCAATGAAGCCAGGGAAAAATAGCTGAACCTTCCTGACAGCCCTGTGTCAGCACAGGCCGGGCGGGGTTCGCGCGAGACGGAGAAAGGCCATGTGGAGCCAACAATGATGGATGCGTTGAAATCGGACCCGACTGTGCTTAGTTTCGAGCCATGACCTTGCCACACCCCAATACGGACCAGATCAGCCTGCCGATCGTGCTTGGCGTGCTCGGCGACCCGACGCGGCTTGCCATCGTGCGCTATCTCGCCAGCAAACAGGGCGTGCCGCTGAACTGCAGCCAGTTCCTCGATTTCGGCTCGAAGACCAATCTGAGCTACCACCTCGCCAAATTGCGCGAGGCCGGCGTCACCCGCGCCGAGGTGGTCGGCACCAACCGCATGATCACACTGCGCCGCGCCGATCTCGACGCCCGCTTCCCCGGCCTGCTCGACAGCGTCATCGCCGCCGCCGGCGACGATCCCGCACTGCCGGCGGTTGGCGGCCACGATATCGAAGTGCACGCCCGACCCTGAAGGACTTGGGTTCCTCGCCCACGAACGTGGGGAAAAGGAAAAGCGGCGTCACACAGGAGCTTCCCGAAATGCGCATCGCCGTCCTCGCCGATATCCACGGCAATGTGCTGGCGCTCGACGCCGTGCTTGACGACCTGCGCCGGCGCGGCGGCGCCGACCTGACCGTCAATCTCGGCGACAGCGTTTCCGGCCCGCTATGGCCGCGCGAAACGATGGAACGGCTGCAGGCGCTGAACCTGCCGACGGTGCGCGGCAACCACGACCGCCGTGTTGCCGCCGACCCCGCTGATGACACCATGTGGCCCTCCGACGTCTATGCGCAGGAGCGGCTGACCGAGGCACAGCGCCAGGTGCTGTTCGCCCAGCCGTTGACGCTGGAGATCGCACCCGGAATCATCGCTTTCCACGCCCGTCCCGACCATGACGAGAAATATCTCACTGATACGATCGTCAATGGCCAGCTGGTGCGCGCGCCGCTGACGGCGATCCGGCGGCGGCTGAAGGCGCTCGACCCGGCTTGCCGCATCGCGCTGTGCGGCCACAGCCACCGCGCGGAACTGATCCGCGTCCCCGACGGTCCCGTCATCTTCAATCCGGGCAGCATCGGCTGCCCTGCCTATGACGATTCCACGCCGCCGGCGCATGTCTCCGAGCAGGGCTCGCCGCATGCGCGCTACGGCATTGTCACCCTGGGCAGCAACGGCCAGCCCGACGGCTTCGAGGCCATCGCCGTCGACTACGACCACGAGGCGGCCGCCAGGCAGGCCGAACAAGCGGGCCGGCCGGAATGGGCTCACGCGCTCAGAACCGGGTTCATGCCCCTGCCCGGCTGAAGGCTGGCGAAACGGCGGCCCGAATTTTCGGGCTTACATGGCGCCGCGTCGTCCCTTATAAAACCGGCCGGGCTTGCGGCGGGCTCGATCCGCCGCGGCACGGTATCAGCGCACGGCCAAACGATGAGGCGCACAGTTACGCTCCGAACAATCCTCCATGCGCTGATTGCTGCTCCGCTGCTGATGACGGCGTGGCCGGTGATTGCCCCCGCTATGGCTGAAGAGATGGCCCAAGAGGCGCCGGAGCTCGTCATCTCCGTCGTTACCGGCCTGGCGCCGGACGACCTTCTCAAGGTCCGCACCACCGCATCGCCGGTCGCCACGGTCGAGGCGCGGCTGAGCAGTGGCGACATGGTCACCAATCTCGGCTGCAACGACATCAACGGCTACAAATGGTGCAAGGTCGAGAGCACGGGCAAGGAGAAGCTGAGCGGCTGGGCGCCGGCGCGCTATCTCATCCCCCTCAATCCGAACCCCTATGTCGAAGGTGAGCCAAGACCGGCCGGTGCGCCGGTGGTTGCCTCCACCGGCAGTGGGGCCGAGCAGGCCTCGGCACCGGACCAATCGCAGGCCACCGGCTCAGCCGACAGCGCGCCGGTCGCACCGCCCGACCTGACGGCGCGGCTTGGCGGCGCCGGTCCGGCAGCCGAAAGCACGCCGAAATCGCCAGAGGAAATCGGCCACGCCGCCATGCAGGATGCGTACCTACTGGCGCTGGCGGCGCCTGACGTCCCGCTTGATTCCGCTCCGACGCTGGCTTCTGGCCCCGAAATTCCTTGCGCCCGCTATGTCGGCCAGCCGATGGAGCGCTGCAAGGTCAGCGTGGTGCACAGCGCCGACAAGGCGAACATCACTGTGACCTGGCCCGATGGCGGCACGCGCATCATCTCCTTCCGTGCCGGCCAGCCGGCCGGTTCCGACGCGCCCGGCGACTTCCGCTTCACCAGGGAAGGCAGCCTCAACATGATCCGTGTCGGCGTCTCGGAGCGGTTTGAGATCACGGATCAGTTGGCGCTGGGGAATTAGAATTCAGGGGAGTAAGGGAGCAAGGAATAAGGGAGTGTGTTTGGAATTCTCTCGAACCCACCCTATTCCCCTATTCCCCTATTCCCCTATTCCCCTATTCCCCTATTCCCCTATTCCCCTATTCCCCTATTCCCCTATTCCCCTATTCCCCTACCTCGCATTTTCGGGGTTACATCAGTCAAAACTCTTCCCTATAAGGCCCTCCTAGCCTGATACCAGAATCGCGAGCACAACCGGCCGGGTCTTCCCGTCCCGGTTTTTTGTGCAAGCCGCCCGCCGAACGGACCTTTGACATGCCAAGACGCACTGACATCAAGTCGATCCTGATCATCGGGGCCGGCCCCATCGTCATCGGCCAGGCCTGCGAGTTCGACTATTCCGGCACGCAGGCCTGCAAGGCGCTGAAAGAGGAAGGCTTCCGCGTCATCCTGGTCAATTCCAACCCGGCCACCATCATGACCGACCCGGAACTGGCCGACGCCACCTATATCGAGCCGATCACGCCTGAAGTGGTGGCCAAGATCATCGCCAAGGAGCGGCCCGACGCGCTGCTGCCGACCATGGGCGGCCAGACCGCGCTCAACACCGCTCTGTCGCTGCGCCGCATGGGCGTGCTCGAGCGCTACAATGTCGAGATGATCGGCGCCGATGCTACCGCCATCGACAAGGCCGAGGACCGCGCGCTGTTTCGCGAGGCGATGAAGAAGATCGGCCTGGAAACGCCGAAGTCGATGCTGGCCAACGCCACCGACGTCAAGAACACCGACCGCAAGACGCATGAGGCCGAGCGCGCGGCGCTCAAGGCCGAGCAGCCGGCCGATCTCGACGCCGCGCTCGATGCGCTGGAAACCCGCTGGAACCTCGGCGAAGGCGACCGCAAGCAGCGCTATATCAGCCATGGCATGGCGATCGCCGCCCAGGCGCTCGACCATGTCGGCCTGCCGGCCATCATCCGCCCGTCCTTCACCATGGGCGGCACCGGCGGCGGCATCGCCTACAACCGCGCCGAATTCTACGAGATCGTCCAGTCCGGCCTCGACGCCTCGCCGACCACCGAAGTGCTGATCGAGGAGAGCGTGCTCGGCTGGAAGGAGTATGAGATGGAGGTCGTCCGCGACAGAGCGGACAATTGCATCATCGTCTGCTCGATCGAGAACATCGACCCGATGGGCGTGCATACGGGCGATTCGATCACCGTCGCCCCGGCGCTGACGCTGACCGACAAAGAATACCAGATGATGCGCAACGCCTCGATCGCCGTGCTGCGCGAGATCGGCGTCGAGACCGGCGGTTCCAACGTGCAGTTCGCCGTCAACCCGGCCGATGGCCGCCTCGTCGTCATCGAGATGAACCCGCGCGTCTCGCGCTCTTCAGCTCTGGCTTCAAAGGCGACCGGTTTCCCGATCGCCAAGATCGCCGCAAAGCTCGCCGTCGGCTACACGCTGGACGAGCTGGAGAACGACATCACCGGCGGCGCGACGCCAGCCTCGTTCGAACCGAGCATCGACTACGTCGTCACGAAGATCCCGCGTTTCGCCTTCGAGAAATTCCCCGGCGCCGAGCCGGTGCTGACCACCGCCATGAAGTCGGTGGGCGAAGTCATGGCCATCGGCCGCACCTTCCAGGAATCGCTCCAGAAGGCGCTGCGTGGACTGGAAACCGGCCTGACTGGTCTGGACGAGATCGAAATCCCCGGTCTCAGCCATGGGGGCCTCGGTTCCGCCAATCATGCCGACGACCGCAACGCCATTCGTGCGGCGCTCGGCACGCCGACGCCCGACCGGCTGCGCATGGTGGCGCAGGCGATCCGCATGGGCACCTCGTTGGAGGACGTGCACGCCATGTGCAAGATCGACCCGTGGTTCCTCGAACAGATCGCCGGCATCGTCGCCATGGAAGCCCGCATCCGCGAGCACGGCATTCCCGAGGATGCCGTCAACCTGCGCATGCTGAAGGCCATGGGTTTCTCCGATGCCCGCCTCGCGTCGCTGACGAAGACCGACGCCGAAGTGATTCAGAAAGCTCGCGAAAAGCTCGACGTTCATCCTGTTTATAAACGCATCGACACTTGTGCGGCCGAGTTCGCCTCGCCCACCGCCTACATGTACTCGACCTATGAAGTGCCGTTCGCCGGCGCGCTGGCCAACGAGGCGCAGGTCTCGTCGCGCAAGAAGGTCGTGATCCTCGGCGGCGGCCCCAACCGCATCGGCCAGGGCATCGAGTTCGACTATTGCTGCTGCCACGCCGCCTTCGCGCTGCGCGACGCCGGCTATGAAGCGATCATGATCAACTGCAACCCGGAGACGGTCTCGACCGACTACGACACCTCGGACCGGCTCTATTTCGAGCCGCTGACGGCCGAAGACGTGCTGGAGATCCTGCGCGCCGAGCAGGCCTCGGGCGAGCTGGTCGGCGTCATCGTCCAGTTCGGCGGCCAGACGCCGCTGAAGCTGGCGGATGCGCTGGAGAAGGCCGGCATCCCCATCCTCGGCACCTCGCCCGACATGATCGATCTCGCCGAAGACCGCGACCGCTTCCAGAAGCTCCTGCACAAGCTCAACCTCAGCCAGCCGAAGAACGGCATCGCCTATTCGGTCGAGCAGGCTCGGCTGGTTGCCGGCGAGCTCGGTTTCCCCTTGGTGGTGCGCCCGTCCTATGTGCTCGGCGGCCGCGCCATGCAGATCATTCATGACGAGGGCATGCTGCAGACCTATCTGCTCGACACCGTGCCCGGCCTGGTGCCGGAGGACATCAAGCAGAAATACCCCAACGACAAGACCGGCCAGATCAACACGCTGCTGGGCAAGAACCCGCTGCTGTTCGACACCTACCTATCCGGCGCCATCGAGGTCGATGTCGACTGCCTCTGCGACGGCAAGGCGACCTTCGTCTCCGGCATTTTGGAGCACATCGAGGAAGCCGGCATCCATTCGGGCGACAGCGCCTGCTCGCTACCGGTGCACTCGCTGCCTTCCGAACTGGTCGACGAGCTGGAGCGCCAGACGGCAGCCCTTGCCCGCGCGCTCAATGTCGGCGGCCTGATGAACGTGCAGTACGCGATCAAGGACGGCACGGTCTATGTGCTGGAGGTCAACCCGCGCGCATCGCGCACCGTGCCCTTCGTCGCCAAGACCATCGGGCGGCCGATCGCGAAAATCGCCGCCCGGATCATGGCCGGCGAAAAACTGGAAGACGCCTTCGCCCATTACGGCGCCATGCCCGACCCCAGGAACCCCGGCCACATCGCGGTCAAGGAAGCGGTGTTCCCCTTCGCCCGCTTCCCCGGCGTCGACATATTGCTCGGCCCGGAAATGCGCTCGACCGGCGAAGTCATGGGCCTCGACCGCGATTTCGCGCTGGCCTTCGCCAAGAGCCAGCTCGGCGCCGGCGTCGACCTGCCGCGCTCCGGCACGCTGTTCGTCTCGGTGCGCGACGAGGACAAGAAAGGCATCCTGCCGGCGGTGAAGCGCCTGGCCGGCCTCGGCTTCAAGGTGCTGGCGACCTCAGGCACCGCCCGCTTCCTCGCCGAGAATGGCGTCGACGCCCAGAAAATCAACAAGGTGCTGGAAGGCCGCCCCCACATCGAAGACGCCATCCGCAACCGCCAGGTCCAGATCGTCTTCAACACGACGGATGGCCAGAAGGCAGTGTCGGACTCCAAGTCACTGCGGAGAGCAACGCTGATGCAGAAGGTGCCGTATTACACGACACTGTCGGGTGCTGCGGCGGTGGCGGAAGCGATCGCGGCGCTGAAGGCGGGGAGCCTCGAAGTCAGGCCGCTGCAGGAGTATTTTGCGTAAAGCTCAACAGATTGAGGTGACCGCATCAAGATTATGGCTACTCAGAGGGAGATCCGATTTTACGGATAAACCACCAAGAAAAATTGAAATTGCGATTTACTTCAATGGCTTCAGCTTGAGAATTTCTTTCCCGAGGCGGGCTGTCTCATTGTGAGGTTCGATAGATAGCCAGTACTCTATCTGACCCAAGAGTCTATATTTATAGATTGGGTCAGATATTCCTGCGTTATTTTTATGAGATTCAATTCCATACCTATTGATATAATGGATGGCTTGCCTCAAATTTCTACGCGATTCCTTTGGCAGTCTCAGCTCTCCACCGGAAATCGAAATGCCAGTGATGATTTTCTTTTGACCCTCAAAGGCAAGGACAGTCTTTTCCTCAGCGATTTCGAGGCCAAAATTCGACAAGCAGTCGCTAAGAAACGGAAAGGCACTCTCGGGTATTAGATCTCCGGAGAGGCAGATATCGTCCGCGTACCTCGAAAACAGAAGCCCATTTTGGTTACAAAATTCTGCAATCCGCACATCAGCCTGAAGCATCACGATATTACTAATCGCCGGACTAGTTGGGGCTCCCTGCGGAAGCACATCATCTAAAGTACACACCCTCGACAAATAATATGATATCTTTGGCGAGTATCCAACTCCAAGAAAAATATCATCGACCGCTGCATATTTGATAGAGCCAAAGAAATCTCGAATATCTATTTTTAAAATACATTTCGACGCAGCGTGCAATTTCGCATTGCCAACGGTGTTGCGCCCCTTAACAAACCCAAAAGCCGACGGATGCAGGCTGAGCTTCGAGAGAATTTCGTCCAAAATCCATCGCTGCAGCCCCGCCAGAAATGGTCGAGGTACAAAAAGGGAGCGTTCTCCGCCCCTCCGCTTTGGGATACTTCTAGGACTGTAGTAGCGGCGGTTGTCCAGAGCTACGCTCGCTATGAACTTCGCCTCAAGTCCGGAATGCCAAGCCATGTGCTGAATATCTAAGATTACAGGAAGGCCTTGTGCCTCTAACCGTTCCGCGTACGCTATGAGACCCCGTTTGGCTGCATGCTTAAGTGGCCAACGGAAAGTTCTTTGCTTTAAAAATTCACTGTATGGCTGCACCGGCACCAAGTCACCACATAATATACATATTAGTAATCGACTGCTTCATCGACAAATAACAATGTTAGTTGTCTGAGGTTCGTAGAACCTCTCGGTAATCTTCTTCGATTGCCGAATGGGCTTAACTCTAGCCTAAGTCGCCGAGGCGAATCCACCTCGTTGCGCTAGTTCCTTAATGCCGGTGCAAACTCGCTGATTCAGAAACCTCAGTCTGCCGTCTCTCCCAGTTTTGTCAAGAAGTCGAGCTCAAGGCTGGACATTCTGGGGACATACAAATCAAAGTCCTCGGCACGCGGCCGGCGCTGCGGAACGTATCTCCATTCCTTGTCAGCTCTAGGCCTCATGAAGAGCTCAGGCGCATGGGCGTCAATCCAAGCTACGCCCTGCGGCAGAAGCCTAATTCTAAGTCCCACCTCGTCATGCTCGATCGTCGCAATCTCATTGGCCTGCAGGAAATCCACACATTCGAGCATCTGGAGCGGAGACAGCCGATACCTTTTATGAAATTGGTAACCGTCAACCCATCCGCGATTGCGATATATCTCTCGCAATACCTCCAATATGAAGGTAGGATAGGTCATCACCTGAGCCTTTTAAAAATTGTCTTTCTCGGTTTGTAGTCTTTATATACAGGCCACCAGAATATTGGAAAAACATTGTTTGGGCAATTGTGATTGTGCACAGAAAACAAGGCCTCAGACGACCCATACCCCATAGAGGGCATGAACTGACCTTTGTATATCGCCGCGAGATTCTTTTCCAAGGATTTCATGATCTTTCGCTTCGAACTCACGTCTGCACCCTCGTATCTGTCCGATATTCCGCGATTGAGCCAAATTTCTGAATGATAGTCCAGGCCAAGGCCATTCAGTCGAGATTTTGCAGCAGCCATACCGGCAATAGCTAGAAGATATACCCTATTATCTTTGTACTGGCTATTTTTGACATATTCGACAAATTTCGTTGCTTGGCGCTCGATAGTCTTTCCAGTCCCGAAGAAATCATCAAACAGTACGTAATTCTTTCCATTTCCAAATGCATCACTGTAGCCGACCAAAGAGTTTCTGAAATTCTTCTCAGACCAGCCATCGACGGAGCTAAAATCATTCTTTAACTGCTGCAAAAAAGCCTGAGATCCATCGGCTTCATGGTCGTCGCTCACGGCAAAGAAAATGGTATTCTTTGCAGACAGCGACCATTTCTCTTGGACATGAGCAGAAACAGATTTCGTTATGTCCACCATATCGAAGGATGTTATTACTTTAAAATTGTTTACAAGATCTATAATTAAGTCGCGAGACTCAGCATCATGGCAATCATTCCAAAGCCTAACGAGAGCGTCATATTCACTCATCAACCATCTGCATTTTTTGCAGATGTCAAAGAGTACTTTAAAATCACCAGAGTCCATAAAATGAGTCGCGCGAGGCGCATCTGCGATGTTTTTAGTCAGAGTTAAGCTCCCCGAATTTGACGCGACAATCTACCCATTTCGGTATCTTTCAGGCAATAGCGGCGGTCGGAAATTGAACTCACCCGACGCAATTGCGAAAGCACTATACTTAAGTTGAAATATCCGCCCTTAAGCCCGCTTCTTCGCTCTACCAGGGTCAAAATCTGGTGGTGAGAGCCACCCCTCACGCCACCGCCACGCACTCAATCTCAATATCAAACTCCATCGGCCATGACGCCACAGGCACAAAACTCCGCGCCGGCGGGTTGACGCTGAAGTACCTGGCATAGACCCGGTTGATGGCGTTGTAGAAGCCGGAATTGACGGCGTAGATGCGCACCATCACCACGTTTTCCAGCGAGGTGCCGGCCGCTTCCAGGCAATGCTTCAGCGCCTTCAGCGACGCCTCGGTCTGCACCTCGATGTCGCCGCGCACCATCTCGCCGGTCACCATATCCACCGGCGGCGTCGCCGAGATGAACACGAAGCCGTTGGCCTTCACCGCCGTCGAGCACGGCAGCCCGAGCGCCCGCACCTTGGCCGACATGACGGGCACTTCGATGATTTGTTTGGTCATGGTGTTTCTCCTTGGGTTGTAAGGGAGCTTATCTCGGCACGGGCGGAACGCCAGCGCCGTTCTTCCCTTCTCCCCTTGTGGGAGAAGGTGGATCGGCGCGATAGCGCCGAGACGGATGAGGGGTGTTCCAGCGGAGTGAGACGTCGGCGTTCCCTGGAACACCCCTCATCCGACCTCGCTTCGCGAGGCCACCTTCTCCCACAGGGGGAGAAGGCCAGTGCGGCGCTAGAGAAATCCGATGAACCGTCCGGCGAAAAGCACTGATGTCCACAGCAGTATCGAGAGCACAGCCAGGATGGTGCTGCCGGCCAGCTCGTCACCGCCTCTGGCGAAGCGCAGGAAGGTGAAAAAATTGACGCCGGCGAGAAGGATGAGTGCCATCTTGGCGAGGAAAACCGGCATCGCCGCATAGGTGCTCGCCTTGACCGAAAACAGCAGCGAGCCTGTGACGAGCGCACCCGCGAATGCACTTAATGTAATGCGGCGCAGCAGCGCGACGAATGCGGCTTGCGGCAGCGAACGGAAGGCGCCGCAGATCCTCAGGTCCATGAGGAGGACGCTGGTCAACAGCGCGCCGATCGACATGATGTGGAGCGCATTGACGATGGGGTAGGCAATGAAGGAGCCCTTCAGCCACCGCGCCAACGCAAGATGCTCGATGCCAGCGAGGAGCTCGGCCATTTACGCCGGCGGCACGCGGTCGGGATAGACATCATACGTCTTGCCGCCGACGATGAGGCGCACCGCTTTCATGCGCTTTTCGCTCGCCTCGAGCGAGCGGTTGCCGATCGCGGTCACCTCGTCGCCGACCTTGGCCACCTCCTCCGTGAAGCCGGCGGCGATCGTGCGTGATGGCGGCGCCATCTCCACCCGCCAGGCCTCACCCTCCGCGTCGACATCCAGCGTGGCGTGCGGATTGCCGATATAGATGGCCGTGATCTTGCCCTTGAGTTCGAAAAACCCATCCTGTGTCCACGACCAGCCGTGATGGGCATAGGCCGCGGTGCCGGCGGCAAGCATCACGGCCGCCGTCAGCGCGACGCTGCGAATTGCCTTGAACTGCATCGCTCGTCTCCTCGGTTCATCCCGCAGGCACTTGAGAGTAGGACACGGCGCGGCAACGTCAAATCATATCGAGCGAAAGACTGGACCGCCAAGCGCCCGCCCAATCGCCGGCATGACGCCTTGTTAATGACACCCATGCACACCACTCTCTCTTTCCTGGCCGTTCTTCCCCTGGGCTGAAGATCGGACTCCCATCGGAAACGAGGCGAACCATGAGCAGCATGAGAGACCGTCAGGAAGGCTTCGAAAAGAAGTTTGCGATGGACGAGGAAACGAAGTTCAGGGCCATGGCGCGCCGCAACAAGCTGCTCGGCCTGTGGGCCGCCGAAAAGCTCGGCAAATCCGGTGCTGACGCCGACGCCTATGCCAAGGAGGTCGTGCACGCGGATTTCGAAGAGGCAGGCGACAACGATGTGTTCCGCAAGGTCCGCGCCGACTTCGACGCGGCGGGCATCGCCCAGTCGGATGGCCAGATACGCACCGCCATGGAAGAGCTGCTGGTGACCGCGGTCGAGCAGATCAGGTCGACCTGAGCGCCGCTCAGCCTTGATCGGTATAGGGCGTGCCGTGCTTAAGGCACAGGGCCATATTGTGGTGTTGGTTGGCCAAGCGGGCTGGCTTCCATCGTAGCGCTCTACGGCGCCCCCCTCTGTCCTGCCGGGCAGGACAGAGGGGGGCGCCATAGTGAACGCCCTCACCCCTGATGCGCGGCGGCCAGTTCCTTCACGTGTTTTTCGTGCATCTGCAGCGTCGGCAGGGTTTTCTTGGCGAATTCCTTCATTGCCGGGTCGTCGCCGGATTTCGCATAGCCGCTGAACAGCGCGACGGCTTCCTTGTGGGCGTTGGTCTGCATCTCGATGTATTTGGCCTGGAATTGATCGCCGCTGGCACTCTTCAGCTCATCGAGCATCTTCTGCTCCTTGGGCTGCAGGGCCGGACCGGACGGTGCGGTGGCCGAGGTTGTCTGGCCCTGGGCAAGCGCCGCCTTGAATTCCTCGCCGGCCTTGGTGTGATCGGCGATCATCTGTTTGGCGAACGCCTTGACGTCGGCGTCGGTTGCCTGTTGCTCGGCGAGCTTGCTGGACTCGATCTCGAACTCATTGGCGCTCGGCACCGTCTTGATGAAGGTCGAAGTGTCGACCTTCGTCGTGGCGGCGAGCGGCGTGGTCGTGGCGGTCGTGTTCGACTGGGCAAAGGCCGGCGCGCCGGCAAGCAATGCTGCTGCGGTCAGAATGGTAAGCGTCTTCATGGCATGTCTCCGGTTGGAATTGTCCCTCGGACAATCCAACGTCGCTTGGGCACTCCGGTTGCAGGTCATGAGGAAGAAGCCTGCGCATGTCGCCTCGATCGGCCCGAACCGCGGCGGCTGACCAGAGCTGCCTTTCAGTGGCAACACGCCTCGCCATATTGCAGCTGCTCGTTCCAGTTTGGACGCCCCTCAGGCGTGAAATCCATCAGGTTCCAAAGCGTTTCGCAGGTGCCGAGGCCACGCGGATCCTGACCGGGCTCCGTCGGTGCGAAATCCAGTTCCGAACTCCAGAAATGGCGTATGCCGTCGGGGTCGCGGTGAAACACCGACAGCAGCGGGATCTGTGAGCCGTCGGCCGCCTCCGCATTGTAGTCGCGCTTGAAGCTGTTGGAAGCCGAAGATACCAGCCGCATGTTGCGCCAGCCCCGATCTCGACCGAGCGTGACCAGGTTTTCGAGCGCGGTCTTGCCCACCACCGCGAAATTGAAGCCGGCCGCCTGGAGATGGCCGACGGCGCCGTCGAACTGGTCGAGTAGCGCCGTACAGGACGGACATGGCTGGTCCTGCCGGGCAAGCCTGGCCGTGCCGCCGCTGGTCGCGACGTCGCGCTTCTCCTGCGGGTGACGCGGAAACATCATGTTGTAGAGGATCAGGCTGTTCTTGCCGGGCGAAAACAGCTCCGACAGTTTTATTGTCGCGGGCCTGCCCTGGGCATCCAGCCCGTCGAACTCATAATCCTGGCGGATCAACCCGCCCGGCGGCAGCGCGCGCCGGGCCTCGGCGACCTCTTCCATGGCGCGGCGCAGCTCGATTTCCTTCTTCAGCAATTTTTCGCGCGCGGTGCGGTATTTCGCGGATTCGTTGGGAAAGGTGATCATGATCGGCTCCTTCAAGTCGCGGCGCCGGCGTCCCGGCGCGGTTGCTCTGCGACCCAAGGACGTTTGGCGGTGATCGGCTCCGACATTTATTGCCCATGGTGAGATGTCGTAATCCCTGTTCGGGCAGCGTGATCCGGGGGACGAAATGCACGACGACGAGACCGATCTGCGCTGCCCGCAAGTGGTGGCCGACAATGCCGCCAAGGGCCTCAGGCTGCGCGGAGAATTCGGCCGCGGCGGCACCGAGATCGGCGTCGCCCGCGCCACCGAACTGAAAAACCGGGAAAAGCTCGCGCCCTCCACCATTCGCCGCATGGTCAGCTATTTCGCCCGCCACGAGGTCGACAAGCGCGGCAGGAACTACGGCAATGAGCAGAACCCTTCGGCCGGCTACATCGCCTGGCTGCTGTGGGGCGGCGACGAAGGCCGCGCCTGGGCGCTTGATCTCAAGCAGAAGATCGGCAACGCGCCGGACATCTGACAACGGTCCGCACTACGCCGACCGCTCCTCACCCCTTCACACCGCCGGCGGTCAGGCCGGAGACGATCTTGCGCTGGAAGATCAGCACCAGCACCACCAGCGGCACCGTGACGATCACCGAGGCGGCCATGATGTTGCCCCACGGGATCTCGAACTGCGAGTTGCCGGAGAGCAGCGCGATCGCCACCGGCACGGTCCGCTGTGCGTTGTTGGAGGTGAAGGTCAGGGCAAACAGGAACTCGTTCCACGCACCGATGAAGGCCAGCAGGCCGGTGGTCGCCAGCGCCGGCCACATCAGCGGCAGGAAGACCCGGGTGACGATGATCCACGGCGTCGCGCCATCGAGGATCGCCGCCTCCTCGACCTCGACCGGCAGGTCGCGGACGAAGGTGGTGAGCACCCAGACGGTGAACGGCAAGGTGAAGATCATGTAGGAGAAGATCAGCGCGAACAGCGAATTGTAGAGGCCGAACATGCGGACCAGTTCGAACAGCCCGGCCAGCAGCGCCACCTGCGGGAACATCGACACCGACAGGATGATGAACAGCAGGGCCGAGCGGCCGCGGAATCGAATGCGCGCCAGCGCGTAGGCTGATGTGACGCCGAGCAACAGCGACAGCGCGACGACTGCGCCGGAGACGAAGAGCGAGTTCGCGAGGTTGCGCACGAAGGCGCCCTCGGTCAGCACATTCCGGTAATTGGCGAAACTGATCGTCGTTGGCCACAGATCAGCCCGGAACAGATCGGTCCCGGATTTCAGGCTGGTGACGATCGCGTAATAGAACGGGAACACCGCGACGAAGACGATTGCCCCGACCAGCAGGTAAAAGGCCGTGCGCTTCACGATCCACATCTCAGCGGTCCCCGTCCAGGCTGATCCGGCCGATCCGGATGGTGACGATGGTAAGCAGAGCGAGAATGAGGAAGAGCAGGGTCGAGGCGGCGGAGCCATAGGCGAACTTGTCGAACTCGAACAGGTTCTCGCGGGCGAACACCGACATCGACTTGGTGTGCACATTGTTGGGCGTCAGCACATAGATCAGGTCGAAGATGCGCAGTGCATCGAGCGCGCGGAAGATCACCGCCACCAACAGCGCGGGGCGGATCAGCGGCAAGGTCACCCGCCAGAAGATCTGCCAGGGGTTGGCGCCGTCGAGCCTGGCGACCTCGATGATCTCCCTCGGCAGCATCTGCAGCGCGGCCAGGATGAGCAGCGTCATGAATGGCGTCGCCTTCCAGATATCGACGATGAGGACCGCCGCCATCGCGGTGTCGGCGTTGGCCGTCCAGGCGATCTTGGTGCTGATCAGGCCAAGATTGAGCAGCACCACATTGATGATGCCGAACTGGTCGTTGAGCATCCATTGCCACATCTTCGCCGAGACGATCGTCGGGATCGCCCAGGGGATCAGGATCGCCGCCCTGACGATGCCGCGGCCTCTGAATTCGGCGTTGAGAACCAGGGCAACGATGGTGCCGAGGATGGTCTCACAGGTCACCGAAATGAGGGTGAACCGCACCGTGTTCCAGACGGCACGCCACCAGACAGGGTCGACCAGCAACCCGTCATAGAGGGTCCGGCCGCTTGGCATGTGAAGTACCGAAAAGTAATTGGCGAAGCCGACCCATTGGCGCGCGTCGAGATCGGCCAGCGAGGCGTCGGTGAAGCTGAAATAGACCGTGCGGGCAAGCGGCCAGCCGGCCGCCGCGGCGAGCACCAGAAGCATTGGCGCCAGGAAAAGCCACGCCGAGCGAACGCGCTGTGCCCTCAACGGCGCGTGCGCGGCCTTGGCTGTTTCCGGTTTCATCCCTGTCATCTCGCTCCGCTCGCTGCGGTCCCGCCGGCCGGCTGTCCCGGTATCGTCACCAGCCTCGGCCCTTCAGCTTGGTCAGCGTCGCTTCGAGGTCGGCCAGATTGTCGGCGGCAGTGCCGTCGCCCGAGAGAGTGTTGTGAACGGCGTTCCAGAACTGGCTCGACGCCTCGTTGTATTTGATCCTGGTGGCGGCCGACGGGCGCGGCACCGCATTGAGAAAGATCTGCTTCCAGCGCGGAATAATCGGGTGTTGCCTGGCGATGTCGGCATCGTCATACAGCGCCTGGATGGTCGGCAGATTGGACGTCTTCAGCGCGCGGTATTTCTGCATCGCGGGCGAGGCAATGAACTTGACCAGCTCGATCGCGGCATCCGGATGCTTCGAATATTTGGAGACCGCGAGGTTCCAGCCACCCAACGTCGCGACCGGTCGGGCGCCTTCGCCGGTGCCGGCCGGCAGCGGCGCCACGTCGAACTTGCCCTTGATCGGCGAGCCCTCGCCGTTGCCGAGCGCATAGGCATAGGGCCAGTTGCGCATGAACACCGCGTTGCCGGTCTGCCAGACGCCGCGCGATTCCTCTTCCTGGTAGGCGAGCACGCCGGGCGGCGCGATGGTCCCAACCCAGCCCTTGACCATATCGAGCACCGCCGCCGCTTTTGGATTGCTGATGGAGATGGAGCCGTCCGGCTCGATGATCTGGCCGCCGCCATTCGACATCACCCATTCGAGCGCGTCGCAGGTCAGCCCCTCATAGGCGTTGCCCTGAAAGACGAAGCCCCAGATATCCCGATTGCCGGCTGCACGTTCCTTATCCATGACCAGCCTGGCGGTGTCCGCCAGTTCCTTCCAGGTGGCCGGCACCTTGGCGCCATATTTGTCGAGGAGATCCTTGCGGTAGTAGAGCGCCGGCGCATCGGTGAAGATCGGCAAGGCGACGAGCTTGCCATTGACGGTCTGCGACCGGATGATCGACGGGAAATGCTCGGCCACGATGTCCCTGGTCGCTGCGGTCAAATTGACGAGCTGGCTGGCGAGCTGCGGCGCCCAGATCACGTCCGTCTGGTAGACGTCGATGTCGCTGTTTCCGGCGGCAAGCCACAGCCGGTACTGGCCGAACTGGTCGGTCCCGGACGTCGGCATGACGACGATGTTGACCTTGTTGCCGCTGTCTTTCTCGTAACGGTCGAGGATCTCGCGCAGCACCTTGATGCCGTCGCCGGTATCGCCCGACACCATCGACAGCTCGACGGCCCGCGCCGGCGTACCAACCAGCATGGCGGCGACGCCGAGCGCCAGGAATGCGTGAGAAAACTTCATGGTGATGGACGTCCCTCCGCGGCCGGCCACGGAAAATCCTCCCACGCGCCGGCAGCTTGTCAGGCCCTCACCTCCCATTGAATGCGAAGCGGCGCTTTGGGTTCCCAAATCGCGCCGTTCCTGCGTGAGGCGACACCCATCAGGGGGTGTTGAGATTCAGGTCAGGCCGAGTCGAAAATGGTGGTTTCCGAGAACCGGAGCGGAGCGTACTTTTGGGTACGTGAGCACCGGAAGCGCAGGAAGCCATCATTTGCAGGCCGGCATCACCTGAATATCAGCACACCCTAGCCTTCCCAGGCGACAGGCATCATATCCAGCCGCTCATAGAGCCGGACGGCGGCGGGATTCTCGACCGTGTTGGTCTTGAGGTCGACATGGTCGGCGCCGCGTTCGCGAAAAACGGCGAAGGCGTGCCACATCAGCGCTTCGGCAACACCCTTGCCGCGCGCCTCGGGATGAACGGCAAGATCCTTGACGAAGGCGCGGGTCCAGCACAGCGCCGCCGCCGCCAGCCGGCCCTTGGCGTCGATGACGAGGAAGCACAGCGCCGGGTCGAATTCGGGATCGTCCGCGATACGCGGCCACCACTCGTCGAACGGACCATCGGCGCCGTCATCGAACACTTCCGTCAAAAGCGCATGCAGGGCGGGCGCGTCACCAGGCTCGAAACTGCGCATGACAAAGCCGTCGGGCCAGTGCGGCGGAACCAGCGTCTCGTCGAGGATCTTGCGCAGCCGGATGTCGTTCAGGGCCGGCGGGCGCGGTTCAGGCATCGCGCTCAGGCGTCGGGTTGCAGGCGACGGCGCTGGCGGTCGCGGCCAAGGCCGGTCGCCTCGAGCAGGCCCTTGCGCTTGGCGTCGTAATAATAGCCGGTCTGATAGAGCCAGTCGGCCTTCTTGGCGTTGCCGCCGGCCACCAGCCAGGCGCCGCGCAGATATTTGACCGCGTATTTTAGATTGGTTTCGGCGTCGAACAGGCCCTTGGCCGGTCCGTCATAGCCCATGCCGCGTGCCGTCGCGTGCTTGATCTGCATCAGTCCCCAATGGCCGTTGTTGTAGGCTTTCGGGTTGAAGGTGCTCTCGCGGTTGACGACATGGCGCACCAGGTCCACCGGCACCTGGTAGATCGCCGCATATTTCTCGATCAGCCGCTCGACATCGCCACGCACGCCCGTCGCGTGTTCTTCTTGCACGGGCCCTGCCGGAAACTGGACCAGGGCCGCCGGGTTCTGCGGCACGACATAGGCGACCTGCTGGACGCCGGGCATGCGGTCGCCCTTGGCGGTTGCCGGCACGATCAGCCCCGCGGTCGTATAAGTCTCGGCCGCCTTGACCGGTTCGTTCGCATTTGCCGGCGGCGGCGCCTGCCAGGCATTGGCGGTCATAACCGCAGGCACGGCTGGTGCCGCCGGTGTCGATCCGGCAAAAGCGGCGGTCGCCGCAGCCGGCTGTGCGGCGGAATCGGGCGGCAGCTCGGCCGTCTGAACGGGGGCGATCCCCGATGATTCCGGCAGCACCGAAACCGTCTCCGGCAGAGGCACGGTGAAGCCGGCATCAGCGCCGGCGGCGGTCGCTGTTTCGGTGAGAGCAGGCGCGGACTTCATCTGCGAGGTCGACGTGCAGCCGCTGATGCCGGCGGCGGCCAGGATCACGCCGATCGCGATAAGGTTGAGTTTTGCTGGCAAGCCGCGCTCGGGTCCGGTTTGTCGGGTTGTTAAGAAATCCCTTACACCAGCGATTCAGGCCGGGCAATCGGGGCGATCAGGTGGTTTTCGGGTGGCGAGACGCGGGCGGCGATGCCATATTGTTCCGGATATGTACTGGGACGAATCCCGGATTTCGCCACTTTGCGGGAAGGAACGCATCATGGTCACGACAGCTTCGATCACGGCCGGCCACGCAGTGTTAGAAACAGTGATCGGTTTCATGGGCATTGCCTGGAGCGAAAAGGGCCTGATCCGGCTCTGCCTGCCCGAACGCAGCCGCGAAGCGGTGGAACGGCGCCTGCTGCGTCACGGTGGCGTTTCCGCTTCCACGGCGCAGCCGCCATGGGTGGTCGAGCTGATCGCAGCGATCAAGGCCTATGCGGCGGGCGAGGATGTCGATTTCTCCGCCGTACCGGTCGATCTCGACGGCGTCGACGATTTCCGCCTCGCCATTTACGACGCGGCGCGAAAACTCTCCTTCGGCGAAACCACCACCTATGGCGAGCTGGCCAAGACCGCCGGCCATGCCGGGCTCGCCCGCGAAACCGGGGCCGCCCTTGGCGCCAATCCGGTGCCGCTGGTCATCCCTTGCCATCGCATCCTTGCCGCCGGCGGCAAGATCGGCGGCTTCTCGGCGCCGGGCGGCTCGGTCACCAAGGAGAAGATGCTGGCCATGGAAGGCGTGCGCGTCGGCCCGCCGCCCCCGGCGCAGGTATCGTTCGGGTTTTGAGCGGCGGCCGGCGTTGGCAGAAGGCCTGGATCAGTACATCGGTCGCTTATTGACCGGGTTGGCGGGCACCGGCTGCATCACGTCCCAATGCTCGGCGATCTTGCCGTTTTCAACGCGAAAAATGTCCACGATGACGGTCTCCGGCATGTTGCCTGCCTTCGGTTGAACGACCTGGGTCATGACGAGGTCGCCTTCGGCGATCACCCGCTTGAAGTCGACTTTTTGTTTTGGCCAATTGGCGACACCCATGCTTTCGAGAAGCTTTTTGACCGAGTCTCGGCCATCCGTCATCGTCGGGTTATGCTGAATGTAAGCCTCGGCCCAATAGCGGTCCAGCGCGGCAAGGTCATGGTCGCCGAACAGCGCCTGATAGGCTTTCAGGACAAGCGTCCTGTTTTTTTGAGTCAATTCATGCTGTTGCAGCACCTGCTTGACCGGCTTGGTGTTTCCCGCATGCGCCGCGGCGGTGAGCGCCGCGACCGCGAAAGCGGCCGCCGCGAAGGATTTAAGTTGCAGCACGGATGTCTCCCTCGGTTGCTTCGGTGTCAGGCCAGTGCGCGCGCAACGAGCACCGTATCGACATACTGCCGCATGCGGATGATCTTGCCGTCCCGCAGTTCGTAGAGATGAGCGAAGGGGGCCGTCATGGATTTTCCCGTCGCCTTGTATGTACCGGAATACACGCCGAAGGCCGCCACCCGGTCGCCATCGGCAATGAAGCTGTGCACGTCGGCGTGGTATCCGATCCACTCCGAGCCGAGCCGCTTGAAGACCCCCTGCATCAGGGCCTCGATGCCGACATAGGTGCCGGCATAGGGGAATCCTTCCGCCTCGGTCCATTCGATGTCGGCGGAAAGAACGGCCAGCAGATTGCGGCCGTTCTCCTCGGAAGTTCCCTCGTAGGTTCCACGGATCAAATCGAGGTTCGTCGCCATGTCAGCCCCACTTCATCTCGCCCTTGGCGACCTTGGATCCGACATCGAGGGCGACGCCCATACCGAGGCCGGGGAAGCGGGTCTCCATGGCGGCCTTCAACGCGGCGCTGTCTGCCGCCTTGTCCAGTTCTTCCTCGAAGGTGAGGAGATAGGACTTGGTGAACTCCACCGCCGAAGGACCGATCGCGGCATCGGGGGCCATGTGGCCGGGCACCACGACAGCGGGCTTGCGGGCGGCAATCGCGTCCAGCGTCTTGATCCAGGCGGCGCGGCTTTCCCTGGTCTGCGTGTCGGCGGTCCAGACGTGAACGCCCGAGAAGATCATCACCCCGCCGAAAACGGCATTGAGCGACGGCACGAACAGATAGCGGCGGTTGGCCAATCCTTCTTCCGCATTGACGATCTCTACAGTCTCGCCATCGACCGTCAGCGTTGCGCCGTCGACTGCCTCGGGGAGGATGATGTCGGAAAGCGCCTGCGGACCATTTTCCTTCAGTTGCGGACCCCAGACGGCGAGCTTCTTCTCCACATTGCCCTTGATGGCTTCCAGCGTGGCGGAGGCAGCGATGACTTTTGCCTCCGGGAAGGCGTCCCGCACCGGCTTCAGGCCGAAGTAGTAATCGGGATCAGACTGAGTGACATAGATGGTGGTCAGCTTCTTGCCGGTGGACTTGATGGCATCGGCGAGCGCCTTGCCGTCCGGATAGGTGAAGCCGCCGTCGATCAACAGGGCTTCGCTCGGCCCCGACAGCAGCACCGGCGCACGGAAGAAACCGTTTGGACCCGCCGGGAAGTGTTTCCAGCCAAGCTTGGCGCCGGCGGCCTGGCCGCTGTCGATGGGCGCGAAAACGGCGGTTGCGCCGAGGGCCAATGAGGTCTTCATGATCTGTCTCCTCGTGAACATGGAATATCTCCGTTGAATGAAAGGGGATCGGGTGCGGCTACGGGCCCGCAGGGCGGACGGTAGACGGCACGGTAAGCCCTCTGGATTAATCAATAAATTGGCCGTAATAATACAAACTGTATGTTGAAAGCTTACAATGAGCCGTCGTGGTGGAATCGATAAACCTCAATCGCCTCGCCTATTTTGCCACCGTGGTCGACGCAGGTTCCTTTACCCGCGCGGCCGAGCGGCTTGGCATCACGAAAACAGTCGTCAGCCAACAAGTCGCTCGCCTCGAGGCTGAGCTGCGGACCACGCTTCTCGTGCGCACGACGCGTAGGGTCGAGCCGACGGAAGCAGGCCGTCTTCTGCATGCACGCTGCGTTCTGATCCTGCGGGATGTCGAAGAAGCGGTCGCCGAGGTTGGCGAGGCCAACGCCGAGGTGGCCGGTGTGCTGCGTGTTTCCGCGTCCAATGACTATGGCGCGATCGTGCTGGCCCCGATCGCCGCCCGCTTTCGCCAGAGATTTCCGGCCTGCGGCGTCGAACTGGTCATTTCCGATGCCATAATTGACTTGATCGGCAACAAGATCGACCTGTCCATCCGGGTTGGCTGGCTGGATGACTCCAGCCAGCAGGCGCGACGCATCGGCACCTTCCGGCAAATCCTGGTCGCGTCGCGGGATTTCGCGGCCGGGATCAGGGTGGACAAGCCGGAAGATCTTTCTTCCTTGCCGCTCGTTGCCAATGCCGTGCTTCGCAAGCCGTTCACCTGGAACTTCACCCGAGGCGATTCCGAGCCGCGCACCATCACCCTGCGCGAGGCGTTCTCCATCAACTCGACGCCCGCCGTACTGGAAGCGACGCTCGCCGGCGGCGGACTGGCAGTTCTGCCGGACTATCTGGTCGTCGACTATCTATCGCAAGGCCGCCTCGTCCACGTGCTCCCCGACTGGGCGCTGCCCTCCGGCGGCATTCACGTGGTCTATCCGGCGGCGCGCTTTCGCCCGCAAAAGGTGACGCAATTCGTGTCCATGCTCACGGAACATATCCGGGATTGAGAGCAATGGCTGCCGGTCGACAAGCGCTAGTTGTTATGGAAGAACCGCCGGCGGAAATGCCGGTCGTTGTCCGGCCGCTTGCAGTTGTAGACCGGGCAGGACTTTGTGTCGGCGCTCGGCACGTAGGCTCGTGTCCTCACCTCGCCCATGCTGCAGAATCGCTGGCTCTGCACATAGCGGTCGTAGAGCGGCAGTCCCGGCACCCGCTTCGACTGGTAGCGCAGGATGACCGCCCCCTGCCGGGCGATCGTCGCCTGAACCTTGCCGCAGCTCATACGCGTCGGGTCGTAGCGCGAGATCGCCTGAGCCTGAGCGGCGACAAGCGTCAGGCAGGCGGCAAGCAGAATGGTTTTCATGGTCCTCTCCCTGATCCGCCGCCCAGGGACGTCGCGATCCGTCGTGACGCTCTCACGCGATTGGGGCGGCCATTGGGCAGCGCCCTGATCACGGCTTTCTCACACAGTCTTGTTTTTTGTGCGAAAGCAGCCTATATGCCTTCCATTGATATTTCGGCCGATCGATCCGGGCCTCGCGATAATCGCGTTTGCTGACGTCTATCTCCAAAATCTCGATGCACACCGGCTGGACCTCGGTCCGGTCAATCTAAAGCAAATGTGAAGGACTATCTAAATGGCAACTGGAACGGTCAAGTGGTTCAACGCCACCAAGGGCTTCGGCTTCATTCAGCCTGACGCGGGCGGCGCGGACGTATTCGTCCACATCTCCGCTGTCGAGCGTGCTGGACTGTCGACCCTGGTCGAAGGCCAGAAGATCAACTTCGAGATCGAGCAGGACCGCCGCACTGGCAAGTCGTCCGCTGGATCTCTGAGCAAGGCAGCCTGATTTTGCGATAGCGCGCGCCGGGCGAGAGTTCGGGGCGCGCGGCAAGTCACGGATGTACTGACAGTCGCGCGAGAAGCGCGCTGGAGCGGAAAGACCCGACAAGCTGGATCAGCAGATAGCTGCCAGCCCGGACCGGACGCTCCCGATCAGGCTACCAAGCATGGGAAGGCGGGATTTATCCCGCCTTTTTTGCTGTCTGGGTTAGGTGGCGCAGCCCGCACTATGGTTCCAACTTGTGGTACTTTTAGCCCAGTAGTGGTACCATTCGGCCATGACCAAACTTGAGCAGATCGAAAAATCCGTCGCCAAACTGAGCCCCGAGGAACTGAAGGCGTTTGCCGCCTGGTTCGAGGCGCTCCAGGCGGATATGTGGGACCGGCAGATGGAAGCCGACGCGAAGGCGGGCCGTTTGGACAGGCTTGCCGAACAGGCGCTGGCTGACCATCGCGCTGGTCGGACGCGGCCTCTGTGAACCACGTCGCCTCTCCATCGTTCTGGGAGGCTTATGAAAAACTGCCATCGTCAATCAGAGCAAAGGCGGACAGGCGTTTTGCCCGACTGCGTTCGATCCTTTTCATCCCTCACTGCATTTCAAACAGGTCGGTCGCTATTGGTCGGCGCGAGTTGACGAAAACTATCGGGCTGTTGCCATACGCAACAATGAAGATGTGATCTGGTTCTGGGTCGGCACCCACGCCGACTACGACCATTTGTTGAAATAGCCCCTCCTTCAGGAGGAGAAGGCTACCCCACCCACTCGATCGGCACATGCCCCGGGTCCGCTTCCACGCGGCCAAGCCATGCCGACACCGCCGGATAGGCGTCGAGCTGGAAACCGCCCTGCTCCGCCGTATGCGTATAGGCATAGAGCGCGATGTCGGCGACGCTGAGCGCGCTGCCGGCGAAGAAGGCATTGTTTTCCAGATGCCTGTTCATCACGCCGAGCGCCTTGTTGCCGCGCTCCAGCGTCACCGCCAGCCGCTCCGGGGTCGCATCCCCAGCACGTTCGGGAAAGGTCAGCAGCGCCTTGCGCACGGCGATGTAGGGCTCGTGGCTGTATTGTTCGAAGAACAGCCATTGATACGCGAGCCCACGCTCATACCTGTCCGCCGGCAGGAAGCGTGTGCCTTCGGCGAGATAGAGCAGGATGGCGTTGGATTCGGCCAGCCGCCGGCCATCGTCGAACTCGAGCAGCGGCACCATGGCGTTCGGGTTCTTGGCGACAAAGTCGGCTTTGCGTGTGTCGCCTGTGTGCGAACTCACCTCGACGTTGGTGAAGGCCAGGCCAAGCTTCGCCATCAGCAGGCGCGGCTTGTAACAATTGCCGCTGTCGATCATGCCGTAAAGTATCATGGCTGTTCCCCCGAGCACTCTCTCCGCGCGATTATCGCAGCGGCGGCGGACTCAACCAATGATTTGTTTTGTCGCGACGATCAGCGCCGCTGATGTGTGAATAGTGGCGCCCCTAGCCGAACAGCGGGACGACATTGCCGCCGGTACCCAGCAGCGTGTCGATGTTCAGTGGCTCTTCCTCGAAAACGGTCCCCGCCAAGGCTGGGCGGGCGAGGAGAAAACCCTGCAGCAGGTCGACGCCGCCTTCGAGCGCGACGCGCAGATGGGTGGGCTGCTCGATGCCTTCGACCAGCACCTTGGCGCCGCGGTCATGCAAGCTGGAAACCAGCGGGCGGAAGAACCGTTCAGCGGCAGCGTGGCGACAGAACTCCGCGAACCAGGTGCCATCGATCTTGACGATGTCGGGCTTGAGCAGGCTCACCCGCTCCTCGGTCGAGTGCCCGGTGCCGAAATCATCGATGGCGATGCGGATGCCGTCGCGCCGCATTTCGCGCACCAGCCGCGCGAGAAGCGCGTCGTCCGCCGCCTGTTCGGTGATTTCGCAGACCAGCATGGCCGGCGCCAGGCCGAACTCGCCGAGATGCCTGGTCATCAGGCGAATCTCGGCCAGTGCCCGCCCGGCATGGTCGTTGATCAACGGATTGTAGTTGAAGAACAGGTCGAGCCCGTCGACGCCGATGTTGCGAAAATTCCTGAGATGCAGCGCCCGGCACATGGTTTCCACAAACAGCCGGTCCGAGACGGCAACGCTTTCGAAGAACATCTTTGGCGCGCCGGGGCGGCCCGCACGGTGCGGCTCGATCAGGGCTTCGGCCGCGACCGCGTGAAGGAACCGGCCGCGCGGCGCGAAAATCGGCTGATAGGCGCTGCGCAGCCGGAACTCGCCATACATGCCGTATTCGATGCCGACTTCGTCGACCCGGATCGCATCGCCGACATTGCGCCGCCGATCACCTCTCATGTCGCGACGCGGCGCCCGAAGGCCTTGACCGGCCGCGCCGAAGCCGTTGCCACGGCAGCAGCCGACGTGTCGACGGCAGCAGCGACAGGCGCCTGCCCGGCCTTGTCGAAGACGCCAAAGCTGGTCGGCGCCAATTCGGGCCGCGCCAGCACGAAACCTTGCACCATCGACGCACCCGATTTCTCGGCGAGCTCCAGTTGCCAGCCCTCCTCGATGCCTTCGAACACCGTATGGATGCCTTGCTCCTCGAAGTTCTTCACCATGGTGGTCAGCAACGCGAAGCCGGCGCCGGACTCCATCAGCTGCGTGATCCAGTAGGCATCGAACTTGACGATATCCGGCTTCAACTCCTTGACCCGGTTGATGTCGGAATCGTCGGCGCCATAGTCGTCGACGGCGATGCGGAAACCGTTGGCTCTCAGTGCCGCGACGAAGCCGTGCAAGGCTTCCTGCGACGCCGACCGCTGCTCGGTCACCTCGCAGACGACGCGACGCGGGTCGATGCCGGCCTCGTGCAGCACGAGCCGCATCTCGCGCAAGGCAGCGTCGGCAACAGTGCGTTCGGTGAACACCGACGGGTCGAAATTGACAAAGATCGACGCTTCCCGCGGCAGGCAGGCACCGGCGTTGAGAAGATGCAGCGTCCTGGTCAGCGCCTCGATATGCAGCCGGTCGGCGGCCGGACAGGTCGAGAAGAAATTCATCGGCGATTGTGGCTCGCCGTCGCGGAACGGTCGGATCAGCCCTTCGAACGCGACCACCGACAGCTTGCCTTCCTTGAAGGCGAAGATCGGCTGGAAAGCGCTTTGCAACGTGTAGATGCCCCAGACACCGGTGGAGGTGCCGTCGTCCTGACGGATGATGTGGGCAAGCCCGACGCTGCGCGACACGGTTCCTCGCTCCGCAATTGGTCTGCGATCCTGCCACTCAAGCCTCTACCGCTCGTTAATGAATTTATTGTTGCCGACCACTGGTCCGATCACAGCTCCTTGAGACCTGGATCAGCCGACAATGCTTGCGTTGCGCGAAATCATGCGACATGAGAAGCGCCGCGGTCGCTCCTGGCCGCGCCGATCTTCCATGGAGACGTCAAGCTCATGGCCTTTCTTGCCGACACCCTTTCGCGCGTGAAGCCTTCCGCCACCATCGCGGTCACGCAGAAAGCGCGCGAGCTGAAAAATGCCGGCCGTGACATTATTGGCCTCGGCGCCGGCGAACCGGATTTCGACACGCCCGACAACATCAAGAATGCGGCAATCGAGGCGATCCGCCGCGGCGAAACCAAGTATCCGCCGGTTTCGGGCATCGTGCCGCTGCGCGAGGCGATCGCAAAAAAGTTTAAGCGCGAGAACAATCTCGACTACAAGCCCGAGCAGACCATCGTCGGTACGGGCGGCAAGCAGATCCTGTTCAACGCCTTCATGGCGACGCTGAACCCCGGCGACGAGGTCATCATTCCTCGCCCCTACTGGGTCAGCTACCCCGAGATGGTGGCGATCTGCGGCGGCACCTCCGTGTTTGCCGACACCTCGATCGACAACGGCTTCAAACTGACCGCTTCCGTGCTGGAAAAGGCGATCACGCCGAAGACCAAATGGCTGCTGATGAACTCGCCGTCGAACCCGTCGGGTGCCGCCTATACCGAGGCCGAACTGCGCGCGCTGGCCGACGTGCTGTTGAAGCATCCGCATGTCTGGACGCTGACCGACGACATGTACGAGCACCTGACCTATGGCGATTTCGTCTTCAGGACCATCGCCGAGGTCGAGCCTAAGCTCTACGAGCGCACGCTGACCATGAACGGCGTGTCGAAAGCCTATGCAATGAGCGGCTGGCGCATCGGTTATGCGGCGGGCCCGGTCCAACTGATCAAGGCGATGGACATGATCCAGGGTCAGCAGACATCGGGCGCCTGCACCATCGCGCAATGGGCATCCGTCGAGGCGCTGAATGGCCCGCAGGATTTCATCGCCAAAAACAAGGCGATCTTTCAAGGCCGTCGCGACCTCGTCGTCTCGATGCTCAACCAGGCGCGCGGCATCACCTGTCCGTCGCCGGAAGGGGCCTTCTATGTCTATCCCTCCTGCGCCCAGTTGATCGGCAAGAAGACCAAGGCCGGCAAGCCGATCGACACCGACGAAACCTTCTGCTCGGAATTGCTCGAAGCCGAGGGCGTCGCGGTGGTGTTCGGCTCGGCCTTCGGCCTCGGCCCCAACTTCCGCATCTCCTACGCCACCTCGGAGACGCTTCTGGAGGAAGCCTGCACGCGCATCCAGCGCTTTACGGCTTCGCTGACCTGAGCGGCGCGCTTTGAACGCAGAACCCGGCTTCACTGCCGGTTTTCAATGGGCCGTCAGCCTCACGCCTCGTGCTTGGTCTCTTTGGCCGAGCGCGCCTCGGCCGGCGCCAGCACGGCAACCAGCAGTGCGGCGGTGAGGAACGCGCCGATCGCTGCCGTCAGCATGGCGGCATGGAAGCCGCCGGCATAGGCGGCAGCATAGAGTTCATGCACGCCGCTTTCGCCCATCGCCGCATCGGTTGCGAAATCATGCCGCGAAATTGCAGCACGGGCGACCGCTTCCGCGTTGGCGACACCGGCATCGCCGAGATACCCGGTCAAAAGGTTGGTTGCCCGCATGCTCATCAAGGCGCCGAGCAAGGCGATGCCGATGGCAAGACCGCTCTGGCGGGTGGCATTGATGACCGCCGACACCATGCCCGAGCGTTCGCGCGGCGCATAGGACATGGCGGCAGCGCTGCCGGTCGGGATTGCAAGCGCATTGCCGAGGCCGCCGATGGCGAACAGAAGGCACAGCGTCGCGTAGGACGTCGAAGGACCGGCCCAGCACATGCCGAGCATGGACAGGCCGATAGCAACATAGCCGATGGTCATCAGCGCGGAGTGACCATAGCGCGCGCTCAGCCTGCCGATCCACGGCGACACCACGATCTGGACGATGAAGGCCGGCGCCATGCGCAGGCCGGTCTGCGTCGGCGACCAGCCCTGCACCTGCTGCAGGAACATCGAGAAGAAGAAGACGCTGGAATAGGAGGTGAAGCCGAGCGCGAACGAAGCGACATTGGCGACGGCAAAGCGGACGTCACGGAACAGGCCAAGCGGCAGCATCGGCCGTGCCGTGCGCGCCTCGAAGCCGAGGAAAGCAGCCAGGCCGACGACCCCTGCGATGAGCGCCGTGACCGTCCTTGGCTCGCCCCAACCATTCTCGCCGGCCGAGATCAGGCCAAAGGTCAGCGCCCCCAGCCACAGGATGCTGAGAGCCAGGCCGACGAGATCGAGATGGGCATGTTCGGGATGCGCCGTCTCGTTGATCGAAGCAGCACCGAGCGCGATCGTGATCAGACCAAGCGGCAGGTTGATCAGGAAGATGCTTTGCCAGCCGACGGTCTCGACCAGGATGCCACCGAGGACGGGACCAACGAGCAGAGAGATGGCGGCGAACGACGCCCAGCCGCCAATGACGCCGGCGCGCTGGCGCGCATCGGGAAAGGCTTGCGTCAGGATCGACAGCGCGCCTGGAATGAGCAGCGAGCCGGCGATGCCCTGTACGACCCGGCCAGCCAGCAGCACCGACAAATTGGGCGCGACGGCGCAGATCAGCGAGCCGGCCACGAAGATGCCGACGCCGGCCAGCCATGAGCGCTTGCGGCCATAGCGGTCGCCGATCAGGCCGGACGACAGCATGAAGGCCGACAGGCACAGCGTGTAGGCGTCGACCACCCATTGCAGGCCGCCGAAATCGGTTTGCAACGCCTGCTGGATGGTCGGCAGCGCGACATTGACGATGCTGACGTCGAGCAGAGCCACGAACGAACCAAGATAGACAGCGGCGACCAGGGGCAAACGGTGCTTTGACATGGCTAGTCCGGACGTGAGTTTCGCAAATTACTGACCGACGGTCAGTTGAACGGGCGACATGGCGCTGTCGATCCGGCGATTGAGTATGGCCTGCGCCATGGTACGAGACTCGCCGCGAGTCGCCCTCTTCTAATAATATCGCGGCTGAATAGAAGCCGGGTTCCTGCGGACTGAGCATTCAGCCGTCATATTGTTCCGATGTCACCGCTTCCAGCCAGTCGGCATGGACGCCGTCGAGCGCCTCCTGCATGGCGATATGCGTCATCGCCGATTTCGGCGCCGCGCCATGCCAGTGTTTTTCGCCAGGCGCGAACGAGATGACGTCGCCCGCCCTGATCTGCTGGACCGGGCCGCCCCACGTCTGGGCAAGCCCGGCGCCCACCGTCACGTAGAGCGTCTGGCCAAGCGGATGCGTATGCCAGTGGGTGCGCGCGCCCGGCTCGAAGCTGACCAGCGTGGCTCGCAGCCGCGCCGGCGCCTCTTTCTCGATGATCGGCGTCTGCAGCACCCGGCCGGTGAAGTATTTTTCCGGCGCGATGACGGTCGGCACGCTGCCGCAGGCAATGATCTTCATGGGTCGATGGTCCTTCAAAACAGCGGGCGACGGGTCGCCTGCTTCAGTTTCCGCCGATATCGGCCGACGTGCAACAGCTTCCGGCTGCCAGCCCCCTATATGGCCAGCACGGGTCCACGGCCGAGCAAAGGATTTCTATTTTCCTTGCCCTGCCGGCAAACAAGTGGGACGATGGCTTTGGGCAGGTGGACTTGAAAAGAACCCCGCCCGCGACGGTCGAACAGGCCGGCCGCCGCTCAGGACCGATTGACCACGCCTGAACCATGCATGCCAGTCGGTCCTACGGGAAACGCCTGAGTGGAGGTCAGTCATGGGTACTCGCGCCGGAGGACGACGCACGGGACCGAAATGCATTGCCATAGTCGGTCCCTTCGCAAGCGGTAAGACGACACTTCTCGAAGCCATATTGGCCCGTACGGGCTCAATTCCCCGACAAAATCCCGTTTCATCAGGCAACACCGTTTCGGATCATTCGCCCGAGGCGCGCGCCCACGCCATGAGCGTCGAGGCGACGATCGCCACCACCGAATTCATGGGCGAGCAGATCACCTTCGTCGACTGTCCCGGCTCCATCGAATTCTCTTTCGAAGCCGAACCGGTGCTGGCCGCCTGCGACCTCGCAGTGGTCGTGGCCGAGGCCGATGAAAAGAAGATCCCTGCCCTGCAACTGATCATGCGCAAGCTCGACGATCTTGGCGTGCCGCGTATCCTGTTTCTCAACAAGGTCGACAAGGCAATCACCGGCGTGCGCGACACGCTGAAGATGCTGCAGCCGGCCAGTGCCGTGCCATTGCTGCTGCGCCAGATTCCGCTGCGCAAGGACGGCGTCGTCATTGGTTCGATCGACCTGGCGCTGGAGCGCGCCTACATCTATCGCGAATATGCCGAAAGCGAGGTGGCGCAGATTCCCGGCGACGAGAAGGCGCGCGAGCTCGAAGCGCGTTTCTCGATGCTGGAGACGCTGGCCGACCATGATGACCAGTTGATGGAACAGCTGCTCGAGGAGATCGAACCGCCAAAGGACGCGATCTTCGACGATCTCGCCGCCGACCTGCGCGACGGCGCGGTGACCCCGGTGCTGATCGGCACCGCCGAGAAAGGCAACGGCGTGCTGCGTCTCCTGAAGGCGATCCGCCACGACGCGCCTGACATCGAGGCGACCCGCAAGCGGCTCGGTGCACCCGACGGCGCGGCTACCCTGGTCCAGGTGATGAAGACTATCCACACCTCGCATGGCGGCAAGCTGTCGGTGTCGCGCATCCTCTCCGGCCAGGTCGTCGACGGTTCCGAACTCTGGCTGCCCGGCGGCGACACGGCCAAGGTTTCCGGCATCTACCGGATGCTCGGCAAGGACCAGTCCAAGCTCTCCATCGCAAAGGCCGGCGATACGGTCGCGCTGGGCAAGCTGGACGAGGTCAAGACCGGCCAGACGCTGAGTTCGGCCAAGGGCGGCATCAAGCCGCTCGTCCAGTTCGAGCCGCCGCAGCCGGTCTTCGCCTTCGCGCTCCGTCCCAAGGAGCGCAAGGACGAAGTGAAGATGTCGGCTGCCATCCAGCGGCTGGCCGAGGAGGACCCCTCGCTCAGCCTGCGCCACAACCAGGACTCGGCTGAAACCGTGCTGTCGGGCCATGGCGAGATGCATCTGCGCGTGGTGCGCGAGCGGCTGGAAGGCAAGAACCAGATACCGGTCGAAGGCCATCCGCCGGCGGTGCCCTATCGCGAGACGATCCGCAAATCGGCGCAACAGCGCGGCCGTCACAAGAAACAGTCCGGCGGACATGGCCAGTTCGGTGACGTGGTGATCGAGATCAAGCCGCTGCCGCGCGGCTCCGGCTTCCAGTTCACCGACACCATCACCGGCGGCGTCGTGCCCAAGACCTACATCCAGTCGGTCGAGACCGGGGTGCGCGACTATCTGAAATCCGGGCCGCTGGGCTTTCCGGTCGTGGATGTCGCAGTCAACCTGTCGGACGGCTCCTACCATGCGGTCGATTCCTCCGACATGGCCTTCCAAATGGCGGCCAGGCTGGCAATGAAGGAAGGCATGGCCGCGTGCTTGCCGGTGCTCCTGGAGCCTGTGATGAAGGTCGAGATCGTCACACCCTCCGACGCCACCTCGAAGATCATCGCTCTCATCCCGCAACGGCGCGGCCAGATACTCGGCTACGACGCGCGGCCTGGCTGGCCAGGATGGGATGTCGTCGAGGCAACCATGCCGCAAGCCGAGATCGGCGACCTGATCATCGAGTTGCGCTCGGCGACCGCGGGCGTCGCCAGCTACCGTGCCGTCTTCGACCACATGGCCGAACTCACCGGCCGTCTGGCCGACGAGGCGATGAACACCAACGGCAAGGCTGCCTGATGGCGTAGCGTTCCTCTCGAACCTGATTCGAGGGGGACAAAAGAAAACGACGTCCGGCGGGGACCGGACGTCGTTTTGTTCGCGGACCGTTTCCTTGGGAGGTAAAACGGCAGGTCCGCCGCATTTGGTGCCGCCGAGTTCGGCGGAAAAACGGTTCGGACGCGGTAGCCGCCTGAGCCCGGGCCGTACGAGTGATGCCCCCATCTCCCGTCCGAACCACACCGCGTCCTATGATCCACATAGCAGGTCGCGGGCGCCCGGGCTATGTTACCAGAGGTTACATGTCACCGTTACGTGGCAATTGTGATGGAATTTTTTGCCGGCCCAGCAGAGCACAGGCAACAAAAAAGCCGGATCAATGAAGATCCGGCTGAGTTTGATTGGAGTGCCTGTTAAGGCTAACCTCCAGAGGGGAACACTCGAGGGCGCTAATGGGAGGAGAACGCGCCCAGGAGATGATCTATATATGTGCTCATCATGCCCAAGAAACAAGCATCTATTTTGCAACACACGCATGCAAAAAGACGCAGGCTGTGGTCTAACCCATTCCAGAAGCCAATAGGACCAGCAGAATCGTCGAAATGGGCCGCCGAATCGGGCAATTGCAACTACAGAATCGCCGATCTCGGCTGGCTTTCGGCTCAAAATGCCAAAACCGGGCAATGATGTGGAAGCAGGCAGCAGGCGTGCATTTCTAAGGCAATCGGGAGGAAGCAGCCAATGCGGACGTTTTCGGCGATCGCCGGCAGTGCGGCCTTCTTCATCGCGGCGCCCTTCGTGGTTGCCGGGCTGGTGCCCTGGCTGTTGACAGATCGCTGGGGCTTGCCGTGGTCTGGTCTGCCGGGCTTTGTTCCTGCCGGCGGGCTTCTGATCGCCGTCGCGATCGCAGCACTGCTGCATGCCTTCGGTCGATTCGCGCTTGAGGGCCTCGGCACGCCCGCTCCGGTCGCGCCAACCGAGAGGCTGGTGATCGGCGGCATCTACCGTCATGTCCGCAACCCGATGTATGTCGCCGTGCTGTCGATCATCCTCGGCCAGGCATTGCTGTTCTCGAGCTGGACGCTGGCCGCTTATGCGGTCATCGGCGCGATCGCCATGGGCTCTTTCGTGCGGTTCTACGAGGAGCCGACTTTGGCTCACCGGTACGGCGCCGAATACGACGCCTACCGCCGCAACGTGCCCGGCTGGCTGCCTCGACTGTCGCCCTGGCGGGGGTAGGTGAAACCGGCAGCGCCGTCTCAGGGCATGTTGAGGCTCAGGTCGGGCCAGGCAATCGACATGTCCTTAGAATGACCAGCTTCTCGCCTTGGCGATGATAAAGTCCCGGAACACGTGCAGCTTGGCCTGGTTCTTCATCGCGTCCGGATAAGCAAAATAGGTGTCGAAAGACGGCACCTCGGTCTCCGGCAGCAGCTGCACGAGGTCGGAGTCCTTGCTGATCACATAGTCGGGCAGCATGGCGATACCGGCACCGCCCTGCACCGCCCGCTTGATCGACAATATGTCGTTGATCTGCAGCGTCGGCACCCTTTGCCCGCCTTCGAAATCACCGACCGTTTCCAGCCAGTTCAGCTCCGACAGATGCGACGGCACCGGCACGCCGAAGGTGACGATGCGATGGGCCTTCAGCTCGGCGACGGAAGACGGCCTGCCATGCTTGGCGACATAGGATGGGGCCGCGTAGAGGTGGAAATGCACGGTGAACAGGCGGCGCTGGATCAGGTCCGGCTGCTGCGGCTGGCGCAGCCGAATGGCGCAATCGGCCTGGCGCATGGTGAGATCGAGCTCCTCGTTGGCGAGGATCAACTGCAGGCTGATTTCAGGATAGAGTTCGATGAATTCCTGCACCCGCTCGGTTAGCCAGCCGGCGCCCAGCCCCACCGTCGTCGTTACCCGCAGCACGCCCGACGGGCGATCCTTGGTCTCGGTCAGCCGGGACTTGATGGTCTCCAGCTTCATCAGCACGTCATGCGCCGTGCGAAACAGCATCTCACCCTGCTCGGTCAACACCAGCCCGCGGGCGTGGCGGTTGAACAGCGGCACGCCGACATCATGCTCGAGCGCGCTGACCTGCCGCGAGATCGCCGATTGTGACAGATGCAATGTCTCGGCCGCATGGGTAAACGACCCCGCCTCCGCCGCAGCGTGAAACACGCGTAGCTTGTCCCAGTCCAACGCCATGATTCCCCTCGTTCTGTTTTGGCGTCTGAATGAAAAATCAGGCTTTTACACGGCGTTTCTAAGCCGCTCTCTGAACTCTCTACTCGGCCGCTTCGCGATGCACTTCGATGCCGGCCAGATACTTCTCCGCCTCGAGTGCGGCCATGCAGCCAAGCCCCGCTGCTGTCACCGCCTGGCGGTAGATATCGTCGGTCACATCGCCGGCCGCGAACACGCCCGGCACATCGGTGCGGGTCGAATCCGGCGCCGTCCACAGATAGCCGTTCGGCTTCTGCTTGAGCTTGCCGGCGAACAGTTCAACCGCCGGCGCATGGCCGATGGCCACGAACACGCCGTCGATCTTGAGGTGCGACACCTCGCCGGTCACCGCATGCTTGAGCTTCAGCCCCTCGACCGAGGGCGGCAGCGGCGTCTTGCCGGGCCGACCGGTGATCTCGTCGACGATCGTGTCCCAGATGACGCGGACATTGTCCTTTTTCAGAAGCCGCTCGCGCAGGATACGTTCGGCGCGAAAATCGCTGCGCCTGTGGATGACCGTCACGCTCTTGGCGAGATTGGACAGATAGAGCGCCTCTTCCACCGCCGAATTGCCGCCGCCGATCACCGCGACATCCTTACCCCGGTAGAAGAAGCCGTCACAGGTGGCGCAGGCCGAGACTCCAAAACCCATAAAGTCCTGCTCGGTCGGGATGCCCAGCCATTTCGCTTGCGCGCCGGTGGCGATGATCAGCGCGTCGGCGGTGTAGGTGGTGCCGGAATCGCCCTTGGCACGGAACGGTCGCACGTTGAGGTCGACCTCGGTGATGATGTCGTTGATGATGTCGGTGCCGACATGCTCGGCCTGTTTCAGCATCTGCTCCATCAGCCACGGACCCTGGATCGGGTCGGCGAAGCCGGGATAGTTCTCGACATCGGTGGTGATCATCAACTGCCCGCCCTGCTGCAGGCCGGCGACCAGCATCGGCTTCAGCATGGCGCGGGCGGCGTAGACCGCCGCCGTATAGCCGGCCGGGCCGGAACCGATGATGAGAACGGGCGCGTGCTTGGTGGTCATCTAAAGCCTCTGCGGAGGGCTGCCGGCAATTGCGGCATGGAAAACTCGATCATTGTCGCGCGTAATGTAAGTGTTGCCCACGACGCCAGCAAGGCAAGTTGGAGTTCGTCCCCGGAAAGCTTTGTCACACCCCTGTCGCCCGCGGATCCCGCGAAATATTCCGGGCGGAGGATGGAATGGACAGCGAAGTCGTTTAATTACAAAATCACGCAAGATTCTTGCGTGTTGCCCCTCATGATCGAGAGCCCTCATGCCGCTCAAGGCCGACCTCGACGCCATCGACTGGAAGATCCTGCGCGAATTGCAGGGCGACGGCCGCATGACCAATGTCGAACTGTCGAACCGCGTCGGCATTTCGGCACCGCCATGCCTGCGCCGCGTCAAGCGCCTGGAGGAAGCCGGCATCATCCGTGGCTACCGCGCTCTGCTCAACGCACCAGCGCTCGGCCTTGATGTCGTTGCCTTCTGCCTGGTCGGCCTGCATCATCAGGCCGATGCCGAGCTGCGCATCTTTGCCGAGCGCACCCGCGGCTGGCCGATCGTACGCGACGCCTGGATGGTGTCGGGCGAATCCGATTTCCTCCTGCATTGCGTGGCGAGCGACCTCGGCGCCTTCCAGACGTTCGTCATCGAGGAACTGACCTCGACCCCGAATGTCGACACGGTGCGAACCGCGCTCACCATCCGCCGGGTCAAGGACGAAGGGTTGGTCTCGTTCACACAGCCTTGAGCCGGTTGAACCGCAAACGGCTTTCGCCGATGCGGCCTGAGCGCCTCGCCATATCAGCGCCGCTTTGGCGTTCGATAGGCACTTCTGTGAAGCCGGATGTCCTGCCGTAGCCGCCTTGCTGGTTTCCTAGAGCAATTCCAGAAAAAGTGTGTAACGGTTTTCCTGGGAAAAGCGCATAGCGCTTTCGGGATTGCATAATACAGGTGGCGCAGGGCAGCCCAATTCCGAGAACAGTGTGCCGTGGGGTGGGACGATGACTCGATTTTCTAGCCCGGTTTCGGCGCTGGTCATCTGTATGAACGAGGCCGACATGATCGGCGAATGCCTGGAGAGCGTCGACTTCTGCGCCGAGATCATCGTCGTCGATTCAGGCTCGACGGACAGCACTCTGGACGTCGTCAATGCGTTCATCGCCAAGGGCTACCCGATAAGGCTGTTTCACAATGATTGGCCGGGCTTTCCTCGTCAGCGGCAATTCGCGCTCGATCAGGCCACCCAACCGTGGTGCCTTTCGATTGAAGCCGACGAGGCCATCGATGACGTTCTCAGGCAGTCGATCACGAATGTGACGCAGCTTGGGAACGATGCTTTCGACGGATGGTACATCAGGCGCCGCGACAAGCTGAAGGGTTATGGCTATGCGCACCGCTGGGTGCTTCACAACAGGCTGCTGCGTCTTTTCCGGCGCGACAAGGCGACCATGGACCTCAATCTGCGGGTCCATGAGTCGTTCGAGGTGCCGGGCGAAACCGGCACCATAGAAAATGGCGTGCTGCTGCATCGCCGCGAAATGACTATTGCCGAGGATCTGGCGAGAGCCAACACCTACTCCAGCCTCAAGGTCGCCACGCTGGTCGAACGAGCCAAGAAGCCTGGCCTGATAAGACTGGTGCTGTCGCCGCTTGGCAACTTCCTGAAGTTTTACCTGGCCAAGCGCTACTTCCTGTGCGGCCGGCACGGGTTCGTCTATTCGATGCTGGTGATGGTGTATTCGTTCGCCACCGAGGCCAAGCTCTATGAAGCCTGGCGGGACAACGATCGGGTATAAACCGTTAGGGCGCGCCCGAGGCGGCCCCAAGTGCAGCTATTGCGGCGAGCAGGCCGTCGAAGTCCGCGCGGTCGCACCAAGGCCGAATTGTGAAGCCCCGTCGGACAGCCGCTTGCCCGTCTACCAGCCAGCCCTGCGAGAGGCCGGCGCGTTGTCCCGCCTCCATGTCGGCCTCCTTGTCGCCGACGATCAGCGAACGCCGCAGATCGAGCCCGAGGCGCCTGGCCGCCTCCAGCAGCATGCCCGGATTGGGCTTGCGCATCGGATGATCTGCGGCCGCGAGCGGGCCGGAGCCCGCCTCGTGATAGGCGCAGGCAAGGACCATGTCGACGAACGCATTGTCGGCGCGTAGCAGTTCGAGCACGCGGCCATTGACGGCGGCGAAATCGCTCCAGCCGAAATAGTCGCGCGCGATGCCGGACTGGTTGGTGACGACGATGACGGGAATGCCGGCCCCGTTGGCGGCGGCTATCACCGCGGCTATATCCGCGCGCAGCACCATTTCGGCAGGATCATCCGGATAGCCCGTATCGATATTGATGGTGCCGTCGCGATCGAGGAACAGCGCCGGCGAGCCGGCGGCGAACACCTTTGAGCCGACCTGCTCGACCCACAGGCCCGGCTCAGCCAGCGGATAGCGGCCAGAGGTCGTGGGATCAGCCATTGCTGAGGCGCGCTTCGACCACCTCGCACAGATGATGATAAAGGCACAGATGCCCCTGCTGGATGATCGGCGTCGAGGTCGACGGAACGTTGAGCAGGATATCGGACAGAGGCTTCAGCTTGCCGCCGGTATCGCCGGTCATGCCGATCACCGTCATGTCCATCCTCCGTGCCTGTTCGGCGGCGGCGAGGATGCTCGGCGAATTGCCGCTGGTCGAGATTGCCAGAAGCACGCCGCCGGCCGCGCCATGCGCCTCGACCTGGCGCGAAAACACCGTGTCGAAGCCATAGTCGTTGCCCCAGGCGGTCAGCACCGCCGCATTGGCCGGCAGCGCGATGACATTGTAGGCCTTGCGCTCCTTGAGAAAGCGGCCGACCAGTTCGCCGGCAATGTGGATGGCGTCGCTGGCCGAGCCGCCATTGCCGGCGATGAGCAAGGCCTTCCCCGACGAAAGCGCCGTCACCACCGCGCTCGCTGCCCGCTCCATCTCACCGGTCAGGTCCCGTTCGACCATGGCTGATATGGCAGCCGCCGAGCGGACAAGGTAATCGTTCAAGTCGGACATGAAACCCTCAGTTTGTGGTGCCGCCGGCGCGCAATTTGCCAATGGTGTTGGTGGTGCTCTTTCCAGCGACGAGATCGACCAGCACGACGCGTCCGCCGGCCTTCTGCACCACATCGGCGCCGACCACGGTATCGACCGTGTAATCGGCGCCCTTGACCAGTATGTCGGGCAGCAGCGCTTCGATCAGCGCCAGCGGCGTATCTTCCTCAAACACCACGACCGCGTCGACCGAGGCGAGTGCTGCCAGCACGCAGGCGCGGTCGTGCTGGTTGTTGACCGGCCGGCCGGCGCCCTTCAGGCGCCGCACCGAGGCATCGCTGTTGAGGCCGAGCACCAGCCGGTCGCACTGGCTTCGCGCCGCGTGCAGCAAGCTGACATGGCCGGCATGCAGGATGTCGAAGCAACCATTGGTGAAGCCGACGCTCAGGCCCTCTTCCTTCCACGCCGCCACCATGCGGGCGGCCGATGTGGCGTCGAGGATGGCGTCCTTGTGGGCGGTCGGCCCATGTGAACGGAACAGCGCACCGGTGAGTTCCTCGACCGTCAGCCGCGCTGTGCCGCGTTTTCCCACAACGACGCCACCAGCGGCATTGGCGATCGAAGCGGCCATGACCGTATCGGCGCCTACGGCCAGCGCCAGCGCGAAGCTCGCGATCACCGTATCGCCGGCGCCCGAAACGTCGAACACTTCGCGCGCCTGGGTGGCGATGTGGCGCGCCTCGTCGGGGCCGACCACGCTCATGCCCTTTTCGCTGCGCGTCGCAACGACGAAATCGAAACCATGTGCCGAAATCAGCTGGCGCGCGGCAGCCACGATCTCGTCATCGGCGAACACCGCATGGCCGACGGCCTCGCCGAGTTCCTTGCGGTTGGGGGTGATGGCGGTCGCCCCGGCATAGCGCGCGTAATCGCGGCCCTTCGGGTCGACCAGCACCGGCTTTCCAGCCTCGCGGCAGATGGCGATCAAGTCGCCGGCGACGCCGTCGAGCAGGATGCCCTTGCCGTAATCGGACAGGATGACGATGTCGGCGTGCGCCAGCGCGGCGCGGAAATGCCGGATCAGGCCGGCTCGCTCCGCGGCGCCGAGCGGCTTGATCTCCTCTTCATCGAAACGCAGCACCTGCTGGTTGAGCGCGCTGAAGCGGCTTTTGGACGATGTCATGCGACCAGGCTCCTGCGCGAGGCCCGCCGTATCGGCGCCAAGTTCCCGCAGCATCCGCACCAGACTGTCGCCCGCCAGATCGGCGCCGATGACGGAAACGGGGACAGCGGCAGCGCCGAGCGAAACGATGTTGGCCACGACATTGCCGGCGCCGCCCATGGTCGAGGTCTCGCCGCGCCCATGCAGCACCGGGATCGGCGCTTCCGGCGAGATCCGCTCGATGACGCCGTTGACGAAACGATCGAGGATGAAGTCGCCGACCACCAGCACGGTGGCCTGGCCGAACCGCGCAATGGCGCGGTGCAATGGTTCTGGAGAAGGCGGATTGTGCTTGATCATGTCACTGGCAACGCGAGGGTAAGGCAAATCTCAATCGTGATGAAAATTGTCAATTTACGGGCCGGATCGTTCATGCCTGCCGATATACCGCAAATCCACGCAGCGCAACGTCAGGACATGACCCGCGAGTGTCCGATGCGTCAGCTCTTCTGCAGGGCAACATGGATGCCCAGCCCGACCAGCACCGCCCCTCCCGCCCGCTGCATCAGCCGCTGGGCGCGGCTCGAACGCCGCAGGCGGCCGATCACGGCGCCCGCCAGGAACACGCAGACGATATCGGCCGAGGAGAACATCAGATTGACTATCGTGCCGAGCACGACGAACTGCAGCCAGACCGGAAACGCCGCCGAGGCGTCGATGAATTGCGGCAGGAACGCCATGAAGAAGATCGCTGTCTTCGGATTGAGCACCTCGACGGTGATGCTCTCGAAAAAGGCGCGCCGCGCCGATTTGCGCTCGATGGCAGGCAGCGCCGCATCGCCGTCCGTGCGCTTGCGAAACAGCGAGATGCCAAGCCAGATCAGATAGAGCGCACCGACCAGCTTGACCGCCAGGTAGAGCGTCGGCACGGCATGAAACAGCACCGACAGCCCGGCGGCCGCGGCGAAAACATGCACGTAGCCGCCCAGATGAATGCCCAGCGCCGCCGTCAGGCCGGACCAGCGGCCGCGCGCCATCGTCTGCGCGGCGGCATAGAGCATGGCCGGGCCTGGAATGTAGGCGAAGATCGCTGTGGTGGCGAAAAACGCGATGAGCAGTTCGGTCGATGGCATTTTTGGTCCCTCACGATCGTGCTCTGCCCTGTCGATTCAGTCCGCGCGCGGGATTGCTTTGGACTGACCCGTGCGGACAACCGCAGTAAAAGCGAACATAATTTTCTTGTGAAATGACGGGCTGAACGCGCCAATTCGCGCACCCGGCTCGAAATAGGCCGACGCTTCCAGGATATCATGATTGTACTCATCGACCATGACCCAAAGGGGCATAGGATCGAGGCCCGCACGGTGGCGTTCAATTTCCGGGATGCTGACTGCAACGCGATCACGACCCGGCTGTGTGGAAGTGATTGCAAGTATGAAGAGGTTGGTACCCCCGGCTTTCCCAGGAAGGACAGCCACAAAGGCCACAGGCCGTGACTTCCGGCCTTCGGTCTCGCCGTCTCCGTGTTGGCGATGCCAAAAATATGGATATCGCCAGACGTCCGCAGCAGCGGGTTTAATCACGGTCCAATTCCGCGGCGTACTCCTCGAGCATCTCGACATGTTCGGTCGGGGCGTCCTTCGCAGCGTAGACGCGGCGGCTGTCGTTGCCGAAGCGCGCTTCGTAGGCCTCGATGCTCATCAGGACGTATCTCGGCTTGTTGTGGCGAGTGATGGAGACCGGCTGCTGGCTGGCAGCTGCAAGCACATCTCCAAGATTCTGTTTCAGATCGGTCGACGGATAGTTTTTCATGGGATACCCTATTTTGTCCATAATAGACAAAATGGACAAAACAGACAAGCGCATAAAATGGCAGGACAGGCGCATGCACCTGGCTTTGTCGACAGCCCGGCTAGCCTCCCCTATAAGGACCGGAATCGCAAAGCAACCAGAGGTCCTTCATGATCATCGTCACGGGCGGCGCCGGCATGATCGGCTCCAACATCGTCGCCGCGCTGAATGCCGAAGGGCATGACGACATCCTCGTCGTCGACGACCTTACCGACGGTCACAAGATCGTCAATCTTGCCGATCTCAAGATCGCCGACTATCTCGACAAGGACGATTTCCTGCCCCGCATGGAGGCCGGCTCGCTCGGCCGCATCGAGGCCGTGTTCCACCAGGGCGCCTGCTCGACCACCACCGAGTGGAACGGCAAATTCATGATGGAGGTGAATTACGCCTTCTCGAAACGGTTGCTGCATGCAAGCCAGACTTTGCGCGTGCCTTTCCTTTATGCCTCCTCGGCTTCCGTCTATGGCGGCGGCTCGGAGTTCCTCGAGGAACCCGCGTTGGAACGGCCGCTCAACGTATACGCCTATTCCAAGAAGCTGTTCGACGACTATGTCAGGCGAACCGTGTTCGCCGGGCAGGCCGACCATTCACAGGTCGTAGGCTTGCGCTACTTCAACGTCTATGGCCCGCGCGAAGCGCACAAGGGCGCCATGGCTTCCGTCGCCCTCCATCTGTTCAACCAGGTCGAGCGAGGCGAGAACCCGAAACTGTTCGGCGCCTATGACGGGTTCGGACCCGGCGAACAAAGCCGTGACTTCATCCATGTCGGCGATGTCGCCGACGTCAATCTGTGGCTGTGGAAACGGGGCTCAAGCGGCATCTTCAATTGCGGCACCGGCCGTGCCCAGCCCTTCCGCGCCATCGCCGAAACGGTGATCGACACGTTGGGTAAAGGGGAGATTGAATTCATCCCCTTTCCCGACCATCTCAAGGGCAGCTACCAGAGCTTTACGCAAGCTGATATGTCCCGTTTGCGCGCGGCCGGTTACAATGGCCAATTCCGGACAGTGGAAACCGGTGTCAGAGACTATGTCGAATGGCTGAAAGCCCAACGATCCTCGTGATCGGCCCACGCTGGGTGGGCGACATGGTGATGGCGCAGTGCCTGTTTTCGGCGCTGAAGGAGTTGCATCCCAACGCCGCCATCGATGTGCTGGCTCCGGCCTGGGCAGCACCCCTGGTCAAGCGCATGCCCGAAATCCGCCAGCAGATCGATTTTCCGCTCAAACCCGGCGCGCTCGAATTCACCCATCGCCGCCGCTTCGGCCGCCTGCTGCGCGGCCGCTACGACATGGCCTATATCCTGCCGGGCAGCTGGAAGTCGGCGCTGATTCCGTTCTTTGCCCGCATTCCGCGCCGTGTCGGCAATCTGCGCGAGATGCGCTATGGCCTGCTGACCGACATCGTGCCATTGCCCGACAGCATCAAACGACGCACCGCGCAGGCCTATTTCGGCCTTGCCCAAGGCGGCAGTTTCCGGGCGCCACGGCTTAGCGTGGACACGAAAAACCAGGTCGACCTGCTCGGCCGTTTCGGGCTGGCGCCGCAGAAATTCGTGGCCCTGATGCCCGGTGCGGAATTCGGCCCTGCCAAGCGCTGGCCCAGCGAAAGCTATGCCGGGCTTGCCAGCGGTTTCATGGGCAAAGGCTTGAAGGTTGCGCTGTTCGGCTCGAAGAACGACCGCGACGTGACGGCGGAGATCGCAGCCCTGGTCCCCGGCGTCGTCGACCTCGCCGGACAGACGCGGCTGGAGGACGCCATCGACCTGATATCCGCCGCCAGGCTGGCTGTGTCCAATGACAGCGGACTGATGCATGTCGCGGCCGCCGTCGGCACGCCGATCGTCGCCGTCTACGGCTCGACCTCGCCCGAAAACACGCCACCGCTGGCGGAGCGCCGCGAGCTGGTCTGGCTCGGCCTGTCGTGCTCGCCCTGCCACCAGAAGGTCTGTCCGCTCGGCCACCTCAACTGCCTGAAGACGCTGGCAGTCGGCCAGGTCGCGGCAGCGGCGGACCGGCTGCTGGAAATTCCGGCCGCGGCATGAAGGTGCTGATCGTCAAGACGTCGTCGATGGGCGATGTCATCCACACCTTTCCGGCGGTCGAGGATGCCCGTCGCCACCGCCCGGACCTGACCTTCGACTGGTGCGTCGAAGAGGCATTCGCCGGAATCGTCGCGCTTCACCCGGCGATCGACAAGATTCATACGGTGGCGATCCGGCGCTGGCGCAAGGCGCTGCTTGACGGCGCCACCTGGCGCGAGGCGGCCGCCCTGCGCCGCACCTTGCGCAATTGCCGCTACGATCTGGTCATCGACGCGCAAGGCCTGCTGAAATCGGCCCTGGTGGCAAGACAGGCGGGCTCACCCATTGCCGGCTTCGACCGTTCGAGCGCGCGCGAACCCTCAGCGACGCTGTTCTACGATGCCACGTATGCCGTCCCGCGCGACCTCCACGCCATCGAACGGACGCGGCGGTTGTTTGGCCTGGCGCTCGCCTATCAACCCGATCTTTCGACGCTGGACTCCGGCATCGTGCCGCCCGCCGGCACCCTGGCGGGCACTTCTGGAAAAACCGCCTTCCTGCTGCACGGAACCAGCCGCGAAGACAAGAAATGGCCGGCCGAAGACTGGATCGGAACCGCCCGCCTCCTGATTGAGCGGGGGATGACGCCGGTCACGACCTGGTCGAACGAGCGTGAGAAAACCGTAGCCGAGGCAATCGCAGGCGCCGTGCCGTCAACGATCGTGGTACCGAAATCGCCGCTGTCCGAAATCGCCGCGACTATCGGCGGCTCGACGCTGGTTATCGGCGCCGACACCGGGCTGACCCATCTTGCCAGTGCCTTTGGCCTGCCGACGGTCGCAATTTTCCTGGCAACAGAGCCGGGTCTGACCGGCCCGCGCGGACGCTACGCATCGACACTGCTGGCCTCGCATGGGGGGCGTGTTGTGCCGGTGGAGGTAGTGGCGGAAGCAGAAAAGCTATTGGCACTTAAACTACAAGCGCCGGCATAGGACCTTTCAGAATTCGCTCTGGCGAGTCGAATAGCGTGGTTCTTCGAGAACCGGAGCGGCGCGTACTTAAAGTACGTGAGCACCGGAAGCGCAGAAAACCGCCCGCGCATGACCCCGAAAATCGTGATTGATTTTCGGAAAGGGATCATGCGCTAACTGAAAATCCTACAGCGTCCTCTGCGCGTCCGAGAGGACGCGCGGCGCTGTAGTCGGCCGCCAGAGTAGAATTATCAAAGGTCCTAGATGAACTGCACCTGGACGATCTCATACCCCCTGGCGCCGCCAGGCGCGTTGACCTCGATGGCATCGCCGACTTCCTTGCCGATGAGCGCACGCGCGATCGGCGAGGAGATCGAGATGCGGCCGGACTTCACGTCCGCCTCCTGGTCGCCGACGATCCGGTAGGTCTTCTTTTCCTCGGTGTCCTCGTCGACCAGCACCACGGTGGCGCCGAACTTGATCTTGTCGCCGCTGAGCTTGCTGACGTCGATCACCTCGGCGCGCGCAATATAATCTTCAAGCTCGTTGACGCGGCCCTCGTTGAGGCTCTGGGCCTCTTTGGCGGCATGATATTCGGCATTTTCGGACAGGTCGCCATGCGAGCGCGCTTCGGAGATCGCCTCGATGATGCGCGGCCGCTCTTCCTGCTGGCGCCAGCGCAGTTCTTCCTTCAATGACGCGAACCCCTCGCCTGTCATCGGGACCTTGTTCATGATGCCTGCCTTTCCTGCTGCCACCCCCGCGTATCGGGGAAAGCCTTGTCGATGGGTACAAAAAGAAAACGGGTCCGGCAGCCTCGAGCTTACGGAACCGTTTCACCGCAATTTCCCTGAATATAGCAATGTCAGCGGGTTTTTCACGCCCAAAAATCGGTTTTGCTAAAATCATCCCCGTTTTCATCAGTCGGGGGCGATGAATGAGACCGGGGGCAACAGAAAACGGCCGCGATCGCTCGCGGCCGCTTGGAAGAGCCCTGGGATCTTTTCAGCTTCTCATGAAATGGTCGATCTGCTCGGCCAGCATGCCATATTCACGCGAACCCTTGCCGGTCCGCTTCTCGATTTCCATCAACTGCTGCTGGGCGCCGGCCAGATCGCCGATCTGCAGATGCGCTTCGCCGAGATATTCGCGCACCAGCGTGTAGTTCGGATCGATGCGCAGCGCTTCCTCGTAATAGCCGAGGCCGACGGTGACGCGGCCGGAATGGCGGTGCGAATAGCCGAGATAGTTGAGGATGCGCGGATCCTGCTTGTTGGCGGCGAGGCTGAGCACGGCAATCGCCTCGTCATAGCGCCCGGCCATCGCCAGCGCGTGGCCTGCATCATAGATGCTGTCGTCGTCGAGCATGCCTTCCTGGGGCGCGACGCACTTTTTCTTCTTCTTGTCCCAGACCTGGCCCTTCTTGCACTGGGTGACGGTTTCGTCACCGCCGCTGCCGCCGCTGCCGGCGGCGTACACGGGAACAGCGAGGAACTGCAGCGCGAGAAGCGCGGTCGCAGCCTGGATCAGCATTCTTTTATGCATCGAAACCTCCTGGAGGGGTGAGAATGCAATACTAACGCCGGTCGGCTTGCGTTTCATCCCGGAAAAATGCGGGCGGGAGAACATCAGGTGACGGATGCCGCAAATCCGCTATCATCCGGCAAACGACCTGAGGGAGACGGCCCTTGCAGCGGCGGCTTGAAAAGGACTGGGAGCTTTCGATCGGCCCCGACACGGTGCGCCTGTTCATCCTCAAGGCCAAGGCACTGAGTGCGGCCGTCAATGAAGACTATGCCGATGGCGCCGAGCACGAGGTCGAACTCGACGGCGAGTCCCATGTCAACCATCACCATGACGGCCTTGCCGAGGAAAGCTCCGAGAACCTGACCGAAGAAGAGCTGCGCGAGCTGATCAACGACCTCAATGTCGACGAAGCAGCCGAGCTGATCGCGTTGGCCTGGGTCGGTCGCGGCGACTACGACGCCACCGAATGGGCGGACGCGCTGGCCGCCGCGCGCGAACGCGCCAACAAGCGCACCGCGAAATACCTGCTTGGCATGCCGCTGCTCGCCGACTGGCTGGAGGAAGGGCTGGAAGCGATCGGTGCGTAACGGAGCGGTTACCGTTCGTGATGCGGCCAAGGCAACCACCTTGCGTCGGCGCCGTTGAGGGCGATGGGGTCGATCGTCTTTTCCCGAATGTGCAGGATTGCGTTGACCGTGGCCGTCACGGCCTTGCTGGTGATGCCGGTCGAGGCGAGACATCGCCATCGGCATCACCAGCCCCCGACGCCGCGGGTCGAGCAGCCGCTGACACCACGAGCCGACCAGCCCCTGAAACCAAGGGGCGGAAAGCGTTTGAAACCACGGCGCCACCGGCAGGTCACGCCAAAGCAGACACAGCAGAAAACGCAGACATCGCTGCCCTCGCCTGCCGATGTTCCCGTGCCCGAACCCGGCACTCCGATAACCCAACCCGGCATTCCGGTGCCCGAACCACGCCCGGCGGACGCACCAAAGGCTGAAGCTGCAAAGACCGAGGAGCAAAAGCGCGTAGGGCCGAAAGCCGCGGAAGCGCCCGACCGTTTCAAGGAAGAAAAATCCCACCAGGAAAAGCAGGCACGTCCCGAGCCATTGGCTCCGGAGCCATCAACCGGGGAAAACGAGCCGGAGCCGCCGGACGTCGCGCCAACGCCGACACGAAAGCCTGACATTGCAGAACCCGAGGCCCAGCCGCCAACCGTCGCCCCGCAGCCACCGCAAAAGCCGGCGGACGCGGACGAGGAGAAGATGCTGCCCGATCCGCGCTCGGCCGACGTGCCAGATGAAAAAATGCCGGCCGAGGAAGTCGCATGCCGCGAACGGCTAAAGACGCTCGGCGTCGAATTCGAAGAGCACAAGGCGGAAAGCCAGCCCGAAATCGGCTGTTCGATTCCCTACCCCATCGTGCTGAAGACCCTTGGAAAGTCGATCGCGATTGCCCCTGGAACCGAGCTCAACTGCAAGATGGCCGAGGCAACGGCGCATTTTGCCGCCGATGTCATCCAGCCGGCGGCGAAAGCCGAATTCGGTGCGGACCTGAAATCGATCGGCCAGGCATCGGCTTTTGTCTGCCGGCCACGCAACGGCACACGAAAACTGTCGGAACACGCGTTCGGCAACGCGCTCGACATCGCCAGCTTCACGCTGTCGGACGGCAAGAAGATCGAGGTCGGCCCGGCGCCGCCGGAGAAAGACGCCAAATTCCTCAACAATGTTCGCAAGGCCGCCTGCGGACCCTTCAAGACGGTGCTCGGCCCAGGCGCCGACGCCGATCATTCCCTGCATTTCCATCTCGATCTCGAACCGCGCCGTCATGGCGGAACGTTCTGCCAGTGATCATGGCTGATCCAGGCCGCGTGCCGCAATTCGGCCGCAGGCATGAACGCGGACGCTGAGTTTTCCTTTACCCTTGATCGTTAAAATGCCGGATATCCATCAACGGGATTCCGCCAATGGCCGGCAAATTTCGGGCCGTGTTTTTCGCCACCGCGCGCCAGTCAAAATATGCAGCAATGCTGACCGCGGGTCTGGCGCTGGCGGCGCTTTCCGCCTGCAACACCGGCAGTGTGCTGTCGCTGCAGCCGGCCGTCGACGTCGGCGCGCAGACGGCTGCCGTGCCGCAATATGCCGGCATGCAGAAGCTTGTCCCTTCCAATCCGTACATGACGCAGGCCGCTTATCCGCGCATGGACGAGCCGATGTCGCCCGTCGAGCAGATGCCGGCCAGCGAAACCGACTGCCGTCAGCAATTGAAGCGCCTCGATGTCGTCTACACCGATCTGGCGCCGATCCATGAAGGCCAGTGCGGCATCGATTATCCGGTCAAGGTCTCGGCCATCGGCAACATCCAGATGAAACCCGCCGCAACCCTGACCTGCGACATGGCAGCTACCTTTGCCGGCTGGACGAAGAACGAACTCGTTCCCTCCGCCCGCTGGCGTTATTTCTCCGGCGTCAAGATCATACACCAGGGCTCCAGCTATTCCTGCCGCCGGATTGCCGGCGAAGGCGTCCTGTCCGAACACGGCAAGGGCAATGCGCTCGACGTCATGAGCATCGAGCTCAACAATGGCGACGACATCGACGTGCGCAAGCCCGGCCTGTTCGCCTTCCGCACCCGTGGCTTCCTCAACAATGTGCGCGCCGACGGCTGCCAGTACTTCACCACCGTGCTCGGCCCCGGCTACAATTACGACCACCGCAACCATTTTCATTTCGACATCAAGAACCGCAAGAACGGTTATCGCGCCTGCCGTTAGATCGGTGCCGGGTATCCTTTGCCTGAATGCCATGACAACGCCTAATGTGATGCAGGAACATTTGAGCGGCATTCATGGGTCAACGAAGCGTTCGGCGACGCATTATGATCTGGGCGGCGACCTTGTTGGCCGCGTATCTGGCGCTCGCCTATTTCGCCGCACCGGAATTCTGGACGTTCCGCGATCGAGGTTTTCGCACGCATCGCTTCGAGATGCTGACGCACACGCCGCAAGGCATTCCGGGCGACCCGATCAATGTCGGCCTTGTCGGCACGCAGAAGGAGGTGGTCCACGCCTTTGCCGTTGCCGGCTGGGACACCGCCGACGCCGTCACCCTGAAGACCGCGATCGAGATCGGTGAAAGCGTGCTGTTCGACCACCCCTATCCCGATGCGCCGGTCAGCAGGCTGCTGTTCGATGGCCGTGCCCAGGATCTCGCCTTCGAAAAGCCGGAGGGCATCAGCGCCGATCGACGGCATCATGTCCGCTTCTGGCAGACCGATGCAAGCGGCGACGATGGCCGGCCGCTGTGGCTGGGCTCGGCCAGCTTCGATCGCGGCGTCGGCTTCAGCCACGACACCGGCGCCGTCACCCACCATATCGGCCCCGACATCGACGCCGAGCGCGATTTCCTGATGCGCGACCTGGCCACTGCCGGCATGCTGCTCTCGACCAGCGACATATCGGGCGTCGGCGCCACCAAGGCGGGACGCAATGGCGGCGGCGATCCCTATTTTACGGACGGCGAGGCAATTGTCGGCGTGTTGAAGCAGTTGCCATGACATCGCAAAAGTCAGGTCGTGGTGATCACGATCTTGCCGAACGGCCCTTTCTCCAGATGTTGCAAGGCCTGCGGCACCTCATCGAAGCCAAAGACCTTGTCGATGACCGGCTTGATCGCCAGCGCCTCGATCGCCTGATTCATGCGCTCGAAAGCACGGCGATGGCCGATCGACAGGCCCTGCACGGTGATGCGGTTGCGCATGAAGGGCAGGATGGGAAAGCTGAGCTCCATCGCGCCCAGCAGGCCGATGATCGACAGCCGGCCGTCGGCGGCCAGCGCGTTCAGAGATCGCCGTGCATTGTCGCCGCCGACCATTTCCAGCACGTGGTTCACGCCCAGCCCGTTCGTCAGCTCACGCGCGGCATCGTCCCAGGCCGGTTGCGTGCGGTAGTTGATCCCTTGCCAGGCGCCAAGCTTTCTCGCCCGCTCAAGCTTTTCATCGCTGCTTGAGGTGACGATGGCGCGCAGGCCGAACGCAGTGGCGAACTGCAGCGCAAACAGCGACACGCCGCCGGTGCCCTGGATCAGAATGGTCTGACCCGGCACCGGTTTGGTCGCCTCGGCCATGGCGAACCAGGCCGTCAGCGCCGCGATCGGCAATGTCGCGGCCTCGATGTCGCCGAGCGACGGCGGCGCCAGCACCGCGGCGTCCTCGCCGAAGATGACATGATCGGAAAGCATGCCCGACAGCGACGACCCCAGCGTGTGCTTATGCAGCACCGGCGGTGCGTCGCCATCCGGCCAATCGGCGATCACCTGGCCAAGCACGCGCTGGCCGACCTGAAAGCGGCTGACCGCACTGCCGACGGCCACCACTTCGCCCACCGCGTCGGATGTCGGCACGAAGGGAAAGGCAAGGTCGGGGATCAGCACGCCGTCCACGATCATCTTGTCCTTGTAGTTGAGCGATACGGCCTTGGTCCGCACCAGCAAATCGTGCGGCCCTGGCTCGGCCACCTTGCCTTCCACCTGGCTTAGCCTCGACAGGCCAAAACCGCTCATCTGCCAGGATCTGTTGATTGGGGTGCTCATGTCGTCTCGCGCTCCGTGCATTGATGCCAGGCGAGACATTTATGCCTTTCGACTATAGAAAATAGTGCTTCCGTGCGGTATAATTTGACACTGATTGCGGACTAAAAGTCGACAATAGGAAATTGCCATGGAAACGGCCGACCTGCAAGGCACCGTTGCGTTTGTTCAGGCGGTGGAGGCCGGCAGCTTCACTAGCGCCGGCGAGCGGCTGCATGTGACGAAGTCGGCGATCGGCAAATCGATCGCGCAGCTGGAGCAGAGGCTCGGCGTTCGCTTGCTGAACCGCACCACCCGCAGTCTCAGTCCGACCAGCGAAGGCATCAGCTACTATGAAGCCTGCGTCCGGGCCCTGGCCGAGATCGAAGCCGCACAGTCGCTGCTCGCCTCGCGTCGGCAGGTCCCGTCTGGCCGGCTTCGGGTCGACGTGCCGCTGGCCTTCGGCCGACGTTGCGTCGCCCCGGTGCTGTTCGAGATTTCGAGGAAATTTCCGGACCTGACGGTGGAAGTCTCCTTCAATGACCGCCGCGTCGACCTGATCGAGGAGGGCATCGACCTGGCGATCCGCATGGGCGAACTCGATGACAGCCTGTCGCTAGCGGCCAGGCGCCTCTACGCTCAGCGCTCGGCCATATGCGCGGCTCGCGACTATCTCGACAGGCATGGCCGGCCGCAATCGGTCGAGGATCTCGCCGATCACAGCGTCATTGGCTACGGTCGCGAGGGCATCGTCCGCCCCTGGGTGATCAGACATTCCGACGGCCACCTCGCAACCTTCGTGCCCAAGGCGCGGCTCGTTCTCGGCCATGGCGAACCGATGCTGGATGCGGCGCTCGCCGGCTGCGGCATCGCCTTCCTGCCGACATGGCTGGCCGCCGACAGCCTCAAAAGCGGCGATCTCGAAATGGTGCTGTCGGAATGCCTGGTCGAGAACATCGTCGTGCATGCCGTCTGGCCGGTGACGCGCGCGCTCACGCCAAAGGTGCGGGTTGTCGTCGACGCCCTCGTCGAACATTTTTCGGCGCCGCCCTGGGATGCCGCGTGAGCGAAATACCGGTCATTTCTCAAAAATCACGCCGGACTATTTTCGAAGACCGCGCCACAATGCTATTGACCGCTCATGTTATACGTCGAAATCGCTATCGTGGTCGTCCTCATCTGCGTGAACGGCCTTTTGTCGATGTCCGAGCTCGCCATCGTCTCGTCGCGCCCGGCCAGGCTGAAAGCGATGATCGACCGCGGCACCAATGGCGCCGGCCGCGCCCTTGATCTTGGCTCAAATCCCGGCAAGTTCCTGTCCTCGGTGCAGATCGGCATCACCTTGGTCGGCGTCCTCTCCGGCGCCTTTTCCGGCGCCACGCTCGGCGAACGGCTGGCGCAGTTCCTGGCTTCGACCGGCATCCGCGAGACTGTCGCCGACCCGCTAGGCGTCGGCATCGTCGTTGCTATCATCACCTATTTCTCGCTGATCGTCGGCGAGCTGGTGCCCAAGCAGATCGCGTTGCGTGATCCCGAGCGGGTCGCAGCCAGGGTCGCTCCGGCGATGACCATCCTCGCCACGGTCTCGGCGCCGCTGGTCTTCCTGCTCGACTTCTCCGGCCGCACCATATTGTGGCTGCTCGGCCAGCGCGGCGAAAGCGAGGAAAAGGTCACCGACGAGGAGATCAAGATGCTGGTCGCCGAGGCCGAGCATCACGGCACCATCGAATCCGACGAGCGGCGCATGATCGCCGGCGTCATGCGGCTTGGCGACCGCGCCGTGCGCGCGGTGATGACGCCGCGCACCGAAGTCGACTGGATCAATCTGCAATCCGACGAGGCGGCCATCCGCAAGCTGCTCATGGAAACCCAGCATTCGCGCCTGCCGGCAGGCGACGGCGGCGTCGACGTCATGGTCGGCGTCGTCCAGACGCGTGATGTGCTGGCCGCACTGCTTGCCGGCCGCGTGCTCGATCCGCGCAGGCATGTGCGCGCAGCCCCCATCGTCTACGACCAGGCCGACGCGCTCGATGTGCTGCAGAAGCTAAAGGAATCCGACGTGCCGATGGCGCTGGTGCATGACGAATACGGCCATTTCGAAGGCATCGTCACCCCGGCCGACATTCTGGAAGCCATCACCGGCGTGTTCCGCGCCGACACCGACGCCGGCGACGAGGAAAACGCGGTCAAGCGCGAGGACGGCTCGTGGCTGCTCGCCGGCTACATGCAGGCCGACGAGATGGCCGACATTCTCGGCATCGACCTGCCGGAAAACCGCGATTACGAAACCGTCGCCGGCTATGTGCTGTCGCACATGCACCATCTGCCGGCGACTGGCGAGTGCGTCGACGCGCAGGGCTGGCGCTTCGAGGTGGTCGATCTCGACGGCCGCCGCATCGACAAGCTGATCGCCACCCGCCTGGCCGGCGCCCCTCGCGAGGCGGTGCGCTGACGGTCGACGCGATTTGCGGCATTTCGCTCTATCGTTCCCAGAAGGACTTGGCGATCTCTTCCTCGACCTGCTGTATCGTCAGGCCGATATCGTCGATCAGATGCGGATTGTCCTTCGACATTTGCCTGAGCTGCCAGCGAAAGCGTATGCGCTCGCGCCAGGTCCGATCGTGCCAGCTCGCGATGATGCTTCGCAGGGTCTTCAGGAGCCGGCGCGATGCCGGCCGCACGGGCGTTCCCGGCCGCGCTGCACAAGTGAGGGTATTGGTCATGGCAACCTCCATATGGTTTGAGGGCCTGGGGCTCTCGATGAGGTTGAATTCTGCGCGATACGGACGGCGCCGTAATTAAGCCCTCCCAAATAGTTCCCAAAACTTCCAAACGAGCCAGAGCGGCCCTATAGATGCGCCTATGCAGGGATCGCGTTTTGCCTTTGGTCCGTTCGTGCTTGATCCGCGTGCGGGAACGCTGCTTCGGAACGATGTCCCCGTTGCCGTCGGCTATCGCGGGCTGAGCCTGCTTGCGGCACTCGTCGGGCGGCCCGGCGAAATCCTCGGAAAAGCCGAACTGATGGACGCCGCGTGGCCGGGCACGGCCGTCGAGGAAGGCAATCTCACCGTCCAGATCGCGCAGCTGCGCAAGCTGCTTGACCCCGTCGGCGACAACGGCGAATGGATATCCACCGTTCCGCGCGTCGGCTACCGTTTCACGGGGGCCGTCGAACAGCTGGGCGAGGCCAGGCGAAAACCCTTGCCGCTGCCCGACAAACCGTCGATAGCCGTGCTGCCCTTCGTCAATTTCAGCAACGATCCCGAGCAGGATCCCTTCGTGGATGGGTTGACGGAAGACCTGATCACCGACCTGTCCAGAATCTCCGGCCTGTTCGTCATCGCCCGCAACTCGACCTTTGCCTACAAGGGAAAAGCGATGGACGTGCGCGAGATCGCCGGGGATCTTGGCGTGCGCTACCTGTTGGAAGGCAGTGCAAGACGCGCCGCGGGGCGCGTGCGCATCAACGCACAGCTGGTCGACGCCATGAGTGGCGATCATCTGTGGGCGGAACGCTTCGATCGCGGCCTGGAGGATATCTTTGCCGTTCAAGACGAGGTGACAGCCAAGATCGTGGAAGCGCTGCTTGGCCGGCTGCGCGCGCCGCCGCCGCGCAATCGGCCGCGAAATCTGGAGGCCTACGACCTCTGCGTGCGGGCGCGAAAGCTGATCGACGACTCGCCGCAGATGGCGCAGGAAGCGCATCTGATGCTGACGCGCGCGGTGTCGCTCGATCCTGATTATGCCGAGCCCTATCGTTGGCTTGCCATGAACCACTGGATGGGACAGGTGCATTGGGGCGGACCAACCGAGGCTGCCCGCAGCGTTGCCCTGGAACTGGCGCGCAAGGCGGTGGCGATCGATCCCAACGACGCCGGTTGTCGCTGGATCCTGGCTTATCTGCTTGCTTATGAGCGCAGCTTCACTGAAGCGGATGCGGAATTCGCCAAAGCGATCGAGCTCGACCCGAACGAGGCCGACACCTGGGCGGCATTGTCCGACATCGCGGTCCTGGCCGGACGGGTCGAAGAGGGCCTCGAGCACATCGGCAAGGCGTTCCGGCTGAACCCGTTTCCGGCGAGCTGGTACTATCTGACGCTCGGCCAGGCGCAATATGCGGCGCGCGACTACCAAGCCGCTATCGAGACGTTGCGCCGTGACGAGACCTATCGCACAAGCTCACGCCGTTTCCTGGCGGCAAGCATGGCCCAACTCGGCCGGCTCGACGAGGCGCGCGCAGAGGCTGAACTGTTCCTCGTCGGCAACCCGCATTTCACAACCCATCACTGGGCGACGACCGAGCCATTCCGCGACGCCGCTACGCTCGAGCATTTCGTCGATGGTTTTCGCAAGGCCGGTCTTCCGGAGTGACGCGCCGGCATCCGGCCGCCCGCAGCAAAGGCGACGTGGTGGGTCTAGACGTCGGCATGATCTCGGTGGCGCGACACCTTCTCGCGGTTGCCGCAGGTGCGCATGCTGCACCAGCGCCGCTTGCCACCTCGCGACGTATCGAGGAAAAGCCAGCCACAGCGAGGGCAGGAATGCAGCCTGTCGCGCGGCAGGGTGAAGAACGCTTGGATGGACAGCATGGCCAGCAACGCGGTGACGGCGTCCGGATCGCGCCACCGGCCAAGGGCAAGCTCCGGCCTGGTGCCATCCAGCTCGATAGACCCGGCGGCAAGCGAGCTTGCCGTGCGCGAGAACAACACGCCGAGCGGTTCGACCGCAGACGGTTTGCCCGCGGCGATTGGATCGAAAACCTGAAATGACGCCTCCCGCATTTCGCGGACCCCTTCCACGAACCGCCCATCCGCTATCTCGGCAACGGCCTGCGCCTGGCGATCGTCGGCAAGCCCTGAGGCGCTGAACCAGTTCGCAACATCCCGGACGGACTTGAAGAGTTCATTGTCTGCTGCCGGCGCCCGCCGGTCGAACACGGCGTTCGACAGGTCCAAAGCGGGATGCCCGCCTATGAAGTGATCCGGTACCCATTCGGTGTATGCATCGCCCATGGAACATAACCTCATTAACCGGATTATACGGTTACATGATGTAACCACTATCATACGGATACGTGGTGTCAAAGCCAGCGCGTCGCCAGATCGGCGCGGAACCCCTGGGAGGGAGAGGATGTGCAGCAATCGTTACAAGACCCGCCACGAAACCATCAATGTCGACGGCCTCGACATCTTCTACCGTCATGCCGGCGATCCCGGCAGACCGGCAATCCTGCTGCTGCACGGATATCCGACTTCGTCGCACGTCTATCGCAATGTCATCGAACCGCTGGCGGAGACAGCCTATGTGGTGGCGCCGGATCTGCCCGGTTTCGGCTTTTCGTCCGCCCCTTCCACCGATGCCTATGACTACACGTTCGACAACCTGGCCAGCACGATCGAAGCCTTCATCGAGGCCCTCGGCCTCCAGCGATTCTTCCTCCACATCACTGACTTCGGCACGCCCGTCGGCTATCATCTCGCCACACGGCGGCCGGATCGCATCCTCGGCCTGATCGCCCAGGACAGCAACGCTCACGACGAGGGGCTGGGACCGGAATGGGACGCGCCGAAGGCGTTCTTCGCCGAACCGACTGAAGAAAACCGCGCCAAACTGCCGGACTGGATGAATTTCGAGGGGACCCGAAACCAATATATCGGCGGTCTCCCCGAGCGTCTGAAAGTGTTGTTTCCGCCCGAGGGTTGGTATCTCGATACGGAGCGCCTGGCGAGGCCCGGCAACACCGACATTCAGTTCGAACTCTTCACCGATTATGGCTCGCACATCGCGCGCTTCCCGGCCATCCAGGCCTATCTCCGCGACCAACAGCCAGCATGCCTGGTGCTGTGGGGGCGCCACGACGCCTTCTTCGCGCTGGACGAGATCATGGCCTACAGCCGCGACCTCGACGCCGTCGAAATCCATGTCTTTGAGAGCGGGCACATGCTTCTCGAAACGCATCATCGCCAATGCGCGGCTCTCATCGCTCACTTCATGCACGAGGTGGAGACTGGGGTATTTCGCGATCCGGCGGGGCGTTGAACGTCGACGCTCAAACCGCCACTTCGATGGGCTCGGCAAGCCTGGGATTGGCCCGCGCGGCGATCAGGCAGCCGGCGACGATCAGGCACGCTCCCGTCAGCGTGGTCCAGGTCGCCTCCTCGCCGAAGAAGAACCAGCCAAGCGCGACCGCCCAGATGAAGGCCGAGTATTCCGTCGGGATCAGATATTGCGCTTCGGCGCGGGCGTAGGACCAGCTCATCAGGAATTGCCCGGCGAGCGACAGCACCGTCACCCCGGCCAAAGGAAGCCAAAGATCGCTCGGCAGGGCGACGGCAAGCCAGGGTGCCGCGAGGCCGAGCAGGATGGCAACGCAAAGGTTCTGGAACAGCATGATCTCGATCGGCTTGGCCAACTGCGCCTGTTGCCGGGCGAGGATCAGATTGTATCCGTAGAACACCGTCGACACGAGCACCGCTGCCGTGCCGAGCATGGCGTCCTGCGAATAGTCTGCCTGCCCGAACTGGCCGGCCATGATGATGGCGACGCCGGCGATGCCGGCCAACGATGCCCAGACAGCCTGGCGTCGGATCCGTTCGCCCAGCAGCAGCGCGGCGAGAAACAGCGCAAACAAGGGCGCCACGAAGCTGAGCCCGATCGCCTCCGCGAGCGGCAGCCTGGCCAAGCCCCAGAAGAAGGATATCAGCACGACGCCGACAATTGCGGCACGCAGCGCATGCAGCCTCAGCACCGGAATGGTCGGCTTTAAGCGTGGTCCCGCCAACCAGGCTGCGCCCGCGACCACGGCCGCGACCATGCTGCGCCACAGCAAGGTGTTGTAGACCCCGACCGCGATGACCAGGATCTTCATCGCCGCATCCATCCCGGACAGCAGGAAGATCGCAAGCGCGCATACGAGCACCGGGATCATCGGGGAAACGGCGCCGGTCAGGCTGGATGTCTTCACGGCTTCACTCATGTGACGGATCGCAGCCGGATATATCAGGGCAAAGGGCGCGACCAGATGGCAGCCCGGTCGATGTAGCAGTCCAACCCCGATTGGGCCGAGGCTATCGCGACATCAGGGTATCAGCACCATGCCGGCGAGTTGAACGAAACGGACCGCCGCGCCGACTGCATCATCCGGCCACGGCAGGCGACGCACGCACCCATGGCACAGATCGAATTGACGGGGCGGGTTGCCGACGCGGCTGGCCCGTCGCATGTTGCCGGTTGTCTGCAGAACGGATCGGAAAAAATGCACCGCATGGCTTCGGGCGACCTTTATCAGACCTACGATCTTGGTGACTTGCGCATCACCTCCTTGCGCGATGGCTATGTCGACATGCCGATCGGACGGCTTCGGCAACCCGGCGACAAGCCATTTGGCGATGAATTGCCGCAACAAGTCGCATTGGTTGGTGGTCAACTCAGACTGTCCGTCAATGCCTTCGCGATTGACGATGGATACGGAATCATCCTGATCGATACCGGTGCCTCGAACGCTTGGCATCCCACCATGGGCCGACTTCCCGAGGCGCTGGACGAAGCTGGCATCGATGCCGGACGAGTCCGTGCCGTCTGTTTCACCCACACCCATCTCGACCACATCCATGGTCTTGTGCTTGCCGACGGCCGCGACGCTTTCCCGCGCCTGGCGCGTTTGCTCGTTCCCGGGGAAGAACTCGGCTTTTTTCGCGCCGAAGCGCGGCTCGAACGATTTCACGGCATGGCGGAACCCTTCGAAGCCGGAGACCGTATCGGGACACATGTCGACATTGTCGAAGCCCATGGCCATGAAGCGGGACACAGCTGCTTTCGTGTTTCGAGCGGTGGCGAACGCATTCTGATTTGGGGCGACACCGTTCACGTCCCATCGCTTCAGTTCGATCGACCTGAGGTGACGTGGGAATTCGATGCCGATCAGGACCAGGCGCGCGAAAGCCGGTTGCGGTTGCTGGCGCTTGCTGCCGACGATCATTGTTTCGTTGCCGGCGCGCATCTGGATTCGCCCGGTGTCGGCCGCGTCGTCCGATCCGGTGCCAGCTTTCGATTCGAGCCGCTATAATTGAAAAAGGGCGGCGCAAGCGCCGCCCCGGATCCTTGGGAGGATAATTCGAACCGGCGGTCAGGCCGCCTTGACTTCCTCGGCGACGGCGTCGGCCTGACGCGCTGCCTTGAGCACCTTGGCCCACCAGGCAACGTCGTTGACCAGAGCCGTGGCGGCCTGGTTCAGATGCTCGAGGTCTTCCAGCTTCTTCTCGCCCTGGCGGACGGCGAGGAAATCGCCCCAGGCGATATGGACGGCCGACTTGACCGGCGCCATCTGCAATTCGACGGCATGAAGGCGGAGCTGTTCGACGGCGCGAGCGCCACCGACGCTGCCATAGCCGACGAAGCCGGCCGGCTTCTTGTTCCATTCATTGGCGGCGTAGTCGATGGCATTCTTCAGCACCGCCGTCGGGCCGTGATTGTATTCGGCGGCGGTGAAGATGAAGCCGTCGAATTCGGCGACCTTCTTCTGCCAGCGCTGTGCCACTTCGTTCTGCGACGGCGCCCATGCGGAGGATGCGACCTCGTCGAAGAACGGCAGCGGGAAGTCGCGAAGGTCGACGATCTCGACATCGATGTCGGCATGCGACTTGGCGATCTTGGCGATCCACTGGGTTGGCACATCGGCGAAACGAGCGGCGCGCGTCGATCCGACGACGATGGCAATTTTGGGTTTGGACATAAGGGCTCTCCTTGCACGAAGTACTGGTATCATTTGGATACCTGCGCTATATGAGATACTGCAAACGCGATGCACAAGAAGGCACTTTTTTGTTACCGAGGCACCCACACCGCTCTGAAGACTGCCGCGCCATCTCGGAAATCCTGCAGCGCGTCGGCGACAAATGGACCGTTCTGGTCGTCGGCAAGCTGGGCGACGGACCGCTGCGTTTCAACGAATTGCGCGCAGCCGTCGGCGGCATCTCGCAGAAGATGCTGACCACCACCTTGCGCGGGCTGGAGCGTGACGGCTTCGTCACCCGCACCGTGTTTCCAACCATTCCGCCGCGCGTCGATTATGAGCTGACCGAGCTCGGCCACGAGCTGCTGATCCCCGTCAGCGCACTGAGCGAATGGGCGCGCGCCAACACCATGCGCGTCAAGGCGGCGCGCGAAAAATTCGACGGCGCCCGCGTCTGAAACCCTTTCGCCGCAAGGGATTCAGCCCCGCACGCAACATCCGGCTTGTCTGATCGGAAATTCTATCTCGGCTGCGCGGATCGTTGAACCGAATGCACGCGCCGGTTTGGCTGGCGGATTGCCGCTCATGCGGTCCCCTGACGGCTGCCGCTCAGGCTCCTGATGCGCGCACATCGCATCGCGCGGCGGCACAGGTATCACACCGTGCGCCCCGCTCGCCAGGAGCCTGTCCTCCACGCGTGCAGGCGACGCGCGAGATGTCTTCCTTCACCTCCGCGTAAGCGGTCACGCCGAGCAGGCAGGTCGTCGCGACCAGGGCCGCCACGAGCCAACCGTTCAGCAGATGTTGACGCATTGTCTCTCCTCCGATTGCAGCAGGATCGGGCATGGAGGCAACCGTTGGATGTCACGAAACAGGTCCGCCACATGGCCCCTGTTACAAACGGCCATACCCGGCTCGCTCTACCTGATCCCAGCTATGTCGGCGGCAACCGATCCATGGCAGACTGGGTACGATCGGTTGGGTATTTTCCGCCCGGCTGCTACAGGTGAAAGCCGCCATTCGCGTCGAGGTTCATGTCGTCCAAGGAACATCCCGCCATCGACCTGCCATCGGAAGCACTGCTGCCGAGCCCGCTGCTTGTCGTCGAGGACGAGCCGATGATGCAGGTGCGGTTGCGCTCGATCCTGAGGGGCCTTGGCTACGCTCAGGAGGAGCTGTTTTTCGCCGGGTCGATCGCGCAGGCCAAGGCCCTGCTCGTCGACCAACCCTTCGCCATGACGCTGGTCGATGTCGGCCTGCCCGATGGCAACGGCATCGACCTCATCGGCTCCCTGCACGAGCACGACGCGGCGCTGCCGATTCTCGTCATCTCGGCCTGGAGCAACGAAAACACCATCCTCGAAGCCCTGCATGCCGGAGCGACCGGCTATCTCTTGAAGGAGCGCGACGACGTCGAGCTGTCACTTTCGATCCGCAGCACCATTCGCGGCGGCGCGCCGATCGATCCCTTCATCGCCCGGCGCATCCTGGAACTGGTGTCGGCGCCGGCGTCATCCGGGCGCGCCCGTTCCTCCACCGACAGGCCGGGGCGCGGCAAGCCCGCGCTTGCGCCGCCGCCTCCCTTGACGCCGCGCGAGGTCGAGATCCTCAACCTCGTTGCCAAGGGGCTTACCAATCGAGAGATTTCGGGGGTCCTTTCCCTTTCCAGGTTCACGGTCGAATGCCACATTCGCAACATCTACAAGAAGCTGTCGGTCAAATCCCGGACGGAAGCGATTTTCGAGGCGCGGTCGCAAGGCTTCTTGCCCTGATATTCCTGCTCCTCGCGCCGGGCGGCATCGCCCTCGGCGCCGACGGGGCCGTGCCGTTCAAGACGATCGAGGCCGTTCGATCCGGCTGGGACGCCGCCGCGCCGCCGGCCGCCGGCTGGACCAGCGTGACCTTGCCCGATGACTGGGCGACGCGCTGGCCCGGTTTCGACGGCGTGGTCTGGTATCGCCTCACCTTCGACAGGCCCGACGCGGCCGAGCCGCTAGGCCTCGCGCTGAACTACTGGACACTGGCCGGATCGATCTCTGTCAACGGCGCGGAACTCGGCCGCGACGAATTCCTCGTCGAGCCGTTGACGCGCTCATGGAACGTGCCCCGCTACTGGCAGCTCGCTTCCCCGGTCCTGCATGCCGGCACCAACACGCTGCTGATCAGGGTCTCGGGCCTAGCGCCGTACCAGCCAGGCCTTGGTCCGGTCCTGATCGGCCCGCCTTCGGCGACGCGTGCCCATTTTGTCCAGCAATTCTGGATTCGCCGCGAACTGCCGGTCTTCTATCTCGGCGTCACCGCGGCGCTTGGCACCTTTTTCTTCGTCGTCTGGCTGCTGCGCCGAAGCTTGAAGGCCTATGGCTGGTTCGCCCTGATGACGATTGCGTGGTTTTGCTATTCGCTCAATTTCGTGGTGACGAGCCCCTGGCCGTTCGGGGCGACCGACACCTGGCAGCGTTTTATCATGCTCTCCTTCATGGTCATGGCCGCCGCCTTCGTGCTGTTTGTCATCCGCTTTGCCGAGCGCCGCTTTCCCAGGGGGGAAGCCGTGCTGTGGGCCGCGCTGGCGATCGGCGCCGCGGCCCTGTTTGCCACGCCGCATTCCCAACTCGGCCCGATGCTCAACCTGCTGGCCTTGTTGTGGTCGCTGCTTTACATCGGCGCCTGTTTCCTGTCGATCGGCCTGACCTGGCGCAGCAATCGGCTGGACCACATCGTCCTTCACATCGTCAACGCGCTTACCATCGTGGCCATCCTGCATGACCTGATGACCTATCTCGGCATCCTTCTTGGCAATGTCTACTACGTCACGCTGACATCCCACTTTCAGATGGTCGGCATGGCGCTGGTGCTGGCCTGGAACTTCGTCGCCAATATGCGCCGCATCGAGGGGTTCAACGATGAGCTCACGGCCAAGATCGAAACCGCCAGGGAAGAACTCGGCCTCACGCTGCATCAGCAGCATGAGGTCACCCTGGCCAACACCAGGCTGGCCGAGCGCGTCTCCCTTTCCCACAATCTGCACGATGGCATGGGCGGCACCCTGGTCAATTCGATCGCCATGCTGGAGCATGCGCCGCAGAACCTGCCGGCCGATCGCTTCCTGTCCGTCCTCAAGGAACTGCGCGACGAGTTGCGGGTCATCATCGACACCGCCGCCGACGACCAGACGGGCGGCCAGTCGCTGGCCGAGTGGATCGCGCCGCTGCGCCGCCGCCACACGCTGGCATGCGAAAGCCGCGACATCGATTGCGTGTGGAACCTGACCGGGCTGGAGGACTGCCACCTGTCGCTCGCGCGAAGCCTCGATCTCGTCCGCATCCTGCAGGAAGGCCTGACCAACGTGCTCAAGCACAGCCAGGCAAGCCGCGTCGTCATCGACCTGCACCGGCGCGGCGAGACGCTGAGCCTGGCCATAAACGACAATGGCGTCGGCTTCGATGCCGCCTCGCAAGCGCCCGTCCCGGGCACCGGCCTGCGCTCGATGCGGGCACGGGCCGGACGGCTGGGCGGTACGCTCGACACGCGGTCGCGGCGCGGCGAAACCGTGCTGGCCTTGCATGTGCCCGCGGCCTGACCGGCCGATCCCGGCGCGGCGGGCATAGCTAGTTTCAACGATACCCGCCCTTGGTCTCGGGTGCTATGCCCGGGGACATGCACGACTGCGTCGGTGCTGATCTGGGGAGCTTGGCCTTGACAGGAATTGCCATCGTCTCGAAGCGAAGCCTGCTGCGCTCGACCGCTCTCGCGACCTGCCTCCTGGCCCCCCTGGCCTGGAGCCCCGCCATGGCCGACGGTGCTGGCGGACATGGCGCGACCAACTCCGCGGGCCGGGGCGGCGGCCAGGGTGGTAGCGGGAGCGGCGCAGGCGCAGCCGGAACCGGCGGCACCGGGGGAGTTTTGGGCGACGGCGGCAGCAGCGGCAGCAATGGCAGTGTGGCCGGTTCCGGCGGTTCCGGCGGAACCGTCCGCGTCGACGGTGCCGACGGTGGCGTCGGCAGTTCCGCTGCCACCCTGATCAACGATGGCGGCTTCATCACGGGCGGCGGTGGCGGTGGCGGCGGCAGCAACGGAGGTGTCGGCGGCAATGGCGGCAATGGCGTCGCCTCATCCGTAGACGATGCTTCTCTCGCCAACAGCGGCGGTCGTATCGTTGGCGGCGGCGGCGGCGGCGGCGGTGCCGGTGTTGCCGATAGCGGCGGCGGAGGCGACGGCGGCAGCGGCGCCATGTTCTCTGGAGCCCATATTGCCTTGATCAACAGAGGCACCATTGCGGGTGGTGGTGGCGGTGGTGGCGGCTATTCGCGTGGCACCGGCGGTGGTGGTGGCAGCGGCATCGTCATGTCGAGTGGCGGCACGATCGACAACAGCGGCACCGTGCAGGGCGGCACAGGTGGCGCCAGCGGCTATTCCGATCAACGCTACCTTGCCGGATCCGGAGGGGTCGGCATTGCCGGGGCTGGCCTCACCGTGACCAACAGCGGCACCATCGCCGGTGGATTCTCGATCGACGGCAACGGCCCCCAGGCTGATGCGATCCGGTTCAGCGGCGGCGTCAATACGCTGGAGCTGCGGGCCGGCTCGGCGATCAGCGGCACTGTGGAGGCCTTCAGCGCGGCCGACACGTTGAGGCTCGGCGGGAACGTCGACAGCAGCTTCGACGTCTCAGGCGTCGGACAGCAATACCAGGGTTTCGGCATCTACGAAAAGACCGGCAACGGCACATGGACCTTGACCGGCAGCACCAGCGCGGTGACGTCGTGGACCGTCGACCAGGGCACATTGAGGATCGGCGGCGACTGGTCGCTGGGCGATGTCTCGGGCGCCCTGACCTTGAACGGCGGCGCGCTGCAGGTGACCGGCAATCCGCTCAACTTCACGCTGGAGCGCCAGATAATCCTCGGCGCAAGCGGCGGCACGTTCGATGTCGGCGCCGGCAAGAACCTCATCCTCGACGGCGTCGTTTCGGGTGACGGGCAACTCGCCAAGACCAGCGCCGGCATGCTGACGCTGAACAGCGCCAACAGCTATTCGGGCGGCACGGCGGTGCGCGGCGGCGGCCTTGTCGTGACGGCGACAGGCGCGCTCGGCGACGGACTGGTCGCCATAAACTCCAACGGAAGCGGGGGATGGGCCAAGCTCTATTTCTCGGGCAACGACGCCGCCAATCCGGTCAGTGCCGAGGATCTCTCGATCACCGTCGGGTTGGGCGACCTCAACTTCCTGCGCAATGCGACCGCCGGCGCGGCCACCATCATTCTGGCGAAGGACGGCACTGGCGGGCTCAATTTCAGCACCGGAACCGATGCCGGCACGGCCAGCATCATCAACCAGGGCGGCGGCTCGGTCACCTTCACAGGAGCAAGCGCCGCCAATGCTACCATCGTCAATGACGGCCTGGGCATACCGTATTATTTCAGCAGGACGACCTTCGACGACGATTACTCAAGCAATGTATCTTCCTCCGCCGGGGACGCCACGATAACCAACCGGAATGGCGGCTCGACCATTTTCTACGGACATTCGGACGGCGGAACGGCGACGCTGGTCAACGAGGCCGGCGGCACGCTCGATTTCCAGCAGGCATCGCAGGCGGCTGATGCAACCATCCTCAACGGCGCCGGCGGCAGCGTGCTGGTTCGCTTCCGCAACCAGGACTCCGTGCTCGATGTCGGTTCGCTGTCTGGCGACGGGGCCATACTAATCGACGATTCACAGCTGGCGCCGCAGCTTTCGCTCGGCGCGCTCGGTCATGACGACGTCATCGGCGGCACCATTTCCGGAAACGGCTCTCTGACCAAGACCGGCGCGGGCAAGCTGACGCTCAACGGACAGAACAGCTATGCGGGCCTGACTACCGTCGACATGGGAACGCTGGTGGTGGGCGACGCCAGCCATGGCACAGCGAGCCTCGCCGGCGATGTCACGGTGGATTCCGGCGCGCGCCTTGGCGGCATCGGCACCATGGGCGGCAATGTCACCATCCTCGGCACGCACGGCGTCGGCAATTCCATCGGCGTCCAGGCGGTCGGCGGCAACTATGTCAATCATGGCGTCCTGGAGGTCGAGGCGACCCCATCCGGCGCCGACAGGCTGATCGTCGGCGGCACGGTCGACATATCAGGCGCCACGCTCAACCTGGTCCTGACGCCGGCGACAGCCGAGAGCTGGAACCTGCGCAACGGGCCGTACACGATCATCCAGAACAATGGCGCTGCCGATGTCGCCGGCACCTTCGCCTCCGTCGGCAACCTCAACGACCTTCTCTTCCTCGACCATCTCATCAACTACAAGGGCGGCGACGGCAACGACATCACCCTCGCCTTGGCGCGCAACGACGTCGCGGTCGCCAACGTCGCCACCACCCGCAACCAGTTCGCGACCGCCGGAGCCCTCGATCGGCTGGGCGAAGGCAATGCGCTTGCATGGGCCATGCTGCTCATGACCGACAAGGACGCAGCGCGCCTGGCGCTGGATGCCGCGTCGGGCGAGGTTCATGCCTCAGCCAAGGGGATGCTGATCGAGGACAGCCGCTTCGTCGCCGATGCCGCAACCGCCCGCGTCCGGGCGGCCATGGGCGACGTCGCCGCTCCCGCCATGCCAGTGATGGCTTATGGCGAGGGCGGCCCGGAGCTGGTCGAGGCTGACACCAGCCGTTTCGTCGTGTGGGGGCAGGCTTTCGGCTCCTGGGGCACGGCGAGCGGCGACGGCAATGCCGCCGGCCTCGACCGCTCCACCGGCGGCTTCCTCGCCGGCGCCGACACCGTGATCGGCGAAGCCTGGCGGGTCGGCCTGCTGACCGGCTACAGCCACGCCAGTTTCGACGTCGACGATCATGCCTCTTCCGGCTCCAGCGACACCTATCACATCAGCCTTTATGGCGGTAGACAGTGGGACGGCCTCGGCCTGCGCGGCGGCGTCGCCTACAGCTGGAACCGGATCGACACCAGCCGCAACGTCGTCGTTCCAGGCTTCGTCGATGCGCTGACGGCGAAATACGATGCCGGCACCGCGCAGGTCTTCGGTGAGGCCGGCTATCGCCTCGAGACGCGCATGGCTGCCTTCGAGCCCTTCGCCAGTCTCGCCTATGTCAACCTCCACACCGACAGCTTCACGGAAAAGGGGGGCGCCGCCGCACTCATCCGCTGCCTCGACCACCGAGACCACCTTCACCACGCTCGGCTTGCGGGCCTCGGCCGGCTTCGACCTCGGCGGAATGCAAGCAACCGCGCAGGGTACGCTCGGCTGGCGTCATGCCTTCGGCGACACCACGCCGACCGCAGACATGGCCTTCGCCGGTGGCGACCTCTTCACCATTGCCGGCGTGCCGATCGCTAGGGATACAGCCATCGTCGGGGCCGGGCTCGATTTCCGGATCGCCGACAGCACCACGCTGGGGATCAGCTACTCCGGTCAGTTCGGGAAGAAGGCGGCCGACCAGGGCGTCCGCGCCACGATGGAAGTGCGGTTCTGATTTTTCGGCTTGCGTCAGCCTTCGGCGGGAACCGCTTTCGGCTTGCCCTCGCCATCCAGCGCCACCATGACGAAATCGGCATGGGTGACCTTCTCCATCAGGTCGGAGAGGTAGCGCTGCGCCCAGGCTTCGACCTTGAGCGTCATCGAGGTGCGGCCGACGCGCTCGACATGCGTGTAGATGCACAGCGTGTCGCCGATCTTCATCGGCTTGGCGAACGACATCTCTTTCACCGCCGCCGTCACGACGCGGCCCTTGGCGCGCTCGGCGGCGCGGATGCCGCAGGCCAGATCCATCTGCGCCATCACCCAGCCGCCGAAGATGTCGCCCGCCGCATTGGCGTCCGAAGGCATGGCCAGGGTGCGCAGCGTCAGATCGCCAAGCGGCCGTCCTTCAGCGTAGTGCACCATGCGAGAAATCCTTCGAGACTGGCTGCCCTCGATCCCGTATCGTCACGGCGCCAGAAGGTCAACGAGCCACGGCATGGCCACAGGCTCGGACTGGCAAAAGACCTGCGACAGCCGGCGCGCGGTGTCGGCAGCCTTTTGCCGGGCAGCTTTTTCACGATAGGAATTTTTTCTTGACTGGGTGCCCTCAGCTATGGTACATTTTTGCCTATGGTGCTGATTTGCGCCGGTGACCCGCCGCACAGGCGGTTTTTTCGTTTGCTCCGTCAGCCAACACACCGGCGAAGGTTTCCGAGGACCGGTTAACCCCGAGTTCGTAGACCCTGGGCATGGCCATGGGACGGCAGTTCGCATCACCCGGCGAAGATCGATCAGAAATAGCGCCTGAGGTTCGTGCGAATGCGATCGAGCACGCTGTTCCCGGAAAGGTCCGGAGAGAACTCCTTGCCGGTGATCGCCTCATAGGCCTGCGCATAGACATGCGAGGCCTGTTCGACGATCTCGGCCGGTATCTCAGGTATCGGGTCGCTGTAGGGGTTGCAGCGCGCCGAGACCCACGACCGGACGAAATCCTTGTCAAAACTCTCCGGCCGGCTGCCGTCGGCGAGCGCCTGTTCGTAGCTCGATGCGATCCAGTACCGGCTGCTGTCCGGGGTGTGGATTTCATCGGCAAGAATGATGGTCCCGTTCCTGTCGGTGCCGAATTCGTACTTCGTGTCCGCCAGGATCAGGCCGCGCTCGGTGGCGCGCTGCTGGCCGCGGGCGAACAGCCGCAAAGCGTAGCCGGACACGGTGTCCCACTGCGCCTGCGTGAGAAGACCCTGTTCGAGGATCTCGGCTTTCGACAGCGGCTCGTCATGGCCGCCATGCGCGGCCTTGCTGGTCGGCGTGATGATCGGCTCGGCCAGCTTTTCATTGTCGCGCAGACCGTCCGGCAGGCGGATACCGTACATGTCGCGGTCGCCGCGCTTGTAGCGCGTCAGGATCGAGGTGCTGGTGGTTCCCGCCAGATAGCCGCGCACGACGATCTCGACCGGCAGGATGTCGAGCCTCGTGCCGACGACGACGTTCGGGTCGGGGTATTCGAGAACATGGTTCGGACAGATATCGGCGGTTTCCTCGAACCAGTAGCGCGCCGTCTGGGTCAGTATCTCTCCCTTGTAGGGGATCGAGGTCAGGATGATGTCGAAGGCACTGAGCCGGTCGGTGGCGATGATGATGCGCCGGCCATCCGCCAGATCGTAGTTTTCGCGGACCTTGCCGCTGTAGTGGCCCGGCAGTTCGGGAATGAACGCGTCAGGGAGGGTCCGCATATGATTTCCTGCCTTCCGCAGAGTGGCCAGAGCATAATTCCGAAAAGTTATGCGCCAAGATAGTGCCATCGCATAGGCTGTCGGGACGATAGTTATCAAGCGCGATTGTCGGGAATCCCCGCAAACCTGATCGGTTCGACGGTCGCTTTTTTCACAACTGATGCCGGATGGCGCGGCGACTTCGGAATGCCGTCGCGTCTAGGCTGCAGCCAATTTTTCGGAGCCTCCCATTTCCATCATGCAGACCTATGATTTCATCATCGTCGGCTCCGGCTCGGCCGGCTCGGTCCTGGCTGAAAAACTGTCGGCCTCGGGGCGCTTCTCGGTGCTGGTGCTGGAGGCCGGCGGCAGCGACCGCCGCTTCTACGTGCAGATGCCGCTCGGCTACGGCAAGACCTTCTTCGATCCCGGCGTCAACTGGAACTACAAGGCCGAGCCAGACCCGGGGCTCGCCGGCAATGCCGACCACTGGCCGCGCGGCAAGCTGCTCGGCGGTTCGAGCTCGATCAACGCCATGGTCTGGATCAGGGGCGCGCGCGAGGATTTCGATGCCTGGGCCGCCGCCGGCAATCCCGGCTGGGGCTATGACGATCTGCTGCCCGCCTTCAAGGCGCTCGAGGACAACCAGGCCGGCGCGGACCAATGGCGCGGCGTCGGCGGCCCGCTGCATGTCACAGACTGTTCGGGCGCCGTCCACCCGCTGACCAAACGCTATCTCGCCGCCGGCCAGCAGGCCGGCCTGCCCCTCAACCCGGATTTCAACGGCGCTGCCCAGGAAGGCGTCGGCGTCTACCAGATCTCGACCCGCAACGGCCGCCGCATGTCGGCGGCGCGCGCTTTCCTGCGCCCGGCGATGAAGCGCGCCAACGTCCGCGTCGAGATGAAGGCGCTGGCGACCAGGGTGCTGTTCGAGGGCAGGCGCGCCGTCGGTGTCGAATACCAGCAGAACGGCGAGACGAAGTCGGCGCGTGCCGGTCGCGAAGTCATCCTGTCGGGCGGCTCGGTCAACTCGCCGCAATTGCTGCAGCTGTCCGGCGTCGGGCCTTCCGCGCTGCTGAAAGGCCTGGGCACCCGGATGGTCCACGCCAACGAGAATGTCGGCGCGCATCTGCAGGATCATGTCGGCATCAACTACACCTTCAAGGGCAAGCTGCCGACGCTCAACCAGACGCTGCGTCCCTGGTGGGGCAAGCTGCTGGTCGGCATGCAATATATCCTGACCCGTTCGGGCCCGCTGTCGCTGTCGATGAACAATGCCGGTGGCTTCTTCCGCACCGACCCGGCGGCGACGCGGCCCAACATGCAGCTCTATTTCCAGGCGTTCTCGACCGTCATTCCCAAAAGCGGCGAGCGCCCGATCCTGACGCCGGACCCATGGCCGGGCTTTTCCATCGGCCTGTCCAACTGCCGCCCGTCGAGCCGTGGCGAGATCATGATCCGCTCGGCCAACCCGCGCGAGTACCCCAGGATAACGGCCAATGCCTACTCCACCAATGCCGATGTCGAGGAGATGCTGGCGGCGGTGAAATTCGTCCGCAAGATCGCCTCGATGCCTGCCATGGCCGAGATCATCGAGGAAGAGGTTTTGCCAGGCCCGTCAATCACTTCCGATGCAGACCTGATTCAGGATTTCAGGAAGCGCTCGGGCACCGTCTATCATCCGGTCTCGACCTGCCGCATGGGGCCCGATCCGGCGCGCGCCGTCGTCGACCCGCGTCTCAAGGTGCACGGCATCGACGGCCTGCGCGTCATCGACGCCTCCATCTTCCCCGACAACATCACCGGCAACACCAACGCCGCCTCGATCATGACCGGTTGGAAGGGCGCCGAACTGGTTCTGGAGGACCAAAAATGAAGATCACCGACGTCAAGACCTGGGTTGTCGACAATCCGCCGCCCGGCATCGGCGGCAAGTATTTCATCTTCGTCAAGTTGACCACCGATGGCGGCGTGGTCGGCTATGGCGAGGCCTACAACGCCACCTTCTCCGCCCATGTTACCGCCCGGATGGTCGAGGACATGGCCGAGCGCTATCTCGTCGGCCGCGATCCGCACGACATCGAGAACTTCTTCCGCCGCGCCTATTCGTCCGGCTTCACCCAGCGGCCCGACGTGTCAGGCATGGGCTGCTTCTCGGCGCTGGAAATGGCCTGCTGGGACATCATCGGCAAGGAGGCCGACAAGCCGGTCTACAAACTGCTCGGCGGCCAGGTGCACGAAACGCTGCGTTCCTACACCTATCTTTATCCGCACACCGGCAGCGTCCACTCCGAGGATGCGCACGGCAAGAACGTCTACAACGACCCCGATCTCGCCGCCGCCTGCGCGCTCGAATATGTCGAACAGGGGTTCAACGCCGTCAAACTGGACCCGGCCGGCCCCTACACCGCCTTCGACGGCCACCAGCCGCGTCTTGTCGATATCGACCTGTCCACCCGCATGATCAAGGCGATCCGCGAGGCGGTCGGCACCCGCGCCGACATCCTGTTTGGCACGCACGGCCAGTTCACAGCGTCCGGCGCGCTGCGCATGGCGCGCGCCATCGAACCCTATGATCCCTTGTGGTTCGAGGAGCCGGTGCCGCCTGACATGCCCGAAGTCATGGCGCAAGTGGCCCGCGCGACCTCGATCCCGATCGCCACCGGCGAACGGCTGACCACCAAGTTCGAGTTCGCCCGCGTCATCGAGAACCGCGCCGCGACCATCCTGCAGCCGGACCTTGGCCGCTCCGGCGGCATTCTCGAAACCAAGAAGATCGCGGCGATGGCCGAGGCCTACCACATCCAGGTCGCCCCTCACTGCTATTGCGGGCCGATCGTCGGTGCGGCCAACATCCAGCTGGCGGTGACACTGCCCAACTTCCTCATCCTGGAATCGCTGAAGCAGTGGGACGGTTTCCATGCCACGCTCTTGAAGAAGAAGATCGAGTGGCAGGACGGCAATGTCATCCCCTCGAGGGAGCCCGGCCTCGGCGTCGAATTGAACGAAGCGGTCTGCGACGCGCATCCCTATACGGGCAAGGACCTGCATCTGCAGATGATGCAGACCCCGCTGATGCCGTGAGCGAGAGCTACGCCTTCATCGGCCTTGGCCATCTCGGCGGCAACCTTGCCGCCAGCCTGATCCGCAACGGCTTTGCCGTCACCGTCTTCGACCGCGATCCCGCCGCCGTCGAGCGCCTGGTGGCGCTCGGCGCCACTGCCGCGAGCAGCCCGGCCGAGGCCGCCGCCCGGGCCGGCAATGCCATCACGTGCCTGCCTTCGCCCAAGGTCAGCGAAGCGGTGCTGGCCGGACCCGGCGGATTGCTGGAGGGCCTTCCCAAGGGCGGTACCTGGATCGAGATGTCGACCAACGGCCGCGACGAGATTCTTCGCCTTGCGGCCCTCGCCTCGGCCAGGGGCGTCGAGACGCTGGAATGCCCGGTCACCGGTGGCGTGCATCTGGCGGCGGCTGGCAAGATCACCGCGCTGGTCGGCGGCGATCCAGCGCTCTACGAACGTCATCGGCCGGCCATCGAGGCGATGTGCGCAAAGTCGTTCCTGATGGGTCCGGTCGGCTCGGCGGCGGTGATCAAGGTGATCACCAACATGCTCGCCTTCATCCATCTCGTCGCCGCCGGCGAGGCGCTGATGCTGGCGAAACAGGGCGGGCTCGACCTCGCCCAGTCCTACCATGCCATCTCAGCCTCCTCCGGCAACAGCTTCGTCCACGAGACCGAAAGCCAGCTCATTCTCAACGGCTCCTACGACATCGGCTTCACCATGGACCTGGCGCTGAAGGACCTCGGCTTCGCGCTGGCGATGGGCAGGGAATTCAGACTGCCGCTCCAACTGGCGCCGCTTGTGAGTGAGATTTTCCAGATGGGCAAACAGGAATATGGCGGCAGCGCCTGGTCCACCCAGATCGTCAAATTGCTCGAGGATGCCGTCGATACCGACCTGCGCGCGCCCGGTTTTCCGGCCAAGCTGGAACTCTGACATCAGCCAGTTATCAAGCGATTTCAGGACGTTGGATTGATGGGCGGATTCATCTGAATCAATCTGTCAACGGCTTGATTCAGTCTCTGAGCGTCAATGCACCCGGCAGGATCTCGAAGGTCGCGGGTATGCGTCCCGGCGACTCGCCGTCTATATCGACCAGCGCGCCATTCTCTGACGCATCGCCGAGCGGCTCGACCACCACTTTCCTGCCGCGCAGGATGGTGATCGCCGGATGGTTGCGGTGCCGGCCGCCATAGAGCAGCCGGATGTCCCAGATCAGCTTCAGCTTGCCGGCGGCGCGCAGGATGACGATGTCGAACTGCCCGTCGGTGATTTCGGCATCCGGCGCGATCATCATGCCGCCGCCGAAGAACTTTCCATTGGCGACCGCCACCAGCGCCATGCGCGCTTCGACGGGTGCGCCGTCGTCGACCGTGATCCTGACGTCCTGAAAACGGTAGCGGATGAACTCCACCACGGTGCGCCACAGGAACAGTGCCTTGGCCGACATCCTGCCCTTGCGCTTGTCGGCATTGACGGCGCGGTCGGTGGCGCCGGACAGGCCGAGACTGGCGATGTTGATGAAGTGCCGGCTGGCCAGCGCGCCGTGATCGTCGATGTAGCCGATGCGCCCGGCATCGACCTTGCGACCCTTGGCTTCGGCCAACCGCTTCAGCACGGCATCCACCTCTTTCGGCAGGCCGAGCCCGCGCGCGAAATCGATGCCGGTGCCGCACGGCAACAGGCCAAGTTCAGTGATCCGGCCGCTCTCCTGGGCCGCCTGCAGAAGCCCGTCGGCCACTTCGCTGGCGGTGCCGTCACCGCCGGCCGCAATCACCAGATCGAAGCCAATCATTGCGAGATCGATTGCCAGCCTTTCGGCATCGCCTTCGGCCTGCGTTTCGCGCAGCTCGAATTCGCCGAAATGCTTTTTCAGCGACACGGCAACATCAGGCCAATGCCGTTTCAGCCGGCCGCCACCGGCAATCGGGTTGAGAACCACTCCGACTTTCAAAATACCCGCCCTCCCCGGCGCCGGACATGCAGGTCCGATCCTTTGCCGGCATTGAAGCCCGCGACCACCGGCGGAGCAAGGGGCGCTGTCGGCTCGTACGCAAAAAAGCGGGCGGGCTGTCTAAAGCAGCCGGCGCTCGAATTCCCCGGTTTGTGGCTAACGATCCCCGGTAATCCCGCTATCCACAGGGCAGCGGCCATTCCCCAGGACCCTTACTCGGCGTACATTAAACCCATCTCAGGCGGCTACCGATCATCAAGCCGAAAGGCGAAGTGAAAGGCGGATTTCCTGAGGCCCGTACGGCCCGAAGCGAGAGCAGGCTTGCCTGTTTCGAGGGACGGAGCCGAGACCTACGGGGCCGCGGAAAGCGTGCCAACGCCGACGGCGGACCGATGCTGCCATGAAGGACGGCAAAAACCTTCGATGGTGCGCAGGGCAAAGCTCGCAAGGGTGGAGACCGGCGTGGTCCCGAACGGACGCTGCTCTCGGGCGGCGGACTGGCAGGACCGTCAAAATCAAGGCCGGCAAGGCGCGACGACTTTACGGAAGTTGCTGCCGCGACCGTGTCCTGATCTGACAGGGAGGCGCTGGGAGAAATCCCGGCGCCGACTGTCTTTTTGGCCCCCCGATGCCCTTTGGCGGCGATCTTTGCGAGCGCCGCTTCTCCACGCGCTAAAATCGGTTAGTATCGCCTGGTCAGAGCCCGTTTGAAAACGCGCTCTGCCGAGTCGGATGACGTGGTTTTCGAGAACCGAAGCGCAGCGGACCTTTGGGTCCGTGAGCATCGGAAGCGCAGAAAACCGCGTCAGGCGGCCGGCAGAGTAGCGTTTACAAATGGGCTCGTAGAAGGGGGATACTTCATGACGCTCGTCCAGAAGCTTGCCGTTGCCTATGCCTTCCTGTTCTTCGGCGTCGTCGCCATCGGCTACATACCGGCCTTCAACGATGCCGACGGCAATCTGTTCGGCCTGTTCTCGCTGCAATGGTACGATGATCTGCTGCACGCCTTCTCCGGCGTCTGGGCGCTGGCCGCCGCCTTCATCTCGCACCGCCAGGCAGTGTTCTATTTCAAGCTGTTCGGCTCGGTCTACCTTTTCGACGGCGTGCTCGGGCTGGTCACCGGTTCCGGCTGCCTCGATGCCGGTATCTTCATCAACGGCTTCCGCTCCCTCAACGATATCGAATTCCCGGCCCGCTTCTTCGCCAACCTGCCGCACATCGTCATTGGCGGCTTCGCCGTCTATGTCGGCTTCCGGCTGGCCAGGCGCGTACACGACCACTTCGCCACGGCCTGACCAGGCATGTTCCTGTTCCGCTGGCTGAAGCGCATCATCAAGACGATCCTCTGGCTGATCGTCGTCGTCATCCTCATCCCGATCGCCGGGCTGAGCTACGGCTTCCTGACGACGTCGTCGCTCGACAAGACGCCGCTGCCCGGCATTGCCGACGGCGCCCCGCCCAAGGCGCTGGCCGACAAGGTCCGCGCCGAGATTCCGGGTTACCAGCGGCCGGAGGAATCGACCTTCCTCACCTATCCGGAATGGGCGATCGTCTACGCCGCACGCGAATATGCCGGCTTCGTCGACAAGGACCAGCCGAGCGGCTTCCCCTACTGGTCCTATATCGGCCGCTTCTGGCAGGACTACGCCATGGTGATCCGCGCCAGCGCTTCCTACAAGTTCAACTACGCCAACCACCAGATGCTGGTCATCATCGGCACCAGCCACTCGATCGAGCATATATTGCAGTGGGCCTATGAGAACACGGTCGGCCGCATCACCGAGGCGACGACGGCCAAGCGCACTGCCGCCGACATTTATCAGGCCAAGGTCGCGGCGGACTATGCCGCGTTTCTCGACCAGGTGCCCTGGTATCAGTTCCCGTATGCCGACAAGCGTGCCGGCCTGTTTGCCGTGCAGCCGGCGCCGGGCGACAGCTCGATCCGCACCAGCGAACGCAAGCTGGCGTTCGGCCTCGCCGACACCATCAAGCAGGGCTATGCCGACCTGATAAAAAAGGCCCTCGCTGCCACGATGGACCCCGCCTTGCTCGACATCCATGTCTGGGCCAAGGGACCCGTCGGCGAAGCCACGCGCAACGAGCCCGACACCTTGCTCGAACGCGACATGGGCGCTGACGGCACGATCTTCGTCACCAGGCGCTATCAGGTCTTCACCGAAATGATCCCGCGGCTGATCGACAAGGGCGTGTCCTTCGTCGAGTTCGGCGGCAATGACGAGATTATGGTCACCGTGCTCTCCACCGATACGATCGCCGTTCCCGAAGGCATGCGCATCCTGTTCAGCTATCCGCTGCCGGCCGATCAATCCACGCGCCGCACCGGCATGGTCGTCGCCGTGCGTAAGCTGCATCTCGTGCTGCCGGCGCTGATCAAGTCCGGCGCCAGGCTCGAACACGTCTACGATTACTGAGGCCTTTCGGTCACGCCCGGCCAAGATTAGGCATTTCCTGGCCTCCGCCACGCCCATTCCACAATCGCGGCCAAATCCCGCCTTGTTCGCGCGCGAAGGAATGGGAAGAAATGGAAGGGCTGCCGGGGGGCATCTCGAAGGGACAAGACCGTGATCAAGACCGCCCTTGTCGCCATGACCATTGTCGGCTGCGACTGCGACGCCAAGCTTTGCGAATATATCGGCGAGACGCCGGCCAAATGGTCGACCGTCGCCGAGTGCGAAGCCGCGATGAAGAGCCAGATGCTGCACGAGCGCAATTTCAACTATCCGCTCGTCTCCGGCATTTGCCGCACGAAGGGTTCGTCGTCCTCCTCGCAACTGGCCGCGACCGCATCCCGCCCGGAACTGAAGCCCGCCAGCCGCGTCGTCAGAACCGAAAGCCCGCTGCCGCCGGAACTCAGCCACCGGCCGAGCGTCTCGGTCGGTTCGCCGACGACCGCCATGGAAGCCGACGCCGCCCGGCCCGTTGCCTATGAACAGGTGGTCGATGGCGGAACCGGTGTGCTCTATCGCACCAAGAGCGGCTACGCCGTGGTCAAGACCGATCTCGGCCGCGCCGCCTTGGCAACCGCCGACGCCGCGAAGCGCTCTGTGAACTGGCTGGCTGGCCTGATGCCGAAGGGGCTGTAGGCCCGCTGGCGTCTCGGTTCGACGACCGCGTGATCAGGCAGGCACATAGGTCAACCTGATCACGTCGTCGCCAATCAAATCGCTGGCCACAAAGCGAAGCGGCGGCCGGGGGCCGGCGAAGAATGGCTTGCCATGACCAAGCACGAACGGATGGAGGTAGAGTTGGTACGCATCGACAAGACCAAGGTCGGTCAGGCTTCGCGCCAGGCCTGGTCCAGAAACTGAAATCTCCCCGACGAGCTCAGCCTTAAGCCCGCGTATCACCGCCTCGACGTCATCCGCGACAAGTGTTGCGTTAGGGCCGGCCGACTTCAGAGAGCGCGACACAACCCACTTCGGTTGGCTCCGCCACGCCGCCGCGAATTCATGCGCCTCCGCGCTCCACTCAGCATGGTCTTCGTCCCAATAGCGCATGACCTCGTACATGCCGCGACCGTACACACTGCCGCTCAGATTGCGCACTTGCTCTATCCAGTGACGAAAGATCGTCGGGCCCGACGGCATTTTCTGGTGGTCGACATAGCCGTCGAGTGACTGGTTCATTCTGAAAATGAGCTTCGCCATGCTGCAGGATCTCCAACCCAGGGTCTTCAGAATAACTTGAGCCGCCGTTACGCAAAACCCCAGCCGAAATCCAAACTGAGACACGATCCTAGTCCGGCCTGAACCTGACTTTCAGGCTCTGCCAGAACTTGTCGACAAGCGGCTTTTCGGTCGCTGCATCCTCGCCGGCAATGCGGGTGATGAACAGCAGCCCCCGATCGGCCAGGCCGAAGCCGACGATCTCGAAATCGGCGGTGTCGGTGCGTGTCTTCACCTCGGCCCGGATCCCGGTCAATTCCTTGCCGTCGGCGAGTTTGCGCGTGGTCGGCCCCTGCGTCAGCTTGGCGCCGGCCTGCACCGATTCCCTGGTCATCTCCTGCAGCATCAATTGGTTGAGCGACACCGGATTCATGGCGCCATACTCCTGCACGACGACAATCGTGCCCAGCGCCGAGGCCATCAGATACTGCGTGATGTCATCGCCGAGATCGGTCTTGGTCACCGAAATGCCGCTGGGGTGGACGAAGGAAAAATCGCTGCCGGAAAAGGTAGCGAAGTCGTTGCGCGCGAGCGTCACCTTGCTCTGCTTGCCGCCGGGCAGCGTCACATCGGCGCTCTCGCCGGGATCGATATCGACCGTCACGCCGTCGATGGTCAGCTTGAAGGCCTTGAGATCCTCGCCTCCGGCCGGTCCGGCGCACAGCGCGATGAGGGTGAGTGCCGCCGCCGATACCATCCGCATGGCTGTTCTCCTGCTTCTTACGACACCCCGCTCAGCGCCTTGATGGCACGGTAGAAGGTCGAGGAAAACAGTTCCGTTGGGTCATACTGCCGCTTCGCCGCCAGGAAGGCCGGCAGTTCGGGATAGGAGCCCAGCAATTCCCTGGCCGTATAATGCAGCTGGTAAGGCAGGAAGAAGCGCCCGCCATGCTTGATCGTCACGTCGATCAGCGCCCGCGTCAGCGCCCGCATCCTGGCATTGCCGTCGGCATCGGTCGGCTGGTTGACGTAGAGCACCAGCGAATAGGCCGGCTCCGGCGCGTAGGTCAGCGCCACATCCTCCCTGTGGACGATGCGCACCGAAGCATTGAGCACCGGCAGCGTCTGGTTGCGCAGGATCTCGCGCGCTTCCGCGATGAATTCGACATAGGCGGCACGCGGAATAAAATATTCGTGCAGGATGTCGGTCTCTTCCATCTGATCGTTGAACAGATAGGGCACCGAATCGTGCATCGGGTTGTTGCGGGTGACGAGACAGGCCTCGCCCTCGGCCATGGCCGAGGTGCGCGCCACCGTGCAGCTTTCGAATTTCGGCTCCAGTGTCTTTTCGGTGAACCACTTCAATTCCTGGAACAGGCTGCCCCATTTCGCCAGGTTGATGATCACCCGCTTCAACCCGACCGATCCCGGTTCGCCGATCTCGGGCTGATCGGCCGGCGGCCGCTCGGCCACCTTGTCGTAACGGTAGACGATCATGTCCTCGAGGAAATTGCCGGGCGCCGTCGACAGATGGCCGTAGAACAGGCCGATATCCTTGTTCGGCTCCAGCACCTTGGCGAAGAATTCCGGAAAATCGTCCGATTTGATGATTTCGCGCGAGGTGCGGTAGACGGCGTTGTCGACGATATCGAGCGTCGCCTCCAGCACCACGCCGAACAGGCCGTAACCGCCGACGACGTGGCGGAACAGGTCGGTGTTCTCGATGGGCGAGCAGGTCGTCACCGAACCGTCGGCCAGCATCACCCGCATCGAGCGGATCGAGCCCGCCACCGAACCCGCCTGGTGGTCCATGCCATGCGCATTGACCGACAGCGAACCGCCGACCGAGAAGATGTCGGTCGACTGCATCGCCTTCACCGCGAAGTGCGGATGCAGAAGGTTCTGGATGTCGTGCCAGCGCGCGCCCGGCTGCAAGGTCATGGTCTTGGCCGCCGCATCGACGGTGACCCTGTTGAACTTTCTGAGGTCGAGCACCAGCGCGTTGTCGTCGAAGGCATGCCCGCCCATGGAATGGCGGATGGCGGCCAGCGATATTTTCAGCCCATTGGCACGCGCGAAGGCCAGGGCCTTGGCGATGTGCTCGTCCCCGCTGACCTCGACCACGCCGTAGACCGGCGTCATCGACAGGCCGCTGGCATCGTTGATGTCACCACCCTTTGCCGACCAGGGCAGTGACGCATCGAAGGCCGGCGCATTGTCCAGCGGCTTCAGAGGCAGCGCGAAGCCGTCTATATCGGCTATCCGTCCTGCGTTCTTCGGCCCCGAAGGTCCGCGTGCCAGCCGCGCCACCGTGTTGCCGCCCCACAGCACCGCGCCGCCGACGACGGCCGCACCCAGCAGCAATCGCCGCGACAGGCGAAACCCTTTTTGCTCGTCGGCCATGACTATCCCCCGCTGGCCAAGGGATAGCGCGGCTCTTTGGCAAAAACCATAGCGGCGCCGCCGGGACGGCGTTTTGCCTGGCGTCGAGGGTGGAGGGCACGAAATGGCCGGTCCCCTGAGGACCGGCCAGAATGGAACAGGGCCTGAAATTGCGTCAGCAGGCTTGCCGACGAACGACGCTGACGCCTTACGAGGCCTTCTTGATCGACGTCACGATGCCGGTCTTGTCATCGACGGTCACCGCCACCTTGGCGCCGACCTTCAGTTTCCCGATCGTCGCTTCGGGCGACAGCTGGTAGATCTTGCCGTCGTCGAGGGTGATCGACTTGGTCGTCGGATCGACGGCCTGAATGGTGCCCTGAACGGTCGCGGCATAAGCGGTGCCGAGGAAGGCGAGCAGAGCAGCGGTGGTTGCGAGGGTCTTCTTCATTGGTAAGCACTCCGTGCTGTTTCACTTTTCCGGACCGCCGCCTTGGGAAACGACAGCACCGGACGGCCTGAAACTGGACGGAAAGCGCACCCTCCGCAAATCACATTGGGTGAATTTTCGCAAACAATATCATAGGCTTAATTCCGACACATTATCTGCGACCTAGATCATTTCAGGCCGCTTCGGCTCCCCCAATGAACGCACTTCTGTCCGCGAAAAGAGTCACTTGGCCGATTGTGACGGGCGGCTTTCGATCACCACGCAGCCGCCGCAATCCATCTCGGGCGGCATCACGAAACAGAGCGCTGACCGATCGTCGATACACATTTTGTTTCGCGGATCAGTTCAAAAACCGCCACGCCAACGCTGATCAAACTCGCGCTACGGTTGCAAACCGACGTCGAATGCGGGATGGTGTCGACCGTTGACATGAAGGGGGGCCTTCCATGAAGCTTGCAGTCCGGACTGCGATGTCCCTGATGCTGGCGCTTGCTCCAGGATTGGCCGGCGCACAAGCCACGGATCCGGGCGACGACTAAACAATTATCTTCACTCCCGGCGACCCAGAGATGGCAGCGGCGACGCGCAGGCGCTCGCCAGCCTGGACGACTTCCTGGCACTGTCCGAGGCGCCTCCCGCCGACACAGAGAGGTTCAAATTGAAGGTCAAGGTACGGGACGGCAACGTCACCGAACACTTCTGGGTCATACCGTTCCGCCGCACCGAAACCGGATTTGTCGGCATATTGGCAAACCAGCCGGAGGAAGTGCACAACGTCGTCCTCGGCCAGAACATAGAATTCACCAGGGACGATATTTCCGACTGGGGATACACACGCGGCGGACGTCAGGTCGGCAGCTTCACCGTGTGCGTCATGTTCAACAAAATGTCGAAAGAAGAGGCGGACTACATGCGTGACAAATACGGCTTCGAGTGCTGAAAGCGCAGCCCGATCAACCCGCTTCGTCCTTCGCGCCGATCTTGCGCACAAGTGCCGCCGTCGCCAGCATCGCGCCCATGTCCGATATCATCGGCGCGACATGCCTGCTGTAGTCGAGCGGCACCGAAATATCCGGCAGCTCGAAGAAGTTCTTCGTCTGCGGCAACAGTAGGAAACCATCGCTGCCGTTGAGCGCGACGCGGGCTGGGTCGTCCGGCCAGGTTTCGCCAAGCCATTTCAGCGCCTGCGCCAGCCGGCCGCTCACCAATGGCTGTGCCGCCCCGAGATTGTCGGTGCGGAACTCGTAGGCGGCATCGAGCAAAGCATCGCCGCTGGACAGCTCTTGCAGCTTGCTGGCAAATATGCCGCGAAAGAAGCTGATCACCGCGTTGGTCCGCCGCGTCGCCACCAATATGCCGGGAAACGGCGCGATGGTCTCGAAAGCGACGATGACGCCCTGGAAGGCGGTCGAGGAGCCCTTGCCCGACCCTTCCCGCAGATGCGCCTCGTACAGTTCGAACGGAAACCCCTCATAGCGGCCCGCCACGATGTCGTCGAACGCCTGCCGGTTGAACGGACCAACCGCCGTGCGCGGCAACCGGTCGAAGGAATTCGGCGTCACGCCATGCTGGTAGCGCATGTCGGCGATGAAGCCGAATATGATCGGCAGCAGCGTCTCGCGGAACGATTGCTGCAGCCGCGTCGCCGGTTTCCTGGCCTGGAAATAGAGCAGGATCGAAGCCGCGAAGCCGATCACATAGAGAAATACATGCGGCGTCGAGACCCATTGCTCGTTGGGGTCGGCGACCTTGTTGAACAGCCAGGCGACCAGCACCACGGCCACCAGCACCAGCCCCACGAACACCGGCACCCGCCAGCGCACCTGCCGGACCGCCGAAGCCCTCGCCGCTTCATAGGCCTCGATGTCTTTTCGGATGCCGGCGATGACCGTTTCGCTCGGCATGAAATCCGCTGATTCCACCGCTACCCCCGCAATCCTGCCTCTGCGGGAGCATGATAGTTGGTTTTGCAAGGGCCGCCAGATGGTTAAGCGGGAACGCCTTCATCGGTTGGTGGAGAAGGGAAGACCGCTTTCAGTCGCTCCGCGACCCTGTCACGCATTCGGCCCTCCAAAGCCTCCATCAACACCAGCCGCTCGTGGTCGCCAGCGCGCAGGCGCATGAAGGGATGCATCCGGTAAGACGCGATCCTGCCGCGCGTACCGGCATCGGCACTGACATCGACAACGAGGATAGAGCCGATGCGGCCCGGCCATGGCTGCCGGGCAAAGGCGGTACCGAGGAAATCGCCGAGCCCATAGGCGACGATCGTCCCGTCAATCTTTTCCACCGGCTGCACGACATGGGCATGATGGCCCGCGATCAGCCCGGCGCCCTGCCCGGCCAGCCGCCTGGCCAGCGCTCGCGTCCCGTCGCGCGGAAAATGTCGGAACTCCCAGTCCCAATGCGGCACGGCGCAGAGAAGGTCCAAGCCAGCGGGTGGCCAGCTCGCCGGATCGCTGTCCATCGAAACGCGCCCGGCAAACAGTTTTTCATCGGCGTTCCGCCACAGCGTGAAGGCGGCGAAGCCGATATCAAGCGATCCAACCTGAATCGGTACAACCGGACCGTCGGCCAGGCCGATCGTGCGGATGCCGAGCCGCAGCAACGCCGCGATTGTCTCGTCGAAACCGGCGATGCCCTGATCCAGCACATGGTTGTTGGCCAGCGACAGCACGAGTTTTTCGCGCGCAACACCAACCGCCGTCAGCGCCTCGGCCAGGAACGGCTCGCTCATCGCATGATGCGTGCCGAGCCTTGTGCCCAGCACCGCGCTTGGCCTGTCCACAACAGGGCTTTCGCAATTGCCGATCACCAGATCGGCAGCGCCGAGCAGCGCCTTGATCGCCGGATCGCAATCCGGCGCGCTGCGGTTGGCCACCGCCGAGATGTCGCCGACAAAGGCAAGCCGCACCGCTTGCTTCGGCGGTGGATCCATCAGCGTCCCGGCCATCGGCGCAAAGTCTTGAGCGTCGCCGGCCAGTGACGGCTTCAGGAAACGCGGCAGCCAGGACAGCTTGTAGGAAAACGGATAATTCGACACGCGATGCCCAATTGTTTGCCCTGTGTAGACCGTCCGCCGGGCGGGTTGAAGCGCGGCGCTGCAAATGGTGTATGTTTGCACTGCGCGACAAAACATTGGGGGGAAAAGATGACACGACTGGCAGGCCTGCTGACATCCGCTTTCATTCTGCTCCTGCCGCTGTCTTCCGCGTCGGCGGCAATGCCAGAAGCGGCAACCACATTGTTTGAGGCGAAGACCGTGGCCGCGCGCGACACCGCTCTCTCGACGCTGGAGGCTGCCGCGCCAAAAGACCCGGCATCCGCCTATGCGGCCGGGGCGGGCGAGTTCTTTACCGCACTGGAGATCCTGGCCACCGGCCTGCACCGTCATGGTTTCGAAAGCCCGCAATCCTTCATGCTGCCGCTGATGCGGTTGCCGGTGCCCGACAATCCCAATCCCGAGCCGCTCACTTACGAGCAGTTCCGCGCCATCCTGGTCGGCTTCCGTGACCGGCTGGAGAAATCCGCAGCCACGTTTGCCTCGGTGCCGCCCGATGCCGATATCGGCATGGTCATCGATCTCACCCATGCCGGCATCGACCTCAACGAGGACGGCACCATCGCGCCGGACGAGAGCATGGCGGCGATCATCGCCTCACTCTCGCGCGGCGGTATCTCGTCGGACGCCGCCGCCCCCACGCTCACCTTCCGCTTCGACCGCGCCGACGGCTACTGGCTGCAGGGCTATGCCGAGTTCCTGATGGCGCAGGCCGATTTCTGGCTTGCGCATGATTTCAGGAGCACCTTCGACGGCTCGTTTCACATGCTGTTCCCGCGCGCCAAATTGCCGCTGCAGGATATTCTGGTGCCGCCGGCCGGCGATATGGGCTCGAGCATCTTCTCCTCGGAATGGCGCATCGCCGATTTCATCTCGATGGTGCATCTCGTCAACTGGCCGGTGATCGAACCGGAGCGCCGGCAAGCAGCGCGCCGCCACCTGCTGGAAATGATCCGGCTGTCGCGCGAGGACTGGAAGGCGATCCGCGCCGAGACCGACAATGACCGCGAATGGCTGCCTGGACCGCAGCAGAAGGGCGAGAACCCGCTCACCGGCCTCGAAGTCGGCGAGGAGCAGGTCCAGGCCTGGCTCGCCGCCTTGACCATGGCCGAGGATCTCCTGGAAGGCCGCAAGCTGCTGCCGCATTTCCGCGTCACCGCCAGTACTGGGCTTGGCATCAACATGAAGCGCTTCTTCGACGAGCCAAAAAACTTCGATCTCGTGCTGTCGATCACCGGCCCGGCCATCGCGCCCTACCTCGAAAGCGGCGAGCTCGCGACCAGCGACGATTTCGACCAGATCCAGCGCCAGTTCGGCGGCGGCGGGTTTTTGACGTTTGCGCTTTGGTTCAACTGAGGGTGGGCCGTTTGAGGCCGCCTTCCCGCGAGAAATCTAGCATGGCAGGCAACGGTTTTACCGGAAACACGCGCGCCTTTTGTAGGCAGGTCTGCCGGCAGTCGGTTCGCTGCATACACCGCGCGGAGGCGCTGCGTAAAAATTAGCAGTGGCTGTTTTGCTTGACTCGGCCGCCAAAAACAGGCAGCAAAACCAGGTCGGAAGGGCGACAACACCACTTTCCTGGCCGTGGACGAAGGCTGATTTGGCCAAAATCCACATCTCGTCGTTGGTTTTGAGAGGAATTGATTAACCAACTTTGTCCATATTTTGAAGCAATCGGCAACCAACTACAGACGCGGCAAACGCGTCGGGGACCACCTGGGATCACTCACAGAATGGTCGTCGCGGCTCTCAAGGCCACGTACGGGGAAACCGATTGAAGCGAGATTGGTTGCATGGCGTTGTTGAGTACACACAAAAAAAACCGGGGACAGCGTGAGGGCGGCGAGTTCGTCGATGCTCCACGTTCCCCTTCCTTCAACGCTGGCCGGGTGGCCCGCTGGGTCGCGCTGCCTTGCGTCAGCACCGCCATCGGCCTTTGGTTGATCGGCACCATGGCTGGCCTCAGTTCCGTCGGCGCCTCTCTATCGGCAACTTCGGTTGGCCTGCCCCAGACACTGTCGACACCGGGATCGCTCGCACTTGCCGATCCGCTGAAACAGCACTTTTTGAAAGCACCCTTCGTGCTGGCCAACGCCAATGGCGGCACTCAGGCCCTGCATGATCATTCGGTGCAGTGCGGCGCCAGCTGTTTCAAGCTGGCCAGGGTAAGCGCTGGGGCGGAAAAATCCGGACGCCTTGTAGCGCAGGCAAAGCCGATGCCCGCCGCCGTGAAGTCGAAAGCGCAGGAGCGCTTCGAACGCATGGAAGCGTCGCTTTCGCCGATGAAGCTGGCCGCTGCCTTTGCCGACGCCGGAAAGCCTGCCGCCAATGCCAACACCCGCCCGGTGATCTCCACAGTCGCACCGCGAATTGCCGAGGCGTCGTTGGTGCCCTCCGTCCAGCTCACAGCCAGCCTGTCCGATAACATGCCAGTTCCGGCGGCCGAACGTTTCGCCCGGCTGGATACCGACTCGGTGGTCGTTCAGACCGCACCGCCTCCGATGGGCTTTGCCCAATCCGGTACGCCGGACAATTCGCAGTTGGCGCTTGCTCTGGTGCAGTCCCTGCCGGCCGATGACGAGGCGTTCGCCTCACCACTGCCGATCGAGGAATCGTCAGCCGATGTCGTGGTTTCACCCGTCGAAACCCAGCAGGATCAACCCGGCGATGCCGCCTCCCTGCCGGACGCTCTGACCGACGACGTGCCGTTGCCGACCCGGCGTCCGCAATTCGACGCGCCGCAGCCCAAAGTGGTCCAGCAGGAGCCTAAGTCCGTCCAGCAGCCTAAGTCCGTCCAGCAGCCGAAATCCGTTCAGCAGCCGAAGCCGGCACGCGAGACGGTCCAGCAGGCCCAGCCGGCAAAACCGACGCGGCAAGGCCGGCCGGCCGATGGCGGCGATGTGCTGGCCTATGCCAAGCCCGACACCCCGTCGGGCGGCCTTGGCAAGGCGTTCAGGAACCTCTTCAACTCGCCAGCCGCCAGGAGCGGAGCCGGCAATGGCGTCGCCGTGTACGACATCAGCAGCGCGACCGTCTACATGCCTGACGGCTCGAGGCTCGAGGCGCATTCAGGCATCGGCGCCATGGCGGACCAGCCGCGTTATGCCGACCAGAAGAATCGCGGACCGACGCCGCCCAACACCTACAATCTGTCGATGCGCGAGTCGCGCTTCCACGGAGTGGAGGCCTTGCGCCTGACACCGGTCGATGGCCGCAACAAATACAATCGCAACGGCCTGCTGGCCCATACCTACCTGCTCCGGGGCCGCTACGCCCAGTCGAGCGGCTGCGTCGCCTTCAAGGACTATGCGCGCTTCCTCGCCGCTTTCAAGAAGGGCAAAATCAAACGCCTCGTCGTGGTGCCGCGCCTGAACGGGTCGGCGACGCAGGTCGCATCAGCCGCCAGGGGCGTGTAACGACAAGAGGCTTTCGGGCGCCTTCCCGCTGCTCCTGACAGCCTGCTGTCAGGAGCAGCGCTGTCCGGCACGCCTCTCCCCACCGCGCTCTTTCCATTTTGGCCAGGAAATCCCATATTCGGGACATGGCCAAATCTCCCGATCAGAAAACGCCGCCGACGGCGAACGACGACCGCGCCGCGCCGAAGCGGCGCAGCCCGCTGACCGATTTCCTCGACGCCTCCGAGCCGCTGCACAAAGGCGGCTTCGCCGAGATGCCGCAGCCGGAGCTCTCTGGCACGCCGCTGACCGGTTCGATCGCGGATTGGGCCGAGCAGATCGAGCAGGAAGCCGAAAACGAAGGACGTCTTGTCGCCAAGGGTGACGGCGGCAAATCGCCGAAGCCGTCGAAGAAGATACCCGAGCGCTCAAGCTCGCCGGGGCGCAGTTCGCGCGGCACCTCGATGGGTGGCGCGGCGTCAGCCAGGGAGCGCACGGCAGCCGGCCTCAATCCGGTCGCCGGCCTCGACATCTCGCTGGAGGACGCGGAGACCATGGCCTCGGGCAGCGTCACCGCGACGGTGGCGGCACTGTCGGCGCTGATCGAATCCGGCAATCCGCTGCACAAGGACGGCGTGCTGTGGACGCCGCACCGCCCTGCCCGCCCCGAAAAATCCGAAGGCGGCATCGCCATCAAGATGGTGTCGGAGTTCGAGCCGGCCGGCGACCAGCCGACCGCGATCAAGGATCTGGTCGAAGGCGTCGATAACCACGACCGCACCCAGGTGCTGCTCGGCGTCACCGGCTCAGGAAAAACCTTCACCATGGCCAAGGTGATCGAGGAGACGCAGCGCCCTGCCTTGATCTTGGCGCCGAACAAGACGCTTGCCGCGCAGCTCTATTCCGAGTTCAAGAAATTCTTCCCGGAAAACGCCGTCGAGTATTTCGTCTCCTACTACGATTATTACCAGCCGGAAGCCTACGTCCCGCGCACCGACACTTTCATCGAGAAGGAATCCTCGATCAACGAGCAGATCGACCGCATGCGCCACTCGGCGACGCGTTCGCTGCTTGAGCGCGACGACGTCATCATCGTCGCCTCTGTGTCCTGCATCTACGGTATCGGCTCGGTCGAAACCTATACGGCGATGACCTTCCAGATGCAGATCGGCGACCGGCTCGACCAGCGCGCGCTGCTCGCCGATCTCGTCGCCCAGCAGTACAAGCGGCAGGACATCAACTTTGTCCGCGGCTCGTTCCGCGTGCGCGGCGACACCATCGAAATCTTCCCGGCCCACCTGGAAGACCGCGCCTGGCGCATCTCGATGTTCGGCGACGAGATCGAGCAGATCACCGAATTCGACCCGCTGACCGGCCAGAAGACCGGCGAGCTGAAAAGCGTCAAGATCTACGCCAATTCGCACTATGTGACGCCGCGCCCGACGCTGAACCAGGCGATCAAGTCGATCAAGGAAGAGCTCAAGCACCGGCTTGTCGAACTGGAGCGGGCCGGCCGCCTGCTTGAGGCACAGCGGCTGGAACAGCGCTGCCGCTTCGACCTCGAAATGCTGGAAGCCACCGGCTCGTGCGCCGGCATCGAGAATTATTCGCGCTATCTCACCGGCCGCCAGCCGGGCGATCCGCCGCCGACGCTGTTTGAGTACATTCCCGACAACGCACTGGTCTTCATCGACGAAAGCCATGTCACCGTGCCGCAGATCGGCGGCATGTATCGCGGCGACTTTCGCCGCAAGGCGACGCTGGCCGAATACGGCTTCCGTCTGCCGTCCTGCATGGACAACCGGCCGCTGCGCTTCGAGGAATGGGATGCCATGCGTCCGCTTTCGGTCGCGGTCTCGGCGACCCCTGGCGCCTGGGAGATGGAACAGGCCGGCGGCGTCTTCGCCGAGCAGGTCATCCGTCCGACCGGCCTGATCGATCCGCCGGTCGAGGTCCGCCCGGCCAAGAGCCAGGTCGACGATGTCGTCGGCGAGATTCGCGATACCACCAAGGCCGGCTACCGCACCTTGGTCACCGTGCTGACCAAGCGCATGGCCGAGGATTTGACCGAGTATCTGCATGAACAGGGCATCCGCGTCCGCTACATGCACTCCGACATCGATACGCTGGAGCGCATCGAGATCCTGCGCGATCTGCGCCTCGGCGCCTTCGACGTGCTGGTCGGGATCAATCTTCTGCGCGAAGGCCTCGACATTCCCGAATGCGGCTTCGTCGCCATTCTCGACGCCGACAAGGAAGGTTTCCTGCGATCGGAAACCTCGCTGATCCAGACCATCGGGCGCGCCGCCAGAAACGTCGACGGCAAGGTCATCCTCTATGCCGACCAGGTGACCGGCTCGATGGAACGGGCGATGGCCGAAACCAACCGTCGCCGCGAAAAGCAGATGGAGTGGAACGCGGCCAACGGCATCACACCGGAATCGGTCAAGTCGCGCATCTCCGACATTCTCGATTCGGTCTACGAGAAGGACCACGTCCGCGCCGATATCTCGCAGTTCACCGACGGTGCCGGCGCCATGATGGGCAACAACCTCAAGGCCCATCTCGACGCGATGGAAAAGCAGATGCGCGATGCCGCGGCCAATCTCGACTTCGAGAAGGCGGCCCGCATCCGCGACGAAATCAAGCGCCTGCGTGAGATGGAACTGTCCATCTCCGAAGACCCGCTGGCCAAATACGCCGACATGGAAAGCCCGGCCTCCGGCCGCGAAAAGGGCAAGCACAACAAGGGCGTGGCCAAACATCGTACAGCAGAGGAACAGGAGCGTTTTCGCAAGCTCGACGCAGCGCGTGCCGCCGAAGAGGCAGCCAAGGCTGCCCGGCCCAACCTCTTCCGCAAGCCTGATCTCGACGAGATGGGCGCCGATGGCACTGTGCCGGTGAAAAAGCCGCTGTTTTCGAAACCCTCGATCGACGACATGGGTCCAGGTACCGACATGCCGACGCCGGCCGGCGCGGTGTCGCGCTCGCTGTTCAAGAAACAGTCGGCATCCGAGGCACATGGTTCCGATTTCGGCATTCCCGGGGACGCCACAAAGCCGCTGTTCAAGAAGAACTCGCTGGACGAGATGACGGTGCGGCGGACGGAAAAACCGATCGAAGGAAAAGTGCCGGCCAAGCCGCAGCCAATCTCCCCCCTCGTGGGGGACGAATCCGCCAAGCCAGTTGTTCGCCAGCGAACAGGCATTGGCTCCTACGAAGACCCCGCCGACGCCCGTCGGGAAAAGCGCCGGCCGGGCAAGACGGGTAGGCCGGGAAAGTAGCGCCTTCCCCTTCTCCCAGAAGGGGAAGGGAAGCGCTCCGCCGCCGCCGCATTCCGCCGACCCACTTGCCACCAGCCCCGCCTTTGGTGTAATCGCTCCCCACACTCGAACGTCTTGAAAGGAGGGCTCACGTGTTTACGTTTCATCGTCACCATCGTCAGCGTGGCCCGATTTCTGCCCTGCGAGCTTGCTTGCAGGGCTGACCAGGGACGGTCCGGGTTTTTCCCGCTTCGATTTTTTGGTCTGCCCTTCGTGGTGCGTAATGCCGAGCCTGATGGCCGGAAAGCGCACCGTCAAAGTGGACCGGAGTAGTCTCCGGCAAGACCAGAGAAATCAAAATGGCCCTGATCAGCCTCAAATCCCTCGGCGTCACCATGAGTGCGCCGCTGTTTGCCAATCTCGACCTCACCATCGGCACCGGCGACCGGCTCGGCATTGTCGCCGCCAATGGCCGCGGCAAGTCGACTTTGCTGAAATGCCTGACCGGCGAGATTGAGCCGACCTCCGGTGACATCACCCGCACGCGCGGCCTGCGCGTCGGTCATGTCGAACAGTCGGTTGCCCAGGCCCTTCTCACCCGTACGTTCCGGCAGGTGGTGGCGGATGCCTTGCCGTCCGAGCAGGCCGAAAGCGAGATGTGGCGTGTCGACGTGGTTCTGGATTCACTCGACGTGCCCGAGCCGATGCGCGAGCGGCCAATGCAGGCGCTGAGTGGCGGCTGGCAAAGGCTTGCGCTAATCGCACGCGTCTGGGTCACCGATCCGGACGTGCTGTTGCTCGACGAGCCGACCAACCATCTCGACCTTGTCCGCATCAGCCAGCTCGAAACCTGGCTGAACACGCTGCCGCGCGAGGTGCCCGTCGTCATCGCCAGCCACGACCGCGCCTTCCTCGACGCCACCACCAACCGGACCCTATTCCTGCGCCCGGAACAGTCGCCGGTGTTTGCCCTGCCCTACTCCCGCGCCAGGCAGGCGCTCGACGAGGTCGATGCTTCGACCGAGCGCAAGTTCCAGCGCGACATGAAGGTGGCGCAGCAATTGCGCCGGCAGGCGGCCAAGCTCAACAACATCGGCATCAATTCGGGCAGCGACCTTTTGACGGTGAAGACCAAGCAGCTCAACCTGCGGGCCGAAAAACTGGAAGAAGCGGCCGCACCGGCGCACCGCGAAAAGTCGGCGGGTGCCATAAAACTGGCCAATCGCGGCACCCACGCCAAGGTGCTGATCACGCTCGACGACGCGGCTGTGGAAACACCCGACGGCACCCCGCTGTTTCGAACCGGCAAGCGCCATATCTGCCAGGGCGACCGCATCGTGCTGCTCGGCCGCAACGGCGTCGGCAAGTCGCGCTTCGTCACCCTGATCCGCAATGCCATTGTCGAACCGGACACGGTGCCGAATGTGAAGGTGACGCCGTCGACGGTGCTAGGCTACAGCGACCAGGCGCTGTCGGGCATCAGCGGCGACGACACGCCGCTGATGCTGGTCTCGCGCCGCTACGATGTCGGCGAGCAGCGTGCCCGCTCGCTGCTGGCAGGCGCCGGCGTGGTCATCGAGATGCAGGAGAAAAAGATCGGTGCGCTGTCCGGCGGCCAGAAGGCGCGGCTGATGATGCTGGCGCTGAGGCTCGCCAATCCCAACTTCTATCTGCTGGACGAGCCGACCAATCATCTCGACATCGACGGCCAGGAAGCCCTGGAAGCGGAACTGCTGGCACATCAGGCAAGCTGTGTGCTCGCCTCGCACGACCGCTCCTTCATCCGCGCCATCGGCAACCGCTTCTGGCTGATCGAGAAACGGCGGCTGACCGAAGTCGAAGACCCAGAGGATTTCTTCCGCTCGGTGGCGGAGGGCGCTGGCTAATCGGTGAACAAAACTGCCGATGAAGTTCCGGCCTGTCGAGCGCAGGCCGGAGTTTCGTATCATGTTACGAGACGTCTTCTTGACTTCCGAAGCGTATCATGCCATGGTACGCCACTCGGGTCGGCAAGATGATACGCTCCTTCAAAGACAAGACCAGCGAAGCCGTTTCGAACGGCAAGGCTCCGAAGGGCTTCCCATCGGACCTTGTCCGCTCAGCCCAGCGGAAGCTGTTCATGATCGACAACGCCGCCGAACTGTCGGATCTGAAGACCTCCCGGCAACAGGCTTGAGCCGCTGAAAGGTAACCGTGCGGGCCAGCATTCGATCCGCATCAACGATCAATTCCGCGTCTGCTTTGGTGGGTGGAAGGGCAAGCGGAGGATGTTGAAATCACCGACTATCATTGAAGAGGGTTCAAAATGCTGAACATCAACCCACCTATCCATCCCGGAGAAATTCTCCGTGAGGAATATCTCGTGCCGCTCAATCTGAAGCCTTACACGCTGGCCAAAAAGCTGCATGTGCCCCGCACACGCATCGAGCGCCTGGCCAGCGAGACGACACCGGTAACGCCCGACACCGCTTTGCGCCTTGCGAAGTTCTTCGGAACCACGCCGCAGTTCTGGATGAATATGCAGGCGAGCTACGACCTCGCCGTAGAGGGAGAGGCGAAGAAGGCCGATCTTGAAACAATCGAACGTCTACAAACCGCGGCCTGAAGTAATCGCGTTAGCAACAACCCGCTTCAAGCAGGCTACGGAGCTAGCGATAAAAAATCTCGACGGTCTGTCGGATAGCCTCAGCCCGTCGCGTCCTTGGGATGCCGACACGATGATGCCGGCCCAACCCAGGGAGAATTATCATGTCGGTTCTTTCGTCCATCGGTCGCATCGCAACCCGGTATGCGGCAGCGCGCGCTCGTCACCGCAGCGAACGCGTCCTGCGTTCACTGCCTGCCTCGCTGCGCAAGGATATCGGGTTTCCGGACGTCTTCGATGCGCAAAACGGCCGCCGCCCCTGACCTCGCGGGGCGCCAGTCAGTCATGCGTATCGCCCGAAAGCGGCGTCGCCTGCATCGATACGCGTTTTTCGAAAGCCTCGAACCAGCGCGTCAGCAGTGCCCGTGAGCGAAAAGGCGGAAGGTGACGGAACGCCATCCAGGACAGCGTGGTGGCCAAGGCAATGTGGCCGATATGGAGCGGCGCCTCGTCGTCCAGCGTGCTCTCGATCCAGTCGTAGCTCGCCTCGATCTTTTCCCGGTATCCGTCGGCGAGAGCACCATAGCGCAACTTTTCGGGTCTCCTTTCCGTCTCCCAGCGCAAGGCTATACCCGTCTGCGCCAGGCCCTGGGCGACCGCCTGCAACCGCAATGCCTGCCAGCGCGCCTCGCCGTCGTGCGGCAGCAGCTTGCGACCGTCATGCAGCGTGTCGAGATAGGCGCAGATGACATCGGAATCGAAGATCGGCGACGCGTCGGGCCGCAACAGCACCGGCACTTTGCCGAGCGGGTTTTCGGTGTAGACGCGGGCATTGCGCAAAGTCGGACTGGTCTCGTGATGAATGACCTCCAGCCGATCGGCAATGCCAACCTCGTGGGCGAAGACGAGCGCCTTGCGCGCGAAGGGTGAGTGGGTCTGATAGTAGAGGATCATTGTCGTCCCAGGATTTGAAGAGGCGTTCGCCTGATCCATCTGTTCTAGCCTGCGAGCCGAGAGAATTGCGCTCTGATTGGGCGCGGTCGACGCAAGTTCGTTTCACGCCTCTCGTCCAACTGCGGCTGCGTGGACTGTCCAGGGCCGGTCGGCCAAAAAAATCTGCCGGCCATGTAGGAACGCCGGCACCTCATCCGTCCTTTGGCTCGCAAGGCCAAACGCAAAGAGGAACAACAGATGACCGATCAGACCCCCGTTCAGCCCGCGGCCAAAGTGCTCGGCGGATTGACCCCCTATCTGCAGCTGGATGGCGCCTTCAAGGCTGCCGAATTCTACAAGAAGGCCTTTGGTGCCGAGCAGGTCTTTGCCTATCCGGCGGACGAAAAAGGCCGGACCATGCACATCCACCTCCACATCAACGGCTCGACGCTGATGCTCTCCGACTTCTATCCCGAAAACGGCATGCCTGCCGTCAAGCCGCAGGGTTACACCATGCAGCTTCACCTCGGCAGCGACGACATCGAAGCCTGGTGGAAGCGAGCCGTCGATGCCGGCTGCGAAGTCGCCGTGCCGCTCCAGATCATGTTCTGGGGTGACCAGTGGGGCAATATGCGCGACCCGTTCGGCGTCGAATGGGCGATGAACGCGCCGGTCAAGAAAGCCTAATCTTTCGCAAATGGCGAAGTCCCTCACCGGCTGGCGTCGGTGAGGGATTGTGAACTTCCAGGAGGAGACCCACAATGTCCTATGTCGATGGCTTCGTGCTTGCCGTGCCCAAGGCAAATCTCGATGACTACAAGAGGCTGGCCAACCTCGCAGGCCCTATATGGATGGAACACGGCGCGCTCGGCTATGTCGAATGCATCGGCGACGACGTGCCCTATGGCGAGGTCACTTCGTTCCCGCGCGCCGTGCAGGCCAAGGACGACGAGATCGTCGTCTTCGCCTGGGCCGTCTATGAGTCGCGGGAGAGCCGCGATGCCGTCATGGCCAAAGTGATGGCAGATCCGCGCCTGAAGGCCGATTGGGCGGACATGCCGTTCGACGGGAAGCGCATGATCTTCGGTGGCTTCAAGCCATTCATAGAGCTTTGAGCAGCCGGTAGCAGATTGGCAGAAGCCCCTCAGCTTCGTCATCCTAGGACGAAGCAGGAGCGAAGCTCCGTCGCGAAGGCCTTAGGATGACGACGCGGGTGCTTAGGCCAATCTCTAAGGCCACGATCAGCTAGAGAGCGTTGCGCTAATCCAGCCTGTCCAGAAGCGGCTTCAGCCGGTCACCATAGCGCTTCCATAGATCGACCGACCCCTGATACATCGGCTGGCGCACCTGTGCGGCTGAAGCCGTGCGCACCGGTCGGTCGGTCTCGTGGAACGATAGTGCCGCGTCGTCCCAGGGCAGGCCGAGATGGGCGATCAATGCCCGCGTCTGGCCTTCCTGGTCGGCGACAAAATCCTCGTAGCGTACATCGTGCACGACGCCTGGCAGCACCGTGTGCCAATGCTTCATGATGTCGGTGTAGAGATTGTGGAAGTCGGCGAGCTCGCCGAGATCGTAGCCATAGCGATGGCTGTCACCGCGGAAATGCACCTTGTAGATCGACAGGCAGGTGGCCGCCGCATCGCGCGCGCAGTGGATGATCCTGGCCTTCGGCATCATCATGTGGATGAAGCCGACAAGCAGGAAGTTGCCCGGCATTTTGTCGGTGACGTGGCGCATGTTCGGATAGCGGGCATGGAGCATGTCGAGATAGGCTTGGCCTGCCTCGGCAAAATCCGAATCGCCCGTATCCGATACGCCCCATGGGAAGCCACCCGGCATAGTCGCCGGGAACTGCCTGCCGACCGCCTTCTTCAAGATGCTGAGCTCGCCTGCGCCATAGACCTGCGGATGGCTGGCAATGATCTGCTCGACCAGCGTCGTGCCCGAACGCGGCATGCCGACAATGAAGATCGGCGTGTCGTCGCTGATTGAGCTGGGCCTGTGCTTCTCGAAGAAGCCGGCATCGAAGGTGGCCTTCATCGCCTCGAACTCGGCCCGCGTCCTGGCCTGGTCGTAGTCGATGCCTTTGCGGCGGATCGCATTGCCCTCGGCGAAATAGTCGAAGGCCCGGCCATAATCCTTGAGATCGTCATTCGCCTTGCCGAGTCCGAAGGACAGCTGCATGCGCGCCAGGCTGTCCTGCGGCGCCTTGGCATGCTGGGCTTCCATGCCCCCAAGCTCGCTGTCGCGCTCCTTCTGGCGCTTGACCTGCGTCAGCATCAGCCAGGCTGTGGCCATGGCGGGGTTGATCGCCAACGCCTGCCGGAACAGGTCGGCCGCCTCGTCGAGCTTGCCCTTTTCCATCAACCCGACGCCGAGCCCGTGCAGCAGGTCGGCATCCTTGGGTCGGATCGCCAGCGCTTCGCGGAAGGCAGCCAGCGCCTCATCCAGCCGCCCGGCTTCCTGCAGGGTTTCGGCAAGCCCGATGCGGGCGCGCACATGAAATGGGTTGCGTGCAACCGTGCCGCGATAAATCTCTTCGGCCTCTTCGAACTGGCCGACCTGTTTCAGCGATGAGCCGAGATTGTCGCGCGCCGCGAGTTGGTCCGGCCGCAGATCTACTGCGCCGCGGAAGAAATCGATGGCCGCAGCAGGGCGGCCGAGGTCGCGCATCACCGTACCGAAATTGTTGAGGAAATCGGGATTCGTCGGCTGCAGGCTCACCGACCGTTCGATGAGATCCAGCCCTTCTTCGCTGCGCCCGGTCTGGTGAAGCAGCAGTCCCAGGAAATGCGCCGCGGCCGCGTGCTTGGGCTGACGCGCCAGCACCTGCCGGTAGATCGTCTCAGCCTCTTGCCGGCGCCCGGCCTGATGCAGTTGCAACGCCTGCTGCACATACTGGTCGAGGCCCAGCGGCGGCTGTCCGCCTGCGCCAGACCTGGCTCCCGCACCCGCCGCTCGTCTTTGATCTCTGTTGATGGGAAACCTACCGTGTTTTATCCGCCTGTGGCGATCTAGGCCATCGGCGCCGCAGGTTCAAGGCTTCGCTTGCTGTCTCATCCTTTCGTCGGTGCGGAAAGATCAAATCAGCACACCGCGATCCGGCCCCAGCAAATCTGGCTCGAGGCCACGGAGCGCGCGTTCATCGATATCAACTCGGCCCGCTCAACACTCGTTCGTGCCCGCGAACTTGGCCACGCAGTGGCAATCGACGACTTCGGCACCGGCTACTCCAGCCTGTCCTATCTCGAGGGGCTGCCGCTCGATGCGCTCATAATCAACAAATCGTTCATCGATACGATCAGCACGAATTCCGCCACCAATTCCGTCACCGCGCATATCATCGACATGGCCAAGACACTAAAGCTGAAGATCATTGCCGAAGACGGGGAAACGCAGGCGCAGGCCGACTACCTCGCGGCGCGCGACGTCGACTACGGCCAGGGCCGGCTGTTTGCCAGACCCATGCCCGCGTCCGAGTTCATCGCCGACTGTCGCCAGGTGAAACCGACGGCTTGATGCTTGTCGTCCTCAACGAGGCGCAGCGTTCTCAGCACGGCCCGTCGCCAACGACGCGATACTCCGCGGCACGGGCTTCGCAGGAATTGGGGAAGGTGCGCATTTCGCCATGCCGGCGCGCGCACACCGGCGCATATTCGCGGGTGCAGAACGTCTGCTCTTCACCACCGCCGCCGCCGCCACCGCCGCCACCGTCGCGGCACGGACCGTCGCGCACGATGCGGTAGCCGGCCCGGTCGGCAAGACAGGCATTGGCGAAGGTCTGGCGATCGCCGCCGCGCCGGGCACAGACCGGCTCGTACTGCTTGCTGCAATATTGCGGTTCCGGCCGGGGCGGACGCGGACGCGGCCCTGGTCCGTCATCGACGACGACGGTGCAGGCGGCAAGAAGTGCCGACAGCAACAGGATGACAAAACCCTGCCGCGAAAAGATTGCCGCCAGATATTTCATGATGATCTCCCACGATCGCGTCCCCGGTTGCCGATCCTCGCCATTCCCTTGCCAAATGCAACCCCCGTTTGCAGCCCTTTCAGTCGGAAACGCGCTGGGGCTGTAGGCGGCGTCGACCTCCTCGGCCCCTCGACATCTGGCCCATTCGTGGCCCGGTTCTGGCCGATGACCCGGCCGGCAAGCAAGCCTATGCCGAGCCCATCGATGCTCAGGTCAGTCGATTGATGCGTCGGGACGCGCCAGTACGGCGGCCCGCGGCGGTATCTTGCAACCATCACGTTTCCGTGCGATAAATTCCGTGTTCGGGCATTTGCGACCCGGAGAGCGGAACGTTTTGGACGACCTTTCCCCGATACTGTGAATCTCTGACGGCCCCGTTTTCGGCGGGGGGTTTGACCATGCGCCAATGCATGACTGCCGAAGCAACCACCGGGAACTGCCCTTTGCGCCAGGCGGCGGGCGGGACCACCAAAGACTGAACGGGTGAAGGAGTTTCCCCAATGGCCCAGACCGGCACCGTTAAATTCTTCAACGCGACCAAAGGCTTCGGTTTCATCACGCCCGATGGTGGCGCCAAGGATGTGTTCGTCCATATCTCCGCGATCGAAGCTTCCGGCTTGCGCACGCTCGTTGACGGCCAGAAGGTCACCTTCGACGTCGAGCCGGACCGCATGGGCAAGGGCCCCAAGGCCGTCAACCTCCGCGCAGCCTGAGCCATCGGCGCGCCGCATGTCACTTAGACGTGCGACGGAGGCTCCATGCCTGCACCTGGCCTGGAGAGGGATCTGAATTTTGAAAGGCGCGGCGATCTTCGTCGCGCCTTTTCCTTATCGAAGGCGCGGGCCAGTGATGTCGCCCAAGCGGCCGGGTTCTGGGCAACGACTTGCATAAAAACAAAGACCCGAAGCATGCCGCAACGTGCTTTAGACGCCTGCAAAACTTTCTCTTGCCGATGACGCTAAAATAAAGGACAAATTTCCACTCGGGCATTTGCCGGCCCGAGACTGGAGTTTATGGGACAAAGGAGCTTCCCATGCCGCAGACCGGCACCGTCAAATTCTTCAATCATGCCAAGGGCTTCGGCTTCATCACGCCCGATGATGGCGCGAAGGATGTTTTCGTCCATATTTCAGCTGTGCAGGCGTCCGGTCTTCCCGGCCTCGAGGATGGGCAGAAAGTGTCGTTCGATACCGAGCCGGATAAGCGCGGCAAGGGTCCCAAGGCCGTCAACCTGTCGGTCGGCTGAGCCGGCTCCGAACCGGCGCTCCCGGGCAGATCGCTCCCTCGAGAGCCTGTGATTTTTGACGTCCGTTTTGAATAAACACGTTAAAATCCGTTCAGCCCCCGTTCAGCCACGGTCGCATATTAGTCTTCGGTAAAGCCGGACCGCATCCCCGAAACTGCACGGGCCGGAACGAAGGAGACCGACATGAACCGAATTTTCAAAACCGCCGTCCTGGCCGCTGCCGTGGCCGCCACCACGCTCACGGCCTTGCCCGCCGCGAATGCGCGCGACTGGCGCCGTCATCATGGCCATCATGGCAATGGCGATGCCATTGCCGCCGGCGTGCTCGGCCTCGCGGCCGGGGCGCTGATCGGTGGCGCATTGGCCAATGACCGCCCGCCGCCCGACGCTGACCGCTACTATGATGACGGTTACTACGATCGTGACGTCGTGGTGCGCCCGGCCCCGGTCCGCCGCTATTATGCGGAGCCGCGGGTGGTCTACGCCAATCGTTATGCCGAACCGTGGACGCGTGACTGGTACGAATATTGCTCGGACCGCTACCGCAGCTTCAATTCCCGTACCGGCACGTTCACCGGCAATGACGGCGAACAGCATTTCTGCACTGCCAACTAACCAAGGGCTTCCCTGCCCCAAAACAGAAAAGCGCTGACCGCAAGGCCAGCGCTTTTTTGTTGTGGTCTCTACAATGTCAACGGTCTGCTTGAGGCTGATGAAAAACAGCTACGGTTCCGAGCCTGGTTCAAGTCAAAAAAGGATTGGTCCGCCTCTCCTCGCCAAAACGTCCGCCGGGACCGTGGCCACAGATGAAGCCGATGTCGTCGCCGAGCGGCAGGAGCTTGTCCTTGATCGAAGCGATCAGCGCCGCGTGGTCGCCGCCCGGCAGGTCGGTGCGGCCGACCGAGCCGCGGAACAGCACGTCGCCGACATGGGCGAACTTGGCTGCGCGGTTGTAGTAGACGACGTGACCGGGCGCATGGCCGGGGCAGTGCAGCACCTCGAACACATGGCCGCCGAACGACACGGTCTCGCCTTCGGCCAGGAACCGGTCGGGCACGCAGTTGCGCGCTCCGGCGATGCCGTAGCGCTTGCCCTGGTTTTCCAGATTGTCGAGCAGCGACTTGTCGGCCTCATGCGGACCGATGATCTCGACGCCGAGCGCCTCCTTCAACTCCATTGCACCGCCGGCATGGTCGATGTGGCCATGCGTTATCCAGATAGCTCCGGCTGAGATCGCATTGTCCTTCAGCACCGCCAGTACCTTGTCGATATCGCCGCCCGGATCGACGACGACGCCATGCTTGTCATCCATGTCGAACAGGATGGTGCAATTCTGCTGGAACGGTGTGACCGGCACGATGCCGGCATTGAGCTGACCCATGATCGTCCTTTCGATGTTCACGGGTGATGTAGAGGTGCCGACAAAGGGCGTCCACCCTCGAAAGACGAACAGTTAGTAGCCCCAAAACGGAAATGGGCGGCCGAAGCCGCCCATTTGAAAAGACCGAAACGGCCTGCTTACTTCTTCATGGCGCCCATGACCGCGCCGAGAATGGCGGTCAGGATCGCGCCGCCGCCGGCGCCGCCGACGATGTTCTGCAGGTTCAGCGCGCTGCCGAGACCGCTCGTTGCTGCTGCCGCAGCCGCCGGATCGACCGCACCGCCACCCAGCAGGCTGCCGAGGATCGCCGCACCACCGACGCCGCCAATGGCTCCGCCCAGGATTTTGGGAAGCTGACCCATCGCCGCCGTCTTGAGCGCCGCACCGACCGCCTGACCACCGATGATGCCAGTAATCACCTGTATGATGATCGGAAGAAGCGTGTTCATGTCCATATGATTAGTCCCTCCATAGCTGTCAGCCTCCCGGGCCGACACCATCATGAGACGCCGAATTGGACGAAAGTCAAATGCAGAAACGCTGAAATAAAAGGGGCGGCCCGAAAACCGCCCCTACTTCTTAAAAAAGCTGTGGCTTTCGTTATTCTGCGGCGATCGCGTGCTTGGGCTGAACGGCCGCAGAATAGTCATTCATAAGATTCTTGGCTATTTCGCCGACCTCGAATCGGTAAGGCCCGATCTCCGAAACCGGCGTCACTTCCGCTGCCGTCCCGGTCAGGAAGCACTGCTCGAAGCTTTCCAGCTCTTCCGGCAGGATGGCGCGTTCAATTACCTCCAGGCCGCGATCCTTGGCCAACCCGATGACCGTGCGGCGGGTGATGCCGTCGAGGAAGCAGTCGGGCTTGGGTGTGTGGATCTTGCCGTCCTTGACGAAGAAGATGTTGGCTCCGGTCGCTTCGGCGACCTGGCCACGCCAGTCGAGCATCATGGCGTCGGCATAGCCCTTGGCCTCGGCGGCGTGCTTGGACATGGTGCAGATCATGTAGAGCCCGGCGGCCTTCGACTTGGAAGGCGCGGTGCGCGGGTCGGGCCGGCGCCATTCCGCCACATCGAGACGGATGCCTTTCAGCTTCTGCGCAGGATCGAAATAGCTTGGCCATTGCCAGATGGCGATGGCGCAGTTGATGCGGTTGTTCTGCGCCGAGACGCCCATCTGCTCACTGCCGCGCCAGGCGATCGGCCGGACATAGGCGTCCTGGAAACCCTGCTTCTTGAGAAGCGTGGAAGAGGCGTCGTTGAGTTCGGCCACCGAATACGGGATCTTGAAACCGAGCAGGCGTGCCGATTCATGCAGGCGCTCGGTGTGTTCGTTGAGCTTGAAGATCTCGCCGCCATAGGCGCGCTCTCCCTCGAAAACAGCGCTGGCGTAATGCAGCCCGTGCGTCAGCACATGGATCTTGGCGTCACCCCATTGGACGAATTCGCCGTTCATCCAGATGAAGCCATCGAGTTGATCGAAGGGAACGGATGCCATGGTAACCTCCCACGGGCGGCAGCCCGGATAGTTGTATCGTTGTGTGTTTCGTGTCGGCCGCCCAAAGCGGCTTTTATGGTGGAGCGTAGGCGGATAATTGCGCTCTGGCAAACTTAGGAAATTCCGGAAAAACCGGCTTCCCTTGCCTTTTCGTTCGCAATCCGCCCAAAAGCTTGTCAAAAATTACCATTGCAGGGAAATTACGTCAATAGTACTGACATAATCTCTCTTTCCCACGGAGAAATAATGACGGATCGAAGCCCAGCCGCCGGAAAACCGATCAGGACCGCAATGTCGGTCGAGGACGGCATCGACTTCGCCATCATCGAGCTGCTCTTCTTTGCCTATCGCGACTTCACCTCCGATCCGGACCAGATCCTGGCCGATTACGGCTTCGGCCGGGCCCACCACCGGGTGCTGCATTTCGTCAACCGCAGGCCGGGCCTGACGGTCGCCGAACTGCTCGACGTGCTGAAGATCACCAAGCAGAGCCTGGCCCGTGTGCTCAAGCAACTGATCGACACCGACCATATCGTGCAGTTGCAAGGTCCGCGCGACCGCCGCCAGCGCGAACTTTATCCGACAGCCAAGGGCCGTGCGCTGGCGCTGGCGCTGGCGCGGCCACAGTCGCGCCGCATCCATGCTGCATTGGGGGATTCCGGAGTAACCGAACGGACCTTGGTGGAACGGTTCCTCGAAGCGATGGTCAATCCGGAACTGAGGGCGCAGATCGACGTTGGGTCCGCAAAAATGTCAGGGAAAAGCCATGGAGAGCACTGAACGGGTCGATCACGCGGCCGCGCCGGACGACGACGCGCCGCATCTGCTTGTCGTCGACGACGACACCCGCATCCGCAATCTTCTCAAGCAGTATCTGACCGAAAATGGCTTTCGCGTCACCGTTGCCGGCAATGCCGGCGAAGCCAGGCGCAAGCTTGCCGGCCTCGACTTCGACCTTCTGGTGCTGGACGTCATGATGCCCGGCGAGACGGGCGTCGACCTGACCAAGTCGCTGCGGGCCGAAAAGAACGTACCGATCCTGATGCTCACAGCGCTGTCGGAGACCGACAGCCGCATCTCAGGGCTGGAGGCTGGCGCCGACGACTATCTGCCAAAGCCGTTCGATCCGCGCGAGCTGATCCTGCGCATCAACAACATCCTGCGCCGCGGTGGCCCGGCGACCACGCCCAAGGTCGAGCAGTTGGTCTTCGGCCCCTATACCTTCCAGATCGCCCGGCGCGAATTGAAGCGTGGCGGCGAGGCGTTGAAGCTGACCGATCGCGAGCAGGAGATCCTGGCGATCTTCGCCGCGCGGGCGGGCGAGACGATACCCCGCCACGAGCTTGTCGGCGACGATTCGGAAGTCGGCGAGCGCACCATCGACGTCCAGATCAACCGGCTGCGCCGCAAGATCGAGCGCGATCCGTCCAATCCGGTCTGGCTGCAGACCGTACGCGGTATTGGGTATCGGCTCAGCGTGGAATAGAATGCCGCCTGCGGCCGGCTGAACGGCTGCGGGCAAGCGAAAAGAGCGAATGGCAACCACGGAACTGGAACAGCCGGGCAATGGCGGCTTGAGCGCACGCGCCGCGCGGACGCTGAAGGCGGTGCCGCGCGCCTGGAACCGCTTCTGGCGCCTCGTCTCGCTCTATATGCCCAAGCGGCTCTATGCCCGCTCGCTGATCATCGTCATCGCGCCGATGATCCTGCTGCAATCGGTCGTCGCCTTCGTCTTCATGGAACGTCACTGGGCAACCGTGACGCAGCGCCTGTCGCAGGCCACCGTGCGCGACATCGCCGCCATCATCGACCTGATCGAGACCTATCCGCGCGATGCCGACTACACCAACATAATCCGCATCGCCCAGGACCGCATGCAGCTGAAGGTCGACCTCTTGCCGCCCGACCCACTCCCCGCGCCCGGTCCAAAGCCGTTTTTCTCGATTTTGGATGATGTTCTCTCGTCCGAGATCACCCGCCAGATCAACCGCCCGTTCTGGATCGACACGGTCGGCAACTCCAACATCGTCGAGGTGCGCGTGCAGCTCGAGGGCAAGGTGCTGCGCGTCTTCGTGCGCCGCAGCCAGGCCTATGCCTCGAACACCCACATCTTCCTGATCTGGATGGTCGGCACCTCGCTGGTGCTGCTGATGATCGCCATTCCCTTCCTGCGCAACCAGATCCGGCCGATCCTGATGCTTGCCGAAGCCGCCGAAAGCTTTGGCAAAGGCCGGCCGATGCCGCGCGATTTCCGGCCGCGCGGCGCCGAGGAGGTTCGCCGCGCCGGCTTTGCCTTCATGCAGATGCGCGAGCGCATCGAACGCCAGATCGAACAGCGCACCGCCATGCTGACCGGCGTCAGCCATGACCTCAGAACCATCCTCACTCGCTTCAAGCTGCAGCTGGCGCTTTCCGGCGGCAAGGCCGAGACCAAGGCAGCGCTCGACCAGGACATCGACGACATGCAGTCGATGCTCGAAGGCTATCTGTCCTTTGCCCGCGGCGAAGCTTCGGAAGACGCCGGACGGTTCGATCTCGAGGCCTATTTCGAAAAGCTCGACGAGGAAGCCAGGCTGCGCAAGCGTAAGCTGTCGACGACGCTTGCCGGCGATCACGATGTGCATGTGCGGCCCAATGCCTTTGCCCGGCTGATGTCCAACGTCATCGGCAACGCCTTCCGCTATGCCAAGACGGTGGAGGTCAACGCCACCCATGGCCGCGGCTCGCTGCTGGTCACCATCGATGACGATGGTCCGGGCATTCCCGCCGATCGACGCGAAGACGTGTTCAAGCCTTTCGTGCGGCTCGACGAGGCCCGCAACCTCGATGCCAGCGGCACCGGGCTCGGCCTGTCGATCGCCCGCGACATCGCCCGCTCCCATGGCGGAGACATCACTCTTGAAGACAGCCCGCTCGGCGGACTGCGCGCCATCATCAAGGTTCCGGCATAACCGGGCACGATTCCGAAAAGTGGAAACGGCTTCATCCGCCCGTCATGAAACCATGATCAAGAGCGCGCATGAAGCGCGCGACCTCAATTGATTCGGCCTTGCCGCCTCACTTCGACCCCGTACCTGTCCGGGTGCGCTGGAGCGAAGCGAGAGCAGCAGGCTGGTCGCCGTTCCGGCATCGTCTCAAGGCAACCGTCGACCTTTCAAGCAAAGGGCCGCCATGCGCATACTGATGGTCACCGATGCCTGGCGCCCGCAGGTCAACGGCGTCGTCCACACGCTGGAGCGGCTCACCGAGACGCTGAAGTCCTTCGACGTCGCGGTGGATTTCCTGACGCCCAATATCTTTCGCACCCTGCCCTTGCCGACCTATCCCGACATCAGGCTGGCGCTGACCACGCCCGGCCATGTCGCGCGCCTGATCGACGCCGGCAAGGCCGACCACATCCACATCGTCACCGAAGGACCGCTGGGCATCATGGCGCGGCGCTATTGCCGCAATGCCGGCCGTCCATTCACCACCAGCTATCACACGCGCTTTCCCGAATATCTCAGCGCCCGCCTGCCGGTGCCGGAAAGCTGGGCCTATCGCTGGCTGCGCGATTTCCATAATTCCGGCCAGGGCACGCTGGTCGCCACCCAGTCGCTCGCCGACGACCTTTCCGCGCGCGGCTTCACCAAGCTGCGGCCATGGACGCGCGGCGTCGACACCGACCATTTCCGCCCGGACAGGAAGAAGGACCTCGGCTTCCCCGGCCCGATCTTCCTCTGCGTCGGCCGCGTCGCCATCGAAAAGAACCTGGGTGCTTTCCTCGACCTCGACCTGCCCGGCAGCAAGGTGATCGTCGGCGAAGGCCCCGAGCTTGCCAGGCTGAAGGCGAAATATCCGCAAGCGCATTTCCTCGGCCATCGCCCCAACGACGAACTGGCCGAGATCTATGCCTCGGCCGACGTCTTCGTCTTCCCGAGCCGCACCGACACGTTCGGCAACGTCATCATCGAGGCACTGGCCAGCGGCACGCCGGTTGCCGCCTATCCGGTGACCGGGCCGATCGACATTGTCGGCGATGGTTTTGGCGGCGCGGTCTCCAACGATTTGCGCGAGGCCTCACTCGCCGCGCTCAACGTCGACCGTGCCGAGGCCCGCGAACGCGCCATGCGCTACAGCTGGAAGGCCTGTGCGGAAATGTTCCTCGACACGGTCGAGGAAGCACTGGGCACACCGCGAAAGCTGGCGGCCTGATCGTGCTTTTCGTTATCCAAGGGCGAAGCTGACACACCGCCACGGATGACAAAGCGCGGCGACGCACAATCAACCGTTAGTCTGCCACGGCACCTTGTTTCAAAGGGATGTTCGGCATGACGTATTGTGCGACTTCGAAGCCATGACCAAGTCAGATTGACAACGCAGTTCAGGGCTGCGTAGTCATCCATACTTGAGCCGCGCCGTCATCTCGCCCTCCCAACGACATGGAGAATCCTTGGCAATTGTCGGCGACTCAAAATTTACCATTTCTACCTACATTGCGGCATGCTCGAAGCAACAGTCAGCAACAAAATCAACAGTTACACGAACCATTTCATCAGGCCCGAAGGTACCTTGCTGATAGTTCTGCTGGTGGTGGCTTTCTTGCCCGTACTGCTCGTCGACATACCCGCTATGGCAGACTATCCAAATCATCTCGCAAGAATGTCGATCCTGATGCGCGCCGGTACGCCCGAAGCCCATCCCTACTATGAAGCCGCGTGGGCACCCTACCCTAATCTAGCCATGGATCTCGTCGTCCCGTTCGCTGGGCGCTTGATCGGGATCGAGCTGGCATCAAAGCTTTTCTATCTAGTCTCGCAAATGCTGGTCGTCAGCGGGGCAATGGCCGTCGGAGCGGCCGCACAGGGGCGTGTGATCCTCAGCGGCTTCGTCGCTTCGCTCTTCCTCTACGCCATGCCTTTCGCTTTCGGATTCGTGAATTTTGAATTTGGACTCGGGATCGTTCTTTGGTCCATCGCGGTTTGGATTTGGCTTGCGGAAAGACCTTTGCCGCTGCGCCTTGCGATCCACGCCGTCTTCGTCGTGGTTCTGTATATCTCTCACCTATTTGCCCTCGGCCTGTATGGCATTGTGGTGGGGCTGTACGAACTCTCCCGCTGGCCAGACCATATTGAGAATTGGAAACGCACGATCTTGCTGGTTGCCGGAATGGCTGCTCCGGTCGTCGCAGTTGGCGCCCTGGCGCTCGCCTACGGCGGCAAAGTGGGTGGCGAAGGAACCGAATGGGCCCTGTCGGCGAAATTGTTGGCGCTGGTTCAAGTCAACGGCTTCAGCAGATACACTTCCTCAGCCGTGACCGTGGTGCTGGTCATTCTCAGTTACCTTGCGGTGAAGCACAGGATGGTGGCGGTCTCTCGCGTCGGCTGCTGGATAGGCTTTGGGCTCTTGTGCCTGTTCATTCTCATGCCGTTTCGCGTTGCGGACACGGCCTTTGTCGACGGGCGCGTCCTTCTGGCGCTTGTTCTGATCCTGCCAGCCTTCGTCACGATCAAGCGTCCGCAAGGCTCGCGTGGAACACTTCTCGTCGCGCTGGCGTTTGGCGCCGGGCTTGCAAACAGTGGCATCGCGATCTGGGCCCAATTGTCGTGCCGCGGCGAATATCGTGCCCTTATGACCGCGTTCGACGCCATTCCAATGGGTTCGCGAATCCTTACCGGCCAGAATGGCCTCCCAGACGACCCGCCAACGAATCTGCTCCTTTATCCAATGTACAATGCTGCCGCGTTGGCTGTAGTCACACGCAATGCACTGATGCCAACGCTGTTCACCTATCCGGGAAAACAGCCGGTGAGGCCCCGGCCGGAAGTGGCAAACCTGACCGTACCGCAAGGCGGGCCTATCCCGATGTCTGAGCTGGAGGCCTACGCCGCCGGTGCTTTACCACCGGTCGAGGCAGCGTATGCAGCGCATTGGACCCGTGACTTTGACTATCTGCTGGTAATCGCGCCGGAGCGCAGCCCGCCACGACACGGCAACCTTGAATTAATCGCCGAAGGCAAACAGTTCAAATTTTACAGAATAAGGAAATTGGTCGACGCGGACAGGAAAAGCGGATGATGTCCACGCGCGACACTCCTGTCACGACATGGCATGAAATTCATGCTGAAGCATCTGCCGAAAGGATTATCAATCCATCCCGGTTCGCGGGGGATTCCGATCCCCAGTTGAGACCCTAAAACAACCGCCCGCCATCCGGCACCTTACGCTCGATCGCGCCGAGCACCACGGCGCCCTCTTCGTCGGGAAAGCCGAGAGTGAGCACTTCCGACATGAATGGACCGATCTGGCGCGGCGGGAAATTGACCACCGCGAACACCTGCCGGCCGATCAGCGTCTCCGGTGTATAGTATTTGGTGATCTGCGCCGACGATTTCTTGATACCGATGCCGGCGCCGAAATCGATCTTCAGCTTGAACGCGGGCTTGCGCGCCTCGGGAAACGGCTCGGCCTCGACGATCGTGCCGGCGCGGATGTCGACACGATCGAAATCGGCAAAACTGATCTCGGGCTTGCGCTCGGTGTTCGAACTCATCTTGGTCTTGTCTGCCTTAACGGGGACTCAGGCGTTGCCGTAGGTCTCGAACAGCACACCGGCCAGGGCATCCTTGGCCGAGGTTCCCGACCAGACGACGAACTGGAATGCCTGGAAATAGCATTCGCAGGCTTCCAGCGCCGACGACAGCAACACTTCGACCTGCTGGCTCGACGGCTCGACCCCGCCGGCCAGCAGCAGCGACTGGCGGAACATGATCGCGCCCTCCTGCTCCCAGAGGTCGAAATGGCCAAACAGCATCTGCTCGTTGATCAGCGACAAGAGCCGCATCACTTCCAGCGTGCGGGTCTCCGGCACCTTGATATCGAAGGCGCAGGCCAGGTGCAGCGCCTCGAAATCCTCCATCCACGAAAAGGAGACGTGATAGTCGGTCCAGCTTCCGGCAACCGAGATCGAAATCTCGTCGTCGCCGGCCCGCTCGAAAGACCAGTCGTTGTTGTGGGCCACCTGCTCGATAACATCCACCGGATGGATTTCGCGGGAGAATTCGAGTTCGAGAAGTTCCATGGAATGCTTCCTGTCGTTCTGTACGAGCGCCGCCACACGCTCCGCGGGAGGGCACACACAACGAACAATCTTGTCTAGAACTCGGACGGCCAGGACTTTCCTCGCGCAAAGACGACTTCTCGACGCAAAGACCCCAGACCGGACCCCACCGCCCGGTCGCATGATCCTGCTCCGAATCATGCAACAAATTCAGTCTATTGATCGGGAGTCGCGTGAACAGCCCAATTTTTCGCACTGCGTCATTCGCATGTGGAAAGCCGCTGTCACAAAGATTCATGCAATGCCGTTAAGCGATTCACGGCAAAGCGCTTTTCAGGATCGGGCTATGTGGAAAAGTTTAACGATTATTTTTTTGTGCGCGGCTTGGCGGCCGTCGCTGATGTGGCGTCGCCGGCCAGTTCTGCAAGCTTCGCCTCGAGCGCCTCGATGCGGGCGGCAAGGCGGGTATTCTCTTCCCGCGCTTTGGCGGCCATCTCGCGCGCGGCTTCGAACTCTTCGCGCTGCACCACGTCCATCGTGTTGAGAATGCGCTCGGCCTGCCCCTTGAAGGCGGTCTCCACCTCACGGCGCACGCCCTGGGCGGCGCCGGCGGCGTCGGTCATCAGCTTGGCGAATTCATCGAGAATGCGGTTCGGTCCGGTCGACATGGCAAATCCTCGCGCTTGCACAAAATTGACGTAGTGGCGCCGCGCGTCGAATGCAAGCTTGTTGCACCTTGCTGCGGCATCAAGTCGAGTGCGCCCACCTTGCCTTGACCCTGCCAAAACCCTGCCGCATGGTCCGCGCCGAAACACGTTCGCAATCGAGAGTTCCCCGTTGAACGAATATTTCCTGCTGCCGCTGGCCTCCCTGCCCTTCCCCAACATCAACCCGATCCTCATCCAGATCGGGCCGCTGGCGGTGCACTGGTATGGCGTCGGCTATATCGTCGGCATCCTGTTCGCCTGGTGGTATGCCAAGCGGCTCGCCGCCAATGCCAGGCTGTGGCCGAACGGCGTCCTGCCGATGAAGCCGGAGGATCTCGACGATTTCATCGTCTGGGCGGCCATCGGCGTCGTGCTCGGAGGCCGCACCGGCTATGTGCTCTTCTATGATCTGGCGCGCTACATCGCGCACCCGCTCGATATCTTCGCCGTGTGGCAGGGCGGCATGTCGTTCCATGGCGGCCTGCTCGGCGTCATCCTCGCCATGACGCTGTTTTCCATCAAGCGCGGCATCCGCACCTGGTCGCTGTTCGATGTCGTGGCGGCCGGCGTGCCGGTCGGCCTTGGCCTGGTGCGCGTCGCCAACTTCATCAATTCCGAGCTGTGGGGCCGGCCAACCGACGTGCCCTGGGCGTTCGAATTCCCCAATGGCGGGCCGTTTGCCCGTCATCCGAGCCAGCTTTACGAGGCGCTTCTGGAGGGCGTGGTGCTGTTCCTCGTGCTGCGCATCCTCACCCATTCGCGCCTCAGGCTGAAGACGCCGCGCTTCGTCGGCGGCGCCTTCATCTGCGGCTACGGCCTGTCGCGTATCTTCGTCGAGTTCTTCCGCGAACCCGACCAGCAGCTCGGCTATCTCCTCGGCACCAACTGGTTGACCATGGGCATGATCCTGTCGTCGCCGATGGTGTTGGCCGGCATCTGGGCGATGCTGACCGCCAAGCCGGTGGCACAGCCGCAGCCGGCATGACACGGCTGAAGACCCGCATCGTCGACCTGATCGAGGCCCTGGGGCCGCTTCCCGTCAACGAGTACATGGCGCTCTGCCTGTTCGACCCGGCGGACGGCTACTACACGACGCGCGAGCCCTTTGGTGCGGGCGGCGACTTCATCACCGCGCCGGAAATCAGCCAGATGTTCGGCGAACTGGTCGCCGTGTGGCTTTATCAAGCCTGGCTGGCGGGCGGCCGGTCGCGGTCGGCCACCATCGCCGAGATCGGACCCGGCCGCGGCACGCTGATGAAGGACATGCTGCGCACGCTGTCGCGGCTCGATCCTGACCTGGCCAACGGCGCCACCTTCGCCATGATCGAGACAAGCCCGCGCCTGACCGAGGTGCAAAAAAAGACGCTTGGCGTCACACCCTTCGCGGTTGGCTGGCACGAAACCATCGAGACCTTGCCGCAACAATCGCTGTTCATCGTCGGCAACGAACTGTTCGACGCCGTTCCCATCCGCCAGTTCATCCGCGCCGGCGCCGGCTGGCGCGAGCGCATGGTCGGCCTCGACGAGACCAACGACCTTTGCTTCTTCGCCGGCGCCGGCTCGGTCGACCCGACGCTGCTGCCCGCCGATGCCGCTCACGCGCCGCAAGGCGCGATCGCCGAAGTGGCACCTGCCCGCACCGCGCTGATGGCAACAATCGCCGAGCGCATATCCAGGCATGGCGGCGCCGGCCTGTTTCTCGATTACGGCCATTTCCAGCCGGGTGTCGGGGACACGCTGCAGGCCTTGCGCAGCCACGATCACGAAGATGTGCTGGCCAATCCCGGTGAGGCCGACCTCACGTCCCACGTCGATTTCGCCGCCCTTGCCGCGATCGCGCGTGCACATGGCCTCGAAGCCCATCTGACGACACAGGGCGACTTCCTGCTCGGCATGGGCATCCTCGAGCGCGCCGGCCGCCTTGGCGCCGATGCCGGTCAGGCGGCGCGCGAAAGGATCGCCGGCGACGTCGAGCGCCTCGCCGGGCCGCAAGCCATGGGCGAGCTGTTCAAGGTGCTTGCGGTGCTGCCTCGCGGCGTGGCGGTTCGGCCCTTTGCCGAGGCGGATTGACTTTTTACCGCCGCCCCTCCCAATCTCCCGTCCGCGCTTTGCAGCCTGTTCTCGACCAAGCACCTTCTTCTTGACGAAACCGCCCACACGGACAACAACGCCCGCATGCTGAATCAGACCAAACCGGATCCCGTTCGGTCGCCGCTGCTGGACAAGGCGCAGGCACAAGGCATCCGCCACGGCTATTTCACCCGCGTCGGCGGTGTTTCCGGCGGCATCTATCAGGGCCTCAACATCGGCACCGGATCGGATGACGACCAGGCGCTGGTTGCCGAGAACCGCGCCCGTGTCGCTGCCTGGATGGGCGTGCCGGCAAGCCATCTGTTGACCGCCTGGCAAATCCATTCGCCCGATGTCGTCATTGCCAGGGAGCCCTTTGCCGGCGAGCGCCCCAAGGCGGACGCCATCGTCACCGACCGGCCGGGCATCGCCATCGGCGCCTCGACCGCCGATTGCGGTCCCGTGCTGTTCGCTGATGCGCAGGCGCGCATCATCGGCGCTGCGCATGCCGGCTGGAAAGGCGCGTTCACCGGCGTGCTAGAAAACACCATCCTGGCGATGGAAAGCCTCGGCGCCCGGCGCCAAAACATCGTCGCCGTGCTAGGCCCCTCCATCGGCCCGCGAAACTACGAGGTCGGCCCGGAATTCGTCGCCCGCTTTGTCGAAGCCGACGCCGAAAACATCCTCTATTTCGCTCCGTCCGCCAATGCCGGCCATGCGATGTTCGACCTCAACCGCTACACGGTTGACCGGCTGGCCAAGGCAGGCGTGACGGCTGAGGGCCTAGACCGCTGCACTTACGCCGAGGAAGGCCTGTTCTACTCCTATCGGCGCACCACGCATCGCAAGGAGCCCGATTACGGCCGGCAGGTTTCGGCAATTGTCTTGGAGAGGGAATAATGGCGCTGCATTTTGAACGATCTGAATTTGACGCGCGGCGCGACCGGCTGATCATCGAGATGGCCGAAAAGAAGCTCGACGCCATCCTGCTGTTCGCGCAGGAAAGCATGTATTGGCTGACCGGCTACGACACGTTCGGCTTCTGCTTCTTCCAGTGCCTGGTGGTCAAGGCCGACGGTTCGATGGTGCTTCTGACCCGCTCGGCCGACCTGCGCCAGGCACGTCAGACCTCGATTATCGACAACATCGTCTTGTGGACCGACCGCAACGGCGCCAATCCCGCGGTCGACCTGCGCAATCTGCTCAACGAACTCGACCTACTCGGCGCCCGCATCGGCGTCGAATACGACACCCACGGCCTGACCGCCTTCAACGGCCGCCGCCTGGACGAGCAGTTGCAGACCTTCGGCCAGATCGCCGATGCGTCCGGCATTGTCGGCCGGCTGCGCCTGTTCAAGAGCCCGGCCGAGATAGCCAAGGCCGAGAAGGCCGCCAATCTCTCCGACGATGCGCTCGACGCGGCACTGCCGCTGATCAAGCAAGGCGGCGACGAAGCTCTGATCCTGGCCGCCATGCAGGGCGCGATCTTCGCCGGCGGCGGCGACTATCCGGCCAACGAGTTCATCATCGGCTCCGGCGTCGATGCGCTGCTGTGCCGCTACAAGGCCGGCCGCCGCAAGCTCACCAAGAACGACCAGCTGACGCTCGAATGGGCCGGCGTCTTCAACCACTACCATGCGCCGATGATGCGCACGGTGCTGACCGGCAAGGTGTCGAAGCGCCATCAGGAACTGTTCGACGCCGCCCGCGCAGCACTCCTGGCTGTCGAGAAGGCGATGATGCCGGGCAACAGCTTCGGCGACGTCTTCGATGCGCATGCCCGCACCATGGAGGCACACGGCCTGACCAAGCACCGGCTGAACGCCTGCGGCTATTCGGTCGGCGCCCGCTTCACCCCGTCCTGGATGGACATGCCGATGTTCTACCAGGGCAATCCCGAACCGATCGCGCCCAACATGACGCTGTTCGCCCATATGATCATCATGGACTCCGACACCGAGACGGCGATGACGCTTGGCCGCACCTACCTGACCACCGAATCCCAGCCCAGGCCGCTGTCCCGCCATGATCTCGACTTGATCGTAAAGTGAATCCACAGTGGGAGGCGTTCTTCGCCAAGGAGTTAGAAGGCAAATGAGACGATCGCATGTGACGACCGTGTCATTGCTTGTGGCATTGGCTCTTGCCGCCTGCACCAACGCAAAGGACGTGCTCGAACCGTCGGCGATCACCCCGCCGGCGACGTCGACCCAGACGCTGCCCGCAACGTCAGGCAACACGGCGGCAACGGTTCCGGCCGGACCCGCCACCAGCACGTCTGGCGCTCCCGCAACCGCCGCCGCACCGGTCACATCGGCCCAAAGCGCTGCCATCCTGTCGAAGACCCGCTTGCAGATCGCGCCGATCGTAGGCGCTTCGGTGGAAGCTGCGACACCTCTGACGGCGGAGTTGCAGACCCGTGCCAGGCAGCGCGGCATCACTCTCGCCGGCAGCGCCGACCAGACCGTGACACATGTGCTGAAGGGCTATTTCTCGACGATGTCGGAAGGCGCCGACACCACCGTCATCTATGTCTGGGACGTCTATGACCCCGCTGGCAACCGGCTGCACCGCATCAATGGCCAGCAGAAGGCTCCGTCGGTCAATTCCGGCGCCAGCGCGGGCGGCGACAGCTGGAAGGGGATCTCGCCGGCCACCATGCAGGCGATCGCCGACCAGACCATCGACCAGTTCGCCGCCTGGCTCGGCGGCAAGGCGGGCTAGAGGCATCGGACCCCAAAGTGGAGACGGTTTTGGGAAAATCCGATGCCCAATGAGAAGAAGAACCAGCACAAATCCCCTGCTCCCTGTTGCAGTCCGGCGATGGCGCGGAGCTTTCTTGAGTTTAGCCGGCGGATTCCCGATCTCGGCGCTTGCAATACCAGCGCGGGCCGCTAAAAGCCCGGTTAAAGGGCGCAAGCGAGTCCGTCAGGCCTCATCATCCTCCACCAGGAACCGTGCATGAAACTCTTCGCGGGCAATTCCAACAGGGTGCTGGCCGAAGCAGTCGCCCGGTACCTCAATGTCCCGCTGGGCAAAGCCACGGTCAGGCGCTTCGCCGACCAGGAAATCTTCGTCGAAATCCAGGAAAACGTGCGCGGCGAAGATGTCTTCATCCTGCAGTCGACCTCGTTTCCGACCAACGATCATTTGATGGAACTGCTCATCATGATCGATGCCTTCATGCGCTCCTCGGCCAAGCGCATCACGGCGGTCATCCCTTATTTCGGCTACGCCAGGCAGGACCGCCGCGCCTCCGGCCGCACGCCGATCTCGGCCAAGCTGGTTGCCAACATGATCACCCGCGCCGGCGTCGACCGCGTTCTGACGCTCGACCTGCATGCCGGCCAGATCCAGGGCTTCTTCGACATCCCGACCGACAATCTGTTTTCCGTGCCGGTCATGGCCCGCGACGTGAAGGCCAAATACAAGCAACTCGGCAACGTCGTGGTGGTTTCGCCCGACATTGGCGGCGTGGTCCGCGCTCGTGCGCTGGCCAAGCGCTTCGATGCGCAACTGGCCATCGTCGACAAGCGCCGCGAACGGCCGGGCGAATCGGAAGTGATGAACATCATCGGCGCGGTCGCCGGCAAGGATTGCCTGCTGATCGACGACATCGTCGATTCCGGCGGCACGCTGTGCAATGCCGCCGATGCACTGCTGGCCAACGGCGCCACCAGCGTCACCGCCTACATCACCCACGGCGTGCTGTCGGGCGGTGCCGTTGCCCGCATCAGCGGCTCGAAGCTGCAGGAACTGGTGATCACCGATTCCATCCAGCCGACCCAGGGCGTGCTCGACGCGCCCAACATCCGCGTCATCTCGATCGCCGACCTGATGGGCGAAGCCATCTCGCGCACGGCGACTGAGGAATCGGTGTCCAGCCTGTTCGACTAAACCCGCCTGCCCTTAAGGCGCGGAGCTTTCCAACCGAACCGGGCCGATCAGGCGACGAGCGACCTCGACGTTCTCGCGTGCGCCGCGCATATAGCCGCGCGGCGAGGTCCCCAGCATGCGCTTGAACATGGTGATGAAGGCCGGCACGCTGTCATAGCCGAGATCAAGCGCCACCCTGGTGATCGGCTCGCCGTCCGCCAGCCTGGGCAGCGCCGCGAACAGGCAGGCCTGCTGGCGCCATGTCGACAGCGACAGGCCGGTCTGGCGCTGGAAGGCGCGCGTGAAGGAACGGCGGCTCATGCCGGCTGCATCGGCCCACTCGTCGATGGTCGCATGCGGCGACGGTGCTGCGACGAAGCGTCGGCACAGCGCCGACAATCTTGGATCCGACGGAAATGGTAGCCCAAGAGGCCGTTCCGGCAAGGTCGGGATTTCGTGCAGCAAAAGGTTCATGATCAGCCCACCGCGTCCTTCCAGAACGCCGCCTTGCGGGAGCTTCTCCGATTCCACGATCAGGCTGTGCATCAGGTCGGTGACGCCGACGACGCGCAAGCCTTCGGGCAGCCCGGGGATCGCCTGTGGCATGACATAAACCGAACGCATCGAGACGTCGCCCAGCATCTCGACGGAATGCTCGGTGCCGGCTGGAATCCACATCGCGTGGTCGGGCGGCACCATCCAGCGCCCGTAGCGGGTCGTCACCAGCACCACACCGACAAGCGCATGCAAGAGCTGGCTGCGGCTGTGGCGGTGCTGTGGCACGCGGTAGCCGTCAGGATATTCGGTCGGCAATGCCACCGCCGGCCCGGCCACTTGCTCAAGCCACTGCCAGCGGCTCTCGTGCAACTGGCCGAGATTGGCATTGCCAGCGTGAAAGACTTCTTTGCCGTGCGGCATCTAGTTATGGCCCACTTGCGAAACTATTGGACCAAACCACGAAAGAAGTCGTCTCGCAAGCGGCTTATAAGGCACCGTCCCTAGGATGGCCGCAAGGAGCGTCCGCCAGTTGCCTGCGGGCGTGCCCGCCAAAAAGACCACGGAGCCTACCTTGACCGATACGACAGCAGCCAGCGTCGCCCCACCGGCGAGCGCCAGTCACGCCTCAGCCCAGGCGACGGCCTTCACCGTCATCCTGGCGGTGAGCTTCTGCCACTGCATCAACGACATCATGCAGTCGCTGCTATCGGCCATTTACCCGCTCCTGAAAGAGAATTATGGCCTCGATTTCTGGCAGATCGGCTTGTTGACCTTCACTTTCCAGGTGACCGCATCCTTGCTGCAGCCGCTGATCGGCATGATCACCGACAAGCGGCCGATGCCCTATTCGCTGCCCTATGGCATGGCGTCGTCGCTGATCGGCCTGATCGTGCTCGCCTATGCCGGGCATTATTCGCTGCTGCTGATCGGCGCCTCGCTGATCGGCATCGGCTCGGCGATCTTCCACCCGGAATCCTCGCGCATCGCCCGCTTCGCTTCCGGCGGCCGCTTCGGCCTGGCGCAGTCGCTGTTCCAGGTGGGCGGCAATTTCGGCCAGTCCATGGGGCCGCTGCTGGCGGCCTTCATCGTCGTGCCGTTCGGCCAGACCAGCATTTCCTGGTTCGCCGTCGGCTCGCTGATCGGCATCATCGTTTTGTGGCAGGTCGGCGGCTGGTACAGCCGGCTGCGTGCCGCGCAGGGCACCCGCAAGGCGGCGAGCTTCGTTTCGCCCTTCCCGCGCCGCAAGGTGATGAATGCATTGATCGTGCTGACACTGCTGGTTCTGAGCAAGAATGCCTACATCGCCAGCCTCGCCAGCTACTACACCTTCTATTCCATGCATAAGTTCGGCGTTTCTGTGCAGATGAGCCAAGTCATGCTGTTCCTGTTTCTCGGTGCCTCGGCGCTGGGCATCCTGCTCGGCGGCCCGTTCGGCGACCGCTATGGGCAAAAGGCGATGATCTGGTTCTCCATCGTCGGCGTGCTGCCCTTCACGCTCGCCCTGCCCTACGCCAATCTGGAATGGACGATGGTGCTGACGGTGCTGATCGGGCTGATCCTCTCCTCGGCCTTCTCCAACATTGTCGTCTTTGCGCAGGAGCTCGTGCCGGGCCGCGTCGGCATGATCGCCGGCATCTTCTTCGGCTTCGCCTTCGGCATGGGCGGCATCGCGGCGGCCGTGCTCGGCGTCGTCGCCGACATGAAGGGCATCGATTTCGTCTTCCAGATCTGCTCCTATTTGCCGTTCCTTGGATTGCTGACCGTGTTCCTGCCCAACATGAAGGAAGCGCGCAAGGCGCAGGCGGCCGCCTAGATCAGGCCTGAAACCCACGCAAGGAAAAGCACCCGCCGGACGGCGGGTGCTTTTTTCGTTCCAACGGCCTATGCTTTGAAGAAGGCCAGCAGGTCGGCGTTGACGATGTCTGCATGGGTCGTGGCCATGCCGTGCGGGAAGCCCTTGTAGACCTTGAGCTCGCCCTTCTTGAGCAGCTTGATCGTCAGCAGCGCCGAGTCCGCGATGGGAACGATCTGGTCGTCGTCGCCGTGCATGACCAGCACAGGCACGTCGATCGCCTTCAGATCCTCGGTGAAGTCGGTTTCCGAAAAGGCCTTGATGCAATCATAATGCGCCTTGGTGCCGCCCATCATGCCCTGGCGCCACCAATTGTCGATGACGCCCTGCGATACCTCTGCGCCCGGGCGGTTGAAGCCGTAGAACGGACCTGATGGAACGTCGCGGAAGAACTGGGCGCGATTGGCTGCCTGCGCGGAGCGGAAGCCGTCGAACACTTCGATCGGCAGGCCGCCGGGATTGGCGGCAGTCTTGAGCATGATTGGCGGCACCGCGCCGATCAGCACCGCCTTGGCGACACGGCCGCCGGCGCCATACTTGGCGACATAACGCGCCACTTCGCCGCCGCCGGTCGAATGGCCGACATGGATGGCGTTCTTGAGGTCCAGATGGGCTGCGAGTTCCGCGACGTCGGCGGCATAGGTGTCCATCTCGTTGCCGATATCCGTCTGGGTCGAGCGGCCATGGCCTCGGCGATCATGGGCAATGACACGGTAGCCCTGTGACACGAAGAACAGCATCTGGGCGTCCCAATCGTCGCTGCTCAACGGCCAGCCGTGATGAAAGACGACAGGCTGCCCGGTCCCCCAGTCCTTGTAGTAAATCTGCGTTCCGTCCTTGGTGGTGATCGTACCGCTGCCGGAGCTGGGTTTGGTTTGCGAGGTCATCTCAATCTCCTTCTGGTTATTTTCGCGATAAACAATATCGCGATAACGACATAGCTAACGCGGCCTAAAACCCTTGTCCACAAAAATATGTATCGCGATATCATTTTTCGTGGTATCGAAATGATGCCCACATTGGCAAAAGGAATGCGCCGTGCCTCTCCCGTTGGACAATCAGCTCTGTTTCACGCTCTATGCCACCAGCATGGCGATCAACCGCACCTACAAGCCGATGCTGGACGAGATGGGCATCACCTATCCGCAGTACCTGGTGTTGAACGCGCTTGGAGAGGCCGACGGCATGTCGGTCGGCACCATCGCCCATCGGCTCGCTTTGGAATCGAGCACCGTCACGCCGCTGGTGAAGCGAATGGAGCAGGCCGGGCTGGTGACCCGCCAGCGCAGCCAGACCGACGAACGCCAGGTGCAGGTCGATCTGACATCAGCCGGGCGCGCACTGCTTGTCCAATGCAACTGCCTGAACGAAGCCTTGGTCGAACGCTCGGGCATGACGCTGACTGAGCTCGATGCGCTGAACCGGCAGATCCAGGCGTTACGCGCCGCGTTGACCGGCGACCGCTAGCACGGCTTGACGACGGCTAGCCAAACGTCGGAAGAGGCCACCATCATGCGGACTTAAGCACGGCAAATGGCCGTTTGCGCATGGCTCGCTTTGCCTGGAAACTGACGGCGGGAGCGGGACGGCCGACATGGAAGCCCTGGATCTTGTCTATGCCGAATTCGCGCATGAGGGCCATCTGCTCGTCTGTCTCCACCCCTTCGACCAGGATTTTGTGGCCGCGATTTCGAACCAGGGTGATAATGTCCTGCAGCATCGCCTTGCCGCTCGGGGAGCTGCAGTCATGCAGAAACGAGCGATCGATCTTCACCGTATCGAAATCGATCAGGCGAAGCCACGAAAGGCCCGCAAAGCCGGTCCCGAAATCATCAAGCCAGATCTTGATCCCGAGCAGCTTCAGATCGCTGATGCAGCGCAGGATGTCGGAGTGCATCTCCATCTCCAGCCCTTCGGTGATCTCGAAGGCCAGCCTGCTGCCTGCGACACCGGTCTCGCCCAGAATTGTCGCGACCGACGTCGCGAAGCCCGGTGTCTTGAGCTGGATCGGGGAGACGTTGACACTGACGACACGGACGTGGTCGTCCGCCAGCAGTTCGGCGCACACTGTCCTTATCGCCCAGCGCCCGAGTTCCAGGATCGCACCGGTCCGTTCGGCGACCGGAATGAACAGGCTCGGCGGAACCGATGTGCCGTCGAGCATCTTGAGGCGCATCAGAGCCTCCACCGCTTCAACCCGGTCCGATTTGACATCCTGGATAGGCTGGTAAACGAGTGAAACGAGATTCTGGCCGATCGCGATCTTCAGCAAAGCCGCAATGTTCTCGCTCTCGTCACTGCTTTGCGGGTCGGTTGGATCGAACAGCCGGGCACAATTTCGGCCGCCGGCTTTTGCCAGATAGAGAGCGCGATCGGCCTCGTGAATGATTTTCTCCAGCTTGGCCCCGGTCTGCGTCCGGGTGAATGCGGCGCCAACGCTTACCGTTACGATCGAGACGCCGTCGCGCCGCAGTTCGTGCGTCAGAGCCAGGTTCTCCACCGTGCTGCAAATGGCTTCCGCAATGTCCAGGATCTGCTCCTTTTTCTCCATGCGAGCCAGGACGATGAACTCTTCGCCGCCATAGCGGCCGATGGAGCCATTATACTGTTTGATCATATCGCTAAGGGCATTGGCGACATGGATCAGGCAGCGGTCGCCTTCCTGATGGCCGTAGCAGTCATTGAACTTCTTGAAGAAGTCCACGTCGATGAGGATCGCCCCAAAGCTGGTGCCGACCTTTTGCCAATCGTTCCAGTAGTCTCGCAGCTTCTCGTCGATCGCGCGCCGGTTCTCCAGACCCGTGAGCGGATCGGTCCGCGACAACCTCAGCAGGGCCTTGCCGCGTTCGGTCGCCTCATTGTGCTGGATCTTGGCTTCCAGGGCGTTCAGGAAGACGTTGTAGCGTTCCTCATTCAGTTTCCAGTTCACATATGAGGTGAACGTGAAACAAGAAACATAGAAAGCCCCAAATACCATTTTGTATATGAGAGTTGAGGGAACAAAGTAATTTACGATATAAAGTATACATAAGATTATTGTCGAGGTTACGATAGAAAGCTTGAAATTGAATGTAAAGAAGAGATTGGCGCTCATCATGAATATGGTCCCAAAGACCATATAGTAAGAGACGCTTTCCTTGTCCGCGCCCATAATCGCCGGACACAGCCAACCAACATAGCCAAAGATGATGGCCCCGGCGCAGGTCACGTCGAGCCATTCCGTCCCGACGCCGTGGCGAAGCTGCGCTTCCAGGATCAAAAGCGCGCTCAAGCCGACCGCGAAGCGCGCCGTGATCGTATAGGCGGCCACATCCGGGATCAGCAGCAGATCCGTTGCCGAAAACAAGAGATAGATCGCAACTGCGATCCAAAGCCCTGGCCTGGCTTCCCCTCTTCGCGTCGCCCGGGCTTCGGTGCGGTAGAGGGCGCGAAGTTCGTCGGCCCCCAGTTCGTAGCGCGGCTCGTACGGCTCCGCATCAACCGTATCGGCCAATGCGGATGACACGTGTTCGTTCATCACAATCGACCCCTTTTGAAAGGGATTTTGTTTTCCGAACTCATTTCCAGCTTCTGCCCCCACGCGGGCCGGCTCCTTGGGACGCGACGGCGATTGCGAACGCCGGGCAAACAAATGCAATCGCGCAAGACAAGTTTCCGTTAACTCGAACCCGGAATCCGGCTCGGAAGCTGATTAACCAACGAACATGGTTGGCGGGAAATTAATCATAAACCTAAAATGCCGTCGGCCCGACATTGGCAAAGGGAGCATTCTACGCAATAAGTTAACCGACTGTTAACTATGGAGTGATGGCGTGCAGACCGTTCTTGATGGCAAAAGCTTGATTACTGCCGAGATGCTCGCCGGCACGCTGCCTCGGGGAAAGATCGAGCATCATGGCGAAGCGTTCGAAACCGCGCGCGCGGAGCTTGCCCTCATTCTCCACGCGACACAGCAGCAGGTCGAACAGGACAAGAACCCGGCCGAGATCGTCGGCCGCTTGCTGTCCTTCCTCAATGGCCTGCATTCCAAGGTTCATCCCGACGTCTGGCATGCGTTGATACCGGTCGCGCAGAACCATCCGATCCTGAAGTATTTTCTCGAGGATCCACTGACGCACTGGTCCTTCACCAAACCCAGGGGCTATTCCGGCGACGCGCAGTTGCTCGACTACATCTATTGTGATCCGCACGTGGCAGAGAGCGTGGCGAACGCCTCGGAGGTCGGCAAAGCACTCTATAGCCATACCCAGAACGTACCGTCATGCGTCGCGGCCCGGGAACGACGCGACCTCCTGACCCGATATGTCGACGAGATCGCGGCCAAGAACGGACCGGAAACCGAGGTTCTGGCGATCGCGGCCGGCCATTTGCGGGAAGCCAATCGTTCGGTCGCCCTGACGGAGGGCCGTCTCAAGCGCTGGGTTGCGCTCGACCAGGATCCCCAGAGCGTTGGGCTGATCTCGCGCGACTTCCAGGGCACCGCCGTCGAAGCCATCGACGGCTCGGTGCGAACCGTGCTCACGCGGGGCCACAAGCTCGGCAAATTCGACTTCATCTACGCCTCCGGCCTTTACGACTACCTCGCCCACAACGTCGCGGTGAAACTCACGAAGACCTGCCTGCAGATGTTGAAGCCGAACGGAACATTCCTGTTCGCCAACTACGCCGAGGGCACCCCCGACGCGGGGTATCGGGAGACGTTCATGGACTGGGTGTTGCTGCTGCGATCGGAGGTCGATATGTGGAACATCGTCAATGCCAGCGTCGACCGCAACACCGTCGAGGCGCAGGTATTCTTCGGCGAGAACCGCAACGTGCTCTATGCCGTCATCGAAAAGCGCGGATAGCGGCCGTCTGGGCTGCACCAGGCCGGTCGTGCCTTTGGCTTGCACCTCCGGCCGCCTTCCGCTATAGAGCCGCCACCCGCGTAGACACCCTTGGAGGCAACGCGGCGGAAGGCCGCCTTCCCGCATGATCCCGAAAAGTGGATTCCGGTTTTCGGACCAGATCATGCATGGGTATGTCGGCTTTCGACGTTTACGGTCCAGGCACTCTGCCCACCGTGAGCGCTCCAGAACAAACCGAAAGGAAATGCCATGAGCCACGACACTTACGAGCTCAAGGCCGAAGCACGCGAACAGGTCGGTAAGGGGTCCGCCCGTGCAGTTCGCCGCAACGGTAAAGTGCCTGCAGTAATTTATGGTGACAAGCAGCCTCCCCTGGCTATCGCGCTCACCTACAAGGACATCTACTACAAGATCCATGGCGGCGGGTTCCTGACCACGATCGCCACGATCGATGTCGACGGCAAGAAGATCCAGGTCCTGCCGAAGGACTTCCAGCTCGACCCGGTCAAGGATTTCCCTGTCCATGTCGACTTCCTGCGCATCGGCAAGGACACCGAAGTCAATGTCGACGTGCCTGTCCACTTCATCAACGAGGACAAGTCGCCCGGCATCAAGCGCGGCGGCGTGCTCAACATCGTGCGTCACGAAGTCGAGTTCCACTGCCCGGCCAATGCGATCCCGGAATTCATCACCGTCGATCTCACCGGCGCCAACATTGGCGATTCGATCCACATCTCGGCGGTCAAGCTGCCGGCTGGGGTCAAGCCTGTGATCTCCGACCGCGACTTCACCATCGCGACCATTGCCGGTTCGTCGGCGATGAAGCCGGAGACGGAAGAGACGGCTGAAGCGGCTGCACCTGAAGCGGCTCCTGCCGCCGAAGAGAAGTAACTCTTTCACGCCCGGAGCAGGCGATGCTGCTGTTTGCAGGTCTCGGCAATCCGGGCGCGAAATACGCCGGCAATCGGCACAATGTCGGTTTCATGGCGGCGGACGCAATCGCCCGCCGCCATTCCTTTTCGCCCTGGTCGAAGAAATTTCAGGGCCTGATCGCCGAGGGCTCGCTCGGCGGCGAAAAAGTCGTCCTGATCAAGCCGCAGACCTTCATGAACCTGTCCGGCCAGTCGGTCGGCGAAGCGCTGCGCTTCTACAAACTCGAGCTTTCCGCGCTCACCGTCTTCTATGACGAGATCGATCTTGCCGAAGGCAAGCTGCGCATAAAGACCGGCGGCGGTGCCGGCGGCCATAACGGCATCCGTTCGATCGATGGCCATGTCGGCAACGCCTATCGCCGCGTACGCATCGGCGTCGGCCATCCAGGCGTCAAGGAAATGGTCCAGCACCATGTGCTCGGCGATTTCGACAAGGCCGACCGCGAATGGCTTGACCCGCTGCTCGACGCGATCGCCGACAACGCCGCCATGATCGCCAAAGGCGACGAATCCGGCTTCATGAACAAAGCCAGTCTCGCCGTCCAGGGCAAGGCCGGGCCGGAGCCCGAAAAATCGGCACCTAAGCAGCCGGCGCAGAAGCAGCAAAGTCACGTCCGCCAGGCACGGCCCCAACAGCCCCTGGCCAAGCTGCCGGAAAGCGGTCCGATGGCCGCCATGCTGAAGAAGCTGTTCGGCGGCAAGGACTGAGCATCAAGGGAACCGAAGGGCTTGACGTTGATCACCCCTATCGCCATAGCCCTGATCAAATTTCTATTTCCCGATAGGACCGGACAAAATGGGTTTCAAATGCGGCATCGTTGGCTTGCCCAACGTCGGCAAGTCGACGCTTTTCAACGCGTTGACCAGAACAGCTGCGGCGCAGGCCGCCAACTATCCGTTCTGCACCATCGAACCGAATACCGGCGAGGTCGCGGTGCCCGATCCGCGCCTGCAGAAGATCGCGGCGATTGGCAAGTCAAAGGAGATCATCCCGACCCGCATCTCCTTCGTCGACATTGCCGGTCTGGTGCGCGGCGCCTCGAAGGGCGAAGGGCTGGGCAACCAGTTCCTCGCCAACATCCGCGAGGTCGACGCCATCGTGCATGTGCTGCGCTGCTTCGAGGATGACGACATTACCCATGTCGAGGGCCGCATCGACCCGGTGGCCGATGCCGAGACGGTCGAAACCGAGCTGATGCTCGCCGACCTCGACAGCCTCGAGCGCCGCATCGTGCAATTCCGCAAGCGCGCCGGCAGCAAGGACAAGGAAGCGACGTCAGTGCTGCCGATGATGGAGGCAGCGCTCGAACTGCTGCAGGCCGGCAAGCCGACCCGCATCCTGCTCAAGGATATTTCGGCCGAAGATTTGCGCATCCTGCAGGGCCTGAACCTTCTGACCTCGCATCCCGTGCTCTATGTCTGCAACGTCGCCGAGGCCGACGCAGCCACCGGCAACGAGCACACCAGGGCCGTGGAAAAGATGGCGACCGCCCAGGGCGCCGGCACCGTGGTGATCTCGGCCGCTATCGAAGCCGAGGTCGCACAGCTCTCCGATGAGGAAGAAATGGAATTCCTGTCCTCGCTCGGCCTCGACGAGCCCGGCCTCAACAAGGTCATCCGCGCCGGCTACGATCTGTTGCACCTCATCACCTACTTCACCGTCGGGCCGAAGGAGACGCGCGCCTGGACCATCCATAAGGGCGACAAGGCCCCCCAGGCCGCCGGCGTCATCCACACCGATTTCGAGCGCGGCTTCATCCGCGCCCAGACCATCGCCTACAATGACTTCGTCACACTGGGCGGCGAAGTGGCGGCCAAGGAAGCCGGCAAGGCCCGCGACGAAGGCAAGGAATATGTCGTCCAGGACGGCGACATCCTGCTGTTCAAATTCAACACCTGAGGCTGGTCTATCGAGCATCCAGACATCCGACGGGGTAACCGACGAAACTTTCAGGCGTGATTTTCCGACTCGGCCGGCGGCCATCCGGCGGGCCGCCCGGGACAGCCACTTGTCTTGATTTTGTCACGTCACAGGTCTAAGCGGCAGACGCACGGTCGGCGCTGGCGCCGGGAACCGTGCAATCCAACACGACGCGTCAATCCGAACGCACCCTTTGGCCCCAGCAAGGGAATCCGGCGATGATCAAGGCCTTCGTCGTGGACAATGATCGCCTGCGCGTCGTCGACGATCTCCTGGCAAACAGCGAGACCATCGTCTGGGCGGACCTCTTCAACCCGACAAAGGAAGAGGAAGCGACGATCGAGAGCTGGCTCGGCGTTGCCATTCCGACGCGCGAGGAGATGGAGGAGATCGAGATTTCGAGCCGCCTCTATGTCGAGGACGGCGCCTACTTCATGACCGCAACCCTGCCCGCGCAGACCGAGGTCGACGATCCCTTGATGTCGCCGGTCACCTTCGTGCTCGCCGGCACAAGGTTGATCACTGTGCGCTACCATGAGCCGAAGGCCTTCAAGACCTTTCCGCAGCGCGCCGAGAAGGTGGCGACCGGCTGCACCAGCGGCGACACCATCCTGATCGGCTTGCTGGAGGCGATCGTCGACCGTCTCGCCGACATTCTGGAGCGTGCCGGCCGTGACATCGAGGCGATCTCGCGCGATATCTTCGAGGCGCGATCGACCAAGGTTTCCAAGCGCAATCGCGACTTCCAGGAATTGTTGAAAGCCATCGGCCGCAAGGAGGACATCGCGTCTTCGATCCGCGACAGCCTGATCTCGCTGCAGCGCCTGGCGGGCTTTTTCGCCCATGCCTCGACCCGCACCAAGATGAGCAAGGACACCAAGGCGCGCATCAAGACGCTGTCCCGCGACGTGCTGTCACTCGCCGACCACGCCACCTTCCTATCGCAGAAGATCTCTTTCCTGCTCGACGCGACGCTCGGCATGATCTCGATCGAGCAGAACGCCATCATCAAGATCTTTTCGGTCGCCGCCGTCATCTTCCTGCCGCCGACTTTGGTCGCCTCGATCTACGGCATGAATTTCGACGCCATCCCCGAGTTGAAATGGGAACTTGGCTATCCCTTCGCCATCGCCATGATGGTGCTGTCGGCGATCCTGCCCTTCTGGTATTTCCGCCGCCGCGGCTGGCTCTGAGTGGGCCTGTCGATCGGCTGCCACAGGCTGGCGCAGTAGAAATCGCTTGACCAAATGAACGCCGGCCTGCATCCGGAAACCCCGATCCTGGGGATCGTGGGTCGACAAGCCGGATTCCAGACCATGACCGCAGAGATAAAAACATGGGCCTATGAGGACTTCATCGAGGGTGCATCGATCGACCTCGGCTCGAAGCTCGTGAGTGCCGCTGAGATCGTCGAATTCGCCGGAGAATTCGACCCGCAGCCGATGCATCTCGACGAGGAAGCCGGCAAGGCCAGCATCCTCGGTGGGCTGGCGGCGTCGGGCTGGCACACCTGCGCCATGTTCATGCGCATGCTGTGCGATGCCTTCCTGTTGGACTCGACCTGCCAGGGCGCGCCCGGCGTCGATCAGGTCAAATGGAAGAAGCCGGTCCTGGCCGGCGATCAACTGACCGGCACCCTGGTGGTCGTTGCCAAGCGCCTGTCCAAATCGAAGCCGCAACTCGGCTTCGTTACAATGCGCAGCGAACTGTTCAACCAGCGCGGCGAAAGCGTCTTCGAGCTCGAGAACTCCGTCATGTTCCTCACGCGCGATGCCGCGGGGAGCCAAGCATGACACTGGACGAGTTCTTTCGTATCGGCACCACGGTGACGCTCGGCTCGCACACATTCGAGCCCGAGGCGATCAAGGCCTTCGCCCGCAAATACGACCCGCAGATCTTCCATACCGACGAGGAGGCCGCGAAGAAAAGCGTGCTCGGCGGGCTCTGCGCATCCGGCTGGCACACCGCCGCCACCTGGATGAAACTCAATCTCGAAAACCGCATGGACGCCGAGATCGCTGCGTGGAGCGGCCCCGGTCCGGTGCCGGAATTCGGCCCCTCGCCTGGCTTCAAGAACCTGAAATGGCTCAAGCCGGTCTATGCCGGGCAAACCATCACCTTCACGCGCACCGCGCTGTCGCACCGCCCGATTGCCTCACGCCCCGGCTGGCGGCTGCTGGCGCTGCGTTCGGAAGCTTTCGATTCGACCGGCGCCAAGGTGCTCGAGTTCGAAAGCGCCGTGCTGGTGAAGGTGGAGTAGGTTTCTTCCTTCTCCCCCTGTGGGAGAAGGTGGCCGAGCGAAGCTCGGTCGGATGAGGGGTGCTCCAGCTTGGCGCCGACGGCACTCCGTCACCCACCCCTCAACCGTCTCGGCGCTGCGCGCCGATCCACCTTCTCCCACAAGGGGAGAAGGAAGAACTGCCCCTCAATGCCCCTCGAACCCAATCAGCGTCCGCACCGGCACGCCAAGCGCCTCCAGCTTGGCACGGCCGCCGAGGTCCGGCAGGTCGATGACGAAACAGGCGGCGAGGATGTCGGCACCTATCTGGCGCAGCAGCTTGACCGCCGCTTCAGCCGTGCCGCCGGTGGCGATCAGATCGTCGACCAGGATCACTTTCTCGCCCGGAGCAACACCGTCCTTGTGCATCTCCATTTCGTCCAGCCCGTATTCCAGGCTGTAGGCGACGCGCACCGTCTCGTAGGGCAGCTTGCCCTTCTTGCGGATCGGCACGAAACCGGCCGAGAGCTGATGGGCGACGGCGCCACCAAGGATAAAGCCGCGCGCCTCGATGCCGGCGATCTTGTCGATCTTCTGGCCGGCATAGGGATGCACCAGTTCGTCGATGGCGCGGCGGAAGGCGCGCGCATTGCCAAGCAGCGTGGTGATGTCGCGAAACAGGATGCCGGGCTTGGGATAGTCCGGAATGGTGCGGATCGCGGCAAGCAGCGTGTCTTCGAGCGAGGATTTCATGGGGCGAGATTACCTGAAACGGAGGTTGTTGCGCGACAATTGTTCGATCGAGCTGCAGCCCATCAGCTTCATGCCGCGTTCGATCTCGACCCGCATCTGTTCGAGCGCCAGTTCCACGCCGGGCTGGCCGGCCGCCGCGAGCGGAAACAGATAGTAGCGGCCGACGCCGACGGCCTTGGCGCCGAGCGACAGCGCTTTCAGCACGTGTGTGCCGCGCTGCACACCGCCATCCATGATGACGTCGATCCTGTCGCCAACGGCATCGACGATCTCGGCAAGCTGGTCGAACGCCGCCCGCGAGCCATCCAGCTGCCGCCCGCCATGGTTCGACAGCACGATGCCGCTGCAGCCGATGTCGACAGCGCGTTTGGCATCCTCCACCGACATGACGCCCTTGAGGCAGAACGGACCGGACCAGAGCTTGACCATCTCGGCGACATCGTCCCATGTCATCGACGGATCGAGCATCTCGGTGAAGTAACGGCTGATCGACATCGTGCCGCCGCCCATGTCGACATGCTCGTCGAGCTGCGGCAGCTTGAAGCCCTCATGGATGAAATAGTTGATCGCCCAGGCCGGCTTGAGCGCGAACTGCGCCATTCCGGTAAGGTTGAGCTTGAAGGGAATGGCAAAGCCGGTTCGTTTGTCGCGCTCGCGGTTTCCCCCGGTGATGCTGTCGACGGTCAGCATCATCACCTCGACGCCGACCGCCTTTGCGCGCTGCATCATCGCCCGGTTAAGACCGCGATCCCGATGGAAATAGAACTGGTAGACCTGCGGGCCGCTGCTGATGCTGCGCGCCTCCTCGAGGCTGACAGTGCCCAGCGACGACACGCCGAACATCGTGCCGTATTTGGCGGCGGCCTTGGCGACCGCGCGCTCGCCCTGGTGATGGAACAGGCGCTGCAAGGCGGTCGGCGAGCAATAGAACGGCATCGCCAGCTTCTGGCCCATGACCGTCACCGACATGTCGACCACGCTCACCCCGCGCAGCACGTTGGGAACGAGGTCGCAGGTCTCGAAGCTTTCGGTGTTGCGGCGATAGGTGACCTCGTCGTCCGCCGCGCCGTCGATGTAGTTGAAGATCGGTCCCGGCAGCCGCTGCTGCGCCATGCGGCGGAAATCGGAAAAGTTGTGACAGTCGCTGAGCCGCATCATCGAATTCCAAAGGCCATGGCGGGACAAGTTTCTCGCCACCGTTCGATGCATCGAATATCAACCTGTTGTCGGCGTGCCAACGGACTATTTTTCGAACCGCCCTTCGGACATGGCCATGAGCAAAAAGGGACGCCGAAGCGCCCCTTTCTGGTCTGATCCGATTGACGAAGATTACATGCCGAGATCCGAACGAAGCTCGGCCCTGGCCACTTCATATTCGGCCTTGAAGTCGTCCCGGTTGAGCAGGACCGCGGCGATGACGCTGCCGGAAATCCTGCCCATCTCGACGTCGGACGCATAGTGGATGCCGCCGACCTCGCGGTTGTGGGCGTATTCGGCCGCACGCGCCATGATCTCGGCGCGCTTTTCCGGAACCATATCGGACAGGATGATGCCCATCATGGTGCCGACGGTGGCGTGGCCGGACGGCCAGGAACCCGAACTCGACAGCTTGACCGCCGGCTTGACGAGGTCGCTGAGCTGGTGCGGACGCGGGCGCTTCCAGATATCCTTGGCCGGATCGATGACGGCGCCTTCGGTGGCCACGACGCGGTCGAAGAAGGCGCTGAATTTGGGCAGCGTTTCCTTGTTGAATTTCGGCCCCATGACGTTGGCGAAGCGCCAGACATTCTCGTCGGCATCGGCGACGGCGCTGGCTACCATCTCGGGCGTGCGTGTCACCTGCAGCATCAGCACCTCGCCGAGTTCGGCCTTGGTCTGCGCCGAATCGTTTGCCGGCGGCGGCGGCAGGATCATCGTCAGGTCGACATCCTTGTTGGTGACGAAAGGCTGGGCGTCTTCCGCTTGCGCGGCCGAGCCGACGATGAGCAGCAACAGGCCTGCCGCGAGCGATGCGTATCTTTTCATGGGTGCGATCCTTTGATGAGAGCAGCACAGGATCGCCGGATGCGGTGACGGCCATGTGACATGGCCGGCTTCTGGAAATGCAAAAGGGCGCCTCTCGGCGCCCTTCGTGATCACTTGATCGTGTGGCTTAATGCGCCACGCCTTCCCACACCTTGCGCTTGGTGAGATAGACCAGCGCGCCGAACAAAAGCAGGAACACCAGAACGCGAAAACCGGTCTTCTTGCGGTCTTCCATATGCGGCTCGGCCGCCCATGCCAGGAAGGCGGAGACGTCGCGGGAATACTGGTCGATGGTCTGCGGCGCTCCGTCATCATAGGTCACCTGACCATCGGAGAGCGGCTTGGGCATCTTCAGCGACACGCCGGACATGAAGTACGGATTGTAGTGGGTGCCTTCCGGGATGACCATGCCGGCCGGCGGCGTCTGGTCGTAGCCGGTCAGCAGCGAGTGGATATAGTCGGGGCCGCCCGCGTCGTACTGAGTAAAGATATCGAAGACGAACTGCGGAAAACCGCGTTCGACACCGCGAGCCTTGGCCAGCAGGGACATGTCTGGCGGAGCAGCACCGCCATTGGAGGCAGCGGCGGCTTCCTCATTGGCGAAGGGCGGCGGGAAGTGGTCGGACGGCTTGCCGGGACGGTCGAACATGTCGCCGGCATCGTTGGGACCGTCGTGGATGGTGTACTCGGCCGACAGCGTCTTGATCTGCGCATCGGAATAGCCGAGGTCCGACAGCGTGCGGAACGCCACCAGGTTCATCGAATGGCAGGCCGAGCAGACTTCCTTGTAGACCTTGAGGCCGCGCTGCAGCTGCGCCTTGTCATAGGTGCCGAATGGGCCAGTGAAACTCCAGTCCATTTCCTTCGGCTCGTCGATCGGGAAATGCGTCGGATTGGCCACATTGTGTGCCTCTTCGGCGGCGATCGCCCGAGTGCCCGCGGCCCCAGCGGCGACGGCCACAAGGCCGATCAGCGCCAGCGAGGTGAGAATCTTTTTCATGCCAAATCCCCTTAGATTCTCTACCGCTCAGCCTTTGGTTTCCGGAGCCGCCGTAGCGCCCGCCGGATGTCCGCTGCCGCCCTTGTTCTTCTCGAGCACCGCCTCGGTGATCGAGTTCGGCAGCCGTCGCGGCGTCTCAATCAGGCCGAGCACCGGCAGCGCGATCAGGAAGAAGGCGAAGTAGAACAATGTCGCCATCTGCGCCATGAACACATAGCTGCCTTCCGCCGGCTGCGAGCCCAGCCAGCCAAGCAGGATGGCATCGGCCACGAACAGCCAGAAGAACAGCTTGTACCAAGGGCGGTAAACCGCCGAGCGCACCTTCGAAGTGTCGAGCCACGGCACCAGAAACAACATGACGATGGCGCCGAACATGCATAGCACGCCGCCGAGCTTGGAGTTGATCGGCCCGACATTGAAGGTGATGGCGCGCAGGATCGCGTAGAACGGCAGGAAGTACCATTCGGGCACGATGTGGGCCGGCGTCTTCAGCGGGTTGGCGACGATGTAGTTGTCGGGATGGCCGAGATAGTTCGGCAGGTAGAAGACGAAATAGGCGAAGAAGAACAGGAACACGATCATGCCGAACGCGTCCTTGATGGTCGCGTAGGGGGTGAAGGCCACGGTGTCGGTCTTCGACTTGACCTCGATGCCCGTCGGGTTCGACTGGCCGACGACATGCAGCGCCCAGATGTGCAGCACGACAACGCCGGCGATCATGAACGGCAACAGATAGTGCAGCGCAAAGAAACGGTTCAGCGTCGGGTTGTCGACGGCAAAGCCGCCGAGCAGCAGCTGCTGGATCCAGTCGCCGACCAGCGGAATGGCGCTGAAGAAGCCGGTGATGACGGTGGCGCCCCAGAAGCTCATCTGGCCCCACGGCAGCACGTAGCCCATGAAGCCGGTCGCCATCATCAGGAGATAGATGATGCAGCCGAGGATCCACAGCAGTTCGCGCGGCGCCTTGTAGGAGCCGTAATAGAGGCCACGGAAGATGTGGATGTAGACGGCGACGAAGAAGAACGAGGCGCCGTTCGAATGCATGTAGCGCAGCAGCCAGCCCGAATTCACGTCGCGCATGATCTTCTCGACCGAGCCGAAGGCCAGATTGGTGTCGGCCGTGTAATGCATGGCCAGCACGATGCCGGTCAGGATCTGCGCCACCAGCATGATCGACAGGATGCCGCCAAAGGTCCATGCATAGTTGAGGTTGCGCGGCACCGGATAGGCAACGAAGCTGTCATAGACCAGCCGCGGCAGCGGCATGCGGGCGTCGAACCAGCGTCCGAGACCGGTTTTGGGCGTATAGGTCGAGTGTCCCTCGCTCATCGAAATATCCCCCTGCCTCAACCGATAAGGATCTTGGTATCGGAAATGAACTTGAATACCGGAACCGCCATGTTCTCCGGCGCCGGGCCTTTGCGGATGCGGCCGGCGGTGTCGTATTGCGAACCGTGGCAAGGGCAGAACCAGCCGCCGAAATCGCCTTCCTGGCCAAGCGGAATGCAGCCGAGATGCGTGCAGACCTGAACCATCACCATCCAGGCTTCCTTGCCGGGCGTGGTGCGATTGGCGTCGGTCGCCGGTGCGTCGGCCGGGAGATTGGCGTTGCGGGCGATCGGATCCTTGAGATCGGCCAGCTTGACCGCCTCGCCGTCCTTCATTTCCTGTTCGGTGCGGTTGCGGACCACGACCGGCTTGCCGCGCCATTTGACGATCAGCGACATGCCCGGCGTCAGCGAGGCGACGTCGACTTCGACCGAGGCGAGCGCCAGCGTCGAGGCGTCAGGGCGCATCTGGTCGATGAACGGCCACGCGAAAGCACCCGCGCCGACCACTGCGGCCATGCCGGTGGCGACGTAGAGAAAATCACGACGGTTGGGATCCTGGGTGTCGGTTGCGCTCACGGGTGCCTGATCCTTTCGCCTCTTCCGTGCCGGTGGTTGAGCCTTGTTCCCCGCTCAATTACGCCAACCCGACAGCGCATGGCGAACAGGCTTGCGAATTCCTCCGGCATTTGGACTTCGGTTTATGCGTGAAGCCCGTTTTTGTCCAGACGGGTGAAGGCACAAGGGCAGATTGTCGCGGGGACAAAATCCGCCGCCGGTCAACACGACGCCGGATAGCCGCCAACCATCACTAAACAACCGGGAAACAACCGCAAATCCGACGCCCTTGTTCGGCTCGACACAAGGCCCCAGCCGGGTCTATCCTTGTCATCATGGCACACGTCATAGACCGCGACACCTGGGCCGTTCGCTCCGACCATTGGAAGGGCGAGTTGCAATGTGGCGCCTACGGCTCCAACTCCTGCCTGATCTTCAACTATCTGCCTGATGTCGGCGGCGGCCCGCGCCTGCACACACATCCCTACGCGGAGATCTTCATCATCCGCCAGGGCACCGGCCTGTTCACCGTCGGCGACCAGGAAATCGAGGCATCCGCCGGCCAGATCCTGATCGTGCCACCCAATACGCCGCACAAATTCACCAATCTCGGCCCAGGCCCACTGGAAACGACCGACATCCACGAGAATGGCAGCTTCATCACCGAATGGCTGGAGTGATCCCTATTTCGCGCCGAGCCTGGCCAGCACCGCTTTCGGGATGTTGTATTCACGAATGACGGCATCGTGCTTGCGCAAGCCGCACAACTCGCGCTGGATGAAATAGCCATGCACCGCCTCGGCGGCATCCTTGAGCAGAAGGGGGCGCAGTTGCTCGTCGGCATTGTCGCGCAGCCTGGCCAGCGTTTCCTCTACCCGCTGGCCGGCGCGGCCGAGTGCTGCCGCCTTTTCCGCCAATATTTCATGGCCGAGCGCGTCGAAGGCGGCTTCGGCGGCCGAGGCGCCGGCAAGATGAGATGGCGGACGCAAGGACATTTCAGCCTCCTTTCCCGAAAACCATGCGGTGTGTGACGAACTCTTCGCCCGCCACGCGCTGAAAGCCAAGCCGTTCATAGAAACCGAAGGCTTCTTGCGGCGCGCGGGTGTTCAGCATGGCGAAATGGTGACGTGCCCTGTCGACAACGGTTTCGACCAGCATCCGGCCAAGGCCGGCGCGACGGTGGCGCGCGCTCACAAACAGGTGCCGGACCCGGCCGTGGCCCCTGCCCTCGAAATAGGGATCGATGTTCAACCCGCACACGCCGGCGAGTTCCCTTCCATACCAGGCTCCGTACAGCGCCTCCCCCCGTTTCAGGAACTTGCTGCGGCCACTTGCCCAGCCATCCGCAAGGCGTACCAGCATCCAGTAGCCCTCCAGCCGGCTCTCTTCCTTCAGCGTATCGAAGGCCGGCATGGTCGGCCGGAGCCGCTTGAGCACGTAGCCGACCTCTGGGATGGCGCCTGTCGATCCACCCATGGAGCTACTCCGCCGGGCGCGTCTCTTCGAGCACGCTGTCTTCGTGATAGAGAAAACCGCCGGACTGCCGCTTCCACAGCCGCGCATAGAGCCCGTCGAGCGCCACCAATTGGTCATGCGTGCCTTGCTCGACAATGCGGCCGCCGTCGAGCACCACCAGACGATCGAGTGCTGCGATCGTCGACAGCCGGTGGGCGATGGCGATGACCGTCTTGTTTTCCATCAGCCGTGTCAGATTCTCCTGGATCGCCGCCTCGATGTCGGAATCGAGTGCCGAGGTCGCCTCATCGAGAATCAGGATCGGCGCATCCTTGAGGAAGACGCGGGCGATCGCCACGCGCTGGCGCTGGCCTCCCGACAGCTTGACGCCGCGCTCGCCGACAAACGCCTCGTAGCCGGCGCGGTCCCTGTTGTCGCGCAAGGTCAGGATGAACTCGTGCGCCTCAGCCTTTTTCGCCGCCGCGATCACCTCCGCATCGGTCGCGTCAGGCATGCCGAGCTTGATGTTGTCGCGCAGCGAACGGTGGAACAGCGCCGTGTCCTGGCTGACGACGCCGATATTGGCGCGCAGCGAATTCTGCGTAACTTTGGCGACATCCTGGCCATCGATGGTGATCGACCCGCTCTCGAGATCGTAGAGGCGCAGGATCAGATTGGCGAGGGTCGTCTTGCCGGCGCCGGACGGTCCGACCAGCCCTACCTTCTCGCCTGGCCTGACGACAAGGTCGATGCCGTTCAGCACGCCGAAACCTTTGCCGTAATGGAACTCGACGTTCTTCACCGCGATACGGCCGCCTGCCACGACGAGTTCCTTGGCGTCGGGCGCATCGGTGAGGCCGAGCGGCTGCGAGATCAGCGCCTTGGAATTTTCCAGCACGCCGAGGTTTCGCAAGATGCTGTTGAGCTGCATCATCAGCCGGCCGAGCAGCATGTTGAGGCGCAGCACCAGCGACAGGGTGAAGGCGACCGCGCCGACGGTGATCGAGCCCTCGACCCAGAGATAGACGGCAAAGCAGCCGATCGCCGTGATCATGATGCCCGACAGCGTGGTCAGCGCCATGCGCACGCCGGTCAGCCGGCGGGTGAACGGGCGCAATGCGTCGAGATAGATGTCGAAACCGTTCCTGATGTAGCGGTCGTCGCCATCGGCCGAGAACAGTTTCAGCGTCTGCACGTTGGAATAGGAATCGACGATGCGGCCGGTGATCATCGAGCCGGCCTCAGCTGTTTCCCCGGCATGCTTGCGGATTGCCGGCAAATAGAGCTTGGCCAGCCAGCCGAAGGCGGAAATCCAGATCACCACCAGAACCGCCAGCCTGAGATCGAGGCCTGCGACCAGCGCCAGCGTCGTCACCGTGTAGACGATCATAAACCAGACGACCTCGATGAAGCTTTCCATCAAGTCGCCGGTCGCCTGGCCCGCCTGCCAGACCTTTGTCGCGATGCGGCCGGCGAAATCGTTCTGGAAAAAAGCGTAGGACTGGCGCGAGACATGCCGGTGCGCCTGCCAGCGCACCAGATTGTAGAAGCCCGGCGTGATCGTCTGTTCGTCGACCAGCGCCGACAAGCCGACGACGACGGTGCGGATGACCAGCACCACCACGGCCATGAAAACCAGTTCAGGGCCGGCAGCGGCCCACAGTGCGTGCCAGCTGCGCTCGGCGGGAAGCTGGTCGAGAATATCGACCAGCCGCCCGACGAAGTAGAACAGGCCGGCCTCGACCAGCGGCGCGATGCCGCCGATGACCAGCATGGCGAAGAAGGCGAACTTCGCCTGGCCGACATAGTGCCAGAGAAAGCCGCCGACACTGATCGGTGGCCGAAGATTCGCCGGCTCCCTGAACGGATAGACCCAGTTCTCGAACCAGCGATAGACGGCTGTCATCATGCGGCGGCCATCATTCTGCGGCTTGCCCCTTTGCAAGTGCGTCGTTGGCGGCGTCGGCGGGACCGTCCTCAAGCAGGAACCCGCCCGACTGGCGCTGCCAGAGCTGCGCGTAGAGCCCGCCCTTGGCGACGAGTTCTTCGTGCGAACCTTCCTCGATGACGCGGCCCTTGTCCATCACCACCAGCCTGTCCATCGCCGCGATGGTCGACAGCCGGTGCGCGATGGCGATGACGGTCTTGCCTTGCATGAGCTTGTAGAGATTCTCCTGGATCGCCGCCTCGGCTTCGGAATCAAGCGCCGAGGTCGCTTCGTCAAGGATAAGTATAGGTGCGTCCTTCAACATAACGCGAGCAATGGCGACGCGTTGCCGCTGGCCACCGGACAATTTGACGCCGCGGTCACCGACATGGGCGTCGAAGCCCTTGCGGCCGCTGGCATCCGAAAGCCCTGATATGAAGTCCAGCGCCTCGGCGCGCCGCGCCGCCTCGACAAGCATCTCGTCGGTTGCATCGGGCCGGCCATAAAGGATGTTCTCGCGCACCGAACGATGCAGCAGCGAGGTGTCCTGCGTGACCATGCCGATCTGCGCACGAAGCGAATCCTGCTTCACAGCGGCGATTTCCTGGCCATCGACCAATATCTGCCCGGCTTCGAGGTCGTAGAAGCGCAGCAACAGGTTGACCAGCGTCGACTTGCCGGCGCCGGAACGGCCGACGATGCCGACCTTCTCGCCCGGCTTCACCGCCAGCGACAGGCCCTCGATCACACCCTTCTGCTTGCCGTAGTGAAAGCGGATGTCCTCGAAGCGGATCTCACCCCTGGAGACGCTGATCTCCTTCGCGTCCGGCCGGTCCTCGACAAGGCGCGGCAGCGAGATCGAGGCGATACCGTCCTGCACCGTGCCGATGTTCTCGAACAGGCCCGACATTTCCCACATGATCCATTGCGACATGCCCCACAACCTGAGCACAAGGCCGATGACCACGGCGACCGCGCCGATCGTCACTGCTTGCCCCAGCCACAGCCACAGCGCCATCGCGGTCACCGAGAACAAGAGCAGCGCGTTCAGTATGTAGAGCGAGCCGAAAAGCACTGTCACCAGGCGCATCGACCGGTAGACCGTTTCGAGAAAGCCGGACATACCGTCTTTGGCGAATGACGCTTCGCGGCGTGCATGGCTGAACAGCTTGACCGTCTGGATGTTGGAGTAGCTGTCGACGACCCGGCCCGTCATGATCGAGCGCGCATTGGCCTGTTCCTCGCCGACCTTGCCCAGCCGGGGAATGAAAAACCGCAGCAAAAGGATATAGCCGACCAGCCAAACGCCGAGCGGCGCGGCCAGCCGCCAGTCGGCCGAGCCGACGATGAGCAGCATGCCGAGGAAGTAGACGATAACGTAATTAAGGACGTCGATCACCTTGATGACGCATTCGCGCACGGCGAGAGCCGTCTGCATCAGCTTGGTCGCGATGCGGCCGGCGAACTCGTCCTGGTAGAAACTCATCGACTGCTTGAGCAGATAGCGGTGCACCTGCCAGCGGATGCGCATGGGATAGTTGCCCATCAGCGTTTGCTGGTTGAGGAGCGAATGCAGCCATACCGTGCCCGGCAGTGCGAACAGCACGATGAAGGCCATGCCGGCAAGCTTCCAGGCTTCCGTCTGCAGGAAGGTTTCGCGATTCTGCCCCGACAGCCAGTCGACGATGCGGCCGAGGAAGCCGAACATCCACACTTCCGCGATCGCGATGGCCGTCACCAGCACTGCGTCGAAAAGGATATAGGGCCAGGCGCCGCGCGTATAATGCACGCAGAAGGCAACCAGCGTCTTGGGCGGCTCGACCGGTTCCGCCGCGGGGAACGGATCGAGCCTTTTTTCAAACCAGCTAAACAACAACATAGGTCATGCCTGTGAAATGTGTTTGCCGCTTACGCGGCACGTGAGCGTACGAAGTCCCCGGAACCCATGGCGTCGAGTGCCGACGGTCCGGAATCACCCGGACCGTCGGCAATGCTTCGCGCAATATAGGGGCTCGCGGGCTTTTCGCCGACAGCTGCGCCAGACGATCCTGACGACACGATGCCGCCAGCCCGGTTTTTAGCGCCAGGCCGGATCAGCCGGATGATCCGGCGCACCAGCGACGGCCGCCCGGGATCGGGAACCGCGCGCGAAAAATCGACATCCGGCAGCATGCCGCGATGCGGCCGGCGGCGAACCTCGGCGTGAACCGCCGACGAATAGGTGTCGCCGATCAGCAGCGCCCAGGTCGGCAGTCGGTGGATATGCAGGCTCCTCGAGCCCGGTATTCTGTAGGGATCGAACATCGGTCCGTCCTCCGTGTGAAAATCGAGATAAAAAGGCGAAGCAATATCGTCCGCCGGCATTCGCCCGGAGGCACGCATTGCATCGGTCCGGACATGACGAGTGTCGGTCCGGACAGCTTCAGTTGGGGCGTTCAGCCCTTTTGACTTTTTGAAAAACATCGCAGGATTCCTTCGAGAGCCGAAAAATCGTTTCGGCGGGAATCGGTGCGATCAAGTCTTAGAGAGTCAGGAGAATCGTCGTACCGAAACCGCCGGCAGGCAGGTAAGCCCACGAGAGGGGCGCTGGATGTGCATGGTCATCATGAATTACCCCTCCATCGGTTCGGGTTGACAATGCTGGTTGTATACCCGACTTCGCAGAAAATGGCCACCCGCAGGTCCAGCAATTTCCAAAACCGCCAAGCCGCTGTGGCCGATCCGCCACTTATTAGAAGGACGCGGAAATGAACCGTCGTCTCCGCATCGCGCTCTACCAGCCTGACATTGCCGGCAACACCGGAACAATCCTGCGCTTCGCCGCGTGCCTCGGACTTGGTGTCGACATCATCGAACCGGCCGGATTTCCGCTCTCCGACAAGGCGCTCAAGCGAGCCGGCATGGACTATCTCGAAATGGCTGCCCTGACCCGGCATGTCGACTGGCACGCCTTCGAGGAATGGCGCAAGGCTGGTTCGCACCGGCTGGTGCTGCTGTCGACCAAAGCCACGACGGCCTACACCAGCTTCAGCTTCGCGGACAATGACGTCCTCCTGTTCGGCCGCGAATCCGCAGGCGTGCCGGATCCTGTCCATCAGGCGGCGGATGCGCGCCTGACCATCCCCATGCAGGGTACGGCGCGCAGCATCAACGTGGCGCTCTCCGTCGCCATGGTGGTGGGCGAAGCCATCCGGCAACTCGGATAACGGCACTCCGTCTCCCGACATCTCGACCCAGGCGCACATCGCCTTCTCCTTCGTTTGCACATCCAGGGTTTCTTCGCTACAAGCTCAACTTAACTTGAGGTCAAGCAGAAAAATCGGGACGGAAAATCAGACATGGCGCCTGTAACGGAATTAACGGTTGGCCAGGTGGCCATGCGCAGCGGGGTGGCGGTGTCGGCGCTGCATTTCTACGAGGCCCGCGGCTTGATCCGCAGCCACCGCACGTCGGGCAACCAGCGCCGCTACGGCCGCGACGTGCTGCGGCGCGTGGCGATCATCAAGGTCGCACAGGAGGTCGGCATCTCGCTGGCCGAAATCGGTGCCGCACTTGAATCACTGCCCGAAAGCCGCACGCCGACGCGCGACGACTGGAACCTTTTGTCGACCGCCTGGCGCGACGGGCTCGATCACAAGATCGCCCAGTTGAAGAAACTGCGCGACGGGCTGACCGACTGCATCGGCTGCGGCTGCATGTCGATCGACAAATGCCCGCTGCGCAACAAGGGTGACCGGCTGGCACGCGAGGGAACGGGGGCAAGGAGGCTGGTCGCTCTTCCTTCTCCCCGTTCACGGGGAGAAGGTGCCTGAACGCAGTGAAGGCGGATGAGGGGCGGCGCCAGCATTGAGAGGTTCGCGCCGCCCCTCAACCTGCCTGCCGGCACCCTCTCCCCGTAAACGGGGCGACGAAGTCCTAGTCGGCCGCAGGCAACCGCCTGATGGTGAACTCGATCAGGTCGCCCGGCCGCTCGAACCAGCTTTCGATCTCGGTCCAGTAGGCCTGCTTGGGAAAGCGCTCGAACCATTCCTTGGCCTTGAGCCGGGCATCGGAGCGTGGCAGCACGAAGGTCTCGCGCAAGAAACCGTCGCGCGGCATACGCACGCGCTCGGCACGGCTTTGGTCGAGCCTTTTCTTTAGGCCATCCAGCGGCGGTCTTGCCGGGGTGCGCACGAAACAACTCCTTGCACCGTAATGACACTTGACCCTGTCCCCTAAGAGATTAGGGATCGCGCCGGCAAAAGACGAGTCATTTGTGGGACTCGCCGCCCCAACCGGAGACGGCATTTGGAACGACCAGAAATACCGGCGGGCCTGCCCGCCGACATCGAACAGAAGAAGATGAAGGCGCGCCTCTGGTTCGAGGCGCTGCGCGAACGCATCTGCGCCACCTTCGAGCAGATCGAGCAGGATCTTGGCGGGCCGCTGGCCTCGTGGTCGCCCGGCCGCTTCGAAAAGACGCCATGGGAACGTGACGAGGGGCGCGGCGGCGGCGGCACCATGTCGATGATGCACGGTCGCGTCTTCGAAAAGGTCGGCGTCCACACATCGACCGTCCATGGCGAGTTCTCACCCGAATTCAGGAAGCAGATGCCCGGTGCCGAGGAAGACCCGCGCTTCTGGGCATCCGGCATTTCGCTGATCGCGCACCCATGGAATCCCAACGTTCCGGCCGTGCACATGAACACGCGCATGGTGGTCACATCCAGCCAATGGTTCGGCGGCGGTGCCGATCTGACACCGGTGCTCGATCGCCGCCGCACCCAGGACGACCCCGACACGGTCGCCTTCCACCGCGCCATGCAATTCGCTTGCGAGAAGAATGTCGCGGTGGCCGATTACCCAAAATTCAAGGCCTGGTGCGACGAGTACTTCTATCTGTCGCACCGCAACGAGCCGCGCGGCACCGGTGGCATCTTCTTCGACTGGCTGCATTCGGGTGAGGACAAGGGCGGCTGGAATGCCGATTTCAACTTCGTCCAGGATGTCGGCCGCGCTTTTCTCGTCGTCTACGGCCACCTTGTGCGCGCCAACTTCAACGAGAACTGGACCGATGGCGACCGTGACGAACAGCTCATCCGCCGCGGCCGCTACGTCGAATTCAATCTGCTTCACGATCGCGGCACCATATTCGGACTGAAGACCGGCGGCAATGTCGCCGCCATCCTCTCCAGCCTGCCGCCCGAGGTCCGCTGGCCGTAACAAAATGGTGAGCCCGGCGTGAGCCGCATTGATGTCCCATTCGCTCGAAATGGGCATGGAATGTGGCACACGGTGCGGCGAAAAATTTCTTTTTCGTCTAATAGGCTCTTGAAAAGACTGGTCTATTTGTGGCGCGGGGTCGGGAAGCGCCGGCGGTTCGCCTGCGCGCAATTTCAGGAAAGTGCGAAACGGCTTTCCGACCGGAATTGCGTCAAGACAAAGCGAGCCGCGACCCGACGCGACCGGACGGCCCAAGACGACGCGGGACATCTTCGTCAAAAAGATACCCGCCTTTCCAGGAGTACTTCGCAATGCGCAAGATCATTGTTTCAGCGACCGCCGCTGCCCTTCTCGCTTCCGGTTCGGTGGCGTTCGCCGCCGTCAAGCACACCACCGGGACGATCAAGACCTTTGACACCACGGCCATGAGCCTGGTCCTCGACGATGGATCGTCTTTTACGCTTCCCAAGACCTTCAAGGATCCTGGCCTGCAGGTCGGTGAAAAGGTCCGTGTCTCATGGGACATGAGCGGCAAGAAAAAGATTGCCGAGGCTGTCAAGATCGCCAAGTGAAGGCCTGCCCGCCAAAACGGGACGAGACGATGTCTGGCCCTGTTTCGGGGTAGTGTTTAGAGGGCGGAGCGATGCTGCTCCGCCCTTTTGCCGTTGACGGCAACCAATACCACCCCATCTGTGTTATGCTTCTCACCCGTTCGCGGTCCGCGGTTTCAACCCTGGAACCGGACATGAGCCAAAAAAAAGTGCCGGAGCCTCGACCAGGCTCCACGGAGGAAAAGGAGAAATCTCATGAAGGAATTTCACTGCGGGTCGCTCGTGCCCGGCTGTGACTGGCACACACGTGCCGACGAAGAAGCCGAGGTCATGCGCCGTGCCGTCGAGCACATGCGCGAGACACATGGCGAGACGGTCATCCGCGAGACGATGATCGAGGCGATCCGTTCGCGCATCGAAAAGACCCGCGACGCGGCCTGATCTACCCGGCCTGCAAGGCTTCGGCGGCGCGCTTGAGGAGCGCGTCGCGATCAGGGGCAAACCCGGCTTCGACCCATTCCGCTTCGAGATTCCTCAGGATTTCGCCGAGTTTCGGGCCTGGAGTTGCGCCGAGCGCCGTCAGATCGGCACCTTTCAGCGGAAACAACGGCTTTTCCCATTTGGTGGCGAAGCCAAGCAGGCGCGAAAAGCCACCGGCTTCGAGCAGCGCCTCATTGTCCTCGACGGCGCGCATCCTGGCTGCCGCAAGCGACAGCCGCAGACGGTCGACAAACCCCTGCCGGTCGCCGCGATAGAGCCTTTTTGCCAGTTCGCCCTCGGTCGTCTTCGGCTCGACGGCGGTGGCGAGCGCCCAGTGGCGCAGGCGATCCGCTTCGGCGGTCGAGAGTTTGAGCCGCTCGGCGAGCGTCTTCATGCGAGCGGCATCGGGCGGCACGATCGCTTCCAGTCTGAGCAGCGGGTCGGGTGCCCAGCCCAGATCCTTGCCGGCCTTGGCCAACCCATGGATGGCATCGATACCCCATTTCTCGCTTTCCGGCAGCGCCGCGGTCAAGACACCTGCCTGCCGCATCCAAAGCAGCGCCCGTGACGGATCGGGCGCCGACAAAAGTTTCTTCAGTTCCGACCAGATGCGCTCGGACGAAAGCTGGGCCAGCCCTTCCTTCAGACGGGCGCAGGCTTTCAGCCCCTCGGCGTCCGGCCGTCCGTCGCCGTACCAGGCGAAGAAGCGGAAGAAGCGCAGGATGCGCAGGTAGTCTTCGCGAATGCGCGCTTCCGGGTCGCCGATGAATCGCAGCCGGCGCGCCTCGATGTCGGCAATGCCGCCGACCAGGTCGACCACCTTGCCATCGGCCTCGGCATAGAGCGCGTTGATGGTGAAGTCGCGCCGCTCGGCATCGAGCTTCCAGTCGCGCCCGAACGACACTTTCGCGCGCCGCCCGTCGGTTTCGATATCGGCGCGCAAGGTGGTGATTTCATAGGGCTTTCCACCGGCAACCACGGTGATTGTCCCATGCTCGATACCGGTTGGCACCGCCTTGAACCCTTCCGCTTCGGCGCGGCGGAGGGTTTCCTGCGGCAAGCAGGTGGTGGCGATGTCGATGTCGGCGACCGGCTGGCCCATCAGTGTGTTGCGCACCGCGCCGCCGGCGACTCGCGCCTCTTCACCGCCTTCGGCCAGTGCGAACAGCAGGCGCTGCAGATGCTTGTCGGTGAGCCAATCGGCCCTGCCCGCGATCGAGACACTCACGCATAGAGCCTTTCATAGAGAGTACGAAGGATGCCGGCGGTGACGCCCCAGATGCGCCGGTCGCCGTAAGGCATGTCGTAGAAGAACCATTCGAGATCGTTCCACATACGGCTGTCGCGCTTGTGGTTGGCCGGGTCCATCAGGAAGCGCAGCGGCACTTCGAAAGCGGCATCGACCTCGTCTGCGTTGAGCGTCAGTTGGAAACCGGGCCGCACGATGCCAAGCACCGGGGCGATGCGGTAGCCGCTGCCGGCGACATAGTCGGGCATGCGGCCGATGATCTCGATGCGATCTCGGCCAAGCCCGATCTCCTCGAAGGTCTCGCGCAGCGCCGCCGCCTCAGGGCTCGGATCGGTCGGATCGATAGTGCCGCCGGGAAAGGCCACCTGCCCCGAATGGCTGCGCAGCTTTTCGGCCCGTTTGGTCAGAAGAACCGTCGCATCGCCCTCATGATCGACCACCGGGATCAGCACCGCGGCATTGCGCAGCGCCTTGCCCTGATTGAGGCGCGGATGGCCGGGGTTGAAGCGATGGTCGCCATAGTCGTCGTCGCCTGCATGCGCATCGGGCTGCACGGCAAAGCGCGCGCGAAAATCCGCGGATGAAAACGGCGCCGGCGTCGCCTGGTCCATCACGCGCTCAGCCGCTTCAACTGGTCCGCCGGCATGATCGGGAACACGGCGCCCTTGGAGCGCACCGCGAACATCGTCTCGCCGTCGATTTCGATCTCCTCGCCATGCCCGACCAGTTCATACATCACCGGCCGCGCCACCAGCGCCTCCAGACGGCCACGCACCAGCACATAGGGCTTCAACCCGCCGGTCTCGTTCTCATCGACAAACCGCAGCGGCCGTTCCGGCCCGGCTTCGACGACGTCGCCGACATTGGTGCGGAAGGTGATTGTCTGCGCCTCGCCGCTGCCCGAAACGTCCATTTCGACGGCGATGAACGGCGCATCGGCGACGCGGATGCCGACCTTTTCTACCGGTGTCACCAGATAGGTCCTGCCATCGGCGTCCTTGCGCAGCACCGAGGAGAAAAGCTGCACCAGCGGCATGCGCCCGATCGGCGTGCCCAGATAGAACCAGGTGCCGTCGGCCTTGATCTCCATGTCCAGATCGCCGCAGAAGTCGGGATTCCAGCGTTCGACAGGTGCCGCGCCCTTGCCGGCACGGGCGGCGCGCGAGATCAGCGCCTCGAGACCACGCGCCTCGGTGGCATCAGTCAGGCTTTCTCCACGATGTCCCAAGGGTCCCGTCATGGTCACGAAATAGTCACTGTTGTTCCGCTTGTCAGCCTAGGTCTGTGATTTAAGTTTCGATGTAGGCGCCACGCGAGGCCGAATCGCGGCAACTTATGGTATGGTGCAGCCGTTGTTCCAGCCATGGTATTCCAACCACAAGGATCGATGCGGCATGAGCGTGATGGTCAAGGAAAGCCCGATCAGCGAAAAGGACATGATCGCCGAGGCCGAAAAGGCGCTTGCCGACATCTCCCGGATCCGCGACCGGGTCGGCCGGGTCATCTTCGGACAGGAAAGCGTCGTCGAGCGCACGCTGGTGGCGCTGCTGGCCGGTGGCCATGCGCTTTTGGTCGGCGTGCCGGGTCTCGCCAAGACCAAGCTGGTTGAAACACTTGGCATCGTGCTCGGCCTCGATTCGCGTCGCATCCAGTTCACGCCGGATCTGATGCCGTCCGATATCCTCGGCTCCGAAGTGATGGAGCAGGACGAGACCGGAAAACGCTCCTTCCGCTTCATCTCCGGGCCGATCTTCGCCCAGCTGCTGATGGCCGACGAGATCAACCGCGCGTCGCCGCGCACTCAGTCGGCGCTGCTGCAGGCCATGCAGGAATACCACGTCACCATTGCCGGCGCCCGCCATGACCTGCCGGCGCCCTTCCACGTGCTGGCAACCCAGAACCCGCTGGAGCAGGAGGGCACCTATCCGCTGCCCGAGGCACAGCTTGACCGCTTCCTGATGCAGGTGGACATCCTCTATCCCGAAATCGAGGCGGAGCGCCGCATCCTTCTGGAAACCACCGGCATCGAGGACGCGAAAGCGCAAAACGTGCTGCAGCCGGTGCGGCTGAAGGAGATCCAGACGCTGATCCGCCGCATGCCGGTGCCTGAAAGCGTCGTCGAGGCGATCCTGACGCTGGTGCGCTCGGCGCGTCCCGGCCAAGGCAATGCCGAGACCGATAAGAACGTCGCCTGGGGTCCCGGCCCGCGCGCCAGTCAGGCGCTGATGCTGTGCACAAGGGCGCGCGCGCTTTACGACGGACGGCTGGCGCCCTCGGTCGACGACGTCCGTGCGCTGGCCGAGCCGGTGCTGCAGCATCGCATGGCGCTGACCTTCGCCGCCCGCGCCGAAGGCACCAGCGTGCGTGACGTGGTGGCGAAACTCGTGAAAGGGATTTGATGCCGCGCATCGGCGAGGTCCAGGCTCCGGCAGCGACGCGCGACGCGCTCGCCCGTGGCCGGTTGCGGGCCTCGCTTGTGCCAGACCTGCTGGTCGAGGCGCGGCGCATCGTCAACACCGTGATCGCCGGCTGGCACGGCCGCCGCAAGCGCGGCATCGGCGAGAATTTCTGGCAGTTCCGGCCCTATGTCGAGGGCGATTCCTCGCGCATCGACTGGCGCCGCTCGGCCCGCGACGACCACACCTATGTGCGCGACCGCGAATGGGAAGCCGCCCATACCGTCTGGCTGTGGGCCGACCCCTCGCCGTCGATGCTCTACAAATCGACAGGCGCCAGCGTTTCCAAGCAATCGCGCGCGCTGGTGCTGGCGCTGGCCATGGCCGAGCTGTTGTCGCGCAGCGGCGAACGCATCGCCTGGCCGGGCCTCACCGACCCGTTCACCGCCCGCAACGGCGCCGAACGCATTGCCGCCCAGTTGATGCATGCCGGCGAGCTGCCGGCAAAACCCGACCTGTCCGACATCAGGCGCTTCTGCGACATCGTCATCGTCAGCGACTTCCTCGATCCCGTCGAGGAGACGATGGCTTGGCTCGACGTGCTGGCCCGCCACGGCGTGCGCGCCCACCTGATCGAGGTCGCCGACCCGGCCGAGGAGACCTTCCCCTATGCCGGCCGCACCGAATTCACCGATCCCGAGACCGGCGACAAGCTGACCGCCGGCCGCGCCGAAATGCTGGGTGATGAGTATCGCCTGCTCTACACCGCCCGCCGCCACGAACTGGCCGCCTGGTGCAAGCGGCTTGGCTGGAGCTTTACCGTCAACCACACCGATCGGCTCGCCTCCGACGCGCTGGTGCGGCTGCACATGGCGATGACCACTGATGGCCCCTCGGTCAGGCCGACCGCTGGCGGTCGTGCAGGCATCGCTGGTGGCGATCGGCCAGGAAAGGCTGTCGCATGAGTTGGCTGCCGCTCTCCTTTGGCGCCCCCATGGTGCTGTGGGGCCTGCTGGCACTGCCGGTGATCTGGTGGCTGCTCAGGCTGACGCCGCCCAAGCCGCAGACCGAGATCTTCCCGCCGCTGAAGATCCTGGCGCGCGTACTGAAGCGCGAGGAGACGCCGCAGCAGAGTCCGTGGTGGCTGACGCTACTCAGGCTCTTGATGGCGGCCCTCATCGTCGCGGCATTGGCCGACCCGGTCTTCAATCCGCGCGAAAAGCTGCCGGCCGAGGGAGCCGCCCTTGCCTTGGTCATCGACAATGACTGGGCAAGTGCCGCCGACTGGGGCAAACGCGTCGCCACCGCCGAGCGGCTGATCAACGACGCCGGCTCCAACGGCGTGCCGGTCGTCATCGCCTTCACCGCCGAAAAGGCCAATGCCGAGATCGGCCCGTTCGATGCCACCACCGCCCTTGACCGGCTGCGCGCCGCCAAGCCGCGGCCGATCCCGACCGACCGGCCGGCCGTCTATACCCGCGTCGCCGGCGTGCTGGAGACCTTGCCCGGGGCCAGTGTCGCCGTGCTTGCCGACGGCCTGGCGGCAAAAGGCGATGAAGCCGCCTTCAACACGCTTTTGTCGAAAAATGCCGCCCGTGTCGTCTGGGCAACCGCCGACAGGCTGTCGCTGACGGGCCTGACCGCCGCCGACAACCAGGTCGACGGCTTTGCGCTGACCGCCATCCGCGCGCCGGGCGACCCTGCCCCGGCGCAGGTCACCGCCGGCGCCTTCGACGACAAGGGCCGCCGCATCGCCGATGCGACGCTGACCTTTTCGCCTGGCGAAACCACCGCCACCGGCACCATGGCGGTGCCGTTCGAATTGCGCAACGACTTCGCTTCGATCGCGCTCGACGGCGAGCGGCAGGCCGGTGCGGTGCGCGTCCTCGACGAAAGCTCCAAGCGCCGCCGCGTCGGGCTGCTGTCGCAGGCCGAGGCCGACCAGGCGCAGCCGCTTTTGTCGCCACTCTACTACATCAGGCGGGCGCTGCAGCCCTTCGCCGATCTGGTCGAACCCTCCAGCGCCGACCTCGCCGACGCCATCCCGCAGATCCTCGACCAGAAGCCCGCGATGATTGTCATGGCCGATATCGGCACCATTCCCGGACAGGTCCGGCAGAGACTTGTCGATTGGGTCGACAATGGCGGCACGCTGGTGCGTTTCGCCGGTTCGCGGCTGGCCACGGCGGGCGATGACGACGATTTGCTGCCGGTCCGCCTGCGCACCGGCGAGCGTTCGCTCGGCGGCGCGCTGTCATGGACGTCGCCGCAGCCTGTCACCGAATTCCCCAAGGCCGGCCCGTTCGCCGATCTGGCGCCGCCGACCGAGGTCACTGTCAGCAGACAGGTGCTGGCCGAGCCGACACCCGATATCGTCGAGCGCACCTGGGCGGCCCTTGCCGACGGCACGCCGCTGGTCACCGGACTGAAGAAAGGCAAGGGCACGCTGGTGCTGTTCCACGTCACCCCTGAGGCAACCTGGTCGAACCTGCCGATCTCCGGCAGCTTCGTCGAGATGCTGCGCCGCATCGTGCAGCTGTCGCGCAACCAGGGCGCGGCCATCGCCAATGCCGAAGCCGCCGCGGCGTCGCTGGCGCCCTATCGCATGATTGCAGCCGACGGCTCGCTGGTGCCGCCGACACCGGATGCACGGCCGCTTGTACCGGGCGCCGGCGCGCTGCCGGTGACTTTTGAAAACCCGCCCGGCCTCTATGGTTCCGAGACGGGTGTGTTTGCCCATAATCTGCTTGAAGCCGACAGCACGCTGGCCCCGCTGGCGCGCCCGCAAATCACTGTTCCCGTCACCTCGATCCAGTATGCCTTTGACGAATCGCGCAATTTGAAGGGCGCGCTGGTCGCGGCCGCCCTGGTGCTGATGCTGCTCGATACGCTGGCGGTATTCTGGATGGGCGGCCTGTTCTCACGCCGACCGCGCCGCGCCGGTGCCATGGCAACCACCGCCGCGGTCCTGATTGCGCTGGGTAGCTTGTTCGGTCATGCCGACCTTGCCCGCGCCGACGACGCCAAGCCGGGTGACGAAATTGCCATCGAGGCGATTTCGAAGACCCGCATCGCCTATGTGCTGACCGGCGTGCCGGGCGACGATTCGATCAGCCGTGCCGGGCTCGAGGGCCTGACCCGTTTCCTGGTCGAAAAGACGGCCCTTGAACCGGGCGCGCCAGCCGGCGTCGACATCTCGAAGGACGAGCTGTCGTTCTATCCGCTGATCTACTGGCCGATCGATCCGGCCGCCCCGATGCCGAGCCAGGCCGCCATCGCCCGCATCGACGCCTATATGCAGCAGGGCGGCACGGTGCTGTTCGACACCCGCGACCAGTTCGCCAACGGCATCGGCGCCGATTCGACCAGCCCGGCGACGGAGCGGCTGCGCGACATCCTCGGCAACCTCAACGTGCCGCCGCTGGAGCCGGTGCCGTCCGACCACGTGCTGACCAAATCCTTCTTCATCTTGCCCGAATTCCCCGGCCGCTTCGCCGGCAGCCCACTGTGGGTCGAGGCGTCGCTCGACGCCAGCAATGCCGAGAACCGGCCGGTGCGCACCGGCGACGGCGTCTCGCCTATCATGATCACCGCCAATGATTTTGCCGGCGCCTGGGCGGTCGACGAGAATGGCGATCCGCTGCTGCCGACCGTACCGGCGGACCCGATGCAGCGCGTCTACGCGCTGCGCGCCGGCGTCAACATCATGATGTACATGCTGACCGGCAACTACAAATCCGACCAGGTGCACGTGCCCATACTGCTCGAACGGCTGGGGCAGTAAGATGAGTTTGTTTGGTGCCCTCCGGTCGCGGATAAACCCTCCCCAAAAAGAGGAGGGTAAGGAATGAACTGGTCGATTTCCTTCGAACCGCTGATCTCCTGGCCCCTGTTGGCCTTGGCGCTGGTGCCGCTGGCGCTGCTGGCGCTTGTCGGCCTGTGGTTTCGCCAGCGCGGCTCGGTCTTCCGCTTCATCGCCCTTTTGGCGCTCGCCGCCGCTTTGTTCAACCCGGTGTTCCTCAACGAGGAGCGCGAGCCGCTGAAAAGCGTTGTCGCCCTCGTCGTCGACCGCAGCCAGAGCCAGGATATCGGCGATCGCACCAAGCAGACCGACGAGGCGCTGGCCGGGCTGCAGCAGCGGCTTGGCCGCTTCAAGCAGTTCGACGTGCGGGTCGTCGAGGCCGGCAAATCCGAGGCCGCCGAAGAGCGCACCGAGACACGGCTGTTCGGCGCGCTTGAAGGCGCCTTCCGCGACGTGCCGCCGTCACGCATCGGCGGCGCGATCATGATCACCGATGGCGAGGTCCATGACGCGCCGCCGGGCGCGCCCGATTTCAACGCCCCGCTGCATGCGCTGATCACCGGCAATGACCACGAAAAGGACCGCCGCATCCGCTTCGAGAACGCGCCGCGCTTCGGTCTTGTTGGCAAGCCGCTCGACATGACCTACCGCGTCATCTCGACCGAAAACGAGACTGGCCCGGTCGATGTGCGCGTCTCGGTCAATGGCGAGCAGGTCGCCGTCGAGCACGCCACCGTTGGCCAGGCCATGCCGCTGCAGGTCACCATTCCGGGCGCCGGCCGCAACATCGTCGAACTCGCCATCGATCGCGAGCCGGGCGAACTGACCGACACCAACAACCGCGCCATCGCACTGATCGACGGCATTCGCGAGAATCTGCGTGTGCTGCTCGTCTCCGGCGAGCCGCATGCCGGCGAGCGCACCTGGCGCAACCTGCTGAAATCCGACGCCTCGGTCGATCTTGTCCATTTCACCATCCTGCGGCCGCCGGAAAAGCAGGATGGCACGCCGATCAACGAATTGTCGCTTATCGCCTTCCCGACCCGCGAACTGTTCGTCGAGAAGATCAAGGATTTCGACCTCATCATCTTCGACCGCTACCAGCACCGCGACGTGCTGCCGATCCTCTATTACGACTACATCTCCGAATATGTCGAAAAGGGCGGCGCGCTGCTGATCGCGGCCGGCCCCGAATATGCCGGCGAAAGCTCGATCGCGCGCACGCCGCTGATGGCCGCCCTGCCGGCGATGCCGACCGGCGAAGTTGTCGACAAGGCCTTCTATCCGCGCCTCACCGAACTCGGCCAGCGCCACCCGGTGACGCGTGGGCTCGATGGCTCGGCCACCGAGCCGCCGCACTGGAGCCGCTGGTTCCGCACCATAGGCGTGCAGAACCCGGAAGGCGAAGTGGTCATGAAGGGCGCCGACAACCGGCCGCTGCTGCTGCTCGACCGCAAGGGAGAAGGCCGCGTCGGCATGCTGCTGTCCGATCAGGGCTGGCTGTGGGCGCGCGGCTTCGAGGGCGGCGGCCCGCATGTCCAGCTTTATCGGCGCATCGCGCACTGGCTGATGAAGGAGCCGGAGCTCGAGGAGGAGCGGCTGACCGCCGATGGTCGTGGCATGGTGCTGGAAATCCGCCGCCAGACGATGGCCGACGATCCCGGCGCCGCGCAGATCATCACTCCGTCCGGCAAAACCTTGACGGTCAAGCTCGACAAAGCCGAGCCCGGGGTCTTCCTCGGCAGCGTCGAGACCAGCGAGATCGGGCTCTACCAGGTCGCCAATGGCGACCTCACCGCGCTCGCCCATGTCGGGCCGGTCAACGAACCGGAATTCGCCGACGTCATTTCCACCGAAAACCGGCTGAAGGCGCCGGCCGAAGCCACCGGCGGCAGCGTGCGCCGGCTGGCGTCTTCCACAGCCCTTGGCAGCGACGTGACGCTGCCTTCCATCGTGCCGGTGCGCTCGGCTGGTGCCGCATCCGGCAGCGACTGGATCGGCCTGCGCACGACAGACGACAGCGTGCTCAAAGCCGTCTCGCGCGTGCCGCTGTTCGGCGGCTTCCTCGGCCTCGGCCTGCTGCTTCTGGCAATGGGTTCGATGTGGTACCGCGAGGGACGGTAGCGCGGCGCTCTTTTCCTTCTCCCTTGTTGTGGGAGAAGGGAAAGCCCCCTGCTCTACTCCTCCGGCTCCGTCGTGAACATCAGCGGATAGCCCTTGGCCTTGCCGGCTTCGGTGGCGCGCGTCGCCTTGGTCTCGGCGACATCCTTGGTGAACACGGCGACGACGCAGACGCCACGCCGATGCGCAGTGATCATCACCCGGTGCGCTTGGTCCTCGCTGAGTTTGAACTCGCCCTTCAGCACCGTCACCACGAATTCGCGCGGCGTGAAATCGTCGTTGATGAGGATGACCTTGTAGAGTTTTGGCCGTTCGACTTGCGGCTTGATCTGGGTACGCGGTTTTGTGGTGATTTCAGGCATCGGAACCGACAGTTTTGCGTAAGCGATGTGACCGCCATTCTGGCACCGGTGAAAACGGTCGTCCATTTTGATCGACGCGCGAAACCGGTGTCCGCCGACGCGGCCATTCACAATCATGTGGGAAAGTGTCGGTTGCCGTTCAACGGCCTTGGCGGCCGAACATGCGACGGCCGGGAATCTGCCGCACGGCCGCAGCGGGCGGTATATCGGACCGAAAACGGTTTCCGCCGGCATCCGCCCGGCGTTCCAGCCAGGTCGCGATCAGCCACGCGGCGACGCAGATCAACGTCGCGCCGGTCAGCACGACCAGCAGCCAGGTCTGTGCCGGCGTTATGTAGTCCCAGTTGGTGGAAATCGCCGGCGCGAACAGCGAAGGCTCGGTGCGTCCGCTGGCCGGATCGGGAACCGGGCTGGCGGTGAACAGGATAAGCACTCTGGCGAGGCCGGTGGCAACCAGACCGCCGATCACCATCGAGCGCAAAATGGACGAAAGCCGCTTCTTCATGCGGATTGTCCTACACGGCCGGCGTTGCAAACGGGTTAAGTGTCAGTCGAGGCGGAAGCTGCCGGTGCCAGACTTCGCCAAAGATCAGTTGAACCCATCGACCGCTTCATCGCCAATGTCAGGGCTTCAGCGGCTCGGACAGGAAGAAGGCCGCTCCAACCGAAACCAGCTGGAGCGGCCTTGGTCAACAGGCCGGCATTTTATGCCGGACCTTATCAGGTCTTCGGGGCGTCCTTCTTGACGGCCTTCTCAGCAGCCTTCTTGTGCTTCTTGACGGTCTTCTTGACGACCTTCTTCGGAGCAGCCTTGGCCGGAGCGGCAGTCGCCGGAGCGGTGGTCGTCGAAGCAGCCGGAGCAGCGGTCGTGGTGGCGGCGGCGTTGCCGAGAGCCGGCATCGCGAAAGCGAGAGCGACGGCGAGACCGGTTGCGGAGAGGATGGACTTTTTCATGGCTTCGTTTCCTTTTTATGCGGGTCAAGTTTCGGAGCGTTACTGAACCGGGTCGTTCGGCGTCACTCCAAGCAGCTTCAAAGCATTGGCGAGCATCCGGATGCCCTGTGCCTGTTTCTTGGCGGCGCAGTACCGGTTGCCCTTTCTCTGAAGTGCCTTTGCCGCGGTGACCTGCGTTGCCGTGGCATGGGTTTCGAGGGCTTCATCAAATTGGTGGCTGAGATTGGCGCACCGTTCGCTCCGGGTTGTGAGCGTCGCCTTTGCGTCCGATTGTCCGACAGCGGCAGTGACCAGGCAGAAGCCCAGCAACGCACCCAACAAACTGATCGACAACCTTGGCATCGGTTTATCCGTAAACCCGGAGACTAGCGTCGCAGCCGATGACCTGACCGCCACGAGATCAGTTATGCCTTTGAAATTTTTCAGGAGTTTTTCTGAACTGTAGAATTTTGTTTCTGGAGTGTGTCTGAGAAAGCCGGTGTGAACTCCATCATAGCCACTGGCCAACATATGGCCTGAATTCTATCGTGTGGGTTGCGACCGAAGGGCTTGGCAATCAAAGACAGAAGGGGCTTGGCAACAATGACAGGGCTGCTGTGAAATCCGATGCACACATACTGATCGTCGACGACGATAAGGGCATCCGCGACCTGCTGCAGGAATTCTTCCAGAAGCGGGGCCTGCACACCTCGGTTGCCGCCGACGGCATCGAGATGGAGACCATCCTGCGGCGCGTCCAGGTGGACCTCATCGTCCTCGACGTGATGCTGCCCGGCAAGAGCGGGCTGGAGCTGTGCCGCGACCTGCGCGCCCAGTATTCGACGCCGATCATCATGCTGACCGCCGTCACCGAGACGACCGACCGCGTCGTCGGCCTGGAAATGGGCGCCGACGACTATGTGCCCAAGCCCTTCGACCCGCGCGAGCTTTTGGCGCGCATCCGGGCCGTGCTCAGGCGCAATGGCGCCGCCGAGCCGAAGCGCGCCACCACCAAGCAGATCTACCGCTTCGCTGGCTGGACGATGGACTGTGCCCGGCGCCGGCTGATCGCACCCGACGATGTCAGGGTCGAGCTGACCATGGCCGAATTCAACCTGCTGCAGACCTTCGTCAAGAGTGCGCAGCGTGTGCTGACCCGCGACCAGCTCATCGAATTGTCCGGCGGCGACAGCGACTATTCCTTCGACCGCAGCATCGACATCCTGGTCAGCCGGTTGCGGCGCAAGATGGAGGACGACCCGAAGACGCCCAAGCTGATCCTGACCGTACGCAGCGGCGGCTACCAGTTCCTGCCCGAGACGACCTCCGAATGAGACGTTTCCTGCCGCAGACCTTGCCTGTCTGGGTGCTGCTGATCGTCATTGCCGGCCTGCTGATCAGCCAGGTCGCGACCCTCTACATCGTCTCGCGCGACCGCGCTGCCGCCAACGACGTCGTCGACCTCTACCGGCTCAACGACCGTGCCTTCTCGCTGGTGCAGCTCATGCATGACGCCAGTCCGGACGAGCGCAAGGCGACGGCGACCGGCCTGTTCAACTCCACCTACGCGCTCACCGTTTCGGACACGCCGGCGGTCACTTCGTCGATCGCCGGCGATGACGAACTGGCCGAACTCGAAGACATCCTCGTCGGCCGGCTGTCCAAATTCGGCATCACCGATGCACGCGTGCGCCGCGATCCGGCGACGCGCGAGGCCGACGACGCGGACGGCACGACGCCAGGACCCGACATCGGCCAGGTCGAGCGCGACCTTCTGGTGCTGGCCGCCGACTTCGCCCAGAGCGATAAGCTGACGGCATCGCTGCGCTTCGCCGACGGCCAATGGCTGAATTTCACCGAACCGATCACGCCCGTCGGCCCGATCCTGAGCTTCGACAGCCTGCCGCTCTATTCGCTGATCGCAGGGCTGGTGGTGATCATGTCGATCTGGTCGCTGCGCCGGCTGACGGCGCCGTACCGGATGATGGAAACCGCCGTGAACCGGATCGGCAAGGATCTGAAGAGCCCGCCGATCGCCGAGGGCGGCAGCCGCGAGGTGCGTGCCGCCGCCAAGGCGATCAACGCCATGCAGGCGAGGTTGCGCGAATATGTCGAGGACCGCGAACATCTGGCGGCGGCACTGGCGCATGATCTGCGCACGCCGATGACCAGGATGCGCCTGCGCCTGGAGCTGTTGCGCAAATCGGCGGTCCGCGAGGCGCTGGCGCACGACCTCGCCGATGTCGAGAGCATCGCCAGTTCGGTGATCGACTTCGCCACCTTCGAAGTGACCGAGGAAAAGAACGAACGCATCGACTTCTGGTCGCTCGTGGAATCGATCGCCGACGGCTATGACGACGTCTCGTTCGACGACGAGACCCGTTCGCGCGGGCTGATCTGCATGGCGCGGCCGGTCGCGCTCAAGCGCTGCGTCACCAATCTGGTGCAGAACGCGGTCACCTACGGCAAGAAGGCGCATCTTTCGCTGCGCCGGTCGGAGGACATGATCCTGCTCACCATCCGCGATGAAGGGCCTGGCATACCGCAGGCGCAGATCGACGCCGTGTTCGGCTCGTTCGTGCGCCTCGAACAATCGCGCAACCGCCAGACCGGCGGTCTTGGTCTCGGCCTGACCATTGCCCGCAACATCGCGCGCGCCGCAGGTGGCGAGATCCGCCTGTCCAACAATCCCGGCGGCGGCCTGCTGACGCAACTGCGCCTGCCGCTGGCGGCATAAAAACAAGGCGCGCCCGGTCGCCGCGCCTCGCCGCCGTTGGATTCCGGAGAAACTACCGCCGCAACACCGCGCTCAGCACGTCGCGAATGCCGATGGCGCCGACGAAGCGCGACTGGTCGTCAAACAGCGCTACCGGAGCGGTCTGCGAACGGTGCATGGCCAGCATGACGGTTTTCAGCGAGGTGCCCGGGTTGGCCCAGAACACTTGCGCGGCTTCCTCGGATTGGCCTTCGACGTCGGCGCACGACACCCAGACCGCCGGCTTGCCGTCGCGTTCGGCCGCCGCCACCAGCCCGTGGTCGTCGATCTTGAAGCGCGTCGTCTTGCGGCGGTCGAGCCAGACCCAGCCGTCCTTGCCGTGCTCCAGATCGCGACGGTCGCGCATCACGTTCCAGGCGGTCAGCACCGACAGCGGGTTCACATTGGCGATGAAGTCTCGGACATAGTCGTTGGCGGGCCGCAGCACGATGTCTTCGGGCGCGCCGGTTTGCACGATGCGCCCACCCTCCATGATGGTGATGTGGGAGCCGATCTTCAGCGCCTCCTCGAGGTCGTGGCTGACGAAGATGATGGTCTTCTTCAATTCAGTCTGCAGCTGCAGCAATTCGTCCTGCAGCTTGGTGCGGATGAGCGGGTCGAGCGCCGAGAACGGCTCATCCATCAACAGGATCGGCGCCTCGGTGGCGAAGGCCCGCGCCAGGCCGACGCGCTGCTGCATGCCGCCCGAAAGCTCATGCGCATATTTCTTCGACCACTGGTCGAGATTGACCAGCTTGAGCTGGCGTTGGACGCGCTCCTTGCGTTCGGCTTCCGGGACGCCGGCCAGTTCGAGGCCGAGACCGACATTCTCCTCCACCGTGCGCCAGGGCAAAAGGCCGAACTGCTGGAACACCATCGCCACCTGTTTCTGGCGCAGGCGCCGCAAGGTCGCCTCGTCGCAGGTGACGACATCGACGGTCTTGTCGCCATCCTTGACCAGCACCTGGCCGCGCGACACCACGTTGAGCCGGTTGACCGCCCGCAGCAATGTCGACTTGCCCGAACCGGAGAGGCCCATCAGAACGGAGATCTCGCCCTCGTTCACGGTCAGGCTGGCGCCGGCGCAGCCCAGTACATTGCCGGTCTTTTCGAGGATCTCGGCGCGGCTGGCGCCGGCGTCGATCATCTTCAGCGATCCGGCCTGGTCGGCGCCGAAGACGATATCGACGTTCCTGAAATCGACGGCGACGGTCATTTCTTGCCTCCAACGGCGATGCGGGTCATCCGGTCGAGCACGATGGCCAAAACGACGATGGCAAGCCCCGCCTCAAGCCCGAGGTCGATGCGGCGCGAGCCGAGCGCCCGGTTGATCTCGGTGCCGAGCCCGCCGGCGCCGATCAGTGCGGCAAACACCACCATCGACAGCGACAGCATGATCGATTGCGTCAGGCCGGCCATGATGGTGGGCAGCGCCGACGGCAGTTCCACCTTCCACAGCAGCTGGCTCTTGGTGGCGCCGAAAGCCTCGCCGGCCTCGACGATCGACTTCGGCACCGAGACGACGCCCAGATGCGTGAGCCGGACCGCGGTCGGAATGACGAAGATGATGGTGACGATGAGGCCGGGCGCGTTGCCGAGGCCGAACAGCGTCAGCACCGGGATCAGGTAGACGAAGGTCGGCAGCGTCTGCATCAGGTCGAGCACCGGCAGCATGACGCGGTAGACCTTCGGCTTGTGCGCTGCCCAGATGCCGAGCGGCACGCCGATGGCCATGGCCATGGCAGCGGCCGCGACGACCAGCACCAGCGTCTGCACCGTCTGCTTCCAAAGGTTCTGGTTGATGATGAAGATCAGGCCGAGAAAGACGCCGATGGCAAGCGGTCGCGAGCGTTGCAGCAGCCAGGCGATAACAGCGATGATCAGCGCCAGCAGCACCGGCGGCACCATCAAGAGGATGCCGACCAGCCCATCCAGCAGGAAATTGAGGCCATTCGAAAAGGCCCTGAACACAGTGTCGAAATTGTCGGTGAGGAAACCGAAGAAGGCCTTTCCCCAGGCGCCGATCGGAATCTTGTGATCGACCATGAATTTCGAAATCGGATCCATATCGCCCCTCTCGTGCAGGAGACCGCCCTGCCCCTCGGCCTCGACCGTCGTCATCTTGTCACAGGATATGAAAAAGGGCAGCCTTTTCTAAGATGGCTGCCCTTCCTGGTTCGGCTTTGCCGAATTCAGTCGGCTCAGCTTCCGAGCGCGGTCTTGATGGCGGCGGCAGCGTCACCGCCGTCGAAGGTAGTCACGCCGGCAATCCACGGGGCAACGGCATCCGGGTGCTTCTTCAGCCAGTCGGTTGCAACCGTATTGGCGTCGCCGCCCTTGAGGATCGCGTCCATCATCTCGCCTTCCATGTCCAGGTTGAACTTCAGGTTGGCGATGAACTTGCCGGCGTTCGGGCATTCGGTGGTGTAGCCCTTGCGCACATTGGTGTAGACGGTGGCGGCGCCGAAGCCGCTGTCGCCCATGCCGTCGAGATAGGTGATCTTCATGGCGCCCATCACCGGATGCGGCGTCCAGCCGAGGAAGGCGATCCATTCATTGTTCTTCATCGACTGCTCGGCCTGCGTCAGCATGCCGGCTTCCGAGGATTCGACCAGCTCGAAGCCTTCGAGATTGTCCTTCGGGTTCTTGATCATGTCGAGGATGATGCGGTTGCCGTCATTGCCGGCCTCGATGCCATAGATCTTGCCGTTGAACTTGTCCTTGAACTTGCCGATATCGGTCAGCGATTTGACGCCGGCGTCGGCGACATAGGTCGGCACGACGATGCCGTAGCCGGCGCCGGTCAGGTTGGTGCTGATCGTCTCGACCGAACCGTCGGCGGTATAGTCCTTGATGTCGTTGGTCATCGACGGCATCCAGTTGCCGAGGAACACGTCGAGATCCTTGTTCTTCAGCGACGCCATGGTCACCGGCACCGACAGCTGGATCGTTTGCGGCTCATAGCCGAGCGCGGTCAGCAGCACGGAGGCGACGCCGGTCGTCGCCTGGATGTCGGTCCAGCCGACATCGGAAAGGCGCACCGCCTTGCAGCTTGCCGGATCACCGGCGTAGGCAGCGCTGGTTGACAAAAAAGCCGCCAGGCCGAGGCCGGCGACGAAAGAGTTCATACGCGACATAGACAGTCTCCCATTGTGATTCTTTGGCGAAGCGTAGCTACGGTTTCTGTGCCCGCCTTGTTTCGTCAGCCAAACACCATTCTGGTGTGGTTTCAAGCATTAAGACAATCACGATCAACGGCGCGGGCTGGCCAATCAGCGACACATCAGGCGCTTTTGTCTGGCCAGCCGGCTTTTTCAGGGGAATGCCGCTCTGGCCCCTCCCCGTGTCAGGCCAAGTCGGCTTAAAAGAGCGGCATGGCCAAGCTTTACTTCCACTACGCGACGATGAACGCCGGCAAGACGACGATGCTCTTGCAGGCCTCTTACAATTACCGCGAGCGCGGCATGGGCACGATGCTGTTCGTCGCCGGCCACTACCGCAAGGGCGATACAGGCCTGATCTCGTCGCGCATAGGCCTGGAGACGGAAGCCGAGATGTTTCGCGACGGCGACGATCTGTTCGCCCGCGTCGCCGCTCATCACGCGCATACGTCGGTGCATTGCGTCTTCGTCGACGAGGCGCAGTTCCTCGAGGAAGAGCAGGTCTGGCAGCTCGCCCGCATCGCCGACCGGCTGAACATCCCGGTCATGTGCTACGGCCTGCGCACCGATTTCCAGGGCAAGCTGTTTTCCGGCTCGCGCGCGCTGCTGGCCATCGCCGACGATTTGCGCGAAGTGCGCACCATCTGCCGATGCGGCCGCAAGGCGACGATGGTCGTGCGCCTCGGCCCCGATGGCAAGGTGGCGCGCCAGGGCGAGCAGGTGGCGATCGGCAAGGATGTCTATGTCTCGCTCTGCCGCCGCCACTGGGAGGAAGAGATGGGCCGCGCCGCGCCAGACGACTTCATCGGCTTTATCAAGGGCTGACGGTCGGCGGCCTTGACCCCGGCCCTATGCAGCGTTTCTTAAGGCCTCGGTACTATAACGCAGCCAGCCAGAGCTCCCCGGGGTCAGCCATGCTTCGAGCCGCTTCGTTCGCCAGTATCCTTCTCCTTGCCAGCTCGCTCGTAGCCCATGCCGGCGGCGATCCTGCCCTGGGCAAGAAGGTCTTCAACCGATGCATGGCCTGCCATGACGCAGCCACCGACCGCGACAAGGTCGGTCCGCATCTGTTGGGCGTCGTTGGCCGCACTGCCGGCAGCGCCGAGAGCTTTCTTGGCCACTATTCCGAGGCGATGAAGAGTGCCGGCGCCGCCGGCCTGGTCTGGGATGAAGCCAATCTCGCCGAGTATCTCAAGGCCCCAAAGCTGAAGGTGCCGAGCAACAAGATGGCGTTCGGCGGCCTGACCAATGACGACGACATCGCCAATGTCATCGCCTATCTGAAGGCCGATCCCAAGCCCTGATCCGCTGTTCGTCAGCTGTAAACCGGCTTTCGCGTCGCATATCGCGGCCGCGATTGCTTCAGTGATTTGCCGAATACAAAGGCATCCGTGCGCCATCGGCTTGCCGCATGAAAGTTCAATGACAGCTGAACTACGGCTGGCAGGCAAGCTAATCACGCCAGGCCCCCGCCTTCACTGGTTTTCAAGACCCTGATGGATTCTTTTGTTTTCACGCCGCCCTTGTCTTCACGTCTTTCAATCCCCCGATGCCCCACATATATTCGCCGCTGTTCGCGACCAGCGACGTCATGCCGAAGCGGGAGGCCCCAATGGCGACATTGCAGAATTTCGACGCCGAAATTGCCAAGACCAAGCAGGTCGTGCAGGACATGCGCTCCAAGATCGAGCAGTCCGGCACCATGCTTGATACGCTCGCCACATCGGACAAGAAGATCGGCGACGCCAATTTCGACCTCGAGAACGCCCGCATCGAGGATGTGCTGAAGCAGCAAAAGGTGATGGAAGGCAACATTGCCGACCTGATCATCGGCCTGGAGGACGCCACCAACGTCTTCGGCTCCGAGTTCGAGAGCATGAAGAACTACACCGGCTGGGAAAAATTCATCGGTATCTTCTCCAGCCAGAGCAAGCAGCGCATGCGCACCGACCGCGTCCGCAACATGTCGCTGGCGGGCAACCTGCAGGAACTGCTGGTCAAATCCGACACCATCGTCGGCATATTGAAGGCGCAGAAAGAGGTCCTCGACCAGCGCTACAAGACCTCGGAAACCAGCCTGTCGCAGGTGATCGAGCGCCGCAAGACCACCATGACCAACCTCGAAGCCGTGCAGAAGCGCATCGAGGAGCTCAACCCGATGCTGCTCGACATCGAAAACAAGATCGCCGCTTCGACCAGCCAGAAGGACCGCACGCAGCTCGAAGGCGAACGCTCCAAGCTGGCGACGGAATACAACGAAAAGCAGGCCAAGGAGCAGGAGCTGCTGGCCGAGAGCCAGACGCTCGAGCGCTACACCTCGATGTTCCAGACCTTCGTCGATTCGCTCAACAACCAGATCGCCGCGCAATCGACGCTGATCAACAAGCTGACCATCGATACCGAGCAGCGCATCGTGCTCTACAAGGCGCTGGAAGATTCGCTGAAGACCGCCGCCCAGCAGGACGTCGCCCACAAGATCAACACGCTGGGCAGCCAGGTCGACAACACCGCCGAGGAAACCATGGCCGGCATCGGTGCTGCTTCGCAAAAACACATCGGCGACCTACTCGAGATGCACGAGAAGAACATGGTCGCCACCGCCGACATCCAGCGCCGCAAGAAGCTGGCCGACGATGCCTTTGCCCGCCGCTTCGACGAGGTGCTGAAGAAGCACAATTCGGCAAACTACGTGCAGTCTTAGGGGTGACAGGACTGCCCGCGAGCGCACAGGCATGACCCCCGAAAACGAAGCGGCGGCACGATATTTCTCCGCCATCACGGCCGCGCTGAGCGGCCTTGAAGTGTTCATGCGCGACGATCGCTCGCCGCTTTACCGGCACGGCATCGTCGCCAAGATCGTCGCCGAATACATCGCCCGGCTCGACAAGTCGTTTTCCTGCTGGCGCAACCGGCTGGGCTTCATGGACACGTTCCGCATTTCGCGGGCCGAAAGCGGATTCCCGGTGTTCCAGAACCTGCTCGAACTGGAAAACGACCGCCGCCAGGCCGACGCGCGGCTTGCCAACATCCCGCTCGCCGGCGAATTGCGCGAGGAAATGGCCGACTTCATCCTGCGCCACAAGGAATTCCCCGAGGCGCTGCAGAAGTCGATGGCCGAGCGGCTCTATCTCGAGGACGTGAAAAGCGAGAACACCTTCGGTCCCTTCACGCTGGCGCAAACCGCCAAGGTCTCGGTCAATCCGAAGACGGGACGGCCCTATTATCTCGTCCATTGGGCGACGTTCGACGGCAGCGCCAACCTGCCTCTGGTCTACATGGTGACGGTGGAGGATTCTTCCGACGCGATGATCCGCCAGCTTGTCGACAGGAACGGCAAACTCAACGAGACGGTCGACATTCCGCTGCCGGTCGACGGCCTGCTCAATCCCGAGCTTGCCCATCGTTTCGACGATTTCACCGAGAAGAACTCCGCCTATACGCTGTCGCCGGCGACCATCGCGGTCAACCTCGACAAGGATTTCGAACCGCTGCACCCCAAGCAGCTGCGCCGCGTCGTGCTCGGCCCGTTCTATTCGGTGGGGATTACCGACAACAATTCGACGGTGACCGAGGTTCTGGCCAAGGTGCGCAAGCCGGAAAATGCCTGGCTTTTGACCTGGACGATCCAGGAGGTCTATTCCAAGAGCGAGAAACCCGGCCGCAAGGGCCTGTTTTCGAGTGAGAAGACAACGCAGGAATTCTTCATCAACACTGATGATCTGGAAGCCGCGCGTCAGGGCGTGTCGAGCTATGAAAACCATGCGCTGATTCCGCACGAGGCCTATCAGGCACTCTACGCCGCCGGCGAAGCACAGAAGATCTTTGCCGGCTACAAGGTTCATATCCTGTCCAACGGACAGGTCATCTCAGACGTCTGACCGTCACACCACGGAGCACCCTTCATGGATACCGGCCTGACCACCATCCCGGAAGCCGCCATCGAGAAGCACCGCGCCACCGCGCAGAGCTTCATCACCCGCATCGTCGTGCTTGAGGACCCGTCACGGGAGTCCGGCACCGCGCTTGCCGGCACCAACCGCCGCTTCGTCTCGACCGTCTCGGTCGGCTCGGTGCGTCGCACGCGCGAGGTCGAGCTGGCCAAGACCGTCGGCGCCGTTCATCCCGACGACCAGCTGCTGACCATCCCGCAGCACACGCTCCTGTTTCGCGCCCGGCGCGGCACGGCGATCGCGCTGGCCATATCGGACGTCTTTGCCGAAGGCTCCGACCTCGAAAGCCTGCAGGCCAGGAATACCCGCGCGCCGCTCGAAGGCGACGAAGCGGCCACCTTCAAGAAGCTTCTGTCGGCCTCGGCTTACATCTCCGCCTTCAGCCTCGCCTCCTACCTGTTCCAGCTGATCGACAGCGACGGCGAGGCACCCAACGACATCCCCGAACCGGACTTCCTGTTCGACACGCCGCAGGATGCGGTGAAGTCGATCCTCGCTGGCCTCGACAAGGCGATCTCGGGATCGTCCGATGATGCCGATTTGATGACAAGGGCACGCGCCTTCGCCCGCGTCGCCATCGACGGGCTTCTGGCCCGCAAGGGCCGCTTCGACGGCATCGGCCCGTTCGAGAACGCCCATATCCGCATCGATGCCGACAATTTCACTCTCGATGGTTTCGACGTCGCGCCGGGCAAGCGCTCAAAACCGCTGGTGATGACCTTCAAGAAGCCGGAAGAGGTCGTCGGCAACCACATCGCCAAATACCAGTCGGTCAAGCTCGCCAAGATGCTGATGGCCTATGATTTCGAGCGCGAACTCAATCCGTTCGTCGAGCTCGGCGGCTTCCTGTTCACCTTCATCGGCGACGGCGCCCCCGGCACCGGCAAGACGACGCTGATCCAGATGATCGCCGGCCTCGTCAACGGCTATTGCCAGGTCGCCGGCTATCCCTTCGCCTACGAGAATTTCGGCGTCGACCAGATCTCGTCCTACCAGGGCAAGTCGGGCCAGAACTGCCGCCAGTTCATCAACAATGTCTTGAACCCGCGCGTCATCGGCTTCGGCACCATCGACGACATCGACCAGGTGGCGGCGCGCCGCTCCGACGACCGCGCCTCGGCCGGCCAGCAGGAAATAACAGGCGTCTTGATGGACGCCTTCGCCGGCGCCGCCACCGTGGTGCGCGGCAACTGCTCATTCGGCATGTTCTCCAACTACCCCGAAAATGTCGACGACGCGCTGCGCCAGCGCGCCGGCGCCCGCTGGCTGGTCGACGGGCCGCAGAGCCGCGACGACTACATCGATATTTTTGTCCTGCTGGCGGGGAAAAACCACAAGATCCCGCTCGGCGACCACGACCTCTACGCCGCGCAGGAAATCCAGCGCGCCGTGACCGAAGCCTATGAGGAGCACGAGAAGCCGCAGGAAGATGGGCTGATGAAGGTCTACGAGCGCTACATGAAGGAGAACGGCGCGCCGAAATCGATGGCCGATATCGGCACCTATCTGCACCTGATCAAGGATGCCGAGCCCCGCTTCACCGGTCGCGCCATCAAGAATGTCACCGACGCCATCAAGATGCGCGCCATGGACATCGAGCTTCCCGACGATTGGTTCGAGAAGCCGGAAGTCTTCATGCACAAGGGCTACGACGAGAAGAAAGCGATGATCGAGGAACTGCGCGGGCCGTTCTCGATGGACATGGTCATGCAGGAGATCAACCGCTACGCCGACTCGGAGTTCCGTTATTCCGACAAGTCCGACGACTCCGCCGTGGAAAAACTGCTGCGCGACGCCCGCCTGCGCGAACGGGCTGCGCGCGAGATGGAGGAGATGAAGAAGAAGGGGCTATGGAATGCGTGAGCTGCGCCGGCCTTCCCTTCACCCCTTGTGGGAGAAGGCAAGATGAGCCCCGCCAAGAAACCCGATCTCCTGCGCGACAATGAGCTGATCTATGGCCGGCTGCTGACGGTCGACGAGCCGCATCTGATCCAGCGCTACAACAAGGCGCTCGCCGCATTCGGCTTGAAGCCGACCAAGCTGAAGACCTTCCAGATCGATCGCACCGGCTTTTCGCCCGAAGTGGCCGAGGAATGCGACGACTACGACTATCTCGATCCCAACGAGGTCAACCGCCGTTTCATCATCCTGACGCCGTCGCAGATCGACCTGCCGGTGGTGCACACCGCCTTCTCCAACACCTCGCAGCTGATGTTCGAGTTCATGTCCAAGAACCAGCGCGCCATCGATGCGCTGACGATCAAGGATGTCATCTACGGCGAGATCGAGGATTCCGTTCCCAAGGTCAACGATATCGAGGACCTGCTGTCGATCAGCCAGGTCGAGTTCAAGGTGCTGTCGGCTGAGGATGTGCTGGGCAAGGCCGCCGAGCTCGGCAAGCTCGTCGACCGGTTGAAGCAGGAGCCCGACGCCTGGCGCGACAGCGCCATGCTGAACCGCATGGTCGAGCTCGCCAAGATCTGCGGCGACATCCGCGAGAACGCGCTGGTGCCCGACCAGGTGATCTTCCGCCACAACGCCTACTGGACCAGCCATTTCGGTGGCCTTTACGTCTTCGTCGACCCGGATGTGACGACGGTGATCAGCGATCCTGCGGCGCCAGGCTTCCGCCGTTCGCGGCCGTGGCAGGTCAGCTATCTCTCCATTAACGACGCCGACAAGGTGTTCAAGTTCCTCGCCACCACCGGCCGCATCGAGTTGCCGCGCGCCTCCTGGGTCGAGGCCTCGGGCTATCTCGAGCACCGCGCCGAGATGGTGGTGCGCGCGCTGATCCGCGATGCCGAGCCGAACCGCAACTTGACCAATGTCGACAAGGTCTGGCTGCAGACCTGGATCCAGAGCCATGCCGACCTGATCACCAGGGACGGCAATTTCCCTTTCCTCAACGCCGCCAAGCGCGAGATCGCCCAGCTCGGCCACCTGAAGATCGAGGATGTCTTCCCGCAGCAGCGCTTCCTGGTGATCCGCGCCAAGCCTGACCATCCTGACGCCTGGCTGACCAACCGGCTGATCTCGGATTTCGTGCCGTCGGACTTCGTCTCGCGCTACATCTTCAACAAGGACGGCTTCTACAAGGACTATGGCGGCTTCAGCGACGCCTGGCGATCGCATGTTGTGGACGTTCTCAAAACCACATATTTGAAGGACAAGGTGGCGTTTCGCACGCGCCTCTACGGCCTGACTGACTAGAACGAAATGAACCGTTATTTCGTTCTAACTTCTTGTTTTGGCGCATAATGTTATCCAAAAAGTCTGCAACTTTTTGGCATCATGCTTGAGGGGGTGACACAGCCATGCTCGATCCGATCGTGAACTTCTTCACCCGCATTTTCCAGTGGATCGGCCGCGGTATCGGGCTTTTGATCGGCGTCATCCTGTGGCCGTTCCTGTGGGCCGGACGCTGGTACACGCAACGCGGCTGGATCCTCAAGGCGGCGGTCGGCCTTGCTCTGCTGGTGCTGATCGGCCTCTATGCCAATTTCTTCTACGCCACCCAGTGGTGGAACAATTTCAACCCGAACTATCCAGACACCTACACGTTCGAGAAGCGCAATGTCTCCGCTGGCGAACAGGTCTCCGCCGGCGCCGGCACCGACACGGCCAAGACCTGCGGCAACTCCGGCATTGCCCAGATCGCCGCCGACCTGACCGACTTCAACGTCAACCAGAATGCCTGGATCTCGTCGATGATCCTCTACAAGCTCGGCCTGTTCGGCGTCGACTGGGACAACACGCCGTGGATGGACAACAAGGCCTCCTTCCAGCGCGGCATCAACCAGGCGGTGCGGCGCACGGCGACCGAACTCGCCGACAATCTCGGCCGCGTCCGCACCACCTCGCAGATCGACAGCGATCTGCAGAATGCCCGCGGCAACCTGCAGTTCGACGAGGAGACCTGGTATTTCGGCCTGAACCCGTTCGGCCCCAAGACACCGACGCCGAGCTACTATCGCGACGCCGTGCGCATGCTGCGTTCCTTCAACGCTCGCCTTGCCACCTGCCAGGCGACATTCGACGCCCGCGCCGACAATCTGAAACAGTATATCGACCGCATCTCGTCCGACATCGGCTCGACCTCGGCGATCCTCAAGGAACGCGCCGAGAACCACAACAATGGCTGGTTCGACTTCCGCGCCGACGACCGCTACTGGTTCGCCTATGGCCAGCTCTATGGCTATTACGGCCTGATGAAGGGCGCCCAGGCCGACTTCGAGGACGTCATCAAGGAAAAGCATCTGCAGAACCTCTGGGACACGATGGACTCGCAGTTCGTTTCGGCACTGAAGATCCAGCCTTTCATCATCGCCAATGGCCGCGAGGATGGCTGGCTGTTGCCGACGCATCTGACGACGATGGGCTTCTATGTGCTCAGGGTGCGCTCCAACATGGTCGAAATCAGCAACGTTCTGACGCAGTAGCGCTGTTCCATTAGGGACCAGGCGATGGTGAATTTGCGCCGTCGCCTCTGTCGCATTCCGTGCATTGTGCGGCTGTTTTGAGACGGCGGAACGACGCGTCCTCTGGCTTCTATACGGCGCGGCAACGGAGCCAGGAAGAACCGACGACAGGTCGGTCGGTCCGCAGAAGAATTTTCTCAAGAGGAAACATAGTTGCATACAAGTTGACGCCGCGGCAGCGACAGGGTTAGAACATGCCCGCGCCCGGTTCCAATCTGCTTGCCAGTAAGACCAAACCCGTCCCCTCCACCGTCCAATCCAGAGGAAAGCCGTCATGGCCGAAGTGAAGTCCGACATCGAGATCGCGCGCGGCGCCAGGAAAAAGCAGATCCAGGAGATCGGCCAGAAGATCGGCATCCCGACCGAACACCTGCTGCCCTACGGCCACGACAAGGCCAAGATATCAGCCGAATTCATCAAATCGGTGAAGGGCAACAAGGACGGCAAGCTGATCCTCGTAACCGCCATCAACCCGACGCCGGCCGGCGAAGGCAAGACCACGACCACGGTTGGTCTCGGCGACGGCCTGAACCGCATCGGCAAGAAGGCGATCGTCTGCATCCGCGAGGCTTCGCTCGGCCCGAACTTCGGCGTCAAGGGCGGTGCCGCCGGCGGCGGCTATGCGCAGGTCGTGCCGATGGAGGACATGAACCTCCACTTCACCGGCGACTTCCACGCCATCACCACCGCGCACAACCTGCTTTCGGCGCTGATCGACAACCACATCTACTGGGGCAATGAGCTCGGCATCGACACCCGCCGGGTCGTCTGGCGCCGCGTCATGGACATGAACGACCGCGCGCTGCGCGAGATCATCTGCTCGCTCGGCGGCGTCGCCAACGGCTTCCCGCGCGAGGGCGGTTTCGACATCACCGTCGCCTCGGAAGTGATGGCGATCCTCTGCCTGTCGACCGACCTGAAGGACCTGGAAAAGCGCCTCGGCGACATCATCGTCGCCTATCGCCGCGACAAGTCAGCCGTCTATGCCCGCGACCTCAAGGCCGACGGCGCCATGGCTGTGCTGCTGAAGGACGCCATGCAGCCGAACCTGGTGCAGACGCTGGAGAACAACCCGGCCTTCGTGCATGGCGGGCCGTTCGCCAACATCGCGCATGGCTGCAACTCGGTCGTCGCCACCACGACGGCGCTCAAGCTCGCCGACTATGTCGTCACCGAAGCCGGCTTCGGCGCCGATTTGGGTGCTGAAAAGTTCTTCGACATCAAGTGCCGCAAGGCGGGCCTGAAGCCGGCAGCGGCGGTCATCGTCGCCACCGTGCGCGCCATGAAGATGAATGGCGGCGTCAAGAAGGAAGACCTCGGCAAGGAAAACGTCGAAGCGGTGAAGAAGGGCTGCGCCAATCTTGGCCGCCACATCGAGAACATCAGGCAGTTCGGCGTGCCGGCGGTGGTTGCCATCAACCATTTCTATTCCGACACCGACGCCGAGATCCAGGCGATGAAGGACTATGTCGCCTCGATGGGCGAAGAAGCGATCCTGTGCAAGCACTGGGCACACGGCTCGGCCGGGATCGAGGATCTCGCCAACAAGGTGGTGGCACTGGCCGAATCCGGCGCCTCGCAGTTCGCGCCGCTCTATCCCGATGCCATGCCGCTGTTCGAGAAGATCAACACCATCGTCCAGCGCATCTATCGCGGCTCGGAAGCGATCGCCGACAAGTCGGTGCGCGACCAGCTCAAGGCGTGGGAAGACGCCGGCTACGGCCATTTGCCGGTGTGCATGGCCAAGACCCAGTATTCCTTCTCGACCGACCCGAACCTGCGCGGCGCGCCGACCGGCCACACCGTGCCGGTGCGCGAGGTCAGGCTTTCGGCCGGTGCCGGCTTCGTCGTCATCATCTGCGGCGAGGTCATGACCATGCCGGGCCTGCCGAGGGCGCCGTCCTCGGAAAAGATCTTCCTCAATGAGGCCGGCAATATCGAAGGCCTGTTCTAAAATCCTTCAATTCAAACAGAAAGGGCGCCGCAGCGATGCGGCGCCCTTTCTGTTTGTTCGGATAGCCCTAAGCAGCGCTGCGCGACAGCGCCCGCTGGTTGGAGCCGAAGATCGTGTCGCGCTCCGGCAGCGCGCCGGTCTGCAGGCACTCCACCCATTCGGCGGTCTTGAGCACGGCGGCGAAGCGCGACTGCAGGATGATCGTGACCACGCGATGGATCTCCTCGGCCGAGGCGTAGCCGGCGCTGTTGGCGTAAGGCACCGAGCCGGTCGCATCCGACAGGAACTCGACGGCAAAGCCCATATGCACGGCGTGGATAATGGTCGACAGGTCACAATTATGCGTCATGTAGCCGACCACCGTAATCGTATCGATGGCATTGGCGCGCAGCCAGTCTTCCAGATCAGTGCCGGTGAAGGCGGAGGGCAGGTTCTTTTCGACATAATGGTCGCGCTTGCGCCTGGCGATTTCGGGATGCAGTTCGCCGCCGTGACTGCCCTTGGCAAAGATCGGCGAGGTCTCGGGCGCCATCTGCTTGACGACCACCACCTTGATACCGGCAGCAGTCGCTGCATCCATGGCGCGTGCCACATTGACGACGCTGTCGCGGAACGGCGGATGCTGGATGGCGAGATTGCCGCCGTCGTAATCGTTCTGCACATCGACGACGATCAGCGCCCGGCGCGGCGTGGTGTTGGCTGGGTCAGACATGGTGTTTCCTTTCCGGCTTGAATTCGATGGATGGAAGATAGGCGGGCTGCCAGACAGCCGAAAGTGACCCGATTGACATCATTCGAAAGAATTGGGACAATCCGCATTCAACCGCTGGAAGCACCCATGAACGACCCGATCATTGCCGTCCTCGCCTTCGACGGCATCAGCCCGTTCCATCTTTCCGTACCGTGCCTGGTCTTCGGCGAGGACAGGACGGCGCTTGGCCTGCCGCGCTTCGACTTCCGCATCTGCGCGGTCAAGGCCGGGCCGATCCATACCGAAGCCGGGCTGACAATTGCCGCGCCGCATGGGCTCGAAGGGCTCGACGGCGCCGATATCGTCATCATCCCGAGCTGGCATCATCTGAGCGAACCGGTATCGCCGCTGCTGATGGAAGCGCTGCGCCATGCGCACCAACGCGGCGCCTTGATTGTCGGCCTGTGCCTCGGCACCTTCGCCATTGCAGCGGCCGGGCTGCTTTCGGGCCGACGTGCCGCGACGCACTGGGCCTATTGCGAACAATTGCAAACACTCCATCCCGACATCGCTGTCGATGCCGCGGTGCTCTACGTCGACAATGGCGATGTCGTGACCTCGGCCGGCGTCGCCGCCGGCCTCGACTGCTGTCTCCACATCGTGCGCGCCCGCTATGGCGCGGAAGCAGCACTGCGGCTTGCTCGCCAGATCGTGCTTTCCCCGCATCGCCAGGGCGGCCAGGCGCAATTCATCGAGCATCCGGTGGCAAGAAGCGCGGACGCCGACCGCTTCACCCAGGCCCTCGACGCGGTTCGCGCGACGCTTGGCGAAGCGCATAGCCTGGACCGCGTGGCCGAGGCCGCCGGCCTGACCCGCCGCACCTTTACCCGTCGCTTTCAGAAATCGATCGGCGCCAGCTTTGGCGATTGGCTGACCAGCCAGCGGATCGAACTGGCGCAGCGTTTGCTGGAAGCGACGGAGAAATCCATGGACATGATCGCCTTCGAAGCCGGCTTCGGCAGCGCCACCTCGCTGCGCCAGCATTTTTCGGCACGGCTCAAGACATCGCCTGCGCAGTATCGGCGCGAGTTCTCCAGGCGGGTCGATCAGGAAGAGCGCATGACGTATGTCCTGTCGTCCTGACCTGTTCAGCCCCGCTTGACCGGCCGCGCCGGATTGCCGATCACCGTGGCGTTCGCCGCCACGTCGCGCGTCACCACCGCACCGGCGCCGACGATGGCGCCTTCACCGATGCTGACGCCGCCAAGGATGACGGCTGAGCCGCCGATCCAGGCATTGGCGCCGATCTCGATCGGTCGGGCGATCTCCAGTCCGGCCTGCCGCCCACTGGCCTCCTTGTGGTGCTCGGCGCAGTAGATCTGCACGTTCGGGCCGAGCAGCGTTGCCTTGCCGATGCGCACGCTCGCCGTGTCGAGGATGGTGCAGCCGGTATTGAGGAAGACGCCGTCGCCGAGAAAGATGTTGAAGCCATAGGCGCAGTGGAACGGCGCCTCGATACGGGCGCCCTCGCCGGCTCTTCCCAGCAGTGCCTTCAGACCCGGCCCGAGATTGCCGCGTTGACGAGGCGGCAGCAAGTTGTGCTCGAACACCGCATCGCGCGCTATCATCCGCAACGACTCCAGTTCGTCATCGATGCAGGTATACCATTCGCCGGCCACCATTTTCACGCGCTCGCTCTCAGCCATGATGCGGTCTCCAGTTCACGTCCTTGCAAAGCACAAGTGCAGCCAAAAGCGCCGATGCCAGTACTGGTCAAATATTGGACCTATGGTAGCCTGTGACTCAAGGCCGTCTTGGCCCGTGATCGAGGGGGATCGACCATGCTCTACATTCTCGCACTTCTGATCGGCGTCATTGCCGGTCTTCGCGCCATGACGGCGCCGGCCGCCATTGCCTGGGGCGCTTATCTCGGCTGGCTGACGGTTGCCGGCACTTGGGCGAGCTTCATGAGCCATTGGGCGGCTGTCGGCATCTTCACCATCCTGGCCATCGTCGAGCTGGTCACCGACCAGTTGCCGTCGACGCCGAGCCGTAAAGTACCCCAGCAATTCGGCGCCCGCATCGTCATGGGCGCCTTCACAGGCGCGGTGATCGGCGCGACAGGCGGCGCCACCATCGGCGGCCTGATCGCGGGGGCCATCGGCGCTGTCATCGGCACGCTGGGCGGCGCCGAAGCTCGGGGCCGGCTCGCGGCCGCCTTCGGCAAGGATCCGCCCGCCGCCTTTATCGAGGACGCGGTGGCGATCATCGGCGGCCTGCTGATCGTAGCGGCGGTGGCATGACGACGAAAATCTTCGACGCCATCATCATCGGTGCCGGACAGGCTGGCCCTCCGCTGGCCGGGCGGCTGACGGCCGCCGGCATGAGCGTCGCGCTGATCGAGCGCAAGCTGGTCGGCGGCACCTGCGTCAACACCGGCTGCATGCCGACCAAGACCATGGTCGCCAGCGCCTATGCCGCGCATCTGGCGCGCCGCGCCGCCGACTATGGCGTGACGCTCTCCGGGCCGGTCGGCGTGGATTACAAGGTGATCAAGGCGCGCAAGGACAAGGTCACAAACGACGCTCGCGGCAATCTCGAGACCTGGATTGCCGGCATGGACAAGTGCACCCTCTATCGCGGCCATGCGCGTTTCGAATCCGCCAACACGGTGCGCGTCGGCGACGATCTGCTGACCGCCGAAAAGATCTTCCTCAACACCGGCGGCCGCGCCTCGGTGCCCGACCTTCCCGGCATCCACGACATCGACTATCTGACCAACTCGTCGATGATGGATCTCGACGTGCTGCCGCGCCATCTCGTCGTCGTCGGCGGCAGCTACATCTCGCTCGAATTCGCTCAGATGTTCCGCCGCTTCGGCGCGGAAGTCACCGTCGTCGAGAAGAGCCCGCGCCTGACCGGCCGCGAGGACGAGGATGTCTCCGCCGCCATCCTGTCGATCCTCGAAAACGAAGGCATCGCGGTCCATGTCGGCGCCGACGACATTGCCTTCGCCAGACAGGGTGACGACATCGCCGTGACCTTCTCCGCCGGCAAGCCACCGGCGGTCGGCTCGCATGTGCTGCTGGCGCTGGGGCGCACGCCCAACACCGACGATCTCGGCCTGGAAAGGGCCGGCGTCGAGGTCGACAAGCGCGGTTTTGTCACCGTCGACGACCAGCTGCGCACCAGCGTGCCCGGCATCTGGGCGATGGGCGACTGCAACGGCAGGGGCGCCTTCACCCACACCTCCTACAACGACTACGAGATCGTCGCCGCCAATTTGCTCGACAACGATCCGCGGAGGGTCAGCGACCGGATCGAAGCCTATGCGCTCTACATCGACCCGCCGCTTGGCCGCTGCGGCATGACCGAGGCCGCAGTGAAGAAATCCGGCCGTCGCGCGCTGGTCGGCCAGCGGCCGATGACCCGCGTCGGCCGCGCTATCGAAAAGGGCGAGACGCAGGGTTTCATGAAAATCCTGGTCGATGCCGACACCAGGGAGATCCTCGGCTGCTCGGTGCTCGGCCCCGGCGGCGACGAGGCTATCCATTGTGTGCTCGACCTGATGTACGCCAAGGCGCCCGTCGACACGCTGGCGCGTGCCGTGCACATCCATCCCAATGTTTCGGAGTTGCTGCCCACCATTGCCCAGGAGCTGAAGCCGCTGGCGTGACAGCCCGTTGAAGACCCATTTTAAAGCTCTTCCTTTTCTGCATCGCTGCAATGCAGCAATGCAGCTTGCGCACGGTGGCGTGCTTCGCGCAGTCTGGAATTGAACCGATTCAGTCTGGACGCACCATGCCCTTGCCGATCCTTGCGCTTGCCATTGCGTCCTTCTGCATCGGCACCACCGAATTCGTCATCATGGGCTTGCTGCCTGAGGTCGCCGCCGACCTCGGCGTGTCGATCCCCGCGGCGGGCCTGCTGGTTACCGGATATGCGCTGGGCGTCGTCTTCGGCGCCCCGATCGTCGCCATGGCCACTGCGCATTTGCCGCGCAAGCCGGTGCTGGTCGGGCTGGCCGTGCTGTTCGTCGTCGGCAATCTGTTTTGCGCCATCTCGCCCAACTACTGGACGCTGATGGCCGCGCGCGTCTTCACCGCTTTCGGCCACGGCGCCTTCTTCGGCATCGGCTCGGTCGTTGCCGCCAGCCTGGTGCCGCGCAACAAGCGCGCCAGCGCTATCGCGCTGATGTTCGCCGGGCTGACGCTGTCCAACATCCTGGGTGTTCCCGCCGGAACCGCACTTGGCGAAGCGTTCGGCTGGCGCTCCACCTTCGTTGCCGTGGTCGGTATCGGCCTGATCTCGGTGGCAGCGATCGCCTGGTTGGTGCCGTCCGATGTCGCCGAGCCAAGCGGTGGCGGCCTGCGCGGCGAGCTGCGCGTGCTGGGCAAGCTGCAGGTCTGGCTGGCCATGCTGATCGCGGCGCTGACCTCCGCAAGCCTGTTCACCGTCTTCACCTACATCAAACCCTACCTCACCGAGGTATCGGGCTTGTCGACCTCGGCAGTCACGTGGGTTCTGCTGCTGTTCGGCGCGGGCATGACCATCGGCAACATCATCGGCGGCAGACTGGCCGACTGGAAACTGATGCCGACAGTGATCGGCACCCTGCTGCTGATGGCCCTGCTTTTCGTTGGATTCAGGCAGTTCGGCGCAATCGCCAGCGTTGCCATCGGCATCGTCTTCCTGTGGGGCCTGCTCATCTTCGTCGTCGTGCCGCCGTTGCAGATCCGGGTCGTCGAGGCGGCCTCCGAGGGACCGAACCTTGCCGCCACGCTGAACCAGGGCGCCTTCAATATCGGCAATGCCAGCGGCGCCTGGATAGGCGGCGTGGCCCTGTCCGCCGGTGTTTCCTATGCCAATTTGCCGCTGGTCGGCGCAGCACTCGCTCTTTTGGCGGTCACCGTCGCTGTGCTGTCGCAGGCGCTGGACCGGCGCGCGCCGGTCATCCCGCTTCCGGCTGAATAGTCTCTTGCGCCCATAGCGCGGCAGGCTGGACCAATCGACATCGGCGCCTTCAAATCGCATGTCTCTCGCTCCTGATGGAGGAAGTCATGCAGAAATCGATCGAACGCATCGCCGGCGAAAGCGAAGGGGTTTCCTACGAATTCCCGCTGTTCCGCTTCACTGGTTCCGACAAGGCTGCTCCTTCGGCCTATCTGCAGGCGGCACTCCATGCCGGCGAGTTGCCGGGTGTCGTCGCCATCGACGCGCTGATGCCGATGCTTGCCAGGGCGGAGGCCGAAGGCCGCATCAAGGGCAACCTCACCATCGTGCCCTGGGCCAACCCGATCGGCCGGGCGCAATATCATTTCGGCGAGCATCAGGGCCGCTTCCATCTCGGCACGCGCACCAATTTCAACCGCGGCTTTCCGCTGCTAACGGCGCCCGACACAGCGCTCTTGCCCGACATTACCCTTGGCAGCGTCGACCAGCGGCTGAAGACGCGGCTGGTGCAGCTGTCGCTCGGCCACGACATCATGCTCGACCTGCACTGCGATGACGAGGGCCTCGCCTATCTCTACGTCCACACCAGCCTGTGGCCTGGTATGGCCGATTGCGCCGCGGCCATGGGCGTCGACGCGGTCGTGCTGTGGAGTGAAGACACTGACGGCACCTTCGAGGGCGCCTCGATCATGCCCTATCAGAACGTCCCCGCCGATGTGGCCAAGCTCGACCGTCGCGTCGCCACCACCGTCGAATATCGCGGCATCCTCGATGTCGACGGTGCCTTGGCCGCCGCCGACGCCGACGGCCTCTACCGGCTGCTGGTGGCGCGCGGCGTGATCGCCGACAGCGCCCTGCCCGCGCCGGGTCCTTTCACCGGCTTCGTGGCGCCATTGGAAAACATCGACATGATGCCGGCGCCACGGGCCGGTGCCGTGCTCTACGACGTGAAGCCCGGCGACCGCGTCGCCAAGGGCGCGCGCCTCGCCACCATCGTCCATGCACCGGGTGAAGCCGATGGCCGCACCGAAGTGTTCGCACCGCAGGACGGCATCATCCTGACCCGCCGCTCGCGCCGCATCATCCGCGCCGGCGAAGATCTTCTGAAGCTGGTCGGCGACAGGAAGAGCACTGATGCCCGGTCGGGAACGCTGGAGGACTGACTTAGCCCGAAATAGCCAGTCGCGCTTTCGCCTCCAGCCATTCGGACATCTGCCGGTAAGGCATCGGGCCGTGACTGATGCGGGCGACACCCAGTTCCGCCAGCCGCTGGCGCGGCGGCACATGCGCCAGCGCAATGATGTTGACCGGCAACGCAATTGCCTTGCAGAGCGTCTCGATCAGGCCTTCGTCGCCAAGGCCCGGCGCAAAGAAGCCGTGCGCGCCGGCTTTTTCGAAGGCCTGTGCGCGCTCGATGGCCTGGTCGAGCAGAACGTCATCATGCGCATCCGGTTTCGCCTTGAGGAAGATGTCGGTTCGAGCGTTGATGAATGCCGGTATGCCGGAAGCCTTGACGGCCGCCGCCGCGGCTTCGATGCGCTTTGCCTGCACGGAAATGTCATGCAGGCCGCTGCCACCGACAATCTGATCCTCGAAATTGAAACCGATAGCGCCGGCCCGCAGCGCCAACGTCACCGTGCGAGCGACGATTTCCGGGTCAACGCCGTAGCCGCCCTCGAGGTCCATGGTCACCGGCAGGCCGACCGACCCGACGATGCGCTTGATGTTGTCGAGCGCCAGTTCCAGCGGGATTTTCTCGCCATCGGCGTAGCCGAACGCGGCCGCGACCGGCCAGCTTCCGGTGGCGATCGCCTTGGCACCCGCTTTCTCGATGATCTTGGCCGAACCCGGATCCCAGGCATTGTAGAGGACGACCGGGTTGCCCTTGACGTGGAGGGAATGAAACGTCCGCGCGCGCTCGATCTGCTCGGTCATGGTTATTTTCCCGTCTTCCTGCTGTTGGATGAGCACTCTAAGCAGCACTGTCGGCTCTGGCGATGTGCCATGAGCCTGAGAAGCGGCGGCCAACGAACAGACTTTCAAACCTGTTGCGCATCCTTCTTTTCGCAGCTATGGATTTCGCCATGAATATGCGTTCGATCAAGACCATTTGGTGGTGGGCCTGCTGACAGCGGCCTGTTCGAACACGTGCGCGTGAATAGAGAGGGTGGCCGCAACGGAAAGTCCGGGCGGCCATTTGTTTTTTCCAAGCCATTCCCGGGTCCGTTGCCCCAAGAAGCTGATGGAGACGGCAATGACGATGAAGGTTCTGGAAAACGGCGCGGAAAGTTTCGTGACCGCGGGTGGCATCACCATCACCCGCGCGCGCCACGACCGGCCGTATGCGGGCGCGATCGACGCTTACGTCGACGGCCTGAATTCGCGCCGCGGCGCGGTGTTTTCCTCCAACTATGAATATCCCGGCCGCTACACGCGCTGGGACACCGCCATCATCGACCCGCCTCTGGTTATCTCCGCGCGCGGCCGCGCCATGCGTATCGAGGCGCTCAACGGCCGTGGCGAGGTGTTGTTGCCGGTCATCGGCAAGGAGCTGGATAGCTTGGCCGATATCACCATCGCCGAGACATCGAAAAGGCTCATCCGTCTCGACGTCGCCAAGCCCGGCCGTGTCTTCACGGAAGAAGAGCGCAGCCGCGTTCCTTCGGTGTTCACGGTGCTGCGCGCCATCACCGCTCTGTTCAAGACCGAGGAAGACGCCAATCTAGGTCTCTACGGCGCTTTCGGCTACGATCTCGCCTTCCAGTTCGACCCGGTAGACTACAAGCTCGAACGCAAGCCAAGCCAGCGCGACCTGGTGCTGTTCCTGCCTGACGAGATCCTGGTCGTCGACCATTATTCGGCCAAGGCATGGACCGACCGCTACGACTATGCCGGCGAGGGTTTTTCGACCGAAGGGCTGCCGCGCGACGAAATCTCCGAGCCGTTCAAGAGCCCCGACCGCATCCCGCCGCGCGGCGACCATGAACCCGGCGAATACGCCGACCTGGTGCGCAAAGCGATGGATTCGTTCAAGCGCGGCGACCTGTTCGAGGTCGTGCCGGGCCAGATGTTCTACGAGCGCTGCGAGACGCAGCCGTCCGAGATTTCGCGCAAGCTGAAGGCCATCAATCCGTCGCCCTATTCCTTCTTCATCAATCTGGGCGAAGGTGAATATCTGATCGGCGCCTCGCCCGAAATGTTCGTGCGCGTCAACGGCCGCCGCGTCGAGACCTGCCCGATCTCGGGCACCATCAAGCGCGGCGACGACGCAATTTCCGACTCAGAGCAGATCCTGAAACTGCTCAACTCGAAGAAAGACGAATCCGAGCTGACCATGTGCTCGGACGTCGACCGCAACGACAAGTCGCGGGTCTGCGAGCCGGGTTCGGTGCGCGTCATCGGCCGGCGCCAGATCGAGATGTATTCGCGCCTGATCCATACGGTCGACCACATCGAAGGCAGGCTGCGCGAAGGCATGGATGCCTTCGATGCCTTCCTGTCGCATGCCTGGGCGGTCACCGTCACCGGCGCGCCGAAGCTATGGGCCATGCGCTTTATCGAGCAGAACGAGAAGAGCCCGCGCGCCTGGTATGGCGGCGCGATCGGCATGGTCAATTTCAACGGCGACATGAACACCGGCCTGACGCTCCGCACCATCCGTATCAAGGACGGCATTGCCGAAGTGCGCGCCGGCGCCACATTGCTGTTCGACAGCATTCCCGAGGAAGAAGAAGCCGAAACCGAACTGAAGGCATCCGCCATGCTCTCCGCCATCCGCGACGCCAAGACAGGCAATTCCGCCAGCACCGAGCGCACCACCGCGCGCGTCGGCGACGGCGTCAACATCCTGCTGGTCGACCACGAGGACAGTTTCGTCCACACGCTGGCCAATTATTTTCGCCAGACCGGCGCCAACGTCTCGACCGTTCGCTCGCCGGTGCCTGAGGAAGTCTTCGACCGGCTGAAACCCGACCTCGTCGTGCTGTCGCCCGGCCCCGGCACGCCGAAGGACTTCGATTGCGCCGCAACCATCAAGAAGGCGCGCGCCCGCGAACTGCCGATCTTCGGCGTCTGCCTTGGCTTGCAGGCATTGGCCGAGGCCTATGGCGGCGAACTGCGGCAGCTGCACATACCGATGCACGGCAAGCCGTCGCGCATCCGCGTCTCCAAGCCCGGCATCATCTTCTCCGGCCTGCCCAAGGAAGTCACCGTCGGCCGCTACCACTCGATCTTTGCCGATCCGGTGCGGCTGCCCGACGATTTCATCGTCACGGCCGAGACCGAGGACGGCGTCATCATGGCCTTCGAGCACCGCAAGGAGCCGATCGCCGCAGTGCAATTCCACCCGGAATCGATCATGACGCTCGGGCACAATGCCGGCATGCGCATCATCGAGAACATCGTCGCCCACCTGCCGCGCAAGGCCAAGGAAAAGGCCGCCTGACGATCATGGCCGAAGCCGAGAACACGATGGCGATCGCGGCCAAGGCGGCCGCGAAGCGCAAGGTCGCGAACCTCGCCTTCTGGTCGATTATCGTCGCCTTTGTCGTGCTCGCGCTGAAAGCTGCCGCCTGGTACGTCACCGGCTCAGTCGCACTCTATTCGGACGCACTGGAATCGATCGTCAACGTCATCGCCTCGGTCGCCGCCTTCTGGGCGATCCAGATCAGCCACAAGCCGGCCGACCAGGATCATCCCTTCGGCCATCACAAGGCCGAGTATTTCTCGGCAGTGCTGGAAGGCGTGTTGATCGTGCTTGCCGCGCTATTGATCCTCAACGAGGTCTGGCGCTCCTGGCAGACTCCGTCACCCTTGGAACAGCCTTGGGAAGGTCTTGCGGTCAACGGCGTTGCCACGATTATCAACGCCTTCTGGGCCTGGACGCTGATCCGCGCCGGCAGGGCGGAGAAATCACCGGCACTGGTCGCCGACGGCAACCACATCATGACCGACGTGGTGACCTCGATCGGGGTCTTCGGCGGCCTGGTCGGGGCGATCCTGACCGGCTGGCAGATCCTCGACCCCGCACTTGCCGTCCTCGTGGCGCTGAACATCTTGTGGCAGGGCTGGCATGTCATCGGCTCGTCGATGAACGGGCTGATGGACCGCGCCGTCGACACCCAGGAGCACATGCGCATCCGCGACGTCATCTCGGCTAACTGCAAGGGCGCGCTTGAAGTGCACGACCTCAAGACGCGCATCGCCGGCCGCGCCACCTTCATCGAGTTTCATCTGGTCGTCGACGCAGACATGTCGGTCGGCGCCAGCCATGTCATCTGCGACCGCATCGAGGACGCGCTGAAGGCCGAAATCCCCTCGGTGCGCGTCACCATCCATGTCGAGCCCGACGACGAGGCCAAGCTGCCCAAGGGCACGACGGCCGTGCCGTTCGCATGAGGCGGTTCACCAGGTCTCGATTGAGAGATCTTTGATCCGCTCGAATTCCCGGACATTACGGGTCATCAGCGTAAGGTTCCGAGCGCGCGCTTGCCCACCGATCAACGCATCGTAGGGACCGATCGGAGTTCCTAACGTCGCAAGCTTTGCCCGAATCTCCCCAGCATGTCTTGCGTCTTCTCGGTCGAATTCGAGCACCGGGAACTGCAGAGCTTCGATGCGCGCCAAATTTTCAGCCCTTCGCTGGCTCTTTTCAGCACCATAGTGCAGTTCGTGCGCGACGATCGCAGAGAGGGCATAGTCCTGCGGCCTGTGCCGTTTTAGCAGCGCCAACAGACCCGCGTCGCCCTTGATGACCGCGATGACGGCATTGGTGTCGAGCAGGTAGATCACTTGAAAACGTCATCCAAGGCAGGTCGATCCTGCCCGTCTTGACGTTCGAGCGCCGCCTCGGCGAAATCGTTATCAAGCGGTCCGATCACTTGGTCTAGCCACGCCCAGTCCTGCGCAAGCGGTTCCAGAATGACGGTTTGCCCGTGACGGCGGATCGAAACCTCATCTGTTTCGAAACGGAACTCCTTGGGCAGACGCACAGCTTGTGACCGGCCCGACCAGAACACTTTCGCCTTGTCCATCATGCTATCCTCAAATGAGATATAGCAAAGATATATCCCTTCATGGCGACGTAGACAAGTCCGAGCTCAGGGCGAGCAGGCCGATTGCGGCATTGGCTTCAGCCGATAGACCTTGTCGTCGGATTTCGTCTTTCCGGCGTCCGCCTTCGAACACAGGTCGACGATTGCAAGCGCGCTGTTTGGGTTGGCCAGCATCATCGTGCCGTTGGCGCCACGCTTGAGGAAAATCTCCTTCTGCGCGATGTCGCAGGAGAAATCGCTCATCTTCGTGCTGGCCGCGCAGCGCCACTGGTCGGCTTCGCCCTGGCAGGAATAGGTCTGCGTCACCTTAGCCGATTTCTGCCGTGTGGTGACGGTAACGGCAATGTCGGCGCCGTCTGGCCAATTGGCAGTGTCACCGCCCGAGGCGAAGGACGCCAGTTCTACCTTGCCGCGGAAAACCCGGATCGACTGGGTGAGTTGATCGGGGTGCGAGCCGAGATGCGCTGCATCGTAGTCGCGCCCGTAGCAGAACGCCTGGTCCGGCTTCAGCCGCTCGCGTAGCGGAGCTCCGAGCGCAGCGGCGACTGGATCGATGCGCGCGAACTCCGCCTGACAGGTCGCTGCCGGCATCGGGTCGAGGCGGAAATTGTCATCCTCCGAGCCGAGCGCCCGCCTGTCATATTCCGCTGCGCCAAGCTCCTCTTCTGATCCGGCATCGAGATAGATGTCGGGCTGCAGATCCGAGAGGAACAGCCGACCCTTGTCATCGACCTTCAGCGACGCAAGCGTCCGGTCGCATTCCATGCCGCAATGGACCGGGCCCGTCTTGCCGTCCTCGGAAGCATGATTGCACCAGCCGCCGGCCCATTCAGGCGACTTGGCGCCGCGCACGGTGGTGGCGATGAAGGCATTGTAGGACGTGTCGGAATTCCCGGTCGGCTCCTCGTTCGGCCGGCTGACCGGATCATGGCCGTAGTAGAAGAAGATCCGCGCCACCTTCTGCTTCGGGTGCGCCTTGAGATGCGCCGCATCATAGACGCGGCCGAAACAGGCATCAGCGCCGTTCGGACTGAGTTCGGTAAGCTTCAGCGCATCGTCGGCGGAGGCCGATCCGGCAAGCGCGCCGAGCAGCACGGCGCAAAACCCGGCGCCGGCAACCGTCTTCCATTCCCCCAACCCAAACGCCCATTCCTTCAACGCCATGTGACCTCTCCTCCGCATCGAAAGGACGCAACGGCAATTTATGCTAGTATTGCGGCTGGAGTCACGCAATTCGCGGTCAGCCGCCAAGCGGAGGAGGATGCCATGCGCCGGCGCGATATGTTCCGCACGGTTCTTGCCGGAACCGGAACGCTTCTCGGTCTGCGGGCAGCACAGGCAGCCGCCACCGAGCCCACAAGGCAAAAAGTCGCCTACCACTTGAGCGACACCGACAAGGTCAATTTCGTGCTCGGCAACATCAAGAACCATTATGAAGGCACCGGCGGCAAGGTCGACATCGTGCTGGTCGTGCATGGTCCCGCGCTCGCGGCCTTCAAGTCGAAAGGCATATCGGCCGCGATTTCCGGGCGCTTCGCCGGCCTGGTGCAGCAGGGATTGGAACCCCACGCCTGCGCCAACACCATGCACGGCATGGACATTACACTCCCCGACCTGCTCGCCGGATTTCATGCCGCCGACAAGGGCGGCGTCGTCAAACTCGCCGAACTGCAAGGCCAGGGTTACGCCTATCTGCGTCCGTAGAGCGGTTTGTTTGACGCAAATCCCCCGGGGAAAGCGCTCACACTTTTCCTTGAATTGCTCCAAGGCTTGAACACCGGGGTGGCAAGGGCCTACGAAGGGCAGGCAGACATCCCGGAGGAAGAACCGTGCCAGCCACCACACTCAGCATACCCGATCTTGCCGGCAAGGCAGTGCTGGTTACCGGTGCATCGACCGGCATCGGGGCGGCGCTCGCGCTGGCCTATGCAGCGCAGAAATGCAAGGTGGCGCTGCATTATAACTCGAGCCGCGACGCCGCCGAGAAGCTCGGCCTGACGATTGCCGACAAGGGCGGCGAGGTGTTTCTCGTCCAGGGCGATTTCTCCGTTGCCGCCGATGTCGAGCGCGTCGTCGAGGACAGTGCGCAATATTTCGGCCGCCTCGACGGGCTGGTCAACAATGCCGGCGGCATGCTCGGCCGCATCCCCTATGCCGAGCAGACCGAGGCGCATTACGATGCGGTGATGGACCTCAACGCCCGTTCGGTGCTGACTGCTTCGCGCAAGGCGATCCCGTGGCTGAAGAAACAGGGCGGCTTCATCGTCAACACCTCGTCGATCGCCGCGCGCAATGGTGCGGGCGGCGGCGCCGGGCTTTACGGCTCGGCCAAGGCCTTCGTCTCCAATGTGACGCGTGGCATGGCCAAGGAGCTGATCGGCTTCGGCATCCGCGTCAACGCGGTGGCGCCCGGCACAATTCTCACCCCGTTCCACGAGCGCTATTCGACCGACGAGCAGATCAAGGGCATGGTCGCCACCATTCCGCAGGGACGCGCCGGCACGGCGCAGGATTGCGTCGGCGCCTATCTGTTCCTCTCTTCCGACCTTCTCAGCGGCTACATCACCGGCCAAGTGATCGAGGTGAATGGCGGCCAGTTGATGCCTTGAACGGCTATCGGCATACTGGCGATCTGCACGCTCTTGTCGAAAACCTCAAAGGGAGACAACGGAATGTACGGACTGATCGGCAAGATGCGGGCGTCGCGCGGCCAGCGCGACGCGGTCATGGACCTCCTGCGCGCCAGCACCGGCGCCCTGCCGGGCTGCCTGAGCTATATCATCGCCCGCGATCCCGCGGACGCCGACGCGATCTGGGTCACCGAAGTGTGGACCGACGCCGAAAGCCACAAGGCCTCGCTGCAGCTTCCCGAAGTCCAGGCAGCGATCGCCAAGGCGCGGCCGTTCATCGCCGGCTTCGAATTCCAGGTCGAGACCCACCCCGTCGGCGGCTTCGGCCTGGCCGACAGCAAGACGGGGTGAGTTCGATGCCAATTTTGAGGAGCAATCTTTGACGCAGACAGTAAACATTCGCGATGCGAAAGCTCATCTGTCGCGCCTTGTGAGACGTGCAGCCCAAGGCGAGTCGTTTGTTATTGCCAAAGCCGGCAAGTCGTTGGCCAGAATCGTGCCGATCGAACAGCCGACGCTGCAGGCGCGACGGGTCGGTTTTATGGCCGGCCAGTTTTCCGTCCCCGACGATTTCGACCGCATGGGTCGCAATGAGATCGAGCAACGGTTCAACGCCGGCTTGTGAGACCTGTTACTCGACACCTGGGCGGGTGAAACAATCATTTTTCTGTGAATCGCGGTTCGCATTTTTCGCCCTGCGGGTCTAAGAGCGAAACATGGATTCCTCGGCCGAGCAGCCCTCCCCGGACCTGCCCACACTCGAGCGCATGGCGCGGATGCGCAAGCTCTGGCAGTGGCTTGCCCTGCTGGTTGTTTCCTTGCTGTTTGCCGGCGCGCTGGAACTCGCCGCCCTGCCGGCGGCGCTGCTGATCGGGCCGATGCTGGCGGCCATCGTCGCCGGCACCAATGGCGCCACGGTACGCGTGCCGCGTCTTCTGTTCGGCGCCGCCCAGGCGATCGTCGGCTGCCTCGTCGCGGCGTCGATCTCGGCCGACATCTTTCCGGTCTTCACCCAGGAATGGCCGCTGTTTCTCGGCGTCGTGGTGGCCACCGTCACGGCCTCCAGCCTGCTCGGCTGGCTGATCAGCCGCTGGCGTATCCTGCCCGGCACCACCGCCGTCTGGGGCTCGTCGCCGGGTGCGGCCACCGCCATGGTGCTGATGGCAGGTGCCTTCGGCGCCGACCAGCGGCTCGTCGCTTTCATGCAATATCTGCGCGTCATCTTCGTCTCGATGACGGCGGCACTCGTTGCCAAGATGTGGGTCGACACGTCTGATGTCGAGATCCCCGCCATCATCTGGTTTCCGCCGATCGATGCCCAAGCCTTCGCCGCCACCATCGGCATCGCGGTCGTAGGCGGCCTGGGGGGAAAGTTGTGCCGACTGCCTTCGCCCTTCTTCCTCGGCACCTTTGTCTTCGGCACCGTCGTCCATCTCGGCTTGGGCGTGGAAATGCAATTGCCGCAATGGCTGCTGGCCGTCAGCTACGCCATGGTCGGCTGGTCGATCGGCCTGAACTTCACAAGGGCGATCCTGCGCCATGCGGCGCGCGCCTTGCCGCAGATCATCGCCTCGATCGTGGCCTTGATCGCCTTTTGCGGCGGCCTTGCCTTCATGATCAGCCATCTCCTGGGCATCGATCCGCTGACCGCCTATCTGGCGACCAGCCCCGGCGGCATGGACAGCATCGCCATCATCGCTGCAGCAGCGCAGAACGTCGACATCTCTTTCGTCATGGCCCTGCAATCAGCACGCTTCCTGATCGTGCTGCTGATCGGCCCGAGCGTGGCGCGGCTGGTGGCGAGAAGCGTCAGGCAATAGGCAGCGGCTAGTCCTCGCCGCCCTCGCCCACGCTGTGCGCGTCCCGGCGCCAGTAGGCCGTAACCAGGTGGCGGTCGCGCGGCAGGCCCCACTGTTTACGCACGATCTTGCGGATCTCCCGGAAGTCACCGAATTCGCAACTGGCCCAGACGTACAGGCCGTCGGCAAGCGCCATCTGATTGCGCTCACGCAAGGCGGTCGACAACAGGCCCGCGGTGCCGGCCTCGCGGCCGTGCCGGTAAAGCCAGGTGATGTCGATATTATCCCCTTGCGCCAGCGCCATCCGGTCGTCCGGCCCATCGATCTCGATCAGCGCCTCAGCGCGTGTTGACGGCGGCAGATCTTCCAGAATCCTGCCTATGGCGGGAAGTGCTGTGTCGTCGCCGAGCAGAAGCAAGGTCTGCGCCACCGGAGCGTCGCCGCCACCGGGTCCGATCATGCCGATGACATCTCCCGCCTGTGCATTTTGCGCGAAGCTGGCGGCGGGCGTCTCCTGGCCGGGGTGCAGCACGAAATCGACATCGAGCCAGCCGCTTGCGGCATCCAGCGCCCGGATCGTGTAGACCCGCACGGCAAGCGCATCGTCGCCCGAAGGCCAGACAATCAAGCCATCGGCACCGATCGACGGCCAGAGCGGCTGGCGGCCAGCCGGCGGCAGCAGCAGCCGTATGTGCAGGCCGCCATGGCTAAACCGACCGAGATCCTTACCGGCGAAGCGCAGACGCTGCATATGCGCCGAGATCCGCGTCGACGACATCACCGTGATCTCGCGGAAGAAGACCGGCATGCCGGCGTCAATGCCGTCGCCTTGCCAATGGATGCCCCTGGTCGTGCCGAGATGTTCGGCGACATGGCCGGCAACCGTCATCTTCATGTAGGACAGGCAGGTTTCGTCGGACGCCGCGACGCGGATCAGTACGCTTTCATCATCGAGCGTGGCGCTCAACGAACCATAATAGAGGCGAAGCTCCCATTGGTCGGCGACGCCGGTGTCGATCTCGAATTCGCTGTGCTCGGCGCGCAGCCGGTCCATCACCGACCTGATCGCCGCGTCGCTGATCCGGGTTTGCGCGCTCAATTGGTCCATCATTCAAGTCCTATGCAACAGTTCGGGGCAAGCGCCGCAGCGCCCCCGCGGTCAGCGGCATGCCACAGCCGCTCAAGCGCTTCCAAAAACATGACTATCACTGTCATATTATGCGATGAACGCCTAGCGCGCCGCAAGGCGATCGGGAAGGAAATCGACGAACACGCGCACCTTCGGCGACAAATGGCGGTTGGAAGGCCACAGCATCCGGAACTGGCCACGGCCGTCGACATGACCGTCGAGAACGGTACGCAGCCTGTCTTCGTGCAGCGCCTCACGCACCAGGAAATCCGGCATGCAGGCGATGCCGAGGCCGGCGATCGTGGCGCCCTTCAATGCTTCCATGTTGTTGCAGGTCAGCATCGAGCGGATCTGCGGTTCAGCGCTTCCGGTTATGAACGGCCACTCCAGCAGCCTGCCGCTGTTGAGGAAGCGGAAGTTTATGCCGAAATGCCTGATGAGATCCGCCGGCTCGCCGGGTGTGCCATGGCGCTCGAGGTAGGAGGGCGCCGCGCACAGCAGCATGCGGAAGGGCGCAACGGGTCTCGACACGAGGCGCGAATCAGGCAGCTCGCCGCTGCGGATCGCGACATCGATGCCCTCGTCGATGACGTCGACGATCCGGTCGTTGAAATCGATATCGAGCTCGATCTCGGGATAGCGGGCCATGAACTCCGACAGCACCGGCAGCAACAGATGATAGGTGACGATCGGGGTGGATATGCGCAGCCGCCCACGCGGTGTTTCCCGTGTCCGCGACAGCATCGCCTCGGCATCGTCGATGTCGTCGAGGATGCGGCGCACCCGCTCGTTGAACAGCTTGCCCTCTTCCGTCAGGCCAATGCGCCGCGTGCTGCGCTGCAGGAGCCGCACGCCGAGTTCCTGCTCGAGCCGGGCGACACTTTTGCCGACAGCGGAAGCCGAGATGCCAAGCGCCCGTCCGGCAGCGACGAAATTGCCGAATTCGGCGGTGCGGGCAAAGGCCAGGAGCCCGTTGAGACGATCCATCGTGTCATTCCATTCGAGCGTTTCAGTCCGATATACCAGGAGATATAACACCATTTTTCCGGAAATGCCGACGACCTATCTTGTCATCACGACCGGCTCCGCAATCGCGCGGCCCACCGGCGAGTGCTGTTTCAGATAGGAAAATCCATGACTTCCAGGACCACAACCGGCTCTGCCGAGAGATGGCTCGTGCTCTTGTCCGTGTGCCTTGCCGCCATGACGATGCCATTGACCTTCACCGGTCCGGCCGTCGCTCTGTCGCGCATCGCGGCCGATCTCGGCGGCAGTCCCATCGAGCTCAACTGGGTGACCAACGCCTTCATGCTGACCTTCGGCGCCACCCTGATGGCGTCGGGCGCCCTGGCCGACAACCACGGCCGCAAGCGCCTCTTCCTCGTCGGCCTCTCCCTCTATATCCTGGCATCACTGGGCGCGATGCTGGCGCCGGACATCATCTGGTTCGACATCTTCCGGGCCGTGCAGGGGATCGGCAGTGCGGCCGCCTTCGCTGGCGGCGCCTCGGCACTCGCCCAGGAATTCGAAGGGCCATTGCGGCTGCGCGCCTTCAGCTTTCTCGGCACCAGTTTCGGCATCGGCCTCGCCTTCGGCCCGATCGCGTCGGGCCTGCTTATCTCCGCATTCGGCTGGCGGTCGATCTTTCTTCTGGTTGCGGCACTCGCGATTGCCGCCGCCATGCTCGGCCTGCGCACCATCAGGGAATCGCGCGACCCGGATGCGACGGGCCTCGACTGGGCGGGAGCCGGCACCTTCACGATCGCGCTGGCGTCGCTGACCTATGGCGTGCTCCAGGCGCCGCAGAGCGGCTGGGCTGATCCCCTCGTCGTCACGCTTCTGGCCGCTTCTATCATCTGTTTTGTCGCCTTCGTCGTTGTCGAGCGGCAAGCACAACGGCCGATGCTCGATCTCACGCTGTTTGCCTACCCCCGCTTCGTCGGCGTCCAGTTCCTGGCTGCGGCACCCGCTTACGCCTTCGTCGTCCTGCTCGTCCTGTTGCCGATCCGTTTCATCGGCATCGAAGGGATGAACGAGATCAAGGCCGGGCAATTGATGATCTGCCTCTCAGGTCCGCTGCTGATCCTGCCGATGCTCGCCGGCCAGCTGGCGCGCTGGATCGCACCGGCCACCATCTGCGGCGTCGGCCTGCTCGTCGCTGCCGCCGGGCTTGTCTGGCTGAGCCTGACACCACCGGTCGATAGTGCGCTGATGGCGCCGCTGATGCTGATCGGCGTCGGCATCGCTCTGCCCTGGGGATTGATGGACGGGCTTGCGGTCAGCGTCGTGCCGAGGGAGCGCGCCGGCATGGCGGTCGGCATCTTCAACACCACCCGCGTCGCCTGCGAGGGTGTGGCGCTGGCGATCGTCATGGCGACGCTTTCCGGCTTTGCCGCCGCGCAGCTCGCCGCACAAGGAATGGCATCTTCGACGGACGCAGCGGCGGCAGCCCAGTTGCTGGTGACCGGCAATCTCGGCGAAGCAGCACAACATCTGCCCCAAGCCGGAGCCATTGTTCTGGTCCAGGCCTACGAGACGGCGTTCGACAGGCTGCTGATCGTGTTGGCGGCGATCACCGTCGTCACCGCCCTTGTCGTCTTCCTTGGCCTGCGTCGCGTATCGGCTTCGGAGCGCGAAACCGCCGCCCTGCCGGCATGCCAGGAAGGGTAGCCGTCAGCGGACGGGCCTCGCTATCAATCCAGCCTGTGCATCAGGTCCTCATCCAGCCAACGGCCGAAGAAATAGACCAGTTGCTTGTGCCACCACGGCCAGTCGTGGCTGACATCGCCGCCCCAGTAATCGACCCAGGCGGGAATGGATTTGTCGCGCAGGATCTGTTCCAACCTGCGCGTCTCGACCAGCATCCGCTCTTCCCACGCGCCCTGCCCGCAGCAGAAGATCAGCCTGAGCGTCTTCAGCCGGGCCAGCAGTTTGGGATCGACGATGCCGGGCAGATAGTCGAGTGGCGAGTTGTAGAAGATGTCGCCCTCGAGCGCTCTGCCGAAAAAATCGCGCGCCGAATAGACGCCCGACAGCGCGATGACGCCGCTGGTGAGTTCGGGAAAGCGGAAGACGAAGTTCGAGGAGTGATAGCCGCCCATCGAACAGCCCGAGAACAGCGGCTTCAGCTTGCGCCCGCCATTGGCCTGCTCGGCCGTGGACAGGAAGTCCGGCAGCGCTTCCTCGCGCACATAGCGGAAATAGGCCTCGTGGCGGGCAATGCGATGGGCCGCGTCGGCATGCTTGTCGAAGAAGGATTCCGAATCGACGCCGTCGACCGTGAACAGCTGGATGCGGCCGGTGTCGATGAATTCGGCCAGTGCGCCCACCCCGCCGGAATCCTCGAACTGGTAGAACCGGCCCTGCGAGGTCGGAAACACCACCACCGGCCGGCCGGCATGGCCGTAGCGCTTGTATTCCATGTCGCGGCCGAGCTGGCTCGAGAAATTCTTGTGATAGGAAATGTCCATCGCCTCACGCCTTTTCCGCGTGGATGTACGCGACTGCTTCGCGCAGCGCTGCTTCGTCTTTCGAGCGCATCTGGTAGGCGTAATTTCCCATGGCGCGGCTGAAAACCTCTTCGATGGCCTGATGGTGGACGATCTTGTCGCGGTGCGCGGCTAGCACGTCCTCATGGCTGTGCAAATAGTGGAGGCGTCGCTTGCGGCTGGCATAGGCGGTGAAATATTTGCCCTCGTAAGGGCCGCCGGCGGCATCCCTGACCACCATGTCGGCCCACGCCGCATAGACATCGATGTCGAACGTATAGTTGATCGCATCGGTCATCCAGGCGCCGGGCGGGCGCATGTTGACCTCCAGCGCGATGACACGGTCGTCCTTGGTCTCGAACAGCTCGATGTGGAAGAAGCGTTCACGCACGTCGAATGCTTTCAGGATCTTTCGACCGGCCTCCTCGACCGCCGGGTTGATCCTGGGAAAGCAGGTATAGCTCATGTGGCGGTCCTTGTTGACCACCTCCATGACGCTCTGGTCGTAGCGGTGGCTGGCCGCCAGCACCACCTCGCCGTCGCGGTTGACCAGCCCGTCATAGGTCACCACCAGCCCCTCGATGAACTGCTCCATGACGAAGGTCACGTCCTCGGGCTTGTCCCGGAAGAACTGGTCGAGCTCCTTGGCGTTGGAGATATTGAAGGTGTTCGATGCGCCGGAACCGCTGTCGGGCTTGACCACCACCGGATAGCCGACGCGCCGGATAAAGGTCATGGCCCCGGCGTGGTCGGAACATTTGCGTTGCGCGATGGTGTCGACGCCGCTCTTGCGGAAGAAGGCACGCATGCGGCTCTTGCGCTTCAGGTTCTTCACGAAATCGAGCTTGGTGCCGTAGATGTTGAAATCGGTGCGGATGTTGGCTTCCAGCTCCAGCCAGTGTTCGTTGAGCGATTCGAAGCGGTCGATGCGGCCCCACTTGTGGATGAAATGCCCCATTGCCCGGAACACCGGATCATAGTCCTCCATGTCGGCGACACGGTAGTACTCGCTGAGCGCCGCCTTCAGCTTTGCGTCGAGCGCGTCATAGGGCGCGTCGCCGATACCGAGCACCCTGGCCCCGGCCTTCTTCAAACGGTCGCAGAAATCCGCGCCATTGGCGGGAAAATGCGGCGAGAAGAACACGAAATTCATGGACGACCCCTCCCGGCGACTGGACATCGCAACCCGTCGCCCAAGTCTGGCCCATTTGCCGCGCCTGGGGAAGAGCACGCGCGTCGGGGTGCCGCCCGTCTCAACCAGCCGGCAGACAAATCGGACAACTCATCTGCTGCCTAATCCGGACGACTGCTTACGACACGGCCTGCCGAACTCAGCTGAACAAAGGCCTGGCGGCGGCAGTCAGTTCGGCGGTGTTGGCAGCTTTTGTGCCGAAAGTTTTTTAATGATAGGAATTTTTTCTTGACTCCCTGCCCTCAGCTAAGGTACATTTTCATCCATGGTGCTGATTTGCGCCAGTGACCCGCCGCACAGGCGGGTTTTTCGTTTGACGCTTCGTCGGCCAACGCGCCGGCAAAGGCTCCGAAGCCCGTTAACCCGGATTCGTTGTCCTGCACGGCCTGCGGCCCGCTTCATCCCCCAGCCTCCATTCGCTGGCGATAAAACCGGACAACTCACGTGCTACCTAATCCGGACAACTCATGTGCTTACGACACGGCCCGCGGCCCACTTGCCTCCCACAAGCCGCTCCTGTAAGAGAACCGCCATGAACACGCGCGCCAGCAACGCTTCCCGTCCGACCGGTTTTTCCGGCGAGACCGTGCGCGCGCTGGCTTCGACCCTGCTTCTTCTCGGCCTTATCGGCGATCGCCGGGTTCGCTGAAGGAGCGCCCGGCGGTCGAACCGCCGCGCAAGCGCATGCTCCTTGGCAATCACATCAAGCGAACGAAATTCTGGTAAAGGCGCCGCTCGCCATCAATCCACCTGAAGGTGGATCCATGAGCCGCCGGGAGAAACGACGATGAACGCACGAGAAGAGATCCGCTCCGATGCCGCGGTAGCCGACACGGATTCGGCCAAAGGCATGCCCGACGCAGCCCGCAAATATCAGCCCTATCCGACCGTCGGTCTCACCGATCGCACCTGGCCCTCGAAGGTTATCGACAAGGCGCCGATCTGGTGCTCGGTCGACCTGCGCGACGGAAACCAGGCGCTGATCGATCCTATGGGCCATGAGCGCAAGGCACGCATGTTCGGCCTGCTGCTCGACATGGGCTTCAAGGAGATCGAGATCGGCTTCCCGTCGGCCTCGCAGACCGATTTCGACTTTGCCCGCTGGTGCATCGAGGAAGGCAACGTACCCGCCGATGTCTCGCTGCAGGTGCTGGTGCAGTGCCGGCCGGAGCTGATCACCCGCACCTTCGAGGCGCTGAAGGGCGCCACCAACCCGATCGTCCATTTCTACAATTCGACCAGCGAATTGCAGCGTCGCGTCGTCTTCGAGAAGGACGTCGGCGGCATCAAGCGGATCGCCACCGACGCCGCCAAGATGATCACCGACATGGCGGCCAAGGCCGGCGGAGGCTTTCGTTTCGAGTATTCGCCGGAAAGCTTTACCGGCACCGAGCTGGAAGTTGCGCTGGAGATCTGCAACGCCGTCACCGAGATCGTCAGGCCGACCGCTGACAACAAGCTGATCATCAACCTGCCCTCGACGGTCGAGATGTCGACACCCAACATCTATGCCGATCGCATCGAGTGGATGTGCCGCAACCTCGACAACCGGGAGAACCTGCTGGTCTCGCTGCATCCGCACAATGACCGCGGCACCGGCATCGCCACCACCGAGCTCGGCCTGATGGCCGGCGCCGACCGTGTCGAAGGCACGCTGTTCGGCAATGGCGAGCGCACCGGCAATGTCGACATCGTCACGCTGGCGCTGAACATGTACACGCAAGGTGTCGATCCGTTGATCGACTGCTCCGACATCAACCGGATGAAGGACGTCTATGAATATTCGAACCAGTTGAAGATCCCCGAGCGCCACCCCTATGTCGGCGAACTCGTCTACACCGCCTTTTCCGGTTCGCACCAGGATGCCATCAACAAGGGCATGAAGGCGCTGAAGAAGGCCAATACGAGCCTGTGGGAAGTGCCCTATCTGCCGATCGACCCGGCCGATGTCGGACGCAGCTACGAAGCCATCATCCGCATCAATTCGCAGTCCGGCAAGGGCGGCATCGCCTATGTGCTGCAGGCCGATTACGGCCTCAATTTGCCGCGCAACCTGCAGATCGAGTTCAGCCAGGAAATCCAGGCGATCACCGATGCCGAGGGCAAGGAAGTGCCGGCCAGGCGCATCTACGAGCGCTTTCTCGAGACCTATGTCGACCAGCCCGGCGCGCGGCTGAAATTCCTCGATCACCACACCTATCCCAGCACCGAGATCAAGGGCCGGCGCGTCGTCGAGGCGGTCATCCTCGACAACGGCAAGGAACTGACGATATCGGGCACAGGCACCGGCCCGATCGACGGCTTCGTCGATGCGCTGTCACGTCATCTCGGTGTCGAGATGTCGGTGCTCGACTATTCCGAACACTCGATGCAGCGCGGCTCGAACGCGTCGGCCATTTCCTATGTCGAGATGGAATATCCCGGCGGCAAGCTGTTCGGCGCAGGCATCAACACCAACATCGTCGCCGCCTCGCTGGAAGCAGTGATGTCCGCCGCCAACCGTATCGTCGGCAAAAAAGCCGGCTGACGCCCGACGGGAACAAAGATCGGAACCGTCCCAATCTGGTGATCGGTTCCGACCTTTCGGGCCGTTAACCACCGCGGAATTATCCGGTGGGTACGTGATCGCATAATGGGGTGTATACTTGTGTGGTGGTGCGGGACCTATATGATCGCGCCTCAACCTGTGCCGACTTCGAGAGGATCGACACTTGCAGCATGCCACGCCTGCCGCCCCCGCAGTGCGCGAGACACTGGAGCGACTGCTTGCCAGCCAAACGTTCGGCCGATCCGAACGCGCGCGCAAGCTGCTACGTTATCTTGTCGAACGTGAACAGGCCGGCGAAGCCGACAGGCTCAAGGGCTTTTCCATTGCCATGGATGTTTTCGGCAAGGACGGCGATTTCGACCCGTCCACCGATGCCGTGGTGCGGGTGCAGGCAGGCAGGCTGCGCGAGCTTCTGCAGCACTATTTCGCCAATGAGGGAATTGCCGAACCGGTCCGCATCGCCATTCCGCGCGGCGGCTATGTTCCTGCCTATGAATCGAATGCGATCCGCCTGCCGGATATTGCCGAGGCTGTTCCCGAACTCAGGCTGGACGGCGCATCCGCCGATCGGTCAAACGAAGCCGGCACGGGCACGCCGGAGGCGATGTCTCTGACTTCCGTACCGACTTCGCCTGCCCCCTCGGTGGCGCGCCATCTCCGCTTTTTCTGGATGGCGATCGCGCTGGTCATCGCCATGCTGGGCGTACTGATTCTTCGCCAGGGCAGCACTGCCTTGCTGGCAGGCGGCGACATCTCGGCAACGCCGGAGACCGCTGGTGCAACCGCAAGCATCACATCGTCGGCAAGGGCTGACGCCCTGCCGCAAGTCTATATCGGACTCAAGGCTGACGGCCCCGACGCCAGCCGTGTCGCCGCATCGCTGCGCGCCGGCCTGAGTGGCTTCGATACGATCGACTTCATCGGTCGCGACACCGTCAACGATCCAGCCGACGACGCTGCGAGCTTCATATTCGACATCCTGCCCGGACCGGACGCGGGCGATATCACGATAGAACTGCAAAGCATGGCGTCCGGACGGGTGCTTCTATCGCGCAATCTCACCCCTGCCGACAGCGCACCTGCGGCGGTCGAAGACCGTATTGCCGACATGCTGAGCTTGGCACTCCCCGCCTCCGGCACCATCTACAACTATATCGAGCAGACCGGCACGCCAAACGGTCTGACGCAGTGCCTGCTGCTCAACGGCAAATATTACCTCGACCAGAACGCCAGGACCCATGAGGCGGCCTATCGTTGCCTCGAGAAGCTGGCCAATGGTGGAACCAAGTCCTCGCTCGTCTATTCGGAACTTGCTTCCCTGCATCTCGAGGCGGTGTCCGATCATTACGCCTATCCGCCCAACGCGACGATTGAAACAGCCGTCGAGTTTGCCCATCGCGGCGTGCAGATGGGTCCGACCAGCCCTTATGCGCATCGCGCCTACGGCTATGTCAGTTCGCGCCTCGGCAATACGGACGAATCAATCCGCTGGATGCGCAAGGCCTATGAACTCAACCCCTACGATCTCGGCATGGCCGCCGCTTACGGCTACGGGCTGATCTTCGCCGGACGATACGCCGAGGGAACGCCGATCCTCGATCATGCGGCGGAGACCTTCAGCGGACACCCGACATGGTGGGACTATGGGCTGTTCGTCGGTGAGCTCATGCTCGGCGACACGAACAAGGCAGTCGCGGCCAGCATGGCACTGAGAACGACGGCAACGAAATCACACTATCTGGCGGCACGGCTGATCGGCGCCAAGGCTGCCGGACAGGACCATCTGGTGAGCACGCTGCTGAAACAGTTGACCACCGAGTTCCCCAAATTTGCCGCCGATCCGCGGGCGACTTTCGTCGAGCGGAAATATCCGGCCGACCTGACCGACCGGCTGGTTCAGGCACTGCGTGTTGCCGGGCTCGGCAGCCCGAGCTGACACCATCGACGTCCGCGCACTGGCTGCGCCATGTCCCGATGGGTTTACTGCGCTCGATCGCCGAATGCCGGTTGATCCCCAAGTTCTGTACACAACCGTACAAATCGCGAAAATTTTACTGGTCATCATGTCGGACTAGGAGCAATTCAGCCACGATTGGTGTCGCGCATTCTGCAATAACAAAAAATCAGCTTTCATGACCGCATCACTTTTTGCCGCCGAAGAGGGTGTTGGCTCGAAGGCCATCGTCCTGCTGCACGGTTTCGGCGGCTGCCACGATGTATGGCGCGAGGTGATTTCCGCTCTGACGCCTTCCACGCATACGCTGGCCTATGATCTGCCTGGGCATGGGATGTCGCTCGACTTTCCCGCCGCCGGTCCGGCCAGGGTGGCGGCCAAGGCCGTGCTGACCGACCTCTCGGAGCGTCGCCTGAAGCGCGTTCATCTCGTGGGCCACTCGATGGGTGGTGCCGTGGCGGCGCTGATGGCGCTGGCCGAGCCCGAAAAGATAGCCTCGCTGACGCTTCTGGCGCCGGGCGGCCTTGGCCCCGAAATCAATGGACCGCTGTTGCGCCGCTATGCCGAAGCCGCGGATCGGTCCGAGATCCGCTCCTGCCTCTCCGTGATGTCGGGACCTTCTGCCCTGCCGCTCGAACATACGGTAGACATCCTTTGGGAAATGCGCAGGCGACCCGGCCAACTCGAAAAGCTGGTCGGGATCGCGGCCGCCATGACCGTGGACGATCGGCAAGGCGTCATCCCGCACGATCGCCTCGATCGGCTGAACATGCCGGTAATGGTGGCATGGGGAACCAGCGATGCGGTGCTGCCCTTTACCCAGGCGGATGACCTGCCGGCGCATTTTCACGTGCACCACGTGCTGGAGGCGGGCCACATGCTGGCCGAGGAAGCACCCGACCTCGTTGCCGAGATCATTCGCCGCAACACCAGCCGCCGCGCCAGGCCGCACCGCCAGAAATTCGCCGCAGCAGCAAGCTGACCTTTTCGCGCACGACGACCCTCCTGAGCATCCCGACGCCGTCGATCTCGCCAGTGCATTTTGCCGGCGGCTGTGTTAACCCAGTGTTAACCAAACCCACGAGGCAGACGCCGATGAAGGAAGCAGGCGAGAAGACCATCGACCAGTCGAAGAAACTGTCCGATGCCATCCGTGATGTCAAAAATGCCTTCGCCGACCGCGACGATGTCGTCGTCGACATGCGCGAGGCGCATCGCATGCGTCTCGATCTGCTTGCCGCCGAGCTGGCGCCGGTTTTTGCCGATGTTCCGGCCGACATGGACAATTTCGACTTTGTCGTCTCGTCGGGCTTGCAGCCGCGCCTGTGGATCGACGCCATCAGCCATGTCGCCATGGGGCGCGACCGCCGCACCTATCGCTTCCTCAAGGACACCCGCATCGGCCGGGTGGTGCTTGCCGAATCCACTGAGATGAAATCGGTTGCCGATTCCGTGACGCGCTATGTCGCCGAGCGCATCGTCGAGCGTCAGAGGATGCTGGAAGGCGGCGTCGAACCCGCCGTCGCCGGCCTGAAACGTGCGTATGTGCCAGAAGCCGAACCGCCGCTGCGCGCGACGGAGCGCGGCAAACGCTGGTCGGCCCTTCTGTCCGGGCTTGGCCTGGTCGCTGCCGGCGCACTGGTCGGCCTTGTGGTGTCGGTCGTCCTGTTCTGGGACCGCATCGTGGCCATGGTTATCAATTGGCGGCCATAGCGGCCTCGGCGCCAAGCTCCACCGTCTGCAGATCGGATGGCGGTATGGACGGCCCGGTCAGGCCGCGCCGTGTCAGCCGGATCCGCCAGTTTCCCTTTTCACCGTCAATGTCGAACAGATTATACTGCGCCGCCGGGTGCTTGCCACCCGGCGCCTGGCCGGCGGCAGCGACACCGACCGCCGGGATCCTGACGCCTCGACCGCCGATGAAGAACAGCGACGGCAGATGCGAATGGCCGTGCAGCACAAGGTCGGCGCCATGGCGGCGAATGATCTTGTTGAAGCGGGCGATGCCGAACAGCCGCTTGTGCTGCGGGACCGCGCCGCGCACCGGCGGATGATGGATCATGATGACGCGGAACAGCCCCTGTCCGGCAGTGTCCTGGAGGATTTTGCCGAGCCTATCCCCCTGGCCTTCCATGAAAAACCCATTGGCCATGAAGGGTGCCGTGGCGCGCGCCGTCGAGACGCCGATCAGCGCGACATTGCCGCGTACACGCAGATAGGGGAAGGCGTTGCGGTCGACCGGCGTGTTGACGCCGTCGCCGCTCATCCACGCCGCCCAGGACCGGCAGACCTTGTCGAAGGCGCCCGGCACATAGGCGTCGTGATTGCCCGGAACGACCGAAACATCATGCGGCGGCCCCAGCGTCTCCAGCCAGTGCCTGGCCATCTCGATCTCGCCGTCGAGCGCCAGATTGACCAGGTCGCCGGTGACGGCGAGGTGATCAGGCGTGTTCGCCTTGATGTCGGCGACGATCGTGTCAATGACCGCATCATGCATATGGCGGCGGCGGTTGCGCTGCCAGTTGACATAGCCGAGCACGCGCTTGGAGGCGAGATCGCGATAGGATACATCGGGGAGCGGCCCCAGATGGACATCGGAAATATGCGCGAGCCTGAACATACAACCTTCATAGGCGACCCGCGCGCGGCTTTCCACCCACGGTTTCGCTATCAATGACGAGCCCTGAAGATGCCTTCCGCCAGACCGGCTGGCCAGGGTTGAGGGCCAGGCTGTTCCATCTCTATTTCGTGCTGCGGAGGCCGATGACGCTTGGCGTGCGCGGCCTGATCCACGACACAGCGTCCAGATCCGTCTTCCTTATTCGCCATACCTATGTACCGGGCTGGCAGCTTCCCGGCGGCGGCGTCGAAGTCGGCGAGACGATGAACGAGGCGCTGGCCCGTGAACTGGCCGAGGAAGGCAACATCGCTCTGACCGCCCCGCCGGTGCTCAAATCGATGCATTTCAACCGCCGCTCCAGCCACCGCGACCATGTCGGCTTTTATCTGCTCGAGCATTTCAGCCAGACGGCGCCGAAGCTGCCGGACCACGAGATCGCCGAAGCCGGCTTCTTCCCGCTCGACCGCTTGCCGCAGGGCACGACGCCGGCGACGCTGCGCCGGATCGCCGAGGTTTTTGACGGCGAGCAGCCCTCGCCCTACTGGTAGATCAGGCCGCCGCTTTCTCGAAGCGCGCCCGGTCGTGCCGTGCGCCATAATCGAGATCCGGTCCGACAGGCACGATCCGCGTGGGATTGATCGTCTGGTGGCTGCCGTAATAATGCGCCTTGATGTGATGCATGTTCACCGTCCCGGCCACGCCAGGGACCTGATAGAGATCGCGCAGATAGTTGGACAGGTTCGGGTAGTCGGCGATGCGGCGCAGATTGCATTTGAAATGGCCGACATAAACCGGATCGAAGCGCACCAGCGTGGTGAACAGCCGCCAGTCGGCCTCGGTGATACGACCACCGACGAGATAGCGCTGTTTTGCCAGCCGCTCCTCCAACGTATCCAGCGCCGAGAACAGCTCGCCGAAAGCCTCTTCATAGGCGCGTTGCGTGGTGGCAAAGCCGGCGCGATAGACGCCGTTATTGATGGCGGGATAGACCAGCGCATTGATGCGGTCGATCTCGCCGCGCAACGCCTTCGGATAGAAATCGAAGCTGGCGTCGCCCCATTCATCGAAGGCTGAATTCAGCATGCGGATGATTTCGGAAGACTCGTTGGAGACGATGGTCTGCTCCTTTTTGTCCCACAGCACCGGCACAGTCACCCTGCCCGAATAGGCGGGATCGGCCTTGGCATAGATCTGGTGCAGGAAGTCGAGGCCGTAGAGCGTGTCGCCCGTGGCGCCGTCCTCAGCTACGAACGTCCAGCCGTTGGCGCCCATGAAATGATGCACCACGGACACCGATATGATGCCCTCCAGCTTCTTCAGCGCGCGAAAGATCAACGTCCGGTGGGCCCACGGACAGGCAAGCGAGACATAGAGGTGATAGCGGCCGGGCTCGGCCTTGAAACCGCGCGTCCGGCCTTCGGCGGGCGCCCCGTCAACGGTGATCCAGTCGCGCCATTGCGACTGCGCCCGCACGAACCTGCCACCATTGTCCGCCGTATCGTACCGCCGGTCCTGCCATCTTCCTTCGACCAGCAATCCCATGCGAATCTCCTTGCGTCCTGTTGGTTGATGTAGGCGCAAGGCTGCCCTGTCGAAGACGTCAGGTGCTGAACAGACCGTCACTTGGCAGAAATGACGGACAGAAACGGCCGATTGCAGCGGCGGGAAATTGATGCTAGCGGACAATCCGCATGTCCGACTTTGCTTTGATCCGGTTTGACCGACGACGAAAGGGCGCCCGCGCTTGATGAAGCGCTGACTGGCGAATGCTGCCGTTTGCAGCAACCTTTCCTCCTTGTACCGGACCGCAAAGACCATGAGCCTTGCCGACGTGAAATACCTGCCGGAAACCCCGGCGCACGACCCCGAGATCGAAGCCATCAACGACGAAGCCTTCGGGCCCGGCCGCTTTGTGCTGGCCGCCTACAAGATTCGTGAGGCCGGAGGGCACGAGCGCTCGCTGTCCTTTGTCGCCGTCAATGACGACATCGTCGTCGCCTCGGTGCGCATGACCCGCATCGCCGCCGGTGCCGGCCGCGCATTGATGCTCGGGCCGCTCGCCGTGCGGCCGGCCTTCAAGAATCTCGGCATCGGCCGCCGGCTGGTGGCGATCGCGCTCGAGGCCGCTGCCCGGGCCGGCGCACCTGCCGTCATGCTGGTCGGTGACGAGCCCTATTACGGGCCGCTCGGTTTCAAGCGGATTCCGCGCGGCCAGATTTCGATGCCGCGCCCCGTCGACCTCGACCGGCTGCTGTCGCACGAGATCGCGCCGGGCGCGGTCGCCAGGCTCTTGGGCGAGGTCTGCCACGCCGATCAGGCCAGGGTGACCGATCCTACCGCGGCGATGGCTTGACCTTTCCCATCGATCTGGCGCCTGATCCGTCCACTGTTCCTGAGATCAAAGGATGACGTCATGAACCCGAACGGCCAGATCGCGATCGTCACCGGCGGCGGCTCCGGCCTTGGCGAGGCAACGGCGCGCGCGCTGGCCACCAAGGGAGCCCGCGTCGCCATCTTCGATGTCGGTATTGACCGCGCGGTCAAGGTCGCGGCCGAGATCGGCGGTATTGCCGTCCAATGCGACGTCAGCAGCGCCGACAGTGGGACTGCTGCCCTCGCCGACGTCGCCGCCAAGCTTGGCGAGCCGCGTATCCTGATCAATTGCGCCGGCATCGCCATCGGCGTGAAGACGATCGGCAAGGATGGTCCCCATCCCCTTGATCAGTACCGCAAGGTGATCGAGGTCAATCTGATCGGCACGTTCAACATGATCCGCCTCGTCGCCGAACGCGCGTCGAAGCTCGAGCCGCTGCCGGGCGGCGAGCGCGGCGTCATTGTCAACACCGCTTCGGTTGCCGCCTATGATGGCCAGATCGGCCAGGCCGCCTATGCGGCGTCCAAGGGCGGCGTCGTCGGCATGACGCTGCCGGTGGCGCGCGACCTTGCCCGTTCCGGCATCCGCGTCTGCACCATCGCTCCCGGCATCTTCAAGACGCCGATGATGGCCGGCATGCCGCAAGAGGTGCAGGATTCACTGGGCGCCGCCGTGCCGTTCCCGTCGCGCCTGGGCGAACCGTCCGAATATGCCGCTCTCGCCCTGCACATCATCGAGAACCAGATGCTGAACGGCGAGACCATTCGCCTCGACGGCGCCATTCGCATGGCGCCGAAATAAACCGGTCATGAGCGCCGGCCTGTCCGCTGCCGCTAAAACCGGTCCGCTGACCGGGCTGAAGGTGATCGAGATGACCGGGCTCGGCGCCGTGCCGCTGGCCGGCCTGATGCTGTCGGAGATGGGCGCGCAACTGTTGCGCATCGAACGGGCGGGGACGAGCCAGCTCCTGCCGCTGCCGGATGAGTATAACATCGACCGCCATGGCCGCGCCGTGCTGCGCCTCGACCTGAAGCGCCGTGAAGGCACCGATCTGTTGCTGCGCCTTGCCGAAAAGGCGGACATGTTGCTCGAAGGCTTTCGCCCGGGCGTCATGGAGCGGCTCGGCCTCGGCCCGGAAACGGTGCTGGCGCGTAACCCGGCGCTGATCTACGGCCGTATGACCGGCTTCGGCCAGGGCGGTCCGCTCGCCGGCCGCGCCGGCCATGACATAACCTACCTCGCCTATAGCGGCGTGCTGCACGCCATCGGCCATGCCGGCGGCCGTCCCGTCCCGCCGCTCAACCTCGTTGCAGACTGTGGCGGTGGCGCCATGATGCTGATTGCCGGCGTGCTGGCCGCCCTTTTCCAACGTTCGCGCACAGGCAAGGGTGAAGTCATCGACGCAGCGATGGTCGATGGCGCCTCGATGCTGGCGGTGCCCCTGCACGCCTTGATGGCGGCCGGCTTGTGGAGCGACAAGCGCGGCGCGAACCTGCTCGATTCCGGCGCCCCGTTCTACGACACCTATGAGACGTCGGACGGACGCCATATCGCCATCGGCTGTCTCGAGCCGCAATTCTTCGCCGAATTCGCCAGGCTGCTGCCGCTCGACGAGCGCTTTGCATCCGGCCAGTACGACAAGGCCCTGTGGCCGCCGATGCGCGCCGCCATTGCCGATCGGATCCGGCAGAAACCACGCGACGACTGGGACCGGTTGTTCGCGCAAACCGATGCCTGCGTTGCACCCGTTCTGTCGCTGCAAGAGGCGAAGCACCACCCGCACAATCGGGCACGCAATGCCTCTGTGACGGCAGGTGCATTTGAACGCCCGGCCCCCGCGCCGCGCTTCTCGAGCTCCCAACCGACATTGGCCACTATGCCAGGCGATGAGGATCTGTTGCCGTCGACAATGCTGGCACGTTTCGGCTTTGCGAAAGCCGAGATCGACGACCTTGTCAAATCCGGCTTGCTGACCGATAACTAGAGAACAAAGATCAACTTACTGCGGTGCTGCCTTGGACGAGCCGAAGAAGGACGTGATCCGTGAGACGGACGCCGAAGCGATCCGGCTGGCGAAGACGCTTCTGCGCAGCGCCCGCTTTGGCGCCCTGGCGGTGATCGAACCGCAAACCGGCTCGCCGCTGGCCAGCAGGGTTGGCGTGGCCACCGACATCGATGGCGCACCGCTGATCCTGGTGTCGATGCTTTCGGCGCACACCGGCGCGCTGCTTGCCGACCCGCGCTGTTCCCTGTTGCTCGGCGAACCAGGCAAGGGCGACCCGCTGGCGCACCCGCGCCTGACACTGGTCTGCCAGGCGGTAAGGATCGAGCGCGGATTGGCCGAACACGCCCGCACCGAGCGCCGTTACCTCAATCACAATGCCAGGGCGAAACTTTACGCCGGTCTCGGTGACTTTTCGATCTTTCGCCTCGATCCGCAACGCGCCAGCCTCAACGGCGGCTTCGGCAAGGCCTATCAGCTCGACCGATCGGATCTGCTCGCCAGCGGACCGGTCGTCGAGGAACTCGCGGCGCGCGAACAATCGGCCATCGACCACATGAACGCCGACCATCTCGACGCGATCGCCGTTTACGCACAGCATTTCGCCAAAGTATCCGGCAACGGCTGGCGTATTGCCGGATTCGATGCCGATGGCATGGATCTGGTGTCGGGCGACGATGCTTGCCGGGTCTTTTACCCGCAACCTCTGGGCGCAGCAGGTGAATTGCGGCACGTTCTGGTCGATATGGCGAGGGCGGGCCGAGCCATTGTCGACGCCGGGACTGAGACTTAATTATGCTGGATCAAAAGCAACACTTGAGATTTAGGTGAAATGCTCTACCTTTTAGTGACGCTGAATCGCCAGCGCCGATCGATAAGTGAATTTATGGAATCAGACGCCATTGCCCCCATGGCGTCGGGATGAACAGGAAGCATGGGGGATCGATGGTCTCGACAAAGCTAATCGTGAACGCCGAATCGGCGGCAGAGTTTCTCATGCTGATGGGCAATGAGAAGCGACTGTTGATCATGAGCTACCTCGCCGAAGGTGAAATGTCGGTGGGAGCCATAGCCGAGAAGGTGATGCTCAGCCAATCCGCCCTGTCCCAGCATCTCGCCAAGTTGCGGGCGCTCGACCTTGTCGACACCCGCCGCGACCGCCAGATGATTTACTACTCCTGCAAATCCGACGCCGTGCGAGAACTGCTTGTCATGCTGGACGGCATTTTCGGCAGCGGCAAGGATGACCTGTCCCAGATGGCGCACCGCTTGCGCCGTGCTGGAACCTGACCACACAGCCGCCGATCTCGCCGGCGATTCAGAGCGACATGCGCCCATTTGGGGCGCAAAAGCTGGCTGATTGTCCCGAAGTGTCGCACCGTGCTTTCCAATCAAGGTGAGCGCCGGGAAGCGGTCCGGATTTTCGGGGCCGATGCGACGGTCGCGAGGAATGCATGGATCCCATTCGCATCGACGACCCGCAAGATCCGCGCGTCGCTGCCTATCTCGACATTCGCGAGCGTGACCTCGCCGGCCGGCAAGGCCGCTTCGTCGCCGAAGGCAAGGTGGTGCTCGACCTGCTGCTCACAACTGGACGCTTTGCCGCCGAATCGGCCCTCGTCCTGGAAAACCGGCTGGCGGGTCTCGACAAGATCCTGAGCAAGGCGCCCGCCGACCTCCCGGTCTATGTGGCCACCAGCGCGGTGATGGACGCAATCGCCGGATTTCACATGCATCGCGGCATCCTGGCCATGGGCCGCAAGGGAGCGCCGCAGCCGGCTGAAGCCCTGCTCGATGGCTTGCCGCCTCGTGCGCTGGTCGTGGTGCTCGTCGGCATCGCCAATCATGACAATGTGGGCTCGATCTTCCGCAACGCCGCCGCCTTTGGCGCTGACGCGGTTTTGCTGGATGCGACGTGCTGCGACCCGCTCTATCGCAAGGCGATCCGCGTTTCGGTCGGCGCCGCGCTCAAGATCCCGTTCGCATCGTTCACCGATACCGCCGGCTTCACAACGACGCTCGCCCGACGTGGCTTCGAACAATTCGCGCTCTCGCCACGCGGGAAGACCGACATCCGCGATGCGCAGCGCAGCGAGCGCCTGGCGCTCTATCTCGGCACCGAGGGCGAAGGCTTGCCGGACGACCTGCTCGCAAGCCTGCACGACGTGCGGATCACCATGGCGGAAGGCTTCGACAGCCTGAATGTCGCCGCGGCTTCAGCCATCGCGCTGCATCATTTTTCGGCTAGAGCAATTCTAGGAAAAGTGTGAAGCGGTTTTCCGTCCAGAATTGCGTCAAAGCAAAGAGTTAGGGCATTTCGCCGTTTCCGTGAAACGGTGAAATGCTCTAAGGAAGCCTGACTTCAGCTTGTCGCGTCAGCCTTCTGCAGCGCGCGCACGCGGTCGGCAAGACTGCGGTCACCGTTGCCGGAGCGTGCGTCCGACGGTACCGCCAATGCCATGGCGATCGGCGAACCAGGCCCCTCGAGCTTGGCCGTCAGATGGACGACCTCCGCCGCCAGCTCGTTCATCTGCTCGCGCAAGGCGGAGCTGCTGTCAGTGGCCTTGGAGGCGGCTAGTGCGGTGAGATCCGCCTTCAGCCGTTTGTTCTCGCGCGCCAGCGCCGTCAGCCTCGCCTCGAGCTGCTCACGGTCGCTATCGAGCTTGGCGATTGCCTTGTCGAAATCATCGCTCCTCGCGACATCGCCGCCCTTGCCGACCAGCCGCAAGGCTGGCGCGCTGTCCTCGGATTTCGATCTTTCGCGCATGCGTGCCAGTTCCTTTTCGCGGCGGTCGAGTTTGTCTTCTCGATCGGCAAGTGTGGCCAGCAGCCGTTCGACCTTCTTGTCGAGCTCGGCGGTCTTTTTCTTCTCGGCTTTCAGGGCGTCCCGCGCGGCCTTGCTTTCGGCCGCGATTTCCTGGCCGCGCCTGTCGGCTTCCTTGCGCTGGCCGCGCAGCATCGCAATGTCGCTGGCGAGTTTCTGCATTTCGGACTCTCGCGCCACGAGCTCGATCTGCCGGCTGCTCGAGGAAAAACTGGCGTCGTCATACATGCGCTCCAGCTTTTCCAGCTCAAGGGCGCGCTTTTCCAGCTTGCGTTCGGTTTCCTTCAGACGCTCCGAAAGCTGCTGCAACTCGCCCTCTCGCTGACGCAGCGCTTCGTTCTTCGCGCCCAGCTCGGTCAGCGCCTGGTTCTTGTCCGTCCGCTCGACCGCCAGGCCCTTCATGGCCTCGCGACCGCGATTGATCTCGACCAGTTGTTCGGCCGCCTTCTCACGCAACGCCTTGACGCTGATTTCCAGGCGGCGCGTCGCCATGGCGTATTCGGCGCGGATGCGATCCTTGTCCGCCTGGATCTCGGTCTGCGTCAGAGGGATCGAGGATTCGATGCGTTTGCGTGTAAGCGCGACCGCACGACGCCATATGGCCGGAGCCACCATGAGCGCCAGAAAGCCAGCGCAGAGAAAGCCGAGGACGAAGAACAGGACCGACTGGACCAAGTGACTACCCGTTGTGGCCGGCAAGCATCAAAAGCGCATAGATCGCTTTGACTGTGCCACGTTGACATGGCGGAAATCCAGCGTTGCGGCAAGGGTTTGCCGCAACGGTACGAGTTTAATGCATGTCGACCCAAAAGCGGTCCCGGTTTTGGACAACGACAGCCAAGGACTTCAGCCTAGAACGGATTCCACGTGGCCCGCTCGGTAAGCTTCAGATAGCCGAGATTGACGCCGAGCCGAGCACCGACGCCGGTGCGGATCGGCACCAGGAGAACATTGTTGTTCTTCAGCACGTTGAAGCCGACGCCCGCCACCACATAGGCTGAACCGGCAACGCCGCCATAGCGGTTGTAGAGGCTGCCCACATCATCGAGATTGTAGACCAGCATCATCACCCGCGACCCCTCGCCGCCGAAATCCCAGCCGAGCGACGGGCCTTGCCAGAACACTTTGTGGTCGCCGGCATTCTTGGTGTAGAGCGTGCCTTCGCCATAGGTCAGGCCACCGATCAGCGCACCAGAACCCTCTTCGCCCAGCAGATAGCCGTTGGGCAGGCCGTAGGAGGCAAAAATCTTCTCGATCACCGTGGCGAGTCCGCCCGATGTGGCGCCAAAAAATTTGTGACCGGAATCGACAATCTCCTGAGCGGTGTATTCCTGGGCCCGCAGGGCTGAAGTCGAGAAGACGAGAACGCCCAGGAGCGTGACCGCCATTGAGAAGACACGGAGAAAGCTCCGGTCGTAGTATCGGGAAAACATGCTTCCAATCTCCGTCAGGGAGCACCTTCGCCGACGCCTCGCACCCCGTACGGCTCTTTTAGCCGGCCGTTAAGGGTAACTGTTAGGGGCAAATTATGCCGTAATCCTTTTTCAACCATTAAGCTCCCACATGAACATGGCGGTTCGAAGGCTGTTTGGGGTCGCTCAATTGGGGTCGGCAGCCTGCGTGAACACGCCATTTGCCACAACCACAATTTGGATTTGTTGCTGCACGCACGGGCGCTGTGTATTCAGAAAGCCTGAGGAGAGAGTGCGTGATTCGTGTGGCAGGCGACGATCGATCGCCCGGCCATGAGTTGTGAGATTTTGCAGGGATTTTTCGCCGATGGCCGATCTGTTCACCCTTTCCGCACCCGATCTGGCAGCGCTTTTGTGCAGCCGGGTCTGCCACGATATCATCTCGCCGGTCGGCGCGATCAACAACGGGCTCGAATTGCTTGATGAAGGCGGCGCCGATGAGGACGCCATGAAGCTGATCCGTCAGAGCGCCCGCAACGCTTCGGCCCGCCTTCAGTTCGCCCGCATCGCCTTCGGTGCCGCCGGTTCGGCCGGTATGTTGATCGATACCGGCGATGCCGAAGCGGTCGCCATCGCCTTCCTCAAGAACGAAAAGCCGGAACTGACCTGGAACGGGCCCCGCGCGTTGCTGCCCAAGAACAAGGTCAAGCTGCTGCTCAACCTGATCCTCGTCGCCAATGCCGCCATTCCGCGCGGCGGCAAGCTTTCCGTGACGCTGGAAAACCTTGAGACCGAACCGCGTTTCGCGCTTGCGTCGGCTGGCCCGATGCTGCGGGTGCCGCCGAAATTCCTCGAACTGCATTCCGGCCACAAGCCGGAGGAGCCGATCGACGCGCATTCCGTGCAGCCCTATTACACGCTGCTTCTGGCGCGCGAGGCCGGCATGACGATATCGATCCACGCGACGCCGGAAGAAATCGTGCTTTCGGCGGCCTGATGCGCAGCCGATAAAGCGAAGTATTTTTTCATTTAAAGCTGTAATTCCAGCTCATCGACTTGAGATGCGTCTGGTCGTTCAGGCGGCGCCAAAGCATTCGTGAATAAAAGTAGGCACCTGCCCATCTTTGTAAAAATTTTACCTAACGCCTTTTCGGCTTCTTTACCAGATTGGCCTATGGTGCGTCCTGGATGCCCCCGACGCTACCGGACTGCCAGAAGGCAAAGAGGACCCGGAAATGAAACGCTGCATGTTCGTCGACGATTCAAGCGTTATCAGGAAGGTTGCAAAACGCATCCTGGGCGGCTCCGAAATGATTGTCATCGAGGCCGCCAGCGGACTTGACGCGCTGGAGATGTGCGCCGCCGACATGCCCGACATCATCGTCGTCGATGGCGCCTTGCCCGACGTACCGGCGGTCGATCTCATCCGTCGCGTCCGCGCCATGGAGAGCCCGATAAGGCCGCAGATCCTGATTTCCCTGGTCGAGCTCGATATTGCTTCGATCATGCGGGCCAAGCGAGCCGGCGCCCAGGGCTATCTCTTGAAGCCGTTCAACCGCCCGCAGTTGCTCGAGCGCTTTCGCACCTTGAAGAGCGCACCTGATTCGGCATCCTTGAGCAACTCCAGAAAAAGTGCGTGACGGTCTTCTGCTCGGAAGCCCAAAAGCAGACCGTTACCAGCCCATCATGCAAAAACCCGGCCGAAGCCGGGTTTTTTATTGAAAAGATTCGAACGATTCGTCGCTCAGGCGCTGACGCGAATGTCTTCCGGTTCGCGCAGCACATAGCCGCGACCCCAGACCGTTTCGATGTAGTTCTGACCGCCCGATGCCGCGTCGAGCTTTTTGCGCAGCTTGCAGATGAAGACGTCGATGATTTTCAGCTCAGGCTCGTCCATGCCGCCATAGAGGTGGTTGAGGAACATTTCCTTGGTCAACGTGGTGCCCTTGCGTAGCGAGAGCAACTCCAGCATCTGGTATTCCTTGCCGGTCAGGTGCACGCGCTGGCCGCCCACTTCGACTGTCTTGGCATCGAGGTTGACCACCAGGTCGCCGGTGGTGATGACCGACTGGGCGTGGCCCTTGGAACGCCGCACGATGGCATGAATGCGGGCAACCAGCTCGTCCTTGTGGAATGGCTTGGTCATGTAGTCGTCTGCGCCGAAGCCGAGGCCGCGCACCTTGTCCTCGATGCCGGCCATGCCGGAGAGGATGAGAATAGGTGTTTTGACCTTGGAAAGGCGAAGCGTTCTCAAGACCTCGTAGCCTGACATGTCAGGCAGGTTGAGGTCGAGAAGAATGATATCGTAGTCGTAGAGCTTGCCTAGATCGACGCCCTCTTCACCGAGATCGGTCGTGTAGACGTTGAAACTTTCTGATTTCAGCATCAGTTCGATGCTTTGTGCGGTTGCACTGTCATCTTCTATCAGCAGAACACGCATTTTATTCCCCTTTTCTGCTGCCGGACCATTTCACGACCCGTCCGGACCCGGAGCAGTGGTTGCCTTGTGCAGAGGCTGCCATTGAATGGTTAACAAATCCTAATTTCCCGTCCATGACGGTACCAGATTTTTTAACCTCTTTCTACACCCTCTTGAATCTAATAACGAATCTCAGAACCAAATTCCTAATGCAACACATTAACAACCTGGACTAAGCGACTCCAGGGACTCATCGACGTCGCTTCCGCATCGGTGGCCGGAATTTTTACCCGGCCTTAAGTCCTGACCCGTATGATTAACAATGCCCGTAAACGAATGGTTACCGCCGGCAAAAAACTTTAGGGTTTTGTTTCCCATAGTTGGGGGAAAGCCGGTGGACACGGGTGCGGCCTGGGCGTTTCCAGGTGGTTTGGACGATAAGTGCGGGTGTGCGTTTCCGGGAGTACCGAATCATGAAGTCACGTGAAAACCTCGTTCGGCTGAAACAGTTTCAGGTGAATGAGAAGCGGCGGCAGCTGCTGCAGCTCGACATGATGATCGCCGAGTTCGAACGCATGGCCGTCGAGCTGGAGCTTCAGATTACCGCCGAGGAAAAGAAGGCCGGCATCACCGACATCAACCATTTCGCCTATCCGACCTTCGCCAAGGCGGCTCGCCTGCGCCGCGACAATCTCAGGAATTCCCAAAGCGACCTCGCCCAGCAGCGAAGCGCCGCCGAATCATTACTCGGCGAAGCTGAAGCGGAGCTTTCCAAAGCGGAAATGCTGGAATCGCGCGACACGAAGATCCGCGAAGCCGAAGTCGGTGGCCGCAGCGCCATGATCGGCTAAAACCCTGCCCTTGGCGACGTCAACGCTCGCCATCGGACTGGCGCATTGTCGCGGCTTGCGGCCCGGCGGGAATACGCCCAGAAGAATGAAAACCGCCCTACGCGGCCCAATCCCCTTCATTCTCGGCAATTGCCTTTGCACGGGCATCCTTGATATCCGGCGCATGCTGCTCCGCCCATGACCTGATCTGGGTAAGCAGTCCCGCCAGGTTCTGACCGAGCTCGGTCAATTCATATTCGACGCGCGGCGGAATGACCGGAAAGATCTCGCGCCGTACCAATCCGTCGCGCTCGAGCACGCGCAGCGTCTGCGTCAGCATCTTCGGCGTGATGCCGTCAAGCTTCCGGGCAAGCTCGCCATTGCGCAGCCGGCCTTTGCGCAGCGCGCAAACCACCAGATAGACCCATTTGCTGGCCAGCATCTCCAGCACTGTGTGCGAAGGACACGTTCGCCGGAACGCGTCATAGCCGAAACCGCAATCATCTTCACTATCCATGAGGTGCGTATGTATCAGGAAGGTACATACTGGACAAGGGGCTATTACTATCCAAATGATAGTGGCATCAACCGAGCAGGAGACATCTCAATGCGTGCCGCTATCCAGAATTCCGTCGGCGGACCCGACGTCCTTGTCATCGCCGATCAGCCCGATCCCACGCCAGAGGCCGGCGAAGTGCTGGTCGGTGTCAAGGCCGCGGGCATCAATCCGGTCGATGGCGCCGTCCGTGCCGGCTACTACCCCTTGCTCGGCGAGCCGCCCTTCATCCTGGGTTGGGATATCTCGGGAACTGTCAAAGCACTCGGCGCCGGCGTCACCGGCTTCAAGATCGGCGACGAGGTGTTCGGGATGCCGCGCTTTCCCAAGCAGGCCGCCGCCTATGCCGAGTTGGTTGCCGTACCTGCCGATCAAATCACACTGAAGCCGAAGGGCGCGGGCCACCTCGAGGCAGGCGCCTTGCCGCTGGCCGGCCTCACCGCCTGGCAAGGGCTTGTTCGCCACGGCGGGCTGAAATCGGGGCAGCGCGTATTGGTGCATGCGGGAGCCGGCGGCGTCGGTCATCTGGCGGTGCAGATCGCCAAGGCGCGCGGCGCCCACGTCGTCGCCACGGCCAGCCCGGGCAAGCTCGATTTCGTCCGCAACCTCGGCGCCGACGAGGTCATCGACTACACCAAGGGCGATTTCACCGAACATGTTCGCGACATCGATCTGGTGCTGGATCCAATGGGCGGCGACCACGCCCAACGCTCGCTGAAGGTGCTCAAGCGTGGCGGCGTGCTGGTGTCACTGCTCGATGTCAGCGACGACACCAGGGCGCAGGCCAGTGCGCGCGATATTCGGGTCGAGCGTATGTCGGTCGTGCCCGACAGGGAGGGCCTGCTGGAACTGGCTCGGTTGATCGATGCCAACAAGATCACCGTCCATGTGGCGAAGAGCTTCCCACTGGACCAGGCGGGGGCCGCTCACGCCTTCCTTGCCACCAAGCCGATCGGCAAGGTTGTGCTGTCGCTCTGAGCGGAACGGTGACCGTGAAAAACAGAAGGGCGCGGAGTTAGCCGCGCCCTTCGTCTAAATTCGCAATGGTCAGTGCCGGTATTGCTGGATGCGTGTCGTGCGCAGCCCGGCAAGGCCGTATTCGTCGATCGACGCCTGCCAGGACAGGAATTCCTCGGTGGTGAGCTTGTAGCGTTGGCATGCCTCGTCCAGGCTCAAAAGCCCGCCGCGCACGGCCGCAACCACTTCCGCCTTACGCCGGATAACCCAGCGACGTGTATTGGTCGGCGGCAGATCGGCAATCGTAAGAGGGCTGCCGTCAGGCCCGATAACATATTTGACTCTCGGTCTAACCAGATCGGTCATCGTACTCTCTACAAAAAACTCAAAGACCCAATCCCCGCCACGTTACCGCCACAGCTTTAAAAATTGCCTAAGCAGACCCTAATGACTAGGTAAGGATCATGAACGCCGCGTTAGTCTTTTCGCCGGCATTTGAAACATCTGCCCGCAAACCCTGATTTGCCGGGGGAAAATGCATCCCTTGGCGAAGATCGGCCACAAACGGTGAATCGCCCTGCACGCTGGCGCGCCGGTAAAGCTTGACCTATATTCTCGACATTGGCATTGAGGCGCCGCGCAGAACGAAAGCATCATGAACAGTCTCGATCTCCCCGGACGTCCCGAAAACACCCGCATCGTCGTCGCCATGTCCGGCGGTGTCGATTCATCGGTCGTCGCCGGCCTGCTGAAACGCGAGGGCTACGACGTCGTCGGCGTCACCTTGCAGCTCTACGACCACGGCGCGGCGACGCACCGGGCCGGCTCATGCTGCGCGGGGCAGGACATCGACGATGCCCGCCGTGTCTCCGAGACGCTCGGCATCCCCCATTATGTGCTCGACTACGAGGAACGCTTCCGCAAGGCGGTCATCGATCCCTTCGCCGAAAGCTACGTCGCCGGCGAGACGCCGATCCCGTGCGTTTCCTGCAACCAGACGGTGAAGTTCGCCGACCTCCTGGCCACCGCCAAGGAGCTCGGCGCCGACGCGCTGGCCACCGGCCACTACATCCGTTCCGGCGCCAATGGCGCCCAGCGCGCGCTCTACCGTCCGGTCGACGCCGACCGTGACCAGAGCTACTTCCTGTTCGCCACCACGCAGGCGCAGATCGATTATCTGCGCTTTCCCCTCGGCGGCCTGTCGAAGCCTCAGGTTCGCGCCATCGCCGAGGAGATGGGGCTGGCGGTTGCCGCCAAGCAGGACAGCCAGGACATCTGCTTCGTGCCGCAGGGCAAGTATTCCGACATCATCGCCAAGCTGAAGCCAACTGCGGCCAATCCGGGCGACATCGTCCACATCGACGGCCGCGTGCTCGGCCGCCATGAGGGCATCCTGCGCTACACGATCGGCCAGCGCCGTGGCATCGGCATCGCTTCGGGCGAACCGCTTTACGTCGTCCATCTCGATGCCGACCGGGCTCGCGTCGTGGTTGGCCCGCGCGAGGCGCTGGAGACGCACAAGATCTATCTGCGCAATATGAACTGGCTGGGCGACGGACCGCTCACAGACGTCCCTGCCGGCGGCCTGGAACTGTTCGCCAAGGTCCGCTCGACGCGGCCGCCGCGCCCGGCCGTGCTGCATCATCGTGCCGGTGCCACATGGGTGGAACTGGTCGACGGCGAGTCCGGCATCGCGCCGGGCCAGGCCTGCGTGCTCTACTCCGATGACGGCAACGAAGCCCGCGTGTTCGGCGGCGGCTTCATCGAGCGATCGGAGCGTGGCGCCGAGGCCGAGGCCATGCTGACCCGGCTTGCCGCCCGGCCGGCCCAGATTCCCGCGGAATAAGATTCCCGCGGAATAAGATTCTTGCCGAATAAGTTTCCTGCCGAATAATCCGCGCTTCAGGAATTCGACTTGGTGTGGGTGACCGTGCCGGCGGTCAGGATGCGCAGCACCCGGATCGCTTCCTCGCCGCTGGTACGCGGTTCGGCACGCGTCTCGATGCACTGGATGAAATGCTCCAGCTCGCGCGTCAGCGGCATGCCCTGGGCAACCGCGACATAGGACGGCTCATTGGTGGTGAAGGCCCATTGGCCGCTGTCCTGCCACACCGCGTGGCGGTAGACGGCCAGCTTGCGTTCCCATGGCTCGACGTCGTCGAACACCGCCATTGCCTTGGTGCCGACCACGGTCAGCCGCCGCTCGCGATAGGGATTGAGACGCGAGGTGAAGAGATGGCTGCGCAGGCCGTTGGGGAAGCGCATGTGCAGATGCGCGAAGTCGCTGAGATTGTCGAGCAGGGCGGCCCCCTCGCCGCGCACCTCGATCGGCTCTGTGCCGGTGATCGCCAGGATCATCGACAGATCGTGCGGCGCCAGGTCCCACAGCGCGTCGTTCTCTGTGTGGAACTTGCCGAGGCCGAGCCGGTGAGAGTGGATGTAGCGGACCTCCCCGAGTTCGCCCTTGTCGATCAGCCCCTTCAGCGTCTCGAAGGCGGGGTGGAACCGCAGGACATGGCCAACCATGAAGACGCGGCCATTGTCCTTGGCCGCCTGCACCGCACGCTCGGCATCCGCCACCGTCAGCGCGATCGGCTTTTCCACCAGCACGTCCTTGCCGCTCTCGACGGCACGTACCGCAAGGTCGGCATGGAATTGCGGCGGCAGCGCCATGACGATGGCGTCGATATCGTCACGGACGAACAGCTGGTCCGGCTCGATCGCCAGGCAGTCCTGCTCGCTGGCAAAGCCTTCCGCGCGGGCCCGGTTGGTATCGGAGACCGCGTGCAGCGCGCCGAGCGCCTTGAGAGTGCGGATGTGGTTGCTGCCCCAGTATCCGCAACCGAGGACTGCTATGCGCGGCTTCATCTGTTTCAAACTCTAAAAACTCGTGGCCGAGACATAGCGACGTGCCCCTTCGAACTCAACCCCGGCGGCGACAACCAAATGTCGCCGCGGCAAAGCTTTTCGATAATGACGATAAGCCGGCAAGCCGGTTGCTTCGAAGCTTGACAGGCTCACCTTCCCAACCTTATATCCGCGCGACCTTGGCGAACGCCCCCGACATGCCTTTCGATTTGAGGCGGATTTCGGGCCTTTCGCCGCCCTGGCGGGGTAGCTCAGTTGGTTAGAGCACGGGAATCATAATCCTGGGGTCGGGGGTTCAAGTCCCTCTCCCGCTACCAAAATCCAGTTAAACCATTGAAATGGCTAAAAATTTATACGCGTTGGTAGCGCTTCCGGTTGAAATTGTTCAACAATTTCAATGCGGCGCCATCGTGTTCCTCGCCCCGGTAGAGACAAGAAAGAGTAACGCGGTCCTCGCTTGGACGAGGATTAATCCGATTGCATCGCTCGGACCTCGACCTATGCAAGCCGTTCCGCATGCCATCTCAAATGGTCGTCCATGAATGTCGAAATGAAGAAATACGAATGGTCGTATCCGTCCTGCATGCGCAACGTCAGCGGAATGCCGGCTTTGGCGCAGACCGCCTCTAATAGCCAGGGTCTCAGCCCGTCATTCAGGAACCCGTCCGATGTTCCCTGATCGATGAGAAATTCCGGGAAGCGGCGCCCGTCTTCAACAAGCGAAGTAGCGTCGTAGGCCCGCCACGAGGCCTCATCCGTGCCGAGATATTTTTCGAAAGCCGGCCTTGACCAGCCGGCAGCGCTTGGCTGCACGATCGGCGCAAATGCCGAGCAACTCCTGAACCGCTGCGGGTTTTTCAAAGCAATCGTCAGCGCGCCGTGTCCGCCCATCGAATGGCCCGTTATGGCTTGGCGCGACATGTCTGCCGGAAAATTAGCGGCGATCAGCGTGGATAGTTCCTCGACGAGGTAGGAATACATCCGGTAGTTCTTCGCATAAGGCTCCTGCGTTGCATCAAGATAAAAGCCGGCGCCGCCGCCAAACTGCCAATTGTCCTTTTCATCAGGGATGTCGGCGCCGCGCGGACTGGTGTCTGGACAGACGACGATCAGGCCAAGTTCGGCGGCCATGCGCCTGTATTCGCCTTTGTCCATGACATTTTGATGGGTGCAGGTCAGTCCCGACAAATACCACACCACGGGGCAAGGCGTTTCCCGGGCCTGTGGAGGCACGAAAACGGCAAACGTCATGTCGCAGCAGCAACTCGTCGACAGGTGCGAATAGATGCCCTGCACTCCGCCATGGGATTTTGCCTGGGAGATGGTCTTCATGGGTTCCGGCATATTCCCTCTCCACGGATTTCAAACACCAATGGGCCGGTGTCTACGGCATCGACATTGATCGCGGCAACCCGGGCGGATCAGGTGGGGTCGAACCGACCGGCGGCGCGGACATCCGGAATGTCAGTCGCGCCGCCGGCCTAACGCCCGATGTCGGGGAGGCACGGTATTTTGGGAACACAGAGCCTTCGACGCGAGCGTGTCGTGTGAGCCGGTCAGTAAACCACGACGCTGCGAATGCTCTCCCCGGCATGCATGAGATCGAAACCCTTGTTGATGTCCTCGAGCTTGAGCGTGTGGGTGATCATAGGGTCGATCTGGATCTTGCCGTCCATGTACCAGTCGACGATCTTCGGCACATCGGTGCGGCCGCGCGCGCCGCCGAAGGCGGTGCCCATCCAGGTGCGGCCGGTGACCAGCTGGAACGGCCGCGTCGAGATCTCCTGGCCGGCGCCGGCCACGCCGATGACCACCGACTTGCCCCAGCCGCGATGCGAGGCTTCGAGCGCCTGACGCATGACCTTGGTGCTGCCGGTGCAGTCGAATGTGTAGTCGGCGCCGCCGATCTGGTCGGCGCCACGCTTGGTCATGTTGACGAGGTAGGGCACGACATCGCCGTCGATCTCCTTCGGATTGACGAAATGCGTCATGCCGAAGCGCT